>JAHHQO010000002.1 GCA_020026335.1 Alistipes sp. | reverse complement strand
CACCATTTCTTTGAAATCGTAAGAAGAGCATTCTGCTATCAATGTATTGTTATGTATCTGCATCGTTTTCTTATTGTTGTTTGGGAACATTCACCCAAGTTCTATATACAAAGGTAAGGATAAAACCGGATATTCTGTTAAAATTGCCCCATTGATTTGATTATTATGTGTTTATAATCTATTTAAAAAGATAAAAATCATATTTTTGTAATTAAGAAAATCTCTTTGCATGAAACCATAATGTTATATGTTGTAAATGATAGTGATGTCTTATATCAATTTAATTTTTGATTGAAATTTTAATATGAATAAAATAGGAATTAAACGTGTTATAGAGTTTTCAGACTTCTTTCTTGACGAAGAGCCTTTAGATATACCTAGTGTATTGAAAACATTTAGTAGAGATAGACTTGTGAGAATGGCAACTCTTCTCAGTTTGCAATATGGCAATATGCTTTTTCCTAATAGTAAATATACTTTATTTTCTTGTTATAGTCAAAAGCATGAAGATATTTTGAACAAACAATGTTTATCCTATTTTAAACGGATAGGTTTGACTCCTGGTGATCAGGTTGTTCTTTGTACTTTTAGGACAAGCTTGGAGCTTTGGCGTAATATTTTTGCTATAAAAATGGACGAATTTCAAGCAACGATAGCACCAGAGGACGAAGAATTGACTTTATTTAAAGTCATTTTGGCTTTGAATGAGAAAATATTCAAATATACTCGTTCCACAGAAAAAGACAAAGGATTACAATTTGTTGAGGAAAGTATATTTTTGAATTCATTCCTAACTAATGATTGTAATAATTATGATTTTCAAGCAGTCTTACAAGCACAAATTTACTATTTTATAACATTAATAGATTATATTCCCAGAAATCAAGTATTATCAAAGGCATCAGAAGTTCTTCTGTCTCAATGGGGAATATCGTCTTGGAAAGAGTATTTTTCTACAATTTTATATTTAGCACACGAAACTGAGTATTATCGTCTAAACAATCTTAAAGGTGTACCTATAATAAATACAGAACAAATAAGTAAAAGGGATAAAACAGGATATTTCTCACCTATTTTAATAGAGAAACTATCTATTAATGAAAATGAATTTATTCCTTATGATGAAAGCGGGAATGCATATCAACGAGATAATAATGTTGACTATCGCATATTCCGTTCTAAGCCATTTGTAAAATTAGAAAATGGTTCTGGTTATGTAATTATAAATACACAATTGCTTTGTGAACGTCTTTTTAATAGTTTGTTTTTTGACTTTTCACCTTTAATAAGTGGTAAAAATAAAGGCATTGGATTTTTTGATTTTAATAAAGATTTTATAGAAAAAATACTTTTCAGGAATACATTGGAACAATGTATTCCTGAAAAGATATACACATTCCCAGTTCGAAATCTTTATAATACAAAGGAAGATAAAGATGAACCAGACTTTTATGTGCGGAAAAATAGTAATTTGCTGATTATGGAATGCAAGTCTATAAAAATGAATGGAGCTATACGCGATAATGGTGACTACAATGAAATGATGGAAAATATTTTAAATAAGCTTGTCCTTAAAACTCATAATATAGATCCTAATAGACAAGAATTTAATAAACAGCCAGAGCCTATAGGTATTGGACAACTTACAAAGCATATAAATGCAATTGAGGCTGATGCTTTTCAATGGGATACAGAAATACCTGATGACGTTGCTTATTATCCTATATTGGTATTAGAGGATATACGTTTTTTTCAACCAGGCTTTTTGTCTATTCTTAATAAAAGTTTTGTTGATGTTGTGAAAATATTTCCTGATTTAGAGTTGAACGATATAGCATGTAGACCTATTATGGCCATCTCAATCAATACTTTGTTTTTATACAATAATCTTATAAGAAAGAGAGGATTGGACAATTTGATAGATACATTTCTAGAAAAAGAAATTAAGATAGATAAATATGGAAATTATAATCTGCCATTTTGGGCAGACTTTGATGCTTATTTACGAAAAAATTCTTTCAATAAATCTGCAACTATAGGAAAACGTATTGCTGATTGGTTAAAAAATAAATAATAATAATGTAATTTGTTGCGAGTTGTATTCTTTGATTTCTATCTTATTTTTGTATTTTTGCACAAGTTGAGAACGTGGTTGCTTATGGATGCTTATTTTCGAGTTTGCGTTATATTTGCAACACGTTCACGCAAGTCGCTGATAGATATATATTGTTGATTTTGAGGAAGTAAAGTAATTTCAGAATCCGATAAAGGGGAGTGAGTCCCCACAGTAGATTCATTCCGTGAAGTGAATGCTTCGCGGAATGAATCTTTTTTTTTATGTATCTGTATGTCAATTTTTTGCGCGGTGGCGAAAAAATACGCATTTGTTGCTCTGTGAGTATACTGCGCTGAATGATAACGGATTACAGCCGTGGAAAACAAAGACGAGACGATTTGTTTCGCAAAAAACGAATCTCTACTCGAAAGATATTTGTCAAAACGGGCTTACAAACGTAAATCTTAAACCTTAAATATTGATTTTTAATTCTTTTTTTTTATCTTTGCGTACTATTTTAACTGATATAACAGAAGAGATTAAGAAAACAGAATAATAACAAATTCATTAATTCAAATGCAAAGTAAAGGTTTTATTAAACTCGTGGCGGTGTTTCTTCTCATCGCCTGCGTTTATCAGCTCTCCTTCACGTTCAAGACGCGAAGCGTAGAGAAGAAAGCGGCCGAGTATGCGGCGCAGTTCCCCGTCAAGGAACAGCCCGGTGCCGAGCAGCACTTTTTGGACTCTGTCCGTAATCTGCCTGTCTACGACTTGGGTTTCACCAATTTCACTTACAAGGTTTGTAAGGAGAGAGAGTTGAACCTGGGTCTTGACCTGAAGGGTGGTATGAACGTCATGCTCGAGGTTCAGGTTGAAGACGTGGTGAAGGCTTTGGCCGGCGACAGCCAGAACGAGCCTGCATTCGTCGAGGCGATTGCCGAGGCTAACGAGGCCATGAAGAACGGTTCTTCGAAGGATTACATTGGCGATTTTGTGAAGGCTTACGAGCGTCAGACCAATGGCGGCAAGTTGGCTCCCCTGTTCGCTAATCCCGACCGCAAGGACATCACTCTCGAGAGCTCGAATTCCGATATCGAGAAGGTCCTCAAGCACGAGACCGATGCTGCCATCGCTGCTTCGTTCAACGTATTGCGTAGCCGTATCGACCACTTCGGTGTGGCACAGCCCAACATCATGCGTCTGCCCAACTCGCACCGTATTCTGGTAGAGTTGCCGGGTGTCAAGGAGCCCCAGCGTGTACGTGACCTCTTGCAGGGTACCGCTTCTCTGGAGTTCTGGACTACATACGACGCAAACGAAATCATGCCTTCGTTGGGTGCTGCCGATCAGTACATCCTCAAGGAGCAGGTCGCAGTTGCTTCGACCGAGGAGGTAAAGGCTGAGGAGTCGGAGAAGCAGGGCGAGGGTCTTATCGCCGAGATTGGTGACAAGAACGATGCTCAGGAGCAGCAGGTTCGCCGTTACAGCAAGGAGACTCATCCTCTCTTCGCCGTTCTCGATCCCACTTTCGCAGGTGGTGCTTCGATTGGTGCCGCTTACAAGGCTGACATCGCTGCCGTAAATGCATATCTGGCAATCCCCGAGGTTCGCGACCTCTTCCCCTCGGACATCGAGTTCAAGTGGGGCGTTAAGGGTGAGGACAGCATCGACGGTCGTTTCGCATTGTATGCCATTCGCGTACAGACTCCCGACGGCAAGGCTCCCCTCGACGGTTCGGTAGTTACCGAGGCTCGTGAGCGTTACGAGCAGAACGGTGCTTCTGCCGAGGTTGAGATGGTTATGAACCATGAGGGTCAGGTCAAGTGGGCCAACCTCACCGGTGAGAACATCAACAAGTGTGTTGCCATCGTTCTCGACGGTTATGTATATTCGGCTCCCGTTGTAAGAACCAAGATTGACAAGGGTATCTCGTCAATTACCGGTAACTTCACCATTCAGGAGGCAAAGGACTTGGCTAACGTCCTCTCGTCGGGTAAGGTTCCCGCTCCCGCAAAGATTATCCAGGATACTGTCGTAGGTCCTTCGCTGGGTCAGGAGTCTATCAACGCAGGTATGCTCTCGTTCCTCATCGCCTTCATCATGGTACTGCTCTACATGGGCTTGTTCTATAAGTCGGCAGGTTGGTTGTCCGATATCTCGTTGCTGACCAACGTATTCCTGCTGATGGGTGTTCTGGTATCGTTCGGTGCCGTTCTGACACTGCCCGGTATCGCCGGTATCGTTCTGACCATGGGTATGGCCGTTGATGCCAACGTCATCATCTACGAGCGTATCAAGGAGGAGTTGCGTGGCGGTAAGGGTCTGATTCAGGCCATCAACGAAGGTTTCTCGAAGGCTTACTCGGCCATCATCGACGGTAACCTCACCACCATCATCACCGGTATCGTTCTGTTCGTCTTCGGTACAGGTCCCGTTCAGGGTTTTGCCACCACTTTGATTATCGGTATCATCACTTCGTTCTTCTGCTCGGTATTCGTTACCCGTCTGTTGATCGAGTGGGTTGTCGGTAAGTGGGGTCACATCTCCTTCTCGCGCACTTGGTCGGAGAACTTCCTCAATAACACTCACATTGATTTCATCAACATCCGCAAGATTGGTTACATTGTTGCCAGCGTGCTCATCGCCATCTCTTGCATCTCGTTCCTGACCCGTGGTCTGAACCTCGGTACAGAGTTCACCGGTGGTCGTGCATACGTAGTACGTTTCGATAACGTGGTATCGGCAGAGCAGGTTCGTCAGAACTTGAACGCTGAGGCCAAGTCGCGTATCGCCGATGCTGCCATGGCCAGCTTCGAGGTAAAGCAGTTCGGTAACGAGGACCAGATGCGTATCGTCACCCAGTATCGTTACGATGATACTTCGAACGAGGCTACCGAGGAGGTCGAGAAGATTATCTACGACGCTCTGAAGTCGTTGTTCAAGAGCGACCTTACATTCGAGCAGTTCCGCAGCACACAGGAAATCGAGTACGGTATCCAGACCGCCGACAAGATCGGTCCTTCGATTGCAAATGACATGACTTGGAACGCTGTTTACTCGGTATTGTTCTCGCTGATTGCCATCGGTTTGTACATCACCTTCCGATTCAAGCGTTGGCAGTGGGCTACCGGTGCAACCCTTGCACTGGCAGTGAATGCTACCTTCATCATCGGTCTGTTCTCGCTCCTCTACGGTATCATGCCTTTCAACCTTGAGGTGAACCAGGCCTTCATCGCGGCTATTCTGACCATCATCGGTTATGCCATCAACGATACCGTGGTTGTCTTTGACCGTATCCGCGAGTTCTTGGGTCTCTATCCCAAGCGCAGCTTGAAGGATAACGTGAACAACGCTATCAACTCGACTTTGTCGCGTACCATCAACACTTCGGCTACCACTCTGGTAACCCTGTTGGCCATCTTCTTCTTCGGTGGTGAGACCATCCGTGGTTTCGTCTTCGGTTTGACGATTGGTGTCGTTGTAGGTACTGCCGCTACCATCTTCATCGCTACTCCCGTGGCTTATGATTTGATGACTCGTGGCCAGCGCAAATAAGCGACTTCGAGTGATGTAACAACATCGCAAATCAAGGTTTAATACCTTATATATAAAAACAGACCGCATCAAATTGGTGCGGTCTGTTTTATTTTTTTAACTTTGCATGTGTTTATATGCTTTGTGATTTATGAATAAACTTATGGGCTGGTTGCGTCACTATGTGTCGCCCCTGTTTCTGGCATTTTTGTTTGCCGCTTTCATTTTGTGGTATATCGCCAAATTGAGCTATACCTATTCCACACGTCAGAATGTGACGGTTGAGGTCGATGGTGTACCCATCGAGGTGACTTGTGTGGTCGAGGGTGTGGGTACCAATCTGTTCCGATACGGAGCCTACATGAACAAGAAACTCAAGGTCGAACTCAAGGATTTGGTCTATGAGGTGTGTGACGAGGAGGGACACGAGGGTAAAATCAAAATCAACCCCAAATCGTTGCAGAGTGCCATTGCCGTGCATTTGAGCGACATCAAGATTATCTCGGTGGACGCCATTCCCGAAATTGACATACCCGTAAAGAAATAGCAATGTTAAAGGTTGGAATTACAGGCGGTATCGGTAGCGGTAAGAGCACCGTGTGCCGTCTTTTTGCTGATAACGATGTGGCGGTCTATGACTCCGACAAGGAGGCAAAACGCCTGATGAACGAGGACGCCACGTTGCGCGCAGCCATCATTTCGCGCTTCGGTGAGGAGAGCTACACCGCCGAAGGACTGAACCGCAAATATCTGGCGGACAAGGTCTTTACCGATGAGGAGTCCTTGCAGGCACTCAATGCTCTGGTGCATCCTGCCGTGAAGCGTGATTTCGAACGCTGGGCGGAGGAGCAGAGTGGCGATTATGTGGTGCTGGAGTGCGCCATTCTCTTCGAGTCGGGCATGAACACGATGGTCGATGTGACGGTGGCTGTTGTCGCTCCGCTCGACCTGCGTGTGTCGCGCACGTGCCGTCGTGACAAGTGCGACGAGGAGAGCGTGAGACGCCGTATCGCCGCCCAGATGAGTGATGACGAACTGACCGCAAAAGCCGACATCACCATTGTCAATATCTTCGAAACAGATCTTGAACCTACGGTCAAGGAACTCGATTACCGTTTTAAAAATGTGCGCAAATAATCTTCTTCCCGATTTGTCGTCACCCTGTGTGATGGCCATTATGAATGTCACGCCCGACTCGTTCTACTCCAAGAGCCGTGTCGAGGGGGAGAGTGACATCGAGTCGCGTGTGCGACAGGCAGTGAGCGACGGTGCCGCCATTATCGACATCGGCGGATACTCTTCGCGTCCGGGTGCCGACGATGTCTCGCCGGAGGAGGAGCTGCGCCGTGTGACGGAGGGTGTGGAGGTGGTGTGCCGCCTGTCGCCCGACATGAAGATTTCCGTAGACACGTTCCGTGCATCGGTGGTTGAGGGTGTGGTGGCACGCTTCGGCAAGGTCATCGTCAATGACATCTCGGCAGGCGAACTCGATGCAGAGATGATTCCCACTGTGGCACGCCTCGATTTGCCCTACATCGCCATGCACATGAAGGGCGACCCCAAGACCATGCAGTCGCTCACGGGCTACGAACGCGACATTACTTCGGAGGTGGTCGATTATTTCCGTCACCGTGTGGCGACCCTGCTGGAAGCAGGTATCCGCCGTGAGAATATCATTCTCGACCCCGGTTTCGGTTTCGCCAAGACGCTGGAACAGAACTATGTCCTGCTGAAAGGACTCCACCGATTGGTGGAACTGGGCTACCCCGTGCTGGCGGGACTTTCTCGCAAATCCATGATTTACAAGGCGCTCGGCACCTCACCCGAGGAGGCATTGGCGGGCACCGTGGCACTCGATTGGGAGTGCCTGCGTCAGGGTGCCGTCATTCTCCGTGTCCACGATGTGAGGGAGGCGGTGGAGAGCGTCCGACTCTTTAATATTTTCAACCGATGATTCAACTGCAAGACATACACAAATCCTTCGGCGAGCTGGAGGTGCTGAAAGGCGTATCGCTGCAAGTCGAGCGTGGCGAGGTGGTGGCAATTGTGGGAGCGAGTGGTGCAGGCAAGACCACGCTGCTGCAAATCATGGGCACCCTCTCGCGTCCCGACAGGGGCCTTCTGACCATCGACGGCCGTAATCCCCTCAAATTGGGGGACAAGTCTCTGTCGCAGTTCCGCAACGAACAGATAGGTTTTGTCTTTCAGTTCCACCACCTGTTGCCCGAGTTTACGGCATTCGAGAATGTCTGCATTCCGGGACTCATCGGTCGCCGTCCGCGTGCGGAGGTGGAGCAGCGTGCCAACGAACTGCTGTCGATGATGAACCTCATGCATCGCCGTGACCATAAACCCAAACAGCTGTCGGGTGGCGAGCAGCAGCGTGTGGCGATTGCCCGTGCGCTGATTAATTCGCCCAAGGTCCTGCTGGCCGACGAGCCGTCGGGCAATCTCGATACCCGCAACAAGGAGGAGATACACCGCCTGTTCTTCGAGTTGCGCGAGAAGCTGGGACAGACCACCGTCATCGTGACCCACGATGAGGGGCTGGCAGGCATGGCAGACCGTGAGATTGTGATGTCGGACGGATTAATTCTTTAGACGATGATGGACGAACAGCTGCGCGACTTGCTGGAGCACCTGCACGACAAATATAACCGTGTGGAGTTCATCGATGATGACCCCATCTCGGTGCCGCACCGCTTCTCCGACCGCAAGGACCGCGAGATTGCCGGCTTCTTTGCTGCCACGATAGCGTGGGGCAACCGCAAGGCGATTGTCAAAAACGGTCACCGCATGATGCATTTCATGGACGATGCTCCTGCCGACTTCGTGCGCAATGCTTCGGAGCACGAGCTGGCGCAACTCTCGACCTTTGTTCACCGCACATTCAATGGTGCGGACTTCCGTGATTTTGTCTTGTCGCTCCGCCATTTGGAGAATAGATATGGAGGTATAGGTGCTTTCTTCGAGCAACGCTATGCCGCAACGAAGAGTTTGGAGAAGACCTTTGCCGATTTTCGCGAGGAGTTTTTCTCCGTGCCACACGACCCCCACTGCGAGAAACATCTCTCCTCGGTGGCAAAGGGCTCGGCGTGCAAACGACTGTGTATGTACCTGCGCTGGATGGTGCGCCGCGACAGCCGCGGAGTCGATTTCGGCGAGTGGCTGTCGATACCCATGTCGGCATTGCGCCTGCCCCTCGATGTCCATGCCGGAAACATGGGGCGCGCACTGGGACTGCTTACCCGCCGTCAGGACGACTGGAAGGCGGTCGAGGAGATTACCGCCGCACTGCGTGAGGCCGACCCCGAAGACCCCGTGCGATTCGATTATTCATTGTTCGGTGCCGGCATCGACGGCTATTTGAAGGCATAGTATGAGTCAGTTCAGTTTCAAACAATTCACGATAACACAGGACGAGAGTGCCATGAAGGTGGGCACCGATGGCGTGCTGTTGGGGGCGTGGTGTCATGTGGATTCCTCCGCAAAGCGTATCCTCGACATCGGCACGGGTACGGGTGTCATTGCCATCATGCTGGCACAGCGCGCTCCGCAGGCTCGGATTACGGGCATCGACATCGAGTCGGTGGGGGAAGCGCGCCGTAATGCCGATGCTTCGCCGTGGGGCGACCGTCTGGAGATGGTGCAGACCGCGGTGCAGGAGTATGCTCCCGATACGCGCTTTGACCTCATCGTCTCAAATCCTCCCTATTTTCTCGACTCGCTGAAATGCCCCCAAAAGGAGCGCACCACGGCGCGCCATACCGATTCGCTCTCCTTCGAGGAACTGTGCGGGGCGGCTGCGCGTCTGTTGTCCCCCGAAGGGCATTTTGCGGTGGTGTTGCCCGTCAATGAGGGGCATAAGTTCGTGAAGACAGCCCTCACGCGATTTAATCCGGTGCGCCGCACGGAGGTGAAAACCACACCCCGCCGCGGAGCGAAACGTGTTCTGCTGGAGTTTCAACTCCTCGGAGCAACGACCCCAAGTGCGGATTTCGTGCAGGAGGAGCTCATCATCGGCACGGGCGAACACGAGTGTTACACCGAAGCGTATAAGTCGCTGACGCGTGATTTTTACCTCAAATTCGAATGATTTTTCGGTTTCAACGGCAAAAAACCGTAGTCACGGATTTGAATATTTGATTTTTAGGATTTATTTTTGCAAGAGGCCTGCCCCGCGGGGTGTCCGCAAACAGGCCGACAGTTTTAGTATAAACAAAAACTTACGAATATGAAATTCAAACTTCTTGCCCTTGCACTTCTGGTATCGGGAGTGTCGGCTACTGCTCAGAATCCTTATATCGCACCTCTGTGTGCTATGAATGAGTCGGGTGCCGTGGTGGTTTCGAACCCCCAAACCGTGTTGGCGGTGGACATCACCACACGAACCGAGAAAATCGTGGCAGGCCCCTATGCTCGTTATGCACAGAAGTTCCTCGGTGTGCGTGCTCCGCTGACTGACAAACTCACTTCGGAGATTGTCAATGCTTCGGTGGCGCTGGCCGACGGTAAGAGCTACTATGCTTCGGAAGCCCCCAAGGCGGCAAATGTCGATGTGACACGCCATGCAGTGTGTGGCGATGATTTCCCCCACATGCAAATCGACAAACAGTCGATGAGTGTCCTCGCGCTGGAGGATGCGGCACGCGATGCTGCCACCACCATCTACGCCCTGCGTCACCACCGTATGGAACTGATTACGGGTGAAGCCGGTGAGAATGTCTTTGGCGAGGGTCTGAAATCGGCACTCGATGAGATTGCCCGTCAGGAGCAGGCTTATTTGGAGTTGTTCCTCGGTAAGCGAGTGGTGACTACCGCCACATCGCGCTATGAGGTATGCCCCGAGACGGACAAGAAACAGTATGTCGTGGCACGTTTCTCGGCATCGGCAGGTCTCCTGCCCGAAAACGATTTGTCGGGTGATATGGTTGTTCTCCAGATTGAGCCTTCGCCCGTGGGTCGCATCGCTTCGGAGGCCGACCCCAAGGAGCGCAATGTTATCACCTGCCGTGTGGCAGCTCCCTCTGTTTGCCGTGTGTTGAGCGGTGGCAAGGAGTTCTTCGGCAAGTCGCTTCCCATTTTCGAATACGGTCGCAACGTGAATGTTGTGCGTGTAGGCAACGGTAAGTAGCGATGGCGGATTTCACTTCGAAAATGGTGTCCCTCATGGCAGCCATGCGTCGCGAGCGCAATGGTGCCGTGGCGGACGATATGCGTTTCTACGGTGCGCCCTACGGACTCAACTACGGTGTGAGCCTGCCCACGGTGCGTGCCATTGCTCGTGGCGAGGAGAAGGACCACGAATTTGCCAAGTTCCTCCTCTGCCAGCAGGTCAGAGAGTTGCGTCTGGCGGCTTTCCATCTGGCCGAGCCCGACAAAATCACTCGTGAGGAGTTCGATTTGTGGGGCGGTGCGATTATCAATTCCGAAGCTGCCGAGGAGATTGCCTTCGCGCTTCTGCGCCATACCCCTGCGCTCAACGAGTTGTTTGATGAGTGGGTGGCGGGCAGTCACCCACTGTGGGTCTATGCCGTGATGATGGCAGGTGCCAGAGTGATGGAACCGCGCAAGGAGTGGATCGAGAAGTGCTGGTCGGCAGTTGTGCGTTTCGATGCGCAGGCAGCCGAAACGACTTCGACACCTGCCGCGGAGGGTGAGATTACACCGGCCGTGTCGGCTCACCTTGTGGAGGTGGGTGCCGTGGCTCTGCTCTCCAACATCGGTCTGAAAAGCGAGGAGAACCGACAGGCGATTATCGACCTTGTAAGCTCCTCCGAGCGTCTTAAATCCTCGACACTGGTCTATGACGAGTTGTCGTGGCGTCTGGATACCGAGTTTTAAACGACCTCCCGAAAAGGGTAGGGTACAGATAAAGAAAAAGCGTTGCTTCCGTGTGGGGCAACGCTTTTTTTGTGATGTATCGGGTGCGAGGGCTACTCCATAAAGAGAGCCTTGGGCAACTGGTCGATGCTGTTGATGGTGATAAGCTCTATACCGCGGGGCTTCTTCATCTCCTTGGGCAGGTAGCCCGACACGATGATGCGCTTGAAGCCCAAACGTGCCGCCTCGCTGATGCGCTGTTCGGTGCGTGGTGCAGGGCGTATCTCTCCCGAGAGTCCAATCTCTCCGGCACAGCACACTCCGTCGAGAATGGGACGGTCGTAGTACGAGGAGATGACCGCAGCCACCACCGCCAAATCCAATCCGGGGTCGGCCACCTTGAATCCGCCTGCGAAGTTGAGGAAGACGTCCTTCTGAAACATCTTCATGCCCACACGCTTCTCCAACACGGCCAACAGCATATTCATACGGCGCGTGTCAAATCCCGTGGCAGTGCGCTGGGGTGTTCCGTAGGCCGCACCTCCGACCAGCGCCTGCACCTCGATAAGGTAGGGGCGCACACCATCGGCAGCCGCTCCCACGGCGATACCGCTCAACGGCTCCTCGTAGTGGGTGAGCAGGATTTCCGAGGGGTTATCCACGCTGCGCAGTCCGTTGTTTAGCATCTCGAAGACACCAATCTCGAACGTGGCACCAAAACGGTTCTTGATACCGCGCAAGATGCGGTAGATGTTGTTGCTGTCGCCCTCGAATTGCAGGACGACATCGACAATATGTTCTAAAATCTTCGGGCCGGCAATGGTGCCGTCCTTGGTGATGTGACCAATGATGATGATGGAAGTACCTGTGGTTTTGGCGTACTTGAGCAGGGTGGCGGCACACTCTCTGATTTGTGACACACTGCCTGCCGCCGACTCTATCATCTCGGTGAAGATGGTCTGTATCGAGTCGATGATGACCACATCGGGCTTCTGCTCGGCAATCTGCTTGACGATGTTTTCGAGGAGGGTTTCGGGGTAAATCAGACACTCCTCGTTGCCGATGCCGATACGTGCGGCACGCATCTTGATTTGCTCTGCCGACTCCTCGCCCGACACATAGAGCGTCTTGAGCGAATTGTTGGCCAGCGCAATCTGCAACGAAAGGGTCGATTTGCCGATGCCCGGCTCACCGCCCAGCAGAATGAGCGAGCCGGGGACCATACCTCCACCCAACACGCGATTGACCTCGCTGTTGCCCAAATCTATACGTTTGCGGTTCTCCTCGTGAATCTCCGAAATCCTTTGGGGCTTCACCGCAGGCATCATGCCTGCCAGAGCCACCGATGTCGAGGAGGGGGTCTCCTTGGCGATGATTTCCTCGGTGAAGGAGTTCCACTCACCGCACGAGGGACACTTGCCCAGCCATTTGGGGGCTTCGAATCCGCAGTTGCGACAGAAATATGCTTTCTTAACCTTTGCCATAGTGGTGTGTGCTACTCGATGTATTCCAATCGTTTGGCCTCCAGAATCTTCTCCTCGGGGTAGCGTTTCTGATACTCCTCCGTGAAGTCGAAGGTGTAGAGTGTGCCGGGGGTGTCCTTGTCTTCTGATGAGCTTACCTGTGCGATGTGGTATTCACCGTTGAGGAGAAAGCCCATCTCGTCCGAGCCGGGAACTTTGGTAAATCGACCCTCGAGAGTCTCCTCGCCCGACTGCAAGAGCAGTATGCCGGCATTGTAGACCTTGAAGTTGAACGTGTAGCTGTCGCCTGCCTTGGCGGGAGACTTGGCGAGAAGTTCCTCCTTGATTTGTACCACAGCGGGGCTGTCCTCGGGTGTCGCCTCTCCCTCCCCGGCTGTGGGCTGGGGTGTAGGTGTGGGAGCGGGTTGCTCGGGGTCGGGCTTTTCGGGAGCTACGACCACCACCTTGGCCTCCACACGGGTGATGTGTTGCGTTGTCGAGTAGAAGTATTCGACCTTGTCCGTACAGGAAACACCTGTCAGACACAACGCTGCCAGCAGACTGTATATCGTTCTTATCATGGGAATTATTGAATGATAAATCTGTAAATGTCGTTACCGTTGGCGAGCACTAACAGCATGAGTATGATGATAAGACCCACATACTGCGCCAACTCCATGAACTTGTCGCTGGGCTTGCGTCCCGTAATCATCTCCCACAGCGTAAAGAGGGCGTGACCGCCGTCGAGTCCGGGAATGGGCAGGAGGTTCATCACGGCAAGAATAATCGACAGGAAGGCTGTCATTGACCAGAACACGTGCCAATCCCATGTTTTGGGGAAGATGTTGGCGATGGCGATGAAGCCGCCCACTTCCTTGTAGAGTTCGGTCTTGGGCTGTACGATGAGCTTCAGCTGGTCCCAGTAGGACGACAGCACGTTGCCCGTTTTGCGGATACCTGCCGGAATCGACTCCCAGAAGGTGTACTCCTTGACACTGAAGGTGAAGGGGTTGCTGAAGATTACACCCAGACGACCCTCCTCATTGACGGGGAGGACGAGCTGCTCGCGGCTCTCATCGGCGCGCTTCACATCGAGGGCTATCTCTGTGCCTTTGTGCTGTTTCACATAGTCGATGAAGGCGGACAGGTCGCAATCTTTCAGCGAATCGACACCCATGATTTGGTCACCGCGTTGCAGGGCGTTGGCCGTTGCAAGAGTGGTGCTGTCCACGATGAGGGGCATGCGCACCATCATGAAGTTCTCGTAGCCGCGCTCCTGACGCATGGCAATCAGCTCCTCGAGTGAGAGGTGGAGGGGGACATTCTCGCCCTTGCGAAGAACGACGACCTCGCGACCCTTCTCGGTGATGACCAGCGCATTGACAATCTCCATGATGTCATCGGGACGCTCGCCGTCGATGCTCACGAAGCGGTCGCCGTCCTCAAAACCGAGACGGTGTGCCGACTCGTTGAAGGTGTAGCCCCACTTCACCTGGTCGTTCGAGCAGTAAGTCTCGCCCCACGTGTAGCAGATGCCCGTGTAGATGCCCATCGCCAGAATGACATTCATCACCACGCCGGCAATCAGCACCAGAAAACGCTGCCATGCGGGTTTCGAACGATACTCCCACGACTGGGGTTCCTGCTTGAGCTGTTCGGTGTCCATCGACTCGTCGACCATGCCTGCGATTTTGCAGTAGCCACCCATGGGCAGCCAGCCGATACCGTATTCGGTGTCGCCCTTCTTGAACTTAAAGAGCGAGAACCACGGGTCGAAGAAGATGTAGAACTTATCGACACGTATGCCGAAAAGGCGTGCCACGATGAAGTGTCCGAACTCGTGGATACCTACAAGAATGGTAAAACTGAGGAAAAATTGAAGTATTTTGATGATAATTTCCATTTCTTACATTGGGGTGTTACAGTGCTAAAAATTCACGAGCCAGTCGGCGAGACTCCTCGTTGGCGGCTTTCAAATCGTCGAGTGACGGGTTGAGGGTGAAGTCGGCCTTGTCGAGTGCATATTCGATGGTCTTGACAATGTCCAACCAACTGCACTTGCGGTTGAGGAAGGCAGCCACAGCCACCTCGTTCGAGCCGTTCATGGTGCAGGCAGCCGTACCGCCCTTTCTGAGACAGTCGTAGGCGATGTCGAGTGCCGGGTATTTGAGCTTGTCTACCTCCGAGAAGGTGAGCTGGGGGTGCCGGAAGAAGTCGAAACGCTCACTCTCGCGCACGGCACGGTGGGGGAACATCAGCGCGTAGCTGATGGGCATACGCATATCGGGAGTGCCGAGCTGCGCCTTGATGGCACCGTCCTCGAACTCCACCATGGAGTGGATAATCGACTGAGGGTGAATGACTACCGAAATCTTGTCGGCAGGTGTGCCGAAGAGCCAGTGTGCCTCGATGACCTCGAAACCCTTATTGACGAGGGTCGAGGAGTCGATGGTGATTTTCGCACCCATGTGCCACTGGGGGTGCTTGAGTGCCTGCTCCACGGTGACATTTGCCAGCTCCTCGCGCTTCAGGTCGCGGAACGAACCGCCACTGCATGTGATAATCAGACGGCGCACGGGCGACTGCTCACCTACCAGACACTGGAAGATGGCGGAGTGCTCCGAGTCAATGGGCAGAATGGGGGCTTTGTACTCCTCGGCCATACGCATGACCACCTCGCCACCTACGACGAGTGACTCCTTGTTGGCCAGGGCGAGCTTCTTACCCTTGCGAATGGTGGCTACCGTGGGTGCAAGACCTGCATAACCTACCAGGGCATTGATGACCACATCTATATTTCCCGCCTCGGCCACCTGAGCCACAGCCTCCTCGCCGGCATAGACCTTGGTGTCGGTGTCGGAGAGCGCTTCGGAAAGGGCGGTGTAATAATTCTTGTCGGCGATGACGACCGTATCGACATTAAATTCGCGAGCCTGCGCGGCCAGCTGTTCCCAATTGCGATGGGCGGTGAGCGTCGTTATTTCGAATAAATCGGGATTTTCGCGTACAATGTCGAGTGTCTGTACGCCGATGGACCCGGTTGAACCCAGTACTGCAAGTTGTTGTTTCATTTAGAAGATGATATACGCCTCCGGGTCAACAGGTTTGCCGTTGTTCCAGAGTTCAAATTCGAAGAGTTGTTTGTGCTCCGCATCCTTATGATCGGCACTGTATCCTATCAGGTCGCCGGCTTTGAGCAGCTGTCCCTTCTCGACAAGCGATTGCGAGAGGTTTTTGTAGACCGACAGGGTGTTGTTGGAGTGTTGTATCTCGATGATGTGTCCGGTTTGGGGACTCCACAGGCTGAGAATGACCGTACCCTGCGCTATGGCGGTCACGCGGTCGGCCTCGGTGGTGGCCATCTTCATCGAGAAGCGGCCTGCCTTGATGTCGAAACGGTCGGTGATGATACCCTCCACGGGCGGCAGCAGCTCCAGCGACTTGCGGAGCTTGTCGGCAGGATTGGGACGCGAGGAGAGCGAATAGATGCCGTCACCCTCCATCTGACTGCGCAACAACGAATCTTCGGGTGAGGGGAGTACTGCCACCTTGCTCTTGCGCTCGTTGTCCGACGATTCGAGGGTGCGTGCCACGGGACTTTTGCCCTCCATAATCAGACTGATGTTCTCGTTGTAGGTCATCATGTCCTTCATCACGCGTTCGATGGAGTCCAATCGGATGATGCTGTGTGCCAGATTGTCGCGTGCGCGGTCGGCCTCGGTGCGGTAGCCGGGCAGGAACTCCATGACGGGAGTGTAGGCCACCAGTGAGAGAACGATGATGAACAGCAAAAGGAGAAATCCCGTGAAGCCGGCGAAGATGCTGGCGGGCGAGATGTGAATGTGCCACTCCTCGGTATCGTCGGTGGCGTTGGTCATGTTGAAACGGCGTTTGCGGAAAAGGTTTTGCCAGCCGTTAGAAATATTTTCTTTCCATCCCATAATGGTCGTGCTTTGATTTGTGGGGACGTGCCGCGAGGGCGTGTCCCAATTTTAATATAGGTGCAAAATTCACCACTTGCAAAGATAGTGTTTTTTTGTCTTACGACCGTAAAAAATCGTCACTTGTCGGCTTTGTTCACTGAAAGTAGTGATTATTGTTCTATTTCACTACCTTGTGCTTGTTTATCCCCCGTGTTTGTCCTATATTTGCCGTTAGTTTGAATTCTAAACGTCAAAAAACAGAAAAAAATTATGGTAAAGCCTACTTTATTAATTCTCGCAGCCGGTATGGGTTCGCGTTACGGTTCGTTGAAGCAGATGGACGGTGTCGGTCCTAACAACGAGGCTATTCTCGATTACTCGATTTACGATGCTATTCGTGCCGGTTTCGGTAAGGTAGTATTTGTCATTCGTCACTCTTTCGCCAAGGAGTTCCAGGAGGTGTTCAATGCCGAGCGTTATGGCGGCAAGATTGCCGTTGAGTTCGTATTCCAGGAGCTGGAGTCGTTGCCCGAGGGTCTTTCGGTTCCCGAAGGTCGTCAGAAGCCGTGGGGTACCAACCACGCCGTGATGATGGGTCGTGATGTTGTGAAAGAGCCTTTTGCAGTCATCAATGCCGACGACTTCTACGGTATGGAGGCCTATGCCACCATCGGTAAGTACCTGTCGGAGCTGGGCGAGAGCCGCAACCGCTACTGCATGGTCGCTTACGACCTGAACAAGACCCTGTCGAGCAACGGTACCGTATCGCGCGGTGTGTGTGGTGTCGATGAGAAGGGCGATTTGGTCTCTATGGTCGAGCGTACACAGATTGAGCGTATGCCCAACGGCAAGATTGTCTTCCACGATGGCGGTGCCGATGAGGAGTTGGCAGAGGATACTCCCGTGTCGATGAACCTCTTTGGTTTCACTCCCGACTACTTCGACTACTCGTATGACTATTTCGTAGAGTGGCAGAAGGCCAACCGCGATAACCTCAAGGCTGAGTTCTATATCCCCACCATGGTCAATAAGGTCATCAATGACGGTACTGTATCGCTCCGCGTGTTGCGTTCCGCAGCACAGTGGCACGGTGTCACCTACAAGGAGGATAAACCCGCGCTGATGCAGGCTATCCGCGACATGATTGCCGAGGGTCGCTATCCCGAGAAGCTCTGGGAGTAATTTCCCGATGAGAAGGGGAGGGGGCGAATTTTGGCAAATTTAAGCGGAAGTTCAGCCCGCTCTTGTAAAATACGAAGGAGGAAAACCGAAAAGGTTCTCCTCCTTTTTTTGTTGGCTTAATACAAAAAAACACCCCTGCCGAAATCCTCGGCAGGGGTGTTTTGTGGGGTATGAGTGGTGTTACATCATGTCACCAAATTCGCGTTTGCCCAACACATAGCGCAACAGCAACGAACCTTTGTAGATGTGCTGCTGTCCGTCAGTCTTGCGTGCGGCTCTGATTTCGCGGCGTTGGCGCGAGAGTCGGGGGTGCCACGCGATAAAATCTTTCCAGGCGCGGAACACGGCGCGGAAGTTGTCGGCACGCCCCTGCATGAGGTAGGAGAGGGCGGCGAGCAGATCGAGGGGCGGACGTATGACGGTGACCACGACCCTCTGCCACGATGATGCACACTTGTAGAGCATGGCTAGATTGTTGCGGTGGTTGAAGAAAATCTTTGATGGGGAGTCTACCGTGAGCGTGCCGCCACCCAAATGCCACACATGACTTTGGGGTACGATTCTGATGCGGTAGCCCGCCAGCTGCATACGCCAGCAGAGGTCTATCTCCTCCATGTGGGCGAAGAAGTCATCATCGAACCCGCCCAGTGCATGGAACACCTCCGCACGGCAGGCGAACGCCGCACCCGACACCCAAAAGACATCTCTTTCGTCATCGTACTGCCCCCGGTCGTGCTCCGTGGTGCGGAGAATGCGACCGCGACAGAAGGGATAGCCGAAGAAATCCATGTAGCCGCCCGAAGCCCCTGCGTACTCGAATTTGTCGCGCTCGGCCAGAGCGTTGAGCTTGGGCGAGACGGCTGCCACATCGGGATTCTCGTCCAGACAGCGGACGAGAGGTTCGACCCAGCCTTTCGGAGTCTCGACATCGGAGTTGAGCAGAATGTAGTAGTCGGCCTCGATTTGTTGCAGTGCGCGGTTGTAGCCCGATGCAAAACCGTAGTTGCGGTCCATCTGCAAGAGGGTGACCGATGGGAACTCCCGGCGCAACACTTCTATGGAGGAGTCGGTCGAGCCGTTGTCGGCAACGATGACCTCCACATCGGAGGGTGACGAGGAGAGCACATCGGGCAGGAAACGGCGCAGATGGGCTGCGCCGTTCCAGTTCAAAATGACTATTTTGGTGATAGATTTACTCATGTAAGTTTCTCTCTTCGGCAATCACTGCCGATGCTTTATTTTGTCGATTCGGGATTGCCCTCCACAAAGAGCTTCACATTGTCCACCTTGGTGCGTGCTCTCAACCAGCGGATGAGGGTCTCGCGGTCGATTTCGCTGTTGGCAGAACCTTTGACGGGCATCACCACACAGACCAGAGTCGTGTCGCCGGGGTTACCCTTCACATCGAAGGTGATACCCTTCATCAGCGAAATGGACTTGATGTTGTTGGTGATGGCACCCACCTCGCGTGAGATGTCGTTCACCTCCACATTGGTGACCTTGTAACGCTTCAAGAGCGAAGTCATCTCCTTGATTTTGTTGTTCTTCTCGTCAATCAGCTCCACGTAGCTGTCCTGCAACGACTTGAAATCAATCTTGTCGGCGGTGCTGGCCTGACGGATAATCAGCTCGGTGTTGCGCAGACCGAAGCCCTCCATCTGTGCGCGAGTGTTCTCGATGGTCTCCTCGCTGAGCGATTCGCCGATGAGCACCAGCTCAATCTGTGAGGGGGTCTTGCCGCTGTTGAAGGTCTTGTTGCACTCGATGACGCGCGTGTGGGGGAAGTTGAACACCTGAGCCACATACTTGTCCGTGATGGCCTCGAAGATGGAAACCTTGACGATGTGAATACCGACGATAACACTGGGAATGAAGGTCAAAAGGGTGATGACCATCATCAGACGCTTCACGTTGCGCTCACGAATGGGGTCGATAAAGGTCTTCTTCTCATACTTGAGGAATCGCACGATGATGTAGGTCGCCAGGGCGATGAACACCGAGTTGATGAAGAAAAGGTAGAACGCACCGAGGAAGAATTTCAGCTGTCCCGTGGCGATACCGAAACCTGCCGTACACAAGGGGGGAATGAGGGCTGTTGCGATGGCCACACCCGGAATGACGGTCGAGTTTCTGTCGGTACGGGTCAGAGCCACCATACCAGCCAAACCACCCGTGAGGGCAATCAGCACATCGTAGGTGGTGGGCATCGTGCGGGCGAGCAGCTCGCTCTGTGCCGACGAGATGGGGGTGAGCAGGAAATAGAGGGTCGAGGTGGTGATGGCCACGATGAACATGAGCGAGAGGTTGCGCAACGACTTCTTCAGTAGTTCGAAATCATTGACACCCAGTGAGAAACCTACACCCATGATAGGACCCATGATGGGCGAAATCAACATGGCACCGATAATCACGGCTGCCGAATTGACATTCAGACCCAACGATGCGGTGAGGGTGGCAAAAATCAGCACCCACAGGTTCACACCTCGGAATTCAACACCTTTTGAAATTACTTGTACGACCTCCTCGCGGTCAGCCTTGTCGTCTTCCAGACTAAAACGGCCACGCAGAAAAGTTTTTAATTCTTCGTGCCATCTGCTGCCGGCGGCAGCTTCTGTCGGCTTCTTAACCAAATCTTTCTGTTCCATTTTTTTATCCGTATGGTAGGGGGGTGTTACTCTTCGTCATTCTCCTCGTGGTGGCGGCCGTTGCGCTCTTTGGGCTTGCCGGCCAGCACGATGACAAATTCTCCTTTAGGCTCGTGTTCGCGGAAGTGTTCCAGCACTTCGGCGATGGTGCCGCGCACGGTCTCCTCGAACTTCTTGGTCAGCTCGCGCGAGACCGACACCTGACGCTCCTCGCCGAAGACCTCGGCAAATTGCTCCAGACACTTGACTATGCGGTAGGGTGATTCGTAGAAAATCATGGTGCGCTCCTCATCGACCATGCTCTGCAACTGCTTCATGCGTCCCTTCTTTTGGGGCAGGAAACCCTCGAAGCAGAATCTGTCACACGGGAAACCGCTCTGCACCACAGCCGGAATGAGTGCTGTGGCACCGGGCAGGGTCTGCACCTCGATGCCCTCCTCGACACAGGTTCTCACCAGCAGGAAACCCGGGTCGGAGATGCCCGGAGTACCGGCATCCGACACCAGAGCGGCGTCCTTGCCTGCGGCGATACTCTCGGCGACCATCTTCACGGTGCCGTGCTCGTTGAACTTGTGGTGCGAGCGTAGGGGTTTCTCTATGCCCAGATGCTTGAGCAGAAACGATGTGGTGCGTGTGTCCTCCGCGAGGATGAAATCCACCTCCTGCAACACCTTGATGGCGCGGAGGGTGATGTCGTCGAGGTTGCCGACGGGGGTCGGCACGATGTATAATTTAGACATTTAATTTATGGGGTTACGAAAATTTTCTCTCTAACAACTCTTCCAGGAGCTTTGCTCCATCGGAATTGGGGTTCCAGCTGAAATGTTCGGCAATGTAAATCAGACTGTCGTCCAACGACTCCATCTTGTTGAGGGTGGAGATGACGCGTTCGTATTCGTCACTGTCACCGCCGAAGAGGTCGTGAATCATCAGGAACTTGTCGTTGATGCCGATGGCCTTCATCAGGTCGGTGGTCCGGTCATTGCTGATGGCCTCCGACACGGTGTCGCGTGCTACCTGCATGCTGTCACCCAGGGTCTGCACATGGGCATTGATGACCTCACCCAAAACAGCACCTTCGTGTATCTCCTCGGTGCGGTAGAGGGGGTGTTCGTCCTCCAACTCCTCGTCTTCCTCGTCTTGCATGTCTTCCTCGTCCTTGTGGGGCGTGATGACCGAGAAGGCGTCCTCATCGGAAAGTTCGTCTTCCTCCTCGCTCTCCTCGTAGAACTGCTCCACGGGTTGTGTGGCGGTCGGCTCGGCGGGCTGAACCTCGGGCTGGGGAGCTGCGGGAGCTTCAACGGGTGTCTCCGCTACCTCCTGCTCGGGGGTGTCGTGCTGGGGTTGTGCCTCCTCTTCCTTGACTTCCTCGTGCGAGGGGGCTTCTGCTGTGGGCGCAGGCTCAACAACAGGTGTCGGCTCTGCCACGGGCGCTTCAACGTGTGCAGGCTCGACAGGGGCTTCCTCCTGCGAAGGAGTTGTCTCCTCGGGCTGTGCGGTCGCGGTGCTCTCCTCGATGGCTGATGCTACCGAAATCACCTCGAAAGGCTCGTCATTGTCCTCGTAGTTGTCGTCACTCTTCTCGTCATAACCCGACATGTCGGTTGCCGGAGTGGCAGGCGCAGGCTCCGAAGCACTTTCCATGTCGTAGAGCGACAGGATAAGACGTTGCTTCTGCTTGTGAAGCTCCACGGGGTTGAGGGGCGTCTCTTCCTCCGACTTGAGGTGCTGTGCTTCTGCGTGCTCTGTAACAGGTACTTGAGTGGGTTGAGCTTCAGCGACAACTTGAGGTGCCGGCTCTGTGTGAACAGGCTCGATGTGTATCGGCTCAACGGGGGCAGATGCTGTGTGCACCGGCTCCTCGTGCATCTCTGTGTGAGACATCTCCGTGTGGGGCTGCCCGGTCTCGATGCTCTGCGGAGCCGCGGGGGCAGGCGAGGGTATTGCTGCGGAGGGCTGAACCTCATGAGAGGGAGTCACCTCCACAATGTCGTCCGCGGTATCGGCTACCGAGGGCATGACGGGAGGTATGGGGGCGGAGTAGCTCTGCGGTGTGTCGTGCTGTGCGGCAGAGGGCGTGATGGCACGAATCTCTGTATGCTCGTCGGGGTAGCTGTGGGCGTAGTTCTTGCTGTTGTCCGTCTCCACACGCTTGGCCGAAAAACGCACCATGTCGTAGAGCGACATGAGTTTCTCGAGCACCAAATCGCGCTCGAGCGAGGGAATGGTGCGCTGATAGCTCCACTCGTCGACGATTTCCGCAATCTTGTGAGCTTCTCTCTGTATGGTTTTCAAATCCATAAGTCTGAAATTTTTTAGCGTCCAAAGATAATCCAAATTTTGCTTTCGGATTTGGTTTTCAGTGAACTTTCAGTAAAATTTTTATTATTTTCCCTTGCCGTTGTTCTCCTTCAGCAAGTCGCGAATTTCGGTGAGCAGACGCTCCTCGGCAGAGGGCTGGGGTGCGGGTTTGGGTGCGGCAGCCTCCTTCTCCTTCTTGCGGGTAATGCGCTGAATGGCAGAGATGAAGACGAAAATCGAGAATGCGATAATCAGAAAATCAACGGTGTTTTGCAAGAATTTACCATAGGCCAGCGACACTTCGGGCAGGGAGGCCTCCTCGGAAGCTTCGCGGATGACCCACTTCAAATCGGTGAAGTTGATACCTCCGATGACAGTACCTATCAGCGGCATGATGATGTCGTTGACCAGCGAGGTGACAATCTTACCAAATGCACCACCGATGATGACACCGACTGCCATATCCAACACGTTACCCTTCATGGCAAAAGCCTTGAAATCGGACAAAAACTTGCTCTTCATAGTTGTTTCTTTTTTTTTGGTGGTTAATAATTTTTCCATCAAAGGTAACGAATATCGGGGGTATTTTCAAGTAAAGCCACCGATTATTTAACGTATATTGTCCCTATATAGTATTTTAAGTGCGAAGAAGCACACCGAACCCTATAAAATTTGTATATTTGCATTTTGAAACGATAATTAGAGAAATATATGGCACTTCAATGCGGCATCGTAGGATTGCCCAATGTCGGTAAATCGACACTTTTCAACTGCCTGTCGAACGCTAAGGCGCAGGCGGCAAATTTTCCTTTCTGTACTATTGAACCCAACGTGGGTGTCATCACCGTGCCCGACGAGCGACTGATTCGTCTGGCAGAGATTGACAACCCCAAGCGTGTGGTTCCCACCACCATCGAGATTGTCGATATCGCCGGTCTTGTGAAGGGAGCTTCGCAGGGCGAGGGTCTGGGTAACAAATTCTTGGGTAACATTCGAAACACCAACGCGATAATCCACGTTCTTCGTTGCTTCGACAACGGCAATATCACCCATGTCGACGGTTCGATTGACCCCGTGAGAGACAAGGGTATCATCGACACCGAGTTGCAGCTCAAGGACTTGGAGACCATCGAGAACCGTCTGGCAAAGACCCAGAAGCAGGCCACTTCGGGTGGCGACAAGAACGCCAAGCGCACCGTGGAACTGCTTTTGCAGTACAAGTCACTGCTCGAGCAGGGTCTTTCGTGCCGCACATTGGAACTGGAGAAGGACGACAAGAAACTGGTTGCCGACCTCAGCCTGCTGACCGACAAACCCGTGTTGTATGTCTGCAATGTCGATGAGGCGAGTGCCGCTACCGGCAATGCCTACACCGAGGCGGTGAAGGAAGCCATCAAGGACGAGAAGGCCGAGATGCTGATTATTGCCGCTGCCACCGAGGCCGACATCGCCGAGTTGGAGGAGTACGAGGAGCGCAAGATGTTCCTCGAGGATTTGGGACTGAAGGAGTCGGGTGTTGCCCGTCTGATTAAGTCGGCCTACAAGCTGCTCAATCTGGAGACCTTCTTCACCACAGGTGCCGACGAGACCCGTGCATGGACCTTCTCGTGCGGTATGAAAGCCCCCCAGACTGCGGGTATCATTCACACCGACTTCGAAAAGGGCTTCATTCGTGCCGAGGTTATCAAGTATGACGACTATGTGGATCTGAAGTCGGAGAAGGCGTGCCGCGATGCCGGTAAAATCGGTATCGAGGGCAAGGAGTATGTCGTGCAGGACGGCGACATCATGCACTTCCTCTTCAATGTCTGATTGTCGGTCGCTCCACCGTTGAGAGATAAGGAACAATAGAACCTTAAAAACAATAAGACCATGAAAACCAAACATTTCATCATTGTGGGCTTTGCCCTCCTCTTGTGCGCTTACGTTTTGGGACGCGCCTACACTTATAAATATCGTTCGCAGGATACGATTGTGGTGACGGGACTCGGTGAAACGGAGTTTTCATCGGACCAGATTGTTTGGACGGGTTGCGTCACTGCCGAGTCATCGAACGTGGCTACGGGTTACGCACAGATTGAGTCGAGCAAAGCCAAGGTGCAGGCCTATCTTCGTGAGAAGGGTATTCCCGATACCGAGGTGGTCTTCGCCTTTGTCGATGTGAGCAAGACCTACGAGACGGTCTACACCGCCAACGGCAACTATGGCGGTCAGCGCTTCAAGGGCTACCAGCTGCGTCAGAACTTCACCGTGGAGTCGAAGCAGGTGGACCTCGTGGAGAAGGTCTCGCGCGAGATTTCATCGCTCATCGCCAAGGGTGTGTCGATTGAGGCCTACGCCCCCTCGTACTACTACACGGGACTGGACACCATCAAACAGGGACTCATCGAACTGGCTTCGGCCGATGCGCGTGTGCGTGCCGAGAAGATTGGCGAAAATGCCGGCGCGAAGATTGGCCGTGTGGCATCGGCGCGTCTGGGCGTGTTCCAAATCACGGGTGCCAACACCAACGAGGATTTCTCGGCAGGAGGTTCGTTCAACACCTCGAGCCGTCAGAAGAAAGCCCGTATCACCATTAGAGTGGAGTACAGAATACGATAAGTGCCTTGCACTTCGCCGTGTGCGGAGCGAGGGTGCTGCAAAGCAAAAGAAAACGATTAATTAATTCACGATACAACGTGTCGTCCGTCTGTGGGTCAGGCGGACGATGCAATGTCTAAAAACGTAAAAAAACATGGAAAGACCTGTTCGCGTGCGTTTTGCACCGAGTCCCACGGGACCTCTTCACATAGGCGGTGTGCGTACTGCCCTCTACAACTACCTCTTTGCGCGCCAGCACAAAGGCACGATGATTCTTCGTATCGAAGACACCGACTCACAGCGTTTTGTCCCCGGTGCCGAGGACTACATCATGGAGTCGCTGAAATGGTGCGGTATCGAAATCGATGAGGGTGTCGGCGTGGGTGGTCCTCATGCCCCCTATCGTCAGAGCGAGCGCCGTGACCTCTATCTGAAGTATGCCCTCCAGCTCGTTGAGGCAGGCTGGGCTTACTATGCGTTCGACACTGCCGACGAACTGAATGCTTTCCGTCAGGCTGCCGAGGCAGAGGGTAAGGCATTTGCCTACAACTATGAGGTGCGCGAGAAACTGCCTACCTCGCTGTCGCTCTCCGAGGAGGAGGTCAAGGCACGTATCCAGCGTGGCGACCAGTGGGTTATCCGTTTCAAGATGCCCGAGAACGAGTTGGTGGAGATGGACGACCTTATCCGCGGTCATGTGGAGGTGAACACCTCGACCCTCGATGATAAGGTGCTCTACAAGTCGGTGGACGCACTGCCCACCTACCACCTGGCAAATATTGTCGATGACCACCTCATGGAGGTGTCGCACGTTATCCGTGGTGAGGAGTGGTTGCCTTCGTTGCCCCTCCACTACCTGCTTTACAAGGCATTCGGTTGGAGCGACACACAGCCCGAATTTGCTCACCTGCCCCTGTTGCTGAAGCCTACGGGTGGCGGTAAGCTCTCGAAGCGTGACGGTGACAAGATGGGCTTCCCCGTCTTCCCTCTCTTCTGGAAGTCGCCCGCTACCGGTGAGACCGCTCACGGCTACCGTGAGGACGGTTATTTCCCCGAGGCGTTCATCAATATGCTGGCTCTTCTGGGCTGGAACCCCGGTACCGAGCAGGAGATTTTCTCGATGCAGGAGCTGATTGACAACTTCTCGTTGGAGCGCGTTTCGAAGTCGGGTGCTCGTTTCCAGCCCGACAAGGCCAAGTGGTTCAACGCCCAGTATATGCACCACAAGAGCGATGCCGAGCTGGCAGAGTTGTACCAGCCCATCCTCAAGGAGCATGGCATCGAGGTATCTGATGAGCTGGCAGGCAAGGCAGCCGGCATCATGAAGGAGCGTGCTTCGTTCATCACCGATTTGTGGGATTTGACCTCGTTCTTCTTCGTGGCTCCCACCGAGTACGATGCCAAGCAGACCAAGAAGTATTGGAAGGGTGACAACCCCCGTATCCTCACCGAGGTGCGCGAGGTGTTGGCTTCCATCGATGACTTCTCGCTGGAGAACACCGAGAAGATTGTCCACGAGTGGATTACCGAGAAGGGTTACGGTATGGGTCAGGTGATGAATACCTTGCGTTTGGCATTGGTAGGTGCAGGTAAGGGTCCCGGTATGTACGATGTAACTTCGTTCATCGGCAAGGAGGAGACTTTGCGCCGTATCGACCATCTCTTGGCTAACCTTAAACCTTTAGAATAATGATTGAAATAGAACAACAGGTGTGGGGCGCGACTCCTGAAGGTGAGGCCATCATTCTCTACACCATGCGCAATGCATCGGGTGCCGAGGTGAAGGTGACCAACTTCGGAGCGGCGGTCGTATCTGTTCTCGTACCCGACCGCGATGGTAAATTAGCCGATGTGGCGTTGGGTTACAAGCACGCACAGGGCTACTTCCGTGACGGAGCTGCCAGTGGCAAGTCGGTGGGGCGTGTGGCCAACCGCATTGCCTGCGGCCGCATGACCGTCGACGGCAAGGAGTATAACTTGGAGGTCAATAACGGTGTAAACCACCTCCACGGTGGTACGGACAACTTCGCCAACCGCGCGTGGGAGAGCCGTGTGGAGACCAACCGCATCGCCATGGTACTGGTCTCACCCGATGGTGACCAGGGTTATCCCGGTGAGATGCAGGTGGAGGCGGTCTTCGACTTCGACGACGACAACTCGCTGGAAATCACCTACCGTGCGACAAGCGACAAGACCACGGTGGTCAATCTGACCAACCACCTCTATCTCAACCTTTCGGGGGAGAACAGCGGTGATATTCTCGACCACGAGTTGCGTCTGAACTGCTCGGAGGTGCTGGAGATGAACGACAAGCAGATTCCCACGGGCAAGTTCCTCTCCGTTGAGGGCACACCCCAGGATTTCCGCACGTTCCGTTCGTTCCGTGGCGGTATCGACTCGGAGTTCAACCACATCCGTGACTTCCGCGGTTATGACCACCCCTTCGTTATCGAGGGTTGGAAAAAAGACATTTTGGGTGAGGCAGGCGAGTTGCGCGACCCCCGTTCGGGTCGTTGCGTGACCATTCTCACCTCGCAGCCCAGCGTGATGGTCTACACGGGTAACTGGCTCTCGTGCGGATGCCCCGAAACCAAGTCGGGTGGCCGCTATATCGACCACGCAGGTGTGGCCATCGAGTGTCAGAATTATCCCGATGCCGTGAACCACGACAATTTCCCCTCGCCGCTCTTGCAGCCCGGTGAAATCTATTGTCAGAAGATTGTCTATCGTTTCGGTACATTCTGATTGAAGACATACCTATTAATGAAAGCGTCCGACCACATCGGGCGCTTTTGTTTTTTCGTGGGGTAGTGGCGCGTCTGCGGAGGAGATGAAAATTATAAAACACTAAAAAGAGGTCTCAAAATAGGATATTACACCTAAATGTTATATATTTGCGACCGAACTCTAAGGGGTGCCTTACTATCAGGCTGAGATTATACCCATTGAACCGGAGACGGGTAATGCCGAGACCGGGATGTCGCGTAATCTATATTAAGATACCCCTTTTCATTTATTAACTTTAAAGTTGAACACATGAAAAGGTTTTTACTACCCATTGCGGCGGTGGTAGCTTTTGCCAGCGCCAATGCTCAAAACGTGGAGAGCGATTCTCTGAAAATGTATGAACTCCAGGAGGTGGAGGTGACCGCAACGCGTGCCACCCGTTCGATGCCTACCGTCTATGAGAACTTGTCGAAGGAGTCGATTGCCAAGAACAACTACGGTATGGATATTCCTTCGGTGTTGGCTCTCACCCCCTCGATGATTGCCACCAACGAGACAGGTATCGGTGTGGGTAACACTTCGATGCGTCTGCGTGGTACCGATGCCACCCGTCTGAATGTGACCATCAACGGCGTGTCGATGAACAACGCCGACTCTCACCAGATGTATTGGTACGATACTCCCGACCTGATTTCGTCGGTCGGTACTATCCAGGTACAGCGTGGTGCCGGTATCTCGACCAACGGTACAGGTGCTTTCGGTGGTGCCATCAACATGACAACCGATGCCCTCCATACCGAGTTTGGCGGTGATGCCTCTTTCTCTTATGGCTCTTACAACACCAACAAACAGTCGGTACACATCTCTTCGGGTCTGCTGGGCGGCCACTGGACAGTCGATGCACGTATCTCGCACATCGCTTCCGACGGATATGTTGACCGCGGTGCCACCGACCTCAAGTCGTATATGTTGCAGGCTGGTTATTACAGTGGCAACACCATGCTGAAGTTCGTGTCGTTCGGCGGTAAGGCCAGAACCTACCTCACCTATCAGGGTGCCACAAAGGAGGAGATGGCCAAGTACGGTCGCCGTTACCACACTTCGGGTCAGTATGATATCTTCAGCCGTGACGGCGAGGGTAACATCGTCACCGACCCCAACAACTGGGACGAGCCTGTCGTAGCCGGCACAGCTTACTTCAAGGATCAGACCGACAACTATCTCCAGATTAACAACCAGATGATTCTCAACCACCAGATTAACTCGAAGTGGTCGATGAATGGTACTATCTTCTACACCTACGGCTACGGTTACTACCGTCAGTACAAGGGCAACAAGAAACTTCTGGAGTACTCTTTCCCCGATGACATCGCCTTTGACGCCAATGGCAAGGTGAGAGCCGACATCATCCGCAAGAAGGTGATGCAGAACCACCTGGCGGGTGTCAATGGTGCCATGCACTACAACATCGAGAACCTCGACCTCTCGTTCGGTGGTTCTTACAGCTACTACACCTGCCCTCACTGGGGTAC
Source organism: Alistipes sp. (assembly GCA_020026335.1). Taxonomy (GTDB): domain Bacteria; phylum Bacteroidota; class Bacteroidia; order Bacteroidales; family Rikenellaceae; genus Alistipes. Next base: position 191,320 of record JAHHQO010000002.1, on the reverse strand, counting down.
ATTCGGTTGGGTAGCAGGTCTGACTCCCGACCAGTATGCCAACCGCCGTTGGTATGACAACGACGCCACCAAGCACGACGGCAACATCTTCGCACGTGCCAACTGGGAGGTCGTTGACGGTCTTCGTCTCTTCGCCGACCTTCAGTTCCGCGCCGTATCTTACGAGGCTTCGGGTGTCAATGACAACTATGTAGACAACCTGAAGGCCATGCAGCCTATCTCGGTGGACAAGAACTACTACTTCTTCAATCCCCACGTAGGTATCAGCTACAACCTCGCAAAGCGTCACAACTTCTACTTCTCGTTCTCGATTGCACAGAAGGAGCCTACACGTGGCGACTTCACCGACCGTTATATGTTCGAGATGCTCTCGGAGAAGAGCTACCCCTCGTCGGAGAAGATGTTTGACTATGAGTTGGGTTACACCTACACAGCACCCCGTTTCTCGGCAGGCATCAACTTCTACTACATGAAGTATGACAACCAGCTTGTTCCCACCGGTCACATCAATGCCGATTTCGATGCACTGAACGACAACGTGAAGGACAGCTACCGTCGTGGTATCGAGTTGTCGGCTGCGGTGAAGGCTACCGACTGGTTTACAGCTTCTGCCAACGCGACATTCAGCCAGAACCGCGTGGAGAACTATGTGCACCGTGTACTGTTGAGCGAGAACTGGGAGCCCGTGGAGTACATCGACACCAATATGGGTACTACCCGTCTGGCTTTCTCGCCCAAGACCATCGCCAATGTCAATCTCGATTTCCACCACAAAGGTTTCGAGGCTATCTTCAACACCCAGTATGTCAGCCGTCAGTACTTCTCGAACTATGAGAACCGCGAGCTGATGCTCGACCCCTACTGCGTGACCAACCTCAATCTGGGTTACACCCTCAAGACCAAGATGGCTCGCAGCGTACGTTTCGGTGTGATGATTTACAACCTCTTCGACACCGAGTACGAGAGCAACGGTTACGGTTATTCGTCAGCCGAGAAGAATGACGGTAAGGTCGAGATTTCGAACACCGCTTACTACTTCGCACAGGCTCCCATCAACGTGATGGCCAACCTGACCGTGAAATTCTAATCCTTTAGTTCGCTGACGATGGATTGGTCACTGATTTTGCAGATTACGGGCATCGTACTCGGACTGCTCTACCTTTGGTTGGAATATAAGGCCGACATCCGATTGTGGATTGTGGGTCTCGTCATGCCGATGGTGCACGGTACGCTGTATTTCGAGAAGGGACTCTATGCCGACTTCTCCATGCAGCTCTACTATGTGCTGGCCGGTCTCTATGGCTGGCTGATGTGGCGCAAGAATGCCGCGCGACATGAGGACAACACGCAGCAAAGCATCGACATCGCCCACACGCCGTGGCGGATTGTGCCTGCGCTGGTGGGTGTCTATGCCGTGGCACACGTGGGCATCTATTTCTTCCTCACGGAACTGACCAACAGCACCGTGCCGTTTTGGGACTCCTGCTCAACGGCACTCTGCATCGTGGCCATGTGGATGCTCTCGCGCAAATATGTCGAGCAGTGGCTGGTGTGGTTGGTGGTCGATGCCATCTCGGTAGGACTCTATGTCTATAAGGGAATCCCCTTCACCGCAGGTCTCTACCTGCTCTATTGCGGTTTGGCCGTAGCAGGTTATCTGCGCTGGCTGAAGCAGGTGAAGCGATAAATTCCTGTCCGTATATTAAAAGGACGGTCTGTCAATGCAGACCGTCCTTTTTTTTTGTGCCCTGTCGGAAAGGTTGGAAAGAGGGTGGGCGAGTCGAGACGCTGCGCCTGCACCTGCCTTTTGCGCGTTTTGATACACTTTCCCTCCTTGTTGAGGACTTGCCTTTGGCGATTATTTCGGGTGAAATCTGCGGCCATTACGCTCCAAAAACAGCCTGCCGATAATCCTCTCTCCCAAATGTATGGTTGGGGGCTGTCCCCGCCATGCAAACATATATCCTCCTCCGTCCGAGTCCGGGCTATGCCCATAAAAAAACCGGACGCCCAAAGGCATCCGGTCGGATATGGAGTAGATGATTTCCTACTTGTTGATTTTAGCCCACGAGTCTTTGAGGGTGACGGTGCGGTTGAATACCAGATGTTCGGGGGTCGAATCGGTATCGGGGCAGAAGTAGCCCACGCGCTCGAACTGCACGGCCTGACCCACGGGAATCTCCTTGAGCGAAGGCTCGAGGTAACCCTTGATTTTGACCATCGATTCGGGGTTGAGGTTGTCCTCCCAAGTCTGACCCTCCTCGCAATCGTCGGGGTTCTCCTTGGTGAACAGGGGGTTGAACAGACGAACCTCTGCCTCTACGGCATCCTTTGCCGATACCCAGTGGATAACGCCCTTCACGCGACGACCGTCCGACGAAGAACCGTTGCCCGACATGGGGTCGTAGGTACAACGCAACTCGGTGATGTTGCCCTCGGCGTCCTTGATGACCTCCTCACACTTGATGAGGTAGGCGTAGCGCAGACGAACCTCGCCACCCGGACGCAGACGGAAGAACTTCTTGGGAGGCTCCTCCATGAAGTCGTTTCTGTCGATGTAGATAACCTTCGAGAAGGGAATCTGACGTGTGCCTGCAGCCTCGTTCTCGGGGTTGTTGATGGCCTCGAACATCTCGGTCTTGCCCTCCTCGTAGTTGGTAATCACCACCTTCAGGGGATCGAGAACCGCCATACGACGCTCTGCCACCTTGTTCAAATCCTCTCTTACGCAGAACTCCAACTTGCCGAGGTCGATGATGTTGTCACGCTTGGCAACACCCACCATCTCTGCGAAGTTACGTACCGATGCGGGGGTGTAGCCCTTACGGCGCAGTGCGCAGATGGTCGGCATACGGGGGTCGTCCCAGCCCATTACGGCACCCTCCTGCACGAGTTTCAGCAGCTTACGCTTCGACATCATGGTGTAGGTGAGGTTCAGGCGGGCGAACTCATACTGGTGCGAGGGATAGATGTCCAACGCCTTGATGAACCAGTCGTAGAGGGGACGGTGAACGTCGAACTCCAATGTACAAATCGAGTGGGTAATCTTCTCAATCGAGTCGCTCTGACCGTGTGCGTAGTCGTACATGGGGTAGATGCACCACTTGTTGCCGGTGCGGTGATGCTCGGCATGAATGATACGATACATGATGGGGTCACGGAAAAGCATATTGGGGTGTGCCATGTCAATCTTGGCACGGAGTACCTTCTCTCCGTCTGCAAATTCGCCGTTCTTCATACGTACGAAGAGGTCGAGGTTCTCCTCCACGGAGCGGTCTCTCCAGGGCGAGGGTGTACCGGGAACCGACACGGTACCGCGGTTCTCGCGAATCTGCTCCTGAGTCTGGTCATCGACGTATGCCAGACCCTTCTTGATCATCACGATGGCCCACTCATAGAGCTGGTCGAAGTAGTCCGAAGCATAACGCTCCTGTGCCCAGTCGAAACCCAACCAGTGAATATCCTTCTTGATGGAGTCTACATACTCGGTGTCCTCCTTCACGGGGTTGGTGTCGTCGAAACGCAGGTTACACTTGCCGCCGTACTTCTTCGCCAGACCGAAGTTGATGCAAATACTCTTTGCATGACCGATGTGGAGATAGCCGTTGGGCTCGGGCGGGAAGCGGGTCTGTACACGGGGTTCGCCATTGGCGATAGACGCTTCGATAATCTCTTCGAGGAAGTTCAATGACTTCTCTCGTGTTTCGTTATTTTCGTTTGCCATAATGTATATGTTTTTGCTTTATTTCTTACCAATCTTGAAGAGCTTCTCGATATTGACCGAGAGCTTGACCATCTGCTGTGTGCCGAGACCTGTACCGTCGTAGTGGAAAATCATACCTGCCTCGACAGCCATTGTGCCTTTGAAGAATTTGCGGTCGTAGCCCACAAACGTGCGATTGTAGATGTGCTCGGTGGTCGAGTAGAACGACTCGCCGGCGTAGAGACCGTCCTGACCATAGGTCAGCTGCAAACCCTCATCGGCGATGAAGTGGCGCAGGGGCTGGAGGTTCTTGCCCAGGTAGAGGTTGTTCTCCAATACCACACCCCATTTGGTCATGCGGAAGTCAATCTGACATCCGGCGGGCTTCTTCCATTCGTGGTCTACGCTGCGGCCTCTCTGGGGGGCGAACAGCAGACCGGTGCGGATGTCGAAGTCGAAGTAGGCGTTGAACTCCCAACCGATATAGGGATTGACCAGCAGATTGTCGGTCACATTTTCGTTGTCTTTTCTACCTGCGAAGTGGAACATCGAGAAGGCGTAACCCATGTAGAAACCCTTGTCGATGGTGTATCGTCCTGCCGATATGATGCGGAACATCTCTCTCGACTCGTGGGAATACATACCCTCCCAATCGATGGCAATCTCGGCGTAGGTGTTGCGACGCTCGGTCGATTTATACTGACCCATGAAACCCGAGATGCGGTTGTGGTAGTAGGCTACCGAGTCGCTGAAGAAAGCCGCACCGTAGGAGCCCATCAGTGCCTTGCGGTCGAAGATACCGGCATTGGCCTGAACATTCTTGGTGTTGAACTGGTAGTACATCACGGGGCGTACCTTCGAAAGGAATTCCGTGTCGTCACCAAAGTTCTGCAAGAGGTCGACACCGAAAACCAAGCGGTTTTTCTGTTGCCACTGCACACCTACCATGGGGGTCAGACGTGCGCTGAAGAGTGTCTGAGACTCGTTGAAGTCGTTATTGGCATACTCGCGGTTGTCGAAACGTGTCGAGAAGTCGGCACCTACAATAATTTTCTGCGCTTGTGCGCTGATTGCCACACACACAACGGCGGCAAGCAGGATAATCTTTTTAAAAGACATAGTATTATTTGCGGTTTTGAACTCACAAAAATACGTAAAATATTTTTTATTTGCTTAATTTTGACCCGAAATAACCAACAGATAAAAGATTATGCGCAAGATAACCAATGAAGAGTTACACCGTCCCACGGCGGAGGAGTATGCCCATGTAGAGAAAATGCCTGTCACCGTGGTGCTGGACAATGTTCGTTCGCTGCAAAATGTGGGTGCTTTTTTCCGCACCGCCGATGCTTTTGCCGTGGAGCGTATCCTGCTGTGCGGCATCACCGCCACACCGCCCAACCGCGACATTCACAAGACGGCGTTGGGTGCTGAGATGACCGTGGAGTGGAAGTATTACGCCACGACCAACGAGTGTGTCGAGCAGCTCAAGGCCGAGGGCTACACCATTCTCTCCATCGAGCAGGTCGAGGGGGCAAACATGTTGCAGCATTTCGAGAGCGAGGCCGACAAACGCTATGCGCTGGTCTTCGGTAACGAGGTGCTGGGCGTGGCGCAGGACATTGTGGATATGTCGGACGGTGCGATAGAGATTCCGCAGGCAGGTACCAAGCACTCGATTAACGTGTCGGTGTCGGGCGGCGTGGTGCTGTGGTCGTTCTACCGCGACTTCCTGTTGCGCAAATAGAAGGATTGTGCATCGTGGCAGAGAATCGGTCAAGTCGCGGTCGAAAAATTATAGATATGTGAAAAGACCGCGAGAAGAAAGCTATTGCCGAGAAGATGATTTGCCAGTGAAATAACAGATTTACAGCGGTCTGAAAATCTGCGGGTCGGGCGAGATGGAGAGTTGAAACTTAATAAATTTCGCCGCCCCGTTTTTTTTATGTATGTTTGTGCCGCTAAACAGAAAAACAACAAAAAATGTCAGTAGAAAGTACTGTAAGACCCGTAACGACATCTCGTCTTGCGGAGATGAAGCAGAATGGTGAGAAGATTTCGATGATAACTTCTTATGATTTCTCGATGGCAAAAATTGTCGATGCCGCAGGTATCGACATTATTCTTGTCGGAGATTCTGCTGCCAATGTCATGGCAGGTTATGAGACTACACTCCCCATCACTCTCGATATGATGATTTACCACGGCCGTTGTGTCACTCGTGCCGTGAAACGTGCCTTTGTGGTGGTCGATATGCCTTTCGGCAGCTATCAGGGCGACCCGAAGCTGGCTTTGGCATCGGCTGTGCGTATCATGAAGGAGACCGAGGCCGACGGCGTGAAGCTGGAGGGTGGCATCGAGGTGCTGGAGTCCATCAAGATGATTACTGCTGCGGGTATCCCCGTGATGGGTCACCTCGGACTCACTCCCCAGTCCATTCACAAGTTCGGCACCTATGGCGTGAGAGCCAAGGGCGATGCCGAGGCCGACAAGCTGATTCACGATGCACAGCTGTTGAGCGATGCAGGTTGCTTCGGTATCGTGCTCGAGAAGATTCCTTCGGCTCTGGCTACACGTGTCACCAAGGAGGTTCCCGTGCCGGTGATTGGTATCGGTGCAGGTGCAGGTACCGATGGTCAGGTGCTGGTCGTTCACGATATGCTGGGCATCAACAAGGGCTTCTCGCCCAAGTTCCTGCGCCGCTATGCCGACCTTCACACCATCATGACCGAGGCCGTGGAGCACTACATCGACGATGTGAAGTCAGGCGACTTCCCCAACGAGAACGAGTGTTATTAATATAGTGTGTGCCACGCCCGTGGCGCGGAAAACGATGAAGAGGTGACCCTCCCGAAAAGGATGGTCACCTCTTCTTTTTTATGCGCACGAGTGGGGAAGACGAGGGTGACACAGCGGTGGCAGACTGCAATTTCTCCCCTTTGATTGACAGTTGTTCCCGATGTGGGGCGAGGGGCTTGTAAGGTGAAAAGAGATGCACTATATTTGCCGAAAAATAACACACTTACATTATGCTTTATTCGATACTTCTTGTCTATCTGGTCGTGGCGTTTTTCTTCCCCGTGGTGGGGTGGCTCGCCTTCATTTGTATGATTGCACCCGTGGCGGTGTCTGTCTACAAAGGCCGTTACTGGTGCGGTAATTTCTGTCCGCGCGGCAGCTTCTACGACCGTCTGATTTCGAAAATATCACGCAAGAAAACCATACCTTCGTTTCTGCGCAAGGTGCAGTTCCGTATCTTCATGGTGCTGTTCATTTTCACCATGTTCGGCGTGCAGATGTATCTGGCGTGGGGCGACTGGGCGAAGATGGGCGGTGTGTTCTGGAACATCATTTTCGTGACCACCATCGTGGGTATCGTGCTGGGCTACCTCTATTCGCCCCGTGCATGGTGCACTTTCTGCCCGATGGGTTCGCTTTCTGCATGGGTTGCGCCCCGAAAGGCGAAACCTTCGTTCGAAAATATCCACGTTTCTGATTCCTGCGTGCTGTGTCGCAAATGTGCCAAGGTCTGCCCCATGCAGCTGAAGCCTTACGAAGACAAGAGTGTCGTGGCAGGAATGATGGACCCCGACTGTATCAAGTGCGGTGTTTGCATTCCCAAGTGTCCCAAAAACTCGATTACAATGACAAAATAATAGAAGGAAGATAGGATTTTTTTGATTTGAATTTTTGATTGTTCGGAAAGGAGTCGTCCCTTACGGGGCGGCTCTTTCTGTTTTTTTTGAGGGGGGATGGAAAACTTCCTGTTTTGAGAACTGCTTTTTTTTGCCACGCTCGCTCAATGTCGAACAAAAAAAGAGAAGCGCAAGGCACGAGGTTCGTCCCGTTGCCTTGCGCTTTTCGTATAGGTTGAGAACTTCCGCGCTAACAATATATATAGGTATGGAGTCGGACAGATGTCCCCCTGCTATTCGGGAACATCGACGATGGTCAGCTCGATGCCCATGTCTTCAATCTGTGCGGCAATGAGCGGCGAGATGTGCGAGTCGGTGATGATGTGATTGACCTCCTCCATGTCGGCAATTTTGCTGAATCCGCGACGACCGAACTTCGAGGAGTCTGCCAAAACGATGGTTTTCTGTGCCGCCTCAATCATCACACGGTTGAGACTTGCCTCCATCATGTTGGTGGTGGTGATGCCGAAATCGAGGTCGATGCCATCGACTCCGATAAAGAGTTTGCTGCACGAGAAGTCGGTGAGTGCCTGCTCTGCGTACTTGCCCACTACCGAACGGCTGCTGTGACGCACGACACCGCCTAGGAGAATGATGTCGATGTTGCGGTCGTTGCTCAACGTGTTCGCCACTTCGAGCGATGCGGTGATGACGGTGAGCTTGTCGGTGGCGTGGATACAGCGAGCCAGGGCGTGGAGCGTTGTACCCGAAGCGATGATAATCGAATCCTTGGGGGTGATGAGTGCCGCTGCGCAGTTGCCGATGAGATCCTTCTCCTTGGCGAAGAATTTCTCCTTCTCGCTCACGTTGCGGTTATTAATATAGGGGTCGATGAGTATCGCTTTGCCGTGGGTGCGGTAGAGCTTCTTGGCGCGCTCCAACTCGGTGAGGTCTTTGCGTATGGTCACTGACGACACGTTGAGGCTGTCGGCCAAATCTGTAACCAGAATGGAACTTTTCTGTTCGAGCAGATTTAATATTAGCGTGTGTCTCTCTTCTTTAGTCATAATATAATAGTGTAGGGTTATAGACATTGCAATGTACACATTATTTGTCAACTCTCTAAATTTTCGGGCGAAAAAATGCAGGTGAAACGAAATGTTTTTTCGTAAGTTTGTTTTTAAAATTTATTATCAACTATCGTTTTAGCCTTTAAATTTTCCTTTTGGAGCTGAAGTTTGCATTATGAAGCAAAATTTCTTCGAAAAAGTTTCGCTATTTGAGAAAAAGTATATACTTTTATTTCGAAATAAAACAACAATGTATTTTCATAGTGAAATATTGTCCTCCGAAACGACAATATTTGGACTGCAAAAGTTATAAACAAACGGAAATGAAACCAATTCGAAAGGAGAATGAATTTGATGTGATTATCGTTGGTGGCGGCATCACCGGTGTCGGTACCGCCCGCGATTGCGCGCTTCGCGGATTGAAGGTTCTTCTGCTGGAGCGATTCGATTTCGCCACGGGAGCAACGGGACGCAACCACGGTCTGCTGCACAGTGGTGCCCGCTATGCGGTGACCGATGCGGAGTCGGCTTCGGAGTGCATCAAAGAGAATATGATTCTGCGCCGTGTGGCTCATCATTGTGTCGAGGAGCATGACGGACTCTTTATCTCGTTGCCCGAGGACGACATCAACTATCAGAAGACCTTTGTCGAGGCCTGCCTCGAAGCCGGCATACGTGCCGATGTGATTGACCCCCGCGAGGCTCGAAGATTGGAACCTTCGGTCAATCCCACACTTATCGGAGCTGTGCGTGTCCCCGACGGTTCGATTGACCCTTTCCGTTTGTCGACCGCCAACGTCATCGATGCACGCGAGCACGGTGCCGTGGTGAGAACTTACAGCGAGGTGGTGGGGCTGATTCGTGACGGACAGCGCGTTGTCGGTGTAACCGTCTTCAACCACCGCACGCATCAAACCGAGAATTTCTATGCACCGCTGACCATCAATGCCGGCGGTATTTGGGGACACGGCATCGCCGCCAAGGTGGGTGTACGTGTCGATATGTTCCCGGCAAAGGGTTCGCTGCTGATTTTCGGCCACCGTGTCAATAACATGGTGCTGAACCGTTGTCGCAAACCCGCCAATGCCGATATTCTCGTGCCGGGTGATACGGTCTGTGTCATCGGTACCACATCGAGCCGCGTGCCTTTCGAGGAGTGCGACAACCTCTCGGTGACTGCCGATGAGGTCGATCTCCTGCTGGGTGAGGGTATGAAACTTGCACCTGCGCTGGGGACAACACGTATCTTGAGAGCCTACGCCGGTGTGCGTCCTCTCGTGGCTGTCGACAACGACCCCTCGGGTCGAAACATCAGCCGCGGTATCGTCCTCATGGACCACGCCGCACGTGACGGTGTTGAGGGCTTCGCCACCATCGCGGGCGGTAAGCTGATGACCTACCGTCTGATGGCGGAGTGGGCAACCGACCTCGCCTGCCGCAAGCTGGGCGTTGACAAGAAGTGCGTCACGATGACCGAACCTCTGCCCGGTTCGCGTGAGGAGGAGGTGAAGTCCACGGCACGCCACCACGACATGAAACCCCACGTGGAGGCCACGGAGTTCTATCGCCACGGCGAGCGCGCTTCGATGATTGACGCACGCAACGACTTGGACACCAGTCTGGTGTGTGAGTGCGAGGGCGTGACGGTCGGCGAAATCAACTACGCCGTCAAGGAGTTGCACGTTCATTCGCTGATCGACCTCCGCAAGCGTACCCGTCTGGGTATGGGTACCTGTCAGGCGGAGATGTGCGCCTGCCGTGCTGCCGGAATCATGGGTGAAGCCCTCGGTTGCGAACATAACGCACAGGAAGACCTCCGAAGTTTCCTCAATGAACGCTGGAAGGGTGTTCGCCCCGTGGCTTGGGGCGACACGTTGCGCGAGACGGAGTATTCGCAGTGGGTCTATAATGCTGTTTGTGGAATGGAATAAAATTGCTGTTCAATGAAATTTGATACTATCATCATCGGAGGAGGTCTGTCGGGACTCTCATGTGCCCTGCGTTTGCAGGCTGCGGGTCGTCAGTGTGCCGTGATTTCGGCAGGACAGAGTTCTCTCCATTTCTCATCGGGTTCGTTCGACTTGCTGGGCCTGCGTGCCGACAAGTCGGAGGTGGAACATCCGCTGGACGAGGTGAAGCATCTCGGTGAGATGCACCCCTATCATAAGTTGGGCGACAGCCTGTCACACTATGCCGCTTTGGCAGAGTCTCTGCTTCCGCAGTGGGGTATTCGTGTGAAGGGCACTTCGTCGCAGAACCACTACCGCTACACCCCCATGGGTACACTGCGCCCCACATGGCTCACCTTCTCGGAGATGGCCACGGCGGAGTCGAAGACCCGAAAGTTGGGCGACAAGGTGCTGGTGGCCAACTTCCCCGGTTTTCTCGATTTCAATACATCGTTTGTGATAGAAGCGCTCCGTAAGCAGGGCTCGCAGTGCGAGGTGACACTCCTCGATATGGAGTCGGTCAATCGCTTGAGAGTCAGCTCTACGGAGATGCGTGCCTCGAATATCGCCAAGGTCTTCGAGTCGCCCGAAGCACTCCGCGAACTGATTGAAAGACTCAATCATGTCGCTGCGGGCTACGATTGCGTGGTGCTGCCTGCCGTCTTCGGATTCTCGGATGCCGATTTGGCTGCGCAAATCGAAAAGGAGGTACACACCAAGGTGGCTTTCATGCCCACGATGCCCCCCTCGGTGGCAGGTATTCGCACACAGAAGCAGCTGCGCACACAGTTTGAGCGCATGGGCGGAACTTTTATTCTCGGTGACGAGGTGGTGAAAGCCGACATCGAGAACGGTAAGGTGAAGAAGATTTACACCCAGAACCACGGCGATATGGGCTTCACGGCAGAGAATTACGTGCTGGCCACGGGTCACTTCATGAGTGGCGGTCTGGTGGCAGGTACACAGAGTGTCTGCGAGCCGATTTTCGGAAGTGATGTCTACTACCTGGGTAATCGTGACGAGTGGTTCGACAAGGATTTCTTCCGCAGTCAGAACTATTCTACATTCGGCGTGCAGACCGATTCGCACTTCAAGGTGTTGTTCGGAGGTCAGCCCTCCGCCAACCTCTACGCCGCAGGTTCGGTGTTGTGCGGTGCGGACGCCATGCACGAATTGTGTGCCGCAGGAGTGAGCCTCCTCACGGCTTTGAGTGTCGCCGATGAGATTTTAAAATAGGAAGGGAATAAAATGAATACAACAAACGATAACAATTTCGAACAGTGTCTGAAGTGTTCGGTGTGTACGGTCTACTGCCCCGTGCTGGAGGTCAATCCCCTCTATCCGGGTCCCAAGCAGGCCGGCCCCGATGGTGAGCGTTTGCGTCTGAAGGGCGGCGCTTTCTATGACGAGGCGTTGAAGTACTGTCTCAACTGCAAGCGTTGTGAGGTGGCCTGTCCTTCGGGAGTGAAGATTGGCGACATCATTCAGCTGGCAAAAATCAAGTACAGCAAGAAAAAGCCCGGACTCAGAGAAAATATGTTGGCCAATACCGATTTCATGGGTTCGCTGGCCACCAAGATGGCACCCGTGGTCAATCTGTCGGTCGGTCTCAAACCCGTGAAGCTGGCGATGGACGCCCTCTTCAAGATTGATGCCCACCGCACCTTCCCCAGCTACGCCTCGCAGACCTTCGAGTCGTGGTTCAAGAAGAATGCCGCCGACAAACAGGACGCCTTCCCCCATCATATCACCTTCTTCCACGGTTGTTACATCAACTACAACTACCCGCAGCTGGGTCGTGATATGGTCAAGGTGCTCAACGCACTGGGCTATGGCGTGCACCTGATGAAGAACGAGAAGTGCTGCGGTGTGGCGCTCATGTCGAACGGACTCGTCGAGAAGGCGAAGCGTCAGGCAGAGGGTAATATCGAGAATATCCGTCACTCGGTCAAGGACGAGCATCGTGAGGTGATTGGTGCTTCATCGACCTGCGTCTTCACCATGCGTGACGAATATCCCCACGTGCTGGGTGTCGATAACGCCGATGTGCGTGACAGCATCTCGATTGCCACACGTTTTATCTATCGTCTTCTGGACGAGGGTAAGGCGCAGCTCAAATTCCGCGAGGATTATAAAGCGAAAATCGCCTACCACACCCCCTGCCACATGGAGAAACTCGGCTGGGGCATCTACTCGACCTTGCTGTTGAAAATGATTCCCGGTGTGGAACTGACCATTCTGGAGTCGCGCTGCTGCGGTATCGGAGGTACTTACGGTTTCAAGAAAGAGAACTACGCCACCTCACAGGCCATCGGTGCGCCCCTGTTCCGTCAAATCGACAACTCGGGAGCGGATTTCGTTGCCACCGACTGCGAGACCTGCAAATGGCAGATTGAGATGTCCACCTCGCTGAAGGTGAAACACCCCATTTCCATCCTTGCCGAAGCGTTGGACGAAGAGGAAACGAAGCGTTTAAATTTACGATAAAAAACTAAAAACTTACAAACGAAATCATTTTTGCAGATATTTCGAGGAAAATGTAACCTTTCTGTTATTTTTGTAGGAAAATTTAAAACAATACAAAACCTAAATCTTTAAACATTATGAGAAATTTTCTAACGCCTCCGGCTTTTAAGGAGGAATTACCCGCCGAAAAGGTGGATTCTACCTACAAGAGTCTGCGTTGGCAGGTCTTCTTGGGTATCTTTATCGGCTATGCCGGTTTCTACATCGTGCGCAAGAACTTCTCCATGGCAATTCCTTTCCTGGGTGAGTTCGGTTTCGACAAGGGCGAGCTGGGTGTTGTTCTCTCGATGAACGCCATCGCCTATGCGCTCTCAAAATTCTTGATGGGTTCGGTTTCCGACCGCAGTAACGCTCGCGTGTTCCTGCCCCTGGGTCTGACACTGGCCGCCCTCTCGATGATGTTCATGGTCGTTCCCGTCATGGCGTTCGGCCCCGAAAACAAGATGTGGGCTATCGTGCTGATGACCGTACTCAACTTCCTCGTGGGTTGGTTTAACGGTATGGGCTGGCCTCCGTGTGGTCGTGTGATGACTCACTGGTTCTCACAGAACGAGCGTGGTACGAAGATGTCGATTTGGAACTGTGCTCACAATGTGGGTGGTGCCGTTATCGGTCCTATGGCTGCTTATGGTGCCATGTGGTTCGGTTCGTGGTTCTATGGTGCCAACGAAAGCTACTACTTCCTCATCGGTACTTATGTATTCCCCGCAGCCGTTGCACTCTTCATCGCTGTTTTGGCTTACCTTCTGATTCGCGACACTCCGCAGTCATGTGGTCTTCCCTCCATTGAGAAGTATCGCAACGACTACCCGAAGAATTACAGCGAGAAATCGGAGGAGGTACTCTCGTCAAAGGATATTTTCTTCAAGTATGTATTGAACAACAAGATGTTGTGGTTCATCGCCATCGCCAACGCCTTTGTTTACATGGTGCGTTACGGATGTTTGGACTGGGCACCCAAGTTCCTCATGGAGACTCAGGGTTACAACATCAAGGAGGCCGGCTGGGCTTACTTCGCTTATGAGTTCGCCGCTATCCCCGGTACTCTGATTTGCGGTTGGATTTCGGATAAGGTCTTCAAGGGCGGTCGTGCACTCACCACTTCTATCTTCATGGCTATCGTGGCAGTCTTCATCCTGCTCTACTGGCAGTTCTCCGACAACTCGACCATCGTTACACTCTCGCTCATCGGTATCGGTTTCTTCATCTACGGTCCCGTGATGCTCATCGGTGTGCAGGCTTTGGATTTGGCTCCGAAGAATGCAGCAGGTACCGCAGCTGGTCTGACCGGTTTCTTCGGTTACTTCTTCGGTACGGCTATCCTTGCCAACATCGTCATTGGTTATGTATCTGAGGCCGGTTGGAACTGGACCTTCCTGATGCTGCTCGCTGCTTGTGCACTGGCCATCGTCTTCACGATGTTTACCTACAAGGACGAGAAAGAGTTATTGTCCAAAAAATAATTGAATCAAATTTTTTCAACCTAAATTTTTAATTATGATTAAGAACCTTGTCAAATTTGGTGCAACCATTAGTGTGGCGGCGTTGATGCTCACCGGCTGTGAGCATCAGGATTTCGTGAACATCAACGAAGATGCCACCCGTGTATCCGTGAATCACATCTCGCCTGAAATGCAGGCTGTACGTGATTATGTTCCTCCCTTTGCAGTCATGGCTCACCGTGGCTCTACATTCTGGGCTCCCGAGGAGACCGAGGCAGCATGGCGCTGGGCTCGTGAGATGGGTGCCGACTATTTGGAGTCTGACCTCCAGTGCTCGAAGGACGGTGTTATTTTGGCAAACCATGATGACAACCTTTGCCGTACCACCGATATCGAGAATGTTTATGGCGAGTATGTACCTCACACCCGTAAGCAGTTCTACATCGACCACGGCTGTACTCCTGCCGAGGCAGAGAAACTCTACAAGCGTGACGTGGCTACCTTCCGTCCCTACAACGCCAGCTCATATATGTACGAGGAGCTGTTGGCACTCGATGCCGGCTCTTGGTTCAATGAGTCGAGCATGGAGCAGGCTCGTGAAGGCTTCGTAAACAAGCAGCTCTACATTTCGTCTCTCGAGGACCAGATTAAGTATGCCGAGGGTAAGCGTCTGAAGAGAGATGCCGAGGGTAAGCGTATCTACAAGATTACCGGTAAGTGGGACGATAAGAACAGCGTGGGTAAGTTCAACCACTCGCTGACCTATACTTTCGAGTATGAGGACGACCCCGCCGATACAGGTAACCGCCCAGGTATCTACATCGAGTTCAAGGAGTCGTGGTTGAACCCCTCTGACTTCGAGGAGCGCGTATATGCCGAGTTGGATCGTCTGGGCTGGAACATCATCACAAAGCCCGAATCGGATACCGCTTTTTATAGAAATGGTAAGGTGAACGTAGGTAACACCAACGGTAAGGTAATTCTCCAGACCTTCTCGCTCCAGTCGCTGGGTCGTACCGCACAGAAGTTCGAGGGTAAGGTGCCCATGTGCTTCCTGTTGTGGGCAGGTAAGGGTGCTACCGACCTCAAGGAGGTGACTCCCGCCGGTTACGCCGACTTCATCAACCTTGCTCTTGCCAACAAGGCTCACATCATCGGTCCCTGCATCGCTGGTGCTCCCAACAACTATCCCGAGTTGAACGCTCCCTGGATGGCTTACCTCATCAAGAAGTCGGGTATGCTCAACCACCCCTATTCGTTTGACTCTTACGCACAGATGGGTAAATATTTCGGTTTGTACAACTGGGGTAACACCGTTCCCTTCGATGACCTGCTCCACGGCATCTACGGCGACGGCGCTTTCACCAACCGTACAGAGTTGACCTTGAAGTACTTCATCGACAACGGTCTTCGCTCGAAGGATGCTGCACAGACAGTTCGCGAGCCGGTCGAGGTTCTTGAGGCACTGGGTTACTAAAAGATTGTTTCACTCAATTTTCTAAACTAAACTTGAATATACCGATATGAAAAAATATTATTTCTTACCCGTTTTTGCGGTCATGGCTCTTGCATCCACTGCGGTTCATGCACAGGATTTCGACAGTGACCCCGTTATCAAGGTAGAGAACAAGAGCGAAGAGGTGAAGTTCACCGTCGGCGCACGTTTCATGGCCGATGCTGCTTACTACCATTCAGATTATACTCCCGTGAAGTCGGGTGCTGCCATCACCGATGCACGTATCCGTACCTCGATGTCTTATAAGGATTGGTATTTCTATGCCGACTTCGATTTCTCGGGTGGCAAGTTCTCGCAGAAGAACATCTTCCTGCAGTACACTCTGCCCACCGAGTGTGGTTTCCACGCTTTCAAGGCTGGTTACTACAACAACCCCGCATCGATGAACAATAACACCAGCCGTGGTAGCATGCACTTCATCGCACGTCCCGGTGCTGTCAGCGCATTGTCGATTGGTCGTGAGCTGGGTATCAGCTACAAGTTCTACAACGACAAGTTCTTCGCCAATCAGGGTATCTTCGCCGAGAACAAGTACAACGATCAGATTGCCGGTTTCCAGGGTGTTTCTGTCGGCGGTCGTTGGTTGTATCGTCCCATCAATGACAAGCAGAATACTTTGCATGTAGGTGCAACCTTCCGTTATGCCAAAATCTCTACCGGTGAGGTCATCAGCGGCAACGTATTGAAGACTTCTCACTCTATGGGTACAGCTTTGGAAACTTATGTCGACAAGTTCCAGTTCGTTTCGGCTACCATGCCTTGGGCCGACAACATCTACAACTTCAGCGTTGAGGCTCTGTACAAGACTCCCGACTTCTTCGTTCGTGGTGAGTACCTCTACAAGGCCGTAACCAAGGACCGTGACGATGAGACACTCTTCTTCAACGGTTTGGGTTCTATCGACTCTTGGGGTTCGTTGGAGAGCTGGAGAGGTGGTAATCCTCTCGGCACAAACAACTTCATGGGCGGTTACATCGAGGCAGGCTACAAAATCTTCGGTGGTGACTACCGTTACAGCAATGAGGACGGTGTGTTGAAGGGTCTCAATGGCAAGTCGCTGGAGGTTGTCGCTCGTTACAGCTTCACAGGTTTGAACGACCTCGTTGACGGTGAGTACTACTCGGCAGCCCGTGACCAGTACTATCCCAACGGTGTGATTGCCGACTATCCCGCTACTTCGAAGAGTATCGGTGGTGGTAACATGCACTCTGCAACCGTAGGTCTGAACTACGCTTTCAACAAGTTCGCTCAGTTCATGGTAAGCTACACCTATAATCACCTCGACCGCGACAAGTACGTTTATGACAAGAACTTCCACGTACTCCAGGGTCGTCTGGTATTCCAGTTCTAATGTGATTGTTTATTTTGAACTTTAGTTTCGTTGAGAGAGGGTTGCCCTTGGGTGACCCTCTCTTTTTTTTGCGTTGTGACGTTCGCATGATGTCGTAGCCGGGCGAATGCCCCATCGCGGGAAACAGGGGCGCAAAAGCCCGTAAAAAAGCCGTGTCCTCTCCAGTGGGGGGCACGGCTTTTGTTGTTGTGGTATTTCGACCGAAAGACGGCTTTTTACAGACTGCTTCCGCCGATGAAACTTCGGATAAGCGATGTGGCAGGAATATCCTTGTCCGACACGGGGGTGAAGTAGCTGAGGAACTTCTTCAGACGGTGGGCATCGCTGTATTCGGGACAATTCTTGGGTATGGTCATCAGAATATGCTCGGCGTGGGCACGCAGGACGGCAAACTCCAGAATATAGGTCGAGTTGAACATCACATCGGCATTCTCCTGGAACGAGTATATCCACTTCACCTCGGCACGGCGTACATTCGGCCAGTTGGAGATGGACTCGCGCGCGGTGAAGGCACCCTTGTTGAAGTCGCGCATGATGCGGCGCAGCAGACGGTTGTCGCTGGTGGGAATGCAGTTGTGGTCGTCGAGCGAGATGCTGGTGATGGTGTTGATGAAAATCTTGTACTTCGACTCGTCGGGCACGCGATCGGTGAGTCGGGGGTTCAGCGCGTGGATACCCTCCACGAGGAGCACCATGCCCTCCTCCAATTTGAGACGCTTGCCGTTCATCTCGCGGATACCGGTTGTGAAGTTGTACTCTGGAACTTCCACCGTCTCGCCGTTGAGCAGTCGGATGATGTCGTTCTGGAGGTATTCGTGGTCCACGGTGTCGAAGTTGTCGAAGTCGTAAGAGCCGTCGGGCAACTTGGGGGTGTCGAGTCGATTGACGAAGTAGTCATCGGTGGAGAACGACACGGGGTGGAGTCCGCACGCCTTGAGCTGTATGCTCAGTCGCTTGCAGAAGGTCGATTTGCCACTGCTGCTCGGACCCGTAATCAGCACGATGCGTGTGGGCGTCTCGAGGTGTACACGGCGGTTGATTTCCTCGGCTATTTGTACGATTTTCTTCTCCTGGAGCGCCTCGGCGACCTTAATCAGGTCGGAGGCCTCACCGCGAGCACATGCCAGATTCACATCGCCGACATTCTCCAATCCCATGATTTTGTTCCAGCGCAGGCTCTCCGAGAAAATCTCGAAGGTCTTGGGCTGCTCGTGGAAGGGGGCGAGCTGTTCGGGGGCGTGACGGTCGGGAACGCGCAGGAGCAGACCTCCGCGGTACATGGAAAGACTCCACACCTTCATGTAACCCGTGCTCGACAACAACACATCGTAGTAGTAGTCGGGGGTGTCACCCAAGGTGTAGTAATTGACATATACATCGTTCGAGGTTTGCAGGAGTTTCACCTTGTCGTCATAGCCGAGGTTTTTGAAGATTTCGATGGCTTCGTCCAATCTCACCTCCCAGCGGCGGAAGGGCATATCCAGCTCCACAATCTCGGTCATGCGCCGGCGTATCATCTCCAACTCCTCCTCGGTGAGGGTGGTGCCGTCGCCCTTGTCGATGGTGCAGAAGTAGCCCTTCGAGATGGGGCGTCTGATGGTCACCTTGGCCTTGGGGAAGATGTCCACGGTGGCCTTGCACATCAGGAAGCAGAGCGAGTTGCAATAGACGCTGCGTCCGAGGTAGGACCTGTAATCCAAAAATTCGACTTGGCGGCTGTTGAAAGCGCGGTATTTCAATCCTTGGCTGACGTTGTTCACCTTGGCGGAGAGAATGGGGTAGGGCTGTTCGAACTCAAATTCGGGCAGCATCTCCATCAGAGTCGTTCCTTCGGGAAATGTTTTGCTGGTTTGTGTATTTACACAGAAAATCTTTACCATAATTTCTGGGTCTTGAATTTAATGAGTAAAAGTAGGCAATTTTTTGGAAAATACGGTCTTCTGTCGGGAAAATATTTGTTGAGAGAGAATGGCAGGGCGGTGGTGGAGCGAGAGAAAACTGCGGCAGTGGAACGTCCTGTCCCTTTCGTTCGCCCGACTCCGCCCTCAAACTATAATTCTATAACCATATAAACCTATAATTATGTAATTATATATTCTAATATCGACAATGTATTGATATATTGCCCGTTTATAGTGTGATGAACTGCATAAAATAACTGCCGACCCGTGCAATTCGGAGTCGGCAGTTATTGTGAAATATCTTCTTCAGTCGGGCAGCGGGTTAAAGACCTGCCGCCTTGAGAAAATCATCCAACGAGGAATATTTGGCTTTGTGGTGAGCGAGCCATGTCCTGTATATTTCTTCGCTGACCAGCTGTTTCTTGATGGGAATTTGCGAAAGATACTCCTCGACATTCGAGCTGTCGACAAAGAGCGGAAACTCCTCCTTGAAATCGGAGGCCACGGGACGGCGGTGGAAACGCTCGGCGATGCTTCGTGCAAATTCTATGGCTTCCGCCTCGCATCGTTCCTGTCGTTTGGCATAGTAATCGTCCAGCGTGCAGAGCACCTTGGCAGGCGAACCTCCGGCGATGCTGTTGGAAGGAATGTCGCGCAAGACCATTGAGTTGGCGGCAATGAAGCAGTTGTCACCGATGCTCACTCCCTTGAGTACGGTGCAGTTGGTGCCGAAACGCACGTTGTTGCCGATGGTCACATGACCCGATGAGTTGATGAAATCGCTGTATTTGCGAAGGAATACGCCGGAGACAAAATCGTGGGTGAAGAGTCTGAAGTTGCGGTTGAAACTCACATTGTCGCCAATGGTCACCAACGAGGGGCGTGTGTCGTCGATGTCCAGCGTTTGGGGGGCTACGATTCTTATGTTTTCGCCGATGCTTACACCTATCTTGCGGAGGTATTTGATGTAGCATTGGGGCGACTTGTGTTTTCTGCGTTTCAGAATATGAATGTAGAGATGATGTATCAGATCGTGTATCATATTTGGGAAAAATTTGATGAGTCGGGTGGGGTGGTTTGATTTTATATCAAACAAAAATATCCATATTATTTGAGCTTTGCAAAAAATACGGGGCTTTTGCGCGTGAAAAGAGTCGCCGAAGCGGTGCGGAGTTGTGAATCAAAAACAGAGCAGATTTCTCGTCGGAAGTCCGCTCTGTTATCATCGTAATATATAACCCAATAATTATGTAATTATATATTTATATAATTATTATCTGTGTCCGCTCGATTACAAATCCTCGATAACCGACTCGTTCTCTTCGATATAGGTCATGATGATGGCGGCTGCCAGCGAGCGCAACGGAATGTTGCGCTCGGCATTGGCGCGTATCAAATCCAGACGCTTTTTCACCTCGCGCGGCAACCAGATGGCAACGCCCTGCTCGCTGATGCCCGTGTAGCGGTTGAGGTTGTCATCGAGTCGTTTCTGCGCTGCCGACATTCGTTTGCGCGGCTCTTTGGCAACGCGTGTCGCGGGCTGTGCAGGTTCTTCTGTTACGGGGACAACAGGCTCTGGGGTGGGGGTGGTGATGCCCCTTACGATGTCATCGAGTCGCAGTCCTGCCAAGGGGTTCTCGATGGCGGGTCTCTCTTTCTTGTTGGCCATGGCTTATCGGATTTCCATTTCGTTCATGATTTTGTTGAATGCACCCTCGATGGCTGTGGTCTGTGTACGCTCGAGGGGGTAGAGGGTGGTGTAGCGTTTGATGACCACGCTCTGCTTGATGCGCGGTGTCACCGTGCCGACAAGACCCAAAAACTCGGTGGTCTGCGCACGCTGTCTCAACTCCTCCGCCTTACCCTCCGATACCGAAATACGGTTGGGAACGAACACCAGACGCGCCTGCGATATGGTCTTCATCGCCTTGACGAAAATACCCGTGGCATCGACCGTGTCGGGGTCGAACGACAGGGGAATCACCGCGATGTCGGCTGCCGAGTAGAGCATGGCAAGGTTTTTGTCGTTGAGGTTACCCGGGCAGTCAATCAGCACCACACCCGGCACGCTCTTAATTTTCGAGAGTGTGGCCTGCAACCCCTCGGTGTCGGAGGTGTTGAGCAACTCCACGCCCCACGGAATTTGGGCATCGCTGTCCACATCGATTTCGCGCTGACGGTGGCGGTAGAGTGAGGCTTGCAGGTCGGCATCGAGGGCGATGACCGGAATGCCCTGCTCCGAGAGATAGGTGGCGAAAAGCGCGCACAACGAGGTCTTGCCCACGCCGCCCTTTATGTTGCTGAATAATACGATTTTATTCTCCATTGGTGATAAATAGTTACATAATTATATAAAGCAAATGTATTGATATTATTCGGGTTGTGCAATAGCGGGCGAGGGAGGGTGCATGAATTTATATAATGTAAATATATAACTATGTAATTAAATAATTATATATCGTCGGCGGGTTTATGCTCTCATTTTCCCCGATTTCCGTGTCTTGGCTTTTTACTCGCACCAACGCGCGAGCGACAGAATGCCGTCCGTGAAATTTTTTGCAGGCGAAGAAAAAAGTCATAAATTTATATCGCATTATTGTGAAACCAAAAACTGAAACTATGAAAAATTTGATTCCACGCGGTATGCTGTGGCTCGGTCTGGGCATCGGTCTGCTGGCAATATCGTGTGGCGGAGAGAACCCCTCGACACCTGCTTCGGCAAAGGCGGAGAATGCCGTTATCGAGACCATCATGGCGCGCCGCAGTATCCGTAAATACAAACCCGTGGCGGTGGAGCAGGGGAAGTTGCAAACCATACTCTCGTGCGGTATCAATGCCCCGACGGGCAGATACAAACAGTCGTGGCAGGTGCGTGTGGTGCAGAACCCCGAATTTCTGGCAGATATTGACGCTCGCTTCAATGCCGCCCGTAAGGACACCAAAAGCAAGACACGCGCCTTCTACGGTGCGCCCTGCCTTATTTTCATCGCCTATGACCGCACCTACGACCTCTCGCAGGTGGATTGCGGACTGCTGGGCGAGAATATGATTTTGGCGGCGCGGTCGCTGGGACTCGGCACCTGCTGCCTGGGTCAGGTGGTGCGCCTGATGACGGATGAGGAGTCGCACGACCTGCTCGAGCGCCTTCAGCTGCCCGACACCCACGACCTGCTCTATGCCATTGCCCTCGGCTATCCCGATGAAGCTCCCGATGCCAAACCGCGCGACATGTCAAAAGTGAAGTTTGTGGAGTAAGAAGTGAATGGTTGATGCTTTTGTGACGGAATATATCCTTCGGAGAAGGAGGGCTGATGGCCTCTGAAATAGGACTTTTTTGAAAATAATTCCGTACATTTGTAAAGATAATACGTAACAAGATGAAGATAAATATTTTTTTTGTCACCCTTGCCGGTGCGGCGTTGGCTTTTGTAGCGGTGGGCTGCGGTCTTTCCGCGTCACCCCATGTTCGTCATGTCGATGTCAAGGAGTTCATGCAGGTGGTGCAGGATTCCTCCGTTGTGGTGGTCGATGTGCGCACGTGCGATGAGTTTGCCGCAGGCTGCATTCCCGGCACAAAGCTGAATATCGATGTGATGGAGACGGATTTCAAAAACCAAGTCGAGGAAAAAATCCCGCGAAAATCCGTTGTCGCCATCTATTGCCGAAGTGGCAACCGCAGTAAGCGGGCGGGGCGGATACTCTCCGAGATGGGCTACGAAGTCATAGAGTTGGACAACGGCTATAAAGAGTGGCTGAAGTACAACAAACGATAAATCCAAAAACGCACGGACACCGATTCCGTGCGTTTTTTTGTTTCCTTACATAAGACGACTGAACCCTAATCCGCCTGCACCCCTTCCCCGAACTGACGCCCGATTTTATAAAGAATGGCCGGCGAAATTTCGCTCCGCGCCCCTTATGCGACAGAAATAATAACGAAAATCGCTCTTCGGAAACAGATTTATAATTTATGGTGGATTTTGTATAACTCCCCACTGATGAAAAGTCTCTACTTTTGCATTGTGATTGATTCACGAAGAAATTTGACGTTTAACCTTTATAATTTTAGATGATGGCAGAACTTACAAACGCTGTTGTGGATTTGCAGCAGAGGGGTATCGCATTCAGAGAATATACCTATCCCACCGTGGACGGACCCGTGGCGGCCATAGATGTGGCGAACCACATGGGATTTTCGGTGGAGCGTCTGGTGAAGACACTCGTCACTACGGACCATCATGGGGGTTATTATGTTTTCTGTCTGCCTGCCGCCTGTCGTATCGACATGAAGAAGGCGGCGCAGTTGGTCGGAGTCCGCAATCTGACCATGTTGCAACCCGATATGTTTGAGGAGCTGACGGGCTACGTGCATGGTGGCTGTTCACCCTTCGGACTGAAAACCCGATTGCCGATATTTGTCGATGAGGACGTGCTCCGCTGGGAGACCATCTACATCTCGGGCGGTAGGGTAGGACTCACCGTCGAGGTCGCCCCGACAGTGCTGCAAAGCGAGCTGAATGCTCAGACAGGACATTTTACACGTTAATTTTAAAAGAGTAGAAAGATGAATTTTCAGGAATTGATAAAAGCGCGCTATTCGTGCCGCAAGCTCTCGGAGCGCAAGGTCGATGACGCGCTGGTGGAGCAACTTATCGAGGCGGCAAACCTCGCACCCACGGCGGTCAATCGCCAGCCTTTCAAAATCTTCTGGATGAAGTCCGAAGCCGCGAAAGAAGCTGTCCGCGCGACCACACGTTACACCTTCGGTGCCGATACCTTCCTCGTGGTGGGCTATCGGGAGAGCGAGGGCTGGACACGTTCGTTCGACAACCACTCATTTGCCGAGACCGATGCCGCCATTGCCGCCACTCATCTCATGCTGGCCATTACCGACTTCGGACTGGCTACCACATGGGTGGGCTATTTCGATGCTCCTCGCTTGCAGACGCTCTGCCCCGAAATGGCGGGCTACGAGCTTATCGCCCTCTTCCCCGTGGGCTATGCCGCCGAGGATGCCGAACCCTCATCGCGCCACGCCGTGAGAAAACAGCGCGGTGAGATGGTCGAGGAGTTATAATTTTCGATTACGGAAGGGGAAAACAATATGTGGAACGCCCCAAAACCGGGACAGCCCCCCCCCTCAAAAAAACATTACAGCGATGAAAAGTGATAAGATACGTGTGTCCGATGCCACGCAGAACAATCTGAAACACGTTTCGGTGGAGATACCGAAGCATCAGATTACCGTGGTTACGGGTGTTTCGGGTTCGGGCAAAAGCTCGCTGGTGCTCGATACCATCGCGGCGCAGTCGCGGCGTGAACTCAATGATACCTTCCCCAGCTTTGCGCAACGCTATCTTCCCAAATATGGTCGTCCCGTTGTGGGGCGCATCGAGAGCCTGCCGCCGGCGATAGTCATCGACCAGCACAAGCCCTCGGGACAGACGCGCTCGACCGTGGGTACCTACACCGACATCTACAGCCTTTTGCGCCTGCTCTTTTCGCGTGTCGGCCGTCCGTTTGTGGGCTACTCCGACTCCTTCTCGTTCAACCACCCTCAAGGTCGCTGTACACGCTGTGACGGACTGGGCGAGATTACCGAAATAGATGTGCATAAGCTGGTCGATTTCGACAAATGTCTCAACGACCCCGGCGTCATCAACTATGTGGCCTACGAGCCGGGACAGTGGCGCTGGCTCTACTACGGGGCGTGCGGTCTCTACGACCCCAACAAGAAAATCCGCGACTTCACCCCTGAGGAGCTGCACCTGTTCCTCTATCAGGAGCCGATGACGCTGAAAAATCCCCCTGCCGAGTATTACAAAAACGGCAAGTATGAGGGTCTGATGTACCGCATGAACCGTATGCTGAAGCGTGATGATGCCAAGGTGCACTGGAAGAAACTCGAACCCATCGTCACACATGGCCTGTGTCCCGAGTGTCACGGTCGCCGCCTGAACCCCAAGATTCTGTCGTGTAAGATTGGCGGGCGGAACATTGCCGACATCACCCAAATGGCTCTGCCCGACGTTCTCACGTGGTTGGACGCCATCGAAGACCCCGTGGCAGTGGATATGAAGTCCGCGCTGAAGAGCCGCATCGGCGCACTGATAAACATAGGTCTCGACTATCTGACCCTCGACCGTCCTATGGGCACGCTTTCGGGCGGAGAGGCACAGCGCTGCAAGATTGCCAAATACAACAATTCGTCACTGAGCGATATGCTCTACGTTCTCGACGAGCCGAGTGTCGGTCTCCACAGCCACGACATCCACCGCTTGAGCGATGCCATTATCGAGCTGCGCGACCGGGGCAACACCGTTCTTATGGTCGAGCACCACAAGGAGATGATGGAGATTGCCGACCATATCATCGACATGGGACCCGGAGCGGGAGCACATGGCGGAGAGGTGCTGTTCGAGGGAACATACGAAGCACTCAAGCAGGGCGACACCCTCACAGGTCGTCTGCTCCGCGAACACAAGGGTTTGAAATTTCCCGTTCGTAAGGCGGAGGAGTGGTTCGAATTGCAACACCTCACGCTCCATAATCTCAAGGATGTGAGCGTGAAGCTGCCCAAAGGACTTTTCACCGTCATTGCCGGAGTGGCAGGTTCGGGTAAAAGCTCGCTCATGCAGGTGTTCCACGACCGTGAGGGCGACAAGGTGACCCTCATCAGCCAAAAGAGCATCGGGGCAAACCTGCGTTCGACCCCGGCCACCTATCTTGGTGTGGCAGACGACATCCGTAAGATGTTTGCCAAGTCGAGTGGACGCAAGGAGAGTCTCTTCTCGTTCAATGGTGATGGTGGGTGCCCCGTGTGCCGGGGTAAGGGTGTTATTGTGTCAGAGATGGCGTTCATGGACTCCATAGAGACGGTCTGTGAATCGTGTGGCGGCTTGCGCTATTCGAAAGAGGCTTTGGCCTACAAAATGGGTGGGCTCAACATTGCCGAGGTCATGGATCTCACCGTGCGTCAGGCGATGACCCGTTTCCGGGGTACGGTCATCGAGCATAAGCTCCGTCCCCTGTCGGATGTGGGTCTTTTCTACCTCCATCTCAATCAGGCACTCTCGACTTTGTCGGGAGGCGAACTTCAACGTATGAAATTGGCGTCCCACCTCGACAAGGGAGGGCAGATATTGGTGCTTGACGAGCCTACCGACGGACTTCATCTGCAGGATGTACAACACATCATCAATCTCTTTGACAGCCTTGTGGAGAAGGGCAACTCGCTCTTCCTCATCGAACACAATCTGGAGGTACTCAAAGCCGCCGATTATGTCATCGAGATAGGTCCGGGGGGTGGAGATGAGGGAGGAAATGTTATCTTCGAAGGCACCCCTCAAGAGATGCTGGAACATCAGCGGTCGGTCACAGCCGGCTATTTACAATCTGCTATTAATTAAAAGAAAACATCACTAACGAAAATCTCCGAAGAGGTCAGCCCCTTCGGAGATTTTGCCTTTTATTTGATTGACTTGTTGAAGAATACTGTACGCCTTTTTCTCTACTTCTCCGTATTGTTGTTTGACGTACTTCCCCGGTATGTAAGTTCTCCCCGTAAGTAAAGGGGAGAACTTATTATAATGGATTTCCAAAGCGAAAACATCGCAATTAGAAACTTAGATAATCACCATCTTGCTATGCCAAAGCTGCGATGCCCCAAAAATCTTTTTCATGTTTAAATAATTTATTATTTGAGAGACAGTTCACTTTCCCAATCAAAGTCATCCATTGCGTTCATAGTATAACCTTTTCTGATTCTCTTACATGGATCCGCAATTTTCGTATAATGCTTGTCGAGGAAATCTTTGGTTGCCTGAACATTCCATACATTAGTAGAACAAGAAAAACGAGTACTCATAAATCCATCTTTCTCAAACAATTTAAGGGGTGGATAAGTCTGCTTGGAATTGTCAGCCAATTCAGCAAGAATCATACTGTAAGCTACCATTCCAAGATTAGTCATATCCAATTCTTTCATTTTAGAACATACTTCAACAGTGTAAGAAGCATTTCAAATCCTTAGCCTAAGGCATAACCGATTTGGGAATAGTCTGGATTGGCCAAACCAGTAAGACTTACTACTGTACCGTTCTATGAGCACTTCGGCAACGGAGAGAACATTCCCTCGTTGGACATCTATTATACCGCCAACAAGGTGGAGTATATGGCTACCGTGGTGCTGAAAAAACAGGACGGCACACCTATCATGCTGAAGCGCAATACGCTCTATGTGGTAAATCTGAAGAACGAAAGCGGTAACATCAACTTCAATCTTGAGGTGGCCGACTGGAACAACGGCGAAATCTTCGAGGTTACATCAGACGATTTGATTAGTGCTATCGTGGCAAATGATAACAATGATTTGACCGATGTCACCAAAGGCGTCTTCATGTTGAAGGACGGAAATCTGATAAGCGCGCGTCAGCTGACCTCAAATGACTATGCCAACGTAATCGGTGTTGTGGTGAGTCTCGACAAGAGCAAGCTCGGTGCCAGTGCCGTTAAGGCTCTGGTGGCATCGACAATGCACACGGTCTGGTGATGTCACTGAAGAATGTTGCGGGCAAATATAAATTCGGCGGTTACGGCATCGAATATTTCGGTGACTAAGGCAAAATCACAGATTTGCTCTGCAAGGACTTTGACGGTCTGGCGACCACGGAAGCTATCCTCCGTCATCCTAAAAAGAATAATTTTGATGCCTTCTGCGAGGTGAAAACCTTCCGCGCAGACAATCGCACCCCCAAAGGAGCGACTCAGTGGTTCATCGCGGCAGAGGGACAGTGGGTCGAGATGCTGGAGAGCTTCGGCTGTGCAGACTGCACCCAATTCAGAGATGAGAGCAACCAGACCTTTTCGTCGATTCCTGCGCCGGCAGGTACCCATGCCATCAGCACCATCAATGAAATCCTGAGCGTCATACCGTCACAGTATAAAGACGAGTTCACCGTCAGCGACCAGTATTGTACCTCGTCCGGATGCAGCAACATCCACCATTCGCGCGCCATACACTTCAATGATGGCAAATTGGAGGTAATGAGAGACAGCCGCAAATTACAAATCCAAAGTCCGTTGTTTCTTTGCCTTCTAACGACATAATCGTAATGTGAATCCCCGATTCCATTATCAAAAATTCCCTGTTACGCGTGTGCGTAGCAGGGAAATTTTTTTTCGCACACCCCCGCAGCTGTCGCTCGGTTGTAAGTTTTGAATGGCTTCTCTCCAACAAAAAATCGATTTTTTGTTGGAGATGTCTCCTTTTGTATCTGTGATTTATAGAAATAATTAGGAGTTACTTGTGTATCTTATTGAAATAGAATAGTAAATTGGCGTCTTTGAATCGCAAAGTATCGATAAAAATGTTATCTTTGTTATATATATATTGATAAAATCAATTGTGTTAGATGACTTGTTTAAACTTGTGTCAGTCGAGGCCTTATATTGAGATAAAACAATTTGTTAGGCAGTTAATGTTTATCGTGTTTGCACAAGGAGTCTATGTTGAAGAATCCGTCTATATATGGACGAAAAAAATATTTGACGATTATTTTTATCCTAATAAATGAGATTATACTTTCACTTTGTATTTAAATGATGATGTGAGAGTATATGTTGAATGTCATGTGCTATGTGAGTCTAAATCTATAACTAAAAATAAGGTTTATTGATTTTGCGCGTTACCTCATATAAAACCATTGTAGCGATGAACAAATTTCTACACATAATACTGGTTGTTCAATTTGCTGTCATCTCTTGTTCATCGAATGAACAGGCTCTACAGACAGCAGACAATACGAATTTGCGCATTTACCACGATGGAATCTATACTCCCGTCGTAATCAATGCAGCGGATACGCTCGAAATGCTGTTCGATACGGGATGTATGGTCGGCTGCCTGCTGCCACGGTCGCTCGCTGCGAATTACACAGACGCTTCGGCCGTGGCTGAATCCGGCACCGGGGTATCGAAAATCGATGTTGAGAGCATATCACTCGGAGGTCAATCTCTGAACAGCAATAAAATTTACCATGTTCCCAGTAAAATCGAAGCTATGATTGCTCCTGTATATGCGACAGAAAGGCGAATTTGGTGTTTCGATTTCGACAACCGTATATTTTCTATTTGCGAGACGGACACTTTGCCCGAAAATGCCATCGTTTATCCATTGGTGTTTGCGAAGAAAGGGAACCGAAAACTCGCTCCGTTTGTCAATATTCCGATGACATTATCCTACAATGACAAGTCTTTATCTACGGATTATCTCTATCTGCTTGATACAGGTACACCTTACGGATTTGCCATTACTGACCCGACGCCAGAGTTGGAAGACTTTGTCTTGCACATTCCCCATTGGAAGATTGAGGACAGTTTTTCTACTAAGATTCCAGATAGAAAACTATATGATTTTGAGGTCGACATTGAAATACCATCCGCCACTTTGCCACACGTCCGCAGTGCATTTGATACGGGATTAAGGAGCTATTCGGGAGAGTTCAGGAGCTATCTTTCCGGTATCGACAAGCCGATAGCAGGCACTGTCGGTATGCGTCTGCTCAAACACTTCAATATGATCCTTGATTTGAAGAACGATCGGCTTATACTCACTCCGGCACAAAACATTTATCCCTCCAAGCCTATGAACAAGACAGGATTCTGGTGCGATTCCAAAGGAGTGGTAACAAGAATCCGAACCAATGACGCAGCTTACGCACAAGGCCTCCGTCTCGGAGACAGAGTCGTGGCAGTTGACGGCACCCGGTGGGAAGATATTTCCGAGGAGCGACAGAATGAGTTGTATTCCATGGAGGGACATCGTGTGTGGAAGATCGAGTCAGCGGGAGGAACGAAAGACATTGTCATTTAACGACAATAAAATCAAGAGTATAATCCGCTGGAAATTTCAAAAGGCTTTGCGAGCCCGACAAAAGAGTTTTCCATAGAAAAAATGAAACCAAAGCGAGATAACTTATAAGTTGAACTAAAACGCAGAAAGGCATAACAAAAATAGAATTATTTTCCGAATCAGAGATTCGTTATTCGGGAAACGGCGGATTCGGACACTCCGTCGCAGGACAATAATCCGAAAAATATTGTACAAACCTAAAACTAAAGAACTATGAAATCAAAACTTATGCTTATGAGAATTTTCTTGATTTTATTGTTTGCCATCTTGTGTTCATGGGAAACGAAAGCACAGGGAGAATATATAGCCGAAGTAAGAGACCTGGGAGCAAAATATCCGATCGACACCTGCCTTCTCTGCGTAACCTATGATTTCGCCTATGTGCGAGATACTTCGAATATGAAACGCCTGCACGACCGCACGCTGCTCGAAACAGGAAAAAACGCGACTCTCTATTACAGTCTGTATGCCGATAGGATTGACTCGATGTCCTATGGTTATTATGTTGACATTCCGCGAACGGACATTGCCCGTCTGGAGAGTGGCATTCCATTGCTGGATTGGCTGAAAGACGATGAACATCCGTGGTATTGCAACATATATACATGGCCGAAGGATCGGAAACGTTTGGTCTCTACTCGCTTTCTGCGCGAAGAGTATCAGTATAGCGAACCGGTAGAAGCACTGGATTGGCAGATTACGGAACAAACGGATACGATTGTAGGCTATCTCTGCCGCAAGGCTGTTGCGACCTTCCGCGGCCGGACTTGGGAGGCATGGTTCGCACCGGAGATTCCTCAGGCAGATGGACCGTGGAAATTGGGCGGATTACCGGGGTTGATTCTGAAAGCCACTGACACGAAGGGACTCTTTTGCTGGACGGCAATCGGTCTGGAACAACCTGTCGGCCGGATGATTTACGACTATGCGGACAAGGCACTGAACGGCACGAACCGTCATGAGTTTGTCATTCCGTCACATAAGAAAGTCAAGTGTACGCGAAAAGATATTGATCGTATGTGGCGCAGGCAGTGGCTGGCTCCGATGACAATGATGTTTTTGGACGGAAAGGAGCATATCATCTACGACATGAGTACACAAAAGACGGTTGAAATCGACATCAACTACATTCCCGAAGGCTATTATCCGAAACTCGAATTGGATATATGATTTTTTCCCGATTTCGGAGAATGCCGGAAGGGATACCCGTTACGGGACAATAATCCGAAAAATATTGTACAAACCTAAAACTAAAGAACTATGAAATCGCTTAAAGTGAATCAGATCGAAAAAAACAACCTTTCGGAAAAGGAAATGAGTAGCGTCAAAGGTGGAAATGTCTGCAATTGCGCCTGTTATTATCGAAATGTCGGCGGTTCCTCCATCGAGGCAAACGGACAGGCCAATTGGTCTGGAAATAAAAATTCGATTCATAAAACAATCGACTCAGCCCTTATGATAGATGATGGTAATGGCGGTTGTCGTGATTTTTGGCGAACGGAATAATGAAACTTGTCAATAACTATATAAGCTACAGTACATTGGAGAGTTTATATTGAAACGGACGATTATATGTTTCGGATACTCATTATTTTCATTCTGTTTCTCGCTTCGGCCTGCATCCGTCGGGACGAAGGAGCGCAGTCGTACGTTCCGGCATGCACCATCGAACCCGCAACTGCGAGATTCGAGTACGACATGATGGGACATCCGGTCATCGAAACGAAGTTGGATTCTGCTCATACGTGTAAGCTGATTTTCGATACGGGAAGTGCCGGAATGCTCGTTCTGGACAGGAACTTTGCAGAAAAAAGCGGCCTGATCGACCGGTTCCGTCCTACGGAGACACTGAAGTCGGGATGGAATTTCAAGCGAGACATCCCCTGCATGACCGTGGAGCACCCCGTCTCGATATCGGTCGGGAACAGTCGGGTCTGCTATTCCGGGTGCCGGATTGTGGACGGGCGTTCTTTGAACCTGCTTGCGGCCGACGGCATTTTCTCCATTCCGCTCGAAGAGACCCGCACGTGGGAGTTCGATAGCGAAAACAAATACCTCTCCGTATACGATTGGCCCGTTTTTTCGTTGCCGGGTATCTCTTTGCAGCTGGATGTCGTCGGAAACCAATTTGTTATTCGGGATTTCCCGTTTCAGTTCCATTGCCGGAACGAAAAAGTGCGGCCACGGGTCGATTTGGTATTGGATACCGGAAGCCCCGAATCCCTCGTCTATCTGTATGCCGAACCCGACAGTACGATGCGTGCGGTACTGAACGACGAGACCACACGCAAATACGTTTGCCCGTCCAAAAACGGAGTCTTACCGACTTTCTATTGGCTGAATGAATATGGATTATTGAACCGCAAATTATGGATTGAGCACCGTGAACTATTGCGTCCGTGGCGTATTTCGGGAGAGCGCGAGATGGTCGTGGCAGGCATGGACTTTTTGAAGTCATTCAATCTGCGGTTTCATCCGGCGCAACACCGTATCGAACTGTTCCCCATCGCATACATCTCCCTGCAGGAGGATCAGAGCCGGCAGGAAGGGATGGCCAAATTCCGTTTCCGGGCTTTCCGGAGCAGAGAGGGACATGCCGTAGTCGATTTCGTGAAGGACGGATCGTATTGGCAGGATTTCGGCGTGGAAGAAGGTGATGTGATTCTCGATGTGGACGGTCGGCGGTTGTTCGACCTGCCGCGCACCTATTTCGATGAAACTGCATCCGGGCATTCGTTTACGATTGTTCGGAACCGGGATACGCTGTTCATCCGGTGCGGAATACCTCCGACCAGCGGAACCCCATGACTTCCATTCGGACTTGCCATCCGAATACGAAAAAACCTTCCCGCGAGGAAACAAAACCGAATGCGACAGCTCATAAGTTCGACTAAAAGGTATAAGAAAATAGAATTATTTTCCGGAGCATCGGAATATGAATCGGAAAACGGCAGTTCAGGACGCCTGTCGAGATGCAAAAGTCCGTACCGAAACAGAATTCAAAATCGACAAAAACTACGACTATGAAAACGAACATGAAAAATTTTGCAGCACAGCAACTGACAAAAAAACAGATGAACGAAGCCAAGGGCGGATGGCGCTGTTATGTTGTCACCAAATGGGGCGATGACGATAGCCCGAACGACGGCTATTGGGTCGATGTACCTGGTGAGAACGCCAACGAAGCTGTAAACAATATCAAACGCCCGGTAGATGCGGTTGGCATTGTTTGCTAAATAGAACTCGGGGAGTTGTTCGTCGAATTTTTTGACGAACAACTCTTCCTGACAAGCCCGATGACAATTTCAAGCAAGTTCGATGACAAAATTCACTTATATAATAATTACCTTGTTGTCATGCCTTTCGGCTTCGGCTCAGCGTATCGTTCCGCTCTCCGAAATGAAACGCACCATGCCGGTCTATTCAGGTACTTATATCCCGAATTTCGAGAGTTTTTATTCTACTGCCGAGCGGGAGGAGATCGATGATATCGCCCTGCGTGTCATCTATGACCTCACCGTTCGGATCGATACGCTGGTGCGCCATGACAGAATCGTTGCCGAAACGGGGAGCTGCTACACAAGTTTCTACAGTATGTACCTTCGGGAACTATCAAAAAACCATACCGACCGGAACCGAAAGAATTCTTATGAGTGGATGGACTCGTGCAGCGTACAATATTCCGCGGCACTTTACGTCGATCTCCGCCGCAGGATACTCGAAGAATGCGTGTTGTTGCCCAACATCGATAATCTGTTCCATACCTATGATGAACCGCTGCCGGCAATCGAATGGGAACTTGACGACGCTGTTTGCGGGATTCTGGGATACCGCTGTATGAAGGCTCGGTGTTCATTCCGAGGGCGGGAATGGAGTGTTTGGTATGCCCCGGATCTTCCCGCAATTGCCGGATTCTGGAAATTCCACGGTTTGCCGGGGATGGTTTTGGCCGCCAAAGACGCTTCAGGAGAGTACTGCTTCAGGGCGATCGGCATCGAGAAGCCCGCAGAGCCGATGCTTCGTTACAAGGTGCCCTCCCGCAAGATGTCGCGCGAGCGGGTGCAAAAGGCCGCTCGCACTATCTACAACAATCCGATCAACACGTTTTTCGCCAAGACGGGACAAAACTATTTCGTGACGCTTCAGGATGGCCAACCTCGGCTCATTACCCATGATCAATGCAGTCCGATTCCCTATAATCCGCTTGAGCTGGAGTAAAAATATACTTGTTAAGCATTTGCAAAAAAAAATCCACCTTTGCCATGCGTACACTCCCGATACTTTTTGTTGCCTTGCTGCTCCTCGGAACCGCCGAAAATCTCCGGGCTCAGGAGCGAATAATCATCACCGGTACACTCCGCGATGCGGCGACGTCGCGTCCGGTAGAGAGTGCGAACGTGCTGTTGCAGGACACGGCCCGGCGTGCCGTGTACAATTATGCCATCACGGGCGACAACGGCGTCTACCGGCTCGAATACCGGGGTGTTGCCGATTCGGTGGCGGTACGGGATTCAACATCCATGAAGAGGTGCGTTCCGTCGCGGCACGGACGCAGCGGGTGGATTTCGCAGTCTGGGAAAACACGACCGAAATCCGCGAGGTGAAAGTCAAGGCTCCGGCCGTTACGCGCCGTCGGGATACGCCGACGTGACGGACCGCTCAATCGAGGAACAGACCTTTGCCGACCAGCGGAACCCCATGACTTCCATTCGTATCATTCGGACTTGCCATCCGAATACGAAAAAACCTTCCCGTGAGGAAGCAAAACCGAATGCGACAGCTCAAAAGTTCGACAAAAAAGCAAAAAGGCATAATTATTTTCCGGAGCATCGGAATATGAATCGGAAAACGGCAGTTCAGGACGCCTGTCGAGAGGCAAAAGTCCGGACCGAAACAGAATTCAAAATCGACAAAAACTACGACTATGAAAACGACTATGAAAAATTTTGCTACACAGCAGCTCTCAAAAAAACAGATGAACCAGGTACGGGGCGGTGAACGCGATCCCTATCAGACGTGGGAGTGCCGTTGGAAGGACGGCGGTATGACCATCATAGCAGAAAAAGACTTTCCGCAACTTGTCACAGAAATGGAGGGGAGCGGTTTGGAGGTTAATTGTAAGATGGTATAGAGTGTGGTTCACTAATGGTCGATCCTGTTCTTGGATCGACCATTAAAAACAATTACATATGTTTTTCCGACTATTATTCGCGGTATTTTCCTTGTTGATGGCTGTCATGCCAGAACAAGTTTTGAGCCAAGACAATAAAATAACCCGACGTATTCTGTTGCCTTCTACTTCAAAATGTACACCTGGCAACTGGTTGCTCCGCGACAGTCTGATTCAGGATACCTCTGTCTGCCGGATCTACTATCAATGCCGCTTTGTAACGGACACGCTTCGTCCGGAAAAAAACGCCACGGTCATGGTTTGTGACATTGGCCCAAACTACCTGTCGTATTTCAGTCTGGCCATGCGATTCAGCAATACGGTTTTCACAAAAGTTCAGGCGGAGGCGGATCGGAAAGGCCGATATCTCAGTATTCAATATCCATATACGGAGCAGGAACGGGCCCTGAAAAAATTTGCCGGTGATGTAGGCTCGATCAACAGCGAGATATGGATTGACCGCCGACATCGGACCCTGACGGAACGTGCCTCCGATTATGCGAATGAAAATATGGCTTATGAATATGAAGAGCCGTTGCCTGTGTTGGATTGGGACATCTCGGAGGAGCATCGGCAGATCGGTTCGTATGATTGCATCAAGGCGGTCTGCCGTTTTCGGGGACGAGAATGGACGGCCTGGTTCACACCGGAAATACCTTTTTCCCATGGCCCATGGAAACTCGGCGGGCTACCCGGTCTTATCCTCCAGGCGGAGGACAGCCAGAAACATTATGCGTGGGAATGCTGCGGATTGGATCAAACGGCCCGACCGATGGCTTGTTATATCATTCCGACGCGGCACGTAACACGCAGGCGGTTCAATACCTGGATGCTGCGATTCCATCATTTCCCCTATGAGGTGATTGATGGCGGAATGGGGAGAACTCTTATCCAAATCTTCACGGCTCAAGGTCTACGGGATTTGGATGATTCTTGGACGCTCCCCTATAACCCCATCGAGCGGGAGTGAGCAGGAGAGCGTATGCTGTTCGGTTCGATTGACGCATCCTACTATCGCTCCGAGTGCAACCTTATCTACGGCACGACATACGAAGGGGCGTTGAGCCTCGCTCATATGGAAAACCGAGCGCATGGAGTACGGCATCGAAGCCCGGAACCTGCTGGACAGCGGTGCGTTCCGCTCTGCTTTCCAGTCCGATATTACGAATTACGTATATTCCTACCGTCTGCGACCTGCATCGGTGATGTTCACGATCAAGATTAGTTTAAGATAAGCGATATAAAATGAATATGAATCGTACCATACCGTATTTGCTGCATCTTTTTTTGCGAAAGCTACGCATGCGCATCGACCTGCTTCGGATTCGGGAGGCGTATGCCGACCATCCACTGCCGCACAGCATCCGGTCGCTCAGCGACACGCTGGATGAGTTGCATGTACCTAACATGGTATGCCGACTGGTGTTCGGGCAGCTCTTCGAGATCGAGGTTCCGTTTGTCGTCAAGGCCGGAGAGGAGGAATATCCCTTCTTTCTGGTCGAATCGCTCGACCGCGAGCGGCAGGTGATTGTCCTGAGTACGGTTGCGGGTCGCCGTACCGAGATACCGTTCGATCGAAATACTGTTAAATTAAAATACTGAAGTTATGAAAAATTCTCTGTTCGTTTTTGCCTTGTTGTTCTCAGCATGTACGCAGTCGAATTTTACGCTCGATATGACCATCGCTGACGGATACGATTTCAACGGGCATCAGGCATATCTACTGGGTTACTACGATACGAACTCCGCCACTTGGCTCGATTCCGTGCGAATTGCGGGTAATAAAGCGACGTTCCGAACGAAAATGCCCTATCCCGAAATGCTGTGCGAGGTCATTATAAAGGATTGTCCGACAAGTTTTCAACAGTTCCGGTTCGCCCGGGGAGAAAGAGCCTCTTTTGTGTTTGATCCGGATATGCCGACTCTCTATCCTGAAGTCGACGGCTCCGAAGCCTCGGAGGAAGTGGTCGACTATTGGAGCGGGCTCCATGCCGGCATGCAAAAACAGCGCAAATTGCGAATGGCATTGGCGAATGCGGATTCGGGAAGCGATCAAGCGGAAGAACTCGGACAGGAATTAGAACAAGTTTCCGCCGACATGCGTTCGCGAAGCATCGATTTGCTTCGCGACACGAAAAGCCTTATAAATGCATTCTTAGCCTACAATATGCTATTCGACCTGCCTGCCGATTCGCTTGCAAAAATCAAGGATGAAATACTTCACCGCTGGCCGGATGACGTGAATCGTTCCATGTTGACGGGCATATCGTCTATTACGGGAGATTCGATCGGCGATATGACGCTTCGAACCAAAACCGTGCTGAATCGTCGTGCCGTTCTGATGGGTGATTTGCCTCCGTATCCGATTGAATCGCATTCCGAACTGTATGTGACGGAGCCGGAAATAGAGCACTATGCCTTGAATGATGAGGTTGCAGACTTTTCTTTGCCCGACAGAGAAGGCAAGGAAACGTCGTGGCGCAGTTTGCAAACGCCCTATGTGCTGATCGATTTTTGGGCTTCGTGGTGCGGTCCGTGCCGCGAGGAGGTGCCGGGGCTGCTGGCTGCGGCCCGCGATTACGAAGGAACGCTTGCGGTATATGCCGTATCCATCGACGAAAACCTGAACCGCTGGAAGCAGGCCGTAGAGGCCGACGGGAGCGGCACGGCGCTGACCCATGTAATCCTGCGCGAGGACGATTCGGACTACGACCGTCTGTTCCGGATGTTCGGTATCGAGACGATTCCACACAACTTCCTGCTGGATGCCGACGGGAAGATCGTTGCCGTCGATTTGCGCGGCGATGCGCTGCGCTCGAAACTCGAAGAACAGCAACGAGAATAACGTTTCGGGAAACGCTGCCGAGGTAAAGACTCGCACCGAAACAATATTCCAAGAACCAATAAAGCCCTCCCATGGCGGGAACAAAACCGAGTGTGACAGCTTATAAGTTGAACTAAAATACAGACACGGCATTGAAAGGTAATGTAATTCTCCGAATTTAGAACTGCAATTCGGCAGATTCGGACACTCCGTCGCAGGACAAAATCTGAAAAATATTGTACAAACCTAAAACTAAAGAGCTATGAAATCACTGAAAGCAAACCGAATCGAAAAAGAAACCCTTTCAGAAAAGGAGATGAGACATATCTTGGGAGGAGAATCATATATGTGTCGTTGCGGCTGTTACTATGCCGATAATGGAGGTTCTTCCATCGATGCTAATGGCCGTGCCAATGGGATTTCCGGGAAAGAGACAAAAGAAGAAGGGAAAGATATTTGGCTTGTATTCGGAGAAAAATAATTGTATATTCGGGTGTCGGTTTCATCAGACACCCAATATTATCAAGGCTTTATGAAGAATTTGTTTTTATTTTTTGTCCTTTTATCGGCATGGGGCTCAGTTTGCGGGCAAATGCAGTCGCTTGTTGTTGAACGGGACCTGTCAGTCCGAAAGACGATTGACACCTGTCAGTTGGAGGTCGGTTACATATTCCGGTATTCACAGGACACGCCGGACCGGAAAACCTGCTTCGACAGGACGGTTTTGTCCGTGGGACGGAAATACGTACACTATTACAGTGTCGGAGCAGCCCTCTACGATTCCCTTTCCTTTCAGGCGCGGAGACAGAAACTCGACGGAATAGACATGAACCGGGCATTCGCGCCGGACGAGAAGCCCTGTTATTGTGACGTATATACGAACTATCCGTCGGTCGGCCATCGAAACGTCGTCCACAGATTGTGGGAAAGCGATTATGAATATGAGGAGCCGGTGGAGCCCCTGCATTGGACGACAGACAGTGTTCCCTGCGAGCCGGTGCTCGGATATTCCTGTTTCAAGGCTACCTGCACATGGCGGGGACGCCAATACACCGTCCGCTACGCTCCGGATCTTCCGATGCAGTACGGTCCGTGGAAATTCGGCGGATTGCCGGGGTTGATACTTGCCGTGGAGGAGTCGGAAGGCTTTTTCAGTTGGACAGCCTCATACATTATACAGCCCGATGGAAAACCGTTGTGGATTCATGATCCGTCGGTTGGTGGTGATTTCGGACATCGGAGCCAACGCATCACACGCCGACAATGGCTTCGTATGGAAGAGAGGTTGTGGAAGGAACCCGTCACTGCGATGCGTATGCTGAATATAAAGATGTTGGTCGAGAAGGAGGGCCGTTTTGTCGCTCCCGAACCGGGGGATATCAAGCTTCCCCATACTCCTCTGGAACTGGAGTGAACCGTTCCGTCTCGATCCTGAAAATAGAAAAGAAACAGACCTTAAAACTACGATTATGCGCAACCTGTCCCTATTTCTTGCCATGCTGTTTGTCTGTGTTTCACTGCGTCTTTATGCGCAGGAGCCGATTGTCATCAGTGGTACGATTCGCAATGCGACGACCTCACGCCCCGTGGGCAGTGTCAATGTCATGTTGCAGGATACCCGATTCCGACAGCTCTATGGCTACATGATTACGAACGACGACGGTGTCTTCCGTCTCGAATATCGGGGCGATGCCGACTCGCTGGCGGTGGTGGCTTCGGGTTTCAATATCCGCAAGGAGGTGCGGCTCATTCCGGCGCAAAGTCGGCGTTTGGACCTTGCGGTCAGTGAAGACGGTTTGAAAATCCGCGAGGTGAAAGTCAAGGCACCGGCCGTCGTGCGCAAGAGTGACACGCTGGTCTACACCGTTGCGAAATACAGTGATGTCACCGACCATTCGATCGGCGATGTGCTGAAAAAGATGCCGGGTATCGAAGTGGCGAAGTCGGGCGAGATCAAATACAACGGCAAGCCCATCAACAAGTTCTACATCGAGGGACTGGATATGCTCGAGGGACGCTACGGTCTGGCGACGAACAACGTGCAGGCCAAGGACATTGCCCGTGTGGAAGTCTATGAGAACCATCAGCCCATCAAGGCACTGAAAAAAATTGTCAGTTCCGACCAGGCCGCGCTCAACCTGCGTCTGAAGGATTCGGCCAAAGGTACATGGAATGCGACATTGCAACTGGGCGGAGGCTACAAGCCGTGGATGTGGAACGCCGAGGCGACGGCAATGTACTTCGGCCGCAAGTTCCAGACCCTCAATGCCTACAAAACCAACAACACGGGCGATGACGTCTCACGCGAGCTGACGAGTTTCTACGGAGGAATGGACGAGACTTCGTCGTTTTTGGGCGTACACCGTCCGAGCGAGCCCTCTCTCGAACGGGAGCGGTATCTCGACAACGAGATTCACACGATCTCGACGAACGCCATCGTCAAGTTGCGCAATGAGGATTATACCCTGACGACCAACGCCCATTACATCCATGATTTCCAGACCTCGGAGGGTAATTCCCTGACCACCTACTACCTGCCCGATGCCGCACCGCTCGTAATCACGGAGCAGAGCCTTGCCGACCACCGCACCGACCGTGCGGAAGTGAACCTGCAACTGCGCTCGAATATCGATAAACACTACCTCAATGAGAAACTGACCTTCGGCGGACAATGGGATGCCGATTACGGGCGCGTGATAAACGACGGCGAGCGGGTAGACCAGCGCTTCCGTCTTCCGAAAATTACACTGCGGAACTACTTCACCGATGTGTGGCGCTGGGGCGATTGGACGTCACAGTTCCGCTCGGAGACCGACTACACGACGCAACCCACGTCGCTGCGCATCCGCCCGATGCTCTATCCTGAGGTCTTCGACGCCCCGGCCGATTATCCCGATGCACTCCAGACGCTCGACAGCCGTCGCTTCCGCACCCGCAACTCGGTCTTTACCTCTTATAGCGTGCGGCGGTGGTCATTCTCGCTCAATGCGAGACTCAACGCTCAGGTGGAACGCATGGAATCGGAGCTCTCGGCCATGAACGCAGCAGGACACGCCCTTCCGGCCGCGGACACCATGCGCAACGACATATATTGGCGGCGGCTGGACCTGATCGTGGGGCCGAGCATCGGTTACCGTATCGGCGACCTCTTTTCGGCGAATCTCTATGTGCCGCTTGACTTCGCGTCGCTGCGCACCGAGGAGCGCAACCTCGGCAGTACGACCACGGACAACCGTCTGTTCGTCTCCCCCTCGCTGTCACTTGAGTCGAGCTTCTCCTACAACGTCAAGTTCTCGGCCCGTGCATCGTACAAC
This sequence comes from Alistipes sp., assembly GCA_020026335.1. GTDB lineage: Bacteria > Bacteroidota > Bacteroidia > Bacteroidales > Rikenellaceae > Alistipes. Next base: position 150,007 of record JAHHQO010000002.1, on the reverse strand, counting down.
GAGGTGATCGGCGGGCTGTATGACAATTACAGCGGCTATATTCTCTCCGACTACCGAATGATCGCCAGCAAGGAGGGCGAGACCGGTCGCACGCGCATGCAGAACTACTCGGCGTCGCTCTCCTACGCCAACGCCATCCGCGCACTGTTCGCGTCGCTGGACGTTTCCTACTACCGCTCCAAACGCAATCTGATGTACGGTACGACCTACGAGGGTTCGTTGAGCCGTATTGAGGCCATTGCGATGGATAACACTTCGGACGGCTTCAACATCAGCGGCAAGATCAGCAAGCGTTTCGACGGCATCTCGACGACGGTGAATCTCTCGGGCGGCTTCTCCCGTTCGTGGCAGGACGTACTGCGACAGGATGTCCTCGTGCCGACTTCCTACGATATGGCCACGGCAGGCCTCGACATCTCGACCCTTTTCACGAATGCCATACACTTGAACTACAAGGCCGACTACACGCGCAGCCAAAGCCGCATCAAGAGCAGCAAGCCCTTCGATCCCATCGACAGGTTGAGCCAGCGTGCAGACATCAACTTCATCATCCGCAAGCATCTGATCTGCCGTGTCGGGGGCGAGCATTACTACAATACGGCCATCGGAGGTGCCGACCGCAGCATGTTCTTCCTCGATGCCTCGCTCTCCTACAAGGGGCGACGCATGGAGTATTCCCTCGAAGGGCGCAATCTGCTTGACACGGGGTCGTTCAACTCCTCCTCGCAGAGCGACATCACCCACTACATACAGACCTACACGCTCCGCCCCGCGGCCGTGATTTTCAAAATCAAGTTCAGCCTGAGATAAGGGGATGAGACATATCGAAAAGATCGGTATATTAGATAGAATTTGTGTAAACATTCAAATTCCAATTTTTTTTTATGTGTAAAACACCTAAATTGAGATGTCCATTTTGTGGCTTCATGGAATTGTTGATATAAGAGATTAAATGGTATAAAGAGGTTTATTTCTTTTTTAACACAACATAGTTTAGTATAGTTAAGCAGTCCCACAATTTTGTCGGATATCTTCTATCAGTTAAAAAAGAGCATTGGGTCTATGCTATTTGCATTGAACTTACAGGTGATATGCAGATGTTCACCGGTGCTGCGTCCGGTATTACCGGTAATGCCTACAATATCCCCGGCCCTAACCTTCTGGTCTTTTGCTACGGAAATATGTGAGAGATGGCAATAGCTGACGGTGAAGCTGCCATGTTGTAGCACAGAGGCGACCTTAATTAGCGCATATCTCCTGACTAATAAATATGTGGATAATCAAGGCCTTGTTACCCAGAAGTATAAAGATGATTTGAAAAATAATTGTCTTGAACCTATTGTATTCCCTCAGATAGAGTACTTGACAGAGCATGTTCATAAACTTGTTCAATCCATATTTGACGAGAAAGTGGCTCTTGAAGGATTGGTGGAGGATGGTCATAAGTCCAAAATTACGCAGAACAATCTGAATGACAATTTCAATAAAAAGGAATTCCAGGAGCTGTGGAAGCATATCAATCATAAGTATGCATATACAGTGACATATGATAGTCAGGAGTTGATAGAGAAAGCCAAGAACAGTATTAATGAGAACTTGGAGGTCAGCCAGCTGCGTTATAATATTGTGACAGGAGAGCAGCAGACGGCTTCGGAGTTCGGAAATACTACATCTACCTCGAAGAAAGTAGGAGGAGTTATGCCTTCTACCGTGAAATACGATTTGGTCGGTGAGATTGCTAAAGGGGCGACACTAACACGACGGACTGTGGTTAAAATTCTGCAAGGTTTGTCTCCTCAGAAGATTGCAATGTTCCAATATAATCCCGAAGAGTTTATACGTGGAGTCATTAAATTGATTAAGGAACAGAAAGCAACGATGATTGTTGAGCATATTGCGTATAATATGGTTGATGGACAATATGAGAGTACAATCTTTACAGAGGAAAAGCAACAGGAGACTTTGGATAAGGCATACTCATCGAAGAAACATATTCTTGATTATGTCATTTCAGATTCTAAAGTTGAACGAGAATTTGCAAAAGATATGGATGATGCAACAGAGGTCTGTGTATATGCTAAGTTGCCCCGTTCGTTCCATATCCCGACTCCTGTTGGAAATTATGCTCCGGACTGGGCCATTGCGTTTGAAAAGGGTGCAGTCAAACATATATTTTTTGTTGCTGAAACGAAAGGCTCCATGTCGTCGATGGATCTGACTCAAATAGAGCAGGCGAAAATCAATTGTGCCCGACACCTGTTCAATAATATATCGACCTCCTCAGTCCGCTATGAAATGGTGGCATCTTATGAGAATCTGTTGGATAAGATGCAAAAAATAGATTAGAATTTTTCAAATTTGAGGTGTTCAATGAAACCAGGATTCAGACCAATTAGCAAGGTCTGAATCCTGATTTTTTTTGCTTTTAATTTTGCCGATATCGGCAAAATTAGCTATATTTGAACGGAAATTAACGAATAAACTTGCCGATAATGAAGTATATTTCTGTTGCGGAGTTTGCCGGAAAGTGGGGCGTTGCGGAGCGTACGGCCCGTAATTATTGCGCCGCAGGTAAAATTGAGGGGGCTTTCCTGACGGGGAAGACGTGGAATATTCCCTCTACGGCTGAACTGCCGCGCAAAAGGAGCGGTCGGGCTCGGATAATGCCGTTGTTGAGGGTGCTGCGGGAACAGAAACAGGAAGGTGTCAAGTGCGGTATCTACCATCTGACGCAGGTTGAGCTGACCTACAACTCCAACCATATTGAGGGTAGCCGTCTAAGCCACGAGCAGACCCGCTATATCTATGAGACGAATACCTTGGGTATTACAGATACGGCGGTCAATGTCGATGACATTATCGAGACGACCAACCATTTCCGTTGTATTGACTATGTCATTGACCATGCGACAGATAAGCTCACGGAGCCAATGCTCAAGGAACTGCACCGTATTCTCAAGTCGGGAACCTCGGATGCCCGGAAGGATTGGTTTCGGGTTGGGGCATATAAACTGCTGCCCAATGAGGTGGGGGGAATGGATACCACACCGCCTGAAGAAGTTCATGCCGAACTCAAGGCGTTGTTGTCTGAGTATCATGCTCGCAGGCGGCAGTCGCTGGATGACCTCCTGGATTTCCATTGCCGTTTCGAGCGGATTCACCCCTTCCAAGACGGTAATGGACGTGTCGGCCGTCTGATTCTGCTGAAGGAGTGTTTGGCGAACGGAATTGTCCCCTTCATTTTGACGGACGACCTCAAGATGTTCTATTATCGGGGGTTGCAGAAGTGGCCGGAGATTAAGGAGTACCTCCGCGATACCTGTCTGACGGCGCAGGACAACTACAAGGCGCGGTTGGACTACTTCAGAATCGAATATAAAGACTGAATGCATAAGTTTCAGTAATGTTACAGTAAAATAAAAACAAAGGCTTGTAATTGTTTGAATTACAAGCCTTTGTTCGATTGTCTGTGTACTCGGAGCGGGAATTGAACCCGCACGACCATTGCTGGTCACAGGATTTTAAGTCCGGCGTGTCTACCGATTCCACCATCCGAGCAGCCGTACCTTGAAATTAAGGTTGCGCAAAATTACAAAAAAAATTGTTATTCGCAAATATCTATCAATTTTATCATCGCAGAATCTTCGTCGGGGCGGAACCAGTGCACCTCCTCATCGCGGCGAAACCAGGTCAGCTGACGCTTGGCATAGCGGCGTGAGTTGCGCTTGATGAGTCGCACCGCCTCCTCGAAATCGATGTCGCCGTCGAAGTATTCGAACATCTCGCGATAGCCGACCGTCTGCAACGAGTTGAGGGCATGATAGGGGTAGAGGGCGCGTGCCTCCTCCTCCAAACCTTCGCGCAGCATCTCATCGACCCGGCGGTCGATGCGGTCGTAGAGTATCTCGCGCGGCAAATCGACACCTATCTTCGTGATTGTGAACGGACGCTCGGCTTTCTTGCCCGTGCGCTGCTCCGAGAAGGGGTGGCCGGTTTGCAGACACACCTCCAAAGCACGTACCACACGTGCCGGATTGTTGCGGTCCACACGCTCGTAATAGACGGGGTCGAGCTTTCGAAGCTCCTCGACCAAAGGTGCCAGACCCTCGACCTGCAATCTGAAGTTGAGACTCTCGCGCAGGTACTCATCGACATCGGGCAGGTCGTCCATGCCCTCGCATAACGCCTTGACATAGAGACCAGAACCGCCCACGGCAATCACCATGTCGTGCTGACGGTAGAGCGACTCCAATACCTCCAATGCTTCGGTTTCATACTCACCGCAACTGAGGTTGTCCTCCTTGTCATGGATGGCAATCATGTAGTGGGGGGCGGCTTTCAGTTGCTCGGCTGTGGGCTGTGCCGTGCCGATGGCCATGCCGCGATAGAGCTGTCGGGAGTCGGTCGAAAGTATGGGCACACCGTAGTGTCGGGCGAGTCGGATACTCAAATCCGTCTTGCCCGAACCCGTAGGACCCACGATGACAATGAGTCGTTTAGTACTCATCGTCGTAGTTGTCGTCACCCTGGAAGTCGTTAAATTCGCTCATCATGTCCTCGTAGATGGAGCCCTCCTCCTCGACTGCGTTTTTCGAGGGGTCGTACTGGTCGGGCACTTCTGCCTGCGCGTAGATTTCGCGGGGGTACGACTCGCCCTCCTCGGCCTTGTAGGTGCCTGTCAATTCGAGGTAGTAGGCTCTGTCGCCGAACATATCGAAGAGGTAAATCAGACGGTCGTGGTTGTTGTGAATGATCTGACCGAGATGCACTTTGGCCATGTCGTGAGGTGCTCCCTCCTCGTCACCCATATCCATCGAGGTGAACTCGGCGAGCTTCTCCCAGCGTTCGTCGGCGGTGAAGAACGAGGTCATGCAGTCCTCATATTCGAGAGTCTCGAGGATGAATTTGTGAAAATCGTAGAGGGTCATGTCATACATCACCTCATAATCGCGAACAAAATTATCGTTTTCGTCGCTCAGCATTCTGAATCTGAAAACCATCGACATAGTATATACTCTTTTTTTATTGTTTTTATGTATGCAAATATAATATTTTTATTGGTTATTGGGGCAATCCCACGAGAAACTCTATGACATCGCGGTCATCGGCATAGTCGGTCAGACAGGGAGACTGCGCCTGCCCGAAATCAACGCGGCGCGAGTGTTCGACACATTGCGACACCACGCACTGCAACTCCGAGTCGTGTGTGGCGAGCCACTCCGAAACCTCCGTGAGGGAGGTGTAGCGATGGAGGGCTATGCTGCTGAGTGCTGCCGGGAAGTCGTGCTGCTCGACCGCCACCGACTCGCCCCAGTCGAGGAACTGATGCTCGTTGAGGGTGAGCAGAGCACGCGTGTGGAGATAGTTGTTGCGGTACTTGGGGTTCATCTTCGGCATTTTGAGACGGGGGGTGTATCCTTCGGGCAGGAACAACATCGACACATTGCGACACCCCAAACCCGAATATGCCCAAATGTCATCAGCCAAACCTGCCAACTGCTCCACTGTCTCCTGCCCGTCCAGCACAGCCACCGACTGACGCGAACCTCTCAAGAGGGAGGGAATCCCTGCGTAGTGCGACTCGAAGTAGAGCTTCGCCTCGTCACTGCCCGTTGCGATGACCGCATCGGGTCGGAGTTGCGGTGATGCAAGAGCCACGGGGGCTTGAGGGTCTATCTCACGAATCAGCGAGATGATGTAGTTCGTCAGTATGCTGTCCTTGCCCGAGGGCTTCACGTGGCATTCGTGACCGGCCATCATCACACACAGCAGGTCGAAAAATCCCACGAGGGGAATGTTTCCTGCCATGACCACCAATACTCTGCGGGGTGTGCCTTCGTAAGCAGGGTAGTGCGACATCCACTCCGTGAGCTTGTCGCCCTGCAACATGTCGTGCGCTATGGCACCGATGGCACGTGTGACGGAGTCGGGCGTGAACCACGGATTCTCTGCACAGGCACGCGTGATGATTTGGCGTGTGGTGTCATCTGCCCCGAATGTGGAGAGCCGTCTGCCCAGCTCGGTAAAAAGTGCGATTCTTTTCTTCATGCCACAAAGATACTACATCACACCATAATATCGTCAATTTTTGCCGTGTATGTCGGTTTTTTATGCCGAAAGGTTTTCGGAAGCACGGAAAATCGAAATCGGAGATGGGGTGGGCGAGCCGCACATCGACAGAAAGAGTATTTTTATGCCCGAAAAATTGCATTTTAAAACTCGCTGATTTTTAATTTCTTGTGAAAAAGGTGTTAAAAAAGTTTAAGATTTTGTTCTGAAAAATTTGGAGATATAGATTTTTTGCCTACCTTTGCACTCGAAATCACGAAATGAGTCCTACCAACGATGACTCTCGGATTGCTGAAAAGACCTTATGCGGAAATAGCTCAGTTGGTAGAGCACAACCTTGCCAAGGTTGGGGTCGCGAGTTCGAGTCTCGTTTTCCGCTCACGAAGAGAGTTCAATTTTGAACTCTCTTTTTTTGTTTTATCCCCTCCCGCATGACGGGCGCAACTCCTGCCCGAAGCCCTCCCTCCCCACACTTTTGATAATTATTTCGCGTTTTGCCGGCCGTCAAAGTGTGAGCCTGCGATAAATTTGCTTAAATTTGAACTGCCGACGGGCGAACATCCGTGGGTGGTAAAAATTTGAGGACTATGAACAACTTTAGATTTAGAAATCCTGTCGAGTTGCTTTTCGGCAAGGGACAGATTGCCTGCCTGAAGCAGCGTGTGGCGGCCGGTACACGTGTTTTGATGACCTATGGCGGTGGCTCGATTAAGCGCAACGGTGTCTACGACCAGGTCATGGCGGCACTGTCGGATTGCGAGGTGACGGAGTTCGGCGGCATCGAAGCCAACCCCGACTACGCCACACTGATGAAGGCCGTGGAGATTTGCCGACACCAAAAGATTGATTTGCTGCTGGCAGTGGGTGGCGGTTCGATTATCGACGGCACGAAGTTCATCGCGGCGGCTACCTGCTTCGAGAGTGACCCGTGGCAGCTGCTCGTGGGTGGCGCGAAGGTAACCCGGGCGTTGCCTTTAGCTACGGTGCTGACTCTGCCCGCCACAGGTTCGGAGATGAACTGCGGAGCGGTGATTTCGCGCCGTGAGACGCAGGAAAAACACTCGTTTGGGAGCGAACTGGTCTTCCCGCGCTTCTCCATTCTCGACCCCGAGGTGGTCTACTCGCTGCCCAAGCGTCAGATTACCAACGGTGTGGTGGATATCTACGCCCACACTTTGGAGCAGTACCTCACCACCGCCAACCACACCCGTGTGATGGACCGCTGGGCGGAGGGCTTGTTGCAGACCCTCATCGAGGTGGCACCCCGACTTCTGGGCGAGGAACGCTCCTATGACGACTGCGCCGACTATATGATTACTGCTACCATGGGACTCAACGGCTTCATAGCCATGGGTGTCGATGAGGACTGGGCTACCCACATGATAGGCCACGACCTGACGGCACTCCACGGTCTCGACCACGGTGTCACGCTGGCCATTGTCTTCCCGGGCGTGATGCACGTCATGCGCCGCGAGAAGGAGGCGAAGCTGTTGCAGTATGGCGAGCGCGTGTGGGGCATTCGCGAAGGCTCGACAGACGAACGTATCGATGCGGCAATCCGTTGCACGGAGACGTTCTTCGAGTCGGTGGGCATGAAAATCCACCTCTCGGACTACGGCATCGGCGAGCCGACCATTCGCACCATTGTCGAACGCTTCCGCCAACGCGGTTGGAAGTTGGGCGAGCACGGCATCGTCACCCTCGACAAGGTGGAGGCGATTTTGCGTCATGTGATGTAGGTAATCGCTTCACGGCTGATTATCAACTTCTACAAAGGACAGTATCCCGATGCCTGTGGGGTGTCGGCTTCTGCCCTTTTTTGTGAAAAGAATCCTTGGTTGCCGAAAAAAGTGGGTCACAGCCCCGTTATTTGGTAATAAAGACTTATCTTTACCTCATATAAATACCCAAAACGTATGAAATTTCTTTCCCTATTAACCTCTGCACTCCTGTTCTCAACCGGAGTGTTTGCCGACAACGCGCCCCAGTGGATGCGTTATCCGCAAATTTCTCCCGATGGAGAAACCATTGTTTTCACCTATAAGGGAGACATCTATTCCGTGCCGACGGCAGGCGGTCGCGCCACACAGCTGACCACCCATCCGGCACACGACACCCAACCCATCTGGTCGCCCGACGGCAAGAAAATTGCCTTCGCCTCGAACCGTAACGGCAGCTTCGACATCTTTGTGATGGAGCGTGAGGGCGGTGTACCCACACGCCTTACGACCCACTCGACCAAGGAGATGCCCGAGACCTTCCTCGACAACGAGCATGTCCTCTACACGGCCAACATGATGCAGGACGTCAACGACAGCCAGTTCCCCTCGTCGATGTTCCCCCAAATCTATAAGGTGAGCCTCAAGGGTGAGCGTCCCGAGTTGTTCTCGTCACTGGCGATGGAGAATGTCGCACTCAACAAGAAGGGCGACAAGATGCTCTACCACGACAAGAAGGGTTATGAGGACCCCATGCGTAAGCACCATCAGTCGTCCATCACACGCGATGTATGGATGGCATCGCTCGATGGCGAACGCACCTATAAGAAGATTACCACTTTCCGCGGTGAGGACCGCAACCCCGTGTGGACTCCCGACGAGCAGGGGTTCTACTACCTGAGCGAGGAAAATGGCAGCTTCAATATCTATAAGAGTGACCTTGAGGGTAAGCACAAGACCCAGATTACCCGTCACAAGACCCACCCCGTGCGTTTCCTCTCCTCCGATGAGAAGGGTACGCTCTGCTACGGCTTCGATGGTGAAATCTACACCGTGAAGGAGGGCGAGCAGCCCCGCAAGGTGAGTGTGAAGATTGTGGCCGACAACCTCGAAAATCAGGTCGAGCACCACACCCTGCGCCGTGGTGCCTATGATTTGGCGGTCTCGCCCGACGGTAAGGAGGTGGCATTCATCGTTCACGGTGATGTCTTCGTCACCTCGACCGAGTATGAGACCACCCGTCAGATTACCAATACTCCCCAGCAGGAGCGCGATTTGAGCTTCTCGCCCGATGGTCGTTCGCTGGTCTACTCTGCCGAGCGCGGCAAGACTTGGGGTATCTACAAGACCGATCTTGTCCGCAAGGAGGACAAACTCTTCACCTATGCCCACGAACTGAAGGAGGAGGCTCTGGTCGAGACCGACAAGGCTTCGTTCCAGCCCTCATTCTCACCCGATGGCAAGGAGGTGGCCTTCCTCGAGGAGCGTACCACGCTGCGCGTCATCAACCTCAAGAGCAAGAAGGTGCGTACCGTCTTGGAGGGCAAGTACAACTACTCTTATGCCGATGGTGACCAGGAGTACGAATGGGCACCCGACAGTAAGTGGTTCCTGGCACGCTACATCTCGGTGGGCGGCTGGCAGAACCCCGACATCGTGCTGGTGAAGGCCGACGGTAGTGGCGAGATGACCAACCTCACCGAGAGCGGTTACTCCGACTCGGGCATGAAGTGGGCAATGGACGGCAAGGCGATGATTTGGAAGTCCGACCGTCAGGGTTACCGCAGCCACGGTAGCTGGGGCTCTCACTACGATGCTTATATCATGTTCTTCGATGGCGAGGCTTACGACAAGTTCCTCCTCTCGAAGGAGGAGGTGGCTCTCCTGGAGGAGCAGGAGAAGGCGGCCGAGGCCGAGAAGAAGGACGACAAGAAAGATGTAAAGAAGGACGGCAAGAAGTCGAAGAAAGACGATAAGTCGGCTGACAAGAAAGACGCCAAAAAGGACGACAAGAAGAAGGACGAGGTGAAGCCTCTGAAGTTCGACTTGGAGAACAACAAATACCGCGTTCTGCGTCTGACGGTCAATTCTTCGAACCTGCGTGACGGAATACTCAACAAGAAGGGCGACAAGTTCTACTACCTCACCTCGTTCGAGGGGGGCAGCGACCTCTGGGTACACGACTTGAAGGACCATTCCTCGAAGATTGTGTTGAAGGGCGTGGGTGGCAACGCCATGCGCACCGACAAGAAGCACGAGAACATCTACCTTCTGACAGGTGGCGGCATCAAGAAGGTGTCGATGAACGACAACAGCCAGAAGCCCATCTCGTTCCGTGCCGAATTCACCTATCGTCCTGCCGAGGAGCGCGAATATATCTTCAACCACACCTGGCGTCAGGTGCTCGACAAGTTCTACGACCCCGAAATCCACGGTATCGACTGGGTGGGCTATCAGAAGGAGTACAGCAAGTACCTCTCGCACATCAACAACAACTTCGACTTTACGGAGATGCTGTCCGAGATGCTGGGCGAGCTGAACGGTTCGCACACCGGTGCGCGTTACTTCGCCACCACAACCTGCCCCGAGACCGCTTATCTGGGTGCATTCTACGACAACAACTATAAGGGTGACGGTCTGAAGATTGCCGAAATCCTCAAACGCGGACCCCTCGACAAGGCGAACTCCAAGATTAAGGAGGGTTGCGTCATTGAGAAAATCAACGGTCAGCTCATCAAGGAGGGCGAGGATTACTATCCTCTGTTGAGTGGCAAGGTGCAGAAGCGCGTCCTGCTGACCGTCTTTGACCCCCAGACCAAGAAACGCTTCGAGGAGGAGGTAAAACCCTTCTCGGCAAGCGCACATAACCGCCTGCTGTATCGCCGTTGGGTGGAGAGCAAGCGCGAGATGGTCGAGAAACTTTCGGGTGGCAAGGTCGGCTATGTCCACATCAAGGGCATGGATAGCGAGAGCTTCCGCGAGGTTTATTCTCACCTTTTGGGACACTGCCGCAACATGGAGGCCGTGGTGGTCGATACCCGTCACAATGGCGGTGGCTGGCTGCACGAGGATTTGGCTATCCTGCTCAGCGGTGAGGTCTTTGCCAAGTTCATGCCCCGCGGTCAGTTTGTCGGTAACGACCCCTTCAACCGCTGGACGAAGCCTTCGTGTGTGCTGATGTGCGAGGACAACTACTCCAATGCACACGGTTTCCCCTGGACCTACCAGACCCTCAAGCTGGGTAAACTCATCGGTGCTCCCGTTCCGGGTACGATGACCGCCGTATGGTGGGAGACCCAGATTGACCCCACCATTGTCTTCGGTATTCCCGAGGTGGGTATGAAGGATATGCAGGGTCGCTACCTCGAAAATTTGGAGTTGCAGCCCGACATCGAAATCTACAACACTCCCGAATCGCAGTTGCGTGGCGAGGACCAGCAGTTGGTTCGTGCCGTTGAGGAGATGATGAAGACCATCAAGAAGTAACGGGACAATCCTCTCTGATAAAGTTATCCCCTCCGATTTTGTGTCGGAGGGGATATTTTTTTGCCCTGCGGAGAGCCGTTTGGGTTGCGAACACTCTGCCATACTCATTCACCTAACCCTTTTTGTTGCTTTTCCTCCCTTTTGACGGTGTTTGTGCCGAATGGAGTGTAACTATACTCCGAACTCAATAAACGGCAGTAGGGGAGTCCTCTGCGAGCAAGACACAACCCTGAGCAACGCACCCTTCCCTCCACCCGATGATACAGCCACAAAAAAAGACAGCGGACATTGACTTGTCCGCTGTCTGCTATTTGTGGCTGTCAGCCTGATTACTGGGCTTTCAGCTCCACACCCTTGAGTTTGAGATAGGTGTTGTTACCACCCGAAGTGGCACGCAACAACTTATCCTCCTCGAAGGTGAGGGTCTTCTTGTCTGCCGAAACCTTGAAACGAAGGTCTATACGCTCGGTGCTTCGACCATCCTCGGTGCCGACCAGCAGGCGAGAGACGATGAGAGTCTGTGTGCTCACATCATAGCTCCATGTCTTGGCACTGTTGGCAATCTCCGTGTTGTGGGACGAGTCGGTGTCATAAACTGAAGCCATAACCTTTACTGCACCCTTCTGTTCCTTACCGCTGAAGTTGGTATCCAGACGGATGCTCAACGAACCATTGGTGGGTTTGCCGTAAATTACGGCGATGCCCGACTCCTTGGTGAACTCGGCGTTGAAGGTCTTGGGTCCGTCCCATTCGCCCGCTACCACTTTGACGTAGGTCATCTTGTTGATGTCAATCTGGTAGTCGGTCTTCGCACCGTTGATGGTTACCGAAACGATAGAACCCTGAATGGTGTAAGTGCCCTTCGCAGCACCGAGTGTTGCGTTGCCGAAACCGTCGAGTGTCAGCTCGGGTTCGTCCGAAGCACCGGTGTATGTACCTGCCTCCTTGCCGCTGGTGGTAAATACAGCGTTGTCGTTGGCAGAGGTGAGTGAATACTTGAAGAGGATCTTGCCATCGGTAGCTACCAGCGCCTCACAAGCCTCGCCAATCGAACTGCCTTTGGTGAAGGTCAGCTCCACGGGAGTGATGGAGTGGGTCTGCGGCTCGAGGTAGAACCATACGGTCTTGTCCTGACGCTTCATCTCCACGAGATAGTGCGAACCGTAGGTGTTGTCGGCCACGCTCACGCTCGTGAACTCCGAGGTGTGCATCAGATAGAATCTCTTGTTCTCGGGTTTGTCGTTCTGGAGGTTGTTCACGTGAACATACATCACACCATCGGTGAGCCATGTACCACTGACACCGAAATCGGGTTCACCGTAGCCGTCATCGCTGAATTCGGCGATGTAGTCGAAGGTGTTGTCGCTGTCGTTGAACGAGTAGCAACCATCGAAATCGAACTTGTTGGCATCGGTCGATTTTGCAACGAACGAGGTGTTGCTCTTCAGCGAGAGGGTGAAGTCCGAAGACGAGCCTTTCACGGGCGATGTCTTGCCGGCAACCAGAGCCACACCGCGGTACTCACCCACAAAGGGCTTGCCCAGATAGTCGGTCTTTTCGATACCCTTTGTCTCGAGCAAGATAGGCTCATCGGGCATTACGCACTGCCAGCACTTACCGAAGCTGTAGTCCTTGTCGGTCCACTCGTAGGGCAGCTCGGTGCCTGTGGTCTGTCCGGTGATGGTCAGTGTGGCATCGAAGCCCAGCTCTGCGCCCCACAGGAATTTTACGATACCGTACTTCGACTCGTCGAATACGGGGGGAACAGCCTCCCAGTCATCGCAGCAGTTCAACATTTTGAGATAGGTGTTGTCACCCTTCTTCAGACTGATGATGTGTTTCTCGAGGTCGGTCTCCACGGTCAGCTCCACAGCCTCGGCGGGCATGACGAAGCTATAATGCCAGGTAATCTCCTTGGCAGAAACCAGGTCGCAAGGCTTGCCGTTGAAGAGGCACGCGCTGACGGTGAAAAGGCCATCGCTGACGACAATCTCCACATCGACAGTCTTGCCGGCTTCGGCAGTCTTGGGAGCCTTTATGGTGTACTCTTTTGTATCTTCGGCCTTGATGGGATATTCTTCGGCTTTGAATTCTCTGATGAGGACACCGATTTTCACGGGGCTGTCCGGCATTTTGAATTCATAAGTACCGTTGCGGAAATCGCCTTCAACGCGAGTACATGCCACGTTGTTGGCGGTTACGAACTCTACATAGTGTTTCTCGTCGGTAACGACTACACCTACACTCACTGTCTCTCCGGGCTGTGCCTCCTTGGGGGCAGTCACCTCATAGAATTCCGAAAATTCGTTCTCGGTTACCGTGATGCCGGGCATTGAGGGGCCTGTTGTGATTTCGTTGTCATCACAACCGCCGAAAAGGCTGACGGCTGTCAAGAGAAAGAGACTAGAAACAAGTCTTTTGCAGAAATTTTCCATACGTCCATCAAATTTTTTGGTTAGTTTTTTTAGGTGAAAAAACAGAATCCGTCCGGCGAATCAATGGGTCATTGTCGTCTTTTTTATAAGGCTCACTCCGACTTTCGTGTCGGAGTGGGCCGTTGAAAAGAATTAGAATGAACTTTTTGAGTCGCAGAACGGATTCTGCCTGGTTGGGGATTTACTCCGATTATAGGACACGACGAGTGTTGGCCGGAGCGCGAGTCGATTTGGTGTTCTTCACATCATCGGGAATGATGGTGCGGGTGTAAACACTGGTCTCGACAGGCTCGTTGACGGTCTCCAGAGTGAGAGTGTTGCCGTCCTCGCTGAGCGAGTACTTGTAGTCGGTTACCCACGACTCGCCATCGCTGTAAACACCCGAGAGGATGCCGGCCGAAGCCGAGTAGCTGCCGGTGTACTTGGTGTAGTGGGTATTCTCGATACGCTGGAACAACTCGAAAGTCGAGCAGGGAGTCAGATGGAGGTAAACCTTCATACCTTCTACCGAGGTGTCTGACCACGATACCATACGCCATTCGCCAACGATGGGTTTGGGTGAGCAGTTTGCATCGTCATCGTCCGAACAGCCGGTGAATGACAAACCCATGAACAAGAATGCGAGCAGATATAAAATGTATTTTTTCATTGAATTGACAGTTTATTTGATTATAACCATCCACCGTTAGCTGCGCTGTTGGCGCGTGCGATGACAGCGAATTCCTTGGTGATGACCATACCACCCATAACGAAGTCGTTACCGGGCTTCTTGCCACCTGCAACAGCCGAAACCTTGATGTGGGCAACACCGGGCTTGGTGCACTTAATCATCAGTTTGCCGTTGTACATCTGGGGAGCGTCCTTGATACCGAGTTTCTCCATGTCGGCCTCCGACATCTCGACACCGGTGTAGGTCAAATCCTCAGCTTCCTGACCGAAGTGGTTGGTCAGAGGAATGAGGGCTACATCACCCATGTTCACCTTCAGACAGGGAATACCGTCAATCTGCATGAGCAGCTGGTATGCATCGATGATACCGGTACCCATCTTGTCGTAGTAAATCGACACATCGGGAATGGTCGTTTTCGAACCTTCTACCAGGTGAGAGTTGATTTCGTTCACCGAAGTGAGCAACATCGACTTGAACTCCTCTACCGAGAACTTCTTGCCCTGCTTGAGTGCATACGAGAGACCCAGAGCGGCAACACCCGACACGTGGGGGCAAGCCATCGAGGTACCCTGCATGTAACCATAGTCGGCACCCTTGTTCAACTCCGATACCAGAGTCGAGAGGACACCGGCGCGCTGACCACCGCTCAGACCCATGGTCTCACCACCGGGAGCTGCGATGTTACAGCCGGGGCCGTAGTTGGTGTAGGCTGCGGGCAGGTAGTCAGGAGCGAACGATGTTACCGAAATATAGTCGCGGTAACCTGCGGGATAACCCGACATGGGAGTGCTTTCGTTACCTGCTGCGAAGATTACCAGACCACCGTCAATGGCGTCACAGTTCTTCTGTGCGATGAAGTAGTTGATGGCCTCGAAGTCCATGGGCGATGATTTCTTGTAGACGTTGTCCGAGGTAATCAGACCGCCTGCAACACCCCATGAGCACTGGAGAATCGAAGCACCGTGGTCGGCAGCATACTTGATGGCGCGGCTCGATACGAGGGCATCACCATGATCGCTACCCGAGAAAATCTGGCACGACATCATGCGAACACCGTCGCCTTTACCGGTACCACCTGCAACACCTGCAACACCGATGCCGTTGTTGGTCACCGCTGCGACAGTACCTGCCACGTGAGTACCGTGACCCGAGTCACCTCTCTGGTTCCAGCTGACGGGACCGTTGGTGACGAAGTTCAAACCGTGCTGGCCGTAGGTGGGCGACGAAGGATCGTTGTCGGTCCACATATTGGGAGCCAGGTCGGGGTGGGTGTGCTTCACACCTTCATCGACGATAGCCACGATGACGCGGGGGTCACCACCGGTGAGCTTCCATGCGTCAGCCACATTGATGTCGGCACCTGCCACCGAAGTGTTGGCAACAGCCATATCGGCGTTGTTGATGTAGTGCCACTGCCAGGGCAGCTGGGGGTCGTTGAAGTCCGACTGCACGAAGCTGCGAGTAGCGGCTGCGGGCTCAAAGGGATAAGCCTTGCAGTCCGAAGCCTTGTAAAGACGGGTACGATACTGGACTTTCGATACCTGAGCCACGCCTGCGAGCTGCTCGGCAGCCTCCTCGAGCGCCTCCTCGGTGTCGAAGTAGAGCACATACCACTTGTGCAGACCGGCAGCACGTGTACGAGCCTCGTGAATACCTGCCTCGGGGAATACACGCTCCAGCTTTGTAACGTGGAGTCTGTCGAGAACCTCGTCCAAAGACTCGATACCCGAACGGGTCATAGTGGCACGTGTGCGTACAGCGTTGAGAGCCGAAGCCTCGAGCTGGGGAATGGCGTCGTCGTCGAAATATACGATGAGTGAACCGGCTACGGCATCGTCCGCCGAGTTGCAGATTTTGGTCACTGCAACAGGCTGTTCTGTCTCATTGCCGGGCATCTCCTGGAAGGTGTCTGTCGAGCAGGCAGCCAGCAGCAGAGACGCTAAAATCAGGGATTTCGTTTTATTATGCATATTATATGCTGTTTTAATTATTCTGCGTTAAGTAGATAAGGGGAGGTCTCACAGACGGGCCGTTCGGCCTCCCCCGAATAGTCCTATTTGCGTACCAGCAAGGCTACGTCGGTCTTCTTCATGGTGAACTCGGTAGCCGAACCGCCGGCAGGCTGCTCTGTCTTCTGGGTGAATACCACCTCGGCACCGCTCACCTTGAACTGGGGAGCCGATGCAGGAATGAAGCCCTGAGCCAGGTTGATCAGCTCGTGCTTAACCTCCACAGCACCGTTTGCTGCGAATGCAGGCAGCTCAACGAAGTTCTTGGGAGTAGCCATCTGACGAGCCATCTCGTTCATCTTGCTCATGCGGGCAGCGGCTGCCTCGGGAATGCCACCCATATCCTTGTCGGGATCTACGAGCAACATGTCGGTCAGCAGGGTGAATACGGTGTTGCTGCTACCGGTGAACATATAGCGGAAGGTCATACCCGATGACATCTGATATGCAGGTGTGGGAACGAAATAGATGTAACCGTCAGCTACGGCACCACCGAGGAAGGGGTAGCTCAATGCATATACGTTGTCGGTGTCTTCCTCAGCCACGCAACCGCAGATGATGTCCTGACCGTCAATCTTACCCACGGGAGTAGTTGACAGACGGGGAGAGATGGCACCAATCATACCTGCGTTCTTCAACATGTTCGATGTGGGAACGTAAGCTGCGGGCAGCTCACCACCCTGGTCGAAGGTCACGCCCTGAAGACCCTTAATCATCAGCAGGTCGGCACCCTTATCGTCCTCGGCGTTGTCGGGAGCATCGGTGATGGTCACCGTGCCGAGCTTCTTACGCATGGGCTGCTCTGACATGACATTGGTAGCGTAGTAGTTCCACTTTGTAGAGATGAGCTTCTCCTTGGTGGGCTGCTGCGATGCAGGCAGGAAGTCCTCGAATACGAATCCGGGCTCCAAACCGGGGTTGTACTTACCGGTGGTGCGGATAGTCGCGGTGATGAGCTTGCTGACGAAGCCGTTGTAAGCCAAAACTGCGAAAGTGTATTCTGTGTCACCGTTCAGATTGGTCAGCATCTGGCTGAAGTGGCCTTCGTTGACCTCCTTGAGCTGCTCGGCAGTGAAAGGCTGACCGTGCTGCTTGAGGGTAGCCTCAAGGTTGGCGTCACCAATCTTCTTGGTGGCGAACAGACCGTACTTGATAGACTCGATGTTCTCACCGTAGGCATATACCTTGGCAGAGTTATCGGAGTTGATACCCATACCTGCGAACTCGTTGGTAGCCTCCAGACCGACAGTCAGAACCACGGGATACTCATCACCCTTGGCGATGAAACCGAACGAGATGTGGGTGAATCCGCGCATGACGTTCTTGTCGTCATAGATACAACCCACGAGGGTATAAACACCTGTACCCTCTGCCATATCCTTGGCAGTGATGGTACCGTCGGCGGTAATCTCGTTAATCTTGTCGGCAGGAATCTTGTTGGCGTCGATGTCCTGAGCCTTCATCATGGCCTCGCCCTCAGAGAGCTTGCCCGAGAAGAAGGTGTAACGCAACTTGGCTGCGTGCTCACCCATCTTGGCTGCGATATCAACGGCACCGTCCTTGGGCTCGCCCTTCGAGAGCTGTACCGAGTAATCGAATACCTTTGCACCGGGCAGAAGGATACGATGCATGCCGTTGTTGTTAGCGTAGAAGAACTTACCTGCGTCGGAGCTGTTGGGCCACTCGACAACGATGCTCTGTGCGGGGAACGAGATGATACCGTCCTTCAACTTACCATACTGGCCGGCAGTTGCATCGAGCGAGAAGTTCTCGGGAACCGAAGATGCGAAGTAAGTCTCACCGCTGCTGGGAACCAGTGTCAGACCGGTGCTCTGGTAGGGGAAGAATACCTTTTCGGGGTCGGTTGCATCGACATAAGTCCATGCGTCCTTGCACTCTACATTCACGGGACCACCGGCAAATGCCACGATGAACTCCTGAGTGTAGGCCTTCATACGGTAGTAACCCTTCTTGTCCGAACGCTCGAAAATCTCGACCTTCACCTCGGGAGTGGGGTTGAAGCCCTCGCTGTTGAGCGAGTAGAAGTTACCGAGAATATCATCGCGATAGAGACCGGTAGTGGCATCACCGTTGGTAACCTTGTCCCACTTGGCGAGTACCAGCGACAGCGAGATGTTGGTGTTGTCCTTGCTGTACACCGAAGCGTAGAGGGGATCCTCGACAGTGATGTTGCAAGTGTAGGTCTTACCCATCTGTGCGTTGGGGAAGTTGACCGTCATCTGAGCCTCAGCCTCACCTGCCTCGAAAGTCAGGGGCTCGACAGCAAAGATGTTCTCCTCGTTGGCATTGACCACCAGAGGTACGGTGATGGGGTCAACAACGTTGCGACGCTTCACCGTGTAGGTTACCGATGTGGTTGCTCCGGGTTCGAACTCCAAATTGGTTTTGGTTTTCTGCTTCTTGGGGAAGTAGACACCGTAGCAGTTGGACTGCTCCTGCTCACCCTTGTTGTAAGTCAGGTCGTCCGAACATCCTGCGAAGGCAATGAATGCCATCAGCAACGGTAATATATTTCTTAATGTCTTCACGATTTTTGCTTTTATAGTTTGACAAATCGATTATTCAAGGGGCTGTTATCAACCGTTCCAGGGCTTGATGCTCTGTGAGGGGTCGGGGTTGTTCTGAGTACCGATGATGGGGTTGTTCTGGGTCTCACCACGGGTAATCACGAAGTTCCAGTAGGGTGCACGGCCGTCGGCATTCAGACGGTACGAACCGGGAGCGTTGGTACCTACGTAACCACGCTTGGTCGATACGTTGAGACGCTTGAGGTCGAACATGATGATACCCTCGCCCCAGAACTCGATACGCTTCTGAAGGAGCATCTCGTTGGTGAACGACTCGATGGTGGTAGCCATGTTTGTGCAGTCATATACACCGCCGTCAGTCATACGGTAGTTGTTCATGAACTCGTTGAGCAGGCGAGCACCGTCCGAAAGGTTGATGTGAGCCTTTGCCTCAGCCTCGATGAAGTACATCTCCTCGACACGAATCAAGGGGTGATCGGCAGCACCGCCCACCTTGGGATCGTTGAAGTTACCCTGTGCAGGACGGAACTTGATGTTCGAGTAGTCGGGCAGCTTGTTCAGATAAACACTTCCGTCGGGACGGCAGCTCTTGTAAGAGTAAGACTCCTCCTCGGGGTTGTTACGCTCGGGAGCTAACCATGAGTGCTTTCTGAAGTCCTTGTTGTGGATACTGTTGAAGAGGTTGCGGTTGATACCACGGCAGGCGTCGTTACCGTAAGCACTCCATGCGTTCTCGGTGCTCATGTGAGCGGTGAAACACATCAGGTTGGTAGCGCTCTCGCTGGGCAGAGCCAGACCCCAAATCCACGAGTTGTTCGAATTGGCGTTGTTGAAACCGTTGGCGGGATCCTCCCACTCGGCCTGAGTCAGAGGGGTGCAACCGCTGGCGGTGATGGCCTTGCGAGCGCAATCGGCAGCCTTGGTGTACTCCTCGTTGTTGTTGGTTACGGTAGCTCTCTCCAACCATGCACGAGCCTGCAGTGCATAAACGGCAGCGGTGCTGATGGCGTACTTGTTGTCGGGAGTGTAGCTGGCGAGCAGCTCCTCAGCCTTCGACAAGTCGGGGAAGATAACCTGATTGTAGATGTCCTCTACCTTGGCACGGGGGTTGTTCTTGGCCTGTACCTCGGTGGTCTCGGGCAGTACGATGGGCACACCCAGACCCAACACGTTGGGAGCCTCGGTGTACTTGTTCTCCTTGAACTCATAGAGTCTTACCAGATCGAGGTAGAACATTGCACGGTAGGTGTAAGCGAATCCGAGGAACGATCTCTCCTTTGCAGTCAGTGAATTGACATCGGTATCGCCGATATGCTGAATCACGTTGTTGGCTGCCATAATCCATGAGTAGTAGTTGTCCCAGGGAAGAGCACCGATAGCGTAATCGGCACCCAGAGCATCGTTGGTACCCCACTGTGAGAACCAGTCGTAACCCACGTTACCGTTAACCACCAGGTCACCGGTCATTGACTCGGTTGCCAGGTGGATAGCCGGAAGGGCAAAGTCCCAGGCAGCGCCCTGCTGTGCATAACCTGTCGAGCCGGCCTGAACGAGAGATGCGGGGATACCCTGAATCAGAGTCTCCAGGGTTACCTGCTCTTCTGTGGCTACCGAATAGGGCTCAGCCTCTTTGATACAACCCGTAAAGAGCATGGCTGCCGAGATAGCCGCAAATGTTATATTTTTTACTTTTTTCATATTTTACAAATTCAAAGTCAGATTCGAACATTTAGAATTGAATGTTTACACCACCCGAGATGGTTCTCACGGGCGAGTAGGTTGCCTGGCTGGTAGCACCCGAGTAAGAGTAACGGGGGTCGAAACCTTTACGCTTTGACCAGTAGTAAACATTTTCGCACGACAGATAGATACGTACCTTGTCGATACCCATCTTGCGGGTAAACTTCGAAGGCAGGGTGTATCCGAAGTTGATGTTCTGCAGGTTGAGGTAGGTTGCATCGGTGAGGAAGCGGTCAGAACTGTTGTTCTGGTCCTTGTCCTCATACTGCAGACGAGGAATGTTCGAGTGGGGATTCTCGGGCGACCAAGCGTTGAGAATATCCTTGTGCCAGTTCATACCTGTCGATTTGTTGGCGGGCGAGTACATGGCAGCCGAGTAACCCGAATCGTAAGCCTTACCACCGATCTGGTAGGTGAAGTCGATGCTGAAGTCGAAGCCGTAGAAGTTCAAGCTGGTACCGAAACCACCATATACATCGGGAATGGGGTTACCGCAGAGGTAATCCGAAGCCTTCGAGTACTCGTCGGTAGTCATGCGGGTCACCTTACCCGACTCGTCCTTCTGATCCATGTACCAGAGAGACTTACCCTCCGACGATACGCCGGCGTACTTCTTCATATAGAAGGTGTACATGGGAAGACCCTCACCGAAGAAGGTAGTACCCGATACATAACCCTGATAGCCCTGAGCCTCGATGGTACGACGCTCGGGAGGCAACGAAGTAATCTTGTTGCGCAGGTGCGTCATGTTGAGGTTCAAGTTCCACTGTACGTGCTCGCGGTTGATGGGGTTGAAGTTCAACTCTACCTCGATACCGCTGTTGCGCATATCACCTACGTTGGCATAGTACGAAGAGTAACCCAGTGAAGGGGGAGTGGGGAAGGCCAGCAACATATCGGTGGTCTTACGCAGGAAGTACTCCGCACCACCCGAGATGGCACCGTGGAGGAAGCTGAACTCCAGACCTACGTTGAAGTTGGAGTTGGTCTCCCAAGTGATGTTCTTCGAACCCTTACCGTTGAAGATGGTCGAGACATTACCGTTGGCGTTCTCGATGAGGTAGGTGTTGGTGTAGCGGAAGTCACCGATGTTATCGTTACCCTGCGAACCGATTGAAGCCTTGAACTTGAGGTTGTCCAGCCAATCGCGCGAGTTCTCCATGAACGACTCACGAGTGATAATCCACGCACCACCCAGTGACCAGAAGTTACCCCAACGGTGGTCGGGATGGAATCGAGACGAAGCATCGCGACGATACGAAGCCGAGAAGAAGTAACGGCTGGCGTAGTCGTACATCACACGGGTGAAGTAACCCTCGTTGTTGTACTCCGAACGCGATGAGTTGGAAGCCTGCTTGTCGATGATGGCACCCGACAACTCGTCGTTGTGGGGAGTCAGCATGTTGCTCTTCGCAGCCGACAAAACATAGAGCTTGCGCTTGTAAGACTCGTGACCGAGCATTACATTGATGTTGTGGTCGCCAATCTGCTTGGTGTAGTTGAGAATCTGCTGCAAGTTCAGGTCGAAGTTACGCTGGTGACCCTTCGAAACCATACCCTTCTCACTTGCGAACTGACCGAAGTAGGGGTTGGTGACGCTGGTCGAGCGAGTCTCGTCGAGCGATGTACCTGCATTGAAAGTGAACTTGAAGTCCTTGAGGAAGGTAATGTCGATGTAACCTGTACCGTTGAATGCGTTACCCTCGGCCTCCTGCTTGTTGAGGCGGCTGTCCGACAGCGCGTTGCTGTTGGGGAAGAGCGAACGAACCATACCGGCGTTGTCTCCGTTACCGTAGTCATAGAGCTTGATGCCGTCCTCGTTGTACATGATGCGGCCCTGGCCGTCACGGATGTAGAGCGGGTAGATAGGACCTACGGTTGTGGTGTAGGCGAATACGTTACCCGACGAGTTGCTGGCACCGTTATCGTCAATCTGGTTGTACACGAAGTAGGTGTAGTTGGCGTTGGCACCAAACTTCAACCACTTCTTGGCTTGATAGTCTACTCTGAAGCGGGCAGTGTAACGGTCCATGTCAGAGTTGTAGGCGATACCTTCGTTGTTCAGGTAACCGAACGAACCGTAGATGGAAGCGTTACCGGTCTGACCCGAAATCGAAGCGTTGTACTCCTGACGGAGTGAAGAGCGGAATGCAGCGTCTGTCCAGTCATCGGGACGGAGGTAGTACTCCTGACCTGCATAAACGACCTTGCGGCCGAGAGTAGCGTTGGGGTTCACCTTACCGTTGGTACCGATGAACTGCTGGTTCTGGGGAACGGTGTAGACCATGTAACCCAGACCGCCTTCGCCGGCGTCACCTGTCAGAGCCGAGTTGGCGCGCAAGTGAGCGGCACCTGCACTCATACCTGAGCTGAGGTAGTAGTTCTTCAGAGCCTGATAGTGGGTCTCGTAGAACTGTGCGGGGTTGGTGATGTATTCGTAGTCCTTCACGGCACGAGCATTGACACCCCACTTGGCATCAATCGAAACGTGAGCCTCCTGGGTCTTTGCCTTCTTGGTGGTAATCATTACGACACCGTTGGCACCACGCGCACCGTAGAGTGAGTTCGAAGCAGCATCCTTCAACACGGTCATCGACTCGATATCGCTGGGGTTGAGGTTGTTCAAGTCACCCGAGTAGGGCATACCATCGACAATCCAGAGAGGGTCGTTACCGGCGTTCAGTGAGCTGAAACCACGGATACGAATCGTGGGGCTCTTACCGGGCTGACCCGAAGTGTTCGACAGTTGCACACCGGCTACCTTACCTGCCAGTGACTGAGCGACGTTCGACTGCTGAGTCTTTGAAATGTCGTCCGATTTGATGACGGTTGCCGAACCGGTGAAGGCCTCTTTCTTGGCGGTACCGAAGGCTACGACAATGACATCTTCGATTTTCTTGGCATCCTCCACGAGGACGATGTCGAAGTGGGTCTTTGAACCGACCTCGATTTTCTGGGTCTGATAACCCATATATGCGATGGACAGTATATCCGAGGGATTGACCGCCGAGAGTTCAAAACCTCCGTCGACATTGGTCGAGGTTCCTATGGTTGTGCCTTCAATCACAACCGTTGCACCGATGATAGCCTCTCCGGCCTGGTCCTTGACTGTACCCTTCACTTCATGTACCTGAGCAAGTACATTGAGGCTCAGAGCAAGCACAGCCATCAGTGATAGTAAAAGTTTTTTTGTCATGAATGCGACTTTTACGTTTGTTAATAATAATTGTTGTTTGAGTTGATTTATTTTTTAGAGTTGCTCTCTTCGGGGCAGAACCTGTGCCCTGCCTCGAAGAGGCATACTCTGAAAAATCACTCTGTGGGTGTCGGACTATTTGTAGTAGTCGTCAGTAAGATCGTTCATTTTGCGACCCGAGTACTTGGTGGCAGCACCCTTCCACTTGATGGTGATGATGTTCTTCGTACCTGATTTCTCATTGGGGTTCCACTGGTTGAACGCACCGAAGTCCTGCAGGGTGAATTCCACCTCCCAAGTCTTGTCAGCGTTGCGAACAGCCTTCACTTTCACCATATCGGGACACATCAGTGTGGTCATGCCGTATTCGGTGTAAGAGTCAGAATAACCCATACCGGCGCGTGAGAGCAGGTCGCTGGTGTATTTGAACTCCCAGTGGAAGCCGGCCTTGGTCAGGTCAAACTCTTTACCTGCCTCGATTGCAGACACAGGCAGTGTCAGAACGGGGGTCATGTCGTAGCTGTCGTCAATGTCGTGAGTATGCTCGTTGACAAAGTAGAACACATAGATGGGGTGGGCGGTCGAGCCGTGCCACTTGTTCGACAAGTCGCGACGTACCTCCATTCGGGTCACCGTGCTGTTGTACAGCTCTTTCTGTCCTTTATCGTCGGTGATGACGATGGCTGAATCGAAGGACTTCTCGGGCTTCATGTCGGGAAGAGCCTTCACGCCGGTCAGCTCACCATAGTACTCCGATTCAACCTTGATACCGTTGTCCAAAGTGAGGTCGAGTTTGATGTAAGCCATCTTGTCGTTTGCGGCGTTGGCCTCGGTCTCGATAGTACCGCTAACCACATTCTCCACGTAGTAAGTCTTGTAGTTCTTGTAGTCGTAGAGCTCGAACGAGAAGTCGTTCTTCTGCTCTGCCACGTTGATCAGCGAACCGAACTTGGTAGCAGCCACGGTGAGTTTCACGGCGTAGTTACCCTTTGTGAGGTCATCGACAGCGTTCACGGTCTTGACATCACCAAAGGCAATCACATGACCGGCAACGTAAGGCTCAACACGGAATGCCTTGAAGATGGTACCCTGTGTGGTGGCCTTGTCGGTTACCTTGATGTAGTTGTGGCTGTCGTAGCCGGCAACAAATGCACCTTCGTATCCTGCACGTACTCGGTTGTTCTCCAAAGTAACGTCCAACTCGATGACAATCGAAGCCTCGGTCTTGTGCTCGATGTTCAATGTACCGGTCATACCCTGTGCGGTCTTGAAATCACCGTAGCGAACCTCTACCTGTGCGGGATCAGCCTTCGAGAGGTCAATCTTGCCGGTGAGCGAGTCAGCCACCTTGATGATGACACCCTGCTCGGTCTTCGAGGGAGCGGTGATGTCCTTCTGACCATAGATATAGTAGTAATTGAAGCCCTCGGCCTTGTTCTTCCACTCGAGTACCGAACCGATGCCGTAAACGTCCTTGTTGTAAGCGTACTGGTTCTTCAGCTCGATGTCGCTTCTTGTAATGTCACCGTTGTAAGCCAGATAGAGCGAATTGCCCGACTTGGTCTCCAACTCGACATTCAGCGAAGCGTTCTGCTCCTCGAGCAGCGCCTTGAGGTTCATGATGCGCACGTCATCACGATTGGTGTTGCTTACGTTGATGTTCTCGCCGTAGGTAACCTCGAAGAAGTCGTTACGGGTGTTGATGCTACCGATGGGTTTGTCCACTGCAATCTTTACGAAGTCGTTGGCCTTCTCCATCTCGGAGTAGTCGGTCAGACCGGCTGTGGGCGAGAGGAAGAAGTAGTACTTCTCGTTTGCAATAGAGTAGATAGCCGATTTGATGTCGAGTATCTGACGGTTGTAGCTCATCTGGTTCTCGAGAGTAACCTTAGTCTCTGTACAAGTATTCTCGTAAGTGGCGAAGAGCTTCTTGCCCGACTTCATCTCCATCACCAGACGGAAGTTCAGACGGCTTTCAGTCACCAGGTCGGCCGACAGCGAAATCGAAGCGACATCGGTCATGGTGTTTTTGTTGATACTGATATCCTTGTAGGCTACCGAGAAGAAATCTGACGTGGTATTGACAGTGCCCTTGGGCTGAGCTACTACCACCGACAGGTAGTCGTTGGCAGCCTTCATACCTTCCACATCGTTGATACCTTCGCTGGGCGAGAGGTAGAATGTGTAGTGCTGCTGTGCATCTATCTCATAGATTGCCGATTTTATCTTGACGGCCGGCGTTTTGTCATACTCGATGAGATCCTTGAAAGTGACATCGGGATCTTTCGTTCCGCTCTGGATGTCATCATCGTCGGAGCAGGATGTCGACAGCGCGAGAGCCGCAAACATACCTAACGCCAATGTGCGCATTCTGTAAAGTTGTTGTATCATTTTCGTTGGGGAGTATTAGAAAACCGACGCGGAGCGGATTTCTCCGCGCCGGTTTGAAATTTTCCTTTGATTATTTGTTCATTTCGATTTTCTGGGATGCTGCCTTGCGGTAAGCTGCCGACATCTCCTTCACCTCTTCATTGGTGACGAAGTGGTTGGCTTTCGAAGCGTCAGCCTTCTTGCTGTTGCCAAGGGCAACAACAGGACCCTCCCAAGTACCCTTCACGTGGTGCTTGCGGCCGCAGATACCGTCGATTTCGAACTTGTAGTTGTCGGTTCCTTCTACCTTCGAGATATTGACTACACCGTCATAAATCAGAGCGTGACCGTCCATCCACTCGAATACGAAGCCGCTCTCCGATACCTTATAATCCTGGTGCATCCAACGGCTGCTGGTGAACGCACCGTCTCGGATGATGCCGGGCAGCATGGCGCCGGGTTTGAAGTAATCGGGCCAGCGGTTGGGCTGTACCTTGTATTCGCCGGGAGTGATGACATTCTCCTTGCCCTTCTCGGTACAGAGCTCCATACGGAAGATATCACCACCGGGCTTACGGCGAGTGAAGTCCTTTTCGTATTCAGCCTCGACCTCGAGACCGATGTTGATAATCTGGAATCCGCACTGGTATGTCGATACGGGCTTGTCGCCGATACCCTCTACATAAACTACAGAAGGAACATGGTAGGTGGCTGTGTTCACTGTCGAAAGATTCATGTTGTAGTCGCGCTCCAGGGTCGAAGTACCGTCATCGGGATTCTTGTCGTCCGAAGCATCGGTGATGGGAATTATACCCTCATAAGAACCTGTAATCTTGTAACCATCGGCGGACTCCAAGTCATAGGTAATCTTATACTGGTTCATGTGCTGGCCGTTCTCGATGGTGATGGTACCCTTCTGAGCGTAAGAGAACTGACCGAAGCTGGTACCATCGTCCATCTGGGCGTAGGTTCCGAAGGGGAATACCATACCCTGCATGGGAATCTCGATGGCGGGCAACCAGGTCGAGTGTTTGAACGACTGGTTCACGGTGTAAGTACCGGGCATGATGGTAGCGTCCTTGGGATTGCCGAACAGGTCGTGGAATACAACCAGTGCCACAGCCATACCGTTGGAACCCTCCTGATTGAGGTACTTGTCGTCATAGACGTTAATCCACATCATACCGGTTGCGGCGTTCATCATGTTGCCATAGTAGGTAGCCTTTGCCGAAACACCAACAACCTCCACATCGTGGCCGATCTGGGGCAGGGTAGCGGTGCCGCCCGAAGGCATGTCCTTAATCTTCATCTGACCCTGGAAAGCGATGGTACGCTCCATGCCGTCATGGTCAACGATGCGAGCCGATATGGTCCAGATGCTGTCCTGCTTCGACACTGCGATGCTCTCGCCCTCTACCAGAGGCAGCTGTGCGCGTGAGCCGTCCTCGTCCAGATAGCTGACACCCGAATAGTTCTTGTCGAAGGTGTGATCCTCGAGGAACATACTGGGCATGTAGTCGCCGGTAGGCATGTCGTAAACATCCTCCTTGGGTAGAGCGTAGAGGTCAGCCACGAACATATAACCCGGCTCGGTGAGGGTGATACCGCCCTGAGGACCCTTGCTGTAGTTGGCGTTCGAGAAGATGAAGTAATAGTTGTGAGAATCGCCCTCACGAGCCTTGCCCAGATAGAAACTGTTGATGACACGGTCGAGGGTGATGTCAATCTTGTCCTCGGCGTTGGGATCAGCCTGCTTGGTGCAGAGACCGTAGTACGACGCCGTGAGCTTCTTGCCTTCGACCTCAACATCAATAGCGATGTTGACCACCTTGGCCGAGAGCATCTGTATTTTAACATCTGATTTGGTCGCCTGAGCAGCGTTGGTGTTGTTCAAGATCAAATCCTGATAAGTGATTTCATTACC
Source organism: Alistipes sp. (assembly GCA_020026335.1). GTDB lineage: Bacteria > Bacteroidota > Bacteroidia > Bacteroidales > Rikenellaceae > Alistipes. The sequence goes on along the minus strand of JAHHQO010000002.1, from coordinate 121,841 downwards.
TTCTACACTCATATCCACGTCGCCGTTCACCTGGCTTGACGCGATTTTGATGTAGTTGTCCGCCACATTCATACCGTTGACGTCGGTCAGACCCTTCGTCGGCGATAAGTAGAACGTGTACACCGAGGGAGCTACGTCCTTCTGGGATGTTTCACCTTCCGAGACTGTTTCCTTCAATTCATAGACAGCCGACTCGAGCGGTCGTGTCTGTTCGTTGAATGAAAACTTGTTCTCCTGTTGTGGGGAGGTGTCAGGCTGCGACTTATCATCGTCGGAGCATGAACCCATTACACATGCTCCTGTCAGAAAGAGCATGAGCAGTGAGGTGGAGTAAAGTTGTTTCATAAAATTTAATTTGGTTTAGAGAAAAGTTTCTTGTGTTTATGTTGTCTTGTGCCCTACACACCAAAAAAGCGAGGCGATGGGAGTCGTCCTCGTGTTTAATGCCGTGTATTGCAGTCGGTTGTATTTGTTTTTAATATGTTATCCTAAAAATGCACGTAACAAATATACTATAAAAAAATTAAAATTGATTCTGAAAACTCCTGAAATTTATAATATCTTTTAACAATTTATGTATTATCGTTGGATTTTGTGATTTTGTGTTGAATTGTTAATGAATGATGGTGTTATACTTATAGATTGCAATTTGATTGAAATTTTTGTTCTAAATGTCCGATGACAGAGAGGAAGTATTTGCAAGTTTAGTGAACTTTATGATAGTGTAAGGTGTTGAAAAACAAATGATTTGCAAATTTTACCTTTGCGGGTGAAATGTGATAATTTCGACCATGATTTTTATAGTTTTGACCCAAAATTCAATGAAAAGTCGCTTCGTGCCGAAAATGGTGTTTTCGCCCTTAGGGAGTGTAATATAATATAGGTATAAGTGGAGGCCTTTAGAGTTGTGACTTTTTCTAACAGATTGATTTATAAATAGTTGGTCTAAATTTCTACTTCGTCCTCCTGCGGCACGAGATGAGTATTGCCTAAAAATATGACTTTTGGTTTAGAATTGGGCTAAATGTCTTGTTCATAACTTTTTTATGGTTGTTTGATAGCGATTTTATATAATTTTATTAATAAATAACTTTATTAAATTTTTATATATTTTTAAAATGAATTTCCTCTATTTGTCTATATAAATTAAATTAAAGGGGAGGGTATTCTAAAAGTTTTTAAAATTACACTTTCCTCCTATCGAAATCACCGATAGCCTCTCCGTGCGCGTGAATAGGAGGGCGTAGGAGGCAACGAAAGACAATTTTAAGGGGAAGAAGTCGGGAAAGAGCAAGTCCCCCGACTCCTTTTTAGAGGAAATTTTTAGCGCATTGCCACCCGATTGATGGGCATAAGCAGTCCGTAATTGGCATCATCGATAACCGAATTTTCCAACGATGCCAGATAGATTTGTGTGGTCTTCTCCGAGGTGTGCCCCATGCCGGCACTGATGACCGAGAGGGGAATGTTGTGGTTGCGTGCCGTGGTTGCCCAGGTGTGGCGCGAGGTGTAGGAGGTGAGCGGCAGGTCGAGACCTATCATCTCGCCGAGGAGCTTCAGCTTGTGGTTGTGATAGCCAAGTGCCCGCTCGTATTGTTTGTATGCTTGCTCCTCGTCCTGACTGCTGAGAATGGGGAAGACATAGACAGAGTGGCGTGTGGCGACCTCGTAGCGGCGAATAATCTGCTCGATACACGGCTCTATGCGTATCTGCAACGATTGGTCGGTCTTGCGGCGGCAGTAACGGATGTGGGTGCGTGTGAGGTCTGTCTTTTTGAGAAAGGCGATATCCACGAAGGCCATGCCGCGCGTGCAGTAGCTGAAGATGAACAGGTCGCGCGCCAACGCCAGCGAAGGGTGTCCCTCCAACTCCAGTTCATAGAGTCGGAGTATGGTCTCCTCGTTTACGGCACGTTTGCGCGTGCGGTCGATACCCGTGTAGACATTCTGAAAGGGGAAGGTCTGCTCGATGATTCTCTCTTTGGTGGCTCGGTTGTAGACCGCTCTCCATATCCGCATATAGAATGAAAGGCTGTTCTTCTTGATACGGCGGTCGTGGAGCCACTCGCTGTATTGGAGGACGAGTCCCTCGTTGAGCAGGGAGAAGGGGAGGTCTTCGCCGTGGAGGAATTGCGACAGACTGTTGAGGGCGCAACGGTAGTTGCTGGCCGTGCCGTAACGTTTCCTTTGTCGGAGATGCTCGATTTGTCGGCGCATGTACTCCAATACCGACTCTTCGGAGGAGGTGGCATGGAATAAATCCGCCACCTCGCCGAGGGTGTAACCGTGGGGGCGCGCTTCGAGAGAGCGGATAATCTGTCGCAGGGTTTGGAGGTCGTTGCTGATTTTGGTCTGATACATCGCCAAATGACGGGCGAGGGGTAACTTCCTCTCGATGCGCTCCTCCACCAACTGCCACTCGTCGGGCTGGAGATGTATCTTCGTGGAGATTTGTTTGCTGAGATTGTTGTGACAGAGTTGATAATAGACGGTGCCGGCCTTGCCGATAACGCTTGATTTGCGGAACTTCACTTTTGCGCTTGCCATGTTTTTGTTAATTTTTTAGAGATGAATTAATGTGTGGATAATTGTCTTCTCACCTCTAAAATAGCACACGAAAGCGCACATAAGGAGCGCCCTCCCCGAATTTCCCTGCATTCCTGCCTTTTCGAACCTTTCGCCACGATTCTGCAAAAAAAAAGACGAACCCCCTCTCGGAAATCCGTCCTCACAAGAAAAGGTGTCCGTAGCGTTTGACGGCCAACTTCACCCCGTTGTGGTCGAAGGCTTTGATGACGTTGCGGCCTCCGTGGAGCAGAGTGCCGTTGCGGTCGAAGAAATCGGGTGCCGAGAGCTGTCCCACGAAGGGATGGAGGTCGGCATATTTGGGGTTGATGACTTTTTCATGCTTCGTTGCTTTGGAGTCCGAGGGGTAGGGTAGTGGTTATTCGGATTGTTTTCTTTGTTGTTTTAAAAGTCGTTTTATGGAAATGATTTTCATTTCCTTGTCCGTGCAACAAATTAACGGCTTTTGTCGCATATATTGCTGTGAAAGAACGCAATGTTCTTCCATAAATCCGATTTTAGGTAAAAGAAGCTCCGATTTGTGTCCGAAACGTGCAAATACTGCCGGAGATAAAAATTTCTGCTCTTCAATGGCGATGTCATGACCTGTTATGAGTTGATTCTTCGCAATGTCAATCATATTGTTTGATTTCTCTTTTCCTCGCGAGCCCCTCCTTCCCTAAATTTCTTTATATATTGTACCCCCCCCCGGTGTTGCAATTATGTAACGCTTGTGCAATAAGATTATCACCTTGCGGTTGTTGAAGTGTAACATCTGTGTCTGACTTTTGTGGCGAGAATTTTAAAGAGATAGAATGAGAATGAAACAATGTTACAGATGTGCCTTGCTGCTGATGATTTTTTTAGGCACATGTTCGACGGTCTGGGCCGAGGTAATTGATGTAAAGGGCCGCATTACAGAGCGCACAACACAAGAGCCCCTCGTGGGTGCCACCATCGTGGTGGAAGGTTCTTCGATAGGATGTGTCTCCGATGCGGAGGGTAATTTCCACCTCTCGCACCTTTCGGAAGGGAGTTGCACCCTTCAATTTTCCTACGTGGGCTATAAGACGGGACGCGAGCAAGTCACAATTCGCCGTGGCGAGACCCTCTCCCTCGATTTGCAACTCGACCCCGAGGAGCTGGTGATGGACAAGGTGGTCGTAACGGGACAACTCAACCGCGAGGGCGAGCAGTCGAACCTCATCGCACAACACGAGTCGGTGATGGCGATTCAGTCGGTCGGTGCCAAGGAACTCTCGCGCAAGGGCGTGGGTGACGCGCAGGCGGCCTTGACCAAGGTGTCGGGCATCTCCAAACAGGAGGGCGTGAAGAATGTCTTTATCCGAGGTTTGGGCGACCGATATAATATTACCACCCTCAATGGTTTTCCCATTCCCTCGGAAGACCCCGAATATAAGAATGTATCGCTGAATTTCTTCTCCACCGATTTGATACAGACCCTTGCGGTCAATAAGGCTTTCAGTGCGGCAGGCCAGTCCGATGTGGGTGGTGCGCACGTGGATATCCGCTCCAAACAGCTCTCCTCGCAGAGTGAGGTGTCCATCGGCCTGTCGGGCGGACTCAACACCCAAACCGTGGGCGTGAACTTTCTGAAGATGGACGGCACGGGCTACTTCGGCTTCGCACGGGGAGGCAAACCCCACCACGGCACTGAGCAGTATGCCTTTCGAAACCGTCTCGACCCTACCTCACGTTCCGTGCCGATGAACCACGGCTACGGCTTCTCCTGGGGGCGTCAGTTCAAGGTGGCGCACCACCCCCTCTCGGTTTTCGTGTCGGGCAGCCATGGCAACAAACTCCACTACTACCACGAGCAGGTGCGCAATTCGGTCACCACGGGCGAGCTGTCGCAGGACCAGATAGGCAGTAAGTATGACCGTGAGACCCAGCAGTTTGTCTTGGCGAATTTGAGCTACTCGCCCGGTGATGTCCACCATTTGGCCTACAATTTTATGATGATTCATGCTTCGCAACAGTTGCTGGGCGATTATGTGGGTATGGATGCCGATTATCAGTCTTCGGACGACTATCGGGGCTTCATGCGCCGCCAGCAGATGAACGACAATCTGCTCTTCGTCCACCAGCTGTTGTCGGAGTGGCGACTCTCGCAGAAATTCGATATGGCCATGGCACTTGCCTATAATACCATCGATGGCGAAGAGCCCGATCGCCGCATCAACAACCTCGTGCGTGAGTCGCAGGGCTATGTCCCGATGAAGGGAACGGGTGTCCAGCAACGCTACTTCGCGAACCTCGACGAGAACGATGTCCATGTCCGTTGGGCATTATCCTACCGATTGCCCGACCGCTTCGACCACATCTCCCGATTGAGGGTCGGTTACCGCGGACGCTTTGTCATTCACCGCTTCGATGCCACGGAGTATGACCTTTCGGTGGTGCGTCGTCCGGTCTTCGACATCAACCATCATTCGTGGGACGATTACTACAACGCGGAGAACTTCGAAAACGGATTCTTCAAAATCGACCGCAACGATGACCGCTATAAGGTCAATAAAGATATTCACACGGTCTTCCTCGAAGCTACCTGGCAGTGTGCCTCGCATCTGATTTTGAATCTGGGTATCAAATATGACGATGTGCTGATGAAGGTGGATTACAATGTCAATCGCGGTGGCACGCAGGGACGCCGTCAAATCGACAAATCCTACTTCCTGCCCAGTCTGAATGTGCGCTATGCCCCCACCGACCAGCACACCCTGCGACTGAGCGTGAGCAAAACCTACACCCTGCCGCAACCCAAGGAGATATCCCCGTTCCGCTATACGGGCGTTTCGTTCAACAGCCAGGGTAATCCCGATTTGCGACCTTCTGATGTCTATAACATCGATTTGAAGTGGGATTGGTTCTTCACCCGTTCGGAATTGTTCTCCGTGGCGACCTTCTTCAAACACATCGCCCATCCCATCTCGCGTATCGAGATTGCGAGTGCCGGCGGTTACCTCTCCTACGAAAATATCGCCGACCACGCCACGGTGGCGGGTGTCGAGGTGGAGTTCCGCAAAAATATCTTCTCAAAGTCGCTCTCCGATGATGGACTCCACCGACTTTCGTTCGGTCTGAACGGCTCCTATATATATACGTGTGCCGATGTGCCGCTGGCCACCGACAAGACCGGCTCCCAACTCGAGGGTGCAGCTCCGTGGATTGTCAATGCCGACCTCTCGCACCTCTACCGCCGCGGTAAATACTCATTCACCAATACACTGGTGTTCAACTATTTCAGTGACCGTGTCTACACCATCGGCACCGAAGGCTACCGCGACATCATCGAACACGGTGTACCGACACTCGATTTCATCTCCCGTGCAAAAGTTTCTCGCCACGTGACCCTCTCGCTCAAGGTGCAAAATCTGCTCGACTCGAAGCGTCAGTTGACTCGCGATGCCAACAGCAGCGGACACGCCGTTGTGTTGAAGAAGTATCGACACGGCATTGACTTTTCGCTGGGAGTAACCTGTCAGTTCTAATTACATACAAACAATAAAAAAGACCAATTTTAGTTTCACTAAAAATTTCTAAAACAATGAAAAGAAGAATGTTATGTTTGCTGGCTATTGCCGCATTGATGAGTGCTCCTGCATTTACCGCGTGTGATGACGACGATGACGACAAGTCACCGATTCCGCCCAGCGAGACCCACTCCGAGGAGAATCTTTCGGGAGTGATTCGGGGACAAAAGACACTCGATGCCGGCACACGTTACTATATTTCGGGTACGGTCGTTGTCGAGGAGGGTGGCGAGCTGGTGATTCCTGCCGGCATGACCATTCGCGCAAGAAAGGGCTTTGCCAACTATATCCTTGTGGCACAGGGTGGTAAAATCCGTGCCGAGGGTACTGCCTCACAGCCGATTGTCTTCACAGCCGATACCGACGACGCCACACCGGGCTATTGGGGCGGTATCATTCTCAACGGCCGCGCCCCGATTTCGGGTGCTTCGCAGACGGGCAATATTGGTGCCACGGAGATAAACAACGACTATAAGTATGGCGGTGACGATCCCGCAGACAATTCGGGTGTGCTGCGCTACGTGGAGATTGACTACTCGGGTGCGCGTTCGAGTGCCGACATCGAGCACAACGGTCTGACGCTGAATGGTGTGGGTAATTCCACCATCATCGAGAATATCTTTATCAAGGAGGGTGCCGATGACGGTGTGGAGTTCTTCGGCGGCAGTGTCAATGTCAAGAACCTTCTGGTGGTCAATTGCGAGGACGATATGTGCGACTTCACACAGGGTTACTGCGGTACACTTTCCAATTGCTATGGCGTGTGGGAGCAGCAGTTCACCAGCGATGAGTCCGATCCCCGTGGTGTTGAGGCTGATGGTAACCTCGATGGTGACGGCCCCGACCACAACCACCAGTCCGACTTCAGAATCGAGAACATGACCATCGTGAACAACTCCTCGCTGGCAGAGATGCAGGACGCGATGAAGATTCGTCGCGGTGCGAAGGCCACCATCACCAATGCGCTGGTCATGGGCAGTGGTCATGTCATCGACTTGATTGACTTCACCGACAAGAAGGGTAACGGCAATTCGGCATCGAGTGTCAGTGTCACCAACCGCCTTTCGGAGTCGCTCTCGGGCGAGAAAATCAACGGTGACGGTCAGGTTTCAAAGTCCGATTCCAACACCGGTGCAGACCAAAATCTGTTCACATGGTGTCACTATAAATTCTAATTAAAACGAAGGAGTAATCGTTCGTTGGGTCATTTTTTAAAATTAGGTTAATTGGGTTGCTCTTACCCGCGAGGGTAAGAGTTTTTTGTGCCTGATTCACAGCGACAAAGTGTTACGTTTTTGTTAAGAGTTGGCACAGGGGTGCGAACAATCGTGGGGTTTTGGTATCTTTGTCCTATCAAATTTCAGCTATGGAAAAGCAAAAGATACTTGTTGTGGACGATGAGGAGGCTTTGACCAATGTCGTGCGTTTCAACCTCGAGGTCGAGGGCTATGACGTGGATGTCGCATCGTCAGCCGAAGAGGCCTTGATGTTGGATATCCGCCAATATGACCTTATCCTGCTCGATGTGATGATGGGCGGCATGAGCGGATTCAAGATGGCACAGATGCTCAAGGAGAACTACGAGACCTTCTCCATTCCCATTATTTTCTGCACCGCCAAGACCACCGAGGACGAGATGGTGGCAGGTCTGAATCTGGGTGCCGATGACTATATCACCAAACCCTATTCCATTCGCAATTTGTTGGCACGTGTCAAGTCGGTGTTGCGCCGTACCTCGCGCCAGCAGCAGGAGGAGCGTCCGCGCAAGGCCGACAGCCTCGATTTCGAGGGACTGCACATCGACTGCGATGCCAAACGTCTGGAGGTCGATGGCGTGGAGGTGCCCATCACGCGTAAGGAGCTGGAACTCTTGATTTTGCTGATGAATAATCTGGGCAAGATACTCTCGCGTGAGGAGATACTCTCGCGCATCTGGGACGACGATGTCTTTGTGCTCAATCGTACCATCGATGTGAAAATCACACGCCTGAGAAAGAAAATCGGCCCTTATGGCAAACATATTGTCACCCGTTTCGGCTATGGCTACGGCTTTGAAAAGTAGACTTCCCTACCACCTGCGTATCTTCCTGCTGGTATTGGGTTTTGCGCTCATGCTCATGACCTGCTTTGTCCTCTACCAGTATAAACGTGAGCGGTTGTTCAAGGCCGAGAAGCTCAACAGCACCCTCCAGCTCTTCAACATGCGTCTGCTCAACATGATGGACGACGGTGTACCGGTGGAGGAGATTATGAAGAATGTGGTGACCCCCTTCGAGGGTATGCGTGTGTCGGTCATCGACAACGATGGTGTGGTGCTGTTCGATAACATGGGCAACGTCACCGACATGGGCAACCATCTCGACCGCCCCGAGGTCATCGATGCCATTCACAACGGCATGGGCTATCAGGCCATTCGCTACTCGAAGACCATCTCTACCAACTATTTCTATTCGGCGATGGAGGGCGAGAATGTGGTGGTGCGTACTGCCGTGCCTTATTCGGTGTCGCTACGTGAGGTGTTGGCAGCCGATAGCGGCTTCCTGTGGTTCATGATTAGCGTGACCCTCTTCATGAGCGTGGTGGGGTATTATGTCGCCTACCGTGTCGGCTCGACCATTTCGAGTTTGAGTCATTTTGTCGAGCGTGTGCAGAATGGCGAGGCCATCACCGTGACCGAACCCTTCCCCAACGATGAATTGGGTAAAATCTCGCGACACATCGTGCAACTCTACGCCAAATTCCAGCAGGCGACCGAGGAGTTGAAACTCGAACACAAACGCGCCCTGTACGAGGAGCAGGAAAAAATCCGCATCAAGAAACAGCTGACCAACAACATCAACCACGAGTTGAAGACCCCCATAGCGGTCATCCAGGCGTGTCTCGAAACGCTGATGACCCACCCCGAAATCGAGGAGCACCGCAAGCAGGAGTTCATCGAGCAGTGCTATGCCAACAGTGAACGCCTGTGTCAGATGCTCAACGATGTGGCGACCATCACACGCATGGACGAGGCGAGCCGTCTCATTTCCATGGAGCCGGTGGATTTGAACGATGTGATATTCGATGTGGCGGACGAATTGCAGGTCAAGTTGGAACAGCAGAACATGCAACTCCACATCGAGATGGAGGAGCACATCTCGGTGTGTGGCAACAACCACCTTCTGGCTTCGGTCTTTCGCAATCTGATGTCCAACTCGTTGTCCTATTCGGGCGGTCACAACATCACCATTCGACTTTTGGAGAACACCCCCGATTATTGTCGTCTGTCGTTCTCCGATGACGGACAGGGCGTAGCTCCCGAACACGTGTCCCACCTTTTCGAACGCTTCTACCGTGTCGATAAGGGACGCTCGCGCAAGTTGGGCGGTACGGGACTGGGACTCTCCATCGTCAAGAATGTGATTTTGTTGCACGGTGGTACCATCTCTGTGCGACTCGGCGAGTCGGGCGGTCTGGAGTTTGTCTTCTCCATTGCCAAACACCTGCCCGAAGAAAAGGACGTGGCGGAAAAGCAGCCGTCCAAATAACAAATTTCAATACATCTACACTTAAAAACGAAAGTTCCGAACCTCGTTTCGGAACTTTTGTCGTGTCGTGGGGTGGAAATTCCGCGTAGTTTTTATTAAATTTGCCATTCGATTTGCAAAAATTCCCCACATGAAAACAAGAAAAGTACCCCATACCTATGTGATTATCTTCTCGGTGATTGTCTTTTGCGCCCTCTTGACGTGGGTGATTCCGGGAGGAGAGTATGTCCGTCAAATCGGTGAGAACGGCATCGAGGAGATGGTTTACCGACCGGTGGAGAGCGTGCCGCAGACGTGGCAGATATTTTCGGCCTTCTTCAAAGGGTTTGTCGATAAGGCCGATATCATCATCTTCACACTGATTATCGGCGGTGCGTTTTGGATTGTCAATGACAGCCGCGCCTTCGATGTGGGTACGATGACCTTCTTGAGAAAGGCTCGCCGTCTGGAGTCGAACCGCCTGATTAGAAAGGTGGGCATCGATAACCTGATGCTGGTCTGCATCATGCTCATGTTCAGTATCTTCGGTGCGGTCTTTGGCATGAGCGAGGAGACCATACCGTTCTGTATGGTGCTCGTCCCCATGGCTATCTCCATGGGCTACGACTCCATCACGGGTGTCTGCATGGCATTTGTGGCGGCAGGTCTGGGTTTCGCGGGTGCGATACTCAATCCGCTGACCATCGGCATCGCGCAAAGCCTTTCGGGTCTGCCCCTCTTTTCGGGTATCGAGTACCGCCTGTTCTGCTGGGTGGTGATTAATACCATCGGCTTCGCGTGGATTTTGCGCTATGCCAACCGCGTGAAGCGTTGCCCCGAATCGTCGGTGGTCTACCACGATGACAACTATTGGCGCGAACTCCACGCCGATACCAATCTTGAAGTGAAGTTCCACACTCCCAAGGCGGCGTGGGGCAGTTATCTTTTCCTTGCCGTGGTGCAGGTGCTCTTTGCCGTGAATTATCCCACGACAACCCTCAAAATCGGCAATTCGGTCTTCGAATACCTGCCCCTCATTCCTGTATTGGCTGGTGCTTTTGCAGTCAGCTCGATATTCCTGCTGCGCAAGAGCGTCCATTTCTATATCATGAGCCTGCTCTTCTTCACGATTTTCTACCTCATCGTGGGTGTGATGGGCTACGGCTGGTATATTGCCGAAATCTCGACCCTCTTTTTTGCACTGGGCATCTTCTCGGGTGTGGCCAACGGCAAAAGCCCCAACGAACTGGTGCAACTCTTCCTCACGGGCTGTAAGGATATGATGAGTGCCGCGTTGGTGGTCGGTCTGGCAGGCGGAATCATCGTGGTGCTGAAGGAGGGACGCATCATCGACACCATTCTTCACAATCTGGCGGCAGGCATGGACGGTCTGGGACAGGTGGCGACCGTGAGTGTGATGTACGCCATTCAGACGCTGATAAATCTGGTTATGCCCTCGGGCAGTGCCAAGGCGGCACTCACAATGCCCATCATGGCACCCTTCGCCGAACTTATCGGTATGTCGAAACAGGCGGCAGTCATGGCGTATCAGTTCGGTGACGCCTTCACCAACCTGCTGACTCCCACCTCGGGCGTGCTGATGGCAGTGCTGGGCGTGAGCCATATTCCCTACGACAAATGGTTCCGCTGGGCGTGGAAGTTTATCCTTTTCATGGTGTTTGTCGGCTTGCTGCTCCTTATCCCCACCGTGCTGATACCGATGAACGGATTTTAATCTCGTCGGGGAAACGCACCGCTCAATATAAAATAACCGCTGCCGGACAGCTTCTCAAAAAGAAGTGATGTCCGGCAGCGGTTTTCTAAGCAGTGGGTAATTCCTATTTCTTCTGCTGTTCTACATCCGAAGGCTCCCAACCGCCTCCCAATGCCTTGTAGAGTCCCACGAGTGCCAAATGCTCGTTTCTCACGGCCTTACTCTCCTCGATTTGGGCATCGAAGAACTTACGCTGGGCATCGAGCACATCGATGTAGCGGATAACACCGTTGATGTACTGTAACTTGGCAAGGACGACATACTGACGGGCAGCCTCCTTGAGGTTGTACTTCAGCTCGGCAGTCTTGCGCATATTGCGGTACGCCACCACAGCATCGTTCACCTCGCGGAACACCTCCAATACCTTCTGCTCGTAACCGAGACGTGCCTGGTCGTAGGCCGCCAGCGCGGCACGATACTTGGCACGCTTCGCTCCGAAGGCAAAGAGGGGCGATGCAATGTTGCCCACGATGTTGGTGAGGGGGGCTTTCAACAGATGGTCGATTTCCTTGTTCTCGACACCGCCCGTGATGTTAATCGTGAAACGGGGAAAACGGTCGGCATACGCCATACCCACGGCTGCCATGGCGGCGCGGAGCTGCTGCTCCGACTGTCTGACATCGGGACGACGCTGCAAGAGAGTCGAGGGCAGACCTATGGGCAGCGAGTCGGGCATCACCACATTGATGTCCATCTGCGAGCGTGCCACACGGGTGGGGTAGTCGCCTGCCAAGACCGAAATCTGATTCTCCTTCTGTGCGATGCGCAGTTCCAGGTCGGGAATCATGGCCGAAGCACTGGCCTGCTCTACCTTGGCCTGCTGATAGGCGGTCTCGGAGGTCAAACCTCCCTCGAAACGCAACTTCGCCTGACGCACACTCTCCTCACGGGTCTCCACCGTACGGCGCACGGTCTCCAACTCGTGGTCGAGGGCGACCAACTCGAAGTAGGCGGTGGCTACCTCCGCGATGAGTGACATCTGCATGGCACGTGCCGCCTCCACCGAAGCCAGATACTCGGCAGCCCCTTTGCGCTTCGACCAGCGCAGGTTGCCCCACAGGTCCAACTCCCAGCTCATGGTGGCTTTCAATCCCAATTTGGGCTCCTCCTTGAACGGGCGGTCGGAGTAATCCGTGGTCTTGCGTTCGTATTGCGCCACCGCACCGAATGCCGGTGCGAGGGCGGTCTTGCTGATGCGGTGCAGCTGCTCCATCTGACGGACATAGGCTTCAGCCGATTGTATGTTGCGGTTGTTTTGCAGAGTGCGGTCGATGAGCACACAGAGGGTGGAATCCTGATAGACCTCCCACCATTTTTTGTCGCTCAACGCCAGCGAGTCGGTGTGCCCTGCCACAATCTGCTCGGGCAGATTCAGCTCCGGAGACTTGCATTTTTTCTGCACCGAGCAACTCGCCAGAAGCAGAGCACCCAATATAAATATCGTTGTTCGTTTCATCGTTTACTCCATTTTTCTTTCAAGTTATAGACCCATACGAAGAAGATCGGTACGAAGACAATGCCGACGGTGATGGCCACCAACATACCGAAGAATACACCCGTACCGATGCCCTGACGGCTGGCCGAACCAGGACCGCTGGCAAATACCAGAGGCAACATACCGAGAATGAAGGCCAGTGAGGTCATCACGATGGGGCGGAAACGCAGCTTCGCCGCCATGATGACAGCCGACAGCGTGTCGCGTCCCTTCTCCACCTCGTCCTTGGCGAACTCCACGATGAGAATGGCATTCTTGGCCACCAGACCCACCAGCATCACCAATCCGATTTGGAAGTAGATGTTGTTCTCCAGACCGCACGCCCAGTTACCCACATAGGCACCGATACCGGCCACGGGCAGCGAGAGAATCACCGCCACGGGAATCGACCAGCTCTCATACTGAGCCGCGAGGAAAAGGAAGACGAAGAGCAGAGCCAAAGCCAACACATAGCCGGTCTGACCGCTCACGTGCTTCTCCTGATACGAAAGTCCGCTCCACTCGATACCAATCGACGAGGGCAGATGCTCTCTTGCGATTTTCTCAAGTAGCATCATCGCCTGTCCCGAGCTGTAACCCTGGGCAGCCTCACCCGATATGGTGGCGGAGTTGAACATATTGAATCGGCGGATAGTACCCGGACCTGTGGTGTAGGAGGTTGTGCCGAGTGCCGTGATGGGAATCATCGCGCTGTCGGAACCTCTCACGAAGAACAGTCCCAGATTGTCCTGCTGTGCACGGTAGGGGGCTTCAGCCTGAATATACACGCGGTAGATACGGTTGAACATATTGAAGTCGTTGACATAGACCGAACCGGTGAAGGTCTTGACCGTGGAGAAGATGTCGGCCATCGGAACGCCCAACATCTGCGCCTTGTCGCGGTCCACATCGAAGTAGAGCTGGGGAATGTCCTTCTGAATCGAGGAGGAGAGACCCACCAACTCCTTGCGCTTCGAGGCGTGGTAGAGCAGGGTATCCACAGCACGCTGCAAGTCGTTGTACGTGGCATCGCCACGTGCTTCGAGCACCATCTCGAAACCACCCGAAGCACCCAATCCGGGAATGACGGGCGGGGTGTTGATGAAGACCTTGCTTTCGGGATATTGCTCCATCTCGCGGCGTACGGTGTTCATCACCTCGCGGATGTTGCTGCTCTTGCGCTCGTCCCACGGCTTGAGAATCACGGTGAGCTGACAGCGCGACTGGTTGGTACCCACACGGGGGCTCGAACCCGTCACGTTGAGGACATACTCCACATCGTCACACGACATGAGGAACTTCATGGCGCGGTCGGTGATGCGGCGTGTTCTCTCGAGGGTGGCACCCTCGGGCAGCTCCAGCTCCACGGTGAAGTAACCCTGGTCCTCCTGCGGCATGAAACTCTGGGGTACGACCTTGTTGAGCACCCACAGGGCGATGAGCGTCATACCGAAGAAGGCAATCATGCGGCGCGAGTGGCGCATGCTCCAGCGAATGGCTTTCTCGTAGGATTTGTTACCCTTGCCCAACCATATATTGATTCTGCGGAAGAGTCGGTTCTTCTTCTTGCCCGAATCGGGGCGCAGGAAGATGGCACAGAGTGCGGGCGAGAGGGTCAGTGCCACGAAGGTCGAAATCAACACCGACACGGCAATGGTGATGGTGAACTGACGGTAGAGCTGTCCGGTGATGCCCGACAGGAAACTTACGGGCACAAACACGGCACACAACACCAGCGAAGTGGCGATGATGGCACTACCCAGACCCTTCATGGATTTCTTGGTCGCCTCCTTGGGCGAGAGATGCTCCTCGTTCATGGTGCGTTCGACCGACTCCACCACCACGATGGCGTCATCGACCACAATACCGATGGCGAGAATCAGACCCAGCAGAGTCATCATGTTGAGCGAGAATCCGAAGGCGAGCATCACACCGAAAGTACCGATGAGCGAGATGGGAACGACAATCGTGGGAATGAGTGTCGCGCGCCAGTTCTGCAACGAGAGGAAGACTACCAGAATCACGAGTACCAGGGCTTCGAACAGCGTGTGGTACACCTCCTTGATGGATTGTGAGATGAACGAAGTCATGTCGAAGGGAATCTTGTAGGAGATGCCCTCGGGGAAGTTGCGGCTGATTTCGTCCATGGTTTTTCTCACCTCGCGAGCCACCTCCATGGCGTTTGCACCGGGCAACATGTTGATATCCAGCACGGCGGCATTACCACCGTTGATACCACTCTCGGTGCTGTATGACGAAGCCTCGAGCGACACACGTGCCACATCGCGCAGACGGATGAGCGAACCGTCGGGATTGGCACGAATGACAATTTCCTCAAATTCGGCTACCGACGACAGACGGCCGCGTGCCGTGATGGGAATGGTGATATCGAGGTTGGTCATGGGCTGCTGACCCAGTACACCGGCTGCCGACTCGCGGTTCTGGTCCTTGAGTGCCTTTTGCAGGTCCTGCACCGTAAGACCGAGGTTCGCCAGACGGTCGGGCTGCACCCATATCTGCATGGCGTAGTAGCGGCTGCCGACATTGTAGATACTGCCCACACCCTTCACACGGCGCAACATGTCCAACACGTTGAGTGTGGCGTAGTTCGAGAGGTAAATCTCATCGAATTTGGGGTCTGTCGAGAGCAGGGTGATGGTCAGCAGCTTGCTCGATGCCTGCTTCTGCACCGAGATGCCGTTCTGAATCACCTCGGCAGGCAGACGCGATTCGGCCTGCTTCACACGGTTCTGAATCTCCACGGCCGCCAAATCGGGGTCGGTGTCGATGTCGAAGGTGATGGTAGCCGAGAATCCACCCGTATTGCTGTTGGTCGATTCCATGTAGAGCATGCCGGGCGTACCGTTCAACTCCTGCTCGATGGGCGTAGCCACAGCCTGAGTCACGGTCTGCGCACTTGCTCCGGGGTAGGAGGCGGACACCTTCACCACGGGGGGCACGATGCGCGGATATTGGTCAACGGGCAACATCGTCAGTCCCAACAGACCGACAATGACGATGACCACTGACAGCACCGTCGAGAAGATGGGTCTGTCGATAAAGAAATCGAGTTTCATGGCTGTGGTTTATTTTTCTGAGGATGTAGCCTCGGTTTCCGAAGTCTGTGTTTGGGCGATGCGGGGGTCTACCTTGTCTCCGTGGGTCAGCTTGTGGAAGCCCTCGACCACGATGCGCTCGCCGGGAACCACGCCGCGCTCGACAATGATAGAGTTGTTGACCTGGGGGCCCAGTTCGATGAGTCGTCGCTCGGCAGTGCTGTCACGGCGAATGACGAAGATGTAGGCACCGCCCTTCTCGATGATGACCGATTTGGTGGGCACTACGGTGGCGTGCTCTCTCACATCGAGCAGGAGTCTTACCTTGGTGAACTGTCCCGGTAACAGAATGTGGTCGGGGTTGGCCATCTCGGCACGCACGGAGAAGGTACCCGTCTCGGGATCTACCTGCGGGTCGGCAAAGTCCACCAGACCGCGCAGGGGATACTGGGTGTTGTCGGCCAGAGTGATGGTGATGTAGGGGTCCCACTTGCGGGTGGAGTCCTTCTGACCCAAATTCACATTACGCGCCTTGCTCTTCAGATAATCGAGACCCGTCATGCTGAAGTCCACTCTCACGGTGTCGCTCTTAACTACGGTGGCGAGCAGCGACTTGCCGTTGGGACCTACCAAAGTACCAATATCGACACTGCGCTCGGAGATATAACCCGAAATGGGGGAGCTGACCAACGTGTAGCTCAATGCGGTTTCTGCCTGTGTGAGGTCGGCCTCCGACATCTCCACCGAGGCGGTGGCACTCTCGTACGAAGCGATGGCGTTGTCCAAATCCAACTGGCTGGCAGCGTTCTGCTCGTAGAGGGGACGGATACGCTCCAAATCGCGGTGGGCCTTCATGGCCATCGACTTGTCCTTGTTGAGCTGTGCGCGAGCCTTGTTGACGCGAGCCTCATAGAGCTTGGGGTCGATGAGGAAGAGTCGCTGTCCTTTCTTCACGTAGGTACCCTCCTCGAACATCATCTTTTCGAGGAAGCCCTCCACGCGCGCGCGGATTTCAACAAATTGTTGGGCACGTATTCTGCCGACATACTCACCATAAAGCTCGACATCGTCGGTATTGACGGGAGCTACCTCCACAATGGGGTAGACCGGCTTCACGGGTTCGGGGCGCATCCACCACCAAACACCGCCGGCAATAAGGAGTGCGGCAGCGGTCAGAAGCAGCCACGAACGCTTCGACAGATGACGAAGTCGGGCAGAGGCTTCTCCGCCGAGTTGCAGGGTGCGGCGACCTGCCTGTGCAGCCTGCTTTGTAAATTTCTGGTTTGATAAATTCATAGTGTTCAAAGTTCCGGATTTGTTAGCACTGTATCCGTTTTTTTCGGGCGCAAAAATATACAGATTTAGTTATCAAACGCGTGTAAATCGAAAAATTAGATATTAAAAATGTTATTTTTTTTCATTAGGTATCTATTTGATAGATTTTCTGCGAAATATAGGACAAAGTCAATTGCCCCGATTGGGGTTTTCGGAGCAATTTTTCGGGGGTGCGGAGGGGTAAATTTTAGGCGTGAGGGTGAAAAACAGATTGTAGAATATGGCTGAAAGTGGAGATGCTTTGACGAAGTTATGAAAAAAAATAGTTATTTTTGCGAACTTTTTATAACCTCTTTTCTCCGATATCGGAACAGATGAATACCCGTTTTCGGGGAACGAAATCTCGCGAAATGATCATCGGGAAAACAGGAAAACCCCACCTCCGACAGAAGGATTTTTGTGTTGCTTTCGAGAGACAAAATACCCCGTTTTGAGGCGTTGTTGCGAGCTGCGGAGTGCGATGCCGTGACTTTCTGCCATCGCCCCTGCGAAACACACGAAAAGGTGTCGGTTCTCGCCTATAAATCGGAGTGCGGAAAACAGCGGTCGGAGGGAGGTGATTTCGATGTGATAAATTTAACTTATGTGGTTGCTATTGGCTTTCTGCTCGGCGGCATTGCTGGGCTTTTATGATGTATTCAAGAAAAAATCGCTGGCAGGAAATGCGGTGTTGCCCGTCTTGGGACTCAACACCCTCTTTTCTACCCTGATATTCCTGCCCTTTATCCTCGTCTCGGCATTGTGCCCCGAGTGGCTCAACGACACGATATTCTTTGTGCCGCAGGTCGATTGGGAGGTGCACCGCTTCATTCTGCTCAAGTCGCTCATCGTCCTCTCGTCATGGATTTTCGGCTACTTCGGCATGAAGCATCTGCCGCTAACGCTGGTCGGCCCGATTAACGCCACCCGCCCCGTCATGGTGCTGTTGGGTGCGATGCTTATCTTCGGCGAGCGACTCAATCTCTGGCAGTGGCTGGGTGTCTCCATGGCGATTATCTCGTTCTTCCTCCTCAGCCGTTCGGGCAAGAAGGAGGGCATCGACTTCAAACACAACCGCTGGATATTGTGTGTCGTGGCGGCGGCTCTGCTGGGCACGGTGAGCGGACTCTATGACAAATACCTCATGGGGCAGTTCAACCACATGGTGGTGCAGGCGTGGTACAATGTCTATCAGCTCTTCCTCATGGGCGGTATCATTCTGCTGTTGTGGTGGCCGAAGCGCAAGACCTCGACCCCCTTTCATTGGAGCAGGTGCATCGTCTGCATCTCGTTGTTCCTCTGTGCGGCAGACTTCGTCTATTTCTACGCACTGGGTATGGAGGACTCGATGATTTCCATCGTCTCGATGGTGCGCCGCAGCAGTGTTGTGGTGTCGTTCCTCTTTGGTGCAATGGTCTTCAGAGAGAAGAACCTCCGCAGCAAGGCGGTGGATTTGGTGCTGGTCATCATCAGTATGATTTTCCTCTATCTGGGCAACGTGCTGGAATAACGACACCTTGGAATATAAAAAATCCGCATCGTGAAAAAGCGATGCGGATTTTTTTGCGTATGTCGTGCCTTATAAGAGCTGGATTAACAACAATCCTGTGCAGATGGACACACCTGTGGAGATGAGTCCCGGCAGCATGAATGAGTGGTTCAACACCCATTTGCCAATGTGGGTCGTTCCCGTGCGGTCGAAGTTGATGGCGGCAATCAGCGTGGGGTAGTTGGGAATGAAGAAATAGCCGTTCACGGCAGGGAATAACGCCACCAACATGGTGGGCGCAATACCCAGCACAAACAGAAATTGTATAAACATACAGAAATCTTTGTCTTATGTGGTGAAAAATCGGCTGCAATGTTAGTGCATTTCGCGAATTGCACCCACATCTTCGATAGGGAAAAATTACAAATCTTTAAAAAATATCGTTCTGAAAGAGGGTTTTAGGGCGAGATGACCTCGCACAAGATGTGGAAATAGGGACGAAATCCTTGTGGAGAAGTCGTAATAGGGTAGCTGTGTCTCCTCTTGCCCACTTACCCGAGGACGACAGACTGTCCCGTGCAGATAACAAAAAAAGCTCCGAAATCATCAGATTTCAGAGCTTTTCGTCAGCGGTGCGTAGGGGACTCGAACCCCTGACCCCGTGCGTGACAGGCACGTATTCTAACCAGCTGAACTAACGCACCGTTTGTTCTTGGCTTTCGGAAGACTCGTTGTTTCCCGATTGCGTGTGCAAAGGTAGTACAAAAATTTATATCTGCAAATTTTTTTATAATTATTTTTTGCAGCCGTGGTAGCCAGCATCGTCTAACTCGCCGATATTCAGACCTATGTTTTGTACAGCCGAGAGTATAAAAAATAAAACATTATATCGGCGGGAGGTGAAAATCCTCGCTTACCGATATAATGTTTTATCGTGTTGTGTCGGCGTGATGCTTATTTCGACACGAAGAAGAATCTTGAGAAGGTGAACATATCCTCAAACGGGGTCTTGTTCTCGGGTGCGGTGATGGGCAGCTCAACGCCTTCCTTACCGTCCAGCGAGATGTGAGAAATATATCCCGAACGCGAACCGCGCTTGTTGCCGGGAGCACCTGCAATAATCAGGTCGTTCACGTGAGCAATGTACAAGATGCGCTTGTCGGGCTGGATACCCAGCTTCATGGCTCCGGTGACAGCCTTGCTCTTTTCGATATCCTCCTTGGGAATGGTGTAGAAGTGAACAGGTTTGCTACCCTCCTGCGAGAAGTCGATGGTGTAAATCTTGTCCTTGTTTCTATCCTTTCCGGGGGCGTAGAGCATCTGCTTTGCAGCATCATACTCCATGCTGTTGAGTGCCAATTCGGGTTTGGGGTCCTTGAACTCGTGGATAATCTTCTTGTCGTGCATGGTCAGCAGACCGCAGTTGTAGTCGGAGTACTGGAGTACCAGCAAATCGTTGGTACAGAGATATGCGCGACGGACGTTCTTGGGCAGAGCCACCTCCTCAATCACCTGAGCGTTCTCGCCGCTCAATACGCGGAGTGAAGCACCGTTGATGGTGATGAGGTTGTTCTTGTAGCCGAATGCGCCGATATTGTTGTTGTAGTCCGTGTCGGCGATTTTCTTCACGGTACCATCCTTGAGATTGAGGTGGAAGATGTTCTTACCGTGGTAACCGATGAAGGCATTCTCGGAGTTTACAGCCTCCAGGAAGTCGTAATCGGGGCCCTCGGGCAGTTCATAAGATACCTGACTCAAGAGCTTGAGGGTCTTGGCGTCAAAAACGGTAGCCTTTGCCTTGAGGTTGGTATCATCGAGCAGCCACTCGCGCTTTGCGACAATCACGAATGCATCTCCTGTCGAGAGAAGACGGCAGTCGAAGCCGAGAGTAATTTGGGGGTGGAGGTCGGTGTCGAGCGTCTGACGGCTCGCACCCGAGAGAATGTCAATGGTTACATTGGTTTCGGGGTCGATAGCCGCCAATTTGGCCTGGGGAACATCGCGCTCCGATTCGTATCCCGAGTTGGAAGGAATCTGGCTCTGGTCGAGGACGAACATATAACCCTCATAATCTCTGTAAGGGCGATTGGGGTCTTCTGTATCTGTGTCGGTACCTGTATCACCACCGCCGTTGGGGTTGGTGATGGGATCATCGTCCGAGCATCCCATCATAAGGCTGCCGAGAGCGAAGAATGGCAATAAGTATTTGATTACGCTTCTCATTGTTTTGGTGTTTTATTTTACCAGTTCGTATCCGGGCTGCTGGGGGAGAAGGTTCTCCTGGAGCTGACCGTCGATAATGTAGTCTGCGGGAATCTTGCCCGAGAGCTTGTTGCCGCTGACGTAGAACGAGGTGTAAACCACGCCGTAGTATACGCCGTTAACATAGTAGTCGTGGGGAGTCTTGGCGGGCAGGTTGCCGGTGAGGTTGTTGTTGGTGAGGCTGACAGCTACCAACAGAGGCTGCTGCTTGCCACCCAGCTCGGCAGGAATCTCACCTGTGAGGTTGTTGTTGTCGAGGTAGAGCAGACCGAGGTTCTCCATCTGCGAAGCTACGGCAGGAATCTCACCCGAGAGCTTGTTGCTTGCCAGCGAGAGACGGAGCATACGGGGCAGCTGTGCGAAGGTTGAGGGAATGGTACCTGTGAAAGCGTTCTCGTCGGCATAGAACTCCTTGAGAGAGGTCATCTCGCCCATCTCGGCGGGAATCTCACCTGTGAGCTGGTTGCCCGAAACGAAGAAAGTAGAGAGCTTCTTGAGCTGACCCAGCGATGCGGGAAGCTCACCCGAGAGCTTGCAACGAGCGATGTCGAGATACTGGAGGTTCTCCAGCTGGCCGATTTCGGCAGGAATCTCGCCGGTGAAGTTGTTGCGGCCGAGGACGATGTACGAAGCCTTGGTCAGCTGACCGATTTCAGCGGGAATCTCACCCGACAGGCAGGTGTTCTCAGCCTTGGGTACAAAGCCGTTCTGAGTCATGTCCCAGGGTGCGCCCCACAACTCGAGCGAGTCCATCTGGGTGAGCTGGCCGATTTTGTCGGAGATTGAACCGTGGACATTGCTGAAGCGCATCTTCCATACGCGGAGGTTCTTCATCTGGTAGAACTCCTCGGGGATAACGCCACCCAGACGGTAGTTGTCCGAGAGATCGAATACCTCGAGAGCGGTGAGGTTACCCAGCTCTGCGGGGAGCTCGCCACAAAGGCGGTTGCCACCCAGACGCAGTGAAACCACGCGCTCCTGACCATCTACGATGGCGGTCTTCACGCCATACCAGTCTTTGAGTTCGCTATCGCTTTCCATCCAGCCACCGTTACGGCTCCAGTCGTTACCGTTGGTTGCCTCGTAGAGAGCTACCAGTGCCAGACTGTCGCTACGGAAGGCCTCACCGCGAGTGGCCAAAACTTCCTGTTGATTTGTGCTTGTTGAGGGTTGAAGGTCCATGTCCGATTGACGCTCGCAACCGGTCATGCCCATGGCTCCTGCCACCAGGAGCAAGGCGAAAAATTCTTTTTTTAACATACCTTGTTTTTTATAAAGTAACAATAATTAGGTCAAAATCTCTTTGGATGATTTCTACGCACGAGGAAGTGAGAGTGTCGTTGCCGACTATGTGCTGACCTGCTTTGTGGGGGCGTTGCCGCATAGGGTGCGTAGTGCGTTTCCCGTCAAGGTATGTCATGATTTTCTCCAATCCCCGGAAGAATATCATCGTGTGCAAAGGACAAGCCGGTGGCAGGTATTCTGACTTGCTCCTCCATTATTCATATCGCCTTCCCATCGTTTATTCGACAGTGGCTCAATTCCTAACGATTGTTGATATGTGGTTTTATCGGGGCTTACAGCAGCGGGACTGTTCAGGACTTACACCTGATTCCCTTTTGCATCGCATAAAGTTGCGAACCATCAGCGCCGCAAAAGTAGGAAAAGAAACTGAAAAAGCACAATTTTTTTGCAGAAAAACACACATCTGTTAGTGAAGTTACCTATTCATAGTGAGTTAAAGCCGCGGAATGTGGCGGAACTGTAAGTACAAACAGAGTGGCGAGTGTCGGATAGCATTATTAAGTATCGTTAATAATGTTAATTATTTGTATTTTAACGTGTCGAGTGCTGTGTGACCGCCCATAACAGCCGATAACCCCATTTCCCGTCCGAAAAGCATAAAATATCGGTTTACAGAATTTTACAATGGCCACAGACGCTCCTTAAACCGCAATTTGGGCAGGCATTGCATGGGGCGTCCGCCACCGTCCCCGTCTCTCCTGTTTCCCTCTGCCACTCTGCAAAAAAAAGATACGGACACCGCCGATATTGCGATGTCCGTAGCCTGTGTCGTGTAGGGCGTTGCACCCTAAAAAACAAACCTAAATCTCCACCTTGAAGAACGCCGCTCCCGAAGCTGCAGCGGCGGTGAGTCCGATTTTCGAATCCTCGAAGATGACCGTCTCATGTGGCGTGCAACCCACTCTGCGCATGGCTTCGTGGAAACAGTCGGGGGCGGGCTTGCTGCGCTCGATGTCCGCACCGCAGAGAATGCCGTCCACATAGCCCTCCTTTTGGGGGTGCTCCTTCGAAAAGCCGATGCCCAAATAGTTCATGGCGTTCTCGATGTTGGCACGACTGCCCGTCGATACAATCCACACCTTTACCCCCGTGCGCTGAAAGGCACGACAGAACTCCCACAGCGGACGGTTGATTTTCAGCGAGTCGAAGAAGTCGGGGTAGATGTCTATCTTGCGCAGACGCAACTCCTCGCGTTTGTCGAAGTCGTTGATGCCCAGCGATTCGAGAAATTCGTGACAGCGCATACCGAAATATTTGGCTTCGTACTCCTCCTGCGAGATGGTGTAGCCTGCCTCGCCGAGGGTCTTCAGATAGGCACGTGTGTGCGCACTGCGTGTGTCGGCGAGCGTACCGTCGAAGTCGAGGATTATCAGTTTTATGTTTGAATTTATCATCGTATCAGTCAAATGATTGCATTCCCGATTGTGAAATTCTCACCATACGTTCATACTCCGTGGGGTTCAACTCCATGAAGAAGTAGTGAATGGGATCGACCCTCATGCCGTGGAGTCTCACCTCGTAGTGGAGGTGGGGTGCCAGCGAAAGACCCGTGTCGCCCGAACGTGCGATGATGTCGCCGCGGCGCACCTTCTGACCCCTTCTGACCTCTATTTTCGAGAGGTGGCTGTATGAGGTTTCATAGCCGTTGCCGTGGTCGATGACCACCGTCTGTCCCGATGTGGAGTTACGTTGTGCCACCTCCTTGACCATGCCGTCTGCCGTGGCAAAGACACGCGAACCTTCGGGAATGGTGTAATCCACACCCTGATGCGACTGCAAGGTCTTGTAGAAGGGGTGGATACGCATACCGTAGGAGGCAGTCAGCAGGGTGAGCTGCTTGTTGATGACGGGCTGTATGGCCGGTATGTTGTTGCATGCCGCACCGTTGCGACAGATGTCGGCGTGGAGCTGACGGTAGGTGTCTGTGAGCTCGCAGAGCTGTGCCTCGAGGACGGTGATGCGGTCGCTGAGGTCCTGCTTCAACTCCGATGTCGATTTGTCGGTGATGTTGTTGTAGGTGATGGCCTTGCGCTTCTCATACTCCGCCTCGAAATCGTAGGGATCGGACTCAAACAGGGCGCGGAAAACGTGACGGTCTCTCTCCGAGAGGTTCTGCAAGACCATCGACAGGGTGTCGTAACGGCTTACCAAAGCCTCGTACTCCTTCTTGAGTCCGTCGGTCGAGTGCTTCAATCCATACTCGTAGGGCGTGTCGAAGAACAGCGAGATGGAGAGGTAATAGAGCACGGCAATACCCGACCACACGAACAGATAGACCGTGCCGCGCAGTATGTTCTGTTTTCTGCGCTTCTTTCTGCGCAATCGTTCCAAATCTTTCTTTCCTGCCATCTTGTTACAACTTTTCGTAGTTGGTTTCGCGGATGTTCTCCATCATTTTTTCGTAGTCTTCGGGAGTCATCTGGCGGTTGAAATAGTTGATGGGGTTCACATGATGCCCCTTGTGAATCACCTCATAGTGGAGGTGCGAGCCGGACGAGATGCCGGTGTTGCCCATCAGTGCGATGAGCTGTCCGCGCTTGACAGAGTCGCCGGCTCTGACGAGTACCTTGCTCAGGTGGGCGTAACGGGTCTTGTATCCGAAACGGTGGTCGAGCAACACCTGCTTGCCATAGCCGCGTATGGGCGAGACGCTCTCCACCACGGCATCTCCCGTGGCGAATATCGGGTCACCGATTCTGCCGCCGAAGTCCACACCCTTGTGGGGTCTCACGTAACCCAACGTGGGGTGCATGCGGTGCATGTTGAACGCGCCGATATGTTTGTTTTTGAATCGTTTGCGGTCGATGGGCCAGATGGCGGGAATGGCCTCGGACATCTGCTCTTTCTTGTGCGAGAGGGTCTGTATCTCGTCCAGCGAGACCGACTCCATATATATAGCGCGTGCCATGAGGTCGAGTTGTTGCCAGGTCGAGGTCATCAGCTCCTCGTAGTTGTCGCCGTCGAGGTGGGCGTATTTCGAATCGGGGTAGGGCTGCCAGATGCCTGCCGTGGAGAGGGTGTCGGTCGAGAAGAGCGAACGGTAGACGAAGTTGTCGCGGTGGCGAATGTCGTCGATGCGCCGCTGGGCGGTGCGTATCTTGTCTTGCAAAATGCGGTATTTGATGACCAACTCCCGATTTTCGCTGTTGATTTTGTAAATTTTTGGGGTATAGAAGAAGTACGAAAACAGCACATTGGCTATTGACACAAATATAAAGCCCAGCAGAATCTCCCGAATCAGTCGGTAGGTTCTCAATCTGAAAGATTCCGATACCAGCTCATGCGAACCGATTTTACTCTTTTTCGATGGCTTTCGGGTCTCTGAAGTATGCTCTTTTTGCATCATTGGTGAAAAAACTCCTGTTTATAACGTGCAAATTTAAGTTTAATTGTGTAATTTTGCAACTTGTATTGAAACGTAGAATTAGGAATAAATTATATGGAATCAGCAAAAATTCGTCAGGCCTTTCTTGATTTTTTCGAAAGTAAGGGCCACGCCATCGTTCCTTCGGCACCTATGGTTGTGAAGGGCGACCCCACATTGATGTTCACCAATGCGGGTATGAACCAGTTTAAGGATATCTTCCTGGGCAACACTCCCCGTAAGTATCCCCGTGCGGCGGACACCCAGAAGTGTCTGCGTGTGTCGGGTAAGCACAACGACCTGGAGGAGGTAGGACACGATACCTACCACCACACCATGTTCGAGATGCTCGGTAACTGGTCCTATGGCGACTATTTCAAGAAAGAGGCCATCGAGTGGGCTTGGGAGTTGCTTCACGATGTCTATCATCTGCCTGCCGAGCGTATGTATGCCACCGTATTCGAGGGTTCGGAGGAGGACGGTGTTCCCTTTGACCAGGAGGCCTACGACTACTGGAGAAGATACCTACCCGAGGAGCACATCATCCGCGGTAACAAGCACGATAACTTTTGGGAGATGGGCGAGACAGGTCCCTGCGGTCCCTGCTCGGAGATTCACTTCGATTTGCGTGACGAGAGCGAGATAGCCCTCAAGCCGGGTCGCGAGATGGTCAATATGGGTCACCCTCAGGTCATCGAGATTTGGAATCTTGTCTTCATGCAGTTCAACCGCAAGGCCAACGGTTCGTTGGAGGAGCTGCCTGCGCACAATGTCGATACAGGTATGGGCTTCGAGCGTCTTTGCATGATTCTTCAGGGTAAGAAATCAAACTACGATACTGACGTATTCCAGCCCACCATCGGCCGTATCTCGGCACTTTCGGGCAAGAAGTACGGTGAGGACGAGAAGTGCGACATCGCCATGCGCGTTATCGCCGACCACCTCCGTGCCATCGCTTTCTCGATTGCCGACGGTCAGCTGCCCTCGAACGTGAAGGCCGGCTATGTGATTCGCCGTATCCTTCGCCGTGCGGTACGTTACGGCTACACCTACCTGGGCTTCAACGAGCCTACCCTCTGCAAGCTGGTTGCAGGCCTTGTAGAGCAGATGGGTGGTCAGTTCCCCGAGCTGAAAGCACAGCAGACCCTCATCGAGAAGGTCATCGAGGAGGAGGAGGCTTCGTTCCTGCGTACATTGGCTACGGGTATCAACCTTCTGGACGGCGTCATCGCCAAGACCAAGAAGGAGGGCAAGGAACTGATTTCGGGTAGCGATGCATTCGTTCTCTACGATACATTCGGATTCCCCATCGACCTTACCGACCTTATCGCTCACGAGCAGGGTATCGGTGTCGACCTTCCCGCCTTCGAGAAGGAGTTGCAGGCACAGAAGGAGCGTTCGCGTAATGCGGCTGCCGTTGATACCGATGACTGGGTGGAGCTGTTCCACATCCGCGAGAGCGAGTTTGTGGGTTACGACACCCTCACCGAGCAGGTGAAGATTGCACGCTACCGCCGTGTGACCACCAAGGGTAAGACCTCTTACCAGCTGGTATTTGACAAGACCCCGTTCTATGGCAACGGTGGTGGTCAGATTGGTGATATCGGCTACATCGAGAGCGCCAACGAGCGTATCGACATTGTGGCTACCGAGAAGGAGAACGGTCTGATTTTCCACGTGGTGAAGCAGCTGCCCGAGAATCCAGAGGCAGAGTTCACCGCTCATGTTGATGCCGAGAAGCGTCAGGCTGCGGCCAACAACCACTCGGCTACCCACCTCTTGCACGAGGCTTTGCGTAAGGTGCTGGGTACTCATGTCGAGCAGAAGGGTTCGATGGTGACTCCCGAGACCCTGCGTTTCGACTTCTCTCACTTCCAGAAGATGACCCGCGAGGAGGTTCGCGAGGTGGAGCGTCTGGTCAATCGTGCCATTCGTGCCAACTACCTCCTCGAGGAGAACCGCAACGCCACTCAGGAGGAGGCCAAGGCAGCAGGTGCCATGATGCTCTTCGGTGAGAAGTATGGCGACAAGGTGCGTATGGTTCGTTTCGGTACTTCGGTCGAGTTGTGTGCCGGTACCCACACCAGCGCAACCGGTAACATCGGTCTGTTCAAGATTTTGTCGGAGAGTGCCATCTCGGCAGGTGTGCGCCGTATCGAGGCTGTGACCGGCGAGCAGGCAGAGAATGTGGTCTATGCCGCAGAGGATACCCTCCACAACGTGGGCGAGTACCTCAATAACACTCAGATTGTACAGGCTGTGAAGAAGGTTATCGAGAGCAACGAGTCGCTCTCGAAGGAGGTTGAGCAGATGCGCAAGGAGCAGATTTCGGTGTGGGCCGAGAAGATTGTCAAGTCGGCACCCGAGCAGAACGGCATTCAGTGGGTGGCTCTGACCACCGACCGCCGTCCCGACTATATCAAGGATTTGGCTTACAACCTCAAGTCTCGTTCTACAAAGATAGTGATGGTTGTCGGTACTGTTTCTGAGGGCAAACCCTCGCTGACCATCATGCTGGGCGACGACATCGTCAAGCAGGGTGTCAATGCGGGCAAGGTTATCCGCGAGGCTGCCAAGCTGATGAACGGTGGTGGTGGCGGTCAGCCTTTCTTCGCCACTGCGGGCGGTAAGAACCCCGAGGGTGTGCAGGCTGCCGTGGATAAGGCTGTGGAGCTGATTAAGGCCGAGCTCAATTAATGTGATTTGTAATTATAAATTTTAAGTATATGAACAAGAAAGTATTACTGATGATTCTTGATGGCTGGGGTAACGGTCATCATGACAAGGCTGACGTGATTTACACGGTACACCCCCAGTACATCTCCAAGATGACGGAGCAGTATCCCCACGCGGAGCTGCGCACCGATGGTGAGAATGTAGGTCTGCCCGACGGACAGATGGGTAACTCGGAGGTAGGTCACCTCAATATCGGTGCTGGTCGTGTCGTTTACCAGGATTTGGTGAAGATCAACCGTGCTTGCCGCGACAACTCGATTCTCAAGAACGCCGAGATTGTCAAGGCATTTGAGTATGCCAAGAAGAACGGTGTCAATGTTCACTTCATGGGTCTGACCTCCAACGGTGGTGTTCACTCGTCGTTGGATCACCTCTTCAAGTTGTGCGACATCGCTGCCGAGTATCAGATTGAGAATACCTTTGTTCACTGCTTCATGGACGGTCGTGATACCGACCCCAAGAGCGGTAAGGGTTTCATCGAGGCTTTGGAGCAGCACATGGCCGCTTCGACCGGTAAGATTGCCACTGTCGTAGGTCGTTACTACGCCATGGACCGTGACAAGCGTTGGGAGCGTGTGAAGGTGGCTTACGATGCTCTGGTTGAGGGTATCGGCGAGAAGTCTACCAACATGGTTGAGGCTGTCCAGAACTCTTATGACAAGGATGTAACCGATGAGTTCATTCTGCCCGTTGTACGTGTCGATGAGCAGGGTAATCCCGTGGGTCTGATTCAGCCCAACGATGTGGTTATCTTCTTCAACTACCGTAACGACCGTGCCAAGGAGCTGACCATCGTGCTCACCCAGCAGGATATGCCCGAGCAGGGTATGCACACCATGCCTCTGCACTACTGCTGTATGACTCCCTACGATGCCAAGTTCACCGGCCTGCACATCCTCTTCGACAAGGAAAACGTGCCCGACACCATCGGTGAGTGGGTATCGAAGCAGGGCTTGAAGCAGCTGCGTATTGCCGAGACCGAGAAGTATGCTCACGTGACCTTCTTCCTCAATGGTGGTCGCGAGGACAAGTTCGAGGGCGAGGAGCGTATCCTCGTATCGTCACCCAAGGTGGCAACCTATGACCTCCAGCCCGAGATGTCGGCACCCGAGGTAGCCGATAAGCTGGTTGAGGCTCTCGACTCTCAGAAGTTCGACTTCATCTGTCTGAACTTCGCCAACGGCGATATGGTGGGTCACACCGGTATCTATGAGGCTATCGTTAAGGCTGTCAAGGCCGTTGACGGTTGCGTGGAGAAGGTTATCGAGGCTGCAAAGCGCAACGGTTACGAGGTCGTTCAGATTGCCGACCACGGTAACTGCGACAATGCCATCAACTCCGATGGTACTCCCAACACCGCTCACTCGTTGAACCCCGTGCCCATCGTAGTGGTTTCGGACCGTGTGAAGAGCGTGAAGAACGGTATTCTGGCTGACGTTGCACCTACCGTATTGTCGCTCATGGGTCTCGAGAAGCCCGAGGAGATGACCGGTGAGTCGCTCGTTGAGTTCAAGTAGGAAATCAACTATTCCCGATAAGAAAAGCCCCTGCATCGCAAGATGCAGGGGCTTTTTGTGTAAATGTGTCGGCCGCGAGGGTTAGTACAGCTCTATAAATTCGTAGCTGTTTCCTACTGCCGATAGATATTTCATGAACTCTTCCCGTGAGAGACCACCGTGTAACGATTGTCGTTGGGGTGGAACGAGTAGGCGGGGAGTGCCTCCAATTGCTTGTCAAGGAAGAGGTGAACATGCTGTTCGGGGTCGTTAATCAGCCCGAAGGGCGATACCGAGCCGGGCTTCAGTCCCAACCACTTGTCCATGCGCTGCTCCGAGGCGAACGACAATTTGCCCAGATGGAGACGATGCTCCAAATCGTGAATGGCCAACGACTGCTCGCTGTCGAAGCAGACCAGATAGTGACGGTTGCCCTTGTGGTTGCGGAAAAAGAGGTTCTTGCAGTGCTTCGAACCGTCGTCCTTCCAATACTGACGGGCAATCTCTATGGTCGGTGCTTCGGGGTGCTCGTACCAGGTATATTTTATACCGTGGGCATCGAGGTAGGCGAAGACCTTGTCTCTGCGTTCGTTGTCGGCCATGGCTATGCAAAGGTTTCGATGTTCTTCACGATGCAGCCGATGAGTCGCTCGACCGACTCCTTGGGCGACCACGCATTGTGGGGCGAGAGCAACAGCTTTTCGGGATTATTGACGTGGAGCAGGGGATTGTTCTCCGTGAGGGGCTCCTCGGTGAAGACATCGAGTGCCGCTCCGGCAATCGCACCGCGGTTGAGTGCCTCGGCGAGATTCTTCTCATTGACGATGCCACCGCGTGCCACGTTGATGATGATGGCGTTGGGCTTCATGATTTCCAACTCGGGAGCATCGATGAGGTTGAGGGTGTGGGCATTGAGGGGACAGTGAATGGAAATCACATCTGCCCATGTGAGCAGCTCGCACAGACTCATCGCCTCGTAGGCTTCCTCGCGCTTCGTGCCCGATGTGGAGGTGTAACGCACCTCACAACCCAGAGCAGTGGCTACCTTTGCGACCTCGCGGCCGATGTTGCCCAGACCGATGATGCCCCACTTGGCACCGTAGAGACTGTAAGTCGGACGGCCGAAGTGGAACTGGAGCGACGAGTGTGCATATTGGGTCTTGGTGTAGTTGTCGTAGTAGCCGATTTGGCGGTAGAGTGCCAGCGCGGCACCGATGGTAGTCTCCGTCACGGAGTGGGTCGAGTAACCCACGGCGTTCTTCACGGTGATACCCAACTCCTCGGCGGCCTTCAAATCCACGTTGTTCATGCCCGTGGCGGCAATGGCTATCAGTCGCAGGTGGGGCAGTGATTCCATCGTCTGACGGTCGATGACCACCTTGTTGCTGATGATGACTTCGGCTTCCCGACAACGCTCCACCACCTCATCGGGTGATGTGGTGCGGTAGCCCGTGTAGTTGCCCAATGCTTTGATGGGCTGCAAATCGGCATTTCCCAGCGAATACTCGTCGAGAAATACGATGTTAGGTTTGGTATTCATATCTCTAAAGTTCTTTTTAAGTTGCTTATTCCATTTCTCCCAAAAGGTCGCGCACGACCACCGAGGCACAACCGATGCCGAACAGCGCGGGAATGTAGGAGATGGTTCCCATGTTCGACTTCTTGTTCTGCTCTTCGCACAGAATCATCGCCCCCTCGCGTATGGGTTCGGGCGAGAAGACGGCGCGAAATCCCTTCTTGACGCCCGCTTTGTGCAGACGCTTGCGCAACATGTGCGCCAGGGGGCAGTGGTGGGTCTTCGATATGTCCTTGATTTCCATGAGCGTGGGGTCGGTCTTCGCCCCTGCGCCCATCGAACTGACTAAAGGTATGCCGCGCTCCAATGCACCGAGTATGAGTGCCAGCTTGGGCGAGAGGGTGTCGATGGCATCGACCACATAGTCGTACTTCTCGCCGTCGAGCAGTGTGTCCGTCTCATCGTCCTTGATGAAACGATTGACCACCTTCAACTCTATCTCGGGGTTGATGTCGCGGAGTCGGTCGGCGAGGATTTCCGCCTTCTGTCGTCCGATGGTGGAGTGCAGGGCAACCAGCTGACGGTTGATGTTCGACTCCGACACCACATCGGCATCGGCAATGGTCATGTGATGGACTCCGGCACGTGCAATCATCTCCGCGGCATAGGCGCCCACACCGCCAAGACCCACAACCAGCACGTTGGCGTGGCGCAATATATCAAGTTTTTCTTTGCCGAGCAAGAGCTCGGTACGTTCCAACCAATTATTCATTTCTTTCGAATATATCTTCGTAGTTTTTTAATATTTGTTTTTTGAGTTGTTCAATATCGCCACCCAAAATGGCATTCGCGCGCGCGTATATCTCTACAATAGTAGTCTCTGCGTCGTCAGTCTCCAAAAAGAGCTTCGACGGGGGAATGGCTTTCATCGCCGCCACGGTTTTGGGTGACGAAAGACTCCGCTCCCCGAACGAGAGGTAGTACCCCGCATCGGTGGCTCGCAAGGCCTGCTGCACCGAGCCGATGAAGCCGTGGAAAATCACCGCCCGCAGTTTCCGCCCCTTGAGCAGCGTCATCGTCCGCTCGAAGGATTTGACCGTGTGCAGCACCATCGGCAGGGAAAACTCCTCGGCCAGCTCGATGTGGCGGAGAAAAATCTCCTCCTGACGGTGACGGTCGGCCGTGCAGGCATAGTCGAGTCCCGTCTCGCCGATAAGGTCTGTTTTCCTTGGCGAGGAACCTCTGCCCGATGAATTATTCTCCGCCGTGAGCCGCTCCCTCAGCCGCGAGAGAAACTCCTCGCAGTCGGTGTCGTCCACCCTCCAGGGGTGAAGTCCCTCGAAGTGGGGCTCACAGGCGCGGAGAGTCGGCCTGTGGGTGTGGATATTGACATAATCCCATTTCATGGTGACAAATGTAGGAATTTTAAGGAACTTTAAAAAATATTGTATGGCAGATGAAAAAAAATGAAAAAAAATTCGTACTTTCGCACGCGGATAAAACTGTTAATATGTTAACAGTTTTTGAAACAGACTACTAAAAGTCCAAAATAAACATTCAAACATTTTTAACCATGTCGAAAATCATTACACTACGCAAGGGACTCGACATCAATCTCCAGGGAGAGGCTCAGGAAACATTGGGTACAGCACCCATGTCCTCCGAATATGCAGTCTCTCCTCTCGATTTTGAAGGAGTGACTCCCAAGCTGCTGGTAAAGGCTGGCGATGAGGTGAAAGCCGGAACACCTTTGTTCTTCAACAAGAACAACGCGAAGGTACTCTTTACCTCTCCTGTAAGTGGTACAGTTGCTGCCATCAACCGCGGTGCAAAGCGTAAGGTGCTCTCCGTCACGGTGACACCCGCTGCAACACAAAGCTACGAGGAGTTTAAGAAGGTCGATTTGAAATCGGCTTCTCGTGATGAGGTTGTCGAGCTTTTGCTCCAAAGCGGTCTCTGGCCGATGCTCGTTCAGCGTCCTTACGGCGTAATCGCCAATCCCGAGCAGACCCCCAAGGCGGTGTTCATCTCTGCTTTTGATTCGGCTCCGCTGGCTCCCGACTACAATTTCGTACTCGCAGCCGAGCAGCAGAACCTTCAAACCGGTATCGAGGTGATGCGCAAACTCTCATCGGGCAACGTACACCTGTCGGTGCGCGCCAATGCCGAGGGTAAGATGGCATCGCTCAAGGGTGCCGAACTGCACACCTTCAAGGGCAAGCACCCAGCAGGCAATGTGGGTGTTCAGATTCACCACATCGACCCCATCAACAAGGGTGACATCGTGTGGACGGTCAACATCCAGGATTTGGCCATCATCGGTCGTTTCTTCAACGAGGGTCACGTTGACTTCTCGAAGATTATCGCCGTTACAGGTTCTGAGGTAAAGCATCCTCAGTATATGAAGGTCATCTCGGGTGCCAAACTCGATGCTGTCCTGGCCGGTAACGTCAAGGAACAGAAAGAGGGCGACAGCATCCGCTTCATCTCGGGTAATGTGCTGACAGGAACCAAGACAGCGATGGACGGCTTCTTGGGCTTCTATCACAACCAGCTGACGCTGATTCCCGAGGGTAACAAGTATGAGCTGCTGGGCTGGGCTATGCCCCGTCTCAACAAGTTCTCTGTTTCGAGAGCTTACTTCTCGTGGTTGTTCCCCAAGAAGAAGTACAACCTGGATACCAACATGAACGGCGGTGAGCGTCCGTTCGTCGTAACAGGTCTCTACGAGCAGTACCTGCCCATGGACATCTATCCCATGCACCTGCTGAAGGCTTGCCTGGCCGGTGATATCGACAAGATGGAGAATCTGGGTATCTACGAGGTCGTAGAAGAGGATTTCGCGTTGTGTGAGTTTGTCGATCCTTCTAAGATTGATATTCAGCAGATTATTCGCGATGGTATTAACTTAATGATTAAGGAGGCATAACGATGGCATTGCGCAATTTTATGGATAAAATCAAGCCCACTTTCTCCGAGGGAGGTAAGCTGAGCTTTTTGGCATCTACTTTCGATGCTTTCGATACATTCTTGTTCGTGCCCAACACCACTACCGTCAAGGGTGCTCATATCCGTGACTGTAACGATATGAAGCGTACCATGATTATGGTGGTTCTGGCGCTGATGCCCGCACTGTTGTTCGGTATGTACAACATCGGTTACCAGCACTCGCTCTCTATCGGTGTGACTCAGGGGTTCTGGGCTGATTTTTGGTTCGGTTTCCTGAAGGTACTCCCCATCATCGTTGTATCTTACGTTGTGGGTCTGGGTATCGAGTTCGGCTTTGCACAGTCGCGTGGTCACGAGGTCAATGAGGGTTTCCTGGTAACAGGTCTTCTCATTCCCATGATTATGCCTGTCGACATTCCGTTGTGGATGGTCGCTGTGGCTACCGCTTTCGCCGTAGTATTCGGTAAGGAGGTATTCGGTGGTACAGGTATGAACGTATTCAACCCCGCACTGGTGGCTCGTGCTTTCATCTTCTTCGCTTACACCCCCTCGATTTCGGGTGAGAAGGTATGGATTGCAGGCTTGACCGAAGGTCAGGGTGTTGTTGACGGCTTCTCGGGTGCTACCGCTCTGGAGCATTTGGCTCTGCCCGGTGCTACCGATATGGGCTTCTCGGCCATGGACGCATTCCTGGGCTTTATCCCCGGTTGTGTGGGTGAGACCTCTACTCTGGCTATCCTGATTGGTGCTGTCATTCTGCTGGGCGCAGGTATCGCTTCGTGGAGAACCATGATTTCGGTATTTGTCGGCGGTTTGGCTATGGGTTACCTTTTCGAGTTGACCGGTGTGATTGCTTACCCCGCATGGTGGCATCTGATTATCGGTGGTTTCGCATTCGGTGCCGTGTTCATGGCTACCGACCCCGTTACTTCGGCTCAGACCAACACAGGTAAGTACATTGTGGGCTTCATGACAGGTGCTTTGGCTATCCTGATTCGTGTGGTGAACCCCGCATACCCCGAGGGTATGATGCTCGCCATTCTCTTCATGAACGCTCTTGCTCCGCTTGTTGACTACTTCGTTGTCGAGGCCAACATCAAGCGCAGAAATAATCGTGTTAAACTTGTAAAATAATAGGGTAGATATGGCAAAGAAATTTAAATGTAATGTCTGCGGTTATATCCACGAGGGTGACGCCGCACCTGCTAAGTGCCCTGTGTGTGGAGTTCCTGCTTCGGAGTTTACGGAGGTAAAGTCGGAGAAGAAGGGCTTTTTGAGCGACACCAACTCCAATGCCTACATCGTTGTCTACTCGACCGTCATGGTCATTGTGGTAGCCACCTTGTTGGCACTGGCTTCGCTCTCGCTCCACGAGCGTCAGTATAACAACCAGCTCAACGAGAAGAAGCAGGCTATCCTCACTTCGCTTTCGGCTTCGGACAAGAACTACGACGAGTTCATCTCGGGTGTTGTTCTCGATGCCCAGGGTCACGCGATTGAGGGTGTTAAGGATGCAGAAATCTTCGAGATGCTCAGCAAGTTGCCCGATGCTTTCGAGGCAGGCAAGTTCCCTGTATTCAAGGCACAGGACGGCCGTGTGGTAATTCCCGTGACAGGTACCGGTCTTTGGGGTCCCATCTGGGGCTATGTGGCTCTTGAGAGCGACATGAACACCATCGCAGGTATCGTTATGGACCACCAGGGTGAGACTCCCGGTCTGGGAGCCGAGATTTCGACCGCAAAAGTACAGGCTACATTCGTAGGCAAGAAGATTTTTGAGAACGGTCAGTTTGTCTCTGTAACGATGAAGAAGGGCGGCGCAACCGACCCCGCACACGAGGTGGATGCCATCACCGGTGGTACCAAGACCTCTGACGGTGTGAACAACATGCTTCGCAACAGTCTCCAGAACTACCTGCCCATGTTGCAGGCACAGCCTGAGGCTGCCGAGGCAGAGTGCGCCGAATTGTCTAACGAAGAAAATGTAAAGGACAATGAGTAATAAAGAAAAAGAACCGATGTTTTCGGCTAAGAACCTCAAGTATCTGACCGGTCCGTTCTCGGCGAACAACCCGGTCATCGTGCAGATCCTCGGTATCTGCTCGGCTCTTGCCGTTACCGTAAAGTTGGAGCCTGCCATTGTGATGGCACTCTCTGTGATGGTCGTTACAGCATTCTCCAATGTTGTGATGTCTCTGTTGCGAAACGGTGTTCCTTCCCGTATTCGTATTATCGTTCAGTTGGTCGTTATTGCCGCTTTGGTTATCCTTGTTGACCAGGTATTGAAGGCATTTGCTTACGACGTGTCGAAGCAGTTGTCGGTTTACGTGGGTCTTATCATTACCAACTGTATCGTTATGGGTCGTGTTGAGGCATTCGCTCTGGGTAACAAGCCCTGGCCCGCATTCCTCGACGGTATCGGTAACGGTCTGGGTTATGGTTTGATTCTGGTGATTGTGGCCTTCTTCCGTGAGTTGCTCGGTTCGGGTACTCTCTTCGGTCTGCGTGTCATTCCCGAGAGCTGGTACATCGCCAACGGCGGTTTCTACTCGAACTGTGGTCTGATGCTCTTCCCTCCCATGGCGTTGATCATCGTGGGTTGCATCATCTGGATTCACCGTTCAAAAAATAAGGATTTACAGGAAAAATAGAAGAATAGCGTATGGAACTGTTAAACATATTTATTAAGTCGATTTTCATCGACAACATGGTCTTCGCATTCTTCTTCGGCATGTGTTCCTACATCGCCGTATCGAAGAGCGTTAAGACTGCACTCGGTTTGGGTGCTGCCGTAACCTTTGTCATGGTTATGACCGTTCCTCTGAACTATCTCTTGTACCAGTATGTATTGAAGGCAGGCGCTCTCTCGTGGGCAGGTTTTGCCGATGTAGACCTGAGCTTCCTTTCGTTCATCGTCTTCATCGCCTCGATTGCGGCTTTCGTTCAGTTGGTGGAGATGATTGTCGAGAAGTACTCTCCTTCGCTGTACAGCCAGTTGGGTATCTTCCTTCCTCTGATTGCCGTGAACTGTGCCATCATGGGTGGTTCGTTGTTCATGCAGCAGAAGGTCGATGGCGGTGAGCTGAGCTCGTTTGCCGAGACAGTAGTCTATGGTCTGGGTTCGGGTCTGGGCTGGTGGTTGGCTATCGTGATGATGGCAGCCATCCGTGAGAAGACCACCTACTCGCACATTCCCGCTGCGTTGAAGGGTCCCGGTATCGCCTTCATCATCACCGGTTTGATGGGTATTGCCTTCATGATTTTCTCGGGTATCCAGTTCGACACCCAGAAGCAGACCAAGGAGGTTGCCGAGAAGGTTGAAGTTGTTGAGGAGGCTCCCGCCGAGGAGGCACCCGCAGCAGCCGACACATTTAACGAAAACCTTTAAAAAGAGTTCAGAAAATGGAATTAACAATTATTGTTGCAATCGTTGCCTTTCTGATAGTAATCCTCATTTTGGTGGCATTGCTGCTCTTTGCAAAGGCAAAACTCACATCGTCGGGTGAGGTCACTATCGATGTAAACGATGGTGAAAAAGTAATCAAGGCCGAGAGTGGTAACTCGTTGCTTTCGACCCTTTCCGACAACAAGATTTTCCTGCCTTCGGCGTGTGGTGGAGGTGGTGCCTGCGGTATGTGCAAGTGCCAGGTTCTCGAGGGTGGTGGCGAGTTGCTGCCTACCGAGACCGGTTTCATCTCGCGTAAGATGGCCAAGGATCACTGGAGACTGGGTTGCCAGGTGAAGGTGAAGAACGACCTCAAGATTCACGTTCCCGAGTCAGTTCTGGGTGTGAAGAAGTGGGAGTGTACAGTGGTTTCCAACCGCAGTATCTCTACTTTCTTGAAGGAGTTTGTCGTTAAGTTGCCCGAGGGCGAGCACCTGAAGTTCCGCAGTGGTGGTTATATTCAGATTGACATTCCCCAGTACGATGAGATTAAGTTCTCGGATATGGATGTCGATGAGAAGTTCCGCCCCGATTGGGATAAGTTCAAGATGTGGGATTTGGTGACCAAGAACCCCGAGCCCACCTTCCGTGCTTACTCTATGGCCAACCACCCTGCTGAGGGTAACATCATCATGTTGAACATCCGTATCGCCACTCCTCCGTTCGACCGTGTCAACGGTGGCTTTATGAAGGTGAACCCCGGTATCTGTTCTTCGTACATCTTCTCTCGCAAACCGGGTGACAAGGTGACGATTTCGGGTCCTTACGGAGAGTTCTTCCTGCCCGACAATCTGGCAGACGACACCGAGCTGATTTTCATCGGTGGTGGTGCCGGTATGGCTCCTATGCGTAGCCACCTGATGCACTTGTTCAAGACAGTGAAGACCGGCCGCAAGGTATCGTTCTACTACGGTGCACGTGCACTGAAGGAGGTTCCCTACCTCGATGAGTACCACCAGATTGAGAAGGAGTTCCCCAACTTCTCGTTCAATTTGGCATTGGACCGTCCCGATCCCGAGGCTGACGCAGCAGGCGTTAAGTACACCGCAGGCTTCGTTCACAACGTGCTCTATGAGAACTACCTCAAGAACCACGAGGAGCCCGAGGGCTGTATCTACCTCATGTGTGGACCTCCGATGATGGTGAAGTCGGTTGTCAATATGCTTGACAACCTGGGCGTTCCTTCGGAGAACATCCTCTACGATAACTTCGGTGCTTAATTTTAGGCAATCGATATGTCACGGAGACCGACTTGAAAAAGTCGGTCTCTTTTTTTTATGCCTGTGGGTGGCGGAGGGGACGTGAGGTGGAGAGTTGAGCGGTTTGCCGAAATATTGTGGATTAGTCCCTCCTTGCCCTTTCCTGTTCTCGCATATTTCTTTTTTGCGCATTCCCTTTCCATATTTTTCTCCCTTTTCCCATTTTTCCCATTTTGCGCCTTGTTTTGAACCTGCCGAGCATAGTCTCTGTCATACAATTTATAGCCTGTAAGTGGCTGTTTATTGCAGGTGGGGTAGCCCTCTGCTGAAAACCTTGCCATTCGACACTGAAATTGCCTTTTGTCACTCCTGCACTTATTCTTATATTTCTACCTCCACCATCGCCCCGGCTCTGCGTCCTTCTCTATTCTCTGTACAGATACTTTCCTCCCACCTTGTGTCGGCCTGTGTTCTCTTTTCGACTTTTCCTCGCTTCCCCGTCCGTACCGCACGCTTTCAGTTCTTCCATAGCCCACAGACGCGCTCTCATTTCCCGACATCGGTTTGGGAAATATCTCCCCACCAAATTTCGAGTTTCGATTTCGCTGTATGAAAATTCGCCCGAATTGTTCCATACCGAAATCCTGAATTGCGAAACGAAATTTTAATATTTCAAAACGAAATAAAATAATTTCGATTTTATTTTGAATTATCATATCTTTTACTTAATTTTGTTCTGCCTACAAACAAAAACAACCTAGTAACCGATAAAACTTTAAAAAATGAACACTCCAACCATCTTTTGGATTGTTCCGCTTGCTTCTATCACCGCGCTTACATTGGCGGCGATTTTTTATCGAAAGATGAAGCAGGAGGACGAAGGCACGCCCCGCATGAAGGAGATTGCGGAGCATGTGCGCAAGGGCGCAATGGCATATCTGCGCCAGCAGTATAAGGTGATTTCCATCGTGTTTGTGGTATTGGCACTTTTCTTTGCTTATCTGGCTTACGGACTGGGCGTACAGAACCCGTGGGTGCCCTTTGCTTTTATTACGGGCGGTTTCTTCTCGGGATTGGCCGGATATTTTGGTATGAAGACTGCCACCTACGCTTCGTCACGTACCGCCAACGCTGCGCGTCAGTCGTTGGACAGAGGTCTGAAGGTGGCTTTCCGCAGCGGTGCCGTCATGGGTTTGGTCGTTGTGGGTCTTGGTTTGCTCGATATTTCGTTTTGGTATCTTATCCTCGACTCGTTCATTGATGTGACGGGCGCACAGCGTTTGGTGGTGATTACCACTACCATGCTGACATTCGGTATGGGTGCTTCGACACAGGCACTGTTCGCACGTGTCGGTGGCGGTATCTACACCAAGGCAGCCGATGTAGGTGCCGACTTGGTGGGTAAGGTCGAGGCAGGAATCCCCGAGGACGACCCGCGTAACCCCGCTACCATTGCCGATAATGTGGGTGATAACGTAGGTGATGTCGCAGGTATGGGTGCCGATCTCTATGAGAGCTATTGCGGTTCGATTTTGGCAACTGCCGCTTTGGGTGCTGCCGCCTTCTCGGCTGTGGGCGATGATATGCAGCTGAAGGCCGTCCTTGCTCCCATGCTGATTGCCGCCGTGGGTATCGTCCTGTCGATTTTGGGTATCTTCCTCGTGAAAACCAAGGAAGGTGCTTCGATGAGTGACTTGCTGCACTCGCTGGGTGTGGGTGTCAATTTCAGCTCACTGCTCATTGCCGGTGCTTCGTTCGGTATCATCTACCTGCTGGGCATTGAAAATTGGTTGGGCTTGTCGTTCTCCGTCATTACGGGTCTTGTGGCCGGTATTATCATCGGTCAGGCTACCGAATACTTCACTTCACACTCCTATGGCCCTACACAGAAGATTGCCCGCAGCTCCGCCACAGGTCCTGCCACGGTCATCATCGCAGGTGTGGGTACGGGTATGATTTCCACGGCTGTTCCCGTGGTGACCATCGGTGTGGCGATTATTCTCTCGTACCTCTGCGCCATCGGCTTTGAGGTGAACCAGATGATGGATCCCCACAACCTGTCTTTGGGTCTCTACGGTATCGGTATCGCAGCTGTGGGTATGTTGTCCACATTGGGTATCACGCTGGCCACCGATGCCTACGGTCCTATTGCCGACAACGCCGGCGGTAATGCCGAGATGAGCGGTCTGGGTGCCGAGGTGCGCCGTCGTACCGATGCTCTCGATGCGTTGGGCAATACCACGGCAGCCACGGGTAAGGGCTTCGCCATCGGTTCTGCCGCTCTGACTGCACTGGCGCTGTTGGCCTCCTACATCGAGGAGATTCGCATCAGCATGATTAACAGCGGTGAGACCCTCTTGCGTCTGTCTGACGAGGTGCAAATCCCCTTGCATGACGCTTCCATTCTTGATTTTATGACTTACTATCATATTTCGCTGATGAACCCCACGGTGCTTATCGGTCTGTTCATCGGTGCCATGATGTCGTTCCTGTTCTGCGGTCTGACGATGAATGCCGTAGGACGTGCTGCCGAGAGTATGGTCACCGAGGTGAGACGCCAGTTCCGTGAGATTAAGGGTATCCTCACCGGTGAGGGTACACCCGACTATGCCCGTTGCGTGGCGATTTCGACACGCGGTGCACAGCGCGAAATGATATTCCCCAGCCTTTTGGCAATCATCGTTCCCGTAGTGGTAGGATTGGTCTTCGGTGTGGCAGGTGTTATGGGCCTGCTGGTCGGAGGTCTGAGTTCCGGCTTCGTGCTGGCTATCTTCATGGCCAATTCGGGAGGTGCATGGGATAATGCCAAGAAGATGGTCGAAGAGGGTAACTTCGGCGGTAAAGGCTCCGACTCTCACAAGGCGACAGTCGTGGGTGATACCGTGGGTGACCCCTTCAAGGATACTTCGGGTCCGTCACTCAACATCCTCATCAAACTGATGTCGATGGTGGCCATTGTGATGGCCGGACTGACCGTTGCTTATCACATCTTCTGATTTTAGGTGTAATTGTGGGGTGCCTGCTCGTGGTGGAGCAGGCACTTTTTTTTATGCGCGGTCGGGAACAAATGACCACTCGTGCCGACCCTCTGTCGAGCCGTCGCAGGTGCCCGATAAGGAGCGCGTTCTCGACATTCTCCCGTGTGGTTGCTCCGGACAGCAGAAGGAGTACGCCTTGAAGCGTATGCCCCAGTCGTGGAGCTGTCTGGCGAAGTATATCCTGCCGGCACAGCGCAGGGTGGAGGTCGATGTCACCTTCTTGAAGTGCAACGAGCAACGCCGCCAGTGTCGTCAGATGAAGCGTGAGACGCGCCAGGCCTGCCGTGCTCTGCGCCACGAGTCGAAGAATGCACGCCGTGTGGCAAGGGATGCCGAGCGCATGGTGAAAGATGCCGACAGATAAGCACCTCTCCCATCGGAAAAACAGGGGAGCGACCTTCGGAAACGGAGGTGTCTCCCCTTTATTATGGGGTGGGTCAGAGGTGTAATAAGTGCCGTGTGGGGTGATTTTTCAGCAGTTACATCCCGAAAAGTATTTGTATTTCCGAAATGATTTATTATCTTTGTCGAAGTGAAAATCTAATATTTTACAGATATGGCAAATTTAAGAAGACTGAAGAAGGATATTGATTACGTTCTCGAAGAGTTGCTTTTCGATTGCGATATGGCTATGTATTTCCAGCCCTCGAAGGAGGAGGAACTCTTTGCCATTATGCAGGAGGGTGTAGCTTTGCGTAATGACCTTTTCACCAAGGTGATGAATCCTGCCGAGCCTCACAACCGTTCGCTGGTTCGCAAGCACTACGCTGCTCTGCGCCACGAGATTGAGGATTCTTTCGAGGCGCTGTTTCAGAAGCTCAGCGCAATCAACGGCGAGCAGAAATAATCGGATAGTTGTTATTCCGACAATCCGAGGACGACTTTCTACGAAGGTCGTCCTCTTTTTTGCTGTCGGATGTTTGTGCTAATGTGTGGAATTTGTATTTTTGCGGCATGAAAAATATAGTTTTTGATTTGGGAGGAGTGCTCTTTGCGCGCGACAAGCGCAATTGCACACAGGAGTTTATCGACTTCTTCAGCTTTATACGTCAGAATCCTATGCCCGATTTCTGGGTGGAGTACGACCGTGGAGCCTTGTCGCTGGACGAGGTGACCGACATTCTGTCGGAGATGAACCACACCTCACGCGAGAAGACCGAGGCTTTCCTCCAACATTCGATAGACATTCAGGAACCTATCCGCCCCACCGAGGAGCTGATTGGCGACCTCAAGAAGGCCGGCTACCGACTCTATGTTCTCTCGAACATGTCGCGCGAATTTATCGACTTCCTGCGTAAGTTCCCCGTTTACTCGCTCTTCGATGGCGATGTGGTCTCGTGTGAGGAGCACACCGTGAAGCCCGAACCGCGCATCTTCGAGATTTTGTTGAACCGCTTCTCTTTGGAGCCTTCCGAAACGCTGTTTATCGACGACCGCGCCGACAATGTGCGTATGGCGGAGTCGATGGGTATCCGTGGCTTCAACTTCGATGATGCCGACCGTCAGAAGTCGTGTGACGAGTTGCGCGCCCTGCTTTTGAAATAGATATTCAGATGATACGGCATACGGCAGTTGTCTTCCGAAGGGGGGGGCGACTGCTTTTTTTTTTGTACCCCGATGACGCGAATATCGCCACAGGGAAGCAAATCTGAAAACTATGTGTTATCTTTGTCCTATGTTTCACCATTTCCAGAAATCTGTTTCCGACATTGCCCTGCCCGAAAGGTTCACCTATCCTTTCTGCTATACGCCACATCCGTTGTCACTGATGGCTGCGGAGGAGGTGCAACACTACCTGCACTCGAAAAAGGAGTGGGAGAAAGAGTTGGCAGAGGGCAAGATGTTCGGTGTGCTTGTTGTCCGCAACCGAGAGGGTGAGGTGGGCTATCTGGCCGCCTTTTCGGGACTCTTGGCGGGAAGTAACAACCACGAATTTTTCGTGCCGCCTGTCTATGACCTCACCCGTCCCGACGGCTTCTTCAAGGCGGAGGAGCACGAGATTTCCGCCATCAACCACCATATCCAAATGCTGGAGGAGTCGCCCGAATATCAGGTGCTGAAGACGAATCTGGCGACATTGCAAGAGGAGTCTGCTCTTCGTCTGTCGGAGGGGCGCAAGGCATTGA
This sequence comes from Alistipes sp., assembly GCA_020026335.1. Taxonomy (GTDB): domain Bacteria; phylum Bacteroidota; class Bacteroidia; order Bacteroidales; family Rikenellaceae; genus Alistipes. Next base: position 77,673 of record JAHHQO010000002.1, on the reverse strand, counting down.
AACGCCATAAAAAGGAGCGTGACGCCCTGCGTAAGGCGGGTGGGCTTACCCCTGAAGATGAGGAGCGACTGATTCGCGAGAGTCAGTTCCAAAAAGCGGAGTTCCACCGCGAGGAGTTGCAATGGCGACAACGTATTGCGGCAGCGGAGGTGCAGCTCAAAGCATCGGAGACTGAAATCGAAGCCTTGAAGAACGAGCGCAAGGAGCGTTCCGCACAACTCCAGCAACGACTTTTCGAGCAGTTCCGCCTGCTGAATTATCGGGGCGAGGTGCGCGATTTGTGTACCATCTTCCGCGAGTCGGAGGGGCGTATTCCGCCTGCCGGAGCGGGGGAGTGTGCCGCACCCAAACTCCTGCAATATGCTTTTATCCACGATATGAAACCCTTGGCGATGGCTGAATTTTGGTGGGGTGCGTCCCCCAAGACCGAAATCCGCCACCACGGCCATTTCTACCCCTCGTGCAAGGGCAAGTGTCGCCCGATATTGGGTCACATGTTGCAGGGGCTCGATGTGGAGGAGAACCCCATGACGAAAAAATCGGAGACGGACGATTTGCGATTGGAGACCCTCTATGACGATGAGTGGCTGGCGGTGGTCAATAAGCCCCACGGTATGCTCTCCGTGCCGGGCAAAATGCAGACCCTCTCGGTCTACGACATTGTGCGCCGCCGCTATCCCGATGCCGAAGAGCCGATGATTGTGCATCGGTTGGACATGGCGACCTCGGGTTTGTTGGTCATCGCAAAGACCAAGGAGGTGCACCGTCTTTTGCAGGCGCAGTTCAAGAACCGCACGGTGGAGAAACGCTATGCGGCGATTCTCGACGGCAATATCACCCCCGATAGCGGCGAGATACGCCTGCCGTTGTGTCCCGACCCCGACAACCGCCCCCGTCAGATGGTGCACCACACCTACGGCAAACCGGCGGTGACCACCTTCGAAGTGGTGGGGCGCAAGGACGGACGCACATGGGTACGGCTTCGTCCCGTTACGGGACGCACCCACCAGCTGCGTGTCCACATGGCGCACCCCGACGGGCTGGGGACTCCGATAGTGGGCGATGAACTCTACGGACTTAAGCACCGCCGACTCTATCTGCATGCCGAGTACCTCTCCTTTGTGCATCCTGTCACCGGAGAGCGTATTACCATAGAAAAACGAGCAGGAGATTTTGCTTTGTAGCATCTCCTGCTCGTTTTTTTGTGTGAATATGTGCGCCCTATCTAAGAACGATCGTGGCACGCTCTCCCTTGCCGAGGGTTACCGATACCATACCGTTTTGAGGGGTGTACTCCTCGCCGTTGATTTCTACCTTGAGGTCATCGGCAGGGAGCTTCACCTTGAAGGTGTTGTCTACCTGTGCCGTGAGGGTGGCCTTGTACCATTGGTTCTCGCTCCACTCGGCATCTACCACGGCACCACCTCTGATTCTCAATCCCGTGAAGCGGCTCTCTTTCCAGGTCGAGGGCAGTGCCGGGAGAATCTCCGCGTAGCCGTTCTGACTCTGAATCAACATCTCCGCAATACCTGCACAACCGCCGAAGTTGCCGTCAATCTGGAAGGGCGGATGCGCACAGAACAGATTGGGGTAGGTGCCTCCGTCGTTGTAGACGATTTTACCCGCATCGGCCACGGGGTGCAGGAGGTTGCCCAACAGCTTGTAGGCGCGGTCTCCGTCTTTCAGTCGTGCCCAGAAGTTGATTTTCCAAGCTCTTGACCAGCCCGTGCCGTCATCACCGCGGCGTTCGAGGGTCTTGCGTGCCGCAGCTGCAAGGTCGGGTGTCTCGCTCACCGAAATCTGATTCGATGGGTAGAGTCCGAAAAGATGAGATACATGACGGTGGTGTACATCCACCTCCTCGTAATCCTCCAACCACTCCTGCAAATATCCGCCCTTGGGGCTGATTTGCATCGGGGGCAACTGCTCCATGGTGACGGCGAGCTTCTGCGAGAAGTCGCTGTCCGTACCCAAAATTTTTGCTGCCGATATGGTGTTGGTGAACAACTCCCTGACCAGCTGAATATCCATTGTGGGACCCATACATACATTCACCGCCTTCTTCGTGCCGGGCATATAGAACGCATTTTCGGGAGAGGAGGAGGGTGCGGTGACCCAATAGTTGTTCTTTCCCTCGCGTATCATCGATGAAAGGAAGAACTCCGAAGCTCCCTTCAGTATGGGATAAATCTCTTTGAGATAGACCGTGTCGGGACGGAAAGCGTAGTGCTCCCACAGATGCTCGCAGAGCCATGCACCACCTGTGTTTGTTGCACCCCACGAGGCGTGCTCGCCCGGAGCGGTGAAGCCCCACGGGTTGGTCATCATGTGAGCCACCCAACCCTTTGCACCGTAGAATGTGCGTGCGGTCTCCTCTCCCGACAGCACCATGCCCTCAATGAGTTCGTGCAGGGGGGAGTGCAACTCCTCGAGATGGGTGACCTCCATGGGCCAGTAGTTCATCTGGAGATTGATGTTGAGGTGGTAATCGCCATTCCAGGGGGTGTGAATGGTGTTTGCCCACAGACCTTGCAGGTTGAGGGGCATGGAGTCCTCGCGTGTGCCGCTCAACATCAGATAGCGTCCGTATTGGAAGTAGAGTGCGGCAAACGAGGGGTCGTCGTTCTGCTGAAAGGCGATGAGTCGCTGGTCGGTGGGCAGTGAGTTGTTCTGCTCGCCGAGGTCGAGTGTCACACGGCCGAACATCGATTTCCATTTCTCGACATGATGACGGTAGAGGGTCTCGCTGTCGGTGGCGATGGCTCTTTGGAGGAGCTTGTCGATGCGCTCCTCGAAGTTGTCGCTCCACAACTCCGTACCGCCCGACAACAGAATGTAGGCCTTGTCGGCATCTTTCACCGTCACGCAACCATCGGTGTAGCTCACCTCACCGCCCGTGTTGCAGACCTTCAAGAGGGTCTTGTAGCGGTTACCGTTGCCGTCAGTGCCGTTGTTGAGCTGTCCCTCCATCATGAGGGTGCTGTCTGCCGTGCGCGTGTAGTAGCGTTCGGGGCGCGAGAGGGTGGCGGTGAAGTTGATGGCCGCTTTCTTGTCGGCACTCAACTCGATGACCAGCACATCATCGGTCTGTGAAGCGTAGTAACGGCGTGTGTAGGTGGTGTTGCCCAACATGAAGGTGCAGTGTGCCGTGGCATTGGCCAACTCCAGACTGCGGCGATACTCCTTCAAATCGTCCGACGAATCCAGGAGATTGCGGTAGAGCGGATAGGTGTAGGCGATGTCGAGGTTGCCCATCAGCTGGAACGAACCGTAGGGGGCATCGGCACTGTCACCGCGGTTGGAACCCTTGCCTCCGCACGCAAAGTAGCGGTACATCATCTCCTGCGCAAGGTCGTTCTTGCCTTCGAGAAGGAGCTTCTGAATCTGCTTGAGGTGTCCGCGGGCGTGGCGGTTGCGAGTGTCGTCCTTGCTGCCCGACCACATTGTGATATCGTTCAAGACGATGTGCTCGCGGTGCAGACCGCCATCGGGCATCATGCCCAGGCGTCCGTTACCCAGGGGGAGAGTCTCCTCCCACATACGAGCCGGTTGTGCGTACCACAATTCGAGATGTTGGGGGTGATGGGGTTTCTCGCAACTCCACATGAGGAGCGTGACAGCCAGAATGATAATACTGGTTACAATTTTTTTCATTGAGAAATGATTTTGCTACAAATGTAATAAATTATCTGACAATTGGCTCATTATTTGTCAGTCGGAGGAAGGTGTATTTTTTTGATATTTTGTAAAAAAAACGGTATTTTTGCACCCCGAAAAAGGTTAGTTAATAATGAGACGTTGAAGGCTGCATCCCCGGAGGCCTTTCTCTTTGAATTTTTATATTAGGTATGTTTACTGTTATTGGTTTGTTGTGTCTGGGAATGGCTGTCGGGTATCCGTTCCGTAATAAACGTGTGTTCAGAAGGTTGGATAAATCCATCTCCTATACGGTTTATATCATGCTCTTTATCTTCGGTATCACCATCGGTGCCAATAAGGAGTTGTTGGAGGATATCGGCAGTTTCGGACTTCAGGCTTTGGTGATTGCCGTCATGACCATCACCGGCAGTGCCATTGCATCGTATTTCGCTTACAAATTGTTTCTGAAGAGAGGAGGGCGCATTGAAAAATAATGTTATTGTCGTTGCCTGCTTCTTTGCGGGTATTATGATTGGCGTGTTCTTCGGTGATGCCTTTATTACACACATCAAGATGCTGCCCACGTTGCTGCTCTATGCCCTGATTTTTCAGGTGGGACTCAATATCAGTGCCAGCGGCGAGCTGGGCGGTCTGATTCGCAACCTCAGTGTGACCACCATCACACTCCCCATATTCACCATCATCGGCTCGTGGGTCTTTGCCGCCCTGTCGAGTTTCATTCTCACCTCGTGGGACTTTTGGGAATGTATGGCTTTGGGTAGCGGTTTTTCCTACTACTCGCTCTCGTCGATTCTTATCACGCAGCTCAAAGAGCCCACGTTGGGTATCGACATGGCGACACAGATGGGTGCCATCGCTCTGCTGGCCAACATCTTCCGTGAGTTGCTGGCACTGGTGTCGGCTCCGTTGCTGGGGCGTGTCTTCGGTAAGTTCGCCCCCGTGTCGGCGGCAGGTTGTGCCTCGATGGATATCTGTCTGCCCGCCATTACACGTATCGCGGGTAAGAGTATCGTCCCCATCGCGCTGATTCACGGTGTGGTCATTGATATGAGTGTGCCCTTCTGGGTGACGCTGTTCTGTAAGTTGTAACAACACACACTAAAAATATTTTCAATCGGAAGTTTCCTTCGGGGACTTCCGATTTTTTTTGTTGCACCGAGGAGTGAACAACAAAAAAGCCTGCACTTCGCATAGTGCAGGCTTTGCTGTTATATAAGGAAAAATCCCTATTTCAATCTCAAGTCGTAGATGTCGTGACGGCGATCCTTCAAGTTACGGACGCTACCGTAGGTGTGCAACTCGCTCAACAGGTCGAGATCCACATCCGACACCAGAATCATCTCGGTGTTGGGGGTTGCCTCGGCACGCTTACCATCGGTGGGGAAGGCGAAGTCGCAGGGGGTGAAGACACCCGACTGTGCATACTGAATGTCCATGTTGTGTACCCTTGGCAGGTTACCCACACTTCCGGCAATGGCCACGAAACACTCGTTTTCGATGGCACGAGCCTGTGCGCAGACTCTCACACGCGAATATCCGTTTTGGGTATCGGTGAGGAAGGGGACGAAGAGAATCTGCATACCCTGGTCTGCCATGATACGCGACAACTCGGGGAACTCGACATCGTAGCAAATCAGCACGCCGATTTTCGCGCAGTCGGTGTCGAAGGTCTGCACCAGATTACCGCCCGTGAGACCCCAACTCTTGATTTCATCGGGGGTGACGTGTACTTTCTCGTACATCTCATACGAACCGTCACGGCGAATCAGGAAGCCCACGTTGTAGAGCTTGCCGTTCTCCTTGAGGTAGGGCATACTACCGGTGATGATATTGATGTTGTAGCTGATGGCCAGCGAGATGAAGCGGTCGCGCACCTCCTCGGTGTACTCGGCCAGTCCGCGGATACTCTGTGCCTCGCCCAAGTGGTTGTAGCGAGCCATGAGCGGCGCGTTGAAATATTCGGGGAAAAGAATGAAGTCACTCTTGTAGTCCGATACGGCATCGACGAAGAACTCCACCTGCTCGAACACATCGTCCAAAGTCTTGTAGGGACGCATCTGCCACTGTACAAGACCCACTCTGACGGTAGATTTGTGCTCCACGAAGTCGTCCGTGGGGGGCTGATAGTAGATGTTATCCCATTGGAGCAGGGTAGCGCAGTGTCGCGATTCCTCGTCGTTGGGCAGATAGTTTTTCATCACGCGGCGAACGTGGAAATCGTTGGAGAGCTGGAAGGTCAGCACGGGATCGTAGATATCGCGCGAACGTACCTTTTCGATATACTCCTTGGGTCGCATCGTGTCGGCATACTTGTAGTAGTTGGGGATTCGACCGCCGAACATGATGGCTTTGAGGTTGAGGGTTTCGCACAGCTCCTTGCGATAGTCGTACATACGGCGAGCCAGACGCAGACCTCTGTATTCGGGATGGATGAACACCTCTATACCATAGAGAATGTTTCCGTTGGGGTTGTGGGTCGAGAAGGTTTCGTTGCCGGTCACCTGAGCGTAGGTGTGGTCGCCTTTGACCATGTTGTAATTGACGATAATGGAGAGGGCGCAACCGACAATCTTGTCATCGACCACGGTGACCACCTGACCTTCGGGAAAGATACGAATCAGGGTCTCAATCTGCTTGTGAGTCCAAAAAACATCCTTGTCGGCATAGACTCTTTTGAAGGATTGTGACAACTGGGCGTAATCTTCAATCTGGAGGTTTCTCACCTCCACTTTATTGATCTTGTGTGTTGTTTCCATTTACACTGGATTTGGATTTCGGGTGCAAAGGTAACCTTTTTGGGCTGTGGTTGAACCGATTATTTTCGATTTGTTGCTCCCGAAGACCCTCTTCGATGCCTTTATCCCGTTGTGGAGCAGTAGTTTGGCGCGGAATATGGCTTAGAGGGTATCCTGCTTCAAAGCCTCGACATATTTGCTGATGCGCACCATCATGGCAGGAATCTTTATCCTTCGCGGACATTTGGGCACACACTTGCCACACAACAAACAGTGGTCGGCCTGACGTTCGGGAACGACCTTACGGGCGTAACTCACGAGGAAAGCCTTGCGTGCCTTGCGGTAGTTCTCGTCCTGTGTCGAGGAGGATACGTTGCCCTCATTGACCGATTTGTTGTAGTTGCGCAACAGGGTTACGATATCCAGTCCGTAGGGGCAGGGCATACAACGGTGACAGGCGATGCAGGGAATGAGCGGATGCTTGGCATAGGTGCGTGCCACCTCCTCCAGGAACTTCAACTCCTTGTCGCTGCACGGATGCAGGGGCGAGTAGGTGATGATGTTGTCGCGGATATGCTCCTTCTGCGTCATGTTGCTCACCACCGTGAGTACATTTTTGAGCGAGCCTGCAAAACGAAATGCCCACGAAGCCACACTCTTTTGAGGGGCTTTCTCCTTGAGTCGTGCCACGAGGAAGTCGGGCATCTGGGAGAGGTTGCTGCCCAGAAGGGTGTCGGAGACGATGACGGGAATGCCGCGCCGCTCCAATTCGTTGTAGAGATATTCCGCCGAGAGGGGCTCGCCGTGCTGCCAGTCACAGTAGTTGAGGGGCAGCTGCACGAAGTCCCACGTGATGCCTAACGAGAACATATATTCGAAGGCCTCCTTGTCACCACGAAATACCCAACCCAAATGGCGGATACGTCCCTCGCTGCGCTCCGTTTGGAGGAAGTCGAGGAGTCCGTTCTCCACAAAACGGGACTTCACGGAGTCAAGGTCGCTCACCTCCTGCAAGGCATAGTAGTCGATGTAGGAAGTCTGCAAATCGGCAAGCGACTTGCGGTACATGGCGATGCCTGCCTGCAACGAGTGGTCATCGAAGTTGGACATCTTGGTGGCCAAAAGATAGCTTTGACGGGAGTGCCACTTCAGCGACTCGCCCAAAACACGCTCTGACTCCCCCCGGCCATATTCGGGTGCGGTGTCGAAAAAGTTGACACCGTGACGCAGGGCATAGCTGACGAGTTGGTCAAAACGCTTCTGATTGATGGGCGCGTCCTCATCATCTCCGAAATGGGGCGGAAGCATCGCTCCGAAGCCCAACAACGAGACTCGCTCCTGCGAGGAGGGGTCGGTGCGGTACTCCATCTTGTCGGTGGGGGCTTCCTCCGCGGGGGTGTCGTCTGTGAGGGTATTCTTCAGCGAGTCGCACCCCGTGAGCGATGCGGCGGTCACGGCAATGCCACCTCCGAGAAGTTTGAGAAAATCGCGTCTGCTGATATTTTTATCGTTCATGGTCAATGGTCGTTAGAGGGTTCTGTGATGTTCGTGTCCCTCGACATAGATGGCCGAGAAGGGACGTGACGGACAGAGGTATTCACACGCTCCGCAGCCGATACAACGCTCCTCATCGATGGAGGGAATGCGTGGTGAACGGGGATTGTCGGGGTCGGACTTCACGAGTCTGATGGCTCCTGCCGGACAGTTACGTGCGCAGACCGTGCACCTCACGCCGTCGTTGAGCGAAAGGCAGTTTTGCGGAATGAAGACCGCGTGTCCGGTCTGTATGGAGGATTTTTCTATACGTGTGATGGGGCGTATGGCACCGGTAGGGCACACCTCCGAACAACGGGTGCACTCCGGACGGCAGTAACCGTTCTCGAAGGAGGAGACGGGTTGCAGAAGGGTCATCAACCCGCCCGAGGGGCGCAGAACATGATTCGGACACGCCGACACACAGAGCTGACACCCCGTGCATCGCTCCTTCATCTCCTCGATGCCCCACGAACCCGGAGGGGTGACGGGGGTGAGTCGTCGGGGGGCTTTCTTCTGCTCGAGGACGGCCAATCCGCGGTTGAGCCTGCGACCCTGCGCCGAGAGGGCTGTGGCGGCGAGTATGCCCGTCATACCCAAGAATTTGCGGCGGTCGGGACTTTCCACCTTCTGCTCCTCCTTTGCAGTGGGGTGGGGCGAGGGCTTGCGGCTGCGCAGACGATATGAGATGGCATCGGTGTGACATTTGTCGATGCAGTCCATGCAGGTCACACAACGGCTGTAATCTATCTTGTGGTGCTTGATGTCGATGCACTCCGACTTGCAGTTGTGCGCGCACTGCATGCAACTCACACATTTCGTGGTGTCAATCTCTATGCGGAACAGGGCGTGGCGCGACAGCAATCCGAGCAACGTGCCCACGGGACACACCGTGTTGCAGTAGCGGCGTCCGTGCTTCCACGCCAGAATGCCGACCAACAGGAGGGTGAGCACCGCCACAGCGAGTGCCGCCACATTCTTCGTCCACACCTCCACGGAGTAGATGGCATAGCTGTCCCACCTCTCGGCAAGGAGAGCCAGCAGGTTGTTGCCATAGCGGTAGGCGGGGGCGAAGAGCTGCGATGCAATACGCCCGTAGGCACTGTAAGGTGCCAGCAACTGCACCACCGAGCCTATACCCAGCAGCAACGCCACGATGAGCAGTCCCAAAAATCCGTAACGCAGCAGGCGGTGCTCCTTGGTGTAGGAGAAGCGTGCCTTGTGCTTCTTGGAGCGGTGGAGATGGGAGATGATGTCCTGAAAGATGCCCAGCGGACAAATCACCGAGCAGTAGATGCGTCCTCCTATGAGTGTCAGCACCACCAAAAAGAGGATGACGCTCAAATTCACGGCCAGCAGAGCCGGCAACAGCTGTATCTTGGCGAGCCACCCCAACCAGGCGTGGAGAGAACCCGTGAAATCGAGAAACAGCAGGGTAATCAGCGCAATGGAAATCAGTGCCGTATATGTCCTTATTTTTCTCAGCATCGTATCTAAAATCATAAACCGACAGACAAAAATAAACAAAATGCAGCGGACGCCCGCCCCTTTGGGTGAGATTCCCTGCAAATTATTCTGTTTTGGTGAAGAATTTGCGGATAGATTTTTCGTGAGTAGATACTAAAATTTTTGAATTGGCGTTATACCTGCGGACAAAGTTTTCTGTCCTGCATGACAAGGGTAAACGGCTGAGTATTGTGTTGTTCAAAAAGTCGTTTGTTTTTCCCGAAAAGGATTTTTATGCTCCTCAGGCGATTGCCCGACAAGTGGCGGTCGCCGTGTGAGCATAAATAGGTATGTGGGGTAGAAAACCGGTGAAAAATAGGTTTTGGACGAGTATAAAAAGTTTGTTCGCAAATTGAACAATTAATTCTTTGAAATGTCGTGTAATTCCCAAATATTTAGAATACTTTTGCACTCGAGAAAGTTTTTTTAGTATAAATAGGTTGAAAATTATGAATCAAAAAATCTTAATGGCAACTCTCGCCGCATGTTGCATGACGGCGGTTGGTTGTAAGGAAGCTCCTCATGCTCAGGGCCCGAGTGAATATTCGGTGTTGGATATCGCCCGTACCGAGCGCGTACTCCCTACCAATTATTCTGCTTCCATTCGTGGTCGTCAGGATATCGACATTTATCCTCAGGTATCGGGAACCATCTCCAACCTGTGCGTAAATGAGGGTGAGGTGGTATCGAAGGGACAGACCCTTTTCATTATCGATCAGGTACCTTTCAAGGCAGCACTCCAGACCGCCACTGCCAATGTCGAGGCCGCCAAGGCCGGTGTGGCTACCGCACAGCTGACCTACGACAGTAAAAAGGAACTCTATAACAAGAACGTGGTCTCGAAGTTCGATTTGCTGACTACCGAGAACCACCTGCTCACTGCCAAGGCGCAGCTGGCACAGGCCGAGGCACAGCGTGTCAATGCTGCCAACAACCTCTCTTACACCGTTGTGAAAGCTCCTGCGGCCGGTGTCGTGGGTACGCTTCCCTATCGTGTGGGTGCGTTGGTCAGCCCCTCTATCCGTATGCCTCTCACCACAGTGTCTGACAATTCTGAGGTTTATGTCTACTTCTCGATGTCGGAGAATCAGCTGCTGGGTCTGACCCGCGAGTACGGTTCGATTGCCGCCACTCTGAAGAACATGCCCGATGTTCAGTTGGTTTTGAGCGACGGTTCGCTCTATTCCTCTTCGGGTCGTATCGAGTCGATTAGTGGTGTGATTGACCCCTCGACCGGTAGCGTGTCGTTGCGTGCCGCTTTCGACAACAAGGACGGTCTGCTCCACAGTGGTGGTTCGGGTAATCTGATTATCCCCAACATCCACAAGGATTGCATCGTTGTTCCCCAGGCTGCCACTTTCGAGTTGCAGGACAAAATCTTCGTCTATCGCGTGTTGGACGGCAAGGCCGTTTCGACCATGATTCAGGTAGATGATGTATCCGATGGTCAGGAGTATATCGTGAAGTCGGGTCTGCAGGAGGGTGATGTCATCGTTGCCGAGGGTGTAGGGCTGCTTCGTGAGGGTACCCCCATCAAGGTGAAGGGCGCACCCGCAGCACAGCCTGCCGAGGAGGCAGCTCCCGAAAAAGAAACCGGAAAGGAGGAATAATCTATGACACTGAAACAATTTATCGAGAGACCCGTACTGGCTTCGGTAATCTCTATTGTCATCGTCATCGCCGGTCTTGTGGGACTTGCGTCGCTGCCCGTTGAGCAGTATCCCGACATCGCGCCCCCGACCGTCTTCGTTCACGCCGTCTATCCGGGTGCGAGTGCCGAGACGATTCAAAAGTCGGTGGTCATTCCTCTGGAGGAGGCCATCAACGGTGTGGAGGACATGATGTACATCAAGTCCGATGCTTCGAACATGGGTTCTGCCAACGTGACGGTCTATTTCCGTCAGGGTACCGACCCCGATATGGCGGCGGTCAACGTACAGAACCGTGTGGCTACCACCGCAGGTGCACTGCCTGCCGAGGTAACGCGTATTGGTGTGACCACCATGAAGCGACAGACCTCCATGTTGAAGATTTTTTCGGTTTACAGTCCCGATGACACCTACGACGAGTCATTCATCTCCAACTATATTAAGATTAACGTACAGCCCCGTATTCTCCGTACACAGGGTGTGGGTGACTTCATGGTGCTGGGTTCGGAGTATTCGATGCGTATCTGGCTCAAGCCCGACATCATGGCGCAGTACAAACTCATTCCCCAGGACGTGACTGCGGCACTGGCCGAGCAGAATATCGAGTCGGCTGTCGGTGCGCTGGGTGAGAACTCCGACAATACGTTCCAGTACACCATGAAGTATCGTGGTCGTCTGATGACTCCCGAGGAGTTCGGTGAGATTGTCGTTCGCGCACAGCCCAACGGTGAGATTCTTCGTTTGAAGGACATTGCCCGTATCGAGCTGGGTAGTGATACCTACAGCTTCAAGGGTCTGACCAACGGTCACCCGGGTGTGGGTTGTTTGGTGTACCAGACCGCAGGTTCTAACGCAACTGAGGTGGTGGAGCACATCGACAAGCTGTTGGACGAGGTTCGTGCCGAGATGCCCCGCGGTTTGGAGATTGCCGAGCTGCAGAGTGTGAACGACTACCTCTACGCTTCGATGAACGAGGTGTTGAAGACCCTCATCGAGGCCATCATTCTCGTGGTGTTGGTGGTGTATGTCTTCTTGCAGGATATTCGTTCGACACTTGTCCCCACGGTGTCGATTGTCGTATCGTTGATTGGTACGTTTGCCTTCCTTCAGGTGGCAGGCTTCTCTATCAACCTTCTGACCCTCTTCGCTCTGGTGCTGGCCATCGGTACGGTGGTCGATGATGCCATCATTGTCGTCGAGGCCGTGCAGTCGCGTTTCGATGTGGGTTACAAGTCCTCCTACATGGCTACTATCGATGCCATGTCGGGTATTACTTCGGCCATCATCACTTCTACACTGGTCTTCATGGCGGTGTTTATCCCCGTAGCGATGATGGGCGGTACTTCGGGTACATTCTACACCCAGTTTGGTGTGACCATGGCGGTGGCTGTGGGTCTGTCGGCTGTCAATGCGCTGACCCTCTCGCCTGCTCTTTGTGCCCTGTTGCTGAAACCCTACCTCGATGAGAACGGTGAGATGAAGAATAACTTTGCGGCTCGTTTCCGTAAGGCGTTCAACGTAGCCTTCTCGACGATGATTAATAAGTATAAGTACGGCGTGCTGCTCTTCATCAAGCACCGCTGGCTGATGTGGTCTACTCTGGCTCTGGCTCTGGCAGGTCTGTTCCTGTTGATGAAGAGCACCAAGACGGGTCTTGTGCCCGATGAGGACCAGGGTACCATCATGATGAATGTCACCACGGCACCGGGTAGCTCGTTGAAGGAGACCCACGACATCGTGACCAAGGTGGCAGAGCGTATCGAGAAGATTCCCCAGCTGCGAGACTACATGCAGGTTTCGGGTTACGGTATGATGGCCGGTCAGGGTTCTTCGTACGGTATGTTCGTCTTGAAGTTGAAGAGCTGGGAGGAGCGTCCCGAGGCTATGGACGCCGTGAAGGCCGTTATTGGTCAGGTTTACGGTCGTACAGCCGACATCAAGGATGCTTCGATTTTCGCCGTTGCACCTCCTATGATTTCGGGTTATGGTGCCTCGACCGGTTTTGAGATGTATTTGCAGGACCAGGCAGGTGGTGACATCAAGGACTTTTACAATGTCTACTTGAAGTTCATCGCCGCGCTGAACCAGCGTCCCGAGATTGCACGTGCTTACTCGACCTTCAACATCAACTTCCCCCAGTATATCGTGGATATCGATGCTGCGATGACCAAGCGTGCGGGTATTACCCCCACCGAGATTCTCTCCACACTGTCGGGCTACTACGGTGGTCAGTATGTGTCGAACATCAACCGTTTCTCGAAGGTGTACCGCGTTATGTTGCAGGCCGACCCCAAGTATCGTCTCGATACCGAGTCGCTGAAGAACGTATATGTACGTATGCACAACGGCGAGATGGCTCCCGTGAGCCAGTTCGTGAAGCTGACCAAGGTCTATGGTTCCGAGGTGTTGAGCCGATTCAACATGTACAACTCTATCGCCATCAGCGGTATGTCGAAGGACGGTTACTCGTCGGGTGATGCCATCAACGCCATTCGTGAGGTGGCTGATCAGGTGCTGCCCAAGGGTTATGGCTTCGAGTTCGGCGGTATCTCTCGTGAGGAGAGTGAGACCACCAGCAATACGGCCATCATCTTCGGTATCTGTATCCTGCTGATTTACCTTATCTTGAGTGCCCTCTACGAGAGCTTCGTGATTCCCTTCGCGGTCATTCTGTCCGTACCTTGCGGTCTGATGGGTTCGTTCCTCTTCGCCAAGGTGATGGGTATGGAGAACAACATCTACCTGCAAACCGGTATCATCATGCTGATTGGTTTGTTGTCGAAGACCGCCATTCTGATTACGGAGTATGCTGCCGACCGCCGTGCTGCGGGCATGAGCCTCACACAGGCTGCCGTGTCGGCTGCCAAGGCTCGTCTGCGTCCTATCCTCATGACGGTGCTGACTTGTGTATTCGGTATGCTCCCGTTGGTATTTGCCCACGGTGTAGGTGCCAATGGTAACTCCACACTGGGTTCGGGTGTTGTCGGTGGTATGATTGTCGGAACACTGGCACTTCTGTTCCTTGTTCCCACTCTGTTCATCGTCTTCCAGACCGTTCAGGAGAAAATCAAGCCCGTGGAGATTAACCCCGATCCCCAATGGTCGGTACGTGCCGAGATGGAGGAGATTAACAACGAGATAAAGGAGAAATAATCAGATGAAGAAATTAATAATATTGTGCCTTGCAGCTGCTCTTTGCAGCAGCTGCGGCATTTACAAGAAGTATTCGCGTCCCGAGGTGCAGACCGATGGCCTCTACGGAGAGTTCGAGACCACAGACACCACCTCGTTGGGCAATGTGGACTGGAGAGAGATTTTCACTGACCCCCATTTGCAGACCCTCATCGAGCAGGCTTTGGAGAACAACACCGACTTCAAGTCGGCACAGTTGAACGTCAAGGCTTCGGAGGCAGCCCTCAAGTCGGCGCGTCTGTCCTATCTGCCGTCGTTCAACCTCGGACCTCAGGGTTCAATCAGCAGTTTCGACAACCGCTATACCACCAAGGTCTATAATGTAGCCCTCACCGCCAACTGGCAGGTGGACATCTTCAACAAGCTGACCAACGCCAAGCGCAAGTCGAAAGCGGTGTATGAGGCCAGCAAGGAGTATCGTCAGGCTGTCCGCTCACAGGTGATTACCGGTGTGGCCAACCTCTACTACACACTGCTCATGGTCGATGCCCAGTATGAGGTGTCGAAGGAGACTGCCGAGAAGTGGGAGGAGAGTGTCAATGCCATGAAAGCCATGAAGGAGGCCGGTATGGCCAACGAGGCTGCCGTAGCCCAGTATGAGGGTACCTACTACTCGATTCTGGCTTCGACCAACGAGATTGAGGACAAGCGTTTGCAGGTGCGCAATGCACTCTGCACCCTTTTGGCGCAGGCTCCTCAGGAGATTGAGCGCGGAACACTCGACGAGCAGCAGATGCCCGAAAACATCACAGTGGGTGTTCCCGTGCAGATGTTGTCGAACCGTCCCGATGTGCGTGCTGCGGAGTTCTCGCTCATGCAGGCCTACTATGCTACTGCCGAGGCGCGTTCGTCGCTCTATCCCTCGATTAACTTGAGCGGTACTCTGGGCTGGACGAACAACGGCGGTGGTGCCATTGTCAATCCCGGCAAGGTGCTCCTCTCGGCCGTGGGTTCTGTGCTGATGCCTATCTTCAATGCCGGTGCCAACCGTGCGCGTGTCAAGATTATGAAGGCGCAGCAGGAGCAGGCTTTGTTGTCGTTCCAGCAGGCTCTGCTCAACGCAGGTGCCGAGGTGAACAACTCCATGGCGCAGTATCAGTCGGCACATGAGCGTACCGTTATCCACAGCCGTCAGGTCGAGTCGCTGGAGCGTGCCGTGGAGAGCACCAAATTGTTGATGAACTACGGTCCTACGACCTACCTCGAAGTATTGACTGCCGAGCAGTCGTTGCTGTCGGCACGCCTGAACTACATCGCTACACGTTTCGATGAGATTCAGGGTGTAGTCAATCTCTACACGGCACTCGGAGGTGGTCGTGAAATCGAGAACACGGAGAAGTAATGAAACGGGTGGCGACAAAGGAGGATGTGATAGCGGCTACGCGCGAACTGATAGCGCAACGGGGCATACGTGCCATCGGAGTGGATCAGATTGCCGAGCTGCTGGGCATGTCCAAACGTACCCTCTATCAGATGTTCGAGTGTAAGGGCACGCTGATGAATGCCTGCTTCGAGCGTATGAGTTGCCAACAGCAGGAGAAAATCAGACGTCAGAAAGCCCTGGCCGAGGACAACTCGTTGTCCTACCTCTTGTTGCTGTCGGCCGAGTATGTCACGGGACTCTATCATGTGGATATCTCCTTTCTGGAGGATGTCAGCCAGATGAGTATGCTCTATGAGCACTACGAGAAGTGTCGCACGCTGTGGCAGCAGGAGATGACGCGCGCGCTGACCCAATGTCTTCTCGAGGAGTATCTCTTGCCGCAAATCAACCCTTCGGTGTTTGCCAGTCAGATTCTCAACACGTTTTTCGAGTTGCGTATCCGCCGGCTCTCGACCCTCGATGATGATTTGATGCTGTTGCAGACCATCATTCGCGGAGCTTCGACCACCAAAGGACTGAATCTGCTCGACAGATAGGGTAAACATTACTTCCGTCATATCATATCCGCCAATCTTTTTGGATTGGCGGATATTTTTTTTGAGAAAAAAGTTATGTTGCAAAAATATTTTATTATATTTGCATGCGAAAGGTTCTCCCACCGAAGGGTGTAACCTCATATTTTAAATATCGAAAGATACTCGACCGACGATGATGAAAGTTGCGATGACATACCAGCCCGCGGGCGCAGGAAATAGCCGTCAGATGATGGGTATGATGATGGTCATGTGCAGCCGACGAAGCCGGGTGTAGTTCTTTCGTATATATGTAAGACATGTCCGGCTTCGCAAGAGCCGGACTTTTTTTGTGATTGTACAAACTTAAAATTACTACGAATATGGGAAACAGAAACTACCGTTTTGAGACCTTGCAGATTCATGCAGGCCTCGACAAGGATACGCCGAGCGGAGCACGCGGCATCTCCATTACACCCACTGCCGCCTATCGCTTCCAAAGTTGTGACCACGCGGCACGCCTTTTCGAGTTGAGCGAGCCGGGCAATATCTACACCCGTCTGCAAAACCCCACCACGGCAGCCTATGAGGAGCGTATCGCCGCCCTCTATGGCGGAGTGGGTGCACTGGCCGTGGCTTCGGGTATGTCATCGGTACTGGTGGCGGTGCTGTCGCTGGCACAGCAGGGCGATAACATCGTTGCTTCGCCCTATCTCTACGGTGGAACGTATAACCTCTTCCGCTGTACCCTACGCCGTCTGGGCATCGAGTGCCGTATCGCACCGAGTGTGAGTGCCGCCGACTTCGCGGCATTGGTCGATGAACGCACCAAGGCCATCTATGTGGAGAGCATGGGCAATCCCACCTGTGCCGTTCCCGATTTGGAGGCATTGGGTCAGCTGGCCAAGGCGAAGGATGTCCCCTTTGTGGTGGATAACACCTTCGGAGCGGCAGGCTTCTTGTGCAATCCCTTCGATTGGGGCGCGAATATCGTGGTGGACTCTGCCACCAAGTGGATTAACGGCCACGGCACGGCGATGGGCGGAATCATTGTCGATGGTGGTAACTACAATTGGGGCAACGGCAAGTTCCCCCAGATTGACGGCCCTTCGGAGGGCTATCACGGTCTGAACCTCTACGAGGCTTTCGGCAATCAGGCCTTCATCGTCAAGTGCCGTGTGGACGGATTGCGTGATTTGGGTTGCTGTCCCTCGCCCTTCGACTCCTATTTGATGCTGATTGGTCTGGAGACCTTGTCGTTGCGTGTGAAGCAGGAGGTCGAATCGACATGGCGACTGGCAGAATATTGCCGTAATCACCCCAAGGTGAAGAGCGTCAGCTTCGTGGGCTTCGAGTCGCACCCCAGCCACGAGAATGCCAAAAAATATTACTCGATGGGCTCGTCGGCAGTCTTCACCATCGAGCTGAAAGGTACATTGGAGAGCACCGTCCGCTTTGTGGAGTCGCTCCATCTGGCGGCGCACATGACCATGATTGGCGACTCGATTACCGTGGTGACCCATCCTGCATCGACGACCCACAAACAGCTGGGCGAGGCTGACCTCAAGGCGGCAGGTGTCACCCCCACACTGCTGCGCATTTCGCTGGGATTGGAGCATGTGGACGACTTGATTGCAGATTTCGAACAGGCTTTTTCGTGCGTGGAGTTATGATACACTATTTCGATAGTTCGGAACCTTTCCGATTGGAGCAGGGCGGTCAGCTCCCGGCATTGAGAATCGCCTACCACACCTATGGCGAGTTGTCGCCTGCCAAGGATAATGTGGTGTGGGTGTGCCACGCCCTCACCGCCAATTCCGATGTGGCGGACTGGTGGCCGCACACCGTGGAGGAGGGGCGTTTTCTCGACCCCTCGCGCCACTTCATCATCTGTGCCAATATTCTGGGCTCGCCCTACGGCACGACCTCTCCTTTGGATGTCAATCCGCTGACGGGCGAGCAGTGGTACCTCGACTTTCCGCCCTTTACCATTCGCGACATGGTGAAGGCGCACCGCCTGCTGGCCGACCATTTGGGCATCGGACGTATCCACGCACTGGTAGGTAGCTCTGTGGGCGGATTCCAAGCCGTGGAGTGGGCGGTGGAAGAGCCCGAGCGCATCGAACGCCTGGCTCTCATCGCCACGGCAACCAAGGCATCGCCGTGGAGCATTGCCGTCGATGAAACCCAGCGTATGGCCATCGAAGCCGATGAGACTTTCCACCAGCGGAGAGGGGACGGCGGTCTGAAAGGATTGGCTGCCGCTCGTGCCATCGGCCTTTTGACCTACCGCGGTGCCGACGGCTACAACCTCACCCAGCAGGACAAAGAATCCCTGCCCGAGGTGCACCGAGCGTGCTCCTATCAGCAGTATCAGGGCGAGAAGCTGTGTCGCCGCTACAATGCCTACTCCTATTACGTCATCCTCAATGCCTTCGACACCCACGATGTCGGACGTGACAGAGGTGGGGTAGAGGCCGCCCTACAACGCATCACGGCGCAGACGGTGGTTGTGGGCATCACCACCGACATCATCTTCCTGCCCAAGGAGATGCTCCGCCTGCATCAGATGATTCCTCAGAGCCGCTACTTCGAGATTGATTCTCCCTTCGGACATGACGGCTTCCTGGTGGAGCACGAGCAGCTGAACGACATACTGAACCCCTTTATCAACGACTAAAACTATTACCATGAGCAATAAAATCAAAATCGGCCTGTTCGGCTTCGGCGTTGTCGGACAGGGAATCTTCGAAGTGATTAAAAAGGCGAAGAATGCCAATGCCGAAATCGTGAAAATCTGTGTGCGCAACCCCAACCGTCCGCGCAAGGTGGAGGCCGATGCCTCGCTCTTCACCACCGATGCCGAGGAGATTCTCTCCAATCCCGACATCAACCTCATCGTGGAGGTGATTAACGATGCCGATGCGGCATACAGCATTGTGAAACGCGCCCTTCTGAAGGGTATTGCCGTGGTGTCGGGCAGCAAGACCATGCTGGCGCGCCACCTCCCCGAACTCATCGAGATACAGAAGGCCCACCATGTGGCACTGCTCTACGATGCTTCGTCCTGCGGTTCGATTCCCGTTATCCGCAATTTGGAGGAATATTACGACAACGACCTGCTGTTGGAGGTGAAAGGTATTCTCAACGGCTCGTCGAACTATATCCTTTCGCGCGTTTTCGACCACGATGAGAGCTACGATGCCGCCCTGCGTCAGGCGCAGGAGCTGGGCTTTGCCGAGAGTGATCCCTCGTTCGACATCGAGGGCTACGATTCGCTCTTCAAGCTGGTGATTATCACCGTCCACGCCCTGGGTACTTACGTTGCCCCCGATGACATCTTCACCTACGGCATCTCGACCATCCACGACTCCGATATTCGCTATGCCCGTGAGAAGGGTGTGAAAATCAAATTGGTGGCGCAGGTGGTGAAGGTGTGTGACGAGCATTTCACCATGTTCGTGATGCCCGAGTTTGTCTCGCCCTCGAAATATATTTATAGTGTAGATGATGAGTACAACGGTGTGGTTATCCGCGGTGAGTGTTACGACCGCCAGTTTATGTTCGGCAAGGGTGCAGGCAGCCTGCCCACGGCTTCGTCCATCTTGAGCGACATCATGGCGCGCAAGCACGACTACCGCTACGAATACAAGAAGCAGAACTACCTCGACAAACCCACCTACACGACAGATATTACCCTCAAGGTCTATATCCGTTATCGTGAGACCAACGTTCGCGAGATACTCTCCTTCTCGAAGATTCACGAACAGTATTTCAGCGAGGAGAGCAACTATCTCATCGGCGATGTCCTCCTCTCGGAATTGCTCTCGAAGCGCGACCGCCTGTCGGGACGCGATGTCTTCATGGCCAATATCCCCATCTTCTTCCTCGACAGAGACAATTGATTCTTCGGAAGATAATGCAAAAGCGAGGTCCGACCCCTTCTTGTGGGGGCGGACCTCGCTTTTTTTTGTGTCAGCTGTCGGCTCTACTTTTCGAGTCGGTACTGCGTGGGCGTCATTCCGGTATGGTTCTTGAAATATTTGCCGAAGAATGACTGGTTGGCGAAGTTGAGGTAGTAGGCTATCTCCTGAATACTCATCGAGGAGTACTTCAAAAGGTTCTTCGCCTCCAGCACCACATAGTCGTCAATCCATTGTATGGCGGTGCGTCCGCTGGTCTGTCGGATAATGGTGGTGAGGTACTTGGGCGTGAGGTGCATCTGTGTGGCGTAGAAGCCCACCGAACGGTGCTGCATGTAGTGCTTCGAGAGGATTTGCATGAAGGTGCTGAAATACTCCTCATTCCGACTATTAGGCGAACTCTGCGCAGCCTTTCTCAAGGTGATGTATTTGTCGGTCACACGGCAGATTTTGTACGCCAAAGTGTGTATCAGTGAGCGCATTATCTCTGTCGAATAGGTGTCATCACGCTTCAGCTCCGCCTCCATTTTTATGTCGTAGAACGACCTTTGGAAGCTCTGCCACTCCTTGTCGGAGAGTTTCATACACGGATTCTTGTCTACCTCCAGAAAGAGGTTGGAGAGTAACTTGATGTCGATATTGATTTTTTTGATAAATTCCTCCTCGCAGATGAGAAAATATACCGAAGTCTCGTCGGTTTGTGATTCTATCTGAATAATCGACCCCGGCATATAGACGAATAAATTATTTTCCGAGATGGTGTGCCGGGTGAGTCCCGCGGTGAAAGTAATCGAGCCCTTGGAACAAAAAACGGCTGCATAAGCCTGTAAACGAGCAGGATAGCGAAACAGGTCGAACTTCACTTCCTTGGCCATGTTCACACGCGATGCGATGAGGCATCCGTCGCGGTAGTAATCCTCCGGGCGGAATCCGTTGATGTCGAGCAGTTTTTGGAGAGAAAAACTCTGAATGTTCTTTTCGTTCATCTTAACTGGGTTTTATATGCAATATTAATAATATTTATTGACATAATTTAACGAATAGTCCAAAATCGAACGATTCGACTATCAATGCCGACCGTGTGGGCTTTATAAATTGATATTATTGCACGACCTTTGCACCATGAGAAATAACGTAAAAAAACATCAGATGAAAAACATTGCAATTATAGGATTCCTGCTCCTGAACGTAGGATGCTCGTCCAATCACAGAACCTATCAGTTGAATCCCATGAGGGTCAATACCATGGTTATCGAACCCTCGTGTGACATCGATGCGCGTGTATATGTAGGTACTATTGAGGAGTCGGCATCGGCAGCCCTGAGCTTCGCCGTGCCGGGCACCATCAGCCGTATGTATGTCGATGAGGGCGATAAGGTTGTGAAGGGCAAGCTGCTGGCCGAACTTGACCCCACATCGGTGCGTCAGTCCTATGAGGCTGCCAAGGCTACACTCGAACAGGCAGAAGATGCCTGCAAGCGTCTCAAGATACTCTATGATGGAAACAGCCTGCCCGAAATCAAGTGGGTGGAGGCTCAAACCCGACTCAGCCAGGCACAGTCGGCCTTCCGTATCGCCGAGAAGAATTTGGGCGACACCCGTCTGGTGGCACCCTTCTCGGGTGTTATCGGCAAACGCCGCCTGTCGGCAGGTGAGAATGCCATGCCGGGTATTCCCGTGGTGACCCTGTTCGACATCGATAAGGTGAAGGTGCGCTTCTCCGTGCCCGAGAGTGAGATTGCCTCGCTGTCGGTAGACAGCCGTGTCGGTGTGAGAGTGGCAGCTTTGAACGACCGCCAGTTCGAAGCCGAGAAAATCGAAAAGGGTGCCGTGGCCAATGCCGCCACACACACCTACGATGTGCGTGCCTCGATGGACAACGACAAACGCGAGTTGCTGCCCGGTATGGTCTGCAACGTGGAGGTGTCGCCCGCCAACGGCATCGAGGAGATTGCCATTCCCCTGCGTGCCTTGCAGAAGAGCGGCAACGGCAAGAGCTTCGTATGGAAGGTGCAGGGTGACTCGGTAGTCCGCAGCGAGGTGGTGACCAACCGTCTGGTCAACAACGGTGTGGCTGTCTCGGAGGGACTCGCAAAGGGTGACCGTATCGTTATCGACGGTATGCAGAAGATTGGTCAGGGTAGTAAAGTGATTTGGTAATGAAGAGAAATAGCAATTTTATATCATGGGCGTTGCGTAATTCGCAAATTACGCTGCTCATCATCGGATGTCTCTTTGTGTTCGGCATCTATGGACTGGTCCATATCCCGAAGCAGGAGTTCCCCGAATACACCATCCGTCAGGGTGTGGTTGTGGGTGTCTATCCCGGAGCTACGAGTGAGGAGGTCGAGGAACAGCTGGCCGAACCGTTGGAGAAATTTATGATGACCTACAAGGAGGTGCGCCGTGCCAAGACCACGTCCACCTCGACAAACGGTATGTGCTTCATTATGGTGGAGCTCAACGAAGATATCAACGACAAGGACGAGGTGTGGTCGAAAATCAAGCACGGCATCACGGCATTCAAGCCCCAGCTGCCGTCGGGTGTGCTGGCCGTCATCACCAACGATGATTTCGGTGATACATCGGCACTGCTCATCACCCTGGAGTCCGATACCCGTTCCTATCGTGAACTGAAAGAGTATATGGACGGTCTGAGCGACCGCCTGCGCCGTATCAATTCGGTATCGAACGTGCGTCCCTATGGCGTGAACAGCGAGCAGATTTCCATCTACCTCGACCGCGAGCGTCTGGCGGCTTACGGTATCGGCGAGAAGTCGATTTCGTCGGCCATTGCTTCGCAGGGTCTGACCTCGCTGGGCGGTACAATCAGCAATCAGTCTACCGAAACCCCCATTCACATCGAGCAGTCGCTGACCAGCGAACAGGAGGTGGCGAACCAGATTATCTGGAGCTCACCCACGGGTCAGGTGCTGAGAGTGAAGGACGTGGCGCGTGTGGTGCGCGAGTATGACGACCCCGACAGCTATATCCTCAATAACGGACACCGTTGCGTGATGCTCTCTTTAGAGATGCGCAAGGGCTTCAACATCGTGGAGTACGGTGAGGAGGTCGATGAGGTGTTGCACCAATACATCGATGAGGTACTGCCCGAGGATGTACACGTGGAGCGTATCGCCGATCAGGCGAAGGTGGTGGCCGATTCGGTACACTCGTTCCTGCGCGACTTGTTCATCTCTATGGCAATCATCATCGTGGTGATGATGTTGCTTTTCCCCATGCGTTCAGCCATTGTTGCCGCCATCACCATTCCCCTCTCGACATTCATCTCGGTGGGCATCATGTATATGTGCGGCATACCTCTCAATACGGTGACCCTCGCCGCCCTTATCGTGGTGCTGGGTATGATTGTCGATAACTCGATTGTTGTTATCGACGGCTACCTCGATTTCCGCCTGCGCGGTTACTCGAAGTGGTACGCCGCCGTGGAGAGTGCACGCGGCTTCCTGCCGTCGTTGTTCCTGGCTACGGTTTGTATCTGTATGATTTTCTACCCCCTGCTCTTCACCATCAAGGGTATGCTGGGTGACTTCCTCACTTACTTTCCGTGGACCATCTCCATCAACCTCATGGTGTCGCTGTTGTTGGCTGTGGTGCTCATTCCCTTCCTGGAGCTGATTATTATTCCCCACGTGGAGAACAAAGACCCCGACAAGGTGAGCTTCACCGACCGCGTACACATGTTCTACGAGAAGGTGTTGCAGTGGACATTCCGTCACGGCTGGCTGACCATTTCGTTGGGTGTGCTGTCGATTGTGATTTCGTTCATGATTGCCACACAGCTCAAGTTCCGAATGATTCCCTTTGCCGACCGTGACCAGTTCGCCGTGGAGATTTACCTGCAGGCCGATGCTCCGCTGGAACGTACCGCCTTTGTGGCTGACAGCGTCTATCGCACGCTGAAGAGCGATGACCGCGTGAAGTCCATCACTTCGTTCATCGGTTGCTCGTCACCCCGTTTCCAGATGAGCTACGCACCCCACATTGCCGGTAAGAACTACGCACAGTTTATCGTGAATACCGCTTCGGTGCAGGCCACCGAGGATATTTTGGACGACTATCTGGAGTCGATGGGCGACAAGTTCCCCGATGCCTACGTCAAGTTCAAGCAGCTCGACTATCAGAATGTTCCCTCGCTGGAGTTCCGCTTCTATGGCGAGGATATCGACTCGTTGCGCCACACTGCCAACACATTGATGACCTATATGCGTCAGATGCCCGAACTGCTGTGGGTACATACCGACTATGAGGAGCCGCGCTCGATACTCAACGTGTCGCTCGACCCCGTGACTGCTTCGCAGCTGGGTATCACCCGCACGGCAGCGGCTGCCAATCTGGCCATTGCCGCAGGTAATGTCCCCGTGGCTTCGGTGTGGGAGGGCGATTACCGCCTGCCCGTGGTGCTGAAGAACGATGAACGCAATGGTGAGCGCACGATGGCCGATGTGGCCGACACCTACGTGTCGTCACTCGCTCCGAGTGTGAGTGTGCCCCTGCGTCAGGTGGCTTCGGTCAATCCCCAATGGACGGAGACCAAAATCGTACACCGCAACGGTATGCGTTGCATCACCGTGCTGGCGGAGTTGAAGCGTGGTGCCAACGCCATGCAGATGACAACGGAGGTCAGCAATATCGTGGAACAGAAGATGAACCTGCCGCAGGGCGTATTCTTCGAGCTGGGTGGCGAGTATGAGTTGAATACCGAGGATATTCCTCCCATCGCAACGAGTCTGACCATCTCGCTGGTGATTATCTTCTTCTTCATTCTGACCAATTTCCGCAAGTTCGGTATCACCACCGTGGTGATGGCTTCCATGTTGTTGAGCCTGTTCGGTGCGATGCTCGGATTGTGGATTTCGGGAGTGACCATCGGTCTGACTTCGGTGTTGGGCTTCATCACCCTGCTGGGTATGATTGTGCGTAACGTCATTCTGATGTACCAGCACGCCGAGGACAAACGTATCAAGGAGCATATGTCGGGAGCGGATGCCGCTTACGATGCCGGCCGTCGTCGTATGGTGCCGATTTTCCTCACCACCGCCACCACGGCAGTGGGTGTCATTCCGATGATGTTCAGCGGCAGTACCTTCTGGGCTCCCGTGGGTGTGACCATCTTCGCCGGAGGTATCGGTTCTCTGATTTTGGTCGTTACGATTTTACCGGTTCTTTATTCTAAAATTTACAAGTAATGAAACGAATCCTCATATCCCTTTTGATGCTGTCGATGTGTGGCGGCGTGATGGCACAGACCCAAACGCTCTCGCTGGAGGAGTGCCACGCAGCAGCACTGGAGCATAACAGAACCCTCAAAAACTCGCGTCTCGATTTGGAGGAGGCGACACAGACCCGTCGCGAGGCACTCACCAAGTATTTCCCGCAGGTGGCAGCCATGGGTAGTGTCTTCCAGGCACAGCAGGGATTCCTGCAGGCGGATTTCAATGTCACGCTGCCCCACATCGGTTCGCTGCCCGTGCCCATGACGCTCATGCGCCGTGGTTTCATGACGGGTGTCACGGCTATCCAGCCTGTGTTCGCCGGATTGAAGATTGTCAATGGCAACAAGCTGGCGCACCTGTCACAGGAGGTGGGCGAGTTGCAGATTCGCAAGAGCGAAGCCGAGGTGCGCGAGAAGACCGATGCCTATTTCTGGCAGATTGTGTCGGTGAAGGAGACCTTGAAGACCATCGAAGCCGTGGAGCGTCAGATTGACGAAATCCACAACTATGTGAAGTTGGCTGTTGAGGCCGGTCTGGTGACCACCAACGATTTGTTGCGCGTGGAAATGCGCCAACAGGAGGTGGCTTCCAACCGTCTGCGTGCCGAGAACGGACTGCGTGTGTCGAAGATGCTGTTGGCGCAGTATGTGGGTGCCGACTTGCACGACTTCGACATCCGTACCGAGGGCTTCGAGTCGATGCCTGCCAGCCCCGACAAGTGGTATGTGACCCTCGATGAGGCGCTCGACCGCCGAACCGAATATCAGCTGGCAGAGAAGAATGTCGAGGCACACAAGTATCAGAAGCGCATGGAGCGCGGTAAGCACCTGCCTACGGTGGGTGTGGGTGCCGGCTACCTCTATTATAATATGACAGAGAAGAATGTCGGCAACGGCGTGGTCTTCGCAACGGTGAGCGTGCCCATCTCCGATTGGTGGGGCGGAAGCCATGCCTTGAAGAAGGCGCGTCTGAAGGAGATGCAGGCGGAGAACGACCGCGAGGAGGCTCGCGAGATGCTCTCCGTGGAGATTGAAAAAACGTGGTTCGACTTGCAGGAGGCCTATTCGCAGATTCTGCTCATGCAGCGCACCGTAAGTTCCGCTACCGAGAACCTCCGCCAGCACCGCCAGTTCTATGAGGCAGGAACCTCTACCCTTACTGACCTGCTGGACGCCGAGACCCTCTATTCGCAGAGTTGCAACAACCTCACATCGGCTTGCGCGGCATACCACACCACGCTTGCGCGTTATATGAGAGTGACCGGCAGATAGTCGGGTCGCGAGTTATAAGGATACAAAAAAAGACTTTCCAATATGGAAAGTCTTTTTTTTGTTGGCGACTGCTCGGTGAGCCGCCGTGGTGAAAATTCAGAGATTAGAACAACTTCTCGATTTTCTCCTTGAGAGCCTCCTTGCTCGATGCACCTACCTGCTTGTCAACGAGCTTACCGCTCTTGAGGAAGATGATGGTGGGGATGTTTCTCACACCATACTCCATGGTGATGTCGTCGTTGTCCTCCACGTTGCACTTGCCGATGATGGCCTTGCCCTCATACTCGGCAGCCAACTCGTCCACGATGGGTGACATCATGCGGCAGGGACCGCACCACTCTGCCCAGAAATCGATGATTACGGGTTTGTCCTGAGAGATAATCTCCTGGAAGTTGTCTTTGTTAATTGCCAATGCCATAATTTTACTTGTTTTTTAGGTTTATTCTTATTTTGTTTTCTATGCTATTCCTGTGCCAAAAGGTACATAAATTCGTTGTCCTGCAAATAGTTAATCAAATCCTGCGAGAGGTTGACCTTGTACTTCTTCGAAAACATCTTAATCGACACGTTGGTCGCAGGGTCGAATAACAACACCTTAAATATAGTACCTCCTTCCGATTTTTCCAACTTTTCGGTCATCTCTTCAATCATTTCTTTCGAAACATTGTCGATGGGCACCTGCACCGAGATGCTGTTCACCGAGGTGAGCACCTCGTCCAAGGGCTTGATGCTGACGATTTTGGTTCTCAACTGTTTCTCATCGTAGAAGGGCGGTTCCACACGTCCGCGCACGAAGAGGAAGTAGTCGGGGTAGAGGTACTGACGGAAGTTCTCGTAGTCCTTGCCCGAGAGAATGAACTCGTACGAGCCGGTGTAGTCCTCCAGCGTGAAACGACCGTAGGGCTTGCCCGACTTGTTGTAGAGGTTCTTGGCATCGACCACCATACCTGCCACGGCGAACTCCTGATTGCGCAGGGGCTCGAGATTTTCGAGGTCGGCGAGCTTCGTCTTACACATATTGTCGATGATGACCTTGTATTGGTCGAGCGGGTGCGCCGAGAGGTAGAGACCAATCATCTCCTTCTCCTTGGCGAGCGTCTGTATCTGATTCCAGTCCTGACATACGGGAATCAGCGGCTTCTGAATATCCACCATGCTGCCTCCACCGAAAAGACTCTGCTGTGCATTGTCCTTCTCTGCCTGGAAACGCTGTCCGTAGCGTACCAGCTGCTCCATGAAAGTGAGACCCGACGAATCGTGGGCATCGCTCTCGAAGAACTTGCTGCGGTGGAAACCCGATATGTTGTCGAATGCTCCGGCGTAGGCCAGATTTTCGAGACATTTGCGGTTCACGGCGCTGAAGTTCACACGCTCCATGAAGTCGTAGATGTCCTTGAATTTTCCGTTCTTGTTTCTGTCCTCGATGATGGTCTGTACGGCACCTTCGCCCACACCCTTGATGGCAGCCATACCGAAACGCACATTGCCCTCGATATTTGCCGAGAAGGTCTTTCTCGACTCGTTGATGTCGGGACCCAGCACCTGTATGCCCATACGCTTACACTCCTGCATATAGACGGTCAGCTGCTTGATGTCGGCGAGGTTTCGGCTCAACAGGGCTGCCATAAACTCGGCAGGGTAGTGCGCCTTGAGGTAACCGGTCTGATAAGCCACATAGGCGTAGCAGGTCGAGTGTGACTTGTTGAAGGCGTAGGATGCAAAAGCCTCCCAGTCGCTCCAAATCTTCTCGCAGATGCTCACATCGTGACCGCGTTGCTTACAGCCGTCGAGGAATTTGGGCTTCATCTTGTCCAGCACCTCGCGCTTCTTCTTACCCATGGCCTTACGCAAGGTATCGGCCTCACCACCCGTAAATCCGGCCAGCTTCTGCGAGAGCAACATCACCTGCTCCTGATAGACCGTGATACCGTAGGTGTCGCTCAAATACTCCTCCATGTCGGCAATGGGGTAGGTCACCGGCTCGGTTCCCTGCTTTCGGGCGATGAAGTTGGGAATGTACTCCATAGGTCCCGGACGGTAGAGGGCGTTCATGGCGATAAGGTCCTCGAAACGGTTGGGTTTGAGGTTCTTGAGGTGCTTCTTCATACCGGGGGACTCGAACTGGAACAGTCCGGTGGTCTCACCGCGTGCAAACACCCCGTAGGTGGGAGCGTCGTCCAACGGGATTTCGTTGATGTCCACATCCTCACCGCGCACATCTTTCACATTGTTGATGGCGTCCTTGATGATGGAGAGGGTTCTCAATCCCAGGAAGTCCATCTTAATCAGACCGACACTCTCCACCTCCTTGCCTTCGAACTCCACGACATTCAAATCCGCATCCTTGGCGATGGCCATGGGGGCGAACTTTTCGAGGTCGTCCTGTCCGATGATGACACCGCAGGCATGCACACCCGTCTGACGGATGGAGCCTTCGAGTTTCTCGGCATATTTCAGCGTGTTGCGAATGAGGGGGTTGCTCGACTCGCGCTCGGCAGCCAATTCGGGAGATTCCTTATAGACGAAGTCGAAAGGCGTCTCACCGTGCTTCTTGTCGGGAGTCACCTTGTCGGGAACGAGCTTCGAGAGTCGGTCGCTCTCCGCGAGGGGCAGCTTCTCGACACGCGCCACATCCTTGATGGCCATCTTGGGTGCCATCGTACCGAAGGTGACAATCTGTGCCACACGCTTCTGACCGTATTTCTCCACGCAGTAGCGCAATACATCCGCACGTCCGTCCTCATCGAAATCGACATCGACATCCGGCAGCGAGATACGCTCGGGGTTGAGGAATCGCTCGAACAGCAGGTCGTATTTCAGAGGGTCGATATTGGTGATTTTCAAACAGTAGGCCACCACTGAACCGGCAGCCGAACCACGACCCGGACCTACTGACACACCCATCTCGCGTGCGGCACGTATGTAGTCCCACACGATGAGGAAGTAACCGGGGAATCCCATCCACTCGATGGTCTTCAACTCATATTTGATACGCTCCTCGACCTTCTCGCTCAGCACCTCACCATAGCGGCGGTGTGCTCCCTTGTAGGTCAAATCCTTGAGGTAACAATACTGCTTGGCAACCATCAGCTTGTCGGAGAGTGCCTTGTCACTGATGACCAGATGCTCCAACTCCTCCACGGTCTTTGTGGCGTTGATTTTGCGCAACAGCTCCTCGTCCTCCAGCTTCTTGACGAACGACTCTTTCAGCTCGTCAATCTGAATGGGGAAGTCCTCAGGAGGCGGGAAGTTGGGCATCAGAGGGGCGTGGGTGAGCTTGTAGGTCTCACACTTGTCGGCAATCTCCACCGTGGTGGCCAATGCTTCGGGGTGGTCGGGGAAGAGGGCCTGCATCTCCTCGGGAGATTTCAGATACTCCTGAAAAGTGTAGCGCATACGCGTGGGGTCGTCCAAATCCTTACCCGTGTTCAGACAGATAAGGTGGTCGTGTGCCACGGCGTCTTCCGCCAAAATGAAGTGCACATCGTTCGAGCAGATGTACTTGACATTGAACTTGGCAGCCAGCTCCAAAATCACCTTGTTGACCTTGAGTTGGTTTTCATATACTTCGGCATCCTTCTGGGGGTCACCCGAGGGGTGCAACTGCATTTCGAGATAATAGTCTTCGCCAAAGACCCCCTTGAACCACTTGACCACCTCCTCGGCTCCCTGCAAATCGTCGCGCATGATGGCCTGCGGCAGTTCGCCACCCAGACACGCCGAACAGCAGATGATGCCCTCGTGATAGTCGTGGAGCAACTGCTTGTCGACACGCGGCTTGTAGTAGAAACCCTCGGTGAAGGAGTAGGAGACCATCTTACAGAGGTTGTGATAACCCGTGAGGTTCTTGGCCAAAAGAATGAGGTGGTCACCCGCCTTTTCGTTCTTGTCCTTCTCGAAACGGTTTTTCACCACATACACCTCACAACCCAAAATCGGTTTGATGTCGTTGTCGGTGGCTGTGTCGTGAAAGTTCTTCACACCATACATATTTCCGTGGTCGGTGATGGCCAAAGCCTTCATACCGAGAGCCTTCGCTCTTTTAATCAGCGGTTTGATGGCGGCGGCACCGTCGAGAATCGAGTACTGGGTGTGTACGTGAAGATGGACGAAATCGGGCATTGTTGTGTGGTTTTACTTGTTTGTTGTGGTCTTGGCGGTCTCCGAGTGGGCGTGTGGCGGTGACGGTTTTGACATCGGGGCATGCTCCTTCGGAAACGGTCTGCAAAGATACGCAATAAAAATGAGACGGCATAGGTTGTACCCAAATATAAATGTGTCGGAAAAGGGAAATACGGGGGCGTGAAAATGGTTGTTTTGTAAGGCGCGAAAGCGGGGCAGTCGGGGCGGAAAACCGGACGCAGAGAGGACGTTTCGGACAATGGAAAACTCCCGATTTGCAGAATTCATCGTTACAAATCGTGAAGTAGTTAACGAATTCGTGATGAGATGTGAACGAAATGAACAGCGAAAAGAGTGATTTTGACAGAAAAATTGATATAGTCGGCGTGTTTATTCTCTCTTTTACGTGAAAATTTATATATTTGCATCGCTTACTCCCTTCGGTTATCGAATTTTGAGGAAGAATAGAACAATTTAAAACGGATAAAACAATCATTAATTTTTATAAAAGTAACTTTTGTTATGAAATCATTTATGTATGTAGTCATGGGTCTGGGTATCCTGCTCTCGTCGTGCGGAACGGCACCTCGTGAGGAAGCATCACTGCGACCTGTGAAAATCAAGACCGTGGAGTCGCTCGGCGTGACCGACAAATCGTTCAGTGGCGTGGTGATTCCCGATCAGTACAGTAATCTGGCATTCAAGGTCGGAGGTCCGCTTATCAAGATGAATGTGGATGCCGGCGAGAAAGTGCGCAAGAATCAGATTATTGCTGAAATCGACCCTATCGACTATCGTTTGAAGTATGAGGCTTCGCGTTCGTCGTTCCTTACAGCACAGTCTCAGTTGAATCGTGCCGAGAAACTTTTGGCCAAGGACGCTATTTCGCATCAGGACTACGAGTCTATTCGTGCGAACTTCGATAATGCAAAGGCAGCATTCGAGAATGCATCGAGCATGATGGAGGAGACCAAGCTGCGTGCTCCCTTCGATGGTTATGTACACGAGAAGTTCGTGGAGAACTACCAGAAGGTGCAGCCCGGTATGCAGATTATCCGTCTGATTAACCCCACCTCGTTGCAGGTACGTTTCACCCTGCCCGAAGCCAGCCTTGCACTGCTCTCGGAGTATGAGTTGTTCATCGAGTTCGAGAACTACAAGGGTATCCTCTTTAAGTCGAAACTCAAGGAGATGGTTCCCGCTTCGACCGATGGTGCCGGTATGCCCGTGTTCTTGCAGATCGACGACAACCGTTTCAACTTCACCAAGTATAATGTAGGTGTGGGTTTCATCTGCCGTGTGATTTTGCGTCACGGCAACACCGTGTCGAAGGCATCGTCGGTTGTCCCCGTAGCTGCTCTGGTGGCTGACGAGAACGGCAAGCAGCCCCACGTATTCGTCTATGACGAGGAGACCTCATCGGTCAAGATGCGCAAGGTCGTAGCCGAGGATGTGGTTCGTTATGGTGACGTGGTCATCGCCGAGGGTTTGCAGCCCGGTGAGAAGGTGGTCATCGCAGGTGCCACCCGTCTGGTCGATGGTCAGAAAGTGAAAGTACTCTCAGAATAATTTTAGACAATGAATTTACCTAAATATTCACTCGAACATAAGAGGGTCATCTTCTTCTTCCTGGCAGTGGTGCTTATCGGAGGACTCTGGTCGTTCTTCGAGCTGCCCAAGAAGGAGGACTCGCCGTTTGTCATCAAGACGGCGGTGCTGATGACCCAATACCCCGGAGCAACGCCTGCCGAGGTGGAGGAGCTGGTAACCGAGCCTATCGAGCGCGAAATCCAGTCGATGTCGGAGGTCAAGAAAATCAAGTCGGAGTCGGGCTTCGGATTCTCGAAGATTACCATCGAGTTGATTCCTTCGATTAACAACAACCGTATGCCGGTCAAGTGGGACGAGTTGCGCCGTAAGGTGCTGAACGTGCAGTCTCAACTGCCGAAGGAGGCATCGACCATCACGGTGAACGATGACTTCGGCGATGTGTTTGGTATCTACTACGCACTGACCATCGATGAGGGCTTCTCCTACAAGGAACTGCGTGACTGGACACAGAAAATCAAGAAACTTCTCGTTCCTATCGAGGGTGTGCAGAAGGTGATGCTCTACGGCGAACAGCAGGAGGTCATCAACGTGAAGCTCTCGCCCGAACGTCTGGCAATGACGGGTATCAAGCCCAACGAAATCGGCCAGCTGCTCGGTGCACAGAATACACTGGTCAATACCGGTGCCATGGATTTGGGCACTTATCAGTTGCGTATCATGGCAGACGGTACCTATAAGAATATCGACGATATTCGCAACCAGCTCATCATGACCCGCGAGGGACGTGAGGTGCGTCTGGGTGATATTGCCGAGGTGGAGCGCGGTTATCTCGACCCTCCCTCGAATCTGATGCGTGTAAACGGTCTGCGTGCCGTGGGTATCGGTGTGGCTTCCGGCTCGAAAGACAATGTCGTTGCTGTGGGTGATGCCGTGGCCGCCAAATTGAAGGAGATTGAAAAACTGATGCCTGTGGGTATCGAGCTTGTGCCGATTTATCCCGAGAACAAGATTGCCGCCGAGGCCAACAACGGATTTATCCTCAACCTTATCGAGTCACTGGTCATTGTGATTGTCATCATCTTCCTGGTGATGGGTGCAAGAGCCGGTATGCTGATTGGTTCGTCACTGCTCTTCTCGGTGGCAGGTACCATGCTCGTGATGTTGGGTATGGGTACCAGCTTGAACCGTACCTCGCTGGCGGCGTTCATCATCGCCATGGGTATGTTGGTGGATAACGCCATCGTGGTGACCGATAACGCGCAGATTGCCATTCGTAGAGGTATGGAGCGTTCACACGCACTGATTGAGGGTGCGAAAGGTCCGCAGTGGCAGTTGCTGGGTGCAACACTGATTGCCATCTTCTCGTTCCTGCCGCTCTATCTGGCTCCCTCGTCGGTGGCCGAGATGGTGAACCCCCTGTTTATCGTGTTGGCAGTGTCGCTGGGTCTGAGTTGGATTTTCGCCTTGACACAGACCCCCGTCTTCGGTGTCTTCACCCTTGCCGAGAATAAGGGTGTGGCAGAGAAAGACCCCTACGATACCAAACTCTACCATAAGTTCGAGAGCGTGCTGGCTTACCTCATCAAGCACCGTTTCATCACCGTGATTACCGTCTTCCTGACTTTGGTATTCTCGCTGGTGGTGATGGGTATGATGTCGCAGAGCTTCTTCCCCTCGATGAACAAGCCTTACTTCCGTGCCGATTTAATCTTCCCCTCGGGTTATAGTATTAATAAGGTATCGGACGAGATTGAAACGCTGGAGGAGTATCTCTCCAAGCAGCCCGAAATCAAGAACTACTCCATCACCATGGGTGGTTCGCCCGTGCGTTACTATTTGGCAAGTGCCGCTTACGGTCCTATGCCCAACTACGCCAACGTGCTGGTGGAGACCTACGAGCCGGAGCAGTCCACCGAGTTGGAGGATCGCTTCTACCGCCACATGAATACCACCTATCCCGATGTGATTACCCGTTCGGCACTGTTTGCCCTGTCGCCTGTGCCCGATGCCAAGATTGAGATTGGTTTCACGGGTGACAACATCGACACCCTCGCCGCACTGACACAGCGTGCCAAGGAGATTGCCGGCAAGTCGGATAAGGTCATCGACATCCGTTCGAGCTGGGGCAACAAGATTCCCGTGTGGAAGCCCATGTTCATGCAGGAGAAGGGCTTGCAGCTGGGTGTAACCCGTCAGCAGGTAGCTAACTCGCTGCGTGCCGCCACCAACGGTATTCCTCTGGGTACCTACCGCGAGGGCGATGTGACCATGCCTATTCTGATGAAGGCGGCCAACATTGACAACATGACCCTCGATGATGTGCGTACTCTCCCCGTTTCGGGTTCTCACAATACCAACGTAGCTATCGAGCAGGTGGTTGAGGGTTTCAACCTCGATTACGAGTATAGCGTTATCAAGCGTGTCAATCGTCAGCGCACCATGTTGATGCAGTGCGAGCCGGCACGTGATGCCAACGCCATTGCCGCCTTCAACGAGATTTACAAGAACGTGAAGGAGGGTATCACCCTGCCCGAGGGTTACTCGATGAACTACTACGGTGACCAGGAGACTCAGGTGGAGTCGAATACGGCTATCGGTTCGCAGCTGCCTCTGACCTTCGTCCTGATTTTCATCGTGCTGTTGTTCCTCTTCCCGCATCACTATCGCCGTACGGTGGTGATTCTCTCGATGCTGCCTTTGATTTTCATCGGTGTGGTATGGGGACTTATCATCACGGGCAAGTCTCTCGACTTCTTCTCGCTGTTGGGTATGCTGGGCCTTATCGGTATGAACATCAAGAATGCCATCGTGCTGGTGGACCAGATTAAGGCAAACCTCGAGGCCGGTATGGAGTCGATGATGGCGGTTATCGATGCAACCAAGACTCGTATCGTTCCCGTGACCATGGCGTCGGGTACTACCATTTTGGGTATGTTGCCTCTGTTGCCCGATACGATGTTCGGCGGTATGGCGGCTACCATCATGGGTGGTCTGTTGATGGCAACCTGTCTGACCATCTTCATCCTCCCCGTTGCTTACTGTATTTTCTTCAACATCAAAAACAGGAATTAGTACCATGATTAAACATATTTTTCAAATCCTGCTGCTCTGCGTCCCCTGCGTGGTTTGGGCGCAGGAGGATAGCGTGGTGACTGCTGCTCTCGGAGTCGAAAGACTCACGGTGGAGGAGTACCGCCATCGCGTGCTGGACTACAGCCTTTCGCTCAAGCAGAGCAGTGCCGAACTGGAGTCGGTGACCAACGCCATGCGTGAGGCCAAGACCTCGTACCTGCCGACCCTCGATTTCGGAGCATCGGGACAGTACCGTGTCACCGATTACGACCTGGATATGATGGGTACTTCGGTGTCGATGAAGCCCGAAAGCTACTCTTTGGAGGCCGATGTCCGTCAGGTCATCTATGGCGGTGGTGCCGTGAAGCAGGGTTACAAGGCTGCCAAGATGCAGCAGGAGATTGCCCAGAAGAGCGAGGAACTGACCCGCACCAATGTGGCATACTCTGCCGAGCTGAACTACTGGACGGCAGCTGCCAAGTATGCCTTGTGGAAGCTGACCGAGCGTTATGTGAACCTCATCGAGGAGCAGGCGCAGGTCATTCGCGAGCGTTTCAACGACGGTCTGATTTCGAAGACTGACCTTTTGCAGATTGAGGGTCACTTGTCGAGTGCCCGCATTCAGAACAGCGAGGCGCGCAAGTCGTACCAGCTGGCACTGCAAAACCTCAATATCCTCATGGGTTGTCTGCCTACCGCGCCTGTTCACATGGCAGAGCCGGTGAGCCGTGTCGATAATATTCCTGCATCGGTGATGTCGCTCGATGAGGTGCTCGACCGCCGTTTGGAGTATGGCATTTCACAGAAACAGCTTGACTTCCAGACTGCGCAGATGAAAATCTACCGCAGCAAGTACCTGCCCAAGTTGGTGGTGGGTATGAAGGCCGGTTGGGGTAC
The DNA here is from genome assembly GCA_020026335.1 of Alistipes sp. GTDB lineage: Bacteria > Bacteroidota > Bacteroidia > Bacteroidales > Rikenellaceae > Alistipes. The sequence goes on along the minus strand of JAHHQO010000002.1, from coordinate 41,429 downwards.
CACCATGCTTAACTTCGATGGTTCGACCATGTGGAACTCCTACGCTTATGCTTCGTTGAGTATTCCCATCTTCCGTTGGGGTGCCAAGTATAAGGGTGTGGCTTCGCAGCGTGCGCTGATGCGCCGTTCGGAGTTCGCCGTGCAGGACACTCGCGACCGCATCTCGAAGGAGTTGTATGCCGCCTATACCAACCTCGTGGAGTACTCTCACCAGATTGAGGTGGCACAGGACGCCTGCGAGACTACAAAGGAGAGCCTCGACCTCAATACCTTCAGCTACAACGAGGGTAAGTTGCCCATTGTCGATGTGCTGACCGCACAGGTGGCATGGGTGCAGTCGAACAGCTCACTCATCAAGGCGTGGTTGCAGGAGAAGGTGGCTTATGCCGACTATAAGAAAGCCATTGGCGAAAATTAGGCGTAAGACCTTATATAGAATCAGCGAGGGTGACGGACATTCCGTCACCCTCATTTTTTAGGTGTAAACCCTTCGAGAATTCCTCAAAACGGGCTAATGTTTTGCAAATCTGAAAAATCGTATTATATTTGTACATCAATGAAATTGAAGACCCTGCTATATTGCCTGTTGGCTTTGACCGTGCTGTTTGTCGTACAGCAGGGCGATACGGTGTGTGGTGAGGTGGCTGTGCCCATGTCGGCAGGCGAGACTGCCTACCTCGAAGCATCTGACGGCGACAAGTCGTCATCGCAATATGTCTGCCCCTTGCAGATGCACTCCTCACGAGTGATGACCCGTCTGCGCCGCACATCCGGCAGCCTGCAAACACTCTTTGTTGCAGGTCTTCCTTCGGTAAGTAATCTCTACTCGTCCGCCTGCGAAAGGGGACGATGCATCATAAAGTCGGCAACCTCGACCCGTAAGTTGGCACTTTTCTGTGTGCGGCTGATTTAATCGCGTCCCATATCTGCGATTCATTATTTCTACCTTCATGTCACCCAAAATAAGACATGAAGCCTTTGTTTATTTTAATTCATTTTATGGGACTTATATTTTTGTATCTGAGCCTTGCGCTCTCATTATCATTTCTTTGTTCGGTTCTCGAAGCCGTACTTTTATCCACCCCTATGTCTTTCATCACGATGAAAGAGCAGTCGCACGCCAAGTTTGCGACCCTGTTAAAGAAATTCAAGTCGAACCCCGATAAACCCATTGCTGCCATTCTGTCGCTGAATACCATCGCCCACACGGTCGGTGCGAGTGGTGTGGGTGCCGAAGCCGTGAAGGTCTTTGGCGAGGAGTACTTCGGTATCATCTCTGCCATTCTCACGATTTTGATTCTCGTCCTGTCGGAGATTATCCCCAAGTCGGTGGGTACACGCTACTGGCGTTCGCTGACTCTGCCCATCGCGCCCATCCTGCGAGTGATGATTTATCTGACCTACCCTCTGGTGCTGCTCTCCGAGTTGATTACCAAGATGGTGTCATCGAAACACAAGTCGCTGTCGGTGAGCCGTGAGGAGGTCTCTGCCATGGTGACCGTGGGTACCGAGGAGGGTGTCTTCGAGAAGGAGGAGCAGACCATGCTCCAGAACTTGATTCAGTCGGTCAATGTCCACGCACGCAGCATCATGACCCCGAGTGTGGTCGTGGCATCGGCTTCGGCACAGATGACCCTGCGCGACTTTTATAAAGACGCGCACTTCCGCCCCTATTCGCGTATTCCCATCTATGACGAGACCAAGGAGTTCATCACGGGCTATGTCCTGCGACAGAATATCCTTGAGAAGTTGGCAGAGGATAATTTTGATATGCGCCTGAAGGACATCAGTCGTCCGATTTTGGCGTTCCCCGAGGACGAGGAGGTCTCGACCATCTGGGAGCGACTCAAGGAGGAGAAGGAGCACATCTCCATCATTGTCGATGAGTACGGCTGTCTGCGCGGTATCGTGACCATGGAGGACGTCATCGAGACGATGCTCGGCTTCGAGATTGTCGATGAGAACGATATGGTCGAGGATATGCAGATTTTGGCACGCGAGCGTTGGGCAAAACTCCGAGCGGAAAACTAAACGGAATGTATAATTGTGGAAGCGGTCGTCCCGAATGTGGGGCGGCTGCTTTTTTTTGTGCGTCTGCGTTGGGTAGGGGGGGGAGAATGGGAGAGCCCGCTCTAAAGAAAGGGACGACTCACCAAAATGGGTGAGAGAAGGGGACGTATCACTCCCAATTTGTGGGGATTGGGTTTTCTGTACGAGGAAAGGACGTGGCACAAAAAAACACCGTCGGAAAGCGACTTTCCGACGGTGGAATGAACACCATTATCTATGTCAACCGATGAAGAAAAATCAACAAATTGGTGCTTGTTGTTCGGTCATTCTATTTTTGTATTGGAAGTATCTCGCGCATTGGCCGGTGATATCATAGCCCAACATGACTCCCAGAATGAAATCCTCTTCGGCGGTCAATTCGTTTAACGGCTTATGGATAAACGAGCGGACAACATTCAAACACAATTCGTTGCCGAAAAAGAGGTTGACCTTATTGGCTGAAACCTGTTGGATTTCGTGGTGGATGCCCAGATTGTCGAGTCTGCTGCACACCAATGAGGCGCATGTGGGGCACATGGTGCATAACACGAGGTTACGCACGCCCTTCTGAAACTCGTAGATGTGGTGCATATAGAGTTTCATCTCGCCGTAGCGGTTGAAATCTTCCATACTCATGGCTTGTCCTATTTTAAAAGATTACACCACTGGGCAACACGGGCATCGGTAGCATCGGGGTTGCTCTCGTCGATAGCCAGACCGATGAATTTACCGTCCTTGCAGACCAATGAGCTCACTGCGTCGTAACCCTCGGGAGTATACTCGCCTACGAAGGTGCAACCCGTGCCCTGCAACTCCTCATACAACAGACCGATAGCATCGCAGAAAGTGTCGGGATAGCTGCCGGCATCGCCGCAACCAAACAAAGCCACCTTCTTACCCGAGAGGTCCTTAGTCTTCAGTGAATCGATGAATACCGACCAGTCGTCCTGCAGTTCGCCGCAACCCCAAGTCGAGGAACCCAGCAGCAACATATCATAAGCATCAACCTCCGAAACATCGGCGTCTGCTACATTGTGGATGTCTTTGTCTGCAACATTCATTTCCATGGCAATGCCCTGAGCTACGGCTTCGGTAGTACCCGTGGTACTTCCATAAAAAATTCCAATCATAATATTCTTTACTTAGTTTTGTAGTTTTTTTCTGTTGCAAAGAAACGATGATAAGCGCAATTCGGCAATACCTACATTTGGGTGTAATTGCCCGAGACCGATACCTGAAAATTGGTGTTTCGCTTTCGGGGACTTCAAGCCGGGGGTGAGGTGGGGAGAAGATGATACAGAAACCGTCACGGAATATCGTGATGAAAATGACCGCCAATTGGTCCAAATTGAACCATTACGTTCTCTTCTTTAAATCGGGACGCTAACATTTGCATATTATGATAAATTTTAGTATGTTTACAGAGTAATTATTCCACCTCTCGTGTAGTTTGAGGCATTAAATTTGTACAGCATCGCCCTAAATTTGGGGGCTTCTCTCCCAATGGGTGTAATCATTTGTGGTATTAGAGTGAGATGTGATGGGGCGAAAGCAACCTTGTCGAGAGAGGGAATGAACGGTAAATAAATCGGCGTGGAGATATTAAAAAACAACATAGAGGACAAGCATAAAAAACAGTGGTTTGTGATGTCGGCCTACAAGCAGGAAGCCCTGGCCGAGAAAATCCTGTCGACGGTGGGGAACATGGAGTTCTTCATCGCCAAGCACTATATCGTCAAGATGTTTCACGGCGTGAAGCGCAAGATGCTCGTACCCTATATCCCCAGTATTATTTTCGTGCGTGCCTCGCAGATGGAGTTGCTCGAGTTCAAGAAGAACTACAACTTCATCAAGTTCGTGCTGTGTCACCATCGTACCGGTGTCGAGTATCTGATTGTCCCCGACAACCAGATGAACGACTTTATAAAGGTGGCGACTTCGGAGTGCGACTCGGTCAAATACTTCTCCCCCTCGGAACTGAATATCGCGAAAGGCACGAAGGTGAAGGTCATCGGTGGTCAGTTCGATGGCGTGGAGGGTATGTTCGTGAAGGTGAAGGGCTGTCGCAGTCGTCAGGTGGTGGTCATCATTCCCGACCTTATGGCTATCTCCGTGGAGATCAATCCCGATTTGATAGAGGTAAAGGAGAATCCCAAGAAAGAGAAAACCGCCAAGGCAAGAGTGAAAAACTCGTGCTTGTAGAGCGATTCGTTTATTTATATATAGGTATCATGCAAAAGGCTGCCGACATTCGCGTGTGTCGGCAGCCTTTTGCATGATACCTGTTTGTGGCTACTCCATTTCAGCGTAGAGCAGACTTGCGATTTTCTCCAACCATTCGCGGTCGGTGGCATCGAAGGTCGCCAAGCGGTCACTGTCGATGTCGAGCACCGCCACCACTTCGTCTCCCTTGAAGACGGGAACGACAATCTCGGATTTCGAAGCACTGCTGCACGCGATGTGACCGGGGAATTGCTCCACGTCCTCCACAACGATGGTCTCGCTCCTGTCCCATGCCGTACCGCACACGCCGCGACCGCGCTTGATGCGGGTGCAGGCCAATGGTCCTTGAAAGGGCGCAAGCACTAATTCTCCGTCCTTCACACGGTAGAAGCCCACCCACCAAAAGTCGAAGGTCATTTTCAGACAGGCGGCGATGTTGGCCATATTGGCGATGAGGTCGGCGTCATGGTCGATGAGTGCCGCAATTTGTGGCAGCAGGGTAGCGTACTTCTCTGCCTTGTTGCCGTTGTCGATGATTAAGTTTTCTGCCATGGGGCTGATGTGTTTTAATTTTTATTCATTTCTCGTTGCAGCCATGCCGTGATGACCTCCACGATGTAGTGTTGTTCCTCTGCCGTGAGGGGACGACCCGGTGGTATGTGATGCCATTTCGACATACAACCCCGACAACAACAACCCGTGGCGTGCTGGGCGATGAATACGGGGTGACCGCGCATGGGCGTCTGACGGCTGTCGTTGGGAATGTCGGCAGGAGCAAGTCGGCGCGCAATCATGTCGGTGGCGTGCAGACAGATGACTGACATGCCACGTTCGAGGATATATTGCCTGTCGGCCGGCTTCAGATGGAAACGACTGCGAAAGGTCGAGCGCGACAGACGGTCGAAGAGTGCCGTGAAGTCGTAGTCTTGTGCCGGGGCGAGAACCTCCTCCACAGCCGAATCTTCACGGGAGGAAGCGGTCGGCTCTGCAAACAAATCGAGTTGGAGTGGGGTCTGCATGGCTTTTGATTTTCTTTTATGAGAGGTAAAGATACAAATTTTTGAAGAAAATGAGGAACGCCCGCCCATTTTTGTGGTCGGACACGACAGACGGCGAAAGCGGATTCACAAAACTTTTATTTAACAATAATCAATTCGCATTCTCGGCATTATTTGTGCAGGTGTGAATGGACGGGGCAGGATAACAGACGGGCGGCAATCGATTTGCCTGCGATTTCGTGTCTAATTGTTTGGAAAATAATTGTTTGAGCGGTAACGCAAGAGAAAATCACCGCCCATCCGCAGAGAACAGGCGGAGCGGAAACCCGAAAAATCCTCCTTGCCCCGAAAACCTAATATAGAAAAATAATTTTATATGAGGCTAAAAAATAAGTTATTCACAGGGTAGATATTAAAATTTAACAACTATGAAATTTGTGGATAAAAAACAGTCGAATTTATTTGTGTCAGATGAAAAAAAATAATACATTTGCTCATAAAGATTGAATAGTAATATACTATATATATGTATATAGTTAAAAATATTAAAATTATCGAAGTCAGTGTAAATAAACAAAATTCAAAAAGGAGGTAGACTTGTGCGAGATAAGTCTTCGCCACGGTTCCCGACCTAAAGAGACTAAAACACAGTCCCATCATAAAAACAACTAATAATTGGAAATAACTATTTAACCTAAAGTATTCAGATACAATGAAAAAGTATTTCTCCTTTTTGCCGGCACTGTTGCTGAGCTTTGCTTTCATTGCATGTTCCGATGACTATGATGTGTTGCCGGCCTCGAAACCCGACGCGCCTGAAGTCGAACTGAAGGTCGGCACTGTTGACCCTTATAGTTTTACATTTACCGTGACATCAGCTAATGCCAAATACGCCTCGTGGGTTTGGCAGACAGGTGCCGAAGAGGCTCCCGATGTTGACTTGGTTTTGAGCCAGGGTATGCCCGTGAAGAGTGCCGAGCCTATCGCACTCAAGAACCTCGTTCCCGAGAAAGAGTATAACATCTATGCCGCTGTTTTGGGTCTGGACGGTACGAAGGTCCTCTCCAGTGTTTTGAAAGTGAATACCGGTGGTGAGACATTTGCCGCTGTACAGGAGTTGGTCGATGCTTCTTATCGTACCGATAACCCTGCACGTACAGGTCAGTATGAGCTTACCATTGCCAGCGGTAAGGTTGATAAATATGGCGAACCCCAGAAGGTCGGTGATTATGTATTGGCATTCAGCCTCTACAACAATCCCGTTGAGGACTTGAGCAAGATTGAATTGCCCGCAGGCGAGTATGTAGTGGGTACAAGTTGCATGCCTTTGACTTGGAGTCCTTCGGAGGGTATCTGCATCATTCGTACCGAGAAGAAGGTAGAGATTATTCCTCTTGTCGATGGTCGTATCATGGTTGAGCGCGATGATAAGGGCGGTTACGTGGTTGACGCCAGCACCGTATTGTTCACAGGCGAGCGCCGTTTGCTCCGTTACACCGGTGATATTGAGTTTATCCAGACCGGTTTCTCGAATGACCGCTTCACTCGTCCCCAGAATGTTACTTTCGAAAATGTTGAGAAGAACTTCTTCTATGGTAACTGGACAAGACCTCACGCAGACGATATGAACCTCCACTTCTACTCGGGTAAGTTCAACGAGAAACACAAGCAGACTCACGGTTATTACATGAGCCTCCCCGTTTACATGAATAAGGTGGATAATCCCATGGATCCCAATGTAGCTCTTCAGGAGGGTGTTTATACCATTACCAAGGGTCGTACAACGCAGATTACTTCTCTGCCTATGACTATCGAGAGAGGTGTTGCAGAGGATTTCTGGGGCAGCTTGATGATTGTCGGTGCCAACATTACCTACATCAACGGTCGTAACGGCCACAAGGAGCTGGGTATTTTGACCGAGGGTACCATGACTGTAACACGTACTGGTGGTGACAACTACAAGTTCGTCTTCAAGTTCAAGACCGAAGAGGGTGTCGACATCGACGGTGTTTACGAAGGTCCGTTCAAGCTGAGCAACAAGTGTGATAACGACACCAAACAGCCTAAGAGACCTTGGAGTACTGTAAAGGAAGACCGCGTATTGAAGATGCCTAATGGTCAGGAAGCACAGATGTATCTGATGGGTGACTACCTGATTCCCGGTAAGATGTCATGCCAGTTGAACATTGCTCCCACCAAGAATGAGGGTGATATGTTTACCGCCGAGTTCTTCTGCAATGGTGAGACTCTCCAGCCCGGTACTTATACTATCGTTCATAAATTCGATTACAACTGCGCATTCCCCGGTTGGTTGAACTCCAGCGGTGGTCCTCTCTTCGCATGGTATGGCGATATGTCGAGCACACAGGTTGATGAACAGGGCGACAGCTATGTAACTGTTCTTGCTCCTATGACCAAGGGTACTTTCACAGTCTCTAAGGTGGGTGAAAACTACAAGATTGTCTTCGACATGTACGATGATGCAACTCCTGCACACAGATTCACCGGTGAGTGGACCGGTCCTGTGACCGTGCATGATGCGCGCACCCGTTCGGCAGCTGCTTTCTACGAGCGTCCGACATTGGATCGCCTGATGCGTCGATAGCATTTGAATATGAAAATAGGAAAGCCCTGTTACGGCAGGCTACTTCCACCAGGGAATACGGTTGTCAGTTTCGACTGGCAACCGTATTTTTTGTTGCGGTGCGCGACCTCAAATCACCCCGTCCGATGCCGTTGCCGACCATAAAGCGCACCAATGTGGAACAATATCTGCCGATTTGTTGTATTTTTATGCAACAAATCGGATTTTATACGTTTCCTTTGTACCGAAATAGATTGCTGCTATGAAGATATTGATTGTCGAAGATGAACCTTCGTTGCGCGAGCTGATTCAACGCTCGCTGGAGAAGGAACGCTACGTGGTGGAGTGTGCCGCGGATTTTAACAGCGGATTGCAGAAAATCGAGGATTACGACTACGACTGCATTCTGTTGGACATCATGTTGCCCGATGGTAGCGGACTCCACCTGTTGGAGAAGTTGAAGGCGATGCACAAGCGCGAGAATGTGATTATCATCTCTGCCAAGGACTCGCTGGAGGACAAGGTGGCAGGTCTGGAGCTGGGGGCTGACGACTACCTCCCCAAACCCTTCCACATGGCGGAGCTGAATGCACGCATCAAGAGCGTTATCCGTCGCAACCACCGTGGGGGAGAGATGGACATCCGTCTGGGCAATATCCGCATCACGCCCGACACCTTCCGGGTCTATGTCGATGACCGCCAGCTGGAACTGAACCGCAAGGAGTACGATATTTTGCTCTACTTCGTCAATCGTCCCGAACGTGTGGTCAATAAAAGTACCCTTGCCGAATCGGTGTGGGGCGACCACATCGACCAGATTGACAACTTCGATTTCATCTACGCGCAAATCAAGAATTTGAGAAAGAAACTCAAGGACGCCGGAGCCACCGCCACACTGAAAGCGGTCTATGGCTTTGGATATAAGATGATTGTGGAATCCTAAACCCTGCACCTGTGAAACTGATATACCGCATGATTATCCGCATCGCACTGATGCTGACCCTCGTTCTCGGCGTGTGGTCGGTGTTGTTCTATGTGGCGATGATTGACGAGGTGGACGATGAGGTGGACGACTCGCTGGAGGATTATTCGGAGTATATCATCATCCGTGCGCTGGCAGGCGAGGAGCTGCCCTCGAAGAACAACGGCTCGAACAACCAATACTATCTCCACGAGGTCGATGAGGAGTATGCCCGCCGACATCCCGCTATCGTCTATGAGGATTCGATGATTTACCTCGCCGAGAAGGGCGAGACCGAGCCGGCACGTATTCTGACAACCCTGTTTCAGAATGACGAGGGACAGCACTTCGAATTGAGGGTGCTGGTGCCCACCATCGAGAAGGAGGATTTGCGCAGTGCCATTCTCGGTTGGATAGTCTTCCTCTATGGTGTGTTGCTGCTCACCATATTGCTCATCTCGGCGTGGCTCTTGCACCGCAGCTTCAGACCGCTGTACCGCCTGTTGCGCTGGTTGGACGGCTACCGCATGGGCAAGACCAATGCCCCCTTGGAGAATGATACCAACATCACGGAGTTCCGCCAACTCAACGAAGCGGCACTCCGCAATGCCGAGCGTGGTGAACGCCTTTTCGAGCAGCAGAAGCAGTTTATCGGCAACGCCTCGCACGAGATGCAGACCCCTTTGGCAATCTGTCAGAACCGTCTGGAGATGCTCGTGGAGGAGGAAAATCTCTCGGAACATCAGATGGAGGAGGTGGCGAAGACCCTCCGCACGCTGGAGCATATCTCCAAACTCAACAAGTCTCTGCTCCTGCTCTCGAAGATTGACAACGGGCAGTTCTCCGACCGCATTCCCCTGTCGCTCAATGTGGTGTTGCAACGCTATGTGGAGGATTACCGCGAGGTCTATGCCTACCGCAACATTGCACTGGAGGTGGACGACCGTGGCGAATTCCGTGTGGAGATGAACGAAACGCTGGCAACGATTTTGGTGACCAATCTGCTCAAAAATGCCTTTGTGCACAATTGCGACAAGGGGCATATCCGTGTGGAGATAACCCCCTCGTCCATGACATTCAGAAATAGCGGTGGGGGAGCACCCCTCGCCGCGGAGCATATCTTCGAACGTTTCTATCAGGGTGCGAAGAAAGAAGGTTCTACGGGCTTGGGATTGGCTATCGTTCACTCTATCTGTAAGTTGGAGGGGCTGAATATACGCTACCGTTTCGAGCGGGGAGAGCATTGTTTCGAGGTCTCGACCCGATAATCACCCAGAATAAACCCTATGCCGCAGGTCGGAAACCCAACAAATTCCGATTTGCGGCATGTTTTTTGTGAATAGGTGGGTGGGCGAGTGGGCTTTGCGATGCGGAGTTTTTTTGGATATTTTCTCCGATTCCCAAATCTTTTCAGAATCGTTGCTCATCTTTGCACCGTAAAACAATTACTAACACAAACAAAAACACGAAAACGAATATGAAAAAGTTACTCATTTTACTCACCTGCCTGTTTGCCACCCACACTCTTGTGAAAGCAGACAACGACAAACCCATTCAGGTGAGCCAGATGCCCCAGAAAGCACAGACCTTCATTCAGCACCACTTTGGTGACTGCAAAGTGGCGATGGCGAAGATGGAGAGCGATTTTTTACAGAAGAGCTATGATGTGATTTTCACCAACGGCAATAAGGTGGAGTTTGACCGTCAGGGCAACTGGACAGAGGTAAATTGCAAATTCACGGTCGTTCCCGAGGAACTGGTGCCGGCAGCCATTCGCCGCTACGTGGCAGAGAACTATCCCGACACGAAGATTGTGAAGATAGAGTTGGACCGCAACGACTATGAGGTGCAGCTGTCGAGCGGCTGGGAGCTGAAGTTCGACTCCGATTTCCAAATCATTGACATTGACAACTGATTATATCAACCCCAAAAAACGAAAAACTATGAAACTGAAGAAATACTTTTTGTTGATGGCTCTGGCCGTAGTCGGCTTCCAGAGCTGTGATGATGACGATAATAACATTGCGCCCGTCCCCGAGGCACTGAAAGAGGCCTTTGCGCAGAAATACCCCTCGGTGAACAACAAGCGTTGGGAGACACGAGGACACTACTATGTGGCTGATTTCAACAGCCAGATGCAGGACGCTTCGGCATGGTTCACTGCCGATGGTACTTGGCAGATGACCGAAACCGACATCACCTACTCGACATTGCCCGCAGCGGTGAAGACCGCTTTCGAGAGTGGAGAGTATGCCGCTTGGCAGGTGGACGACATCGACCGTCTGGAGCGTCTGAACCGCGAAATGGTCTATGTCATCGAAGTGGAGTTGCGCGAGCAGGAGATGGATTTGTACTACTCGGCCGATGGTGTGCTCATCAAGAGCGTGGTCGATGTGGACGATGACTCCTCGCACTACCTGCCCGTGACACTGCCCGATGCCGTGAAGCAGTTTGTCGAGAACCGTTATCCCGGTGCGGTGGTTGCCGAAGTGGAGCGCGAGAAGGGTTATTTGGAGGTCGATATCCTGCATGAGAGAATCGGTAAGGAGGTGATTTTTGGAACTGACAACAGCTGGATGAGCACCTCGTGGGACGTGGCTCCCAATACCTTGCCCGATGCCGTGAAGCAGGCAGTGGCCACAGCACCCCAGTGGGCTGGCTACCATATCGACGATGCCGAATTCTTTGAGTCACCCAACGGTGAGTTCTACCTGTTGGAGCTGGAGAATGGCGAGTCGGAGGTTGAGGTGAAAGTTACAGCCGAGGGCGTGATTGTGAAATAACCGATAACCGAAAAAATAGTAAAGGGTTGGAAACCATCAGATTTCCAACCCTTTTTTGTTAGCGATAGGAATCGAAAAGTTGCTCTTGGTCGGTGTAGGAGAGTATGATGCGCAGCACCTCGTCCCCGTATCGGTCGGTGAATACCTTGCCGATGCCCTTTATGGTCTTCAGCTCTGCCTTGGTCGAGGGGAGGGTATTGACGATGGCGACGAGGGGTTTCTGTCGCAGGATAATGTAGGGCGGCACCTGCATCTCCGATGCCTTGTCCGAACGCCACTGACGCAACTCCTCGAAGAGTTCGGGGTGCTCGATTTCCTCCGCCTCCTCGTCTGCCGATGGGGTGTTCTCTCCTGCGGGACGTGACGAATCCGACTTTTGCGAGGGGGCGAGAGCCATGAAATCCTTTTCGGGAAATCTCACCGCCTTGTCCCATATTATGCAGAGCTGCTCGGCGGTGCGTTCGGGTATCTCCACCGACAATACGGCACGCTCCTTCTGGAAACGCTCCATCTCGAAACCGCGCAGGGTGTGGTGCCAGATGAAAAGTTTGGCAAAGAGGGCTTCCTCGAAGTTGGTGAAATATTGCTGGTTGAGTCGTTTCTTGTTCTTGTCGTCAAAATCCGTGTGCATGGTCACCTTGACAAGGGGCAACAGCAGGTCGGCGGTCTTCTCCGTGAAGTATTCCGATGCCTTGCGGACACGCTCCTGCAAGTATTCCGAGGTGAGGTAATCATCGCCCATGATGCGGTCCAGCGAGAGGGCGAACCTCCTTCCCACATCGGCCAACTCCTTCAACGACTGCTCGGTGGCTGTCCACTGATGAAGTGCCTTGTTGAAAAGCCCGTCGAAGGTGAAACGAATGAATTTCAAGTAGGTGTAGTAGCAGTGTACCAACCGCGAGAAGTCGTATAAATCTTTGAGCCTGTTGCGGTAGTAGGCCTTGCGGTCGCGCTCCAAATCCTCGGGCGTGGGCTGCGATACGGTCACAAAATCGGAGAACTCATCGACACGGCGGTCATCGATGATGGAGTGGGGCGATATTTTCTGACGGAGCACAATGCCCTCCAACGTGCGACAGCGACTCAGTGCCACATAGACCTGCCCGTGGGTGAACGAGCGTCCGGCATCGATGACCGCATGGTCGAAGGTCAGACCCTGACTCTTGTGTATGGTGATGGCCCATGCCGTTTTGAGCGGATATTGGATGAAAAGTCCGTCAATGGCCGAGACAATCTCTTTGGTCTCCTCGTTGATTTCGTATTTGAGGTTCTCCCACGGCTGTGGCTCGACATCAATCTCTTCGCCCGAGTTGAGCATGACGCGGATATGATGGTCGCTCAGGTCGGTCACCTTGCCCAATGTGCCATTGACAAAGCACCTTTCGGGCGAGGGGTCGTTCTTGGTGAACATCACCTGCGCCCCCTTTTTGAGGAGCAGCTCCACATCTTGGGGGTACATGCTTTCGGGGAAGTTGCCCTCTATCGAAGCGGTGTAGGTGTATTGTGGCGAGTCGATGGCCTGCAATCGCGAGTCGTTAATCTCCTTGGCGGCGTAGTTATGCGTGCAGAGGGTGATGCAACCGTCGGGTGCCTCGAAGTCGGGGCGGTAACGGGCATTGAGTTGGGAGAGCAGGGCAGGAGTCATCTGATTCTTGCGCACTGCCGCGAGGATGTCGATGAATGCCGAGTTACTCTGTCGGTAGATGGTCGCAAGCTCCACCAGACGGTAGGGGTTGTTCTTCAGAACGTGCGCATCGAAGAAGTAGGGCGAGTCGTAGTAACGGCGCATCACCTGCCACTCCTCGTCACGCACCACGGGCGAGAGCTGCTGTACATCGCCAATCATCAGCACCTGCACACCGCCGAAAGGTCGGTCGCTGTGACGCATCTTGCGCAACAGTGAGTCCAACTCATCGACAATGTCGGCGCGCAACATACTCACCTCATCGATAATCATCAAATCTATGGCGCGTATGATTTTGAGCTTGCGTTTGTGGAATTTGTAGCGTCCCTCGCGGTCGTGTGCCTGCACGTGTTGGAATTCGGGCAGAAAGAGTCCGAAGGGGAGCTGGAAGAAGGAGTGGAGGGTGACACCTCCGGCATTGATGGCAGCCACACCTGTCGGTGCAAGCACGATTTTGCGCTTGGGACACTCATCGACCACACGTTTCAAGAAGGTGGTCTTGCCTGTCCCGGCCTTGCCGGTCAAAAATATGTTCATGGAGGTTTGGGTGACATATTGCCATGCCAACTCCAATTCCTTGTTCTGCTCCAAATTCATTGCACGAAAAAAAATATATCCCTCAAAGGTACGAATTTTTGAGTAGAAGTCCGCTTCGGACGGGTGAAAATCGGCGAGCCTCCACGAGTCGTGACACGCCGACCCGCGAAAATTTATATTGCATTTTCTTGTTGTGAATTTTGTCGGGAAAGCGTATTTTTGTCGCCGGAAAAAATAGCTCTCTTAGTTTCCCCATTGGTGGCTTTTTGTAGCCGACAGGTTAGGTGTATAGGTTTGTTAATCAACGCAATAGTAGGGCGGAAGCCTCCGACTGCTAAAGACGAAAAATGATTGGCAACACGGGAAAACCATCTGTCAGAGAGCAGGTTAGGTTAATACTGAAAAATGGCGCACGTTAAAGAGATGACAGTGGGTAAACCGCTGTATCTGATTCTGAATTTCACGATTCCCCTCGTCTTGGGAAATCTGCTCCAACAGACCTATTCGCTCATCGATACGGCCATTGTGGGACGCTATCTCGGCATCAATGCCCTGGCGGCTGTAGGTGCGAGTGCGGCGGTGACATTTCTCATTCTCGGATTTTGTGGCGGCTGCGGAGCCGGTTTCGGTATTCCCATCGCCCAGAAATTCGGTGCTCGGGATATGGTGACCATGCGGCGTTTGGTGTCGGTGAGTCTGAAGTTGAGTGTGGTGATGTCGGTGGTGATTGCCTTTGTCACCAGCCTGCTATGTGCTCCCATTCTGCGGTGGATGAGCACCCCAGAATCCATCATGGACGATGCCTACATCTATCTGCTCATCACCTTCATCGGTATTCCCTGCACCTTCCTCTACAACCAGTTGTCGAGCATCATTCGCGCTTTGGGCGACAGCAAAACCCCGTTTCTGTTTCTGCTGTTATCCACGGTGATGAATATCCTCCTCGACCTCTTGTGTATCATTGTCTTTGGCTGGGGTGTGGCAGGTGCTGCCGTGGCTACGGTTGTCTCGCAGGGCTTCTCGGCACTGCTCTGCTACCGCTATATGTACCGCAAATATCCCATTCTGCGCACCGAGCCCGAAGACCGCCGTTTCCGTCCCGAATTGGCACATGAACTGCTGGCGATAGGTGTGCCCATGGGCTTGCAGTTCTCCATCACCTCCATAGGTACTATCATGCTGCAAAGCTCCAACAACGCCTTGGGTACGGCGTGCATGGTCGCCTTCACGGCAGGCACGCGCATCAAGATGGTATTCCTCTGCATGCTGGAGAGCATCGGTGTGACGATGGCCACCTACACGGGTCAGAACTTCGGTGCCGGCAAGCCCGAACGTATCTGGCAGGGTGTGCGCTCGGCAGGTAAAATAATGCTGGTCTATGTCGTGGTCATCAATTTCATTCTGTGGAACTACTCCGAGGAACTGGCAATGCTCTTCATGGAGGCTTCGGAAACCGACATCATCGACAAGACGGTGCTTTACCTCCACACCACGGCGGTCTTCTATCCCGTGCTGGGCAGTCTTTGCATTCTGCGTTATTCGATTCAGGGCGCAGGCTTCACCCAATTTGCCATGTTGTCGGGCGTGTCGGAGATGCTGGCGCGTGGCTTGGTCAGCGTGGTGGCTGTACCCGTGTGGGGCTATGCGGCGGTTTGCTTCGGTGACCCCACGGCATGGATTTTTGCCAATATCTTCCTTATCCCTGCTTTTGTCTATGTCTATCGCCGTCTGTGTCGCAGACTCGTGACCCACGAAAATCAGGACATCACCGCTCTGTAATACCCATTTTTGATGATGGGAAAAACCGTTGCCAATACCTGCTTTTGAGGAATTTGCACGAAATTTCGTCCGTTTCCCCGAAAATGGGGTAGAAATGCAACAGATTATATTTTGAGTCCCGGAAATCCGCGATGCAAAATACCTATAAGAAATAGCCTTCCGAAGCCGTAGAATGAAATATATTCATTACATTTGTCCTCGCAAAAAAATGTATCATGAATAGATTTTCTTTATTTCTAACATCGGTTGGTAGCTTGCTCTTTGCAGCCTGTGGCGAGGATTTGAACTTTGAGACAGGCGGTACCGAAGACAAGGAAATCATCAACATCACCACATCTATCACTCCCCTGACATCAGATACCCGTGCCGTCATCGAGGAGAACGGTCTTGGAGAGTTTTCTGCGGACGACCGCATTTTGCTCTTCATCTCATCGGACGGAGCTGCGGCACAGGCACACACCATGACCATGGGTGCCAACGGCTGGCAACCCCAGCTCTATTGGAACGATATCAAGGGGCAGAGCAACACCTTCTCGGCGTTCTATCCCGAAGCGGGTAGTGCCGAGGCAGAGACCTTCACTCACAGTGTGGCGGTGAATCAGAGTGCCGATGCCGACTATCTGAAGTCGGATATTCTCCATGCAAAAACTATCGTTGCTCAGAAGGAGTCGGTAAATCTTTCGTTCAACCACCTCATGAGCCGCATCTGCATCTCGCTCACTTCCGATGGTTCATACTCGGCGGAGGAGCTTGCCGCTGCGACCATGACCATCGAAGCACTCAACGGTGTTGAGGTGCAGAAGATGAACGGTACACTGGGACAGGTGTCGGGCTCGGCGGTGAAAGTTGTTCCCCACAAGAGCAAGAGCGGTAAACTCTATGCACTGCTCTGCCCCCAGACGGTGGCCGATTCGTGGAAGAGTACTTCGTGGATTGAGATTACCATCGGGGGCGAGACACTCTCCTACAAAGCTCCCGCAAAGTTCGAGAGCGGTGCGACATTTGACAAATTGGAGTCGGGCAAGCAGATTAATCTGACCATCAAGCTCAAGAAGAAGCCCGTTGTTCCCAATCCCGAACCCGAGAAGCCCGATCAGATTGATTGGAGAGGCAAAACAGGTTGGGTCTATGGCCTGAATGTTCCTTCGGTGGATACCTGGGGTTACATTGCCGCTTACCCCTCGATGGAGAAGGGTTTGAAGTGGACTCCCGACGGCCACTGGTTCGATTGCAACAAGATTTCGCCCAACGAGCATAAGATTGATTCCGAGATGTGCTGGGCAGGTGCTACCTCCAACCTGCTTTATTGGTGGATGGATCAGAACAAGGATTACATTACCCGTTACGGCAAATATAACGGCCCGAGCAAATACAGCTCGTTGGACAGCGACATTTTCAAGTTTTTCCGCGAGAAGTTCGGTAATACGGGTGTCGATGTTGCCGCTGCTCTGGATTGGTTCCTCACCGGTCAGTACGGTATGCACGAGATGGCCGGTGCAGGTTTCTTCAAAGAGGTGTTGGGTCTGGGTCATGTGGCTCGTATCACCCGCTTTGGTGAGCGTTCGTTGAGCGATGAGTTGAAGTATGCCTTCTCCCACAAGGAGGCTATCGAGTGTACACACAGCTATTCCGGCAACTTGATTCACGCCATCACCATTTGGGGTGCTGACTTCGACCAGAACGGTGAGGTGATTGCCATCTATGTGACGGAGAACAACGACCGTGATTTGGACGAGCAGAATGCATTTGTCGATTGGAAAGGCCGTCAGGTTACACCGGCAGGTATCATCAGAAAGCGTTTGCAGAAGAAGAGTGACGGTTCTTACTACATGGAAAGTAGCGTTGCCGATAATTACACCCTCCGTATTATGGAGTTGAACCTCATCAGTCTGATGGAGGACAAATGGGAGGCTTACTTCCAGCGTCAGTAATACCGAAATACCGCTAAAAAACACGCCCTCGGAAACGGGAGCGTGTTTTTTTTGTGCCTTGGTGCAACCCTAAAACAAGCGGAGAAGGAAATCTTTAGTTTCCTCCTCCGCCTTTTATATCAATGTCAATGGTTCAGACCGGCAGATTGATGATGAATCGGCAACCCTTGCCCAGTTCACTTTCCAAAGTCAGACTGCCACCGTGCGCCTCCACGAAGTCGCGTGAGATGGAGAGTCCCAGACCGCTGCCTTGCACTTTTGTTCCCGGCACGCGGAAGTAGGGTTCGAAGATGCTGTTGTGGTAACGCGGGTCGATGCCCTTGCCGAAGTCCTGCACGAAGATTTCCACGTGGTTGTCGTCCTTCTGACGCGTTCCGATGACAACGCGTCCCTGCTCCGAGGAGTAGCGAACGGCATTATTTACGAGGTTGGTCAATACCCACGCGATTTTCTCGCTATCGACAAAGAGTTTCTTGATTTTGTTGTCGTTGGGATATTCCACCTCCAACTGTATGCCGAACTTCTCGGCCTGTATGCGAGTGGCTTTCAGTGCGTACTCTATCAGCTCTATGGGCTTGGTAATCTTGGGCTTGAGTTGCAGCTTACCACTCTCTACCTGTGTGATGTTGAGCAGCTCGCCCGTGATGTCCAACAGACGCTCGCTGTTCTCCTTGATGCTCTCCGACAACTCCACCTGCTCGGCATTGAGCTGTCCGATGCGCTTGTCTTCGAGGAGTTGCAGGCTCATCAGAATGGCGGAGATGGGGGTCTTCAACTCGTGGGAGATGGTGGCGATGAAGGTGGTCTTTGCCGTATCCAACTCCTTGAACTCGGTGATGTTCTTCAGAAGAATGACATTGCCGCGCTGCACCATGGTCTCGCCGTCACGGTCCTTCATAGTGATGTTCATGTACTTCACCTGAAAGTAACACTCCTTGTTGTCGGCATAGATTTTCAGCGGATGACGGTTGTCGTTCTTGAAGGTCTGTTCCTTCTCGTCGGCCAGTCCGCAGAGGAGCTTGCGCAAGAGGTCATTGCGCAGGGCGAGGTCCTGTGCCGTTTTGCCCTCGGTGGTGGCGCGGTTGAGGTTCAACACTTTCAATGCCTCATCGTTGATGAAGAGAATACGGGTCTCCATGTCAAGACCGATGATAGGCTCGTTGATGGCGTTGATGATGGTCTCCATGTAACGCTTCGAGGCCTTGAGGTCGGCGAGCGTGCTGTTGTGGTAGTCGTTCAGACGGTTGGCCATGCGGTTGAAGGCCTTGCTCATGGTCTCCAGCTCGCGGCTGCCGTTGAGGTTCAGCGACACGTTGTAGTTGTGGTTGGCAATCTCGAGCAGGTTGTTCGACAACTCCTGTATGGGTTTGGTGATGGAGTCGGGCAACTTGATGAGTATGGTCAGTCCGATGATGATGCAGATACCTCCGGTGAGTGACACCCATATCAGAGCGCGGTTCAATCCCGGGCCGGCTGCCGGACTGTTGGGTTCTGTCGCCGTAAGAATTTGCAGGTTGGTAATCGATAGTGCGACCACCAGCACAATCATGGCCACCAGGACGGCAATGGCTATGGTCAGTTTGGTTTTAATATTCATATCTCGTCCAAATAGATTTTATGCAATTATAATTAAATCTATCTTCATTGCGGCCAATTCTCTCAAAAATTTTTGGTACGCCCAAATCTTGAATACGGTTTTGGGCATCGAGAGCGAGGGCGTTCCCATGCATATCATGGTGATTTTCTGTTCGCGGCAAACGCGGATGATGGTGTCGGTTATCTCCTCGGAATCCACTTGTATGATGTCGCCGCCGAGCTGGGTCACCAACTCGAAATGGTTGAGCAGGTGACGCTGGTCGGAGAGCCGTATGTTGTCGGGCTGCTCCTTTCGAGTTTGGACAAAGAGTGCCAGAAACGAGGTGTTGTAACGCGTAGCCAGACGATAGGCTTTGCGAATGACATGAGGCGGGGTGTGGGCGTTGCTGCTGATGCAGGCGAGTATCTTCTCGTTGCGTGCGGGCGTTGCGGGCAGAATCTCGGTCTCGACCTTGTGCTTGATGCGAAATGCCACCTCCTCGAGCGCCAACTCGCGCAGCTGGAGAATGTTCTCTATCTTGAAAAAGTTGTTCAGCGCGATGTCAATCTTATCTTTGCGGTAGATTTTTCCGGCCTTGAGTCGGGTGATGAGGTCCTCGGCCGTGAGGTCGATATTGACCACCTCGTCGGCTTCGCGCAGAATGCTGTCGGGCACGCGCTCCTTCACCTCTATGCCGGCTATGCCTTCGATTTGTCCCTTCAGACTCTCGAAGTGCTGCACATTGATGGCCGAGATGACATTGATTCCGGCGTTGAGCAGCTCCATGACATCCTCCCAGCGTTTGCTGTTGCGGCTGCCCTCGATGTTCGAATGGGCAAGCTCATCGACAATGACCACCTCGGGGTGAATTTGGAGTATGGCGTCTACGTCCATCTCCTCCAACTCCTTGCCCTTGTAAAACACATTCTTGCGGGGGATAATCGACAGTCCCTCAAGTAATGCTTCGGTCTCGGCACGCCCGTGGGTCTCGATGTATCCGATTTGGGCATCGACACCGTTGTTTATCAGCTCGCGCGTCTCCTGTAACATACGGTAAGTCTTACCTACACCGGCAATCATGCCGATGTAGATTTTGAACTTACCGCGCCGCGAGTGCTTAATCATCTCGAGGAAACGCCGTGCATTATCGTTGTAGTCTTCCATGAAGAAAGGGAATGAAAAGGGTTAGTTCTGCTGTGCGGACTCATCGAGTGCCACGTTGAGTTTCAGTACATTGACTTTCTCTGTGCCGAACAATCCCCACAGGGGCTGCTCGGTGTGCTCCTCCACGATTTGGCGGACAGACTCCTCCGTAAGACCGCGTGCTTCGGCTACGCGGCGAATCTGAACCTCGGCACAACGGGGAGTGATGTGGGGGTCGAGACCCGAACCGCTGGCGGTGACCATCTCGGCGGGAATGTCCTCACGCTGGAGGTAGGGGTGGTGTGCCAGGAGGGTGTCGATGCGAGCCTCGACAGTGGCGAGGTGCTTGGGGTTGGTGGGACCCATGTTCGAACCGCTCGAAGCATCGGCCTGATAGTCGGCTGCCGAGGGGCGTCCCCAGAAGTAGATGTCCTGGGTGAACAGCTGACCCACGTTGGCGGCACCGACCACCTCGCCGTTGAGGGTGACGGTCTCGGCGTTGCCCTTTCCGGGGGAGAAGACCTGACCGAAGAGCCACAGAACACCGATGTAGAGAACCGATAAGACAATGCAGAATGCAAGAGTGAGACGCGATGATTTTATAAAGTTTTTCATTGTTGTAGTTGTTTTGGGGTTAGAAGAATAATCCGACAATCATGTCGATGAGTTTGATGCCGACAAACGGTGCAACGAGTCCGCCCAGACCGTAAATCAGCAGGTTGCGGCGCAGCAGAGCACTCGCACCGATGGGCTTGTAGCTTACGCCGCGCAGTGCCAGCGGAATCAGCAACGGAATGATGATGGCGTTGAAAATCACCGCCGACAGAATCGCACTTTCGGACGAGTGGATACCCATGATGTTGAGGGGTGCCAGCTGGGGAATGGTGACCATGAACAACGCCGGAATGATGGCGAAATATTTGGCGACATCGTTGGCGATGGAGAAGGTGGTCAGCGTACCGCGTGTCATCAGCAGCTGTTTGCCGATTTCCACAATCTCGATGAGCTTGGTGGGGTCGTTGTCCAAATCGACCATGTTGCCGGCCTCCTTGGCGGCCTGTGTACCGCTGTTCATTGCCACACCCACGTTGGCCTGTGCCAGTGCAGGGGCATCGTTCGTGCCGTCACCCATCATGGCGACCAGCTTGCCCTCCTCCTGCTCCTTGCGGATGTAGAACATCTTGTCTTCGGGCTTTGCTTCGGCGATGAAGTCATCGACTCCGGCCTTGCGGGCGATGTATTCGGCGGTCAGCGGATTGTCACCCGTCACCATCACGGTCTTCACACCCATCTTGCGCAGACGCTTGAAACGCTCCTCGATGCCGGGCTTGATGATGTCCTGCAACTCGATGACGCCCTCGATACGGTTATCGACACTCACTACCAGAGGAGTACCACCGTTGGCGGTAATCTTGCGGATAATCTCCTCGGTGTGGGCAGGCACTTCGCCGCCGGCACTCTTCACCATACGCAATATGGCATCGAAAGCACCCTTGCGAATCTGTGTGCCGTCCTTCAAATCCACACCCGAACACTTGGTCTCGGCGGTGAAGTTAATCATGCGCGCGATATTACCCTCGTAGGACTGGAGGTGTGCGCCCTTCTTGCGTCCCAGCTCCATAATAGACTTGCCCTCCGGCGTGTCGTCCGATGAGGAGGAGAGCATGCAGATGCGAATGAACTCCGATGAGGAGAGGTCGCCCACGGTGTGAAACTCCGTAGCCTTGCGGTTACCGATGGTGATGGTACCTGTCTTGTCGAGCAGCAGGGTGTCGATGTCGCCTGCGGTCTCCACAGCCTTACCCGATTTGGTGATGACATTGGCTCTCAGTGCGCGGTCCATACCTGCGATACCGATGGCGGAGAGCAAACCGCCGATGGTGGTGGGTATCAGACAGACAAAGAGCGAGATGAGTGCCGCCACCGAAATCGTGGTGTTGGAGTAGTCGGCAAGGGGCTTCAGCGTGATGCAGACGATGAGGAATACCAGCGTGAAGACCGCCAAAAGAATGGTCAGCGCAATTTCGTTGGGGGTCTTCTGTCGGTTGGCACCTTCGACCAAAGCAATCATCTTGTCGAGGAAGCTCTCGCCGGGCTGGGTGGTGACCTTCACACGGATTTGATCGGAGAGCACCTTCGTACCGCCCGTGACGGAGCTTTTGTCACCGCCTGCCTCTCGAATGACGGGGGCAGACTCTCCGGTGATGGCACTCTCGTCGATGGAGGCCAGACCCTCGATGATTTCACCGTCGGCAGGAATGGTGTCGCCTGCCTGACAGATGAAAATATCGTTTTTCTTGAGCTGTGAGCTGTTCACGGTCTTGATTTTCGGACCGATGCACAGCTTGGCAGGGGTCTCCTCACGGGTCTTGCGCAGGCTGTCGGCCTGTGCCTTGCCGCGTGCTTCGGCGATGGCCTCGGCAAAGTTGGCGAACAGGAGGGTGAGGAAGAGGATGACGAATACCAGCATATTGTAGGTAAACGAACCCTGCGTGGTCGAATAGGCCGAATAGATGGTGACGCCGAGCATGAATAACGTGGCAACCTCCACGGTGTACATAATCGGGTTCTTGATCATGGTGCGGGGATTGAGTTTGAAGACCGACTGCTTCAGACTCTCGACCACGAGTTCTTTCTGGAACAAAGAATTATTTTTTTTCATCGTATGAATCTTGCTGAAAGGGATTAACAACTAAAATACTCGGCAATGGTGCTCAGTGCGTGTGCCGGGAAGAAGGCCAGTGCCGCAATAATGAAGATGACGGCAAATGTCATCACGGCGAAGGTCATCGTGTCGGGGCGCAGTGTACCCGAACTATCGGGAATATATCGTTTCTTGGCCAATATTCCGGCGATGGCTACCTGTCCGATGATGGGGAGGAAACGGCCGAAGATGAGGACGATACCGCAGGCGATGTTCCAGAACCAGGTGTTGTCGCCCAGCCCCTCGAAGCCCGAACCGTTGTTCGCCGCCACGGAGGTGAACTCATAGAACATCTCGCTGAGTCCGTGGAAACCCTCGTTGTTGAGCCAGCCGCCCTCCGAAGCCACGAATTGCGGTGCATGGACATAGAGGTAGGCAGCCAGTGCCGTGCCACCCAAAATCAACAGGGGGTGGAGTAGTGCCACGATGGAGGCAATTTTCATCTCGCGAGCCTCGACCTTGTGTCCCAAAAATTCGGGTGTGCGACCCACCATCAGACCGCTGATGAATACCGCGATGATAAGGAAGGTAAAGTAGTTCAGCCAACCCACACCGACACCTCCGAACCAGGTGTTAATCTGCATATTGAGCATCTCGACAAATCCCGACAAAGGCATCATCGAGTCGTGCATGCCATTGACCGAACCGTTGGAGGTGACGGTGGTCACCACGCTCCAAAATCCCGTGGCGATGGCACCTATGCGTACCTCCTTGCCCTCCATTGCTCCGTTGTCCTGTGCTATGCCCATGGTATCGATACGGGGATTTCCGCCCATCTCGTTGCCCACATTGACGACAGCACCCAGCAGGAAGGCGAACAACATCACGCCGTAGATGCTGTAACCCAATTTGCGACGACGGGTGTAGTATCCGAATGCCAAAGCCATCGACATGGGGAGGATAAGGATGGCCCAGCACTCTGCCATGTTGGTCAGGAAGGTGGGGTTCTCCAAGGGGTGCGAAGCGTTGGTGCTGTAGTAACCGCCACCGTTGGTACCCAATTGTTTGATGGGAATGATGGCGGCGGCAGGGCCTTGCGATACCTGCTGAATCTCGCCCTCAAGGGTGGTGATTTCCATCTTGCCGTCGAAGGTCATGGGTGTGCCCTGCACGATGAGCAGGAATCCCAGTGCCAGCGAAATGGGCAGCAGAATACGGGTGACGCTCAGCACCATGTATCTCCAGAAGTTACCGATGGTCTGCGTGGTCTTCTCGCTCAACGCCTTCATCACGCCTGCCATGGCTGCCATACCGGTGGCTGCCGTCACGAACTGGAACAACATCACCACAAACAGCTGGGTGAGGTAGGTCATGTGGCTCTCACCGCTGTAATGCTGTTCGTTGCAGTTGACCATAAACGAGATGCAGGTGTTGAAGGCCTGGTGTGCCGTCTGACCCAAATTACCATCGGGGTTGAGGGGCAGATAACCCTGTGCCACGAGCAGAACGAAACCCCAGATGAACCAAAAGAGATTGACCGTCAGTAGGGCTTTCAAAAACTGTTTCCAGTCCATCTCCTCATCGGGACGTATGCCCGAAAAACGGAAGATGAACTTCTCGACGGGGCGCAGGAAGTCGCTCCATACCTTTTCTCCGCGATAGACTTTGGCGATGTATCGTCCCAAAGGAAAACTCAACGCTACGAGGAGTATAATTTGTGCAACGACACCCAATATTTCTGTATTCATAACTCTCTACTGTTTTTTTACATTAAAATTTCTCCGGCTTGACGAGCACATAGCCCAGATAACCGAACAAAAGGATTCCGATTACAAAAAGGATACTATACATTTTCCGATACATTTAGATTTTTTCGAACCAATCGACACTCCAATAAAAGAGGACGAAACAAACCAACCCTGCCAAAAGGCAGATGCTCAATTCACATAATAGTGTCATCATACATCATCTGTTTTTTAGTTTTCTGTTTTACATTCCGATGATGATAGAGTCAAAAGGTGTGCCAATATTCCGTGTGGTCGGTTATCGTGTTGTGTTTCAGTGGTGTAGTGTTTTCCTCGGGCGGAGGACATAAAAAAATACCCTTCCAAAATGGAAAGGTATTATCATATCGGGAGGGTCGAGAGCGAAAATCTACAACCCGTATTCTTCGATTTTGCGGTAGAGGGTCGTCAGTCCTATTTTCAGCAGTCGCGCGGTGGCAGTCTTGTTGCCGTGGGTGTAGTTGAGTATCTTGGCGATGTGGTCGCGCTCGACCGATGCCAGATCGAATTGCTGGAGTGACGATGAATTTTTGTTGCTGTTCATGTAGATGTCCACGGGCAGGTCGTTGGGCGTGATTTGACCTTCACAGACGATGAGCGAGCGTTCGATGACATTGCGAAGCTCGCGGATGTTGCCCGGCCAGGCGTACTCCTCCATCATGCGCAGACAATCCTCACTCAAAGGTACAGCCTGTTGGTTCATCTTCTCCGAGAGGGTCTTCACGAAGTGGTCGGCGAGGAGTCTTACATCGCCCTGTCGGCAACGCAGGGGAGGCAACTCAATCTGAAAGACCGAGAGACGGAAGTACAAATCCTCACGGAAACGGTGGTTGTCAATCTCTTTCTTCAGGTCGCGGTTGGTTGCGGCGATGATTCTCACATCCACCTTTGTGGGTTGCGTGTCGCCCACCTTGATGAACTCGCCCGTCTCCAGGGCGCGCAACAATTTGGCCTGTAAGCCGTACTCCATCTCTCCGATTTCGTCCAGAAAGAGTGTCCCGCCATCGGCCTCCTCAAACAGACCTTTCTTGTTCTTCACCGCACCCGTAAATGCACCGGCAATGTGTCCGAACAACTCGCTTTCGAGCAACTCGCGACTGAATGCCGAGCAGTTGATGGCCACAAAGGGGCGGGCACTGCGCGGACTCTTTTTGTGTATGGCCTTGGCGAAGACCTCCTTACCCGTTCCTGTCTCACCGGTGAGCAGTACCGATACCTCCGAAGCTGCGACCTTCTCTACCATGCGCACCGTGTGCTGGAAGACCGGGGACTGACCGATGATGCAGTCAAATCCCTTTTTTAGGCTCTTGCCGCTGCGAGTAGGAGTGGGGCGGCTCTTGGCGCGGGTGTGTACCTCCTCCATGGCGCGACTCACCAGAGGTATGATTTTGCGGTTGTCGTCACCCTTCACGATATAGTCGAAAGCACCGTTCTTGATGGCCTGCACACCGTCGGTGATGTTGCCGTGTGCCGTCAACAGAATGATGTTGGCATGAGGGGCAAGCTCCTTCATCTCGGCAATCATCTCCACACCGTTGCCATCGGGCAGGAATACATCGCAGAGAATGACCTCTACCTCCGAAGCCGATTTCCGAAGTTGTGCCAATGCCGACTGGCGGTCCTTGGCTTGCAGAATCTCGTAACCCTCCAATTCGAGGATACGACCGAGCAGCATTCTTATGGTAGGTTCATCGTCTATAATTAAGATTGTATTCATCTGTTCCCGTTTTAATTTGGCTTTCAAAATTATTACATCTTCGCCGAAGATACAATTTCCGAAGAATAAATTTCCGATTTTGAAGAATTATTGGAGATAATCGACATCTTCCTGCCGATTTTCACGAATCGAGGTTGCCCTCCCCGACAATCCGACCGCTGTATAAAATAAGAAAGAGACACACGGGAAATTCCGTGTGTCTCTTTCTTGGATGGTGTGTCGTACGGGTCAGATGACCACGGCACCGTCTACCGAGAGAATCTCTCCCGACACGTAGGCGGCCATGTCGCTGGCCAGATAGAGAAAGGCGTTGGCGATGTCGTCGGCTTCGGCCATGCGTCCCATGGGGATACGGTCGATGACGGGCTGTATGACCTCCTTGGGCAGTGCTGCCACCATGTCGGTCTTCACCACACCCGGAGCTACGGCATTGACACGTATGTGATACGCACCCAACTCACGCGCCAGGGACTTGGTCAGTCCATTGACGGCGAATTTCGAAGTGGGGTAGCCGAAGCCCGTGGTCTGACCGTAGAGACTGACCACCGAGCTGGTGTTGAGTATCACACCGCCGCCCTGTGCCTTCATGATTTCGGCTGCGGCCTGTGCACACACAAAGAGTGATTTCACATTCAAATCCATGATGTCGTCATACTCCGAAACGGTGTATTCCAAAAAGGCAGTACGCTGTGAGATGCCGGCATTATTGACCAAAATGTCGAGGTGTCCGTACCTCTTCACGATGTCGTCGAAGGTCTTTCTCACCGACTCGCGGTCGTTGAGTCGTGGCCATGCGGCATCGACTTCGGCTGTCGGAAATTCCTCTTTGATTCGGGCGAGTGCCTTTGTGGCGGTCTCCTCGCGCGAGCCGCACAGAATGACAGTCGCACCCTCCTCTACAAACTTGCGGACGACGGCATAGCCTATTCCGCGTGTGCCGCCCGTTACGACGGCTACTTTGTGTTCAAGAAGTGGTTTCATGGTTTTGTAATGATTAAAATTTCAAAATCTGCGGGGCGCTATTTCAGCTTCTCCCACTCCTCGGCCTTGAAGCCGACCAGCACCTTGTCCTTGCCAACGAGCAGGGGGCGTTTCACGAGCTTGCCGTTTTGTGACAGCAGGGCAATCTGCTCGTCCTCGCTCATCGAGGGGAGTTTGTCCTTCAACTGCATCTCCTTGTAGTTGGCACCGCAGGTGTTGAAGAACTTGCGGCTGGAGAGTCCGCTCTTGGGAATCCATGCCTTCAACTCCTCGCCTGTGGGGTTCTCCTCCACGATGGGGCGGCTCTCATAGGGAATGCCGTTCTCGTCGAGCCATTTCTTGGCCTTCTTGCAGGTGCCGCACTGGGGGTATTGTAAAAAAATGAACTTTTCCATAGTAATCTGTTTTTAGTGGTTATTGTTTCAAAACAAAGTTACAAAAAATATTCCATCGCCGATGTAGCAATTTATGGGGAATTGTGGGGTCGGAGCATTACATTTTGGTGACGACTCTTTCTGTAAATCGAGAGTGCATTGTTTTTACGGCGGCAAATTCGTATATTTGCTTCATTGTTGTGTTCCGTTTTTCGGGTCGCCGACTCAAGGGGAACATTGCAGCGAAAGCGTTGAGGAAAATGTAAAGAACGGCCTTTTTGTGGAGGTGTTCTCATGATATTGGGTATCAGCGTATAAAGGAATGAAAAATTTTAAATTACATCAATAATTATGGCAGTCAAAGATGTGCCGGTACTGCTG
The DNA here is from genome assembly GCA_020026335.1 of Alistipes sp. Lineage (GTDB taxonomy): Bacteria > Bacteroidota > Bacteroidia > Bacteroidales > Rikenellaceae > Alistipes. Next base: position 13,300 of record JAHHQO010000002.1, on the reverse strand, counting down.
ATTACCGGCTATTTGGGCAGTGGCAAAACCACATTGCTCAATCATATTCTGAACAACAAGAAGGGTATAAAATTTGCCGTTATCGTCAATGACATCGGCGAAATCAATATCGATGCCGACCTCATCCAGCATGGCGGTGTGGTCAATTCGTCAGACGACAGTCTGGTGGCGCTGCAAAACGGATGTATCTGTTGCACCTTGCAGAACGATTTGATTGACCAGCTGTTCGAGTTGCTGAAGATGCAGCGTTTCGATTATATCGTCATCGAAGCCAGCGGTGTTTGCGACCCCCTGCCCATTGCCAATACCATCTGCACCTTCCCCCAGCTGGGCGGTGCTTACAACAAGTACGGTCACCTGTGTCTCGACAGTGTCGTTACGGTGGTCGATGCCCTGCGCATGAAGGACGAGTTCAACTGCGCCGACAACCTGAATCCTCAGGAGGTGGGCGAGGACGACATCGAGAACCTGCTCATTCAGCAGATAGAGTTCTGCAACCTTGTGATTCTCAATAAGGTGTCGGAGGTCGCCCCAGAGGAATTGGAGCGTATGAAGAACATTATTCGCACCCTCCAGCCCAAGGCCGACATCCTCGAATGCGACTATGCCGATGTGGAATTGGAGCGTCTGGTCGATACCAAGGGCTTCCGCTTCAACGCCGTGGCATCGTCGGCAGGCTGGTTGCAGGAGATTTCCAAACACGTGGAGTGTGACGAACACGAACATCACCACCACGATGACGAGGAGCATGAGCACCACCATCACGATGAGGAGTGCCATTGCCATCATGATGACGAACACTGCCATTGCCACCACCATCACCACCATGACGAGGGCGAGACCGTGGAGTACGGCATCGGCACTTATGTCTATTTCAGAAGACGCCCCTTCGACAAGAACTATTTTGATTACTTCGTCACCAAGAAGTGGCCGAAGAACATCATTCGCGCCAAGGGTCTGTGCTATTTCTCCGATGAGTTTGACCAGTCATATGTATTCGAGCAGGCAGGTTCGCAGAAACAGTTGTCACAGTACGGCTATTGGTACGCGACCATGCCCAAGGAGGAGCTGGCAAAACTGATGGAGGAGGAGCCCGGTCTGGTGAGAGATTGGGACGCCAAATATGGCGACCGTATGCAGAAAATCGTCTTCATCGGTCAGAATCTCAACAAGGAGGAGCTGGCGCGCGAGCTGGACGCCTGCCTGGTCGAGGAGTAATATCTGTCATAACCACGCAAAAAGAGGGGACTTTCATCAACGAAAGTCTCCTCTTTTTGCACCCCCAAGCCGCCGGCTGTAATATTTCCGTGCGACAAAACGGGGTTGTCCCGATGGTGTAGGGACATGAAAAAACATCGTGCGATTACCTCGCACGATGTTTTTCAAGTATCTAAAGCGGAAGGATTAGTTCCACTTGGTGTCAATCATCAAAGGCTTCTGGTCACCACCGATTGCATCGTATCCGTGGCCTGTGAGGTCAACGACGCGGTTGCCGCTACCATAGGGCTCCCACTCGTTCATTCTCCAGTAAGCAACCAGACCGTCAGATTGGGGATCAACGTAGTTCATGTTGTTGGCAATCTCCGACTGCGACAGAGCGCGTTTCCATACACGGCACTCGGCAACATAACCGTCGAGAGGACGACCACCGCCATAAGAAGCACCGAGGTAGAAACCACCCGAGTTGTTGCTCGAAAGGTTGATGGTCTCACCCTGTGTGGCAACACCTGTTGCGTACTGACCGTCGATGTAGAGATCCCATGTAGAACCTGTCCATACAGCGGCTATGTGGTACCACTTGTGGAGCGACAGAGGTTTGTCGGCTGCTGCGGGCTGGTAGTCACCGTGGCAAATCTGGAGACAATCCTTGGGAACTTTCACGTCACCGAAACGCATTGCGCACTCACCCTCAATACCCATGATAGAGCTGATGTAGGGGTCGGAGTCCTTGAACTGGTTCATGTAAACACGAGTCTCCAGAGTAATCTCCTTGAGAGCCGAGAGGTCCGAATCCTCCTGGAAGGCCTCAACCTTGTATATGTTGCTGGGTCCCAGGTAAATACCCTTACTGATGACGGGGGTCTTCAGTACGAGGAAGAGTGTGCGGCTGGGCTCGAGAACAGAGAGCGAACCCTTTACCGACTTGATGGTGATGGGCACACAGTAGGTAACACCCTCTTTGAAACCATCCATGGTGGTTAGCGAGAACTCCACATCGGTCGAGGTGTTGTAACCAGCCTGAATAGTGGTGGTGGTAGAGCTGAGCTTGAAGCTCTCCATAGGAGGCATCTGATAGTTCTTACCGTACTTGGCGTTGTAGCCGTCTAGCAATTTGGGGCATACGGTTAGTTCGACATCGACATTCTGTCCGACAACAACCGATGACGACACGGTGAATTTGGCTGTTGTGGGAAGCTCGTCTACAGCAACCGATCTGTCGGGGCGAGCTTGGGCATCGGTCATGTATAATGCTGGATATGTATCCGCTGATTCCTGACAGCCTGTCATTACGGCAGCCATCATTATAAGTGGAGAAAACAAATTATGCAGTTTCATATCTTTTTACAAGTTAAAATTATTTTGTAGGGGTATATACTTCGGCCTCATCCATGCTAACATATTTTCGTGTTTCGTGATGAGGCGCAAGATACACACGGATATACCTTGCATTGACAGGCTTTGAGAACTGGAATACCTTCCATCTGTCGGCAGACATGGCGGGCTTGAATTTCACACCGTTTGTGAGGCTGTGCCACTCTTCGCGGTCGGTACTGTAAACGAATTCGATGCAGTCGGGATTGGGATCGTCCTTATTTTCGGGAACGTGCCATCTGAATCCCGATACATTGTAGGTTTTGTCCATGACGATGGTGAAGTTACCACCTTCACGTCCCCATGAACGGTAAGACGCTTGCCAAAAGCCGTAGTCATTGATTGAACCATCGAACATATCGGCCTTCTTTGCATCGGTGAAGTTGAGGATACCTGTATCACCCGAAGAATTCTTGCCACGGAAGCAATCGATGGTCCAAGCCTCGGTGGGCTGAATCTTTGTACCAGTCAGTGTCATAGTAGTCATATCGATGTCCATGCTCTTGACACTGATGAGTAGGTAGTGTACCAAAGACTCCTTCGATGTGAATTTCTCATCTTCGGGAAGAGAAACCACAATGGGAATCAGGTACTCGCCAGCGGTGATACCCTTGATATCTACTTCAACGGGAGTGTCCTCAGTGCTGAGAGCATTCTCTGCAACGGTAAGAGCATTTACCGTAACCTTCGAAGCGTCGTATTCTGCATAATCGGTGCCGTTCTTGAGGTTGAACTTGCTAACCAGCGAGTTGTCAACGCTTACGTTGAAAGTAGCCTCTGCGTCGGTAGGACGAGCGAACTTCAGCGCGAAGGTGTCTTCAACCGAACCGGTAACCGAACCGTTGGCGTTGAGAATCAGCGAGTGCTTAACGACAGTCGAGGGCGAGAGCGATACAACGAGTGCACCACCTGCGGGGTTCAACTCCTGAATGGCCTCTCGCATGTACTTGTAAGGCATTGTGGTGTTGGCGTACTCATACTCCATGTGGTATGCACCGAAGCCGGCGCAAAAACCCTGAATGGGGTTGAAACGTGCCATACCGAGCAATGAGTTAACAACCGTACCGTCCTGGCACTGGTGGTTTACACCGCCGGTCTTCCAATAAGACTCGAAGTTCTCGGCGAAGATGTACTGCTCGGGCTTCCAACCCTTGTTGGCAGCGTTGTTGAAACGGCTCTGCAAGTCAGAGTAACCCGACGAGTGGTAAGCCTGTACGATACCGTAGTCGAAGCAGTCGGTTACCTCGTGTGCAGCTGCATAGGGAACACCGTCGATGATGAACAGACGACCTGTACCCGAACGGGGACCTACGTACTTGCTCATGGCTGTAATCAGCTTGGTGAAGAGCTCGTTGTCGTGACCAACGAAGGGGCCTTCAGCACCCCATCCCGGCTCGTAGTCGATGTCGATACCATCGTAGTTGTACTTGTCCATCGAGTCTTTTGCATAAGCCTTTGCATAAGCCTCGATAGCCTCATCGGTGTATTCACCCTTGCCAATCTCTGTGAGGAAGGGCTCGGGCAGACTGTTCGAGAAGATGGTGTAGGTTACCTTTGTACCCTTTACCTTCTGTACGAACTCCTTGTCGGCAATCTGCTCGGGGGTCAGTGAGTGCCACTGGCTCCAAATTGAGATAATATCCATTGAGTCGGGAGCGCTGACCAGACGGGTCTGATACGATGCACCCACGGCAGTCCATGAACCGTACCAACCAAATGCAATTTTGTGCTTGGTTTTCTTGTACTCGCGTAAAGCCTGATAGTAGGCATCGTCGCGAACGATGGACGACTGCTGGTCGGGATGCTGAGTAATCTCGCGCTCGGTCTCTGTCCAATCAGAGCAGGAAACCAGAGAGGCACCCAGCATGGCGACAGCCATAATATATTTAATGAATCTTTTCATTTGATTTCTTGGTTTTTAGGTTGATTATTTCTTGTCCCACCACAAATTGGTGCTACCGGTGTCTCTACCGCCCAGCAGAGCGATGGCCTCGGCTACACCAGAGGCGTTGTTCGAGTACTCCGAACGGGGGAAGGTCATACGGCGAACCTGCTTGTTGGTGCTGACCTTACCTGCACTCATGTTGTTGACGATGGGAATCACCTTGGGGTAACCTGTACGACGGAACTCCGACCAAGCCTCCTGGCCGTTGGGGAACATCGCAATCCACTTCTGGGTGATGATACGCTCGAGTTTCAGCTCCTCATTGTCGCCCGAGTTCCACTTGGGAGTTACGGTCGAGGGCTTTGCAGCGTCATACTTGGTAGAAGAGTTCGAAGCATCGGTAAATGCTGCGGGCTGGTTCTCGCTTTCGAGATAAGCATCTGCTGCATCTGTGCTCAGACCGTTCTCTGCGAACGAGAGCTGTACACCCTGACGGTAGAACGACTCGTCGTTGCCTGCACCCATGTTCCAGTTGAGCATTGCACCCTCGGCACGCAGGAATGCGACCTCGGAAGCGAGCATCCAAATCACGGGAGTGGTCTTCGATACGTTGGGAACCGAAAGCTCGAGGTAGTCGGCAGTCAGCATGGCGTTCAAACCGCTGCGCAGACCGTGGTAACCACCATCCTCGCAAGGCTTGAAGAAGGCAGCCAGACGGGGGTCCTCATAACCGTTCATGTAAGCATCGATGGTTGCGCCCATACGAGTATCCTTATAAGCGTTCCAAACCTCCTCGAGGGGGTTGTACACCTTGATAGAACCGTGGCTCTTAAGAGTAGCGTTGTCCTCGATGTTCTCGATGACGCCGTCTTTTACAGCCTCCTCGGCATACTGCTGTGCCAACTGGGGCTCAACGAAGCGGATACGCATGGCCATACGCAATTTCTCGGAGTTGGCCAGCTTCAGCCACTGCTTGTAGTCACCGTGGTAAACGGCATCCACCTTCTGGAGAGGACGCGCAGTACCTGCATTGGCTACATAATCCTTCAGAATTTCAATGGCTGCGTTCAAGTCAGTGAAAAGATTCTTATATACGGTTTCCTGTGACTCGTAGGGGTTGTTTGTCTCGCCGAAGTGAGAAACGGGAAGAGGACCGTAGATATCGGAAGCACGCTGCAGGGTGAGTACCTTCAAAACCTCTGCAATGGCAAAGGTGTCGTCGGTTACCTGACCGTTTTTGTGAGCATACTTCAAGTTCAACCATGCGGGCATCACGTTGGTGAATGCTACCGAGAAAGGTACGTTGTTGAAGTCTGTACCGTCGAGGTCATAGGTGCAGGTGAAGCTACCGCCGTTGAAAGCCTGTGTGGGGGCGAGATAACCGCCGAAGGCATCACCCATCAGGTTGCAGGCTCTCTGGAACTCATTGGCACCTACATCGCTACAGGGGATAACGGCATCCATCTGCATGGTGGTGATATAAATCCTCTTATCCACCGTCTGCACGGCATCGGGATTGGTGTTGAAGGAATCGAAGTCACCTGTACAAGCCATCATCATGGCAGCTGTGACCGTTCCTGTGATATATTTTAATCGTTTCATGTGTTCGTTGTTTTTAGAATTGGAGTCTTACACTGAAGCCGATGTTACGCGAACTGGGCTGCATGAAGTAGTCGAGACCCTGGTAGTAAGTACCGGTCGAAGCAGTGATTTCGGGATCGAAGGGAGCCTTGTTGTAAATCATCCACAAGTTGCGGCCCACCAGTGAAACGCTCATGCGTACCTTGTCGTTGAACCACTTCGAAGGCAGGTCATAACCGACTGAAAGCTCGCGCAGACGTACGTTGGTCATGCTGTAAACATAGTGAGACAACATTGACATACCGTTACCGTTGTTGGCGTAGAATGCTCGTGCATCGGGAATGCACTGGTCGTGCGAAATCCATACACCGCCGTTGGCACGAGCCAGAGCCGAATCCTCTGATGCACCCCAACGGTCCATGAGGGCCTGAGTTGCAGAAACACCGCGACCACCGATACGTGCGTCGAACAGAATACCGAGGTTCACACCCTTGTAAGAGAACTGGTTGTTCCAGCTCAAGCGGCAGCGAGCCTCTGTGTTACCACCGTAAATCCATGTGTTGGGGTCGGGAGTAACGGTATTGGTGTTGGGGTCTACGTAGATGCGACCCTGGTCATCGGTCTTCAGACCGGTTACATAGAAGTCACCGATTGAACCGCCCTTATTAACCTTCATACGGTAGCCACCGTAATCCATGTTCACCTCGTCGATGGTAATGAGGTTGCCGGCAACATCGCGAGTACCCTCGGGAACGAGTTCCTTTACCTTGTTGCGGTTCATAGAGAAGTTCACGTTGGTCGACCAGGTGAACTCCTGCCACTTGTTCTTGTAACCGAGGACAGCCTCGATACCCCAGTTGTTCACCTTACCTGCATTTACATAAGCACGCTTGTAACCTGTGCTGGGGGGAGCATTGTAGGTGAAGAGCTGGTTGTAGGTGTTGGTATTATAATAAGTGAAATCCAACCAAATCTTGTTGCTGAGGAACTTGGCGTTCATACCAATCTCGAATGATTTGGTACGCTCGGGAGTCAGATTGATGGCGGGAGCGTAGGTGTCGGAGCTGATGATACCACCTGTCTGGATGGGGGTGTTTACACCGGTGATGAAACGCTGGGGAGCGTTACCTACCTCGGCGTATGAAGTACGAACCTTCAAGAACGAGATACCAACCTTTGAGAGGTCAGCCATCGAAGAGATGACAGCCGAAAGACCTACCGAAGGATAGAAGATGTTGCAGTCGGGAGTGAAGGCCAACTGTGAAGCCCACTCGTTACGTGCTGTAACATCCAGGAAGAGCATGTTCTTGTAACCGAGCTGTGCAGTAGCGTAGATAGCCTGAGTCTGGTCGTGGTAGCGATCGGCATAGGGCTTGGTCTGCGAGTGGTTCATATCGATGTTGTAAACCGAGAACTTGTTGGCGATGCTTGCGAGGTGACCCTCGAAACCTACACCCTTGTTCTTGTCGTCGAGGATGCTGGCACCAAAGTTGAAGGTTACAGAGAACTTGTCGTCGAAGAAGTTCTTGTTAATCGAGAGGAGGACATCGGCGTAGAGGTTGTTGTGCTGAACTTTGTTGTTCTGGTAGTTACCATAAGCCGATGCGAAAAGGGTATTGGACGATGCGTAAATCTTACGAGTGTAGTCCATTACGGTGTTATCGGTACGAACACGACCGGTCAGGCTCAACCAATCGGTTACATCCCACTTCAAAGTGGCATTGAACGAGTAACGCTGTGCGGTGTTCTCGAACAACTCGCGATTGGTCACCCACCAGGGGTTCTCGACACCGTTGAGGAACTCGAGAGGCCAGAACTGCTTCATGTAACCTGCAGTGGCGTCGTAACGCTCGTAAACCTGATACTTCGAAATTTCATCACCACGGGGGAACAGGTAAACCGGAATCAAGGGGTTGTGATAGAGACCCTGGATAAGAGGATTACGCTTGTACTGGTGCATGTAAGTTGCACTGAGGTCCATGGTGAGCTTGTCCTTGATAAGCTCGGTGGTGTTGCGCAAAGTGAAGTTGTAACGATTGTAGACGTTGTTGGGAACAATACCGCGCGAGTTGAGAGATGCTGCGGAGAAGTAAGTCTGGTTGGTCTCTGTACCACCCGAAACCGAAATGGCGTTGCTCTCCTCGAAACCTGTCTGGAAGAAATCTTCGGGGTCGTAAGACGAAGGAGTCTCGAGCTTGTTGCCCCAGCTCATCGAAGGAGCGGTGGCATCGGTACCGTAGGTGTTCTGGAAACGAGGCAGAATGAAGGGCGACGAGAATACCGTGTTGTTCGAGTAGTTGACTCTCACGCGGCCTTCCTGACCTTTCTTGGTGTTAATCAAGATGACACCGTTGGCACCCTGCGAACCGTAAAGGGCGGCTGCGGTAGCACCCGAAAGAACGGTCATCGACTCGATATCCTCGGGGTTGAGGTTCGAAATACCCTCGAAATCACCACCATCGGGGGTCTCGAAAGTACCTTCGGTCTGCGACGAGCGGAGGTCGGGCATGGGAATACCGTCAATTACATAGAGGGCGTTGTTGTTACCGCTGATTGATTTCACACCACGCATAACGACACGTGTCGAACCACCGGCACCCGATGCACTGGCATTAATCTGCAAACCTGCGACTTTACCGCTGAGTGAATTAACGAAGTTGGCAGCCTTGACCTTGTTGACCAACTCACCGCCGACTTCCTGAACATTATAAGTCAGCGCTTTTTCAGATTTCTTGATACCGAGGGCAGTGACGACTACGGCCTCGAGTACCTGGTTGTCCTCTTTCATCACTACATTGATGGGAGTGCCTGCTACGACGGTAACCTCCTGCTTCTGATAACCAACGAGTGAGAATTCGAGAATATCGCCTGCCTTGGCATCGGCGATGTGGAAATTTCCATCAATGTCGGAAACTGTACCGATGGTAGTACCTTTGATGATGATTGTTGTTCCGACCATGGGCATTCCGGATTGATCCTTTACGTTACCGGAGACGCCTTGCTGATTCTGTGCCATTGCTCCCGCAAAGTTACCGAAGCATAGCAACAGCATCATAAACAGACATTTGAAGCACATCTTGGCAAGACGGGCTCTTTTACCTGTAGGAATGTTGTTTTCCATGAATAATAAGTTAGATTAGTTTGAAGTGATTGTTTTGCTTTTGAATAAAAGCAGTGGTGGATAGGTGTAATTGTCTAAGTTTTCATCAGTTTAGCTTTTATTTTTTTATTTTGTCAATTCGTCATTGGTCAAAATTCAGCGTAAAATCGAAGCCGTGGTTGGTGGTGGCAAAGGCTTCCCGAGGTTGGGCGGGAAGTCCCGAATGTCCGCTATTTTAATGGGCGCAAAAGTATATAAAATAAATCCATTTGTGTAATGGATTCATAAAATATTTTTAAAATTTTCAAAAGAATACCCCCCCCCGATTTTTTGCCAAATCATTGTGTTGTAGATAGTTGAGGGGAGTTTGTGTGTTGGATAATTTTCTGAATAATTTATTTTATTGAGGTGTTTATGACAAAACGTCACAACCTATCACAAAAAGGCAATGAAAACGGTCAAAATGGCTTGATAATCGGGATGGCACGCTTATTGAACATACTCCCTGTGAATTGAATATCGAAAGGAGGTTCAATCCGGAGAAGATGTTAAACTTAAAAAATGGAGGACTTAATTATGATACCTGTAAGAAGAAATTACAATCAAGATTGGTTACCGAGTTTATTTAACGATTTCTTTGATAACGATTGGATGCCCAGAATCAATGCCACGGCACCGGCCATCAATGTGAGTGAGGACGAGCAGTCCTACAAAGTTGAGGTGGCAGCACCCGGAATGACGAAAGACGATTTCAAGATATATCTTTCGGATGACGAGCACCTGGTGGTCGCAATCGAAAAGAAAGAGGACAAGAACAAGAAGTATCTGCGTTGTGAATTTTCCTACTCGAAGTTCCAGCAATCGTTGGCTCTGCCCGATAATGTGGACCGCGAACAGATAAATGCTTCGGTCAATGACGGAGTGCTGACCATCGACCTTCACAAAAAGGCAGTGGAATCTCATGCTCAAGAGCCGCGTATGATTGAAATCCGCTAATCACCGATTGGCTGTAAGGTCGCACATCATCAATAAATAAAGAAAGGCCGTCATAACAGACGGCCTTTCTTTATTTAGGAAGTATACGGAAGTTTGTCGTCATCACTACATGATGCAATGCCAAAGTAGCGATGCTTCAAAAAATTTTTACATTTAAATAGCTTTATTTTGTTTGAATAATAATTTATAGCGAATTAATTTAATATATGTCCTTCCTTATATTTTTGCAAATCTGCTTCGTATTGAGTAAATTCCTATTCAAAAACGATTGATACGTGTTTTGCCAATAGTCTGCACGATAGTTTCGGTACCTTTGCTGGTTAATAAAATAAGTGAACTTTTATCCATACATTTGTTTGCTTTTGTTCCTTTGGGGAGACATAGGAAAAGGGGGTTAGCCAACGCCAACCCCCTTATGTTTATCATTCATTAGGTTCTTGTTCGTAAACGTAAGTGGCTACTATGAATGCACACAGTGGGAACGTGCCAATGGAAAAACGATGCAATACCACCCGTAACTAAACAGGCGAAGATACATCCAAAGACCAAATCGAAAAATTTATCCGATTTAGATACTTTTGACATGATGAAAAATAGGTTTTAGGTTACTGTTAGAAAGAAGAATTCATGTTCCTACTTTGTATTAGAAACTTGGATCCTTTTATTGATAAATTATTTGTCGGATGCTTTTGTTATTCAGTTACATAATTCCCCTCTTTGTCAATAAACAGAACTTCCCCGTCTAAATCAACGGGAGATACTCCGTCTATATATCCAAAAACAAAATTATATTTAAAGGGAATGACTTCTTCGTTATGTTCATTTACATAGCCCCATTTCCCATTTTTCATAACGCCAGCAAGTCCTTCTGAGAATAAAATGCAAGCATCATATTTATACGGTATCACATTTTTCCCGTTCATATCAACATAGCCCCAATGCCCTCCTTGACATACTGGCGCAAGTCCCTCATTAAAATTTTGAGCATCTTCATATTCCAATGGAATGATAATTTGCCCTGTCAGGTCAATAAACCCATATTTTTTGTCTTTAGCAATCGCTGCAAAACCATTATTGAATTCTTGCGCCATTGTAAAACTAAAGGGAATAACGATTTCCCCTTTTGTGTTTATATAGCCATACAGCCCATCCTTTTTGACAGGAGCAAGACCATTGAAAAATTGTCCTGCATCTTCATATTGTAAAGGAATCAATTCTTCTCCCTTAGGGTTGATATATCCCCATAGGCAATTAATCATCACAGGGGCCAATCCATTTTGAAATTCTTTTACTTCAAAATATTTTGGTTCTATAATAACATTCTCGTCTTCATCTTGAAATCCAAAGTTGTAATAACCTGTTTCAGGGTCTAATACTTCTAAAACCCATAAATTTGTTCCGTCATCATTCAAATCTTCCTCTGGCAAAGAATTTACTGTTGTTTCTTTTTGTGTCGGAGGTTCTGGTTTTGGGGTCTCTTTAATTGGCTCGCTGAATTCTTGTGTTGCAAAAGAGTATGTAACATTTACCTGTTTGCCACAATTTGAACAGAAGTTAGCATTATTGGGCAGTTCATGTCCGCAATGAATACAATACATATCGTTTGGTTTTAAAGGTTGTTAATATTACGGGAGTAGAAGTTTTACACTTCGTCTTTTGATTGCTCCTGTTCGGCTATCTGTGGTGTCTGCATCGTCTTTGATGAATACCGTCATGGTTCGGGGATTGAATGTGTAATCAATGTTCGTGTTGCCGTTTTCTGTCCTGCAAACAATGGCATAAGATACCTTCCGCCACTCTTCATCTACGAAATTACCCTTATCGTCTCTAATGAGGTATTCCTGTTCATGTGTGCCGATTTCGGGGTCTAATTCTTTGGGCATAAATTCGGGATGGTAGGTAATTTTCCCGTTTTCTATGGTTGCAATATCCAAATAATATTCCCACGAACCAGATTGTAGTTGCTTGAAACTTTTTAGAGCATAGTAACGTGTCCCTTTATGGGTAAATTGCCATACATTATGTAAACAACGACCTCCGTCCTTTGCATCGTTTTCCCATGCAATGTAATCCGCTTTACCTTGGGCATCAATGTATTGAATATAGTTTTTGTAATTTCCCCTTGTGCCGAAAGGGTCAATCGAGTAGCTATAAATCTTATACTTCCTGTCATCGGTCATAAACGGATTAATCTCCTTGTCTAAAAGAGGCATTGAGTGGGTGAAAGTCCACTTATTTTTGAGGTGATACTCCAATCGTTTATCAGCAAGTTCCTGCTTCCAGCTTTCGGCACAATCGTAAACAGGGCATTCCTTAAATAGCGAAGAAAGTTCTTTATCGATGTCCTTAACGGAATGGTATTCTACGGAATCGAAATGATAGGCTTCGATGGTTTTTCGCATTGCAGAACGAGCCTCCGCATCCTTATCTTGGATTGTCAAAGGATGAAGGTACTGTGTCAGATAAATCGAATCCTGACACAATGGTTTCGGTTCAGCCTTAGTAGATTGTGCTACTTTTTCGACCTTTGAGCCCTCCTTCAAGTCAAGCCCTTTATTCGTGGGCTTGACTTGGTGAGTGCAAGAGCATAATAATACTGTACCTATAATAAAATTATTGATATGGCTTGATAAGTTCATCATTCAAAATCCCTTTCGCGTTTTGATAATGTATCTGTAATTTGATTTTTATTACAATGAAAAAGCAATTCCTAATTTATCACCAAGGAAAATATTATAGGTTGTAGGATTATATTTAAAAGGTTTTATCCATACTTCTCCTACAATTTTGTGCCTTGTGTTATTGTTATAATAAGGCCAATCTAAGATAAAAGAACCTTTAGTTTATCCAACAAACTCAATAATTGCTCTGAATTTATACCACTTTTTATTCTTTATCCTATATCTAATTGTTTTTCTATCTGTATCAACGTTATAACTTATTATTTTCACTTTAAACATATAATTCGATGGGTGATGGGTGTCTTTATAAATGACAAAATTATCATAAGTTCCCTTGAATCTTAGATCGTAACAATAATTCGCCCAATCACCCCAATAACCATCTATATATTTTGAATAACTTTTAACCCGTTGGCGGAATTAATTTGATAAACATCTATGTGTAAAAAGATGTGCATATCATTG
>JAHHQO010000019.1 GCA_020026335.1 Alistipes sp. | reverse complement strand
ACAGATTTAGACAATCCTCCCCCTACCCCTCCTTTGAAAAGGAGGGGCTTGCCTGACGACGGAGATTGAACCGCGAGTTCCTCCTGCGAACCCACCATCCTGATACAAATAAAGCGTGCCGCCCTTTTGGTGGGCGGCACGGTTACTTCTTCACCACATGAGGAATCACGATCTCATAGATCCGATTCTCCACATAGACCCCATTGACCATCTCCAGCGCCACACCGAGATGCAAGTCGCGATCCACCACCTCGGCACGCTTCAATCTCCACTGCGGACGCGACAGGAAGACATCCAGACGCGACTGCTGGCCCTTGATTACCTCCACGGCAGGGCTGTGGGCATTGCTCTTCTCCTCGCTGTAATCCAGCTGCACGCCACCGGTGGCATACTCCATCTTCTGCATCCACTTCTGGTTGGCCATACGCGCCGCCAGCATACGCACCAGATCCGTCCCCTCCTTGTACTTGCTCATGGCGGCCACTGCCAGATCGTGTACCTCGACCGACGAATAGATCTCCAGTGCCGACAGCAGCGACTCCAACGACTTGAAACCGCTGAAATCCTTGGTCACAAAGACCCCCAGATCACGGTTGGTCTTACGGTCGTGGATCTTGAAGGTGATGCTCATCGAGTTGCGGCGCGCATCATCGCCCTTGGAGTAGAGCTCGGGCAGATAGCGCTCCGTATCGTAGGTCATCAGCTCCCCGAGAAACGCCTCGGCATGACGAAACACGCCCTGCATATAGTGACCGCTGACAAAGGCGGTGTTCACCTCGAAGCGGCAGGCGTAATACTCCTTGCACGAGAACTCCAGCTTCACACGGTCACGCCCCTTCACTCCGTTATAGACCAGACGGAACGACAGCTCGCCGCGCTCGGCGGAGTAGCGCCCCTCATGCAGTGCCACCTTCGCGAGGTCGTCCTCCGTGAAGTCATAGATCTTGCCCTCCTCCGACACCATATACAGACGCACCAGCGGGCGCAGCAGACCAAAATCCAATGCCTCGGGCTGCTCCAGCACCTCGATGTCCAAAGCCTTGTAATAGACCTCGGGCTTCACACGCCATTCCGCCACCCCGCGCATTGCCATCTCCACATCCGACGGACGCTGTTCCTCGGGCTTGGGGGCAGGGGTCACCTGTCCGCTGCCGTTACCCACCCCACCTTTTGCAGGGATATCATCTTTACCGCAGGCACACACGCCGGCCAAAACCAACATAGTCAAAACCAATCTCTTCATATTCATCTTTCAATATTTACAGGGTTGAACAAATCCGCTCTTCCGCGCCACGCCCGAAGGACGTCCGTCACACGACTTTGCCCGAAAAAGCGAGCAATGTTAGTTATTTCTTTTTAATTGTCCAAAATATCCACTAAAATATAACTTTTGCGTAACATTGCCCCACAAAAAAACAGGAGACGCACTGCCGTAGCAGTACGTCTCCCTTCGGAACACGCTTGATATCTATCGTCAGCTTGCAAGGCGGCCGCCACACCATGCGACGGTGCGCCCTGCTCACTGATTACAAACCGTTGACCTTGGCGTGGTCGGCGAGGAACTTCTCCAAACCGATGTCGGTCAGGGGGTGCTTCAAGAGACCCTTGATGGCCGAGAGCGGACAGGTAGCCACATCGGCACCTGCATCGAGGCACTTGATGATATGGTTGGTGTGGCGGATGGAAGCGGCCAGCACCTGAGTCTTATATCCATAGGTACGGTAAACGCGAACGATATGAGCGACCAGCTCCACGCCGTCCTCCGAGATGTCGTCCAAACGACCCACGAAGGGCGATACATAGGTAGCTCCGGCCTTGGCAGCCAGCAGTGCCTGACCCACCGAGAAGACCAGTGTGCAGTTGGTGCGGACACCGCGCTCGGAGAAGTACTTCACGGCACGGATGCCGGCAGCCGTACACGGCAACTTCACAACGATGTTCTTATGCAATTTGGACAGCTCCTCGCCCTCGCGAATCATACCCTCGAAATCGGTGGCAATGACTTCGGCGCTTACATCGCCATCGACAATCTTGCAAATCTCCAAATAGTGGCGGCGGCAAGCCTCGTCACCTTTAATGTTTTCCTTGGCCATGAGTGAGGGGTTGGTGGTCACTCCGTCGAGGACACCCATTTCGTTGGCTTCGCGAATTTGGTCGAGGTTCGCGGTATCGATAAAGAATTTCATAAGTAGATAGGTTTTTAGGTTGCCACAAGATACAAAAAATAGAGATACCCTATCCTCCGCAGAGGATAAAACATATCAACAGTTGTGAACATCGGAGTTCTTTAAAATATTTTTTATATAGTATTTGCCAAAATTTAGGTACTTTGTTTTGCATAATACCAAATAAGTACATATATTTGCCATCAGAAAGATATAAACAACACTTAATATTCTCCGTTATGAAAGAGACCATTCATGTAAACATCGGTTCAGTGGCCTTCACCCTCGATGAGGATGCCTACCGCACACTGAAAAATTATCTCGATGAAATCAAGAGTCGTCTGGAGGAGGACGCCGACGAGGTAATGGCCGACATCGAATCGCGTATAGCCGAAATCCTGCGCGAGAAGCTCACATCGCCCATGCGCGTTGTCACCCTCGAGATGGTGGAGGCTGCCATGCGACAAATCGGCTCGCCCGACTACTTCGGCACTGCCGCCGGCGAGCACCGCGAGGAGGAAGAGGAGGAACCTCGCCGCAAACTGCGCCGCTCGATACACAACCGCTCGCTGGCAGGTGTGTGTGGCGGTGTGGCGGAGTTCTTCGGTTGGGACCCCATCCTCGTGCGACTCATCTGCCTGCTGTTGATTTTCTTCGGCGGCATGAGCATCTACATCTACATCATCGCGTGGATTGTCATTCCCGAAGCCGAGACCCGACAATTCAACATTCACCAAACAGATAACAAATAAAATTTCAAAGATATGGCACAACAAAAACTCTATCGTTCGAAAGATGCCGTCATCGCAGGCGTCTGCGGCGGTCTGGCCGACTTCTTCGGTCTCGACAAATCGGTAATTCGCATCGCCACCCTCCTGCTCATTCTCTTCGGAGGGCTCTCGCTGTGGATTTACCTGATTTTATGGCTCATCATTCCCCGTCAATAATTCCAAAAACAAAATATTATGCCGGCAGACAATGTAAAAATACAGATGCGCAAGGGTATTCTGGAGTATTGCATTTTGGCGATACTCTCCCGCGAAGACTCCTATGCGCCCAAAATCATCGCCGAGCTGCAAGAGGCCGAGATGATTGTGGTGGAGGGCACCCTCTACCCGTTGCTCACCCGACAGAAGAATGCCGGGTTGCTCACCTACCGCTGGGAGGAGTCTCCGCAGGGTCCTCCGCGCAAATACTACTCGCTCACCGACAAGGGACGCGAATATCTGTCCGTACTCGACCAGGCATGGGAGGACATGGTCTTGCAGGTGGAGAAAATCCGCCACGGAAAATAACCGCCCGAGAAGCACAACTCACTAAAACACAACCATCATGACACGCAAAATCATCGCAACGCTCAGCACGCTGCTGCTGTTTATGTTCAGCACTCAGACCCTTTGTGCATCGACACCGCGCCGTATTGTCGGCAGTCGTCAGATGACCACCCGCACCCTGCCCGTTCCCGAATACTCGCAGGTAGCCGCCGCACGCGGTGTAAATGTGGTTATCGACCGCAGCGACAAGCAGGAGATTGTCATCTCGGCAGACGACAACCTCATCGACTATGTGACCGCAGAGACTGAGAACGGCACACTCACCTTCTCCATCAACGAGAATGTAAAGAGCCTTTCGCGTTGCACGGTAGAGATATTCCTCCCCTACAACGGCAACATCAATCTGTTGTCGGCCACATCGGGAGCAGACATTCACACCAAAACCCTCCTGCGCACCGACAAGATGACGCTCCGCGCCGCCTCGAGCGGCAAGATTGCGACCGCCGTACAGAGCAAGTCCTGCAATATTTCGGCAGCATCGAGTGCCGACATCAACGCCGCCGTTCACACCACGCAGTGCAAGATTTCGGCATCGTCGGGTGCCGATGTCAATGCCACGATAGAGGGTGACGACCTCTCCATCAGCGGCTCTTCGTCAGCCGACATCAGGGTGAAGGCCGACCTCAAGTCGTGCGTGGCGAGCACAACGAGCGGCAGCGACCTGCGTTTGGAGGGCAAATGCGAGCTCACGCAACTCACGGCCTCCAGCGGTTCGACCATCACCGCCGATGAACTCATCTCCAAGAACGCTTCGGCCACCGCTTCATCGGGTGCCGACCTTTTGCTCCACTGCACCGACAAGCTGACCGCCACCGCCTCATCGGGTGCCGAAATCAAGTACACGGGCAACTGCTCGGTCAATGCCACACGCTCATCGGGAGGTGATGTCGAAAAGAAATAACCCACAACCCTAATTTTCATCATCATGAACGAAGTTAAGAAATGCAGTATATCGGGTATCGCCTTCACCCTCGACACCGATGCCTATGAGGAGCTGACCCGCTATCTCAAATCATTGAACGACTCCTACGCCGACAATCCCGACGGCAAGGAAATCATCGCCGACATCGAGGCACGCATCGCCGAGCTGATACTCTCGGCACAGGAGAACACCCATGTGGTGGGACTGCCCCTCGTGCGCAACATCATCGGGCAGCTGGGCTCGGCAGAGGATATCCACGAAGGTTCGGAGGAGGAACCTCGCGCCCCCCACACCCACACGGAGCGTTTCCCCAAGCGTCTCTACCGCAATATGTCGGGTGCGAAGTTGGGCGGTGTCTGCTCGGGATTGAGCAGCTATTTCAACATCGATGTGGCATACATCCGCCTTGCGGTCTTCAGTCTGCCCCTGCTGGGCATCTTCTTCGACATTGTCGGGCTGGAGTCGCTGAGTCACCTCTTCCTCCAATCGTTCTCGCTCGTCATTCTGCTCTACATCGCCATGTGGTTCGTCATACCGACGGCTCGCACCGCACGCCAGAAGTTGGAGATGGAGGGACAGCCCATCACCACCAAAACGGTGGCTGCCATGGCCTCGGAGACCGATGCCGACCGCACCGCCAAACCCCTCATCGCCGAAGCCGTGTCGCTGCTGGGTCGCGTGATACTCGTCCTGCTGAAGCTCTTTGCCGGATTTATCATCTTCCTGCTCACCATCACCGCCTTCGCCCTCATCTCGGGATTTGTCACCATTCTCTCGTCGGGCATGTTCTTCTCGACCCCCATCACCTGCTCGCCCCTCGTGGCTCTGCTGGCGACCGCGGCGGCCTTCCTGCCCATCGTTATCCTGCTCTACATCATCGGCGCATGGCTCATCTCGCGCCGCTCATCGGGCAAGGTGACACTCATACTCTTCCTGCTGTGGGTCATCAATTTCGGTGCGCTGATTTTCTTCGGTGCGCGTGAAATGAATGCCGAGCACCTGCCTCTCCACCATTTTGACAAACTCCGCATCGAGTACAATTACAACAGTCACCACAACGAGCAGAGCGACGAGGAGATTATGAAGCAGCTGGAGAGCCAGTTCGAGCAGTGCGAAGCCATCGAACATCCGGTGACCGACCCTGCAAAGGGCAACACCCCCAAAAAGGAGAACAGCCCCGCAAAGGGAGATGCTACCAAAAAATAGAGTCCGAAAACAATGGGGCACGTTCGCACTCGCCCCCACTCCACCACAACGACCATAAGCGGAAAACCTCCGGGGCGGACACTCCCCCACGAAAAGGTGCGGCCACATCGGCTGCACCTTTTTTTCGTCCCTTTTCCGCGCCCGGCACCGCCCCGCGCCCTGCTGTCCCAAAAGGGAATAACAGGACAAAATCGTGGTAAAAAAGTCGTTATTTATTTAAAAACATATAAAACTCGGAAAATTTTTGTTACATTTGTCGGAAATTTTAAACCATTATACGATGAGTTCGCAAATACTGAAAGGAAAGAAAGGTCTGATTTTTGGTGCTCTCAACGAGCAGTCCATCGCTTGGAAGGTGGCTGAAAGAGCCGTTGAGGAGGGCGCCGAAATCGTATTGACCAATACGGCAGTCTCCATACGCATGGGTACAATTTCACAGTTGGCCGAGAAGTGCAACACCATTGTTGTGCCGGCTGATGCCACCAGCGTCGAGGACCTCGAGAATCTGATGGACAAGACCATGGAACATTTCGGCGGTAAGTTCGACTTCATGCTCCACTCCATCGGCATGTCGCCCAACGTACGTAAGGGTCGCACCTACGACGATTTGGACTACAACTTCCTCACCAAGACCCTCGACATCTCGGCTATCTCGTTCCACAAGGCCATTCAGGTGGCACGCAAGAAGGACGCCATTAACGACTGGGGTTCTATCGTGGCTCTGTCGTACATCGCTGCACAGCGCACCCTCTACGGCTACAACGATATGGCTGACGCCAAGGCACTGTTGGAGTCTATCGCCCGCAGCTTCGGTTACATCTACGGCCGTGAGAAGCACGTGAGAATCAACACCGTGTCGCAGTCGCCCACACAGACCACAGCCGGCAGCGGCGTGATGGGGCTGGGTGATTTGATGTCGTTTGCCGAGAGCATGTCGCCCCTGGGCAATGCCACCGCAGAGGATTGTGCCAACTATATCCTCACCCTCTTCTCCGACTTCACCCGCAAGGTAACCATGCAGAACCTCTACCACGACGGCGGTTTCTCGTCGATGGGTATGAGCCACCGCGCGATGAAGACCTACGAGACGGGTATGCGTTTCGACGACGTTCACGACCATCAGTACCCCTTCGGTCACAAGCAGGAGGAGTAAGGAAAGGCCGACAACGGATTTTCATACAAAAAAATACCGAACCGCGAAAAACGGTTCGGTATTTTTTTATGCGGTTATCTTCCCTTCGGACTAATAGCCCACGTCCTCTTTCGAGATGCGTTTGCTGTCCATCTTGTACCACACATAGCCGATGTAGCCCACCACAAAGGGAACCAAAATCGAGACATATGCCATGGTGCGCAGGGTGAAAAGACTCGACGAGGAGTTGTAAATCGTGAGAGACGATTGCAGGTCGGTCAGCGATGCGTAGTAAGCGGTATCGCCCCAGCCCACACAGAGGAACAGCGACAGCACGGTGAATACCGTACCCATGCCGCCCAGATGGATAACCCAGCGGCGACCCTTATAGGCAACATAGAGACTCGCCAGGACAGCCACCACACCCATCCACAGCAGGTGGAAGAGCATCGGAATATCGAGGAGGGTCTTGAAGTACTTGTGTTCCTCAACGGTGATGATACCGTCCGCGGTGACACCGTAACCCTCCGAAGAGAAGGTCACCAGCAACCACACCACAAAGACAGGCACGAAGACCGAAGCCGCCATCATCATCTTGCGGCGGGCGCGAGCCACGATGGTGTCGCTATCGACACTGCTAATCAGATACTGACAGCCCAGCATGAGCGACAGCATCACCACCGACACGCCCAGCAGGACATTGCGGTAGTCGGCCACAGCCTCCAGACCGTGCCAGGGCGACATCCACTGCGAGATGACGCACTCGCCACCCAGTCCGTTTGCCAGATTCAGACGGTCAACCGAGAAGTTGGCACCCGTGTATAAAGTGCCGACAGCCACACCCAGCAGAAGGGGTGCTGCCACACCGTTAATCAGCAGAAAGGCATTGAAGGTCTTTTCGCCGAGGAAGTTGTGAGCTCTCTTGCGATACTCGTAGCTCACTGCCTGAATGACGAAGACCAACAGGATAGTCATCCACACGTAGTAAGCACCACCGAACGAGGTGGAGTAGAACAGGGGGAACGATGCGAAGAACGCACCGCCGAAGGTCACCAGTGTGGTGAAGGTGAGTTCCCATTTGCGACCCAGCGAGCCGATAATCATCTCGCGTTCGGTCTCTGTTTTTCCCAGCGTGTAGAGCAATGACTGACCGCCCTGCACAAAGAGCAGGAAGACCAGCAATGCGCCCAGCAGCGAGATGATGAACCACCAATAGTGTTGAAGAAGTGTAAGCGTATCCATAGCGTTATTCTTTTTCGGGACCCGATTTAATTTGACGAACGAGAATACTGATGTCGGTAATCAGCAGAGCGGTGAACAGCACCACGAAGATAAAGAAGGTGACGCTGACCGATGACGAAGGAATCTTCGAAGCCGCCACACCCACAGGCATGAGGTCCTGGATAGCCCACGGCTGACGACCCACCTCGGCGAGCACCCAACCGGCCTGCGAAGCGAAGTAAGCCAGAGGTATGCACCACAGGGTGAGGTGGAGGAACCAGCGTTTTTTCTCCATCATGTTCTTGTGGTTGAACCACCATGCCAGAGCCAGAATGAGGATAAAGAGCGTGCCGGCACCCACCATCAGGCGGAACGAGTAGAAGAGCATCGGCACATGGGGAACGACCTCCTCGGGCGAGGAGAGGTAACCGTAGCCCAGGTAGGGATAGTAGTCCTTCATGAAGGCACTACCCTCCTCGGTCGAGACGTCGAAGAGTTTTCTCACCTGCGTCATCTCCTCGATGTCGTTGATGGCCTTCGCCTCCTTGAATCGGCGCAACTCGGCCACCACGCGCTTACCGCGCTCCATCTTTTCGGCGGTGGACATGATGCCGCGCTCGGCATTGCCCTCCACCAAATCACGAATGCCGGGAACAAAGGCATCGGCATCGCGGAAGGTCAGCAACGAAAGCAGCGAAGGAATCTCCACCTTCATGCGGGTCTGCTCGCCATTGGTATAATCATCGGTACAAACCAGACCGAAGGCCGTCAGCGGACAGTTGGTGCGACCCTCGTAGAGTGCCTCCATGGCAGCCAGCTTCATGGGCTGCACGCGGCCGATGATGGCACCCGAACGGTCACCCGTGAAGGCGGTGAGCAGGGCGCAGACCAGACCGAAGGCCGATGCCACCTTGATGCTCTTCTTCGCCAGTCGGGTTTCGCGCCCCTTGAGCAGATACCACGCCGAGACACCCACCACAAAGAGGGCGGCAAGGGTGAACGACGAAGTGACGGTATGTGTGAATTTGTTCACCGCCACGGGCGAGAGAGCCACGGCGGCAAACGAGGTCATTTCATTACGCACGGTTTCGAGGTTGAAGGTGCAGCCCGTGGGGTACTGCATCCAGGCGTTGGCGACCAGAATCCACAGCGCCGAGAGGTTGGCACCAATGGCAGTGAGCCATGTGGCAGTGAGGTGAAAGCCCTTCGAGACGCGTTTCCAGCCGAAGAACATCACCGCAATGAAGGTACTCTCCATGAAGAAGGCAAGGATACCCTCAACGGCCAGCGGCGCACCGAAGATATCGCCCACGAAGTAGGAATAGTTCGACCAGTTGGTACCGAACTCAAATTCGAGAATGATACCCGTGGCCACGCCGATGGCGAAATTCACACCGAAAAGGCGCATCCAGAATTTGGTGGTACGCAGCCAGAACTCATCTTTTGTGCGGTAGTAGAGGGTCTCCATGATGGCGATAATCACACTCAGACCCAGGGTCAACGGCACAAAGAACCAGTGGTAGATGGCCGTCAGGGCAAACTGGGCTCGCGACCAGTCGACCGTTTGCAGATAATCGGTAAACATAATAAGGTTATTACTCTGTTTTCGAACCCCCGTTCCGCAGGGGGAGGAAGGTTCGTTTGGGGTGAATAAATAGGTTTTCTTGGTGTTCGCTTCCGTGGGGAGGGACTACGGGGTGAGCTGTTCCATCACCGTGGCGGCCTTCTCGCTCTCGGTCTTGTCGGCCAGTTGGTTGGGGAAGAATATCACGCGCAGAATGGCGAACATGATAAACAGCTTCACGAGGATGATTATCCACAGACTGCGTCCGAGGGTCATCTCGCGAAAACCGTCACGATAGAAATAAAAAACATTTAGCAATACTCTCTTCATCCTTTATACACAAAGCGATATTCCAAAAATAACAAAAATCCCGAATATACACCACCCCACACCCAAAAATATGGAGGTTTTGGAGTTTAAAATTTCCTCGGGCGTGAGTTTTTTGTAATTTTGCTCCGAAAAAAAATTTTTTAAAAGCTATGAAGACCGATTTGGTGATATTCGATTTGGACGGAACATTGTTGAACACGATAGGCGATTTGGCCAAAGCCTGCGAGGTGGTGCTGCAAAGAAGACAGCTCCCCCAGCACACATTTGAGGAGTACTGCTCGTTTGTGGGCAACGGCATCATGCGACTGGTGGAGCGCGCCCTGCCCGAGGAGCTGCGCACGCCCGAATTTGTGGCCGAGGTGCGCCGCGACTTTGTGGAGTACTACACCGCCCACATCGACACGCTGACCCGTCCCTACGAGGGTATCACGGAGCTGCTCGGAGAGCTTTCTCGCCGCGGCATACGTGTGGCAGTGGCTTCGAACAAGTTTCAGGCAGGCACCGAGAAGCTGGTCGGTCTGTTCTTCCCCGACACGGAATTTGCCGCCGTGCTGGGGCAGCGCGAGGGCGTGGCTCTCAAACCCGACCCGCAGATTGTCGATGACATTCTCTCCTTGACGGGTGTCGAGCGTGACAAGGTGCTCTATGTGGGGGATTCGGGGGTCGATATGCAGACAGCCCGTGCCGCAGGCGTCCGCTCGGTGGGTGTTTCGTGGGGCTTCCGTTCGCGTGAGGAGCTGGTGGAGAACCATGCCGACCACATCGCCGACCACCCTGCCGAGATTCTCGACAGACTCTAATCCGCCAAAGGGGCAACCCTTCGGAAAAAGACACAGAGCGCAACATTTTCCAAGAGAGATGTTGCGCTCTTTTTTGTTCGAGAGTCGGGATTTCCACTTATATTTATTACATATCTCGCTGTTCCCAAGCTATGTAAAGGCATAGCGCACGACATCGTCCGCCGTGATGGTATCGCCCGACAAGATGCCCAACCGTTCGACCACATTTCTCAATTCGCGGACATTACCGCTCCACGGCATCTTCTGCAACTCCCCGACCGCCTCCACGGTCATTGTCTTGCAGGGCAGGGCGTAGCCCTCGCAGATGCTTTTCAGAAAATGCTCCGCCAAGAGGGGAATATCCTCCTTGCGGTTGCGCAGGGGCGGCACACGCAGAGGTACGACACAGATGCGGTGGAACAAATCCTCGGCCTGCGACTCGTTTTCCACCGCTTCTGCCGAAAAACCTTCGTACTCCAGACGCTCGCGGAGGGTGTTTCGCATACTTTTTGAATAGTCTAAAATTAAAACCTTTACCATAATGTATTTTTTATGATTTTTTATTACTTTTGTCCCAAAGTTATCACATTCCCGGGGATAAAACCAATCTTCCACACTGCCCGTCACGATGGGGAAATGAGGGTAAAAAATCGAAAGATCCATCTACTGCAAATGTCTCGGAGTCGGATACCGGCGTCCGAACGGAGGAATGGATACATTATCATTGAAGTATGAGAAAGAACTACAACTATACGCGGCGCAAACTCCATCTGCCCGAATACGGTCGTCATATCCAGGAGATGATTGACTCGTTGCTCGATATCGAGGACCGCAAGGAGCGCAACCGTCAGGCCAAAGCCGTCATTGCCGTCATGGGCAACCTCTTCCCCCTGTTGCGCGACACGGCAGACTACACCCACAAATTGTGGGACCATCTGTTCATCATGTCTGATTTTCAGCTGGATGTCGATTCGCCCTACCCGCGTCCCTCGCGTGAGGATTTGACCATCACACCCCGTCATCTCGACTACCCCCAGTCGCAAATCCGCTACAAACACTACGGCAAATATGTCGAGAAAATGGTGCAGAGTCTCTCCACGGAAGAAAATAGCCGTGCCGTGACATACGCCATCGACAACCTCGCCCGTTATATGCGTACCAAGAGTTACGAATATAACCAGGAACACCCCAACAACGAGGTGATCATAAAAGACCTAAAGAATATGTCCGACGGGAACATAAAAATCGATGAAGAGGCACTCAACAATCTCCGAAGCGAGTATAAACAGCACTATACGACACGCTACGTCAAGAGTTCACAGCCCCGCACCACACAGCGTATGCAGAAGGGTCGCACCCCCTATCAGAACAACCGCAATTTCTCAAAACAGAGCGGTTCTTACCGCAATACACAGAAATAAATAGCACTTGTTTTTAAAGATTTTTTGCTATATTTGCTTTTACTAACGGCGAAAACAAAAAATTAGATGAATAAACTCTTTTTTATCGTACTCTCAACTGCTGCGCTTCTTTTGAGCAGTTGTCACTCCTCCACGGTCAAAATATCGGGCCGTTTTGTGGGCAGCGAAACCAAGAACCTCTATCTGGAGCAGGTTTCCACCCTCAAACAAAGCATCATCGACACCGCCACCCTCTCCGATGACGGCAGCTATCATTTCGAATTGAAGAACGTGGCACCGACCCCGTCACTCTATAATCTGGTTTGCGAGGGCGAGCGTATTCCCCTTCTGTTGGCAGGCGGCGACCGTGTCGATGTCAGCTCGATGGGCAGCGTCCTGCGCAACTACACCGTATCGGGTTCCGAGGAGTCGGAACTTCTGAGAAGTTTCTATCAGGACTTCGTGGGCGGTGCCCGCAAACTCGACGACATCGCCGAGAAGGTGAACGCCAACCTCTCGAAGGAGGAGCGCGACCAGTTCATCAGAGCCTACTCCGACGAGTATTACCGCATTCGTCAGGCACAGCTGAAGTTCATCATCGAGCACAAGGCCAATCTGGCGGCCATCTATGCCCTCTACCAGCGTCTGCCGGGTGACACCCACCTGTTCAGCGACGACAGCGATGTGGTCTACTTCCGCACCGTGGCCGAAGCCGTGAAGGAGAACTACCCCGAATCGCAGTACCTCCTGTCGCTGGAGAGCGAGATTGCACGCATGGAAGCACGCATCAGCCTCACCGAGAAAATCACCGAGGCAGGCTACCCCGATTTGGAGATGAGCAACATCTACGGCAAGAAGATTCGTCTCTCGTCACTCACGGGCAAGGTCGTTCTGCTCGACTTCTGGACGGCAGAGGCCGGCAACAGCAACGTGCTCAACGCCGAGTTGAAGGAGATTTACAAGCAATATTCCAAGGCCAACACCCCCTTTGAGGTCTATCAGGTATCTTTGGACACTTCGAAGGCCGCATGGATTACCGCCGTACAGGAGCAGCAGCTGCCCTGGATTTCGGTGAGTGACCTGCGCGGACGTGCCTCGACCGCTGTGGGCTTCTACAACGTACAGCGTCTGCCGAGCAACTACCTCATCGACAAGAACGGTTCGATTGTGGCAAAGGACATCTACGGCGACCAACTCAAACAGAAACTCTCCGAACTGACACTCTAATGTATTACTTCGCATCCGACATCCATCTGGGAGCCGGTGATGAAGCGCTCTCCCGACAGACCGAACGCAACTTTGTCAGATGGCTGGACACCATCTCCCACGATGCACGCGAGATTTATCTCCTGGGCGACGTATTTGACTTTTGGTTCGAATACAACCGCGTGGTACCCAAAGGCTTTGTCCGCACACTGGGCAAGCTCGCCGAACTCTCGGACAAGGGCATCAAGGTGATATTCTTCACCGGCAATCACGACATGTGGGTCAAGGATTACTTCGCCAGGGAATGTGGCATGGAGATTCACACCGCCCCCGAAGTGGTGGAGCTGGCCGGACAGCGACTCTTTCTGGCACATGGCGACAACATGCAGATTCAGGGTCACTATGTGCTGCAATTCATGAATACGGTGTTCCGCTCGAAGGTGCTCCGCTGGCTCTTTTCGTGGCTGGTGCACCCCGACTGGGCGTTGAAGTTCGGACAGTGGTGGAGCGGCAGCTCGCGCAAGTCGCACAACCGCCACGGACTGATGTATGACGAGCGCATCACCTGCCCCCTCATCGAATACGCCCGCAACTACTCCCGACACGAGAAAATCGACCATTTTGTCTTCGGTCACCTCCACTATCCGCGCGACTACCGCGAGGAGGGACTCCATGTGGTGCACCTCGGCTGCTGGCACGGTCAGATTACCTACGCGGCGATGACCGATGACGGAGTGCTGGAACTTAAAAAGTTTTAAATCATGCGACAATATCTCGACCTGTTGCAACGCATACGCCGCGAAGGTGTCATTCGCGGTGACCGTACGGGTACAGGCACTCAAAGCGTATTCGGTCATCAGATGCGCTTCGATTTGAGCGAGGGATTTCCCCTGCTCACCACCAAGAAAGTATTTCTCAAGGGCGTTATCCACGAACTGCTGTGGTTCCTGAAGGGCGACACCAACATCGCCTATCTGGTGCAGAACGGCGTTCACATCTGGGATAACGATGCTTACCGCTACTATAACGAGTGTTGCGCCGCGCACAACACCACACCCGTATCGCGCGAGGAGTTTCTCTCCCTCGCCGGACAATCCTCGCCCATCGAGGACTACCGCTACGGCGACTTGAACCACGTCTACGGCTATCAGTGGCGTTCGTGGCCCCGTCCCGACGGAGGGGTCATCGACCAAATCGCGCAGGCGGTGGAGCTGATTCGCCACAACCCCGAATCGCGCCGCATCATCGTCTCGGCATGGAATGTGGCGGAAATCGGTGAGATGGCCCTGCCCCCCTGTCATGTGCTGTTTCAGTTCTACGTGGCGGAGGGTCGCCTGTCGTGTATGCTCTACCAGCGCAGTGCGGATACCTTCCTCGGTGTGCCGTTCAACATCGCTTCGTATGCCCTTCTGACCATGATGATGGCGCAGGTGTGCGGTCTGAAGCCCGGAGAATTTATCCACACGCTGGGCGACACGCACCTCTACCTCAACCACTTCGAGCAGGTCGGCGAGCAGCTCTCACGCACACCGCGTCCGCTGCCCCACATGCACCTCAACCCCGAGGTGAAGTCGATATTCGACTTCCGCTACGAGGATTTCACGCTGGAGGGCTACGACCCCTACCCTGCCATCAAGGCTCCCATGTCGTTCTAAACCTAACAACGCATCACTATGATTTCGATTATCGTGGCCATAGCCGAAAACGGTGTCATCGGCGACAAGAATGATTTGCTGTGGCACATCTCCGAAGACTTGAAACACTTCAAGGCCATCACCACGGGACACCCCGTCATCATGGGTCGCAAGACCTACGAATCGCTGGGTCGTCCGCTGCCCAACCGCCGCAATGTGGTCATCACACGACAGGCTCTCGAGATTGAGGGTTGCGAGGTGGTGCACTCTCTGGAGGAGGCTTTCGCCCTCTTTTCGCCCGATGAGGAGGTCTTCGTCATCGGTGGTGCGCAAATCTACCGACAGGCACTCGACCAGGCGGACGAATTCTATCTCACCCGCGTGAAACACGCCTACGAGGGTGACACCCGATTCCCCGACTGGGATACCGACAAATGGGTCCTCCGAGAGTCGGAATATCACTCTTCGGGTGCAAAATATCCCTACCCCTTTGTATTCGAACACTACTCGAAGAAAAAAAATTAGGTATTTATACTACCCTTTGCCAGTGGGCAAATCCTTACCTTTGCGCATCGCAAAGGTTTTTTTATATCCTTTGCCCGGTAGATTATGGGTAAATATTTCGATATGTTGATGAAGGATGTGCGCATGCGCGAGGGTCTCCACGCCTGCATGAATTGTGGTGTCTGCACCGCCGTATGTCCTGCCGCGGAGTTCTACGAGTATGACCCGCGCGAGATTGTCAACACAGTACAAACAAGAGACGATGATGCCATCGAAGCACTCCTCAAGAGCGATACCATCTGGTACTGCGGCGAGTGTATGTCGTGCCGTCCGCGCTGTCCGCGCGGCAATGCCCCCGGTTATGTGATTCAATCCCTGAGAACCCTCTCCCAGAAATTGGGTTTCTTTGTCGAGAGCGAGAAGGGACGCCAGCAGCTCGCCCTCAAACGCACCGTGGGCGACAATATCCTCCGCACGGGCTACTGCCTTGTGCCCAAGGGTATTGACCCCGACCTCCACCCCGAGCAGGGTACCGTATGGCGATGGATTTTCGACCACGACAACGATGTTTACGAACAGTTCACCCCCTGTTACCGCAAGGAGGGTGCCGGCGCGCTGCGCAAAATCGACCAGCAATCGATGGACGAACTCCACCGCATTTTCGAGGTCAGCGGCGGCAGGGAGATGTTCGACACCATAGAGCGTTACTCCGACAAGAAAGCCCGCGAGATGGGCTACGAGAACGGTGCCGACGACGAATACATGATGGATGTATTCTGCAAAAACAGTAACGAACACTATTAGAACAATGAGAGCCAAAGGAAACAGTTGGAACGAATATCAGAAATTCATTGCCGATGACGACTACTACTACGGACGCAGTTGTATCCGTCAGAATTTCTTTCCCGGAAGCGAGAAGGCTTTTTTGGACATCATGCACAACGACTTGGGCAAGAATTTCTACGACGACCCCAAACACTCCTCCTGCACGGGTATCGGTTATCACTCCGATGTAGTGCCGCTGGAGACCACCATGACGGTGGTGGCGCGTCAGTTCTCGCTGATGAACGAGTCGGGGTTGGAGAACTTCACCACCTCGTGCATCACCTCATTCGGCATCTACACCGAGATTCTCGAAACATGGAAGGAGTTTCCCGAAACTGAGGAGAAGACCCGCGAGAACCTCTACAAGGCCACAGGCCGCGAATTTACCATTCCCAAATGCATGGCGCACACCTCCGATGTGATGTATCACTTCCGTGGGGAGATTGGTGCGCGTGCCAAGCACCGCCTCATCAATGTGCAGACGGGCGAACCCCTCAAGGTGGTGGACCACATCGGTTGCCACTACGCCAAGATTTTCCCCAAGGCGGGTGTCGGCGGTTCGGAGTTTCCCTACGTGCTGGCAGGCATGGTCGAAGAGTGGGGCGGCGAGTGTGTCGATTACCCCGAACGCCGTCACTGCTGCGGTTTCGGCTTCCGCAACTATCTGGTGCAGGCCAACCGCGGTTACTCGATAGCCAACTCCCACAAGAAACTCGAGAGCATGGCGCCCTACAAACCCGACTTCATCGTGGCCAACTGCCCCGGTTGTTCGATGTTCCTCGACAGATGGCAGTACACCATCGCCGAGATGGAGGGTACGACCTACGGCGAGAACGGCCACGGCATTCCGGTGCTCACCTACGAGGAGATGGCGGGTCTGGTGCTGGGCTACGACCCCTGGGCACTGGGTATGCAGATGCACCAGGTCGATGTCGAGCCGCTGCTCGACAAGATGGGCATCGAGTATGACCCTGCCGCCAAATACCTCGGCAGAAACGGAAAATATATCGGCAAACCGGCATCGGCAGTGGTCAATTGCGCCCCCGTCGATACCATTTACGACATGAAGCAATAAATGAAACGAGTAGCAATCATAGGCGGAGGCGTGGCCGGAATGCAGACGGCACTCCACCTTCAGGCACAGGGCATCGACCCCGTCATCATCGAAAAGGAGTCGGAGCTGGGCGGCAAGCTCAGGGGCTGGCACGTTCTCTTCCCGACCTTCACGCCGGCACAGGAGATACTCATCGCCCTGCGCAGTAAAATCAACCAGCAGAACATCGAGGTGAGAACCTCCACCGAGGTCAAGAGCTTCACCTCGAAGAGCGTGACCCTCTCCACGGGCGAGACCCTCGCGTGTGATTCGGTGGTGATGTCCACGGGCTTCACCCTCTTCGATGCACGCATCAAGGAGGAGTACGGCTACGGCATCTACGACAACGTATATACGAGTGTGGACATCGAGCGCATGCTCAACGAGGGCAAGGTCGCCATGAAGGACGGCTCACGTCCCAAGCGTATCGCCTTCCTCCACTGTGTGGGTTCGCGTGACGAGAAGGTCGGCCAGCACCACTGTTCGAAGGTGTGCTGCGTGACGGGCGTGAAGCAGGCCATGGAGATGAAAAAACTGTTCCCCGATGCCGATGTCTTCAACTTCTACATGGATATACGTATGTTCGGCCCCGGCTACGAGGAGATGTACCGCAAAGCACAGATAAAGTACAACATCCACTTCGTGAGAGGACGTATCTCCGAGGCGAGCGAAACGTTCGAAGGTCGCATACAGATTAAGGCGGAGGACACCCTCACGGGTCGCCCCTTAAGAATGAGTGTCGATATGCTGGTATTGCTGGTGGGTATGCGTGCCAACGACGACAACTCCTCGCTGGCAGCCTCCGCAGGACTTCTCCAGTCGCCCAGCGGCTTCATGCAGCCCCGCGACCTGTTTCTCAACAACATGAAAAGCAACACCGACGGCATCTTCTACGCCGGTGCCATCACCTCGCCCAAGAACATCGGCGAGACACTCAACGAAGCCACCACGGCAGCCGATGCCGTGTGCCAATATTTATCGGAATAAGTCATGGCAGCCATCAATTTCGGTTTCAGCATCTCGAAACCGCGCGCCATCAACATGGACCTCAACAACCTGAACAAAAGCGATGAGATTCTGCACGAGATGCCCGAGTTGCAGAGTTGCATCGGTTGCGGTTCCTGCACGGCGGTCTGCACGGCAGGCAACCTCACGGAGTTCAATTTCCGCAGGGTACACACCCTCGTGCGCCGTGGCGAGTATCAGGGTGCCTACGAGGAGATGAGCAAATGTATGCTCTGCGGCAAGTGCCGTCTGGTATGTCCGCGAGGCATCAACACCCGCGGTGTGGTGATGCTCTTAAAACGTAAATTGGGAGATTTCTGACGATGAATTTTTACGCACCATTCTGTATTCCGTTCATTCTGGGCGCCATCTTCATGTTTGTGGTCATCGCCTGGAAGTGGGGCACGTGGCTCTACCGCCTGCCCCGCAGGGACAAGCGTCTGATTGCCGGCGGAATATTCACAGGCAAAACCTTCGCGGCGGTGTGGGAGGCCTTCCGTGAGTGTCTCATCCACCGACGCATCTACAAGGTCAATCCGCTGTTGGGTTACATGCATATGTCACTGGCCTTCGGCTGGTTCCTGCTCATTGCCGTGGGCTGGGCGGAGACCATCGCCTATCTGGGATTCCGTTATGTGCCCCTTCAGGGTCATGTTTTCTTCAAATACTTCGCCGTGGGGCTGGAGCACAAACCCCTCTTCGCCTTTCTGATGGACCTCTTCCTCTGCATGGTGCTGTCGGGTGTCACACTGGCGTGGAGCAAACGTATGTACTCGCGTGCCATGGGTATGCGCAAGACCACTCACCACGTGTTGGGCGACCGCATCGCCCTCTCGGCGCTGTGGTTCATCTTCCCGGCACGTTATGTGGCGGAGAGCATCACATCGGGACTCTACGGCGGGGGCAGCTTCCTCACGGGCAGCACCGGCGAGCTGCTCCGCGCCCATCTGTCGGAGGGCACACTCATGCAGATGGAGTCCGCGGCATGGTGGTTCTACTCCATCGTGTTGGGTGTCTTCTTCGTGGGACTCCCCTTCTCGCGCTACATGCACATCTTCACCGAGGTGCCCCTCATCTTCCTGCGCAAATACGGACTCCGTTCGGGCGAAAAGGAATCGACCTACGACAAGTTCCAGACCGAGGCGTGCTCGCGTTGCGGTATCTGTATCGACCCCTGTCAGTTGCAGAGCGTACTGGGTATCAACACCGTACAGTCGGTCTACTACCTGCGTGACCGCCGTTACAAGATGTTGCGTCTCGCCACTGCCGACAACTGTCTGATGTGCGGACGATGCACGGAGCGTTGTCC
Source organism: Alistipes sp. (assembly GCA_020026335.1). Taxonomy (GTDB): domain Bacteria; phylum Bacteroidota; class Bacteroidia; order Bacteroidales; family Rikenellaceae; genus Alistipes. The sequence continues at coordinate 1,060 of JAHHQO010000019.1, read as the reverse complement.
CGTGGGCATCGACCTCAACACCCTGCGTATCAATTCGCGCGATGTGATGCGCAACCTGCCCAGCGAACGCCGCTACAAGTATTTCAAGGGGCTCGACCGCTCGACAGGCGAGGGCAAGGTGGGATACTTTGCCGGTTGCATGACCCTGCTCACCCCCCGTATTCTCAAATCCATGCAGAGTATCTTCGCCGCATCGGGCGAGGAGGTCTGGTGGGCGGACAAGAGCGGCGGCGTATGTTGTGGTCGTCCCCTCAAACTGGCCGGCGAGACCGATGCCGCCCACAAGATGATGGAGTACAACACCGAGTTGTTCCGCAAGCACGGCATCACCACCCTGGTTACCTCGTGTCCCATCTGTCTGAAGGTCTTTAAGGAGGACTACCACCTGGAGGGCATCGAGGTGCTCCACCACTCGGAGTATATCCTCCGTCTGATGGAGAACGGACGACTGAAGGTCGATAAGGCCGACACCCGTTACACCTACCACGACCCCTGCGAATTGGGACGCGGTAACGGCATCTATGACGAGCCGCGTGCGGTCATCGAGGCCATCGGTACACTCCTCGAACCGCGCGACACACGCGAGCACTCGCTCTGTTGTGGTTCTTCGGTGGCCAACCTCGCCATCTCGGACGAACAGCAGGTCAAGTTGGCGAAGAACATGGCTTCGGAGCTGGAGGAGACGGGTGCCGAGGTCATCGTCACCGCCTGCCCCCTCTGCAAGAAGGCTGTGGGGCGCGGTACGGAGAAAGAGGTGTGCGACCTCTCGGAAATTGTTGCCGCACACCTGGCATAAGGCAGTACCATGGGGCGGATTTCGAGAGAGGAGCGCAAAGCGGTGGAAAATTTGCAAAAATATTTTACAAATTTATCTCACTGATTTACAATGTAATATGCAACGCAAAAGAAAAGTTGTCAAAAATTTATCATCAAAATATTTGCAAACACCAAATATATGCCTTATCTTTGCACTCGCAATCACGATGATAGATAACATCTAAAGATATATCGCGGGATAGAGCAGTTGGTAGCTCGTCGGGCTCATAACCCGGAGGCCGGA
>JAHHQO010000018.1 GCA_020026335.1 Alistipes sp. | reverse complement strand
AAGTGGAGAGGGCAAAGTGGAGAGGGCAAAGTGGAGAGGGCAAAGTGGAGAGGGCGAAGTGGAGAGGGCGAAGTGGAGAGTACGAAGTAGCGAGAAGTACAAGAGGACAGTGACGGACGGGTTCACGATATTGGAAATTCGCGGCAGATACTTCCTCCACCGTGGAGAGTTTGCGGAGTGACTTTGGGTAGTGGGTGTCCCCCACGCACAAAAAAAAACGTGTGGCCGAACCGAAGTCCAGCCACACGCCTCTGTAAATTTATTATGAGAAAAAATTATCGGTTACATCATACCGCCCATACCGCCTGCGGGCATTGCAGGCATTGCGGGCTGCTCCGACTTCTTCTCGGCCAACACACACTCGGTGGTCAGGAACATCGAAGCGATAGATGCTGCATTCTCCAAAGCCACACGCGATACCTTGGTAGGATCGATGATACCGGCCTTGAGCAAATCCTCATACTTGTCGTCACGGGCATTGTAACCAAAGGCACCCTCGCTCTCGCGAACCTTGTTCACAACAACCGAACCCTCACCACCTGCATTCTTTACAATCTGACGCAAAGGCTCCTCGATGGCGCGCTTTACGATGCGGATACCGGTAGTCTGGTCCTCGTTGGCACCCTTCAAATCCTCGAGTGCCTTGGTAGCGCGGATGTAAGCCACACCACCACCGGGAACGATACCTTCCTCGACAGCTGCACGGGTAGCGGCCAGTGCATCGTCTACGCGGTCTTTCTTCTCCTTCATCTCCACCTCGGTAGCGGCACCCACGTAGAGAACGGCAACACCGCCTGCCAACTTGGCCAGACGCTCCTGCTGCTTCTCGCGATCGTAGTCCGAAGTAGCCTTCTCGATGGAAGCACGAATCTGTGCAACACGTGCAGCGATATTCTCCTTGTTACCTGCACCGTCAACGATGGTGGTGTTCTCCTTGTTCAAGGTTACCTTGTCGGCACTACCCAACATCTCGATGGTGGCATCCTCCATCTTCATACCCTTATCCGAAGAGATGACGGTGGCACCGGTCAATACGGCGATATCCTCCAACATCTCCTTGCGGCGGTCACCAAATCCGGGAGCCTTGCAGGCAGCAATCTTCAATGTACCGCGCAGCTTGTTGACAACGAGAGCCGACAGTGCCTCGCCATCGACATCCTCGGCGATGATGAGCAACGAACGGCCACTCTGTGCCACGGGCTCCAAAACGCCCATCAGCTCCTTCATGGTCGAAATCTTCTTATCGGTAATCAGCACGTAGGGTTTGTCGAGCTGAGCCTCCATCTTCTCGGTGTCGGTGATGAAGTAAGCCGAGATATAACCACGGTCGAACTGCATACCCTCAACCACCTCAACGTGGGTCTCGGTACCCTTGGCCTCCTCGACGGTGATGACACCCTCCTTGTTGACCTTCTCCATAGCCTGAGCGATGAGCTTACCGATGTTCTCGTCGTTGTTGGCCGAGATGGTAGCCACCTGCTCAATCTTGCCGAAGTCGGAACCGACCTCCTGGCTCTGCTCACGCAGCGAAGCGACAACGGTCGATACGGCCTTGTCGATACCGCGCTTCAAATCCATGGGGTTGGCACCTGCGGTGACGTTCTTCAAACCCACACCGATAATCGACTGTGCCAAAACGGTAGCAGTGGTAGTACCGTCACCGGCATCGTCGTTGGTCTTCGAGGCAACCTCCTTGACCATCTGTGCGCCCATGTTGGCAAAGGGGTCTTCCAACTCCACTTCCTTGGCTACCGACACACCGTCCTTGGTGATGTGGGGAGCACCGAATTTCTTGTCGATAATCACATTGCGACCCTTGGGGCCGAGGGTGACTTTCACTGCATTCGAAAGGGCATCGACACCCTCCTTGAGGAGCTCGCGTGCCTCTACGTTATATTTGATATCTTTTGCCATTGTTGTAGAATCTTAAGTTGATAGAATTAGATAATTGCCAAAATGTCGCTCTGCTTCATGATGAGGTAATCCACACCCTCGACAGAAATCTCCTGACCGCAATACTTGCCATAGAGTACCTGGTCACCGACCTTCACCTCCATCTTAACATCAGAAGTACCGGGTCCTACTGCCACGACTTTGCCCTCCAGAGGACGCTCTTTTGCTGTGTCGGGAATAATCAATCCACCTGCAGTCTTCTCTTCCGCAGGATTGGGAAGGATCAATACACGATCCGATAACGGTTTTACATTCATAGTTGTAATATTTTAGTTTATTATTAAATCTTGTTTCCGTGTCAGTCGGTCTTATGTCGGCTGGCGATAGAGACTACATCAATAGATGTGCCAGTCTGATTTTGGCAGTAAATCGTGACAAAACGCACTCCGAAGACTGCCAAAATGTCATATTTTCATTTTTTTTGATTTTTTTTCGCAAAATATTTGGAGGATATTCAAAAGTGCTATATATTTGCACCCCGTAAGACAGAAACAACGAAACAAAGTCTTCCAGATGGTGGATGTAGCTCAGTTGGTTAGAGCACCGGATTGTGGTTCCGGGTGTCGAGGGTTCGAATCCCTTCTTCCACCCCACAAGGAGAATCGACAGGGTTCTCCTTTTTTTGTGCCTTTTCTCAAAGGTCGCAACAGTGGCAAAGTTCAGCCACGAAAAATTCCTTTTCATTTCCGATGGTCGATGCAATTGTCGCGGTGGAGGATTTTCTTCCGCCCGTGGCGGAACAGATATGCTGTTTCTTGTGATGGGATAAATTACCGTGTGGCAGGAAACAAAACACCCGACACGACAGGCCGGGCAAACGACACCCTTTTCAGCGGGAGACAAAAAAAAAGGCTCGACAATCAAAAGATTGTCAAGCCTTTTTTTTAGTCGGGGTGACTGGATTCGAACCAGCGACCACACGCCCCCCAGACGTGTACTCTAACCGGACTGAGCTACGCCCCGATTTGCGACTGCAAAGATAATGCTTTATTTTTAATCGACAAATATTTTTTCACACTTTATTTCCTCCGTGCCTGCAATCTCCTATCCGACAAGTTGTTGAAGCGGTAAATTTTCGTCCCACACCCTCATTCCGCGCAAAAGAACGGCAACAGCTACCGTCCACACTTCGCACAAATCGACATCAGACACCCCTATCGGCAGTCGCCACCGCCCGAACGCACCGACAACACACGCCGTGCAATAGGGATAAAAAAAGGTCACCTCCACACGGCGATGACCTTTTATAGAAAAAAGTTGCATAAGTTAAAGCTGATTTTACGCATCAGGATTATCGGAACTCTACTACATTCCAAAAACTTACCTAATCCCATATACCGATACTCCCGGCGGGTGCAACCATACTTTTCTTATAGACTACACACAACTGTTATGCAACAAACCAAGGATAAAAAAGGCTCAATAATCACTGATTATCAAGCCTCAAATGTCGGGGTGACTGGATTCGAACCAGCGACCACACGCCCCCCAGACGTGTACTCTAACCGGACTGAGCTACGCCCCGATTCCCGAAAGCAACCCGCATCTTGCGATGCTCATTGGGTTATCTCTCAATTGCGGTTGCAAATATACTACGTTTTTTTTACAATCCAATACTTTTTGCAATTTTTTTTCTAATTTTGTCTTTCACCGACATCGGTTTTCACACGCAACAGCCCCACAAAACGCCGATACACAACACTATGTGGTATGTTTCGCCGAAGAACCGATGTCTGAAAATTTTTTAAGAAATGTCCCGTTCGACCCTCTTTTTCATACTGCTGAGCCTGCTCACCCTCCTGCTCTTCCTGCTCGACCTCTCGGTAGGCTCGGTCAAAATTCCTTTCGGGGAGGTGTGCAGCGCGTTGCTGAGTGGCGATGATGCCTCCACCTCGCGCGATATTATCCTCAACATCCGCCTGCTGAAATCCGTCATGGCACTCCTGGCAGGTGCCGCACTCTCGGCAAGCGGTCTCCAGATGCAGACCCTGTTCCGCAATCCTCTGGCAGGCCCTTATATATTAGGTGTCAGTTCGGGTGCTTCGCTCGGTGTCGCCCTCTTTCTCCTCGGTGCGCCCCTGCTGGGTGTGCAGGCACATTCGTTCGTTCAGTCGCTCGGCATCACGGGTGCGGCATGGACGGGTGCGGCCCTGGTGCTCGCCTTGGTCATGATCGTGAGCCGACACATCAAGGACATCATGGTGATACTTATATTAGGTATGATGCTCGGCTCGGGCATCAGTGCCGTGGTCGAAATCCTGCAATACCTCTCCAGCGAGGCATCGCTCAAATCCTTCGTGGTATGGACGATGGGTTCGCTGGGTGATGTCACCTCCTCCCAGCTGTGGATTGTTCTGCCCGTCATTCTGTCGGGTCTGGTGCTCTCGGTAGTACTTATCAAGCCCCTCAACCTCCTGCTGCTGGGTGAGAACTACGCCCGCACATCGGGACTCGACATCCGCCGCACACGTATGTGGCTCTTTCTCTCCACCGTCCTGCTGGCAGGTACCATCACCGCCTTTTGCGGTCCCGTGGGTTTCATCGGCATCGCCGTGCCCCACCTCACGCGACTTCTCTTCCGCAGTGCCGACCACCGCATTCTCGTGCCGGGAGCCATGCTCACGGGTGCTTCGCTGCTGTTGATTTGCGACCTTATCTCCAAACTGCTGGTGCTGCCCGTGAACACCATCACCGCCCTGTTGGGTATTCCCGTTGTCATTCTGGTAGTCATCCGCAACCATAAATTCTTCTCATGAGCATACAATTAAAAAATATCACCATCTCCTACGGCACACGCACCCTCCTCGACCGCGTCTCCACCTCCCTGCCCGAGAGTTCGCTCACGGCGCTCATCGGCCGCAACGGCACGGGCAAGAGCACCCTCCTGCGTGCCATAGCCGGGCTGGGCAGATACCACGACGGAGAGATTCTCCTCTGCGGTCGTCCCCTCACCCAGATACCTGCCGACGAGCGTGCCAAAATCATCGCCTTCGTTACCACCGAGAAGGTGCGTATTCCCAACCTCACGTGTGAGGATGTCGTTGCCCTGGGACGCGCGCCCTACACCAACTGGATAGGCCGTCTGCAAGACATCGACCGCGAGATTGTGCACCACGCCCTCAATGTGGTAGGTATGTCCTCCTTTGCACACAAGACCATGGACGCCATGTCCGACGGCGAGTGCCAGCGTGTGATGATTGCCCGTGCCCTGGCGCAGGATACCCCCATCATTCTGCTCGACGAGCCGACCGCCTTTCTCGACCTGCCGAACCGTTACTCGCTCGCCCTCCTGCTCTCGCGCCTGGCACACGAGGAGCACAAATGCGTTCTGTTCTCGACCCACGACATGGACATCGCCCTCACGCTCTGCGACTCGGTGATGCTCATCGACACGCCCCGACTCCACAACGACACCGCCTCGCAACTCATCTCCCGGGGGCTTATCGACCGCCTTTTCACCGAGGCAGGCATCCGTTTCGACCCCGAGACCAAGGGGGTGCGACTCGAAAAAAAGTCCGATATTTAACTTTTTTTCTGTTTTTTTTTGGAAACCTACATTTTTTATTTACCTTTGCACCGCTAAAGTAAATCAACAGCGACTTACAATAGTGGTATTGGCCCATTCGTCTATCGGTTAGGACGCAAGATTTTCATTCTTGAAAGAGCAGTTCGATTCTGCTATGGGCTACCAATCGGCACCGGGTGCGAAGATTTCGTACAGGGCGTCAGCAAGACAAGAGCCGACACTTAAGACAGGAACTGAGGAGCGGGAGACTTGGGAGACAGGAGACTGAGGAACAAGGTAACCGGGAAAACGAAGTAACTGAGGAAAGTGCAAAAAGAGAGGGAGGGCAGAGATTGCACCGACCGCTTACGGCAGAGAGGAGGGGTTGCAAGACTCCTTTTTTGTATGACACCCACCGCGTATTTTCAAATTTGGTGACGGACGGTTTACAAACTTCGAGGAGCGGATTTTCAATAATCTATCCGAAAGCAGCCACGGCTGTCAAACAGAGTGGTACACTACACGTACCGAAATGCGGTGAATATCGCAAAACCAGATTTAACAAAAAGTAAAATATAAAAATTTAAGAAGATTATGGCAAACCATAAGTCATCAGAGAAGAGAATTCGTCAGACTGCAGTTAAGAGAGCACACAACCGTCTGATGCACAAGACCGCTCGTAACGCCGTTAAGGCATTGCGCGCATCGACCGAGAAGAGCGCAGCAGAGGCTCTGCTTCCCAAGGTAGCAGCTATGCTCGACAAGCTGGGCAAGCACAACATCATGCACAAGAACAAGGTAGCTAACCTCAAGAGCTCGGTTCAGTTGCACGTTAACTCGCTCTAATTCTCTTAGACGACAAGATAAGAAAGGCTATCCCCAAAGGATAGCCTTTTATTTTATACCTATATTATATATATCCCCTCGCGCCTCATTAAAACACGGAATTGATATAGGCAAACAACTGGGGATTATTCTTCATCGGGCGCTGGAGACTTCTTCCACCCTTGAAGCCATGTTCTCTCAAGTGCGCTTCCGTCAGTTTATCCCCGTCATAATACTCCAACAGTCGAAGACGATAGGTTTTGTCTCGCGGAGCTTGTATTCCCCAATACTTTCCGTCCTCGCGGTCAAGGTCACACTTCTCAACAACCGCCTTATAGCGGATACTTCTTTGGTCGGACTTCACACCATTCTCTTTTGAAAGGAAGACGTAGATAATATCTCCGACCTCAAATCTTACGCGTTTCATCGTCCATGAAATAAATCCCAACTCCTCAAATGCCTTCACATGATTGCAAAGGTCTTCATTGGCAAAAACAATTCGTTGTCCCATTATCAATTGGTTTCAAGGTTATACATATCATAAAGATATAAAAAATAACGGTCACTCCCCGCAGGGAATGACCGTTAATGATTGGTCGAAAGAATGTCCGATTACTTCTTCAGCGAGTCGATAACCTTCACGATACGGTCGAACACCTCGTCCATCGAACCGAAACCATCTACCGAGAAGTACTTGCCCTGCTTGGTGTAGTAGTCGGCAACAACGGCAGTCTGTGCGTGGTAAACGTCCAGACGGCCACGGATAACCTCCTCCGAAGCATCATCCGCACGACCCGAATCCTTACCGCGGAGCAGGATACGCTTTACCAACTCCTCCTCAGGAACCTGGATGTCAATCATCACGTCTACGCTCAGACCGTTCTCCTCCATAATCTTGTCGAAAGCCTCTGCCTGTGCAGTGGTGCGGGGGAAACCGTCGTAGATGCAACCCTTCACCTCCTTGTGCGATGCCACGTAGTCGGCAATCATACCGATAACTACCTCATCGGGAGCGAGCTTGCCCTGTGCGATGTAAGACTTCATGCTGTTACCCAGCTCGGTGCCACGGCTGATGTGACCGCGAATCACCTCTCCTGTCGATACATGCTCGATGCCGTAGTGCTCCTTCAGGCGCGCAGCCTGTGTGCCCTTACCGCATCCGGGAGCTCCAAACAATACAATATTAATCATAACTGAACCTGTTTTTAGTATTTCGCTGACAAAAATACGTTATTTTTTTGTCATACCGCAAAGTTTCTTTAGTTTTGTAAAAATCAAAATATGGAACAGACTAAAAAACGTACCGAAATTGCCGAGTTGGGTCAATTCGGCCTCATCGACCACCTGACCAAGGAGTTCGAAATCAAAGATAAAACCACCGTGCTGAGCGCAGGTGACGATGCCGCCATCATCGCCCCCAAGGAGGGCGAGGAGATGGTGCTCTCGACCGACACCTTCTTCGAGGGTGTGGACTTCGACCTCACCTACTTTCCCCTCAAACATCTGGGTTACAAGGTAGTAACCGCCGCCATCAGCGACATTTTGGCCATGAATGCCACCCCCTCGCAGATTACCGTCTCGCTGGGTGTCTCGGCCAAATTGCCCGTGGAGGCACTCGACGACCTCTATGAGGGTATCCGCTTCGCCTGCAAGGAGCAGGAGGTGGATTTGGTGGGTGGCGACACCCGCGCTTCGCTCACGGGTCTGGTTATCTCGCTCACAGCCGTTGGTCACGCCCCCAAGGACAAAATCGTCCGCCGCAGCGGCGCACAGCTCAACGACCTGATTTGCATCACCGGCAATGTCGGTGCCGCCTACATGGGTCTCCAGCTGCTCGAGCGCGAAAAGCGCGTCCTGCGCGATGTCACCAACCCCGAACCCCAGTTCAAGGGTTACGAATATCTGTTGGAGAAGTACCTCAAGCCCCGTTCGCGTACCGACATCATCTCCACGCTCGCCGAGGAGAAGATTGTCCCCACCTCGATGATTGACCTCTCCGATGGTCTGGGCAGCGACCTCTTGCAGATTTGCAAGTCGTCGAAGTGTGGCGCACGCATCTACCTCGACCGTATTCCCATCGCACAACAGACCTCACGTCTGGCGGAGGAGATGCACAACGACCCCGTTGTGGCAGCCTTGAACGGTGGTGAGGATTACGAGCTGATGTTCACCGTACCCCTCTCGATGCAGGAGCAAATCATGCGTCTGGGACTGGTCGATGTCATCGGACACATCACCAAGGAGTCGACCGGTTGTTTCCTTGTCACTCCCGACGGCAACGATATAACGATTCAGGGACAGGGTTTCGTTCAGCAGAAGACCGAGGAGGAGACCGAATCGAAATAACGCTCCCCCAAAAGTCACGTCCACAATCGCGCACCTTTTACAGAAACAAACAAAAACTCCATACCCCCTCCTCTCAACCGGGAGGGGTTTTGTATTTAACCTTTAACCCCAACACTTCATCACCATGAACTTAAAAGTAATGGGTCTTCTCTCCGCATTGTCGTTGTGTGCCGTCTCGTGCCGACAGGCTGCCGCCCCGACCTCCACACCTCGAGAGCAGACCGCCTTCCAGACCTCACAGCCGTGGAGTCCCTCCATCGATGTACGTGCCGATGTGGCCATTGTCTATGGCGTGCGTCCCAACACCACCGACAGCATTCACATCTTCGAAAACCGTGTCAAGAGCTGGCGCGACAGAGGTTACACCACCCACTTCATGACGGGTATCGCGTGGGGTAACTACGAGGATTATTTCACCGGACGCTGGGACGGCCGTCCCCACATGGACGAGGGACAGCGACAGCAGAATGGCGATACCATCTGGCACGGGGGTAACATTCCCTACATCGTGCCCACGCTCAACTACCTCAAATACATGAAGGAGGAGCACATCAAGCGCGTCATCGATGCCGGCATTGATGCCATCTTCCTCGAGGAGCCCGAGTTCTGGACATTCGCAGGTTACAGCGATGCCTTCAAACGCGAGTGGAAGGAGTACTACGGTTTCGACTGGCGTCCCCAGCACGAATCGGCAGAAAACACCTACCTCTCCAACAAATTGAAATATCACCTCTACTACCGTGCGCTCAACGAGTGTTTCACCTTCGCCAAGGAGTACGGACGCAGCAAGGGCATGAACGTGAGATGTTACGTGCCGACCCACTCGCTGATTAACTACTCGCAGTGGCACATCGTCAGCCCCGAGGCCAGCATCGCCTCGATGGATTGTGTCGATGGTTACATCGCACAGGTATGGACAGGTACATCGCGCGTGCCGAACTGCTACAACGGTGTTTTCAAGGAGCGCATCTTCGAAAATGCCTTCATGGAATACGGCTGCATGGAGTCGATGACCGCCCCCACCCAGCGCAAGGTCTTCTTCCTCACCGACCCCATCGAGGATTGTCCGCGCGACTGGGAGGACTACAAAAAGAGCTATCAGGCGACCTTCACCGCCAAGCTGCTCTACCCCCGCAACAACAACTACGAGGTGATGCCCTGGCCCGAGCGCATCTACAACGGTCTCTACCAGACCCACAAGGGCAGCGACAAGAAAGAGCATGTCTCGCGCCCCTTCTCCACCCAGATGCAGGTGATGATTAACTCGCTGAACTCGATACCCGTCTCCGAGAACCGCGTGTCGGGCAGTCAGGGTGTCAGCGTGCTGATGGCCAACTCGCTGATGTTCCAGCGCACATTGGAGCCGATTGAGGATTTCGACGACACCCGTTTCTCCGACTTCTACGGACTCACGATGCCCTTCCTCAAGCGCGGCGTACCCGTGAACATCGTCCACATCGAGAATACCGGCTATGAAAAGACATGGGAGAACACCCGTGTTCTGCTGATGACCTACTCCAACATGAAGCCCCTCGAAGCGGAAGCCCACCACAACATTGCCAAGTGGGTGGCCGACGGCGGTACGCTCATCTACTGCGGACGCGACAACGATGCATTCCAGCGCGTGCAGGAGTGGTGGAACACGGGCGACAACAAATATGCCTGCCCCTCGGCACACCTCTTCACCACATTGGGACTCGACCCTGCCCCCGCAACAGGTGTCTACACCAGTGGCAAGGGTAAGGTCTATGTCGTTCGCCAAGACCCCAAAGAGATGGTCGACCAACCCAACGCCGACAAGGATTTCGTAGCGTTGGTCAACAAGGCCTACACCGAAGCCACGGAGGGTGAGGCGCTGCAATTCAAGAACAGCTACCTCCTCCACCGCGGTACCTACACCATCGCCGCCGTCATGGACGAGAGCGTGAGTGACGAGCCGCTGACTCTCGACGGTCGTTTCATCGACCTCTTTGACCCCGCACTGCCCGTCCTCCGGCAGAAGACCGTTCTTCCCGGACAGCAGGCCTTCCTCTTCGATTTGGCGCAGGTCGAGCACCCCGAACGCGCACAGGTGGTAGCCGCTGCGGCACGTGTCTATGACGAGCAGCAGGGCGAAAACAGCTACTCGTTCACCGTGAAGAGCCCCATCAACACCACCAACGCCATGCGTGTGTTGCTGCCCCGCGAGGCAAAAGCCACAGTTACCGATGCCGAAGGTCAGCCCGTGGAGTTCACCTCGGCATGGGACGCCGAGAGTCGTACCCTCTTCCTCGGTTTCGAGAACTCGCCCGAGGGTGTGAAGGTGAACCTTGAGTGGTAACCACAACCCCATCATCGGAAAGGTCGCTTCTCCGTTTTACAGGCGGAGAAGCGGCCTTACTGATTGAAAATCCATGCAAAAGATGAAAATAATTGGCGATTCATTCTTTTTTTGGAGAAAGTTTTGTATCTTTGCCGTCCCGAAAAGGGATTAAAAATTTAATTTCAATAAACGATTATGAACAATTACGAAACCGTTTTCATCGTCACACCCGTACTCTCTGAGCAGCAGGTACAGGAAGTGGCTGACAAATTCCAAGGTGTTATCACCGAAAACGGCGGTCAGATTGTGAACAAGGAGTCATGGGGCCTCAAGAAGCTCGCATATCCCATTCAGAAGAAGACCACCGGTTTCTACTTCTTGATGGAGTTCACAGGCGAGGGCTCAATCATCAACACTCTCGAGACTCAGTATCGTCGTGACGAGCGTGTGATCCGTTTCTTAACTTTCAAGCAGGACAAGTATGCCGTAGAGTACTCGGAGAAGCGTCGTGCTAAACTTAACAAAAAGGAGGAGTAATAACCATGGCACAGGACACTAAAGCACAATCAGAAATCCGCTACCTGAACCCCGTTTCGGTAGATGTAAAGAAGAAGAAGTACTGCCGTTTCAAGAAGCTCGGCATCAAGTACGTTGACTATAAGGACGGAGAATTCCTCAAGAAGTTCCTGAACGAGCAGGGTAAGATTCTTCCCCGCCGTCTGACCGGTACTTCGCAGAAATACCAGAAGAAGGTCGCACAGGCAGTGAAGCGTGCGCGTCACCTCGCCATCCTGCCCTTCGTAACCGATTGTATGAAATAATTAAGTAGGAGGACAAGAAATGGAAGTTATTCTGATTAAAGATATGGAGAAGTTGGGTTACGCTAACGACATCGTTAACGTAAAGCCCGGATATGCTAACAACTACCTCATTCCCCAGGGTTTTGCCAAGGCTGCTACTGCTTCGGCAAAGAAGGTATTGGCTGAGAACCTTCGTCAGCGCGCTCACAAGGACGCTAAGATTTTGGCTGACGCTCAGGCTTTGGCTGAGACCATCTCTAACCTGAACCTCACTATCGCCGTTAAGGCTGAGGACGGTAAGCTCTTTGGTACTGTAACCGCTGCCGATTTGGCTGAGGCTCTCGCTGCCAAGGAAATCAACATCGACCGCAAGGCTATCGCTGTTGAGGGCATCAAGACCGTTGGTGAGTACGAGGCTACTGCACGCCTTCACAAGGAGGTTAAGGCAACCATCAAGTTCTCGGTTGTTGCTGCAGACGCAGAGTAAGGATATCAACACCTTATATATGATACGCTTTCCCCAAAAGGGAGAGCGTATTTTTTTGTGCCGTTTCATTAGAGAACGGCAAATTTTTTGTATATTTACGCTTGACTAAAACCGATTTACCATGAAACTCACCATTCTGACTTCCCTTTTCCTGTCGGCACTGCTCCCCCTTTCAGCCACGAGTTGTGATGACAACGACAAAAACAGATACGAGAACCACACCGTCTCCATCGAGGCGGCTACCTATGCCGGCTATATACCCACATTCGGAGATACCAACTACCTCCAAGAGGGTATGATGGTCACCTTCGAGGATAATCTCACACCCAAATTCTTTCCTTTGGAGCATATCGAAGGCTTCACCTACAAACGCGGTCACGCCTATGAGCTGAAGATACGCCGCTCAATTTTGGCAAATCCCCCTGCCGATGCCCTCAATTACACCGACACCCTGCTTGAGGTACTCTCCGACACCCCTGCCCCGGCACAACGCGAGGAGGTCATCTTGGAGGTGAGCGACAAGACATCGCCCATCGACCTCGACAAGCACTCGACACGTTCCAACATAGTCAATCTCGGCATCAATATCCGCGAGAAGGGTTCGACCGAATGGCAGACTGTTGCCTTCAACAAGATTGGAGGGTTCAACTTCCGACCGCATCACAAGGCGGAGTTGCGCGTGGATAAAATCACCCTCGAAGCAATCGGCCATGACACCAAATTCGAACGTTTCCAGCAGGTGATGTATGAACTCAAGGAAATCATCAGCGAAACGGAAGTGCAATAGACGGTAACATCTTTCTATCCATACAGTAAAAGGCGACTTCACATGAAGTCGCCTTTTTTGTTTTCGGGAACAGCCCACCGCGGAGGGGTAAATCTACCGAGACGAAAACGGGGTCGGATAATTTGTATCTATATCCACCCTCGTTAATTATCATATTCAAGAGGGCATACTACCCTATCCGTACATTGCATGCATTGTCGGGCATCTCGCAGTACCGCCCGCCGAGCACAACAAATGCCCCGACCGGAATGGAGAGCGAAGCTAACCCCTATCGGCAGGCAATATATTCCCCGTCCGACAAGGCAACATTGTCCGCCATATCGGCAAGAACAACTTACGCCCCCGTCCGACACAACGAAAAGACCTCCACCGCCAGACAAAAGTCATCTTTCACCTCTCCTCTCGCGCCCCCACCCCTTCGCATAGGACAAAAAAAAATGTGGCGACCCGTTGGGGTCGCCACACGCTATATTGAAAATTTGGGAATTACTTCTCCTCCTTCTCAGCAGCCTCGAGTGCGCTCTTCAGCTCTGCGAGACCTGCGATGTCACCGAGAGTAGTCTTCTCTACCGAAGCGTTGATCTTCTTAACGGTCGACTTGGTAGCATCGGCAGCTGCACGACGCTCAGCCTTCTCGGCAGCGATCTCAGCCTTCTTTGCCTCCTCGTAAGTGCGAACGTGCGAGAGAGTGATACGCTTTGTAGCCTTCGAGAACTCGATAACCTTGAAGCTCAAAGTCTCACCGACCTTGGGCATCGAACCGTCCTCCTTGGTGAGCTGACGAGTGGGGCAGAAACCCTCAACGTCCTCATCCAAAGTTACAACGGCACCCTTCTCAGTCATCTTGGCGATGGGAGCCTCAACTACGCTGTCAACAGCGAACTTCGACTCGATCTCGTTCCAGGGGTTCTCCTCCAACTGCTTGTGACCCAGTGAGAGACGACGGTTCTCCTTGTCGATTTCGAGAACAACAACGTCGATATCGGCACCTACCTGAGTGAACTCTGCGGGGTGCTTTACCTTCTTCACCCACGAGAGGTCAGAGATGTGAATCAGACCGTCGATACCCTCCTCAATCTCAACGAATACGCCGAAGTTGGTGAAGTTGCGAACCTTAGCGGTGCACTTTGTACCTACGGGATACTTGGTCTCGATGTTCTCCCAGGGATCGGGTGTGAGCTGCTTGATACCCAGCGACATCTTGCGCTCCTCGCGGTCGAGAGTCAGGATGACAGCCTCAACCTCGTCACCTACCTTCATGAACTCCTGTGCCGAACGCAGGTGCTGGCTCCACGACATCTCCGATACGTGGATCAGACCCTCAACACCGGGGGCAATCTCAACGAATGCGCCGTAGTCAGCCATAACGACTACCTTACCCTTGACCTTGTCACCAACCTTGAGGTTAGCATCCAAAGCCTCCCAGGGATGGGGAGTCAGCTGCTTCAGACCCAAAGCGATACGCTTCTTCTGGTCGTCGAAGTCGAGGATAACAACGTTGATCTTCTGATCGAGAGCAACGATCTCCTCGGGGTGGTTTACGCGGCCCCAAGAGAGGTCGGTGATGTGAATCAAACCGTCAACACCGCCCAGGTCTACGAATACACCATAAGAAGTGATGTTCTTAACGGTACCCTCAAGAATCTGACCCTTCTCGAGCTTCGACATGATAACCTGCTTCTGAGCCTCGAGCTCGGCCTCGATGAGAGCCTTGTGCGAAACGACTACGTTACGGAACTCCTGGTTGATCTTAACCACCTTGAACTCCATAGTCTTGTCAACATATACATCGTAATCGCGGATGGGCTTAACGTCAATCTGCGAACCGGGCAAGAATGCCTCGATACCGAATACATCGACAATCATACCGCCCTTGGTGCGGCACTTGATGTAACCATTGATAATCTCGTCCTTCTCCAGAGCCTCGTTCACGCGGTCCCAAGACTTCAGCTGACGAGCCTTCTTGTGAGAAAGATTGAGCTGGCCGTTCTTGTCCTCAGCCGACTCAACATAAACCTCAATCTTGTCGCCTACAGCCAGATTGGGGTTGTAACGGAACTCCGAAATAGAGATGATACCCTCGCTCTTGTAACCGATGTTTACGATTACCTCACGCTTTGTTACAGCGGTAACGGTACCCTCAACCACCTCACCGACAGCTACGTTCGACATGGTCTTGTCGTAAGCGGCAGCAATGTCCTCTTTGGGCTGGTCATAAACGCCGAGGTCGTTCTCAAATGCGTTCCAATCGAAATTCTCGTTTGAAATGATATTCTCCATATTGTGGAAAAATTGTGCGATACAATCGCTCGTTAAATGATTAATAAATAAAGTTTTACTCCTCGCGCGACGCAACGCGCACGCACGATAAGCGGCACAAAGGTACTACTTTTTCGGGAATTTGCAAAAAACCGACTAAAATTCAGCACTTTAGAGCCGTTTTTTTCTCAGAAAGCCACCGCAGCCCAACACTTCGCGACACCTCCGACCCCGCCAAAGCATCACCGCCCCCCGCAAGTCCGTCCCCTCAGCACCCCGACATAGCCACAAAAAAAGCACCCTCCGCAGCGGAAGGTGCTCAATCTGTCACGGGTGGGAAGCCGTCACTTATTTCTCGTCCTTACAGAACTTCTCGCGATCGACCTGCTGGCGCAACACATTGTCGGGCGTGTAGTTGCCGTAGTTTTGCAGACGGCGAATCAGAATGTTGGAGATGCGCTCGTCAAACTGCTTGCTCGAGGTGTAATCCATGTCGTGATAAGTCTTGAAAACATAGTCGGGAACAGCCACCTCGTACTTCTTGTTGCGAAGGCCGGGGAACTGCACATCGCGGGCCATGTCCTGCTTGTCCACATATATGATATAAGGCACTGTCGAGAAGAGGTCGATGCGGTGTGCCTCCTTGGCATTCACGGGGTCGTTATACTTCGAGATAATCATCTTGCGGAGGGCGTCTCTGTCCATGGTCATCACACAGATGGTTGTTCCGAAAGGCTCCAGATTGTAGAGGTCGGCAAACTTCACCTCACCCTTGCGCAAGCCGTCCAGACGCACGCCACCGAAGTGGTACATACCAATGTCGGCCTTCACCTCCTGACGAATCTCCTCCGCCATCCAGTTGGCCAAACCTACCTTGTCGGCATCTGTGTCGAAGTTACCCACAGCCTTGCCCAGCTCGGGGTCGCTCATGTATTTGGCTACCTCACCGGCAAACTCCGCATCGTCGGCGTAGTTCTCCAGAGGATAATTGTCGAATTCGATGCTCTCGACCGTCTTGCCCTTCATGTGAATCTTGGTCACACCCACATTCTTCAGACGCTTGTAGGCCTGGGTAAGGAGTGTTCCGTTGATGACGGTGTCAATCTCCACGTGGGTATGTCCGCCGATAATGGCATCGTAACCGTCATACTTGTTCAGCAGTTCGGCATCGCGGTCGTCACCCATGTGAGACACCAACAGCATGATGTCGCACTTGTCGCGCAATTCGCGTCCGTATTTCATCGACATCTCCTGCGGGTCGGGGAAGCGAACGCCCACAAACGAAGAGGCATGACCTGCGGGGTGGTCGCCACCCTCGTAGTTGGTCACCGCACCCACGATACCCACCTTGAGGTTACCCACCTTGAAAATGTCGCAGGGCTTCAGCACGGGGAAAGTGCAGGTATCGCTCACGGCATTGGCACAAATCACCTCGCAATCCATCTTGCCGATGACCTTGCCCAGATGAGCCTGACCGTGGTCAAACTCGTGGTTGCCGAGTGTGGCGGCATCGTAGCCCAGTTTGTTCATCAGTTCGATGATGGGCATACCTGCCTCATCGGCCATATCGACATAGGCATCGCCCGTCCAGCGGTCGCCGGCATCGAGCAACAGCACCTTGTCGGTGGTATCGCGGCACGCCTTGACAGCCGCAGCCAGTTTGGGGAAATTCTTGATGTTGGCGTGCATGTCGTTGGTGGCCAGAATCACCACGGTCTGCTCTCTGAAACTATTGTTGTAGAGACAACCCAGCATCGCCAGACACAGCACCAGAAGAATAATCTTAAAACTCCATTTCATAGTCTCATCTGTTTGATTTTGCCTTCAAAATTACAATTTTTTCTCCTACCATAGTTCATTATCATCAGGTATTTTTATTGTCACTGTTGCTTTTCGCGCCATTGGAGTCGCGGATTTCGTTTTCAAGGAAATTTATTTACTCTCCGAATGTAGAACTTCGTGATAAAAAAGTTATCTTTACACGGGAAAGCCCCCGTCGCCCGACATCGGGCGGGAGGAGCTTCTCACCACTATTATTTAGCCGAACCAGGAAGATTATGACAGATACCATAAAAGTGATATGCGCCAACCTCGATACCCCGCTTCAGGTCGAGATGGGCACGCCCCTTTCGGAACTCGCGGCAAAGATTCCGCAGGGCAAATATCCGTTTCTTGCCGCCGAAGTCAATAACCGCATCAAGGAGCTGAGCTACAAGATATACACCCCCGTGACGGTACGTTTCGTGGACATCACCTCGTTTCCGGGCATCAGAGTCTATCAGCGCACGGCGTGGTTCCTCTTGCAGAAGGTCACCAGCGACCTCTACCCCGGCCACACACTCCACATCCGTCACTCGATGGGACAGAGCGGTTTCTATTGCGAATTGGACGGTTGCCCCACCCTCACACAGGAGGAGTGCGACCGCATGAAGAACTATATGCGCGAGTTGGTCGAGCGCGACCTGCCGATTCTGCGACAGAAGGCACTCACCAGCGAGGTGCGCGAAATTTACAGCCGTCTGGGCTACGATGACAAAATCGCCCTGCTCGACACGCGTCCGCGTCTGTACAGCCGTTACTACACCCTCGAAGGCATCGCCGGCTACTTCTACGGTGCGCTGACCCCCTCGACCCGCTACATCGACAGCTTCGACATCGAGCCCTACTACAACGGTTTCTATCTGGCACTGCCCCTGCGCACCCACCCCGAGAAGCTCAACACCCGTGTCCATCAGGACAAGATGTTCGGCATCTTTCAGGAGTATCAGTCGTGGGTCAGAATCATGGGTGTGCCCACGGTGGGCGACCTCAACTCGAAGATTCTGGCAGGTGACGGCGGCGGACTCATCAAGATAGCCGAGGCCTTCCACGAGCGCAAGTTCGCCGAAGTGGCCGACGCCATCAAGCGCGCCAACGAGGAGAAGGGCACGCGCATGGTGCTCATCTCCGGCCCTTCGAGCAGTGGCAAGACCACCTCAGCCAAGCGACTGGGCATACAGCTCGGTGTGCTGGGACTCAAACCCGTGCTCATCTCTCTGGACGACTACTTCGTAGACCGCGAGAAGACACCGCGTGACGCGAACGGAGACTACGACTTCGAGTCGCTGGACGCCATCGATCTGCGTCTTTTCAACGAGCACCTGCGCCGACTCATGGACGGCGAGAGTGTCGATATTCCGCGTTACGACTTCGTGACGGGACGCCGCAAGTGGCACAACGCACCGCTGACGCTCACCTCGGATTCGATACTCATCATCGAGGGAATCCACGGTCTGAACCCCAAGCTCACACCCTCGATTCCCGACCACTTGAAGTTCAAAATCTACATCTCGTGCTTCACATCGGTGGCGATGGACAACCTCTCGCGCATCGCCACCACCGACAACCGTCTGCTGCGCCGTCTCACACGCGACTACACCCAGCGCGGTGCCGATGCCGTGGCCACCCTTTCGCGCTGGGCGAGTGTCCGCCGCGGCGAGGAAAAGCACATATTCCCCTATCAGGAGAATGCCGATGTGATGCTCAACTCGTCACTCTTCTACGAGATTTCGGTCATCCGCCCCTATGCCGAGCGCATTCTGCGTCAGGTGCCCGACACCGTACCCGAATATGACGAAGCACGCCGTATGCTGAAGTTCCTCGACAACTTCATTCCCATACCGCCCGACGAAGTGCCGCCCACCTCCATACTCCGCGAATTTGTCGGGGGTAGCAGCTTCAAATACTAACCCGTAACCAACCAACTACTTATTTTATACACATCACGCATTATGTTCGATAAATTCTCATCACGCCACATAGGCGTTACCCGCAAAGAAGAGCTGCAAGAGATGCTCGATGTTATCGGCGTGAAGTCGGTCGATGAACTCATCGCACAGGTTATCCCCTCGTCCATCCGACTCAAGAAGCCGCTGGCTCTGCCCGAAGGCATGAGCGAATATGAATTTTCGGCACACATACGTGCGCTGGCCGCACGCAACCGCCAGTTGCGTTCGTTCATCGGCATGGGCTACTATCCGTGTCACGTTCCGGCAGCCATATCGCGCAATGTATTTGAAAATCCCTCGTGGTACACCTCATACACCCCCTATCAGGCAGAAATCTCGCAGGGTCGTCTGGAAGCCCTGCTCAACTATCAGACCGCCATCATCTCGCTCACGGGCATGGAGATAGGCAACTGCTCGCTGCTTGACGAGGGAACAGCCACAGCCGAAGCCATGGCGATGATGTTCTCGCTGCGCTCGCGCGAGGCGGTGAAGGAGGGACGCAACCAGCTGTTCATCGACCAGAATATATTTCCGCAGACCCTCGATGTACTCCTCACCCGAAGCGAGCCCTTCGGCATAGAGTTGGTCATCGGCGAATACGACTCCTACGAATTTACGGGCAAGGAGTTCGGTGCCGTGGTGCAGTACCCGTCGCTGAGTGGCGAGGTGCGCGACTACGAAGCATTCGCCCGCAAGACCCACGAAGCCGGCGCGCTGATTACCGCCGTGTGTGACCCTCTGTCGCTGGCACTGCTCAAGTCGCCCGGCGAATGGGGAGCCGACATCGCCGTGGGTTCGTCACAGCGTCTGGGCAACCCGATGGGATTCGGCGGTCCGGGAGCCGGTTTCATGGCCACACGCGAGGCCTACAAACGCAACATGCCCGGCCGTATCATCGGTGTGTCGCACGACCGTCTGGGCAACCGCGCCCTGCGCATGGCACTCCAGATGAGAGAGCAGCACATCAAGCGCGACAAGGCCACCTCCAACATCTGCACCTCGCAGGCACTCATGGCCATCATGTCGGGCTTCTACTGCGTTTACAATGGTCCCGAAGGTTTGCAGAAGGCGGCACAGACTGCCCACTACGCAGCCGTCACCGTGGCCGAAGCCCTCAAATCATTGGATTACACGCTCACCAACGAGTACTTCTTCGACACCCTCGAAGTCGAGGCCGAGGCCTCGGTCATTCAGTCCATCGCCCTGCAAAACGGCATCAACTTCTACTATCCGCAGGAGGGTGTCGTGCGTCTGTCGTTCGACGAGGTGACCACCGAGGAGGAGATTGACGAGGTCATCAGCATCTTCGCCATGGCTTGCGGACGCCGTCCCAAGCACACCCGACTCAAGACCGAATCGACCATACCCGAAGCCCTGCGCCGCACCTCGCCCCTGCTCACCGAAGCGATTTTCAACCGTTACCGTTCGGAGACGGCTCTCATGCGCTACATCAAGCAGCTGGAGCACCGCGACATCTCGCTGGCAGACTCGATGATTTCACTGGGTTCATGCACCATGAAGCTCAACGCCGCGGCACTCATGCAGCCGCTCTCACTGGCGGAGTTCCAGAATATGCACCCCTTCGTCCCCGAAGACCAGGCGGAGGGTTACCGCCAGCTCATCTCGGAGTTGGAGCAGGATTTGTGTACCATCACCGGTTTTGCAGGCTGCTCGCTGCAACCCAATTCGGGCGCGGCAGGCGAGTATTCGGGTCTGATGGTCATTCGTGCCTACCTCCAGAGCCGCGGACAGGGCTACCGCAATGTGGTGCTCATTCCCGCTTCGGCACACGGCACCAACCCCGCCTCGGCACACATGGCAGGCATGAAGATTGTCACCATCGACTGTGACGAGCGCGGTAATATCGATGTGGCAGACCTCGAAAAGAAGGCACAGGAGTACTCCTCGGAGTTGTGCGCCCTGATGGTCACCTACCCCTCGACCCACGGAATTTTCGAGAGCCGCATCCGCGAGATTGTCGATATTATCCACGATGCCGGCGGACAGGTCTACATGGACGGTGCGAACATGAACGCACAGGTGGGTCTGACCAATCCCGGCTACATCGGTGCCGATGTCTGCCACCTCAACCTCCACAAGACCTTTGCCATGCCTCACGGCGGTGGCGGTCCGGGTGTGGGTCCCATCTGCGTGGCAGAGCATCTGCGTCCCTTCCTGCCCTCACACTCCGTGGTGGCGACAGGCGGCGAGGAGGGCATCACTGCCGTGGCTTCCGCACCGTGGGGTTCGGCCATGCTGCTGCCCATCACCTACGGCTATATCCGTATGTTGGGCGAGGAGGGTCTCACACAGGCCACCAAGATGGCCATCGTGAATGCCAACTACCTCTCCAAGGCACTCGAAAAGGAGTTCCGCACCTACTACACGGGTGAGACGGGTCGTGTGGGTCACGAGCTGATTCTCGACCTCACCCACTTCAAGCACGACTACGACATCGACTGCGGCGACATCGCCCACCGACTCATGGACTACGGATTCCATGCTCCGACCCTTTCGTTCCCCGTCCACGAGACGCTGATGATTGAGCCTACGGAGTCGGAACCCAAGGAGGAGATGGACCGCTTCGTGGAGGCGATGACAGCCATCAAGCGCGAGTGCGAGGCTGCCGTGGGTAAGGAGGACAACGTGGTGAAGAATGCCCCCCACACCGCCGTGGAGCTGTGCACCGAGTGGACACACCCCTACTCGCGTGAGGAGGCTGCCTTCCCCCTGGCATGGATTCGCGAAAAGAAGTTCTTCCCCCATGTCACCAAGATTGACAACGGCTTCGGCGACCGCAACCTCTGCTGTCGCAACGACTGGTAGACTTTCTCCCGACGCATAGAAAAAAGAGAGCGACTTCAGCCGAAGTGGCTCTCTTTTTGTTTTTTAACGGCGATTTACTAATTTTGCCGCCCGAAAAATCATCATACATCATGAGCAACCACATTCACATCACTTCATGGGAGATTCCCAACATTCTCTTTGTCTATTGGACGACAAGGGGTCCCGAAGGTGTGTAAACTGCTCAAAGCCACTCACACCACTCACTCGTTTACAAGATTTTTCACCACAGACGGTCACTCGCCCGCAGCCTCACAAAAAAGCTCGCGCGACTCGCCGTCCCCACAAACATAAATTATGCGTTTTTCGTTCGACTCATACAAACCCTGCTACCGCTCGCTCATCACACTGGGTATTCCCATCATCATCGGCCAGCTGGGCAGCATCATCACCGGTTTTGCCGACACGATAATGGTCGGACAGCACTCCACCGAGGAGCTGGCCGCCGCTTCGTTCGTCAATAACATCGTCAATGCCTTCATCATTTTGGGTACGGGCTTCTCGTTCAACCTCACACCCCTCATCGGCATGAACCTCGCCCAACGCAAGCACATCGCCATCGGTGCGTGGCTCAAGAACAGTCTGGCAGCCAACATCACCACCACACTGCTGCTGCTCTCCATTCTGATAATGGTCTATCTCAATCTCGATGCGCTGAACCAGCCCGATGAGATTATGCCGCTCATACGCCCCTACTACATCATATCGCTCATCTCGATTATCTTCGTGATGCTCGCCAACTCGTTCCGACAGTTTGTCGAGGGCATCGCCAACCCCTCGATTTCGATGTGGGTGTTGCTGGCCGGCAACCTCTTGAACGTGGCAGGCAACTACCTGCTCATCTACGGTAAGTGGGGATTGCCCGAATTGGGACTTCAGGGTGCAGGTATCAGCACCCTCATCTCGCGCATCTTCATGCTGCTGCTCTTCGTGGCGGTCTTCCTCCGCCGCCGTTCGTACAGCTCCTACCGCAAGGGCTTCGCCCTGAGCCGCATCAACACCGCCAGCTGGAAGACCCTCAACGCCATCGGCTGGCCCATCGGTCTGCAACAGGGACTCGAAGCAGGCACGTTCTGCATCACCGCCATCATGGTGGGCTGGATTGGCAAACTCGAGCTGGCGGCGCATCAGATTGCCATCACCATATCGCTCATCAGCTTCACCATCTACCTGGGATTGGGTGCCGCCGTTGCCATTCGCACCAGCTTCTACAAGAGTGCCGGCGATTGGGACATGGTGCGCCGCATCACCCTCTCGGGCGTCCACCTCGCGCTGGTGGTCGTGGCTCTGGTGTGCGGATTCCTTCTGGTATCGCAGTCGTGGCTGGGTTATATGTTCACCACCGATGAGGCGGTGATTGAGGTGGTGAAAATCCTGTTGCCCATACTCATGCTCTATCAGCTGGGCGACAGCATACAGATTATTCTCACCAACGCCCTGCGCGGTCTGGCGGATGTGAGCGTCATCATGGTCATCTCGCTCATCTCCAACTTCGCCATCGCCATTCCGGCGGGCTACCTTCTGGGATTTATCTTCGATTTCGGCGTGGCAGGACTGTGGTTCGCCTTCCCCATCAGCTTCATCTGTTCGGGTGTGATGCTCTCGTTGCGCACGCGCCAACAGGTGCAACGCCACCTCCACCCCGGGGTCATGAACCGCGGATAAGGCACTTCGTCACGAAAGGGCGCGAAGAATTCGGTTTTCGCAATGAAAATATTTGCCCCAATTATTTGGTGGCAAACCGCGAAGTATCTATCTTTGCGTTGATTTCCACCCCATAGGAGGCTTCGGGACACCGTTGCCGTTCCCCTGCCGACTCCAAGAAAGTCGGCGCCCCCCGAAAAGAAAAAGTGCATATCGAGGGGAACACCCTCCGGGAGACGAAACACGGGAACAATAAACCACCCCTGCGGTGCGTTTCTTTTTCCACAGCAACGAAATATTAATCATCAAAAAAATAGAAAACACAATGAAAGTAGAAAGCAACAAGAAAGTAGGCGTGAACTATACTCTTACTGTCGACGGTCAGATTGCAGACCAGTCTCGTCCCGGTCAGCCCCTGGAGTTCATCTTCGGTACCGGCATGTTGCTGCCCAAGTTCGAGGCAGCCATCGAGGGCAAGGAGATTGGTGACAAGGTATCGTTCACCCTCGAGCCCAAGGACGGCTACGGCGAAGTTATCGAGGCAGCTATCGTAGAGCTTCCCAAGACCATCTTCATGGTTGACGGCAAAGTTGCAGAGGATATTCTCTTCGAGGGTTCGCAGATTCCCATGAGCGACTCACAGGGTAACCGCATGATGGGTCTGGTGAAGGAAGTCAAGGAGGAGAGCGTGAAGATGGACTTCAACCACCCCATGGCAGGCAAGACCCTCAACTTCGATGTAGAGGTAGTATCGGTTCGCGACGTCACTCCCGAGGATATGGAGCACCACTGCAGCTGCGGTTGCGGCGATGACCACTGCGGTTGTGGTGACGACCACGAAGGTCACTGCGGTTGCGAGGATCACGACGGCCACTGCTGCCACTAACAGATTATCTTCTCAAAAGATAACGGGTGACCCACTTTGAGGGGTCACCTTTTTTTATCCTTTCGTCCCATGTACACCCGGAAAGGCTGGCGGCTGTGGAATTGGGACACACGTGGCACTTCATCGACCCTCACGGCACCGTGAGGTTGTGCTTCGAGGGGTGCGAAGCGGTGAAGCCCTTTCGCAACGGGCGCACCAAAATCCTCCGCGAAGGTGAATTTTTTGAGTACGACACCCACGGACGACTATTTGAAAATTAAGCGCAAATCACTATTTTTGTACGATGACGCACTTTTCGGGCAAGGGACGGCAGGTCTCCCCCCCCCGTCCGACCGCCAATAGAGAAAAGTCCGTCACCGTCCCACAGCGCAAAAAAAATAAGAACTACGGTATATGTATTCGCAAAGCATCACACGCACCCACCGCACGGCCTTCGTCTTTCTGATTGACGGCTCGGAAGAGGAGATGAGCCGCGCCGGATTCATTCACAACAACCTCAAGGGCACCGACCTGCGCTGGTGTGACGGCAAGCTCATACCCATACGCTACCACGATGCCCAAATCCACCTCTCGCACCGCGACAACGACCTTACGAACCCCGACCGCGAGGCCTTCACGCGTCTTCGCATGAAGCTGCGCACCTCGCCCGAGGATTTTCTCACGGTGTGCGACAAGGAGTCGTACTACCACCCGATGGGCGAATTTGGCGGTCATCTGTGGGTCAGCAACACCTTCGAGGGGTTGGTCTGCGTGGAGGACGAGTCGGGCATGGGTCTTATCGACAAGGAGGAACACTATGTCCTGCCACCCGAATTCGAAATTGTGCGTTACGACCCCGTGAATAATGTGGCGCACGTACGAAAAGAGGGTCTTTGGGCGTTATACGACCACAACGGCAAAATGATACGCGATTTTGTCCCCGAAGAGGACTTTTTCGAAAAAGAACAATAACAAATAAAAAAAATACGACTATGAAAGAGAAAGTAAGAGTTTTGATTATCGGTAGCGGCCCCGCAGGTTTCACCGCAGCGATATACACATCGAGAGCCAACCTCCAGCCCGTACTCTATGAGGGTATCGAGCCGGGCGGTCAGCTGACCACCACCACCGAGGTGGAGAACTTCCCCGGTTATCCCGAGGGCGTGGACGGCAACCAGATGATGGCCGACCTGCGCAAGCAGGCAGCACGTTTCGGCGCAGACATCCGTTCGGGCATCGTCACCAAGGCCGACCTCTCGCAGCGTCCCTTCCAAATCGTGGTGGACGGCACTCACGAGATTGAGGCCGAGAGCGTCATCATCTCGACCGGTGCATCGGCCAAATATCTGGGTCTGCCTTCGGAGACGAAGTTCCGCGGTCAGGGTGTGAGCGCGTGCGCCACCTGTGACGGTTTCTTCTACCGCAAGAAGGATGTGGCTGTCGTGGGCGGTGGTGACACGGCGTGCGAGGAGGCCACCTATCTGGCATCGCTCTGCAACAAGGTCTATCTGATTGTGAGAAAGCCCTTCCTGCGCGCTTCGAAAGCCATGCAGGAGCGTGTCTTCTCGACCCCCAATATCGAAGTTCTCTTCGAGCACAACACCGTGGAGGTGCTGGGTGACGACCTCAAGGGCGTGACCGGCGCACTCCTGCGCAAGACCGACGGCACGGAGCGCACCATCGAGATTTCGGGCTTCTTCCTCGCCATCGGACACCACCCCAACACCGAGTTGTTCAAGGGTCAGATCGAGTTGGACGAAGAGGGTTACATCAAGGTGGCAGCCCCCTCGTCGAAGACCAATGTGGAGGGTGTCTTCGCCGCCGGCGATGTGAAAGACCCCCACTACCGTCAGGCCATCACCGCGGCAGCTTCGGGTTGCGTGGCAGCGTTGGATTGTGAGCGTTTCCTTCTGAAATAGAGTAATATGTGTTTCAGTGTCACCATATTGGGTTCGGCATCGGCACGTCCCACCGCACAGCGTCACCCCTCGTCACAGGTCGTGAATTTCCACGAGCAGTACTACCTCGTTGACGCAGGCGAAGGGACCCAGCAACAACTCGTGAGAGCCGGCATCAGCCCCGTGAAGATACGCGCCATATTTCTGTCGCATCTCCACGGCGACCACTGTTTCGGTGTCTTTCCGCTGATTTCGACCATGGGTCTCTACGGGCGCAAAACCCCGCTCTACATCTACGCCCCGGCACCGTTCGGCGAGATTTTGGAGAACCATCTGAAATATTTTGACACCGAGCTCCCCTACGAGGTCGTATGGAATGAGGTCAAGACCACGGAGCACAACCTTTTGATGGAGAACCGCACGCTGGAGGTGTGGAGCATACCCCTACGCCACCGCGTCCCCACATCGGGTTATCTGTTCCGCGAGAAAGAACCGCCCCTCAACGTGGACAAGGAGAAGATAGAGGCCTACGGGCTGTCGATAGCGCAAATCACCTCGGCAAAACGCGGTGAGGACGTTGTGCTGGAGTCGGGCGAGGTGATTCCCAATGCGGAACTCACCTACCGTCCCTACGCTCCGCGCAGCTATGCCTACCTCTCCGACACCAACTACTCCGCCAAGGCGGCAACCCTCGCCAAGGGGGTGGATTTGATGTACCACGAGGCCACCTACGCCGCCGCCGAGCAGCGCAGTGCCAAGGAGAGGGGTCACTCCACCACACGCGATGCCGCCAAGGCCGCCCTGTGTGCCGGAGCGCGACGACTCGTCATCGGTCACTACTCGTCCCGTTACAAGGACGAGCAGGTGCTGGTCGATGAGGCACGCGAATTTTTCCCGGAGACCTATCCCGCCACCGAGGGGAAGACATTTACGATAGAAAAACAAAATGACAAAAGCCGAAATACAACTGATTAAATCGCTGGGCGACAAGCGCGGACGCGATGAGGAGGGATTGTTCATCGCCGAGGGAGAGAAGCTCATCTCGGAGATACGCTCTTCACAACTGCGTATCCGCAAAATCTACTCCTTAGAGGGGGTCTTCGAGGGCAGCGATGTGGAAATCGTCACCGAAAAGGAGATGCAGCGCATCTCGCAGCTCAAGAGTGCGAACAACTCGCTCGCGCTGGTGGAGATTCCCCGCTACCGCCTCGATGTACACTCACTGAAGGGACACCTTGTGCTGGCGATGGACGATGTGCAGAACCCCGGCAACATGGGCACTATCATCCGTCTGGCCGACTGGTTCGGCATCACGGACATCATCTGCTCCAAAGCCTCGGCCGACTGCTTCAACCCCAAGGTGGTGCAGGCCACGATGGGTGCCATTCTCCGTGTGAGGGTGCACTACACCGAGCTGTGTCCGCTGTTGGAGCGTGCCGCCAAGGAGGGTATGCCCGTTTACGGCACCTTCCTCGAGGGCGAGAACATCTACCGCTCGGAGCTGGCGAACGAGGGCATCATCGTCATGGGCAACGAGGGACGCGGCATCTCGAAAGAGGTGGCTCACATCGTGAACCGCAAGCTCTTCATTCCGCCCTACCCTGCCGACTGTCGTACCTCGGAGTCGCTCAATGTGGCCATGGCCACGGGCATCATCTGCAACGAATTTCGCCGCCGCACCGTGAAATAACACCGCGCGGACGGTCATCATACGAGAAAAACACCCTGCATCGGTTGCAGGGTGTTTTTTATTTGGGTGAGGACGGAACGCACCTTCCTCTGTCGCAGGGACTGACGGGTTCTTCGGGATTTCCTTTTTTTCGGCATCGGATTTTGGGGATTCCACCGCCCGAAGGAAAGAAAGATGCTCCGTCGGAGCTTTTCGACCTGTAAAACGTCTATTGTTCAATAACTTTCCCACATTTTTCTATTTGTCACTTTTTATTCTTATTTTTGTCAAATATAAGCTTATAAAAATTCGTACATGTCAGAACAAAAATTCAAAATAGGTATCACACAGGGCGACCCCAACGGTATCGGCTGGGAGATTATCATCAAGTCTCTCTCCGATTCGCGAATGCTCGAGACCTTCACCCCCGTGGTCTACGGCTCGACAAAAGCCGCCTCGTTCTACAAGAAGACCATTCACGGTATCGAAGACCTGAATTTCAACATCATCGTCTCGGCACACGAAGCCCGCAAGGGTAAAATCAACATCGTGTCGTGCGGCGAGGTGGAGAATATCGAACCGGGCAAGCTCACCGATACTGCCGGTGCGTCATCGGTCGAGGCACTGAAACGATGTGTCGAGGAGTACAAGGCCGGTCTGCTCGATGCCATCGTCACCGCCCCCATCAACAAGGACGCCGTGCAGAGTGACGAGTTCCGCTTCACGGGTCACACCGAATTTTTCGGCAGCGAGTTCAACGCCACACCCGTGATGATTATGTGCAGCGAGGTGTTGCGCGTGGCACTGGTCACCAAGCACCTCCCCGTGTCGGAAATCAGCCGCAACATCACGCGTGAGAAAATCATGTCGTCACTCAAAATCTTCAAGGAGTCACTCATCACCGACTTCGGTGTGGTAGCCCCCAAGATTGCGGTCATGGCACTCAACCCCCATGCCGGTGACGGCGGACTGCTGGGCAGCGAGGAGCAGGAAATCATACGACCCGCCATTGTCGATGCCTACAAGGAGGGTATCCTCGCCTTCGGACCTTTTGCCGCCGACGGACTCTTCGCAGGTGGCGGCTACACCCGTTATGACGGTATTCTGGCCATGTATCACGACCAGGGTCTCGCCCCCTTCAAGACCCTCTCGCCCGACGGGGTGAACTTCACCGCCGGACTCGATGCCGTGCGCACCTCGCCCGACCACGGCGTGGCTTTCGACATCGCCGGACAGAACAAGGCCGACGCCCAGTCGATGCGCAATGCCATCTATGCCGCCATCGACATCGTCAAACGCCGCAAGTGCTGGGACGAGTGGTCGGAGAATCCCCTGCAACGTGCTGAGAGAGAGCACTCGAACCGCGACTACACGCCAAAAGAGTCCTCTAATGCCGAAAAAGAGTAACAAAAGGCTCAAAATATCGAAAAACAGACTGTTCGTTTGCACAGAACAAAAAGAATATTATTAACTTTGCAACTAAAATCGGACAATCCGAGGTGTATTCCGTCTCGTAATTGTGGAAGCACGGCGGACCCGCAAACTAAATTAATAAAACGCAATGATTAAGATTTCATTCCCCGACGGCTCTGTCAAGGAGTTCGAGAAGGGTACAACGGCTTACCAGGTCGCAGAGAGTATCAGCCCTCGTTTAGCTGCCGACTCACTGGCTGCCTCGGTAAACGGCGCAACTCAGGACTTGATGCGCCCCATCGAAGAAGATGCTTCGATTAAATTCTACAAGTGGGACGATGCAGAGGGCAAGCACGCTTTCTGGCACTCCTCTTCGCACCTCATGGCCGAGGCTTTGCAGGAGCTGTATCCCGGTATCAAGTTCGGTATCGGTCCCGCTATCGAAAACGGTTTCTACTATGACGTGGATTCGCCCACTCCCATCGTAGAGGCTGACCTGGAAAAGATTGAAAAGAAAATGATGGAGCTGGCCCGCACCAAGGAGGCTCTCGTTCGCCGCGAGGTTCCCAAGGCCGAGGCTCTGAAGACCTTCACCGAGAAGGGCGAGACCTACAAGGTTGAGCTTATCGACGCGCTGGAGGACGGCACCATCTCATTCTATACCAACGGCTCGTTCACCGACCTTTGCCGCGGTCCTCACATCCCCAACACGGGACTCATCAAGGCCATCAAGCTGACATCGGTAGCCGGTGCTTACTGGCGCGGTAACGAGAAGAACAAGATGCTGACCCGTATCTACGGTATCACCTTCCCCAAGAAGTCGATGCTCGACGAGTACCTCGCCATGATGGAGGAGGCCAAGAAGCGCGACCACCGCAAGCTGGGTAAGGAGCTGGAGTTGTTCACCTTCTCGCAGCGCGTGGGTCAGGGTCTGCCCCTGTGGTTGCCCAAGGGTGCCGCTCTGAGAGACCGTCTGGAGCAGTTCCTGCGTGCCGTACAGAAGGAGTACGGTTACCTGCAGGTCATCACTCCCCACATCGGTAACAAGGAGCTCTACGTCACTTCGGGTCACTACGCAAAGTACGGCAAGGACTCGTTCCAGCCCATCCACACCCCCGAGGAGGGCGAGGAGTATCTGTTGAAGCCCATGAACTGTCCTCACCACTGTGAGATTTACCGTTCGAAGCCCCGTTCGTACAAGGACCTGCCTATCCGTCTGGCAGAGTTCGGTACCGTGTACCGCTACGAACAGTCGGGTGAGCTCCACGGATTGACTCGTGTACGTGGATTTACCCAGGATGATGCCCACCTGTTCGTTCGCCCCGACCAGCTGTTGGAGGAGTTCGAGCGCGTGATTGACATCGTTCTCTACATCTTCAAGACTTTGAAGTTCGACAAATATACCGCTCAGATTTCGTTGCGCGACCCCAACAACAAGGAGAAGTACATCGGTAGCGACGAGAACTGGGAGAAGGCCGAGGCCGCTATCATGAAGGCCGCAGCCGAGAAGGGTCTGAACACCGTTGTCGAGACCGGCGAGGCCGCATTCTACGGTCCCAAGCTCGACTTCATGGTCAAGGACGCCATCGGCCGCAGCTGGCAGTTGGGTACCATTCAGGTGGACTACAACCTGCCCGAGCGTTTCGATTTGACCTACAAGGGTTCCGACGACAAGCTCCACCGCCCCATCATGATTCACCGTGCACCGTTCGGCTCCATGGAGCGTTTCGTAGCCGTGCTGCTCGAGCACACCGGCGGTAAGTTCCCTCTGTGGTTGTCACCCGACCAGGTGGTTGTACTGCCTATCTCGGAGAAGTTCAACGACTACGCAGAGAAGGTGTCGAAGTTCCTCAACAAGTTCGATGTACGCGCTCAGGTCGATGACCGCAACGAGAAAATCGGTCGTAAGATTCGCGACAACGAGTTGAAGAGAATCCCCTACCTGCTGATTGTGGGCGAGAAAGAGGCCAACGAAGGTCTTGTATCGGTCCGCGCACAGGGCGAGGGCGACAAGGGGCAGATGTCTATGGAGGCGTTCCGCGACTTCATCCTCAACGAAGTAAAGCGCGAGATGGAGGAGAACAAACTTCAGAAGGAAGACTAATTATATAATTAACCATTAAATTTAGAAGCACTATCGCAGCACCAAAAAAATCATTCCCGCCGAGGCCGTTTAACCCCGGGAATAAGCCGAAACCGGCAAACGGTACAAACCCCAACAACAATAACAATCGCTTCGGACGCAAGCCGCCCGTGAAGGAAAACCCCAATCGCATCAACGACGAGATTACCGTCCCCGAGGTGCGTGTGGTTGGCGATAATATTGAGAACCCCGGAGTGTACTCTACACGCGAGGCTCTGAAAATGGCAGACGAGATGGAACTCGATCTCATCGAGATTTCGCCCAAGGCAGAACCTCCCGTATGCCGTATTGCGGACTACCAGAAGTTCCTTTACCAACAGAAGAAGAAGGCAAAGGAGTTGAAGGCAAATCAGGTTAAGGTAACCGTCAAGGAGGTTCGTTTCGGACCCCAGACCGATGACCACGACTACAACTTCAAGCTCAAGCACGCCATGAACTTCTTGAAGGAGGGAGCCAAGGTGAAGGCGTATGTCTTCTTCCGCGGACGTTCCATTGTCTTTAAGGAGCAGGGTGAGATTCTGCTGTTGCGTTTTGCCACCGACCTGGAGGAGTACGCAAAGGTGGAAATGATGCCCAAGCTCGATGGCAAGAAGATGAACATGATGCTCGCCCCCAAGAGCAAGAAATAATCGCACTCCGAAGGAGGGCTGACGCAGTGTTCGTCACTCAATAGATGATAAGGCCACCCCTTCCCGACAACGGGAAAGGGTGGCCTTTTTTTGTGCGCGGAGATGAAAAACAGGGCATCGTTCACGCAATCTGCACATTATTTCGTACCTTTGTAAGAATGAAAGAAGCATACAAAATATTCGATATAACCACTGACGAAGAGTTCAATCGAGCGGCATTGGAGATTTTCCGCCGTCAGGCGGTGGAGTGCGCCCCCTATCGCGACTACCTCTCGCTCATCGGCTGCCGCACAGATGAGGTGCGCTCCATTGAGGAGATTCCCTACCTGCCCATAGAGCTGTTCAAGACCCACGAGGTCTATTGCGGAGAGCGCGAGCCGGAAATCGTCTTCACCTCGAGTGCCACCACGGGCATGACGCCGTCGCGCCATCCCATGTACTCGCTGGAGATGTACGAAAAGGCCTTCACTCGGGCATTCGAAATCTTCTATGGCGAGCCCTCGAAGTGGAGTCTCTACGCCCTGCTGCCCAACTACCTGCGCAGGAAGGGGTCATCGCTGGTCTACATGGCCGACCGTCTGATTCGCGCCTGCGGTTCGGGCGGCTTCTACCTCGATGACTACGAGCAACTGCTCCACGACATGAAGAACGACCCCAAGCCCAAAATTTTGTTGGGCGTAAGCTATGCCCTGTGGGATTTGGTCGAGCAGTACGCCCCCCGACTCACCGACACCATCGTCATGGAGACGGGCGGCATGAAGGGCTACCGCGAGGAACTGCCCAAGGAGGAGTTCCACAAAATACTCTGCGAGGGCTTCGGCGTGAAGGAGATTCACTCGGAATACGGCATGGCGGAGCTGACCTCACAGGCCTACTCCTCGGGTGGCAACATCTTCCGCACACCCCGCTGGATGAAGGTCACCACCTACGACATCAACGACCCGTTCTGTCCGCTGAAATTAGGTTCGCGCGGACGGCTCAACATCATCGACCTGGCCAACTACTGGTCGTGTGCCTTCATCTCGACACAGGACGTGGGACACACCTTCACCGATGGTTCTTTCGAAATCAACGGACGCATCGGTCATGCCGACATCCGCGGCTGCAACCTCCTCGTCCAATAAACACACTCAAAGCATGAAAACCGTAGCTTTCGTACCCATACGCCTCAACTCGCAACGTGTGAAAGGCAAGAATTTGAGACTGTTGAGCGGTGAACCGCTCATGTGCCATATCCTCAAGACGCTCACCCGTGTGGAGGGCATCGACGAGGTGTATGTTTTTTGCAGTGACGACTCCGTGAGGGAGCTGCTGCCCGAAGGGGTGAAGTTCCTGCGCCGCAGCACCGACCTCGACCGCGACACCACCCTCGGCGGTGAGATTTACGACAGCTTCACACAGCAGGTCGATGCCGACATCTATGTGCTGGCACACGCCACCTCGCCCTTCATACGTGTGGAGACCATCAACGATGCCCTCCGCCGCGTGCAGTCGGGCGAGAACGACTCGGCATTCTCGGCGGAGAAAATACAGACCTTCGCGTGGTATGAGGGTCGTCCGCTCAACTATTCGCCCGAGAATGTACCACGCACGCAGACCATCGAGCCCGTCTACATCGAGACAAGTGCCTTTTTCATCTTCACGCGTGAGATGTGGCGCGACCACCACCGCCGTATCGGCTTCCGCCCCTACACCGCCGTGGTAGACCGCATCGAGGGGTTGGACATCGACTACCCCGAGGACTTCGCCATGGCGGAGATTGTCGCCGCCGGCAGAAAGTTACCCCAATAGCGAAAAAAGGGACAGCATACCGAATAAAAAAGGAGAACCTTGTGTAAGGTTCTCCTTTCTTTGTTCATACGCCCCGCCTACTTGCGCTCGTAGGCATCAATCATCGAGCAGCGGGTGCAGTTGTATATCTTCGCTCCGCGGGTGTCGGCATAGCGGCGCAGTAATTCGTGACCGCGGAAAAGCTGTGCCAACTCGTCCAGATAGACCGCCATGGTATAGGGTCGATGTGGCACTTTCTGATACATGGGTTTCAAGACAGGCTCACTGCCGTTGTCATAGTAGTGGCGGTCGGCACGGCAGAGACGGTTCTCGCCATCGACCGTCAGCCCCTCCAGCAGGGTGTGGTCAACGCCATACAATTCCACCTCCTTATACTCCAACAGCAGGGCGACATACTCGCCATTCTGCACCACCGTGCCGTAGTTGGCACTGCCCAGTCCGTGGCGGAACAGCCAGAAAAGCACATTTTCGAAGCCGTCATAGCGGTAGGTGTGGAAGGGGACGATGCGGATAAGGGGGTTCGTGAGATGACTCCGATAGTCGAAATGTTCGGGGTTGTAGTACTGCACATAGAGGTTCATCGGCCAGGTGACCTTCTCGTTGAGTGTGCGGTAGAACGCCATGACACGCTCTTTCATGTAGGTATCGCGGAAGAACATGGGGTCGGACAGCACGTAATACTTGGGTCGCAGCTCCTCGAAGTCGTCATCCGCGGCAAAGAAATTCACCGCCATGAAATCCTTCTCACCGACCGCCTTTTTCAGCCCCTCCATCTCCTCCTTGAGCGAGGGTCCGTTGCCCAGCACCGCCATCACCTTCTTCGAGCCATCGACCCGACCGGCACGCGACACATAGTCGCGGAAATTCTCCTTGAAGGCCATGACCAGAAAATAGAGCTGCGTCTCGAATATATTGCGTGTAAAATAGATTATCTTCTCGAACAGTGTCATTGTCGTTCACTCATTTATTTGCAAAAATAGCAAAATTACAATACCTTCGCAAAAAACAACTTCACACCATGACCGCCCCGACCATTTCGGTAATCATTCCCCTCTACAACAAAGCGCACGAAATCGAACGCACGCTCCGCTCCGTCCTGCGACAGAGCTACGCCCCGAAGGAGATTATCGTGGTCGATGACGGCTCGAAGGATAAGGGTGGCGACATCGTGGAGTCGCTCCGCTCGCCCCTGGTGCGACTTATCCGACAGGCCAACGGCGGTGTCTGCGTGGCACGCAATCGGGGTGTGGAGGCCTCCACGGGGCAGTACATCGCCTTTTTGGACGCCGACGACGAGTGGCATCCCGACTTTCTGAAAGAGGTGGCGTCCCTCATCACGGAATACCCCGACTGCGGACTCTACACCACGGCTTTCGACATCGTCAGCCACGAGGGGTGTTTTCCTGCCCCCACCCCCACCCGGCGCGGTATCGTGGATAACTTCTTCCGCGACTCGGCACACCGCTACATCGCCATACCCTCCACCAGCTGCATGCCGCGCGAGGTCTTCGATGCGGTGGGCGGCTTCCCCGAGGGTATGAAAATCGGCGAGGACCTCTACCTGTGGATAAAGATAGCACGCACCTACAAGGTGTGCTTCTCGCCCCTCCGTTTGGTCAGCTACTCGCGTGTGGCGGAGAACCGCTCCTCAACGGTCTATACCCCCGAAAAGACCCGCCACTCCTTCACGGAGCTGCTGCGCGAAGATGCTCCCGAGGAGGAGCGCGAATTTATCGCCCGCGCCGCTTTGGGCAAGGCGCTTATTCTCTCCGCCAAGGGCGACACCGACTATGCTCACCGTGCCGTCCGAACCTTCGCCTACACACGCACCTACGCGCGCACCCTCCGCAAGGTAAGAGTACTCAACGCCCTGCCCCCCGTCCTGCGCCCCACGGTGCTGGCGTTCTACAACCGCATGGCGTGGCTCATCGCCAAAAAAGGACTTTGATTTTCGGACTTCCCGTTCGGGAACAGATACAAAAAAAGAGGAGTGAACCTTTGGGGGTTCACTCCTCTTCGTCTATCTACACTTGACTAATTTGAAAATACCAATCCGTTGGCATTGGCATCAATTCTAATCGGTTGTTCGCGATTGACCTCGCCTGCGAGGATTCGCTTCGAGAGGTCATTGACCACATAACGCTGGATAACACGCTTGACGGGACGCGCACCATAGAGGGGGTCAAATCCCTCACGGGCAATCCACTCACGTGCCGCAGAGGTGTATTCCAGACGGATACCGTTCTCCGAAAGCATACGGCTCACGATACCCAACTGAATATCCACGATGCGTTCAATCTCGTGACGGGTCAACGGCTCGAACATCACAATCTCGTCGATACGGTTCAGGAACTCGGGCTTGAGTCGCATCTTGAGCTGCTCGATGACCTCCTCACGGGTCTTCTCGACCAGTTCACGCGACAGCGGCTCGCCGTCGGCAGCCTTTGCGAAGTTCTCCTGTATGACTTCCGAACCCATGTTCGAAGTCATGATGATGATGGTGTTACGGAAATCGACCGTACGACCCTTGTTATCGGTCAGACGACCATCGTCGAGTACCTGCAAGAGGATGTTGAACACATCGGGGTGTGCCTTCTCAATCTCATCGAGCAGGACGACCGAATAGGGCTTACGTCTGACGGCTTCGGTCAGCTGACCGCCCTCGTCATAACCCACATATCCGGGAGGCGCTCCGACAAGTCGTGATACCGAGTGACGCTCCTGATACTCACTCATATCTATTCGTGTCATCATAGTGTCATCGTTGAAGAGGAACTCCGCCAGACTCTTCGCCAGCTCGGTCTTACCCACACCCGTGGTACCGAGGAAGATGAACGAGCCGATAGGCTTGCGCGGGTCGTTAAGGCCTGCACGCGAACGGCGAACGGCATCGGAGATGGCGACAATCGCCTGCTCCTGACCGACCACTCTCTTGTGCAGCTCCTCCTCCATGTGAAGGAGCTTCTCGCGCTCGGAGGCCAACATACGCGTTACGGGAATACCCGTCCAGCGCGATACCACCTCGGCGATGTCCTGTGCATCGACCTCCTCCTTAATCATCGAACCGCCGGCAGCAGCCTTCTTGTACTCCTCCTTGTAGGAGGTAATGGCCTGCTCCGCGGAGCGAATCTTGCCGTAGCGGATTTCGGCTACCTTGCCGTAGTCACCCTGACGCTCGGCCTGACGCGCCTCGACATTGAGTTGCTCGATGCGGTCCTTGTTGTCCTGTATCTTCTTCAGCAAATCACGCTGTCCCTGCCACTTGGCTCTCATCTCGGCATCCTTGGATTTCAACTCCTCAATCTCCGCGGTGAGCTTCTCCACGCGCTCGGTATCCTTCTCACGGCGAATCGCCTCGCGCTCAATCTCCAACTGACGCACACGGCGGTCGAGCGAGTCAATCTCCTCGGGCACGGAGTTCATCTCCAGACGGAGGTGAGCCGCAGCCTCATCGACCAGGTCGATGGCCTTATCGGGCAGGAATCGCGAAGTGATGTATCGTGTCGAGAGTTCCACGGCAGCGATGATGGCCTCGTCCTTGATTCTCACCTGGTGATGGTTCTCGTAGCGTTCCTTCAAACCACGCAGAATGGAGATGGCGTCCTCACGCGAAGGCTCGTCCACCATGACCTTCTGGAAACGACGTTCCAGCGCCTTGTCCTGCTCGAAGTACTTTTGGTACTCGTCGAGGGTGGTGGCACCGATGGTACGCAAATCACCACGCGCAAGGGCAGGTTTCAGAATGTTGGCGGCATCCATCGCACCCGATGACTTGCCGGCACCCACCAGCGTGTGAATCTCATCGATGAACAACAGAATCTCGCCCTCGCTGCTGACGACCTCCTGCACAACGGCCTTCAGTCGCTCCTCAAATTCGCCCTGATACTTCGCACCGGCAATCAGTGCACCCATATCCAGCGAATAGATGACCTTGCGCTTCAGGTTCTCGGGCACATCACCATCGATGATACGGCGGGCGATACCCTCGGCAATGGCGGTCTTACCCACACCGGCCTCACCGACCAGAATAGGGTTGTTCTTGGTGCGTCGCGAAAGAATCTGCAACACACGTCGTATCTCCTCGTCACGACCGATGACGGGGTCGAGCTTTCCGGCACGCGCCTGCTCGTTCAGATTGATGGCATACTTGCCCAGCGCATCGAACTCCTGTTCCGAAGTCTGGGAATCGACCGTCGAACCCTTGCGGAAGGTACGAATGGCCTCCACCAACTCTTTTTCCGAAGCACCGCTTCGTTTCAAAAGGTCGGACACCCGTCCGCGCTCGGTCACCAGACCCAGCAACAGGTGCTCCACCGAAGCGTACTTGTCACCAAAGGTCTTGGTGAAATCCAACGCACGCTGAATCACACGCGTGGTATCCTGCGAGAAGAACTGTTCGCCTGCACCCTCCACACGGGGAAGCGATGCGACCTCCCTTTCGGTCTCGTCACGCAGCGAGCGCACGTTAACACCCACTCGACCCAGAAGGAATGTCGAGAGCGAATCATCCTCGCGGATGAGGGTTCTCAGCAAATGGAGCGGTTCGACAGCCTGCTGTCCACGCTCTCGCGCCAGAGTAGCCGCATTCTGCAACGCCTCTTGCGCCTTGATGGTTAAGCTGTTGATATTCATATCTCTTGTTTTTAAGTTATTATTCGAATCGTTACATCACCTCTTACAACAAAACCCCTGCCACAAGCGATTGTGACGACAGAATGTCACTTTGCGTCACAAAATGTCACATCTTGTCACAAAACAACTGCCACAAGACGACATTTTGGCGCGACTTATTGCAGATTCTGACAGATATTTCTATCTTTGCACATTATGAGTGATTTTATCGTTAGCGCACGCAAATATCGACCCTCGACCTTTTCGTCGGTCGTGGGTCAGAAGCACATCACTTCGACACTGAAGAACGCCATCGAGCGTGGCCAGCTGGCCCACGCTTATCTGTTTTGCGGTCCTCGCGGTGTGGGCAAGACTACCTGTGCCCGTATCTTTGCAAAGGCCATCAACTGCCTTTCGCCCCACGGTGCAGAAGCCTGCAACGAGTGTGAGTCGTGCCGCTCGTTCAACGATGGTCGCTCGCTGAACATCCACGAGCTCGATGCCGCCTCCAACAACTCGGTGGAGGACATCCGTTCGCTCATCGAGCAGGTGAGAATCCTGCCTCAGGTGGGTCGCTACTCGGTGTTCATCATCGATGAGGTGCACATGCTCTCGGCTGCCGCCTTCAACGCCTTCCTCAAGACTTTGGAGGAGCCACCCCAGCACGCCATCTTCATCCTCGCAACGACAGAAAAACACAAAATCATACCCACCATTCTCTCGCGCTGTCAGATCTATGACTTCAACCGCATACGTGTGGAGGACTCGGTGGAATATCTGCGTCACATCGCCCAAAACGAAGGCATCACCGCCGACGAGGAGTCGCTGAACCTCATCTCGCAAAAAGCCGACGGAGGCATGCGCGATGCCCTGTCGATGTTCGACAAGGCGGTGTCGTTCTGTGGCACGATCCTCGACTACAAGAGTGTGGCTGCCACGCTCAACGTACTCGACTACGACACCTATTTCGACATCACCCGCCAACTCTCGGAGGGCAACTACACCGATGTGCTCATCGGTTTCGACAAGGTGCTGACGCGCGGTTTTTCGGGTCAGACCTTCATGGCAGGACTCAGCCGCCATATGCGCGATTTGCTGATGGCCAAGCAGGCCGACACCCTCAAACTCATCGAAATGACCGGTACGCTACTCGAACGATACCGGGCGCAGGCCTGCGCCTGCAGTGTAGAGTTTCTGTTCGGAGCCATCAACCTCCTGACGGAACTCGACGGAAAGATACGTCAATCCTCCAATCAGAGATTGCTCGTAGAGTTGGGTCTGATGAAAATCGCCGGACTCGCTCAAAAAAAATATAACCTCACGTTAAAAGCCGAGGAGCAGTACGCACTGCCCGACATTGACGCGCCGCACCGACAGCCGGCTACCCCACAACCGACAGCCGCCCCTGCGGAGACTGCACGAGTGGCAAAGCCCGCCCCGCAGCCGATGCCC
>JAHHQO010000017.1 GCA_020026335.1 Alistipes sp. | reverse complement strand
TGGGAGAGTAGGTAGCCGCCTCTTCAAGGTCGATCCATTTGGGTCGACCTTTTTTTGTGCTTTTGGGGCACAGCCCCTTCTATGACCGCGAGGTCTGCCGTCTCGTTTGGTCGGTAGGGTATAGCCTGCGCTTGCCGCTCCGCTCGGTTGTATTCTGCTCTCGGTTCAGCGAGATTGGAAATATCACGCTGGGGACGGTCTCGCGAGAGAGGGGTGCAGCTCGATTACTATGTGGATGGTTTGCGATGCCCCCGTACATTATATATATTAGCCAATCCGTAGGGGTTGGCTTTTCCTATTTTAGAGTACAGTCTGCTCTATGCGTAAGTTAATTTCTTCAGAAATATTTTCCCCTCAATAAACAACAATGTCTGTGTTTTTGTACATTTGTTTTTATTACCAAATAAATCGTACGATGCTATGAATATTATGAAATCTCTTTTTGCGCTCTGTGCTGCCGGTATGGCGGTTAGTTGCGCGGACAATTCCTACAATCTGACCGGTCGTATCGATCTCGACCGTGACTCGCTTATCTTGCAGGTGCTGCCCCAGCCTAATGGTGCAGATGCCGAGCGCCCTCAAAGTGTATTGGACACCGTGGTGCTCGTCAATGGTCGTCTTGAGGCGCAGATTCCCGACTCCCTCGTCTCGTTCGTCTATTTCATTCCCAAGCCCACCTCCAACACCGAGATGATGTCGATATATCCCGTGCGTGTCCTCTTCGTGCCGGGTGACAAAATGAAGGTGGAGGGATCGTTGAACAACCTCACCGTTTCGGGTACGGAGGTTTACGATGCCTACAATCAGACCGACTTCGCACGGCTGGAGCGCAGACGCAACGATGTGATGCGCGAAATCCAGCAGTTGAGTGCCGACTACGAGCAGAACAAGGCTGTGGTGGATTCGTTACGCAGTGAGGTGAAGACGATGGACAAGGAGTTGTCGCAGGTGGGTTTGGAGTGCGTGAAGAACGACCCCGAGAACCCCTCGAACCCGTTAATCATGATGCAGATTTCTTCGGAGCATTGTCTCGAGGCGGCCAAGTATCTGGGCGAGGGTGTGCGCAACGGCAAGATGAAGGGGGCTTTGGATTAC
Source organism: Alistipes sp. (assembly GCA_020026335.1). Lineage (GTDB taxonomy): Bacteria > Bacteroidota > Bacteroidia > Bacteroidales > Rikenellaceae > Alistipes. The sequence continues at coordinate 40,072 of JAHHQO010000017.1, read as the reverse complement.
TACATCAGTCAGTGTGAGCGCACGGTGCAGAAGAAAGCCAACTGGGCAAATCTCACCGAGGGTGCCATCGCTCCCGACTTTACGCTGCCCGATGCGCGCGGCGGTGAGAAGTCGTTAAAGGATTTCAGAGGTAAATATGTGGTGCTCGACTTTTGGGGCATCTGGTGCGGCTGGTGCGTGAAGGGTATTCCCGAGATGCAGAAATACTACAAGAAGTATCACAAGAAGGTGGAGTTTGTGAGCATCGACTTTGGCGACAAGCCCGAAAAGGTGGCGAAGTTCATCGAGGAGAAGGGTATGTCATGGACGAATCTCTGCAACGGTGAGCGTTCGGATGTAGTGACCGCCTACGGTGTGCCGGGCTATCCGACCAAGATTATCCTCGATGGCGAGGGGCGCGTGGTCGCCAAATTTGTGGGCGAGGGACAAGACTTCTACAACAAGTTGGACGAGCTGTTCTAACGCCGCCCGAGTAAATAAAAAATACCCTGCTCCACACGGAACAGGGTATTTTTTGTGTATGTCAGCGCGCGCCCGAAATCCCCGAATGTGTATCCGTGGAGGCATAGTGTGCGTCCGTGGGGGCAAAGTGGGTCCCGAACGTGGCAGGGCGTGCAAATCTTCCGCGCCGTTCCGAACTATCGCGAGTAGCGTCTCGGGTAGCGGAACAGAATCGAGCAGATGGCAAATGTGCCCATCGTGAAGGGATAGTAGAGATTGCCGATGATGCTCAGCGGCGATATTTCGGCGAGTCCTGCCGCCATGAGCAGTTGTGCGCCATAGGGCAGAATACCCTGCATAAAGCACGAAAAAGTGTCGAGAATGCTGGCTACCTTGCGGTTGTCGAGCTGGTACTTGCGCGTGATGTTCGCCGCGATGGGACCCGTGGTCAGAATGGCGATGGTGTTGTTCGCCGTGCAGAGGTTGGCGATGCTCACCAATGAGGCGATGCCCAGCTCCGCGCCACGCTTCGAGTGGATATGTCGTGTGAGGATGTCGAGCAGGTAGTCGATACCGCCGTTGAAACGTATCAGCTCCAGCATACCGCCGGCCATCAGACTGATGATGATGAGTTCGCCCATGTCCATGATGCCGCTGCCCATCGCTCCGAACCACTCGATGAAGGTGAAGCTGCCCGTGATGAAGCCCACGAGGGCGGTGCTCAAGATGCCGATGAGCAACACGGGAATGACGTGCAGACCCATGAGTGCCATGCCGATGACCAGCAGATAGGGGGTGACGCGCAGCCACTCGATGCGCTCGGTGACCACGGGAGCGGTGAGGTCAAATCCCATGAAGATGTAGATGCCGAGGACGATGACGGCCGCCGGCACGACAATGAGGGAATTGATGCGGAATTTGTCGCGCATCTTACAGCCCTGTGTACGGGTCGAGGCGATGGTGGTGTCGGAGATGAAGGAGAGGTTGTCGCCGAAGAACGAACCGCCGACCACGACACCCAGCATGAAGGGCAGGGCGATGCCCGTATGCTCAGCCAGACCGATGGCCACGGGGGTGAGGGCGACAATGGTGCCGACACTCGTGCCGATGCTTAGCGAGATGAAACACGCCGCTACGAAGATACCTGCCAGCAGAAGGTTGTCGGGCAGGACATGGAGGGTGAGGTTTACGGTGGCTTCGATGGCACCCATCTCCTTGGCGGAGTTGGCGAAAGCTCCGGCGAGAATGAAAATCCACAACATGAGCAACATATTGGGATTCGATGCCCCGATGGAGAATTGCATGATGCGCTCCTCGAGCTTCAGACCACGTGTGACGAGCACCGCCACGCACGAAGCGAAGAGAAACGCCACGGTGATGGGCACTTTGTAGAAGTCATCGACGAGTATCGAGGTGCCGAGATAGAGCGTCAGAAAGATGACCAGCGGACTCAGTGCGACCCAGCCCGCAGGTTTGTGAGGGTTGATATTGTTCTGTGTATTCATAAAATGTGTGTTCGGTGATGAATCTTTGACTCTTCGGTGTGGCGTGCGCCGTGTCGGGAGTGCCGGGTGGTAAAATCACCTGCTGTCGGCCATGACGGAGGAAGGAAAATTCCTCACGGCAGAAAAACGGTGCAAAATTCACTAAAATAGCCCTGATATGCAAATATTTCGACATAAAACCTGCTGTGCCACAGCGAAAAAAACGAGAGCGCGGTGGTCGGGAGCGGGGGGGCGGCAGGAGGAAATAGGAGTGGGCGGTGTTCGAGGGGCGGAGAAAAAGGTGGCGGTTTTTGGGAAGCGGAAAAAAATATGGCGGGGCGGTGGAAGTGTATGATGCGGACGGAGGAATGAAGAAATGGCGCGGGGATTTTGGGTGGAGAGGGGACGGGGGCGATGGTGCGGAAAAATAAGGTGGGCGGTTTCGGGGAACGTGAAAATATGGAGGCGGCGATGAGAAGTGTATGAAGCGGACAGAGGAATGAAGAAATGGCGCGGGAATTTTCGGGTGGAGGGGGAACGGGGGCAGAGAAAAATGTGGTGGTTTCGGGAAAATGGAGGGGGGAAAATTATGTGGGGTGGATTGGTTGGCGCAAAAATAAAATAGGGGAGTGTTCGACCTCGCGCCCCTTCCCCGCGCCAGCGAATCTCCCCTTTTTCAAAGGGGAGAGAAAGAGGGGTATGTCTATATCTAGGCTTCTAATCGGGCGCGGTAATTCTCTCCACCCCCGTAAAGCAAATAAGGGCGACTTCCCAAGGAAGTCACCCTTATTCTTTATGTGCTAAAACTTTTTTGTAAAACCTTGCGCCCCTTCCCCGCGTCAGCGAATCTCCCCTTTTTCAAAGGAGAGAGAAAGAGGGGAATGTCTGAATTGTTCTAGGAGCGACCGTTGGAACATGGAATAGCCGTATAACAAATAAGGTGTCCCCAAAAGGGACACCTTATTGCATGTATTGGTGCTAATGAACGTATTCGTTCGTCGCTCCTAGAAACCCTTGCCGATAGCGAGGAAGTCAGCTGCCTTGAGGGCTGCACCACCGATCAGACCACCGTCAACATCCTCCTTAGCGAAGATCTCGGCTGCGTTTGCGGGCTTGCAAGAACCACCGTAGAGAATAGCGGTCTCCTGTGCCAGTGCGCCGAACTTCTCAGCCAATACCTTGCGGATGTAGGCGTGAATCTCCTGTGCCTGGTCAGCGGTAGCGGTCTTACCGGTACCGATAGCCCATACGGGCTCGTATGCGATAACGAGGTTCTTGAACTGCTCCTCGGTCAGGTTGTAAACAACCTCCTCAATCTGAGCCTTCACTACGTCGAAGTGCTTCTCAGCCTCACGCTCCTCGAGGTTCTCACCTACACAGTAGATGGGAGTCAAACCGTTAGCATAAGCCTGCTCCATCTTCTTGTTCAGGGTCTCCGAAGTCTCACCGTAGTACTGGCGACGCTCCGAGTGGCCGAGGATAACGTACTTGCAACCCAGAGCTGCAATCATCGATGCTGCTACCTCACCGGTGTAAGCACCCTTAGCCTCTGCTGCGCAGTTCTGTGCACCGAACTCGATGTCAGAACCCTTCAAAGCCTCGGCTACCATGGCGATGTGAGTGAAGGGAGGACATACGATGAAGCTCACCTCATTCGAAACCTCACCACGACCTGCTACTACACCTTTTGCCAACTCTACGCCCTCCTGGGGAAGAGTGTTCATCTTCCAGTTACCGGCTACAATTTTCTTTCTCATTTTCGTAAATTTTTATGGTTTTTGTAAACTTATTAATTTTCGTTTTCGGGATTGGGGATTACTCCTCGCACCACTTCTTGACCTCCTCCATCGAGGGAGCCTTCAAACCGAGTTTGTTCTTCTTGTTGAAACCGCAGAGGTCGTTGAAGAACTTGCCTGCCGAGAGCTTCTTCAGCGAATCGACAGTCAGATAACCCATCTTCTGAATGACGGGCACCCACTCCTCGGGGACACCGATTTCGATGTACTTCTCGGCGGGGTCGTTGACCGCCTTCTTCTCGGGGCGCATCTGGGGGAAGAACAGCACGTCCTGAATCGAGGGCTGACCGGTCATGAACATCGCCAGACGGTCGATGCCGATACCCATACCCGAACATGAGGGCATACCGTACTCGAGGGCGCGCACGAAGTCCATATCGATGAACATCGCCTCGTCGTCGCCCTTCTCCGAGAGACGCAACTGCTCCTGGAAACGCTCCAGCTGGTCGATGGGGTCGTTGAGCTCCGAGTAGGCGTTGCACAACTCCTTACCATTGACGAACAACTCGAAACGCTCTGTGAGGTCGGGGTTCTCTCTGTGACGCTTCACGAGGGGAGACATCTCGATGGGGTAGTCCGTCACGAAAGTAGGCTGTACGAACTCCTCCTCGCAATACTGACCGAAGATGGCATCGATGAGCTTACCCTTACCCATCGTCTCGTCGGTCTCGACATTGAGTCGCTTGCAAGCCTCTCTGAGCTGCTCCTCGCTCTGACCCGTGATGTCGTAACCGGTCTTCTCGCGAATGGCATCGGTCATGGTGATGCGGCGGAAAGGAGCCTTGAAAGATACCTGCTTGCCGTCGATAACCACATCGGTGGTGCCGTTCACGGCCATGGCTACCTTCTCGAGCATCTGTTCGGTGAACTCCATCATCCAGATGTAGTCCTGATAAGCCACGTAAATCTCCATTACGGTAAACTCGGGGTTGTGGGTGCGGTCCATACCCTCGTTGCGGAAGTTCTTGCCGAACTCGTAGACACCGTCAAAGCCACCCACGATGAGTTTCTTGAGGTACAGCTCGCTGGCGATACGCAGATACTGGTCCATGTCGAGGGTGTTGTGGTGGGTGATGAACGGACGCGCCGAAGCACCACCGGGAATGGGCTGGAGAATGGGGGTCTCCACCTCGAGATAGCCCTTCGCGTTGAAGAACTCGCGCATGGTGGAGATAATCTTCGAACGCTTCACGAAGACATCTCTAACCTGAGGATTGACCACCAAATCGACATAACGCTGGCGGTAGCGCACCTCGGGGTCGGTGAAGGCGTCAAAGGTCTGTCCGTCCTTGGCCTTCACCACGGGAAGGGGACGTACCGACTTGGAGATGACGGTAAACTTGTTGCAGTGTACCGACAATTCACCGGTCTTGGTGTGGAAAGCGAAACCCTCCACGCCGATGTGGTCACCGATGTCGAGGAGCTTCTTGAATACGGTGTTGTATAATGTGGGGTCACCTTCGGGGCAGATGTCATCGCGACGAATGTAGACCTGAATGCGGCCGGTGTGGTCCTGCAATTCGAAGAACGAAGCGCTACCCATGATACGGCGCGACATGATACGTCCTGCGATGCGTACGTTTTGGTAGTTCTGCTTCTGCTCGTCGTAGTTTTCAGCTATTTCGCGTGCCGTTGCCGTCACCTCGTAACGGGCAGCGGGATAGGGGTCAATGCCCAGCTCGCGAAGTTGTGCCAGAGATGCTCTTCGAAGCTGTTCTTGTTCACTGAGTTCCATCATCATTTATCTGTGTTTTAATTGTTATCGTATTATCTGTGCAAAAGTAGTGAAAAATGGTCTAAATCGCAATAATTAAGTCCAAAAACGATTTTCCGACCCCCGATGTCGTGCCGGGGAGAGGGGCACAAAAAAGGGCAACCGTCGGAGGGTTGCCCTTGTGGGAATGTATTGTCGCGGAGCGGCTATCGCTTGCGGACGAAGACCGTAGCCGTGCGCGAGGTGTTGTAGATGCGGATTTTGGGGTACTCCTTGCCGTCGTCGCCCTTCACGTTGTAGGAGAAGTGGACGTCGTCCATCGACTGGCGTTCCTGTCCGCCGAAGCGTTTCTCGTCGGTGGAGAGTATCGGCACATAGCGACCTGCCTGCGGTACGGGCAACTCGTAGTCGGGAATCGAAGCCGAGGGGTGCCAGTTGAAGACAAAGAGCAGTTTGCCGTGGGAGAAGACCATGGTTTTGTTCTGCTCGTCCATGAGGTTGTTCCACGCATAACCCGAGGAGAGCACCTTGTATTTCTTGACGAGTCGAATCATCGCCTTGTCGAACGCGCCGAGCCACGAGTAGCGCAGCAGACCGTTGCGCGAGAGTGACCACTGACGGCGTGCGTGGGCATAACTCCAGTTGTTTCCCTCGCGTGGGAAGTCAATCCATTCGGGGTGTCCGAACTCGTTGCCCATGAAGTTGAGGTAGGCCTGACCGCCCGTGGAGATGGTCATCAGTCGAATCATCATGTGGAGCGCCATACCGCGGTCGATGACCAGATTTTCGGAGGCGCGGTCCATGTGGAAATACATCTCCTTGTCCATCAGTCGGAAGGCGATGGTCTTGTCGCCCACCAGTGCCTGGTCGTGCGACTCGGCGTAGGCCACGGTCTTGATGTCGGGCAGACGGTTGGTCATCACCGACCACATCTCCCAGATGTTCCAATCCTCGTCGGGAATATCCTTCAGCAGCTTAATCCAGAAGTCGGGAATCGCCATGCCCAGACGGTAGTCGAAACCTATACCGCCGTCGGCTGTGGGGATACACATGCCGGGCATACCGCTCACATCCTCGGCGATGGTCAGCGCATCGGGACGGTATTCGTGAATAAGGTCGTTGGCAAGGGTGAGGTAGGTGATGGCATCGTTATTGACGCCCTCATCGAAGAATTTGTCGCGGCTGTCGAAATCCACATAGCCGTGGTGGTGGTAAATCATGGAGGTGACACCGTCAAAGCGGAAGCCGTCGAAGTGGAACTCGTCGAGCCAATACTTCACGTTGGAGAGCAGGAAGTGCTCGACCTCGTGTTTGCCGTAGTCGAAAATCATCGAATCCCAATACTTCTGATAGCCTGCCTCGCCGGGTTTGGAGTAGAGGTGGTCGCTGCCGTCCAGCTCGTTGATGCCCTCGTTGAGGTTCTTCACATAGTGGGCGTGTACCAAATCCATGATGACCGCGATGCCCAGCTCGTGGGCGCGGCGAATCAGCTCCTTCAGTTCCTCGGGTGTGCCGAAGCGTGACGAGGGGGCAAAGAAGTTGGAGACGTGATAGCCGAACGAACCGTAGTAGGGGTGCTCGGCGATGGCCATGAGCTGCACGGCGTTGTAGCCGTCACGGTGAATGACGGGCAACACCTTTTGGGTGAACTCGGCGTAGGTGCCCACACCCTCTTTCTCCTGTGCCATGCCCACGTGTGCCTCGTAGATGAGGGGTGCGCCGATGGACGAGGTATCGAAGTGGTCGCCCTGCCAGTCGAAGGGTTCGGGGTTCCAGAACTGCGCGGTGTAGTTTTTCGTCTCATCGTCCTGCACCACACGGGTGGCGTAGGCGGGTATGCGGTCGAGCCAGCCGTTGTGGCCGTGCACGTGAATCTTATAGAGAGAGCCGTGTGTCAGACGGTCGCGGTACATGGCCGACGGGAAGAAGATGCTCCACACACCGTTTTTGTCTTTGTGGAGTCTCAACTCGGTGCGCTGCCAGTTGTTGAAGTCGCCGAAGATATAGACGTCCTGCGCTTCGGGCAGCCACTCTCTGAACCACCAGCCGTCGAGTTGTGCGTCCCACCTCCAGCCGAAGTAGAGATAGCCGTTGGCGTAGTCGGTCAGGGTCGATGACGAACGCATGATATCCTTTTTGCGCTCGGTGTAGCGCGTCCATCGGGCGTTGAGGGCTTCCTCCGCCGGGCGAAGCCACTCGTCACGTTCCACGATGGGAAGGTGGGGTGTAGTTTGTTCCATGATACAACTGTGTTTAGTACAAATATACGAAAAATCGGTGGAAATTCCTCACAAAGCCCCGTGAAAAGTGGGGCGCAGAGGAGGCGAAAAATCTCCTTTCGGAGGTGAAAATGAGAAGGAAAGGGGCTGTGTGATGAGTCGATGATGATGAAATTATCACTAAAATGGGTGGAAAAGGTGACAAATTGTCGGCCAAAGCGGGGGATAATCTTAAAAAATGAGTTTCAAGGTGTCGAAATTGTCTTCTAAAGATGCAATACGGGTGTAGAATTACGAAAAAAAATTCTACCTTTGTAGAAATTCAAATTTAATTATTAACACATCTTCTAAAACTATGTTTAACGGACAACCAAAAGGTTTGTGGGTGTTGTCGCTTGCTAACACCGGCGAGCGATTCGGCTACTATACCATGCTTGCCATCTTCACGCTCTTTTTGCAGGCAAAATTCGGTTTTTCATCGGGTGTGACCTCCAATGTCTTTGCAGGTTTCCTTGCACTGGTCTACTTCCTCCCCGTGTTGGGCGGTTATCTGGCCGACAAGTTCGGTTACGGTAAAATGGTCACCACCGGTATCATCGTCATGTTCCTCGGTTATGTGTGTCTGGCCATTCCCACAGGCACCGATGTAACCGGTATGGCCGCCATGTTTGGCGCGCTGTTCCTCATCGCTTTGGGTACGGGTCTTTTCAAGGGTAACCTCCAGGTGATGGTGGGTAACCTCTACGACGACCCCAAGTATTCGGCAAAGCGTGATACGGCTTTCTCGATTTTCTACATGGCCATCAACGTCGGCGCATTGTTTGCTCCCACCGCGGCCGAGAAGATTACCGAGTGGTACATGGGTAAGGACGGCTTCTCCTACAACGCCGACATTCCGGCTCTGGCTCACAGCTTCCTCGACGGCAGCATCTCGTCGGAGGCTCTCGCCAAGTTCTCGAATCTGGCCGCAGCTCAGGGTGCCGAGTATGTCAATGACCTCGAAGGTTTCGCCAATGCTTATATCAACAGCCTGTCGGGCTCCTATCACTGGGGCTTTGCCGTAGCCTGCCTCTCGCTCATCATCTCGATGGCGATTTACGTGCTGGGCAAGCGTACTTTCAAGCACGCCGATGTGAATGTCAAGAGTGCCACTCCCGAGCAGAAGGAGGAGGTCGTGGAGCTGACTCCCGAGCAGAACAAGTCGCGCATCACCGCTCTGTTGCTGGTCTATGCCGTTGTGATTTTCTTCTGGATGGCCTTCCACCAGAACGGTCTGACGCTCACCTTCTTCGCGCGTGACTACACCGCAACCTCGGTTACGGGTCTGTCGCGTATCGGTTTCGATGTGATTAACCTCGTCCTGATTATCTTCTTCGTCTACGGTGCCATTGCCTTTGCACAGGCTTCGAAAGCCAAGGAGAGACTGGTGTCGGGTCTTGTGGCCGTCGGTGCCGTTGCACTTCTGGTGAGCAAGTATTTCGCCATGGGTGACACCGAGGTGGCTGTCCTGCCCCAGAAGTTCCAGCAGTTCAACCCCTTCTTCGTGGTGGCATTGACCCCCATTTCGATGGCGGTGTTCGGTGCGCTGGCCAAGCGTGGCAAAGAGCCTTCGGCTCCCCGTAAAATCGGTATAGGTATGTTCATCGCCGCTCTGGGCTTCACCATCATGGCGGTAGGTTCTATGGGTCTTCCCATTCCCGATGATTTGGCTTCGACCACTGCCGACTATCGTGTAACCCCCAACCTGCTGATTTCGACCTACCTCGTGCTGACCTTCGCGGAGTTGTTCCTCTCGCCGATGGGTATCTCGTTCGTGTCGAAGGTGGCACCTCCCAAGTATAAGGGTCTGATGATGGGTGGTTGGTTCGCTGCCACTGCCGTGGGTAACTACCTCGTCTCGATTATCGGTATTCTGTGGGGCGGTCTTCCGTTGTGGGTACTCTGGACTATCCTTATCGTCCTCTGTCTCATCTCGGCACTCTTCATCTTCTCGATTATGAAGAAGCTGGAGCACGCCACTGCATAACCTCCGAAAAGAGGATAAAACAAAAAGGTCGGAATTGAAAAATTCCGACCTTTTTTTGTACCTGTCACTTGCGGTGAGGGGAGAGACTGCCGCTGGCGCGAACAAAGGGATTGCCGTTGCGTTGTCGCTTCGTTGCGTCCTTTTGTCGTTTGCCCCCCCGCCGAAGCAATTATTTGAAGGGGCTGTCCGGCTCTTTCGACATCACGTAGTAGAACATCTTGTCCACGAATGCGGGGCAGAACTTCTTGAAGAAGAAGGTGGCGCGACCCTCAATTTCCATCAGACAAAGACGCTTGCGGTTGAGGATACCCTTTGCCACGCGGTGGGCGACCTCCTCGGCGGTCATCATCTTCGACTCGTCACGCGGTGTCTCGCCCTGCTGTGAGCCGTCGGCGGTGAGTGCCGAGAAACGCACGTTGGAAGCCGTAAATCCGGGGCAGGCAATCATCACATGAATACCCTTCTTGAGGTTCTCGATGCGCAGGGTCTCGAGGAAACCTGTCATGGCGTACTTCGAAGCCGAGTAGCCGGTGCGTCCGGGCAGACCGTGAAGACCGGCCACCGACGAGATGCCGACAATCGAACCCTTCGACTCCTGAATGTAGGGCAGTGCATACTTGCAGCAGTTGACCGCACCCCAGAAGTTCACGTCCATGAGCTTGTGGAGCACCGCGAGGTCCACATCGTCGAAGATGGCGCGCATCGACAGACCTGCATTGCAAATCAGCACATCGATACCGCCAAAGGTATCGACCGCCGTGTCGATGAGGTGCTTGCACTCCTCGGGGCGGGTGACATCGACCCCTGCAAAGGCCGCCTGACCGCCCTTCTCCGTAATCTCGGAGACGATGTGCTGCAATTTATCCACGCTGCGTGCGCCGAGTACCACCTTGGCACCTGCGGCGGCATATTCGCGCGCCATGGCCTCGCCGATACCCGACGATGCGCCCGTGATGACAATAATTTTACCTTCTAATGTTTTCATATCAATCGTTAATTTCTATTTCGAGAGTGTCGTAGGCCAGCTCCACATTCTCGGGCAGGAGGTCGTGGGAGTCGGCGTGCAGACCGATGTCGTGCGACATGTGGGTGAGCAGTGCTCTTCGGGGCTTCACCCTGTCGATGAGGGCGAGCGCCTCCTTCACGTTGAAGTGGGAGTCGTGGGGCAGGAAACGCAGGGCATTGACCACCAGCAGGTCCAGACCGTGGAGCTTTGCCTCCTCCTCGGGGTCGATGGTCTTGAAGTCGGTCAGATAAGCCAACTTGCCGATGCGGTAGCCCGTCACGCTGAATCGCGAGTGGTGACCTGCCACGGGGATAATCTCCACCCCGCAGACCGAGAATTTCTCGCCGGGGGTCAGCGTGTGCAACACCATTTCGGGGACTCCGCGGTATTTGTTCTGCGCGAAGGCGTAGCTGAAATCCTTTTTCACACACTCCACCGTGGTGGGCATGGCGTAGATGTCCACCTTGTGGATGTTGGGGTAATCGACAAAATTAAACGCTCTGACATCGTCCAGACCGCCGATGTGGTCCTTGTGTTCGTGGGTGAGCAGTATGCCGTCGATGTGCGAAACACCCGTGCGGAGCATCTGATAGCGGAAGTCGGGACCGGCATCGATGACCAGTCTCACACCGCGAGTTTCTATCATGGCGGAGGTGCGCAGACGTTTGTCGCGCGGGTCGTCCGAACGGCAGACCTTGCAGTGGCAGCCGATAACAGGCACACCCTGAGATGTTCCTGTTCCCAAAAATGTGATTTTCATGAGTACAAAAATACAAAAAATATGCACACCCTGTCAGCCGCGGGCGAAAAATAGAGCATCGGCGGACGGCTTTCCCCTGTGGGCGGAGCATCGCTTGGTGAGGGGCGAAAAAAATCACCCCGACCTGTGGAGGGTCGGGGTGGATAAGTCTGTATGGTGGACGATTTCACATCACGCGACAGAGGGTGTGGAGCCGCTCCGCCACGCGTGAGTCACTCTTACTCGAACTGCTCGGGGAAGAAGATGCCGGCGCAGAAACGCAAGGGGTTGTTGTCCGACTCCCAAACCAGCTCCAGCTTAGAACCGTTGTCCTTGAGACGAATCACCGAGTTGGTGAGGTAATCGTTACCGTAGTCCTTGAGCTGTGCCAGGTAGATGTCACCGTTGACAGGATTTACTGCAAAACCGTTGTAGAGCTTGTAGGGGGTGGGCATGAACTCCTTGAACGACAACGAAGTGGTGGTGTTCCGGGCGAAGTTGTGCTTCCATACCACACCTGCGCGATCGTCGGCGTAGTAGATGTTACCCTTGGCAGAGCCGATGACCGAAGCGTTGCCGTAGCCCTTGTTCACGTTGAAGTCGGTGATTTCGTGCTGGTCGATGATGCTGAAGTCCTTGCCGCTGACTTTGTAGATGGTCGTGGGAGCAACCATCCACAGGTTGCCGTCATAGGTCTTGGCGATGCCCTGAATGTCGGCGATTTCGGGGTGAGCCACAGCCTCCTTGTCCTTCTCGATAACCAGGAAACCGGTCTTCTTGTTGCCCATGGCAATCACCTTGCCGTCCAGAACAACCATCGTGCGCTGCTGTGCCGACTCGCTGCCCTTGACAGGGGTCTTCTCGCCGGTCTTGGTGTTGAGGCAGAAGATACCCTTGCCGTTGACGCGCAGGTAGACATGCTCCTCATCGAGTACGGCGATGTGGGTAACCCAGTCGGCAGGAGAGTACTTGTCCTTTCCTGCATTGGGGTCCTTGTAGTATTCGCCCACCAGCTTGTAGGTGTCCTTGTCGAAAACGGTCAGGTGGCAGAATGTGTCGCGAGTACCGTTCTGTGCCACGACATAGATTTTGTTGTTGTGGATATACATGTCCTGTGCAACATTACCCAGATGCTTGCCGCTGTTGGCTGTGGCAAAAACATTCTCGTAGAGATGGTTCTGGGCATCGAGGAAGTGGAGCGAGCCGGTCTCGCTGCTCATGTTGCCCTCGTTGAGGATGTAAGCGCCTTCGAATTTGGGCGCGATGCCGCCGTTGCCGCCGTTGCCGCCGTTGTTGTCGTCATCGGAGCAGGCGGTGATGGTCATCGCCAGTGCAAACGACAGGAATAAGACTTTGAATAAGTTTTTCATAATTACTGATATTTGTTAATTGTTACTTCTTGAAGATGAACCACACCGCCATAATCAGACAGATGAAGCCTGCGATGTGATTCCATTTGACGGGGTCGCCCTTCATGAAGAAGAGGACGAAGACCGAAAAGACGGTCAGCGAGATGACCTCCTGAATGACCTTCAGCTCCCAGATGGAGAACGGGCCGCCGAGGTCGGCACTGCCGATGCGGTTGGCAGGCACCTGACAGAAATACTCGAAGAGGGCGATGCCCCAGCTGATGAAGATGATGGTAATCATGCCGAAGCGTTCCATCTTGGATTTGAAGGCAATATGTCCGTACCATGCCAGTGTCATGAAGGCATTGGAAAGTATCAACAGTGTAATGGTGGCGAGTGCTTTCATTTCGTCTTTCCGATTTTTTTTACAAGGGGCAAATTTACGGATAAAAAAGATATGTTCGCAAATTATTGCTACCTTTGTTGGTCTTAACAAATGAAAAATGGCAGATAATTATTTGGGTCGCAAGATGGAGGAATACTTCGCGCGTCCGGCTTCGAAACCTGTCCACAAGGTGTTGGGCACGCTCTCGCGTCTGGTGACCAAAAACCGCAGTCACAGAAGTTACGACCCTAAATTCGAAGTGCGTGACGACCAGATGGAGCGTATCCTGTCGCTGGTCAATCGTCTTCCGTCGGCTCGCAACGCCCAGGTGTTGCGCTACCGCCCCGTGCTGCACGACGAGGCGCGGCGTATGTTGCCCCTCATCTCGATGGGGGCGGCACTGCCCGAACTGAAGCTGCCTTCACCCCAGACACCACCCTCGGCGTATATCATCATCTGCTCCTCGGCAGAGGAGACGCGCTATGTGGACATCGACCTCGGCATGGCGGCACAGACCCTGCTCCTGCAGGCGGTGGAGATGGGACTCAACGGCATCTGCATCGCGGCATTCGATGCCGACAAGGTGCAGGAGGAGTTCGCGTTGCCCTGCCGTCCGTTGCTGATTCTGGCATTGGGACGCGGTGCCGACACCATCGAAATGGAAGAAATACACAGTGGCGAGAGCACCGACTACTACCGCCGTGACGGTGTGCATTACGTGCCGAAGCTCTCGCTCGACGACCTCATCATCGGGAAGGAGAATCCCTGCAGCGAGAAATAAGTTTTTTACAGATTATGGACGAATTAACCCTCACGACACCGGCATTGCTTTTCCCTGCGGTGTCGCTCATTCTGCTGGCTTACACCAACCGTTTTCTGTCGTATGCCCAGCTGGTGCGCCGTCTCAACGAGCAGCACCACCAAAACCCCACCAAGGTGACCCACGCGCAAATCGACAACCTGCGTTTGCGACTGAGTCTCACACGCCTCATGCAGTTTCTGGGTGTGGCGAGTCTGTTTTTCTGCGTGGTGACCATGTTGCTCATCTACATCGGCTGGACCCTCACTTCGGTCTACATCTTCGCCATCGCACTCTTTCTGCTGATGTGCTCGCTGGGCGTGTCGATGTGGGAGATTCACATCTCGGTGCGCGCCCTCGACATCCATTTGCAGGATATGGACAAATAATCGGAGTGGGGGAGCGTCCCCCTATCGAAAATCCTCTCCCCACGGGTGCGGAGGAGCGTAAGCCACCAAGTCGGGCTTCAATGAAAAGACCCGACTTTTGATTTTTTCAGCATATCGTTTTACCCCCGTTACCGCCATCACCGCCATCACCGCCATCACCGCCATAAAAAAACGGCAGCCGAATTTGCTCGGTTGCCGTTTTTTTCGTTGAGGCGGATATATGTATCTGCTTTTCGTTGGGACGAGTGCGGATTACATATATCTGCGCAATGCCTTCACCCAAATCTTGTAGCCCTCCTCGTTGAGGTGGAGTCCGTCGGTGGAGTATTCCGCCGGCAGGGTGTGGCTGTGCTTGGGGCAGAAGCGCGAGTAGAGGTCGATGTATTTGGCATCGTGACGCTTGGCGGCCGCCTTCAACAGGGTGTTGATTTGGGCGACCATCTCCTCCTTGCCGTCCAGACGCTTGTAGCGATGGAAACTCTCGTTGAAGGGCAGAATGCTCTGCACGTAGAGCCTGGTCGAGGGGCTCTCCCTGCGGATACGCTCCATAATCATCTCCACACGGCGGGCAATCTCCTCACTGCTTAAATCGTGGGAGATGTCATTGACGCCAATCATCAGAAATATCTTGGCAGGCTGTCCCGGCAAGATGAGGTGCAGACGGTCATAGACGCCCATCGCCTCGTCACCGATGATGCCGCGGTTGATGACATTCTCCGTCTCCAGACGTGCCGACCAGTCGCCGCCGTTCTCCGTGAGACTGTTGCCCAGCATCACGATGTTGTCGGAGGTGACGGGCTTCTCGTCCATGAAATCGACAATGCGCTTGTAGTAGTGCTCGGTGTAGGGAGCCATCTGCTCCACGGGGTCACCCGTCAGACTCGCCGCCACCACATTGCTCACCAACGTGCGCAGGCGGATTACGCTGTGCTCGTCGTGGGGGTGAACATGATTGGTCAGCAAGATGATGCTGAGGTTGCTCTCGGGGTCGATGACAATGCTGGTGCCCGTGTAGCCCGTGTGACTGTAAGTCTGTGCTCCCAGCAGACTGCCGTTGTTGGAGGCATAGGGGGTGCAGTTGTCCCAGCCGAGGGTACGTCCCAGCTCGCTCACTTCACGGGGTATCGAACGCATGGCTCTCACACCCATGGGGCTGAGAATGCGGTGTCCGTTCCATGAACCGCCATTCTGAAGGGCGGCACACAGCACGGCAATATCCTCTGCCGAGGAGAAGACCGAGGCGTTGCCGCTCACACCTCCGTTCATCACGCGAGCCAGGGGGTCATGCACCTGACCGCAGAGTATCTGACCGTTGGGCTGCTCCTCGGTGGGGGCAATCAGCGAGTGCCAGTCGCCCTTGACAAGGGGTGCCCAGTGGGCATCGGCGGTATTGACCCAGTTGCCGTCGCTGTCCTCACGACAGGGCAGGTAGTCGGTGTAGTCCATGCCCAGCACATCGAAGAGGTTCTTGCGGGCAAAGTCGCGCAACGACTCGCCCGACACCTGCTCGATGATGTGTTGCAGGGTGATGTAGTTCAGACAGCTGTAACGGAACGCCGTGCGCGGCTCGAACTGACGCGGACAGGTCGAGATGTACTCCATCAGTCCGTCGGCATTGAGCTTGCCGTACTGCTCCACGAGCTGCGGAACAGAGGCGTAGGCGGGCAGTCCCGACGAGTGGGTCATCAAATCCTGCACATGTATGGTGCGCTTCGATTGTCCGTCTTCGCTCTCCCAGTCCCGGAAGTCCTCGATGTAGTGGCTCACGGGGTCTTGCAGACGGATGAGACCTCTCTCGACCAAAATCATGGCGCAGACCGAGGTACTCATGGCCTTGCTGCACGACGCCATGTCGAAGATGGTGGAGGTGGTCATGGGGTCTACGTAAGGCTCTGTGCGGCGGTTGCCGTAGGCCTTCAGATAGGCCATCTTGCCGTCCTTGACCACTGCCAGCACGGCACCCGGAATCTCACGCTCGGCGATGGCCTCCTCGATGGCGCGGTCGGCATAGACCAGCTGTCGCGAGTCGAGACCCACCTGCTCGGGAGCCACACGGGTGAGATGCTGTGCCGTGATACCCTCCCAAGCCATGAAGGCACACAATAGGAGTATCAGTTTTTTCATTGCTTTGACCCTTTCCTACTCTTTGTGTCCCTCGCGGTAGGCATCGGAAGCCTTCTTCACGCTGCCGTGCATGAGCAACAGCGCCTTGGCGGTGTCGTAATCCAAACCCAGCTCCTCGACCAGCATACGAGTACCGCGGTCAACGAGCTTCTTGTTGCTCAACTGCATGTTAATCATCTTGTTGCCCTTGACTCTGCCCAGCTGAATCATAACCGAAGTGGTAATCATGTTGAGAATCATCTTCTGACCCGTACCCGACTTCATGCGCGAGCTGCCGGTGACATACTCCGGGCCGACAATCATCTCGATGGGTACATCGGCCTCGGCGGCCATGGGCGAGTCGGGGTTGCTGGTGATGCAGCCGGTGAGGATACCGTGGGCGCGTGCCTCGTGCAGGGCACCGATAACGTAGGGCGTTGTTCCCGAAGCGGCAATACCGATGACGGTGTCCTTGTCGTTGATGTTGCGCTCGAGAAGCTCCTGCCAACCCTTCTGGGTGTCGTCCTCGGCATTCTCCACGGGGTTGCGCAGAGCGGTGTCACCGCCGGCGATGAGACCGATGATGAGGGTGTTGGGCATACCGAACGTGGGCGGAATCTCCGATGCATCGAGCACACCCAGTCGTCCGCTGGTACCTGCACCCATGTAGAAGATACGTCCGCCCTGCTTCATGCGCGGAACAATCTGTGAAACGAGTTTCTCAATCTGGGGAATGGCCTTCTCGACGGCCAAAGCTACTTTTTTGTCCTCGGTGTTGATGTCCTGAAGAATCTCCAATACCGACTTCTTCTCAAGGTCGTTGTACAGAGAGGGCTGTTCTGAAATCTTTACGAATGCCATATTTTTTGTTTTTTAAGTTTTCCGTGAATCGTGGATTAGGCGTTGTGGTAAGCCACCAAACCCTCCATGGGGCTCTGCATGATGCGGCCGAGACGTATGCCCAGACGGTGGGCGGCCTCCTCGAGGGGCGAGTGGTAGTAGTGTGCCACCGAGCCGATGAAGTGTACCTCGCAGTTCTTGTAGTCGTACTGCATGATGTTGCGGCGGAAGAACGCTTCGAAGCTCTCGACAACAAGGTCGTGTACCGTCTTGTCGTCGAGGTGCTTGGCCAGGAAGGGCGATAGCGAGGCGAGGAAACGGTTGGGGAAGGGCTGGCGATAGACGCGGTTGATAATCTCGGCAGGGGTGAGGTTGTACTCTTGGAGGAACTCCTCCTTGAGTCCTTCGGTCATCTGATTTTTCAGCAGACTGCCCACAAACAATTTGCCCAGCACGGCACCGCTGCCCTCGTCACCGAGAATGAAGCCCAGGGGCGATACGTTGGCGGTGATTTGCTCGCCGTCGAAGTGGCACGAGTTGGAACCCGTACCCAGAATGCAGGCGATGCCGGCATGGTGGCCGCAAAGACCGCGTGCCGCGCCCAGCATATCCGAAGCCACGAGAATTTCGCCACGGATGCCCGGAATAGTGGAGAGGGCATTGCGCACCTGCTCTGCCTTTTCGGGGGTGCAGCCTGCACCGTAGAAATAGACGGCATCGAAACCGCCCTCGGGAAGTTGGGGAAGAAGGGTGTTGCGAATCTCCTCCTTCATCTCCTCTTCGGTCTGGAAAAAGGGATTCATGCCCTTGGTGAATACGCGGTGGAGAATTTCTCCCTTTTGGGCTACACACCAATCGGTCTTGGTGGAGCCACTGTCAGCTATAAGTATCATGGTCTTAGGTATTTTTTAGGTTAGAATTTGATGTAAATCTTGCGTTTGTAGAGCTGGTAGCCGATGCACCAGTTGAGGGTCACGAACAGCAGGGCATAGACACACGATGCCGCCGTGGGGGGCAGTATCTGCAAGAGGGTCTTGCTGTAAATCAGTGTGATGATGTTCACCGAACCCTCGCCCCACGGAATGTGAATGGCACCGAAGAGGATACTCAATACACCGCCCTGCACATAGAGGTAGAGGGGATTGACACCGAACGCCTCGAAGAAGACGCTCCAACGCTTGTAGCCCTTCACGTCGATAATCCAAATCAGGAGTGCCAGAAGGCTCGATGCCAGACCGCAGGTGGTCAGCACGAAGGTGGGCGACCAAATCTTCTTGTTGATGGGCAGTCCGTAAGCGAGGAGGAAGCCCGAGAAGGTGAGGACGGTACCGATGAGAAAGAGTTTGATGATGTGGGAGTCGAGCACGCGGTCGGTCTGCTGCTCCTTCGACTTGTCGCCCATCATCACGCGACCCACACAGAAACCGATGAGTACGTGAGCGATGGCAGGCAGTGTGCTGAGCAGACCCTCGGGGTCGATGCCGTTGTCCTTGTACATATGGGCGGGGGTGAGAATGGCGCGGTCGACAATCGAGAGGATGTTCTCCTCGTTGTAGGCGTAGCCGTTACCCGTGAGCAGGAGAACGCTGTAACCCACCAACAGCACAACGATGAGTCCCACAATCTGACGGTGTTTGAGGGTCATGGCCGCAAACGAAGCCGCACAGTAGCAGAGTGCCAGACGCTGCATGACACCCAATATGCGGATACGGTCGAAGGTCCACGATGCTTCCCACAGCTTTTCGAAGAACGACAGCTCCTCGGGTGCGGAGTGCCAGTAGAAGCAGAAGCGCGAGAACCAGCCGATGGCCATACCCGTGAGGAAGATGTAGAGGGTGCGTTTGAGCACCTTGACCACGGAATCTTTGGTGAGGGCGAAGTCGAACTTACGCAACGAGATGTAAGTCGAGATACCCATGATGAACATGAAGAACGGGAAGACCAAATCGGTGGGGGTGAGTCCGTTCCATTGAGCGTGGCTCAGGGGGGCGTAGATGTGCGCCCACGAGCCGGGATTGTTGACCAGAATCATGCCGGCGATGGTGATACCGCGCAGGATGTCGAGGGCCAGGATTCGATTTTTGGACATAGTAGTCTTTAAAGGTTGTAGTTAGTGCCGTTTGGCGGTGGTACACTCATCGACCAGATAGACAATCGACTGATAGGGTACACCGGTGTTGGTCGTCAGACCTATTTCGCAGGTACGGCTGTTGCTGTAACCTGTGGTGATGTGTGCCTCGCGGAGTTGAGGTTTGAGTTTTCGCAGGGCGTAGGCGTTCACCTCGGGGTGGGTGAAACCTCTGTCGCCTGCAAATCCGCAGCAACCCACGCCCTCGGGGACAACCACACGGGTCGAGCACAGCGAGGCGAGGTCGGTGATGACCTTTCCCAGCCCCATCTTGCGCATCGAGCAGGTGATGTGTATCGCCACGGGACGCTCCGTGGGGCGGAAGTCGAGTCGCTCGCGAAGGAACAGCCAGATGAACTCGGCCGGCTCGTAGAGCTTCATGCGGGTGATTTTCTCGCGCATACGGTGCAGACAGGGGCTCTGGTCACAGAGGACGGGATAGCGGCCGTGTTCGCTCGCCTCCCAGAGTGCCTCCTCCAGCTCCGCGGTCTTGCGGTCGGCAATGTCGAGCATACCCTTGCTCTCCCAGATTGTTCCGCAGCACAAACGCTCCATGTTTTTGGGGTAGATGACTTCGTAACCCGCCTTGTGGAGCAGCGAGGTCATGCGATTGACCAGCGGTTGCGGCGAGGGGGCATTGTGCGCCACACCCATCGTCTGATTGATGCAGCTGGGGAAATAGACCACCTTGTCGTGGAATTGCAGTCCGGCATTCACTTCGCGGCGTGCCTTGTCCGAGAGCTTGAAGGCGTGGGGCATGGCAGGTGTCCAGAGCGGAATGCCGAGGGTGGAGTGGAGCGCACCGCACACCGAGCTCATGGCCTTTGTGCCGAGCAGGGCGTGGCCTGCGGCGGCCAGATGCAGCACGGGGCGCAGACCGCTCTTCATGCCAGCAAAGTGACGGGCGGCAAAGTCACCCATGCGGTAGCCGAAGCTGCCCTCGGGCAACTGCTCCTGACGAATGATGTGGGTGAGGTCGCCCACGTTGATGCCCATGGGGCACGACATGGAACAGAGACCGTCACCCGCGCAGGTCTCGTTACCCAGATATTTGTATTCCCGGCGCAGGGTCTCGTAACGTTCGGAGTCTTCGCCCGTCTGTTGCAGACGCGACAACTCGCGGTTGATAACTATTCGCTGGCGCGACGAGATGCTGAATCCGCAGGTCAGACAGTTCACCTCGCAGAATCCGCACTCGATGCAGCGGTCGGTCTTCTCGCACACCTCCACACCTGCCTTGCCGCCAATCGAGAGTCGGGGCAGGGGCTTGAAGTTCTTGAGGTGGCACTTGGGGTCGTCGTTGAAGATGACGCCGGGGTTGAGCAGACCGTGGGGGTCGAACAACGCCTTGACGGCCTTCATCACCGCGTAGGCATCTTCGCCCCATTCGTAACGCACGTAGGGTGCCATGTTGCGACCCGTGCCGTGCTCGGCCTTCAACGAACCGTCGTATTTGTCCACTACGAGACACTTGACGTCCTCCATCAGCTGTTCGTAGCGCGAAACCTCGGCTTCGGTGTCGAACGCCTGATTGATGATGAAGTGGTAGTTGCCCTCGAGGGCGTGGCCGTAGATGCAGGCATCGTCATAGCCGTGACGGCGTATCAGCTCCTGCAAGTCGGCGGTCGCCTGTGGCAAATCCTCGATGTGGAACGCCACGTCCTCAATCAGACACGTGGTGCCCAGCTTGCGCGTACCTCCCACCGAGGGGAAGATACCCGAACGGATAGCCCAAAACTTGGAGTACTCCTCCGCACGGTCGGTGAAATGCACGGGACGGTAGGTGTCGAACGATTCGAGGGCGTGGCTCACGCGCTCTATGTCGGCCACCAGCTCCTCCCGGGTGCGCGCCTTGACCTCGGTGAGCACTGCCGTGAGTCCGCGTGCCTGCTCTTCGCCCACCTCCTGAAGGAACGAGAGGTAGTTGGGGTCGCTGACCGAACTCAGCGATTTGTAGTCCAACAGCTCGGCACTCTTCACATCGAGGGGCTTCATCTTCACCACCGCCTCACACGCCTCGCGTATGGTGCGGAAGTAGAGCATGGCACTGGCCTTGAAGGGGTAGTCGTATTCGGTCTTCATGGTCACCTCCGAGAGGAAGGCCAACGTACCCTCGCTACCCACCATCAGGTGTGCCATGATGTCGAACGGGTCGTCGTAGCGCACGAAGGGCAGAATATTCAGACCCGTGACATTCTTGATGGCGTATTTCTTGGCGATGCGCGCCATGAGGGTGGCATTGCCGCGTATGGAGTCGCGCAACGCCGTGAGTCGCTCCAAAAATTGGGGGTGCGAAGCGCGGAACGCCTCGCGTGAGCGTTCGTCACCCGTGTCGATGAGTGTGCCGTCTGCCAGCACGATGCGCGCCGAGAGCAACATGCGGTCGCTGTTGGCGTGCGTGCCGCAGTTCATGCCCGAAGCGTTGTTCATCACTATGCCGCCGACCATGGCACTGCGAATGGAGGCGGGGTCGGGGGCGAACTTGCGACCGTAGGGCGCGAGAATCTCGTTCACACGCTGGCCGACAAGTCCCGGCTGGAGGGTGATTTGCGAGTGGTCGTCACTCACCGAATAACGCTCCCAGTGTTTGCCGGCAACGATGAGTATCGAGTCGCTGATGGACTGTCCCGAAAGACTGGTGCCGGCGGCTCGGAAAGTGACGGGCAGGCGGTATTCCGAAGCTGTGTGGAGCAGACGGCTCACCTCCTGCTCGTTGTCCGAACGGATGATGATTTGGGGTATGAGTCGGTAGAAACCGGCATCGGTACCCCACGCCAGACGACGTAATTCGTCGGTGTAGATTCTTTCCCGGGAAATAAATTGTCTTATTTCGTGGAGGAAATCCTTGTAATTGTATGGTGACATTCTTTCCTGATTAATCTTTATCCTAATCTGTCGCGAGTCGTTACCGACTTTTGAAAATTATTTATAAAAGTAATACTTTTTAGATAAATCGCGGAAACTTTCGACATCTTTATTCCAATAATCTTTCACATCCTCCCAACGGTTGCGGCGCGAGAAGCGTTCGCGAATCTCTTTGGAGCCGCACGCGAGGTCAAACGAGCGGAAACGCTCCTTGTCGGCGTGAGCCAGCACAGCGTGTTCGGGGTAGAGACGTGCAATCTCCTGCATGACGAGGAACTGAATCTCGGTGATGGAGACCTTGTGGTAGTCGAGCAGGTGTACCTGCACACCCTGCAACAACTCGCCCTTGCCGATGCTGTAAAACGGCTTGGCGTAGATGGGGCGGAAAGCCACACCCTCCAGACCCAGGGCATTCATCGCGTCGGCAAACTCGGCGGCCTTCATCCACGGTGCGGCGAACATCTGGAACGGAATGGTGTAACCCACACCGATATTCATGTACATCAACTCGCCCACAATACCGCTCATGGGGTAGAAGTAAACCGAATGGGCGTGGGGAATGTGGGGCGACGAGGGAATCCACTGCAAACCGGTGTCGGTGTAGTTCATGTCGCGAGTCCAGCCCTCCATCTTCACCACGTGGAGACGGCACTTGGCCTTGTTCTTCAACATACCCTCCTCGTTGAGGAGCTGTGCCAGCTCGCCACAGGTCAGACCGTAGAGGTAGGGGATTTTGAACTGGCTGATGAACGAGGTGCAATCCTCCTCCGTAAGGCTGCCCTCCACCTTGAGTCCGTCCACGGGGTTGGGGCGGTCGAGGACGATAAACTCCTTGTCGTTCTCGGCGGCGGCCTCCATGGCCAGTCCCATGGTGCTGATGTAGGTGAACGAACGGCAGCCGATGTCCTGAATGTCATAGACCAGCACATCGATGTCCTTCAACATCTCGGGTGTGGCCTTGCGGGTCTTGCCGTAGAGCGAGCGCACGGGGAGCTGTGTCGAGGCATCGCGGATGTCGGTGACATGATCGCCGGCGTGAACATCGCCACGCACACCGTGCTCGGGGCCGAAGAGTGCCACGAGGTTCACATTCTCGGCTTCGTGGAGGATGTCGATGGTCGATTTGAGCGAGTTATCGACACCCGTGGGATTGGTGATGAGTCCCACACGCTTGCCCTCAAGGCATTTGAAGCCCTGCTCCTTGAGCACCTCGATACCGGTCTTGATGGTGATTTGTGCCTGCGAAGAGAGGGTGAGCGATGCTGCCAACAGGGGCAGCAGTATCTTTTTCATCTTCATGATAGTAGTTTTTTGGGGGTTAAGCGGCTTTCTTTCCGTAGGAGGGGTCAATCTTCACCATTGCGGTGACAATCCATGTGGCAATGTTGCAGGCAAATACCCACCAGAAGAAATTGACATAGCCCATCTGCTCCTGAATCCAACCTGCTGCCATACCCGGCACCATCATACCCAGTGCCATGAAGGCGGTACAGATGGCGTAGTGCGAGGTCTTGTGTTCGCCCTCGGCGAAGTACATCATGTAGAGCATGAAGGCGGTGAATCCGAATCCGTAGCCGAACTGCTCGATGAAGACGCAGGTGCTGATGGTGTAGATGCTCTCTGGCTGGAACATCGCCAGATAACAGAACGTGAGACAGGTGAGCGAGATGCTCAGCGACATGGGCCACAGCCACTTTTTCAGACCTCCGCGCGATGCGCAGATACCGCCCAAAATACCGCCGATGGTCAGACCTGCCACGCCGATGGTGCCATAGACCAGACCCAGCTCGGCTGTCGAGAGACCCAGACCGCCCAGCTCCTTGGGATCAACGAGGAACGGCTGAATCATCTTCACCAGCTGTGCCTCGGGAAGACGGAACAGCAGAATGAAAAGCACGGCCACCAGAACCTGAGGCTTGCGGAAGAAAGAGCCGAACGTGCCGAAGAACTCCTGGAGGATATTCACATGACTCTTGCCTTCGGTCACCGAGTGGTCGGCAGCGGGGCGGGGCAGAATGTAGATGTGGTAGAGGGTCAGCAGTCCGAACATGGCGGAGATGGCGTAGAAGGTGTAACGCCAAGCCATGGGAATGTTGCCCGTGGAGGTCTCCAGCCAACCGGCCAGCACCACGAGCGCACCCTGTCCGAAGATGGACGCCAGACGGTATGCCGTGCTGCGGATACCCACAAAGAGACTCTGTTGGTTGCTGTTGAGGGCGACCATATAGTAGCCGTCGGAGGCGATGTCATGGGTGGCAGATGCAAATCCGATAATCCAGAACATGGCCAGACAGACGGTGAAGAGCGACACATTGACCGCTCCGGTGGCAATCTCCGCCTCGTTGGGCGAGGGAAGGGTGAAGGCCACCATCGCCAGACCGATGGCCATGACGATTTGCATTACGACCGTCCACCAGCGTTTGGTGCGTATGATGTCGATGAAGGGGCTCCAGAAGGGTTTGATGACCCACGGCAGGTACAACCAGCCGGTGTAGAGGGCGATGTCGGTGTTCGACATACCCAGTTTCTTAAACATCAGCACCGAGATGGTGTTGACCGCAAAGTAGGGAATACCCTGGGCAAAGTAGAGCGTGGGAATCCATGCCCAGGGGTTGGTCTGTTTATTTTTGTTCATTGGTTAATAGTAGCTGTTGAGGTCTATTCGTACATTTTTTCGAGGTCGGCACCCACAAAGTAGTGCTTCAGTATTTCGTCATACTTGTAACCCTTCTCGCCCATGACGGCGGCACCGATTTGGCAGAGACCCACTCCGTGACCCCAGCCTGCACCGATGAGGGTGAAGCTCGAAGGTACGCCGTCGGCATTCGTTTCGCCCTTCTCGACCACGAAGGCCGAGCTGTAAAGGTGGGAGGGCGAGAGTGTGCGGCGAATCTCCAGCTCCTTGCCGATGGTGAGGGTTTTCTTCGTACCCACAATCTTGAGCTTCCACAGTCGTCCGCTCGTTCCGCGTGCCACGGGTACGAGGTCGATGATTTGTCCGTAGTCCACACCCGAACGGCGCAGAATGAGGGCGGAGAGCTCCTCCTGTGTGTAGGATACCTTCCAGCGGTAGAAGTCGGTGGTCTCCTGATCGTAGTTGTTCAACACCTGCGAGAGAATCTTCTTGTCGGTGGTGTTGCAGAACGCTTCGGGCGAGGTGAGAATCCACTTCACGGCCTCCTCCTCGATGGTGAGGTCGGGCAGTGCCACGCCGCTCTTGCTGTCGGCCTGCTTCACCAGATAGGGCATGTCCTTCTCCTCCCAGCAGTAGCGGAACTCCTCGAAAGCACCGCCACAGCACTTCGAGAAGCGTGCATCGCAGATTTGTCCGTCATACATCAACAGCTGTCCGCGTGTGGCGGCAATCGCCTCGCGTACGGCAGCGGTCGAGGCACGTGTGATGCCCTGATAACGCTGGCAGTGGTCGTCGGCACACACATCGAAACGGGTGTGGTCCTCGCGGTCGTACCAGCGAATCATCTCCGTGTCGGTGAGGGTGTATGCCGAGTAGTCGGTGTGCTGTGCGGCAATCTCCTTGTTCTTCTGAATCTGTGCCAGCAGCCAGCTGCGCGAGATGACGGCGTGCGCCTTCAGCAGTTCGGGCGATGCGGTGGCACTCATCTCACTCGAAATGACGCTGGTGAGGTAGTCCTCCACACGAATGACATTCACCGCCGTGAGCTTGTCGTTCTCGACAATGAATTTCAACGCTCCCTCGAAACGCTGGTTCTCCTTGCGCTCCCAGTGGAAGTTGATGCCGATGGTCACCCCCTTGAGCTCGAACTCCGAGTGCGACTCGTCGAGGGGCTCAAAGGTGATTTCATCGTAGGCGTTGCCCTGCCAGACGACTTTGCCGTCACGGCAAATGACTTTTTCATCGCCTGTAATTTCTTGTCCGTTGATGCGGTATGGGGTCAGCAGCGTGAATTCGATTTCCGGCTCGAACATGATGCCGACCTGTACTTTGGGTTCTTTCATTTTCGGTTGGTTTGTTGGTTACTTTTTGCAGAGGTCGTCCTGTATGCGGCGTATCAACTCCTCGAAGTCGTAGCGCGAGAGACATACCTCACCTAAAATTTGAGCGAGAATCTCGGAGTTCATCTTCTCGAAATCCTGCTCCAGCGGAGTGATGAACACACCACCCATATCCACCGAGGCGGGACTGCTCAACAGACGGGCCTCACCCTCTGCCGTGTAGCACGAGGGACGGTGTTTCTCGCGGGGGAAGATGAAAATCACCCACTTGTTCTCCTCGTAGAGGGCGAGGATATTCATCATGGGCTCCTCCTCACCGAAGTGGAGGACCATATCGTCATAGACAATGTCGAAGAGTTCCGATGCATCGGCCTTCACCTCCGATTCGATGACAAAGGTGCTGCGCGGAAGGTCCTTCAGGGCGTAGAGATGCGCCTTGCCGCGTGTGCCCAGCTCGGCGGCGATGAGCTGACGCCACTGCGATTCGATGGGCATGAATCCGCGGCTGCCGGCCTGGAAGTGGGCATGGTCGGGTGCCGAAGCGCCACAACGCGGTCCGTTGTAGAAGACCGTGAAGTCGGGCAGTGCCTCCGCCAGGTCGAGCATGTCGTCGATGCGCTCGATGATGCTCTGCTCGGTGTGGGCATTGTCGGGAATGGTCAGATGTCGGGGAAAGATGGGGAACGGATTAATCAAAATCGTGTAGTGCTCCTTGAAAGGTATTCCCGTCTGCACTGCAGGGCGATTCTCAGCACAGAGAAAGCATTTGCGGGCGGCGATGGTCTTCTTGTCGATCTTTGCGCCCGATGAGACGATACGTGCAGGGTTGAACTGCACCTTGTAGGTTACATCACCGATGTGCAGTGTCTTCACACTGACATGGTCCAATGCGGCATAGTTTTCTCTAGCCATTTCCCAAACGCTCATTTGATGCTCAAAGAGCTCTTGAATGCGCTGCTTCATAATCCTGAGATTTTAGTGATTCATAGCTATTCTGGCCTGCAACTCCCAAGTACGGATACGGTCCTTGTAGAGGTTGTGGCCGTTCATCTTCACGATGTCGAGTGAGGCATCGGAGTTGTCCTCCCAACGGCGGCAGAGATAGACCACATCGTAGACGCGGCCAATCTGATAGTGGCGGCTGATGTTGAGTCCCAGGGCGTAGTCCTCGCCGTAGCTGGTGTTGGGAACCTTAATCTTGCGCAACATGGGGGTGTAGAAGGCACGGGGTGCGCCCAGACCGTTGATGCGCAGGGCGTTGTTGCGTCCGTTTTCGGGTGTCCACTCCTTGTGGTCGATGATGCCCGGAGCAATCATGTTCATGTTGAAGTCGGTCATCATGTAGGTGCCGACCACCATGGCGCAGTTCTGCTCGTAGAAGGCGCGTACCATCGTGGTGAGGGTGTTCTCGTCCTTGTAGACATCATCGCTGTCCAACTGAACGACAAACTTGCCGCACTTGGGGTGGTGAACACCCATGTTCCAACAACCGCCGATACCCAAATCGGTGCGCGAGGGAATGATGTGAATGAGTCGCTCGTCGTCCTTGAACTCGTCGATGGCCTCCGTTGTGCCGTCGGTCGAGTGGTTGTCGATGACGATGAGGTTAAACTTGAAGTCGGCCTTCTGTGCCAGCACCGAACGAATGGCATCGCGAATGGTGCGGATACGGTTGCGCACGGGAATGATGACCGAAGCCTCATACTCGAAGTCGCCCTCCTCGAAGGCAATCTTCTCGAAACGGGGCTCGAGATAGCCGCCGATTTCCTTCAGATGCTCGGTGCAGGCCTGCTCCATCTCTATCTGACGACCGCGGTTGCGGGGGTCTACGTAGTCGAAAATCTTTTCGCCACTCTTGCGGGTGTCGAACTCCACCTCGGAGTAGAGGTATTCGTTGATGTGCATGAGCTGCTCCTTCTGGCTCAGCTTCAGACGCAGGTCGTAGAGGCCTGCAAATTCGTAGTCGGCCTTCATGCGGCTGACAGCCTCGCAGAATGCATCGCGGCGGAACAGCAACAGCGAACCGAAGTCGAAGTCGTCACGCAGCGAACCAAACTGATAGTCGATGACCGGAGCGTTGCTCTGCTTGCCCTCCTTGACCTGATAATGGTCGGCATAGACCATGCCGGCGTGGGAATCTTCCGCGAGCATCGTCATGCGGTCGAGGGCGAACAGACCCAGCGAGAGGGTGCTGTACTTGGTGTAGAGGAGTATAAATTCGGCTTCTGAAGCCTCGGCGATGGCTTTTATGGTCTGTGACGACTGTGCGCCACGAATGGGAAGCAGTTGGCATCCCTCCACGGGTTGTTGGCCTTCGGTGTCGGTCAGCAGGAAAATGCGGTTGACCAGTCGGGTGTCGAAAAGTCCCTTGATGGTCTGTTCTACCTGTTCTTTGCCCGAGTAGGGAATGAAGCAATCAATCTTATTCATCGTAGTTAAGTGTTAATTGGTGGTTATATTTTTTTATTTCTTGTCGTTGAAAAAATCCAAAACTCGCTCCATGAGCTGTGCGCGCTCCTCGTCCGAACGAATCGACTCGAAGGGGTAGCCCATCACGAAGGTTTTGTAGTCGCCCTTGTAGGCTACGGCGGCACTGAGGTTGTTCTCGGTGTAGCGCATGACGGTCTCCGCACCGGGAGCGGCAGGCTCTACGGCATCGGGTGACTCGACCACGTAGCTCTCCTCGTTGAGGGTCGAGTAGTAATCGAATGTGCCGTCCGCGGGCAGAAGGTGAGACTCCACGGCCTTCACACCGCCACGGCGTGCTGCCTGACCCACTCTCCACTTGTACTTCAGCACATCGGAGGCAAAGGTGCAATCCTCCTCCACACGGGGTGCGAGGGGGTTGTCCCACAGGTCGGTGGCCACATAGGCTCCCGACACCATCACATTACCGCCTGCGTGGCAGTAGTCGGCGATGGCGGACTGCATCTCGGAGGAGAAGGTCTTGAATTGCAGGGGGTGAATACCGCCGCGACCCATCTTGGTCTGACACTCCTTGCCGAGGATAATATCCACAGCCGGGTAGTCGTTCAGCTTCACCTCGCCGCTTTCCACCGCTTCGTCACTGCAAGATACGAAAGAATATCCGGCTTTGAGCATGGCGCGACCGTGAAGTGCGGGATAATCGAATGTATTTCCGGCGATGACCATCGTCTCGTAGTCGCCGTAGCTGTCACCGAAGCCGGCGGCATCGTCGTCCATCCAGTCGATGTTGCGGCGATACTCCTTCATCTTGCCCACATAGCTGACATCCTTGAGGTAGGGGACACCGTGGTCCTTGTCATCGAGGAAGCCTGCCAGCAGGGTGTCGGCAGGAGCGGGTGCCACAAAGTCGGCAGGCGCACTGATGCGGTCGAAACCATTGACAATCAAAACGGGCTTCCGGGCATTCTC
The DNA here is from genome assembly GCA_020026335.1 of Alistipes sp. Lineage (GTDB taxonomy): Bacteria > Bacteroidota > Bacteroidia > Bacteroidales > Rikenellaceae > Alistipes. The sequence continues at coordinate 10,418 of JAHHQO010000017.1, read as the reverse complement.
TGCCACACCCACCGACAAAATCTCGGAGGGGAAGCTCTCGCCACCCTCGTTGAGGGCCGTGACCTTGAAGCTGCACACCTCACCTGCGGGAACCGCTGTCTCGAAACGGGGCGAGGTGACCACACGGCCGTTGTCGAAAGCACCGTCACCGATACGGGTATAGACGATGTAGCGGTCGGGGGTGGCTGTTGGCTCGAAGGGGTCTTCCACGGGCTGCCAGCTGACAAGGGCGTGACCCTTGGAAGTAAGTGTTGCGCTCATGTGGTCGACGGGCAGGGGCTGTACCACATAGGGTACTTTGTTCTGTGAGGCGATGAACTGCAACATACCTTTATATACTGCACGGCTGACCGTGAAGCGGAAGCGCGGGTCGAGACCGTAGCGCATATCGGCGAAATTCTGGTGAGAGAGCAACTCCAGCAGCATGGTGGGAACCTGGGGCGAGCGCGCCTCGAAGTAGGGTTTGTTCCACATACCGCGGCGGTTCCACTCCGGCTCGTAGAGACGGCGCACGTCATTGACCACGTTCGACTGAATGAGGTCGGTGAGCTGGCGTGCCATGTTGCGCGAGGTGCCGTCGGCGTAGGTGTCGCATTCCTCGGACTTGCTCATGTAGATACCCAGTGTACCGATGATGGAGTCGTTGCGCGAAGTACCTGCATCGGAGTGGAAGGCAAAGGCGATATCCACGGGGATATTCAGACCCTCACGGTCGGGGAGTACCTCCGAACCGCCTGCCAGATAATTGACCCACACACCGCGCGACTTGTAGTCGTCGGAGTAGTCGTTGCCACCCGAGTAGGGCGAATAAATCGAATCGGGAATACCTGCCCACTGCATCCAGTAGCGTGCTGCCTCGCAGAAACGGGGGTAGCGGCTGATTTGGGGCGTGTGGCGTGCCGCCTCGGCAGAGAAGTCGGTGAGCGAGTCCTTGCTGTTGAGGGCGAGGAACTCGGCTGTGATGCTGCGTGCCACATTACCCATACCACCGCCAATCTTCACACCGTCGGCGGTGACGATGCGTCCGTTCTTCGACGAGCGGTTGCTCAACACCACGCACTGGTTGTCGTTGAGACCCTTGTCAAAGGCAAACGTACCCAGATAAATCCATGTGCCGCCGCCCATCTTCTGATTGACCTTGAAGTGCGATACACCGCCCTTGTGGTGTACGGTGTAGAGAGCATCTTCCGTGCTCTTGGGCAGGGTGTGGTACGATACATATACGGCATACTCGCCTGCGGCGGGAATCGAGGGTGTCCATGTGGCAGAAGCACTCTCCTTGTCGCGCTGGGTCTCCACCTGACGGAATGTACCCTCGCGGAAGGGGTTCTCGAACTCCTTGTAGACGTGGCGCAGGTGGGCAAAGCCCTCCGATGAGCCTTCGCTCCAACTCTTCGCGCCGTTCTGCTCGGTGTAGCGCGAGTTGTCGAGACAACCGTCGTTATCGACGATGACCTCGTGCTTGTTGAAGTCGCGTTCGCGGGGAAGGAGCACATTGGCACCTGCATTTTCGAGCATCGGCACTAAGTAGGGCAGCACGTAGCTCTGTGTGTAGAGGTCCTCCACCGTCTGGAGAATGCGGGCGCGCTGCCACTCCCAGCGGTTGAGGCTCTGTTCGAAATACCAGCCGTGGCTCTGCCACATGGCGATGTGGCGGTTCTGGAGTCCGCGTGTGGGGCGGTTGCCCTTGTCGAGCGCGGTGACCAGAGGGGTGCGACACGAGGTTTCGAAGGTCTTGATGCGGCGGTCGGCCTTGCTGCGCAGGGCAAGGGGTATCAGCTCCTCGATGGGCTGACCCTCGGTGATGACCTCCACACGGTATTTGTTGTAGCGGGCGGGCAACAGCGCGCGGATGTCGCGGTACAGGGCGGCCACATTCTCCTCGCGGAAGGGGGTGTAGGAGCAGTCCTGATTGGCAAAGAGCGAAATCTTGCGCGCACCGATGGCTACGGAATCAATCTTGATGTTGTAGAATATCGTCTCCTTGTTCGCCTCACGCGAGAGGAGCTGTTCGATGCCGCTGATGACATCGTCGGGTAGTGTCTGTGCCGTTGCGGGGGCTGCCACAGCAAGCAGTGCCACAAGGGCGGCAGTACGTAAAATTCGTTTCATGGTATTTTAGGTGTGATGGCTGTCGGTTATAGGTTTTTTGTGCTATTTCTTGCGAATGAGCAGGCAGAGACCCAGTGCCGTGATGATGGCGTTGAGCAACAGCAGTTCGAAACTGATTTGGTAACCTCCGAACCACTCTGCACTGTGGGTCTGAAGCACGTAGCAGATGGCAGGCGAGAGGAGTGCCACAATGGGTACGAAGCGGTCGCGCACGGGACGGCGACACGCCAGTCCGAAGATGAACATACCGAGAATGGGTCCGTAGGTGTAGGCTGCCAGCTTATACACGGCATTGATGGCACTGTCGTCGTTGAGGTAGTAGAAGACGATGATGACCAGCACCATGACCAGCGACATGGCCACGTGTACACGCTTGCGGGTGCGGGTCACCTGCTCCTGATTGCCCTGTGTATCGACATTGAGAATGTCGATGGTGAACGAGGTGGTCAGTGCGGTGAGGGCAGAGCCGGCTGCCGAGTAGGCCGCCGAGATGAGTCCCACGATGAAGACGATACCCACAAAGAGGGGGAAACCGTCACTCCATGCCACAGCTCCGAACAAGGCATCACCCTCGGGGGCTTCGGGCATCACGGAATCCTTATAGATATAGAGGAGTGTACCCAGCACGAGGAACAGACCGATGACGAAAATCTGTACCAGCGAGCTGACAATCATGTTTTTCTGCGACTCGCGGAAATTCTTGCAACTCAGGGTGCGCTGCATGAGGTCCTGGTCGAGACCCGTGCAGGCGATAATCATGAACACACCGGCGATAAACTGCTTCCAGAAATAACGGCCGTCGTTGGGGTCGTCGAAGAAGAAGATGCGGCTGGTGGAGTGGTCGCTCACGGCAGAGACCATCTCACCAAATCCCAAATGAAGGTTCGAGGAGATGAAGCCGATGCAGCAGACGATGGAGAGCACCAGACAGAGCGTCTTGAGCGAGTCGGTCCAGATGAGCGACTTCACACCGCCCTGGAAGGTGTACAGCCAGATGAGTGCCACGGTGAGCAGCACATTGACGGCAAAGGGAATGTGGAGCGGGTCGAAGACCAGAGTCTGCAAAACCACGCAGACCACGAAGAAGCGCACCGAGGCGCCCAGCATCTTCGACACGAAGAAGAACCATGCACCCGTGCGGTAGGAGGTCACGCCGAAGCGGTTCTCGAGATAACCGTAGATGCTCAGAAGGTTCATCTTATAGAACATGGGAATAAGCACGAGTGCCACCACGATGGAACCGACGAAGAAACCCAGCACCATCTGCATGTAGGAGTAGCCGTTCACCGCCACCGAACCCGGCACGGAGATGAACGTCACACCCGAGATGCTGGCACCAATCATGGCGAAGGTCGCCATGTACCACGATGATTTGCGGTTGCCGGTGAAGAAACCTGCGTTGTCGGCGTTGCGTCCCGTTATCCACGAGATGACGAACAGCAGCAGGAAATAGAGCGCGATGGTGAGTAATACGATGAGGGCAGTTGTCATAGGATTTTAAATATTTTTAAGGAATAAATAAAATTATTTACAAATTTAACCTCCTTCTCTTACTCCGCGTAGAGCAGATAGGGGCGGCGCTGTTCCTTGAATCGTGCGACATCGTCTGCCCAGCAGGCTTTGATTTCGTCCGCCGACTTGCCCTCCTCAATCATCTTGCGCACGTAGTCGGTGCCGATGAGCAGCTCGAAGAAGCTGCGGAAGAAGTGGTCGTCGATATTCAGATTTTGGTAAGCGTCAATGATATAGCTCAGGTCGATGCCCTTTGCCCAAATCTCCTCGTCGGTCAGATGGCTCAAATCGCGACCGTAGCAGGTCTTGTTGAGCTGGGGCGGATTCTTCGCGCCCGGCACGCTGCGCGGGGTGAATTCGAAGTCGTAGCCCTTCATGTTGGGGTGGCCGTAAACGAGGAACGGTTTGTCGGTACCGCGACCCAGACTCACGGGCGTAGCCTCGAACAAACAGGTTGAGGGATAGAGATATATCGCCTTCATGGTGGGCAGGTTGGGTGACGGTGCGATGGGCAGGCGGTAGTGGGTCTGGTGGGTGTAGTTCTTACACGGAATGACCGTCACATCGCAGACTCTCGACTGCGGCAGCCAGCGTTCGCCGTTGACCATGAGTGCCAGTTCGCCCAGTGTCATGCCGTGAACCACGGGAATGGGCAGCCAACCCACCCCCGACTTGTACTTCATGTCGAGAATCGGGCCGTCGACATAGTGGCCGTTGGGGTTGGGGCGGTCGAGAATGAGCACCTTGCGGTTGTACTCCGCGCAGGCGTCCATCAGACGGCACATCGTTATATAATATGTGTAAAAGCGCAAACCGACATCCTGGATATCAACGACCAAGATGTCAAATTTGCGCATCGATTTTTCGCTCGGACGTTTGTCCTTGCCGTCATAAAGTGATAGAATGGGAACTCCGGTCTTGGGGTCTACCGAGCTGGCAACGTGTTCGCCCGCATCGGCATTTCCGCGGAAGCCGTGCTCGGGAGAGAAGATGGCGCGAACGTCCATGTGATTGGCGAGCAGTACATCGAGCAGGTGGTGCTTGCCGACCATTCCCGTGTGGTTGGAAAAAATAGCTATTCGCTTGTTTTTCAGTATGGGAAAGTATTCCGACGTTTGTTCCGCACCCACGATGACTCGCTCCTCACGGGCCTGACTCACAAAGGTGAAACACGCCATTAGAAGACATAGAATGAGCTTTTTCATGTTGGTTTAGATTAGTGATTAGTCGTGTTGGTAGTCACAAAAATAGATTTTTTTTAAATACTATCCATAAAACTTTCCGAGAAATTTATTTTTAAAAATATTGATTAATAAAAGATGAAAATCATCATTGTTTCTAATGAGGTGTGATACTGCGCGTTGTAAGAAAAATGAATAATAATATCATTTGTGTGAATAAATTATGAGAAAAAAAATATTATATTTGTCCTGCGAAGCGAAAAATTTATCAATTTATCAAAAAAATTAAAAACACTTCCCTCTGATGTAAAAGCGAAACTTACTAAAACTTTATTACTAACTTAAACTAACTTCTATGAACAAAAATCGCAAAGGATTGGGACTAAACAAGAAGCTCCTGACGTCGGCAGCTTGTGTCTCACTGCTGTTATGCGGAGGACAAGCCATGGCGAATCCGGTGACCGAAGCTCCCGTTATCGGAGCCGGTGAGGAACAACAGGCCAAGACCATCGAAGCGTTGATTTCTGTGACCGACGCTATGGGTCCTGTCGTTGGAGCCAGTGTGATGCAGAAAGGTACCACTAACGGTAATGTGACCGATATTGATGGTACAGTGAGATTGAACGTTCCGGAAGGTGCCGTTATTCAGGTCTCCTTCGTGGGTTACAAAACTCAGGAAATTGTTGCTACTTCGGCTATATTAAATGTAGTGCTGCAACAAGATGCAGCCGTACTCGAGGACGTTGTGGTTGTCGGTTACGGTGTTCAGAAAAAAGTCAATCTGACAGGTGCCGTTTCTAATGTCGATGTCGATAAGGCGGTTGCCAGCCGTCCTGTCACCGACGTGGCCAAAGCATTGCAGGGTGTTACTCCCGGTCTTTCGATTACCAACAAGATTGGTGGTGTGGGTACCGAGTCCACCATCAAACTTCGTGGTTCGGTCGGTTCTTTGAGCGCTTCGGGCGGTACTGCCCCCCTCATTCTGGTCGATAACGTAGAGGTCCCCAGTCTGAATCTGGTCAACCCCGATGATATTGCCACCATTTCGGTGCTGAAAGATGCCGCTTCGGCTTCTATCTATGGTACACGTGCCGCATGGGGTGTAATCCTCATCACCACCAAGCAGGGTAAGAAAGACGACCGTGTGACCGTTTCCTACTCCAACAACTTTGCATGGAGCACCCCCACAGTGATGCCTACCATCGCTTCGGCTTCTGCCAACGCCGAGTTTATGTTGGCCGTGGCTGACCGTCTGGGTAAGAACTCCATCTCCAACATCGGTTATAACATCGACGCCAACACCGTAGTCAAAATCCGCGAATGGGAACAGAAGTACGGCGGCATGTCGCAGGGTCAGCTCGGCGAAATGCAGGAAGGTCGAGACTTCGAAATCATCGGTGGTAAGACCTACTTCTACCGTTCGTTCGATCCCCTCGGTATGTTCACCAAGAAGTGGACTCCCCAGCAGCAGCACAACATCTCGGTAACGGGCGGTAGCGAGAAGACCACCTTCAACATCGGTATGGGTTATCTCAACCAGAAGGGTGTCATGAAGTTCAATACCGATAACTACGACCGTTTCACCCTGAACAGCAACATCACCACCGAAATCCGCGACTGGTGGAAACTCAAGACCAACGTGCTGTTCACCCGCTCGAGCCACGAGCAGCCCTATCGTTACACATCGGGTCAGTACGATGCTTGGAACTACCTGATGCGTTGGCCCCGTTGGTATCCCTACACCACTTACGAGGGTAAGGAGTTCCGTTCGGCCGTAACCGATATCAAGGCAGGTAACCGCGAGACTTTGAACGAGAACTATCTGCGTGCCAACATCGGTACCGAAATCTCGCCCATCAAGGACCTGACCATCAATTTCGACTACACATTCTCGCTGTTGAACTACGAGCAGAAGCGTAACGGTGGTACCGTCATGGCTTACGATATGTTCAGCAGTGCTCCCTTCTCTTCTTATAAAGACATCTACGGTTCGACACACGACCGCGTCGTTCAGACCAGCCAGTACACCATGTCGAACATCTTCAAGGCATACGCTACCTACAACAAGACCTTCAACGAGAAGCACAACCTGAAGGTTATGGCCGGTATGGATGCCGAGGCTCGTGAAAGACTGGGTCACTACTCGGAGCGCCGCGGTCTTATCAGCCCCACACTTCCCGAAATTATCCTCGCCACCGGTGAGCAGTACTCATCGGACGGTTCTTACAGCTATCACAACGATTTCGCTGCTGTCGGTTTCTTCGCACGTGTGAACTACGACTACATGGGCAAATACCTCCTCGAGGTGAATGCTCGTTACGACGGTTCGTCGAAGTTCCCCGAAGGTGACAAGTTCGCTTTGTTCCCCTCGTTCTCGGCAGGTTGGCGTATGTCGGAGGAGAAGTTCATGAACTGGTCGAAGCCCACACTCTCCGACTTGAAGCTCCGTGCATCGTGGGGTACCATCGGTAACCAGGATGTAGAGGCCAATTCGTTCCTTTCGACCATGAAGGCTTCCAACAGTTCGGGTTGGGTTGTTGACGGTAAGGAGCAGGTTTATGTAGGTGCTCCTTCGGTTATCTCTCCCTCGCTGACTTGGGAGCGCGTCACTACCCTCGACCTCGGTTTGGATGCTCGCTTCTTCAACAATGAGCTGGGTGTCAGCTTCGACTGGTACAAGCGTGTGACTTCCGATATGCACTGTATGGGTGAAACCCTGCCCGAGACCTTCGGTGCTTCGGTTCCCAAGATTAACTACGGTGAGCTGACCGGTAAGGGTTGGGAGTTGGCTTTGGACTACAACAAGCGTTTCGAGTGTGGTCTGGGTCTGTCGCTGACTGCATCGGTTTCTCACGTGAAGGAGGAAATCACCAAGTACAACAACTCGGTGAACAACATCTACGGTAACTACAAGGGCAAGCGCATCGGCGAGATTTGGGGTTACGAGACTGACCGTCTGTTCCGCTATGACGACTTTGTCGAGAGCACCGACCAGTACGGTAACAAGGTGTACACTCTCAAGGAAGGTGTTCCCTCGCAGTCGCTCTACGAGAAGGGTGCCTTCACATTCGGCCCCGGTGACGTGAAGTACCGCGACTTGAACGGTGACGGTGTCATCAACTACGGTAAGAAGACCCTCGAGGACCACGGTGACTTGAAGGTTATCGGTAACACACTGCCCGACTACGAGTACAGCTTCAGCATTGGTTTCAACTACAAGGGCTTCGACTTCAGCACCCTGTTCCAGGGCGTTGGTAAGCGTGACTATTGGGCTTACGGTGCAGTGGCAATCCCCGGTGGTGGTTCGAGCTACGGCGATGCAGCTTTCGCTCACCAGATGGACTACTGGACTCCCGATCATCAGAACGCTTTCTATCCCCGTCCCGATGATAACGGTTGGAACTCCGACGGCAAGAACTTCCTCCAGCAGACTCGTTTCTTGAGCGATATGTCTTACCTGCGTTGTAAGAACATCACTGTAGGTTACTCCCTGCCCGAGAAGTGGATGAAGAAGATTCATTTCCAGAGCGCACGTATCTACCTCAGTGCAGAGAACGTATTTGAGTTTGACAACATGCACCTCCCCGTCGATCCCGAATCAACGGCATTCAAGGAGGGTAGCGGTAACTCTACATGGTCATTCGGTCGTAGCTATCCCTACACCAGAACCATTTCAGTCGGTTTGCAACTCCAATTCTAAACTTTTAACTTGAACAATTAAGTATGAAAAGAAAAATATTGACTGCACTGGCATTGACACTCGTGCTCTGCTCGTGTGAAGATTATCTGACCCGTTTGCCCCAGGATACGGTGACAGATACTCCGGAGTTTTGGAATAACGAGAAAAACGTGCGTTCCGAAGCCATCGGACTCTATGATATCTATTTTGACGGTTACAAGGCCGGCTGGGCGCGTGCCAACTGGTTTGCCGAGACCGATATTGCCGACTGGGTAGACGATAACGCACAGCGTGCGGCCACCTTCTTCACCAAGGTGGCTCCCGCCAAGGGCGGCGGCTGGAGTTTCTCCAACCTGCGCCGTATCAATATCATCATCGACCGTGTGTCGAAGAACTCCATGGAGGAGGAGGCCAAGAACCACTGGCTGGGTGTGGGTCGTTTCTTCCGCGCAATGGAGTACAGCAAGCTGGTGTCGATGTTCGGTGATGTTCCCTACTACGACACCGTATTGTCAAGCACCGACTACGATAAGCTCTACGCTCCCCGCATGAAGCGTACCGATGTGATGGACAAGGTGCTCGAGGACTTCAAGTTCGCTTGCGACAATGTACGTGCCGAGGACGGTGAGCCGGGTCTTACCGTAAACAAGGATGTTGTTCTTGCCTATATGTCTCGTGCCATGTTGTTCGAGGGTACATGGCAGAAGTATCGTGAGAAGAATACCACCAAGGCTGCCGAGTATCTGACGGCTGCCAAGAATGCCGCTTCGAAGATTATCGATGGTGGCAAGTACAAGTTGCACCCCAACTACAAGGAGCTGACTACCTCTCTGGATTTGGCAGGCAACAAGGAGATTATCATCTACCGCTCTTATGTAGAGGGTGAGGTGATGCACTCTCTGATGAGCTTCCAGAACACCGAGCACGAGAACAGCTCGCCTTCGCGTTCGCTCATCGAGTCCTACCTCTCATCGAATGGTCTTCCCATCTATCAGGCTGAAAACAAACTTTGCAAGGAGAAGAAGATGTGGTTCGAGGACGAGTTGGCTGACCGTGACCCCCGTCTGGGACAGATTATCTACACCGATGACCTCTATCTCGAGGGTGTGAAAGCTCCCTACGCAGTTTCGGGTTACTTCGCTAACCGTTTCGTGAACGAGGACATCAAGACCCTGCCCGCAGGTGTGAGTAGCACCAATACCACCGATGCTCCCGTCATGAAGCTCAACGAGGTGATGATGAACTATGTCGAGGCTGCTGCCGAGTTGCAGGAGCTGGGTCAGTACACCCTCACTCAGAACGATATTGATGTGACCATCAACGCCATTCGTGACCGTGAGAGTACTCACATGCCTCACCTGACTCTGTCGGGTCGCGAGTTCTCGGTGAACGGTACTATCATCAACGACCCCGAGCGCGATAAGGATGTTCCCTCGCTGATTTGGGAGATTCGCCGTGAGCGCCGTACAGAGTTGGTTTACGAGGGTATCCGTTTCAACGACCTTCGCCGTTGGAGCAAGCTCAACTATGCCGACATGAAGCTCAATGAGAAGTTGAATCGCGGTGCTTACCTCGACAAGGACAAGTACATCAAGTGGTACAACGAGAAGCACCCCGACTCGCCCATCACCATGGAGCACCTCAAGAGTGTAACTTTGAAAGATGGCTATATCATGCCTATCCAGGAAGAGGCTAAGATGAGAACTTTCTCGGAGAAGGATTATCTCTATCCCATTCCCGAGGATCAGATTACCCTCTATCAGCAGAACAACAAGGAGCTGAACCAGAACCCCGGATGGTAACAGACCATCATTAGGTTAATAATTGTGAAGAGGTCGGAACGAAAGTTCCGACCTCTTCTTTTTTTTGCGTGGGTGGGGCGGCGGTGCTGCTGCGAGGAACGGGGGACGGTGGCGGGCGGTTCTGCCGTGACA
>JAHHQO010000016.1 GCA_020026335.1 Alistipes sp. | reverse complement strand
CCCTTGACCCCTTGCTTGCAAAGCAAGTGCTCTAGCCAACTGAGCTAATCCCCCAGAATTGCGTTGCAAAGGTACACAAGAATTTTAGAAGTGCAAATTTTTCGGGCAAATTTTTTGCAATTTTTTACGATGTGACGGTGCATGCTGACGGACGCGGCTGTGTATTGGGCTGTGTGTGAAGGGGTAAACCCATCGCCCCGAAACCCATAATCGAGGAGAAGATGCCACTTCGCCCATCGGCGCACCGTCCCATATAAATATAAATGTCGCCACGAGAAGCTAAAATTTTGCAATTTTTTTTCATCGTGCACGCAATTTTCTTCCTTCTGACCGCGTTATTCGGGCAGTGCAGATGCTGACAGGGAAAAATTGCAAATGTTTGCGGATATTCAGCCATTTACCACTGTCGGTTTTTTGCCGAATTTTGCATCATAAAAATAAACAACATGAAAGTATTTGTTAAATCGGCACTTCTGATGGTCGCAACGGCGCTGTTGTCGGTAACGGCTTTTGCACAGAAGACCTCGGAGGCAAAAAATGTTAAAACTATGAAAGCAACTATTTTGAGTGCGGAGGAGTTCCGCGAGAAAGTTTTTGATTATACTAGGGGTGGCTCGGAATTCAAATTCGAAGGTGAGCGTCCCGTGGTGGTGGATTTCTTCGCCACATGGTGCGGTCCCTGTAAGATGATGTCGCCCGTGATGGACGAGCTGGCAGGCGAGTTTGCAGGTCAGGTAGACATCTACAAGGTGGACGTGGACAAGGCACAGGACGTGGCGGCAGCCTTCGGTGTGCGCAGTATCCCCACCTTCCTCTTTATCCCCAAGGAGGGTCAGCCGCGTGTGTCGGCAGGCGCCATGGGTATTGAGGTGATGCGCAACTACATCAACAAGGAGTTGTTGGGCAAGTAGTCCGCGCATCGGAAAGAATACAGATTTAGGTTAAGTTTAGTTAGTGTCACGTACTTGTGGTACGGCAAGGGACAGAATCGCATCGCGGTTCTGCCCTTTAGTTTTTGGTGGGGCGGGGGAGCGGAAACATGATGCCTCCCGACAATCCGCCGAAGCGGTTACTCGCTCATCGCGCGATACACTTTCTCCGAAATGGAGGCTATCACCTTCTCGGTGTCGGCAAGTGTTTCGTGGCTGTTGCGGATAAGCAGGGCGATGGAGTAGATGCGCCCGTCGGGAAGAGTCACGAAACCGATGTCGTTCACGGCGATGAATGCTCCGCTTGCAGGGTTGATACCCGTGCCGGTCTTGTCACCGATACGGATGTCCGTGCCGAGGAAGGGGCGTTTCAGACGACTGTTTCCCGTGGTCGAGGAGTACATGCAGTCGGCAATGAAACTGAAATAAGGCTCTGCCACAATCTCGCGGCGGATAAATCGGTCGAGGAGGGTGGCGGCAGACAGGGGTGCCGAACGGTTGTCGTAGCAGCGTGTCACCTCCTCGCGCATCTGTTGCTCGTTGGCGGAGAGGGCGAACTCCCCGATGCCCAGACTTCGGAGGTAGGCATCGCTCTCCTCCACGCCGATGATGTGGCGAAAGAGGAGGTCGCAGGCGTGGTTGTCGGAGTACTGTACGCTGTATCGGAGCAGGTCGCCCACCGTGATGTCGATGTCGCGTTGAGAAAAACTGTCGCGTAAAGGGCTGTAAGTCGGGGCTTCGAACTCCTCCTTGCGGATGTGGAGGGTGTGGCTCAAGGGAAGCCCCAGCTCCTCCATACGGTGGGCAACCGCCACCGCCTGATGGAATTTGAAGACGCTCATCAGCGGATATTGCGCGTCATTGTTCACCACGGCAACCGGCTCTCCGTCCATCACTACCGCCACGCCGACCGTCATCTTTCTGTTGCGGAGCAGGTCTTGGATTTCGGCTTCGAGATGGTCGCCTGCATCGGCGCAGGAGATGAATAGCAGGGCGCAAAGGGCTGTAAGGAGGTGTCGGAGCATAATAAATGATGTGTTGAGGTTGAAATGAAGGGCATCTGTCGCCCGTTATCGGGAAGATGTCGTCACGTGAGCGATACCACCGTCCCGATGCCGACACCTTTTCCGTTGGCAAAGATATGAAAAAAGCAGGAGTGCGACCGCAAAGTCACACTCCTGCTTTTTGTTTTCCTGTTGGGGTCGCTTACTTGACCTCCCAGGTAGAACCCGACATCAGCAGGTCATCGACACAGTGAATCTTGCTCTGTGCCTTCACCTCCTCGACCTGTCTCTCGACCGCGAGGTCGTAGACATTGTCGTCCTCCACCGAGCGAATCACGCCGATGGCTACGGGATATTCGGGGTACTTCATGGCTGCCAGCATACGGTGGAGAGTGGTGTCCTCGGTGTGTGCATCGTGTGTCAGCACATCGTCGAGGGTGTAGCCGTCCTCACCTACGGTGACAACCTTCAATCTCATATTCTCGAAGACCAGACCCTTCTCGTTGTGCTCACCGAAGAGCATCTTCTGACCGTGACGCAGGGTGATGGTGTTCTGCATACGTGTACGCTTGTCACCTGCGAAATCGGCGTGGGTCTTGTTGTTGAAAATCACGCAGTTCTGCAATGCCTCGATGACAGCCATACCCTTGTGTTTGGCAGCTGCCACCATGCACTCCTTCGACAACTGCACCTCCATATCGATGGTACGTGCGAAGAATGTACCCTTGGCACCGATAACCAACTCACCGGGGGTGAATGGCTTCTCTACCGTACCGTAGGGCGAGGTCTTGGTGATTTTACCCAACTTCGAGGTGGGCGAGTACTGACCCTTGGTCAGACCGTAAATCTCGTTGTTGAACAGAATGACGTTGAGGTCCACATTACGGCGAATGGCGTGGATGAAGTGGTTACCGCCGATAGCCAGCGAGTCACCGTCACCCGTTGTGACCCATACCGCCAATTTGGGGTTGGCCACCTTCACACCTGTGGCTACGGCGTTGGCACGGCCGTGGATGGTGTGGAAGCCAAAGGTCTTCATGTAGTAGATGAAACGCGACGAACAACCGATACCCGAAATGAAGGTGAAGAGGTTGTGGGGCGTGTCCGTGAGGTCGGCAATCTCGGGGAGAGCGCGCTGCACGGCATTGAGAATGGCGTGGTCGCCACATCCGGGGCACCAACGTACCTCCTGATCGCTCTTGAAATCCTGGGGTGTATATTTAAATTCTGCCATTGTCGCTTACTTCAATAAAAGTTCAAACTTCTGTTTCAACTCAACGATGGTGAAGGGCTGACCCTCACACTTGTTGTACTGTTCGTAGTGGAACTCCTGGAGCTCCGAGCGGAGATAGTTGGCAAACTGACCCATGTTCAGCTCGCAGACCACAATCTTGCGGAACTTCGAAAAGATTTCTTTTACACCGTGAGGCAGGGGATTGATGTAGTTGAAGTGACACAACGACACCTTCTTGCCCTCCTTGCGCAGCTGATCGACAGCGTTCTGCAAGTGGCCGCGTGTACCGCCCCAACCTACTACCAGCAGGTCGCCCTCCTTGTCGCCATAGACCTCCTGATGAGGAATGTAGTCGGCAACCTTGCGTACCTTCTCGGCACGGGTATTGACCATCAGCTGGTGGTTCTTCGGGTCGTGAGAGATAGAACCCTTCACGGAGTCCTTCTCCAGACCGCCGATGCGGTGCTCCAGACCCTTCTTGCCGGGGAATGCCCAGCCGCGGGCGAGCTTCTCGTTTCTCACGTAGGGCATGAATACACCCTCGGATGTGGGCTCTACGATGGGCGGACAAATCTTGGGATAGTCTGCCATCTTGGGGATACGCCACGGCTCCGAACCGTTGGCGATGAAACCGTCGGAGAGCAGAATGGTCGGGGTCATGTGCTCCATGGCCAGACGTCCTGCCTCGAAGGCGTAGTGGAAACAGTCACTGGGTGACGATGCGGCAACCACGATGGTGGGACACTCGCCGTTACGGCCGTAGAGTGCCTGCTGGAGGTCGCTCTGCTCGGTCTTGGTGGGGAGTCCTGTCGAAGGACCGCCTCGCTGTACATCGACCAATACGATGGGCAGCTCGGTCATCACAGCCAGACCCAAAGCCTCGCTCTTGAGCGAGAGACCGGGGCCCGAAGTAGTGGTGACGGCGAAGTTGCCGGCATAGGCAGCACCGATGGCGGTGCAGACACCTGCAATCTCGTCCTCTGCCTGAACGGTCTTGACACCCAAATCCTTACGCTTGGCCAGCTCCTCGAGGATAACGGTAGCCGGAGTGATGGGGTAGGAGCCGCAGAAGAGCGGCAGGCCTGCCTTCTCGGCAGCGGCGCAGAGACCCCATGCGGTAGCCACGTTACCGCTGATGGTGCGGTAGGTGCCCTTCTCCAGATTGGCGGGTTCCACGCGGTACTGGTTGGCGAACTGGTGGGTATTGGCGGCGAAGTCGTAACCGGCCTTGATGGCGAGCTTGTTGGCCTCGGCAATCAGGGGGTTCTTCTTCGAGAATTTTCTTTCCAGATAGCTGGCGGCAAAGTCCTCCAGACGCTCGAACAGCCAGAAGCAGATACCCAGTGCAAACATATTCTTACACTTGACGACCGTCTTGTTGTCGAGACCCAAATCCTTGAGGGCTTCGCGGGTGAGTGTTGTAATATCGGGGATAACGAGGTTGTACTCGTCCAATTTCAGCTCCTTGAGCGGGTCATCGGTCTTGAAACCGGCTTTCTTGATGTGTTCATCGGTGAGCGAGTCACCATCGAGGATGACCGTAGCACCTTCCTTCAGCCATTTGCGGTTTGCCTTCAGCGCGGCGGGGTTCATTGCAACCAGTACGTCGCAATAGTCACCCGGGTTCAACTCCCGGTGTGAACCGAAGTGTACTTGGAAACCTGATACACCTGCAATAGTGCCTTGCGGTGCGCGAATCTCGGCGGGATAGTCGGGGAAGGTGGAGATACCATTACCCATGAGAGCCGAGGTGTCGGAAAAAAGTGTGCCTGTCAGCTGCATACCGTCACCCGAGTCGCCCGAAAAGCGAATCACGACGTCTTGCAAATCACGCACAGAAGATTGTTCCATGTTGTTTAAAGGTTTGGTTAATGTTGTTATACAAATATAATGATTAATTATCATATTGTAGCATGATTTTACACAATTTTGACGGATTGTTAGATAATAAAATTTATTACTTTCTGAATGAGGGGCTTAGATATTAAAAACGATAATCCTTCCGACGGCGGAGGGCGGCTGTGGCGGGGAAGTGGGCTATCGCCCCATATAATATATATATGTATAACCTGTGTGGGGCGAAGTGTCGGGTGGTGGGGTGGAAAACGAAAGAAAAGAGTGAAAAATTAATTAAAAAATTTAATATGCTGAGGTTCTGTTTGTAAAGCAATTTCGAGTGAAACGCCCGTTGTTTCGTAAAGAAATATCTCGATATTAGGTCAAAATATTGGTCTTTATGTCTTATTATCAATAATGTAAAAATTTTTGCGACAGAGTGACTAACTTTGTAGGTTTAAAATTTTGAAACAAGATAATTTTACTTATATTTGCAAACTTTTAAGTATGTGAAGTGACGGAATTTCCTTGTGGTTTCTCTGTTCCGATTGGCTGGAAAATGCGAAATCCCGTTTGGAATTCTCTACCTCTCAATAGGATTGAGTATTAACTAAAAAACAACTTTTTAATATTAGAAAACAAACCAAATTACACCAGTTGCCTGCGGGCAATTTTACCATTCACCCAAATTCATCAAATTTTTGCTTATGTGCTAAAAATTTAAAATCTACTAATTATGCTTAAATCATTCAAGTCCAAGCTTGGAGCACTCCTCACGGTTTTGTGTATGATGACTTTTGCCGTTGAGTCTGCTTTCGCACAGCAGACCGCTGTCAAAGGTATCGTCGAGGATGCTATGGGTCCGGTCATCGGAGCTACAGTAATCACTACCAGCGGTGCGGGTACAACCACCAACGTTGATGGTACATTCGAACTGACTAAAATCGAAAACGGTGAGGTCATCACCATTTCGTTTGTGGGTTACAAAACCCAGGAAATCGCTTACACCGGTCAGACTTTTCTGCAGGTGAAGCTCGAAGAGGAAAATGCTACTCTCGATGCCGTAGTCGTTACGGCGTTGGGTATCAAGCGTTCCGAAAAAGCCCTTTCTTACAGCGTCCAGCAGGTCAAGGCCGACGAGCTGACCACCGTCAAGGATGCCAACTTCATGAACTCGCTGGTCGGTAAGGTCGCAGGTGTGACCATCAACAGCGGTTCGGGTGGTCCCGGTGCCACAACACGTGTCGTGATGCGTGGTGAGAAGTCTATCGAGAAGGGTAACAACGCCCTCTACGTGATTGACGGTATCCCCATGTACAACCACAGTATCTCCGGCGGTAGCGGTGCCTACGGTACTCCCAGCGGTTCGGAGAGCTCGGCGGATATCAACCCCGAGGACATCGAGTCCATCAATATGCTGACCGGTCCTTCGGCTGCCGCCCTCTACGGTTCCGACGCTGCCAACGGTGTGGTTATCATCAACACCAAGCGCGGTGCCAAGGACCATACCAGCGTGACGGTAAGCAACAGCACCACCTTCTCGAAGGTGTATATGTTGCCCGAGATGCAGAATACCTACGCTTCGTCGAGCGGTTACATGAACTGGGGCGAGAAGCGCAACGACATCACCTACGACCCCGAAAAGTTCTTCCAGACCGGTACCAACATCATCAACTCGGTATCGCTCTCGACAGGTAATCAGAAGAACCAGACCTATATCTCGGCTTCGACCACCAACGCAACGGGTATCATCACCGACAACTCCTACGACCGTTACAACTTCACGGCACGCAACACCACTTCGTTTGCCAAGGACAAGCTCGTCCTCGACATGGGTGCCAACTTCGTGATTCAGAAGGACCGCAACATGGTGTCGCAGGGTAAGTACTACAACCCCCTGCCTGCCGTTTACCTCTTCCCTCGTGGTGAGGATTTCAACGAGGTGCGTCTTTTCGAGCGTTGGGACCCCGTGCGCGGTTATATGACCCAGTACTGGCCCTACGGCGAGGGTAACCACTCGATGCAGAACCCCTACTGGTTGCAGAAGCGCAACAAGCGCGAGACCGACAAGCGTCGTTATATGCTCAACGCCTCGCTCAAGTGGAACATCACCGACTGGATGAACATCACCGGCCGTGTGCGTGTCGATAACTCGGAGTACCGTCTCAAGAAGAAGTACTACGCTTCGACACTGACCACCTTCGCCGGTATGAACGGTGGTTACGAGGACGTGACACAGCACGACCGCAACTTCTACAGTGACGTGATGTTGAACATCGACAAGCAGTTCGGTGACGACTGGACACTGACCGCCAACATCGGTGCTTCGATTAACGACCAGCGTTTCGAGGAGGCCGGTGGTGCCGGTGACCTCTTGCTCGTCAATCAGTTCTCGATGAAGAACGTGAACTATGCCGAGAAGTACAAGCCTATCCAGAACGGTTGGCACGACCAGAATCAGGCCATCTTCGCATCGGTCGAGGTGGGTTGGAAGTCGATGCTCTATCTGACCGTTACGGGTCGTAACGACTGGGCTTCGCAGCTGGCATTCACCAAGCACAACTCGTTCTTCTATCCTTCGGTAGGTCTCTCGGCCGTGGTTTCCAACATGGTCAAGATGCCCGAGTGGTTCACCTTCCTCAAGGTGCGCGGTTCTTACTCGCAGGTGGCTTCGGCATTCAGCCGTTTCATCTCGAACCCCTCGTATAAGTTCGACGAGCAGACCCACAACTGGCAGAAGCCTACCACCTTCCCCGCTTCGAACCTCAAGCCCGAGGACACCAAGTCGTGGGAGATTGGTATCAATGCCCGTTTCTTCAACCACTTGACTTTGGACGTGACTTACTATCGTTCGAATACCTACCACCAGACCATCTACGCACCCATGCCTTCATCGTCGGGTTACAAGGATATGATTGTCCAGACCGGTGACGTGCAGAACCAGGGTATGGAGTTGGCACTGGGTTACAACAACAAGTGGGGCGACTTCACTTGGAACAGCTCGTTCACTCTGACCCTCAACCGCAACCGTATCAACGAGTTGGCCGACAACGTATATATCGAGGCTACGGGTGAGACCTTCTCGACCGACGAAATCAAGAAGGACTGGCTGGGTGCTTCGAACGTGGCACCTCAGGTGATTCTGCGTCCCGGCGGTTCGATGAGCGACATCTACGTGAACCACGAGCTGAAGCGTGACGACCAGGGTTATGTATTGGTCGATAAGGGTAAGCTCGCCATGGAGGAGACCGAGATGCGCAAGGTGGGTTCGCTCGCACCCCGTTACAACATGGGTTGGGCCAACTCGTTCGGCTTCAAGGGCATCGAGCTGGGTATGGTCTTCACTGCACGTGTGGGCGGTCTGGCTTACTCCGCTACACAGGGTATCCTCGACTACTACGGTACTTCGCAGGCTTCTGCCAACTTCCGTGATCAGGGCGGTGTACCCATCAACTTCGGCCGTATCGACACCCAGGCTTACTACAACACCATTTCGAGTGCCGACGGTGGTCACGGTGCCTACTATCTTTACAGTGCATCGAACATCCGTCTTCAGGAGTTGAGCCTGAACTACACTCTTCCCAAGAAGTGGTTCAACAACAAGGCTAAGCTCACCGTAGGTTTCATCGCCAAGAACCTGTGGATGATCTACTGCAAGGCTCCCTTCGACCCCGAGGTTTCGGCTTCGACCAGCAACTCGTTCTATCAGGGTGTGGACTACTTCATGCAGCCTAATACCCGTAACTTTGGTTTCAACGTAAAACTGCAATTCTAACCGTTTAGAGCTATGAAAAGAAATATTTTGAAAACTACCTGTCTGGTCTTGGCAGCGTGCGGTTTGGTGAATTGTACGGGCAACTACGAGGATTACAACAAGGATCCCTATGCCATCTATAAGGCTGACCCTGCAATTCTGCTCCCCACCATGATTGACGGTATCTCCTATATCCAGCAGAATGACTCCCAGATGATTGACCAGATGGTCGGTTCACTGGGCGGTTACTACACCCTCTCGAACCGTTGGGGTGGTCAGAACTTCGATACTTTCAACCCTTCTGACGGTTGGAATGCCATTCCCTACAACACCATGTATGAGGATATCTACGCCAACTTCTTCGACATCTCGAAGTCTACCAACCGTTCTGGTCACTTCTTTGCCGTGGCAAGCCTCGTGCGTGCTGCCGTGATGATGCGTGTGGCCGACATCTACGGTGGTATTCCCTATTCGGAGGTGAAGGAGGGTTCGTTCTATGTGCCCTACGATACCTGCGAGCAGGTCTATGAGAACATCGTCAAGGATTTGGAGTATGCCTCTTCGACACTGAACGACTACGTGACCCAGTTCCCCGGCTCGAAGCCCATGGGTAGCGGTGATGCGCTCTTCAGCGGTGACTATGCCGGTTGGGTACGCTATGCCAACTCTCTGATTCTGCGTGCGGCTGTCCGTACCGGCAACCAGCAGCTGGCCGAGGCGGCTTGCACTCGCGCGGGCGGTTTGATTGAGACCAACGCACAGAACGCCATGATGAGCGCGGGTGTGCAGGGTAACCCCTTCCAGCTGGCTTGTGCTTCGTGGGGCGACCTGCGTGTCAATGCTTCGATTGTGGACTACATGACAGGTTATGCCGACCCCCGTGCCGACAAGTACTTCCAGAAGGTGGGCGACAAGTATGTAGGTATGCGTGCCGGAACCGCCAACTTCAACAAGGGTGAGGTGACCGGTGTATATTCCAACATGAATCTGGTTTCTACCGATGCCATTCCCGTATTCCTGGCTGCGGAGACCAACTTCCTCCGTGCCGAGATGGCCGTGAGAGGTTGGGCTGTGGAGAAGAGTGCCAAGGAGTACTACGAGACCGGCGTGCGTCTGTCGATGGAGCAGTACGGTGTAGCGGCTGACGCTGCCAACACCTACCTCGAGGACAACAAGAAAGTACCCGCAGGTCACAAGAACGACCCCCGCGGTGCTTCGCAGGACTACACCCGCAAGACCAAGATTACCGTTAAGTGGGACGAAGGTGCCAGCGAGGATCAGAAGATTGAGCGTATCATCACCCAGAAGTGGATTGCCAACTACATGATGGGTCTCGAGGCATGGGCAGAGTTCCGTCGTACGGGCTATCCCGAGCTGACTCCTGCCGTGGATAACCTCAGCAACGGTGTCATCACCGACAACTTCAGAGGTATGCGCCGTCTGCGTTACCCCTTCACCGAGAAGAACCTCAACAAGACCAACTACGATGCTGCCGTGGCTGCCATGGGTGGTGTCGATAACGAGTCGGTGGATTTGTTCTGGGCGAAGAAAAAATAGTGTCAAATCTTTAGAAACTAACAAACATGAATATCAAGAGCTTTAAAAGCACAGTGGTAGCATCGTTGCTCCTCTCGGCAGCCATTACGGGTTGTAGCGATTGGACCGATGCAGAGGCTTTGCAGAAAAACGAATATTCTCCCAACGACAGTGCCTTCCCCGAGGCTTACTATCAGAATTTGAGAGACTACAAGAAGACCGCCCACTCGATTTCGTTCGGTTGGTTCGACAACTGGACAGAGCCGGGTGCCGATTACAGCGGTTCGTTGATGGGCGTGCCCGACTCGATGGACGTTGTATCGTTGTGGACCGGTTCTTCGAACCTGAAGGATTGGCAGAAGAATGACCTGAAGATGGTGCAGGAGAAGAAGGGCACAAAGGTGGTTCCCTGTTCGTTCACCAGCTTCGTGGGTCAGGGCTACACCCCCGAGGAGTTCAACAACGACGAGAAGCGTAACGAGTTCTGGGGTTGGAAAGAGGGTGATGAAGCAGCCATCGAAGCGGCTATCAAGAAGTACGCTAAGGCCATCATCGACACTTTGAACAAGTACAACTACGACGGTTTCGATATCGACTTCGAGCCTAACTATGGTTACGGTGGTCCTCTGGCCAGCAACTACAACAGAATGCACATTCTGATTTCGGAGCTGGGCAAGCACATCGGTCCCATGTCGGAGAACCCCGAGAAGCTGCTCATCGTCGATGGCGAGCCCCAGACGCTCAACGCCGAGACCGGTCCCTACATCTCTTACTTTGTGATTCAGGCCTACTCGGGTACGGGTGGTAACCCTGCCGGCTGGAGCAACAGCGTTGGTAACCTCGATAGCCGTTTGTCTCGTCTGATTGGTAAGTTCGGCCAGACCGTAGGCGAGGAGGTGGTGACCAACCGCACGGTGATGACCGAGAACCTCGAGCCTGCATTGGAGGCTTTGAACGGTGGTTATCGTTTCACCGACCGCAACGGAGTCTGCGACATCAAGGAGATTCCCTCGATGCTCGGTATGGCAATGTGGGAGCCGCTCAACGGTTTCCGCAAGGGTGGTTTCGGTGCTTACAAGTTCAACAACGAGTCGGTGAACAACCCTCGTTACAAGTGGATGCGTCGCGGTATTCAGGCGCAGAATCCTGCTATCAAATAGTTGAATCTAATACATTGACAAAATCATGAAAAACAATATCAAATTGCTGACTCTCGGCCTGGCTTTTGCGGCTTTCGGCTTTGTGGCTTGCGATGATGCCGATTACGCGACCAGCGATATGGGTGTTCACGCCTTCCTCAATGAGAGTTCGTCGAACAAGAACATCAAAATCACCGTGGGTGCCACGGGTGGTGATGCCGAGGTGAATGTCTGCCTGAGCAACGCTGCTCCTTCAGATGCCAAATTCCGTCTGGAGCTGGACCAGGAGGTGCTCGACAACTACAATAAGAAGCAGGCTTCGAGCTATGTGATGGTTCCTGCCGAAATCGTGGAGTTCGACTCCGAGATGGCCATCAAGAAGGGCGAGTTCAATGCTCCCACCACCAAGATTCACGTGAAGAAGATTCCTGCCGACTTGTCGGGTGAGCCTTATGCCATCGCTTTGCGTCTGGTGAGCGCGGACAACGCCATTCCCGTGACGAACACCACTTCGGCATTCGTCATTCCTCTGGAGGAGATTATCATCTCCGACCTTCCCTGCTTCAATGGTGGTGCAGGTCTCGTGGCTGACGGTTTCCCCGTTTCGCTGCCCCAGTTCACCATTGAGGTACGTTTCCAGATTAGCAACACCGCCAACCGTAACCGTTCGGTATTCACCAACGGCGGTAGCGTGCTGCTGCGCTTTGAGGACCCCCAGACTGCCAACGACCAGTTCGCGGCTCACTCTCTGGTGCAGTTCCAGGGCGAGGGTTGGTACCTCAATCCCGACAAGGCATTCTCGGTGAACAAGTGGCAGCATCTGGCCATGACCTACGACGGCACAACCACCCGTCTGTATGTCAATGGTGCATTTGCCGGCGCGAAGGACGGTGTATGTAACCCCAACTTCGGTGCAGCCATGTGGTTCGGCGGTAATGCAGGTGGCGGTCACGGCACAGGCGACGGCTGGTGGAACGGCTGTAAGATTATGATGGCCGAGGCACGTATCTGGTCGGTATGCCGCAGCGAGTCTCAGATTGTCAACAATATGACCGGCACATCTGCCAAGTCGGAGGGCCTTGTGGCTTACTGGCGTTGCAATGACGGTCAGGGCAAGGAGTTCAAGGACTACACCGGCAACGGTCACACGCTGAGAACCAAGAATGAGTTTAAGTGGGTGAAGGACGTACCTTCGACCGCTGAAGCCACCGAGTGGCCCAAATAATTCCAACGGCCGGGTGCATGAAAGTGCGCCCGGTCTTTTTTTTCGCCCCGTGCGAGAAACGGCCGAGGGGTTACCCGTGGGGTAGCCTACCCGCCATATATAAAAAGGAGACCCCGAAAAGCGGTCTCCTTTCTTATTTTAGAGTAGGGTAGTCCCCTCTCTGAAAACAGCAAGCGCACCGACAAGGTTCTTTCCTCTGTCGGTGCGCTTTGTTTGGCGATATGGCTTTGTTGCCTTGCTCGCGCCCCCTCGGTGGGGTTAGCGGAGCGAATTCATACGTATGCTGGCCTTCACGAGGGCGATGGCTCTGATGCGGCCGATTTCCACATCCTTGTCGGCATGGTGGGGGTTCTGACTCACGAGCTTGACATACCCCTCGCGCTCCGACTTCTGAATGTATTTGACGGTGACGTACTCCTCGCCGTCGATGTCGATGGAGAGGAGGTACATATCGCCCCAGAAGATGTCGTTGATGTTGCTCAATTGCTTGTAGAGAACGATGTCGCCACTCTTGAGCAGGGGGTACATCGAGTCGCCCACGATGTAAATCGCACCGTCACACTTGGGCAGGTTGGGAATATGTATGAAATTGACGGGCTTGGTGTGGGTGGTGTCGGTGAACAGAGGCACCAGTCCGGCAGTACCTTCCAGGGAGTAGAGGGGCACACTTTGCAGGGGCAGCGAGTTGTCGGTGCGGTGCATGTAGGCAGTCAGGTCGGGTTCGGCATTGAACATCTCACCCTTCCCCTCGTCAATCCATTCGGGATTGACGTTCAAATCTTGAATCAATATGTTGCGGTTACGAGACGAGAGTCCGGCCTTGCCGGTTTCAATCATCGAGAGCGCGGCTTTCCCGATTCCAAGTCGTTGAGCCAGTTGCTCTTGTGTCATTTTTAAGGCTTTGCGTATAAGCTTTACTCGTTTGTTCATGGCTGTCTATCGGAAAATATTATATCAAAATATTGAACATTTAATTTGCAAACTCAAATAATTGAACTTATATTTGTGCTGCAAAGTTAAACAATTTGTTGCTAACTGCAAAGTTTTACGTCAAAAATCAAATCTGTTCATCATGTATTCTGTGTCATCTGAACTTGTGTGTCGGGTTGCCGAGTCACTTTTGGAGTCCATCGGTGAGAAGAGCTATTTTTCGGGCGTAGTGGAACTCGAACACGAAGGTGTGGAGTGCAGTCTTGTCACTTCGGTAATCGTCTATCACAAAGATGTTTTGTTACCCGAGGGGTGCGAGTGTGTCATCTCCGATTTGGTGCCTGTGTGGTGGGAGTTTCATACTGTGTGCGAAAATGGCGAAGAGGTCAACGACTTCGAATTCTCCGACCTCCGCGAGTGGCTGCATTAGCGACCCGTCCTGCCCGACCGTCCTATCTTGAGACACGGCATTGTCTGTCGGGTAAAATTATTGAACTACTGAACCTCCTCGCCGTGATGCCGCACAAAGGGTTCAAAAATCTAACATTTTATGTCACACATCACTGAACTTACCTCTGCGGAGTCCTCCTCCGCAGAGGTTTTTAACGCTCTGTCCACACCTGTGAAAAAAACGACACGCCGGAAGAAAAAAACTGCACCTTCCCTGCCCGATACCTCCGTGGCAGAAGCTGTGCCGACTCCGAATCCCTCCACTGCCGAGCCTGCCCCCACGGCAAACTCCTCCGGGAAATCCCTCTCATTGCGCAAACGGAAAACGACTTCCGCCGATGCCACTCCCCCGCGTAAACGGAAGACCGCTTCTCCGAAAACCGCAAAGACCTCAAAACCGCCTGCCGAGCCGCCCGAAATCGCCGAAGCCCCCGTGCCCTCCGTCCCTTCGGAAACCTCCGCTTCCGAATCTTCCAAGCCCAAAAACTCTTCCGACCCTCCGTGCGCCCTCTCGTTGGAGAAGTTCGCCAGGGAGGTCTACCCCTTCCTCGAACTGCAACCCTTTCATAAGGTTTACTACCGCCTGCTGGAGGAGTTCGCCCGCGGACGCATTCCCCGTCTGATTATCACCATGCCACCCCAGCACGGCAAGAGCGTGGGGGCGACAACCCTCCTGCCTGCCTATGTCCTGGGGCTTGACCCCGATTGCCGTGTGGCGATTGCCTCCTATTCGGGTTCGCTGGCTTCGAAATTCAACCGCCGAGTCCAGCGCATCATCGAGTCGAGGGAGTACGCCGCGCTCTTTCCTGCCACCACCATCAAGCAGGGCACGCGTCCGCCCGGCTATATCCGCACCTCGGAGGAGGTGGAGATTATCGACCACCGTGGCGGTCTGCTCTCCGTGGGGCGCGAGGGGTCGCTGACGGGCAACCGTGTCGATTGCTTCATTCTCGATGACCTCTACAAGGATATGCAGGAGGCCAATTCGCCCATCATTCGCGCCAACTGCTGGGAGTGGTATGTGTCGGTGGTCAAGACACGTATGCACAACCGCTCGCGCGAGCTGATTGTCTTCACCCGCTGGCACGAGGAGGATTTGATAGGCACGATTCTCCAACGCGAGCAGGTGGTGGAGTTCCGCGAGTGGAGTCAGATTGTCGCGCTGGGCAGGGACGAGTGGTTGCATCTCAACTTCGAGGCGTTGAAAACCTCACCTCCCTCTGAAATCGACCCCCGACAGGATGGCGAAGCCTTGTGGGAGGAGCAGCACGGCCGTGAGTTGTTGCTGGCCAAACGCCGTCTGGACACCTTGCAGTTCGAAGCCATGTACCAGGGACACCCCTCCGCCCGCGAGGGTTTGCTCTATGGCTCGAATTTTGCCGAGTATGAGTATCTGCCCCACGAGATTGTCCGCCGCGGCAACTACACCGACACCGCCGACACGGGTGATGACTACCTCTGCTCGATATCCTACGTGGTCGATGCCGACGGTATCATCTACCTCACCGATATGGTCTATTCGCGCGAACCGATGGAGGTCACCGAGCCGATGGTGGCGGAGATGTTGCGCCGCTCCGACACGCGACAGGCCGCCATCGAGAGCAACAACGGTGGTCGCGGTTTTGCGCGTGCCGTGCAGCGGCGTGTGCCCGACATCCGCGTGGAGTGGTTTCACCAGAGCGGTAACAAGGAGGCTCGCATCCTTTCCAATGCCGCCACGGTGATGCACCTGCTGCGCTTCCCCAAGGGGTGGAATCAGGAGTGGAACGAGATGTATAGCCACCTGACCACCTACCGCCGTCAGTTCCGCGCCAACCGCTGGCACGATGCCGCCGATGTGCTGACGGGCATCATCGAACGCGAGGTGGAGGGACGCCGTCACCGCAGGTTGCGAGGGGTGCGATTTTTATAAAAAATATAAAAAAACAGGCTCCGTTTGGTGGAAATGTCCTTTTATTTCGTACCTTTCGGCGGTTAGTTGGGTGATTTCATAAAATTTTAAAACATGAAAAAACTTGAAATTGGAGAACTTTGTGCCGCTCTGCCCATCGTGCAGGGGGGCATGGGAGTAGGCGTTTCGCTTTCGGGTCTGGCTTCTGCCGTGGCACGCGAAGGCGGTATAGGAGTCATCTCGTCGGCCGGTCTGGGACTGGTCTACAAGGACTTCTCTAAAAACTTCTACGAGGCCTCAATCTGGGGCTTGAAACAGGAAATCAAAAAGGCACGTGAAGCCACCAAAGGCATCATCGGTGTCAATGTGATGGTCGCCATGACCAATTTTGCCGATATGGTGAAGACCGCCGTGGCGGAGAAAGCCGACATCATCTTTTCGGGTGCGGGTCTGCCGCTCAACCTTCCCTCGTTTCTGACCGAGGGTGCGAAGACCAAACTCGCCCCCATCGTCTCATCGGCACGCGCTGCCAAACTCTTGTGTCGCAAGTGGTGGTCGGAGTACCGCTACCTGCCCGATGCCATCGTTGTGGAGGGTCCCAAGGCGGGAGGTCATCTGGGATATAAGCGTGACGAGATTGACAATCCCGCCTTTGCGTTGGAGAAGACCGTGCCGGAGGTGGTGGCCGAGGTGAAGCTCATCGAAGAGCAGCAGGGCAAGCATATCCCCGTGATTGCCGGCGGCGGTGTCTATACGGGTGAGGACATCTTCCGTATCCTGCATCTGGGTGCCGAGGCGGTGCAGATGGGTACTCGCTTTGTGACCACGGAGGAGTGCGATGCCGATTTGGCTTTCAAGCAGTGCTATCTGAAGGCTACGCCCGACGACATCGAGATTATCCAAAGCCCTGTCGGTATGCCGGGGCGTGCCGTCCATTCTTCGTTCCTCGACCGTGTGAAGCAGGGACTCACACGCCCCAAGGTCTGCCCCTACAACTGCATACGTACCTGCGACATGATACACAGTCCCTATTGCATCATGCTGGCACTCTACAATGCCTTTCGCGGACATATGCAGAACGGCTATGCCTTCTGCGGTGCGAATGCATGGCGGGCGGAGAAAATCGAGACCGTGAAGGAAATGCTCTCCCACCTCAAGGAGGAGTACGAGCAGTTCTCGCTCAGGGAACGCCTGTTGGGATTGAAGTAAGCACCCCCAAACAACAAACGAGAGGACCGCGAGACAATCGCGGCCCTCTTTTTTTTGTGCCTTGTCAGCTGTTATCGAATGTCTGCCACCGACAGCGAGACACCTGCGTCCAGCCCCAGCAGGGCATTGATGAGTATCGCCCGACGGAATCGGGGCAGGTCATCGGGGGTGAGCGGCTCGGCGGTGATGAGCCCCTCTTGCAGGAGTCGTTGGCGACAAGTGCCGTTGAGCAGGGGTGTCGAGGGGGTGACGAGGCGTTCCCCGTCATCGAAGACGATGTTGCTGTAACTGGTGTCGGTAAGCTGTCCGCGATGGACGATGAGAATGTCGCTGCACGTGCCACGGCGTTCACGCAGGGCGTTGAGTGCCGAGCGGTCGGTATATTTGAGGTGATAATCCATCTCGTCGGGAGCTTCGACCAACCGCAGGGAGTGAATCTCCTTGGGGGTGTAGGGGGCGAACTCCACACTCTCGATGCGCTCGCCATAGACCACGCGACACTTCACCACACCGTGACGGTACTCTTCGGGAATGCTCACATCGGCAAATCGGAAGTCGAACGGACAACACCCGAATACGGATTGCAGGGTGCGTGTCATGCGCTGTTCGTGCCACGAGGTGTGGTGGAGTGTGCCCTCCTCCATGCGGAGGGACTCTATAAATCGGGCGTTTGTCATGAACGTGAGGGTATGGGCAGGTAGATTTTCGTGAGGATTTCGTCATATTCCGAGTCGGCACGGCTGTGTATGGTCACACCGCCACCGCTACGGAAAAATAACTGCCCCTCTGTGTTGCGCTCGATGTAGCGAATCATCACTGCGCTGTCGAGGTCGTGACCGTCGAAGTAGCCGAACACGCCCGTGTAGTAACCTCGTGCGCACCCCTCTGCCTGACGGATAAGCCTCAGTGTCGAGGGCTTGGGGGCTCCCGATATGGAGCCGGCAGGCAGGAGTCGGAAGATCAGGTCGCCGAGTTGCGACTGCCACCCCTCGGGCAGTGTGCCCGTGACATCGGAACTCGTCTGGAGGATTTCTCCACGCAGGGTTTTTAGTCGGTCGATGTAGCGGAAACGCTCCACACGCACATCATGGGCTATCATGTTGAGGTCGTTGCGAATGAGGTCCACGATGGTGTAATGCTCGCACAGCTCCTTGTAGTCGGCCATGAGTGTGGCTTCGGCGTGGGGCAGTGTGGCATCTATGGTGCCTTTCATGGGGTAGGAGTGTATGTGCCCGCCAATGATGCGGACGAAACTTTCGGGCGAGAAGCAGACCATACGCCCGGGGAGCAGGAGCTTGTAGCGCGAGGTACTGCGGTAGAAAATCTCCTCTAACGAGCAATCCGTTGCGATGGGTGTGCGCTCGGTGAGGTTGGCCAGGAAGCTGTCTCCGCGCATCAGCCCCCGATGCAGGGTGTCGAATTTACGCAGATAGGCATCTCTGTCGCTGTGCGTGATTGTGAGGTGGGGGCGGTGGTCATCGGGGAACGACCGCGCGGGGGCGTTGCTCACCTCGCCTGCCTTGAAGAGAATCTCGGAGGGGGTGTCGCAGGGGTGGGGCACGAAAAATCCCTCTCTCAGTTCATAATCCACCCCGAAGAGAAAGGGCTCTCCGCGGCGTGCCGAGTGATTGATGTGTTCGCGTACTTCCTGTGCCTCCATTTTTTTTCGTTTTTGCTAACCAAAGGTACAAAAAAAGGTTAAATTTGTTGCCATGAAAAATGTTTTGGTCATCAATAATTACGATTCTTTCGTCTATAATGCCGTGCAACTCCTGCGCGAGAGCAGTCATCTGCCCCTTATCGACATCGTGTACAACGATTGTGTGACGGCGGAGGACATCGCCACCTGTGACGGTGTGTTGCTCTCCCCCGGCCCGGGTATTCCGAGCGAGGCGAACCGCCTCATGTCGGCCATCGACGACATCATTCGCCTGCGCAAACCCGTGTTGGGCATCTGTCTGGGACATCAGGCACTGGCGGAAGCCTTCGGTGCGCGACTGGTGCAGATGGAGTCGCCCCTCCACGGTCATGCCTCGCAACTGCGCATCACCGATACCGATGACTCGCTGTTTCGGGGCGTGGAGAACGCCACGGTCGGCCGTTACCATTCGTGGGTGGTCGAACCGCAATCCCTGCCCGGGGATTTGAAGGTCAGCGCGTGGGACGAGGAGGGAAACATCATGGCGTTTTATCACACCACGATGCCCGTCCACGGTGTGCAGTTTCACCCCGAATCGGTCATTACCGATTGTGGCAGAACGCTGATAGACAATTGGTTGTCGGAATTGTAATTCGCAATTATATCCTACAAAAAAAGAGCCTTTCCTTGGTCGGAAAAGCTCTCTTTTTTTTGACCCAAACAGGGCTTCTATCTAATCCCGGTGGGGTGATGTGAAAAGGTCTCTCTTTCTCCCTTCTCTCTCTCTCCGCCCCCTCCCTTTGATTAAAGGTCACCCAGACGGGCTTCGGGCGATACGTCGAGTGACGAGAAGTCGCCGTGCTTGTAGTGGTATAAACCTGCCATGGCAATCATGGCGGCATTGTCGGTCGTGAACTTGAATTCGGGCAGGAAGGTTCTCCAGCCACGCTTCTTACCCTCCTCTACGATGCCGTTACGCAGACCCGAGTTGGCCGAAACACCACCGCCGATGGCGATGTCGCGGATGCCGGTCTGCTTCGATGCCTTCACCAGCTTGTTGAGCAGAATCTCTACGATGGTGTGCTGCAACGAGGCGCAGAGGTCGGCCTTGTTCTTCTCCACGAAATCGGGGTCCTCCTTCACCATGTCGCGCAGGGTGTAGAGGAACGAGGTCTTCAGACCCGAGAACGAGTAGTCGAGGTCGCTGATGTGGGGCTTTGCGAAGTGGAATGCATCGGGGTTACCCTCCTTGGCGAGTTTGTCGATGACCGGACCGCCGGGATAGGGCAGGCCCATCACTTTGGCACACTTATCGAAGGCTTCACCTGCGGCGTCATCGATGGTTGTACCGATGATTTCCATCTCGAGGGGCGAGTCCACTCTCACGATTTGGGTGTGACCGCCGCTGACCAGCAGACACAGGAACGGGAAATCGGGGTGAGGCAGCTCCTTTTCGGGGGTGTCGATGAAGTGGGAGAGAATGTGTCCGTGGAGGTGGTTGACCTCTACCATGGGGATATTGTTCGAGATGGCCAGACCCTTGGTGAACGACACGCCGACGAGCAGCGAGCCCAGCAGGCCGGGACCGCGGGTGAAGGCGATGGCATCGATGTCCTCAATCGAGACACCGGCCTCCTTGAGAGCGGTATCCACCACGGGAATGATGTTCTGCTGGTGGGCGCGTGATGCCAATTCGGGAATCACTCCTCCGTATTTGATGTGTACGGCCTGTGAAGCGATTGCGTTCGAGAGCAATACATTGTTTCGTAGGACGGCGGCCGATGTATCGTCGCACGAAGATTCGATACCGAGTATTGTAATATCCATAGGGTTTTGTTCGTTTATTAACTATATTTAGTTAAATTTGCAGGTTACAATGTGATAATAATGCGCAAAGTTATAAAAATAATAGGAAAACTGCTATCGGCAACCATTTTGTTGCTGATAATTCTTCCTGTTTTGCTCTCTTTGCTGCTCGATATACCGGGTGTACAGAATTTTGCCGTGCATCGCGCCACTTCCATCATATCGCGTGCGCTGGAGACGACAGTGAGTATTCGCAGGGTCGATATAGGTCTTTTCAACCGACTGAAACTTGAGGGCTTCTACGTTGAGGACTATCAGCGTGACACACTGCTCTATGTGGGGCACGCCACCGCGCTGTTGGCCGATGTGGGCTTCGGTGGCGAAGGTCTGGTCTTCGAGGTGAGCGAAGCAAAGGATGCAAAACTCTATCTGAAGGAGACCCCTTCGGGCGAGATGAACATCAAACAGGTGGTCAATCGTATGTCGAACCCCAACCGCAAGAAGAAGGGTAATTTCAAGATGACCATCGGTGACCTCTCGGTCGAGAATATGCGCCTGCGTATCGAGCGTCTGGTGCACCGCAACCCCGAATATGGTGTCGATTACGGCGACATGGATATCCTCATCCGCTCGGCACGGGTCGAGAACTTCAACATCGAGGGGCAATCCATCTCGGCGGACATCCGTCAGTTCTCGGCACGCGAGAAGAGCGGTTTCGAACTGACCGACCTCACGGGTGCGCTCTATCTGACCAACGGCTGCATCGGTTTCGAACAGGCGCAGCTCCTAACTCCCTACTCCAAGGTTACACTTCCCTACATCGCTCTGTCGGGTGACAGCTGGGCACAATACAAATATTTTGTTGATGAGGTGCGCATGGCGGGCGAGATGAAGAACTCCACGCTCTCGACCGATGACATCGCCTACTTCGCCCCCAAGATGAAGGACTGGCACACGGTGTTCAGCCGTGCCAACCTCAGCATGGAGGGCTATGTGTCGAACTTCAAGGGCAATGTCCGCAACCTGACCGTCAATGAGTCCACCTCGCTGGTGGGCAGTGTGCAGATGCGCGGTCTTCCCGATGTGAAAAATACCTTCTTCGACCTCGACGTGCGCCGTCTGACCTCCACCGCCGAGGGGGCTGATGTGCTGATGACGAGCATCGCCAAGAAGGGTCTTTCGGATAATCTGGTCAAGTTGCTGAACAATGCCGGAGATATCGATGTGGCGGCACGCTTCAAGGGTCGTCTCTCGTCATTCGACATGAATCTCAATGCCTCGACCAAGGTGGGACAGGTGACCTGCAACCTGCTGATGAAGCCCGTGGACAACAACAGCAGTGCCCTGCGTGGCGGTGTGGCGGCACAGAATTTCCGCATCGGCGAGATGCTCGGCCAACAGAAGTGGCTGGGCAAGGTGACCCTGTCGGGCTACATCGACGGTGTGGTGGGCAAGGAATATACCGATGCCAATGTGAGGGGTACGATTTCGCACCTCGACTTCAAGGGCTACGAGTGCGACTCGCTGACCCTCGACGGCCGTCTGCACAACAAGGGCTTCAACGGTCGTATCACGGCGCGCGACAAGAGTCTGAACTTCGACTTCATGGGTGCCGTTGACCTCAATGACTCCATTCCCGACTATGACTTCGTACTCGACCTCCATCGGGCGGATTTCGTGGCGTTGAACATCAATCCGAGGGATTCGGTGTCGGTGCTGGCGGCGAAGGTGAAGGCCAAGGCGAGCGGTCGTTCGCTGGACGACTTGAACGGTGAAATCCACATCTCGGATGTCGATTACTTATATAATGACAAGGAGCTGAAGACCGCCAACGTGTTGGTGCGCGGTGAGAACTCCCACAACAGCAAACTCGTGGAACTGCGCTCCGACTTTGCCGATGCCACCTTCCGCTCGAAGACCAGCTACCACAAGGTGTTCGAATATCTGAAGCAGAGTGCGAGAAAGTACCTGCCGCTTCTGAATCGTGACGGTGATGTCAAATCGGAGGAGGAGTTGTCGAAGTCGGAAGTGGCGGACAGCTACTCGCTGCTGTCGGTCGATATCCGCCACATCAATCCGCTGGCGGACGCCCTCTCTGCCGGATTGCAGATTGCCGACGGCTCGTCACTCAAACTGCTGTTTAATCCTGCGAGTGACCAGTTGTCGCTGAAAGTCAGCTCGGAATATGTCGAGCGCAACAAGTTCCTGGCGACCCGTCTGAACATCAACGCCTCGAACCGCTCCGACTCGCTGGTGACCTACCTCTCGGCGGAGGATTTCTATGCCGGACTTATCCACCTGCCGCAACTCTCCATCATGGGTGGTGCGAAGCAGGGTCTGGTGCAGATTTCTGCCGGCTTTGACGACACTACACGCCGTATGTCGGGTCTGCTGGGGCTGCGTGCCGGTGTGCTCGATGAGAACGGACCCAACGGACGTGTCGTAGATTTGAGAATCCTGCCCTCGCACCTCAAACGAGGTGGCAAGGCATGGCAGATTTTTGCCAACAAGATATTGCTCGATACCGCGCGTATCGAAATCGACCGCTTCTATGTGATGAACAATGAGCAGGATTTGTTGCTCGATGGTGTGGCTTCGCGCAGTCGTGAAGACTCGGTGACCCTGCGCCTGCGTAACTTCAACCTCTCGCCCTTCACACAGATTGCCGAGAGCATGGGCTACTTCATCGACGGCCGCAGTAACGGTAACGCCACCATGAAGTCGGTGTTGCACAACGGCGAATTTACGGCGGATATCCTTCTCGACAGTCTGGAGGTGAATGACATCGCCATTCCCGACCTGCGTCTGACCTCGAAGTGGGACTTCTCGCGCAACCGTGCGGGAGTCAATGTCTCGACCGTGGAGCGGCGCGATACCGTTCTGAGGGGATTCTTCGCTCCTGCCACCATGCGCTATTACGCGCGACTGAAGGTCGATAGTCTCGACCTGGGATTGTTGGACCCCATTCTGTCGGGTGTCATCTCCTCGACATCGGGTGTGTCGTCGGCGGATTTGGTCTTGCAGGGCAAACGCCGCGAGGCAGATCTCACGGGTGAAATCAATGTGAGCAACCTCTCCACCACGGTGGACTTCACCAATGTGACCTACCATTCGCCCCACGCCAAACTCTACGTCAATAACAACCGCTTCCACAGCAAGAATGTGGCGATTTTCGATGCGGAGGGCAACCGTGGCCGATTGGATATCGACCTCAATCTCCAACACCTGTCGAACATCTCCTACGACCTCATCGTGCGTCCCGACCAGATGTTGGTGCTCAACACCACCGCCGAGCAGAATGACTTTTTCTATGGTCATATGTACGCTTCGGGCGTGGCACGTATCCGTGGCGAGAAGGGCGATGTGAGCATGGATATTGCCGCTTCGACCGATGATAACTCCTCGTTCTCGATGCCTCTGTCGAGCAAGTCGAACATCTCGTATGCCGACTTTGTGGTCTTCCGCGAGAAGAGCGACCTCGACTCGCTGGACGATGTGACGAAGAAGAAACTCATGTTCGAACGCCGCCACAAGAAGAAGAGTGCGGCATCGAGCCAGATGAACATCTCGCTGGCCTTGGACGTTCGTCCCAATGTCGATGTGGAGCTGAGTGTGTCGGGTGACGCCATCAAGGCACGCGGTGAGGGTACGCTCAACCTGCTGATTAATCCCAAGTCGAACATCTTTGAGATGTATGGTGACTATGTGATTTCGGAGGGTAGCTACATCTTCACCCTGCAAAACATCATCAACAAGAAATTTACCATCGACAACGGCTCGTCGATTCAGTGGACGGGTTCGCCGATGGACGCCCTGCTGAACATCAATGCCGTGTACAAACTCAAGGCATCGTTGCAACCCCTGTTGCAGGGTACGGCGGACAATAAGGCTTCCGACCGTTCGACCCCCGTGGAGTGCGTCATTCATCTGGGTGACCGCCTTTCGAAACCCGCCATCAGCTTCGATGTGCGTGTGCCGGGCACCGACCCCGAGACGCAGACCCTCATCGCCAATGCGTTGAGCACCCCCGAATCGGTCGATATGCAGTTCCTCTACCTGCTGCTCTTCAACAGCTTCCTGGCGGAGAACAACGCCGCCTCGACCAACATCGGTGCTTCGGTATCTGCCGCCACGGGTCTGGAGTTCCTCTCCAACCAGTTGAGCAAGTGGCTCTCCACCAGCGACTACAACCTTGTCATTCGCTACCGACCCAAGTCGGAGCTGACCAGCGATGAGGTCGATTTCGGATTGTCGAAGAGTCTGATTAACAACCGTCTTTTCGTGGAGGTGGAGGGTAACTATCTGCTGGACAACAAACAGGCGGTCAATAGTAACTCGATGTCGAACTTCATGGGAGAGGCCTATGTGACCTACCACATCGACCGCGCCGGAGCACTGCGACTCAAAGCCTTCACGCAGACCATCGACCGCTTCGATGAGAACCAGGGTTTGCAGGAGACGGGTATCGGTATCTATTATAAGGAGGACTTCAACAACTTCCGCGACCTGCGCCAGCGCATCAAAGACCGCTTCACCAACAAGAAGCGCAAGGAACGCCGTCTGGAACGTCGCCGACTGAAGGCGGAGCAGCGTGCCAAAGAGGCGGCCGAGCAG
Source organism: Alistipes sp. (assembly GCA_020026335.1). Lineage (GTDB taxonomy): Bacteria > Bacteroidota > Bacteroidia > Bacteroidales > Rikenellaceae > Alistipes. Next base: position 16,713 of record JAHHQO010000016.1, on the reverse strand, counting down.
GCCAAGGCGGACTCTCTGCAACGTATGGAGCAGGCGCAGAAGCCGACACAGAAGCCGGCGCCCCCCGACAAGAATGTGGAATTTGTGTCGTACAAATGACAAAACCGACAGCGAACAATATCCCCGAACAAATAAATGACAAACAATAAAACCAAGAATTAAACAATGATGATGACTTTTTTGCAGGCTGCCACAGAAGCAGCTACAAGCGAACAGACCCAGATGGGATTGTGGACACTCTTTACGAAGGGCGGATGGCTCATGTGGCCGTTGCTGGCATTGGGAGGCGTGACCATATTTATTTTTGTGGAGCGTTTTCTGGCTATCCGCAAGGCTTCGGTGCTGGATATGAACTTCATGAACCGCATCCGTGACTATATTTCCGACGGTAAGATTAATGTGGCTATCCACCTCTGCAAGAAGACCGACACCCCCATCGCACGTATGGTGGAGAAGGGTATTGTTCGTATCGGCCGTCCGATGAGCGATGTACAGTCGGCCATCGAGAATGTGGCCAACCTCGAGGTGTCGAAGTTGGAGAACGGACTTCCCTTCCTGGCAACCATCGCCGGTGGTGCGCCCATGATTGGTTTCCTGGGTACGGTACTGGGTATGGTGCAGACCTTCATGGATATGTCGGCTGCCGGTGGTACTGTCGATTTGGCACTGCTGTCGAGCGGTATGTATGTGGCGATGGTGACCACCGTCATGGGTCTTCTGGTGGGTATTCCCGCCTACTTCGGCTATAACTATCTGGTGGCACGCATCGAGAAGCTCGTCTTCCAGATGGAGGCCAACTCGATTGCTTTCATGGATATCTTGAACCAACCCGCTCAAAAACAGTAGTATTATGGCTATCAAACACGGTTCCAAAGTAGAAAAATCATTCTCGGCATCTTCGATGACCGACCTGATGTTCCTTTTGCTGTTGTTTTTGCTCATTGCCACTACTCTCATCAACCCCAACGCCCTGAAGCTGATGCTTCCCAAGAGCTCCAACCAGCTCAAGGACAAGGCCATGACCACCGTGTCGATTAAGCCCGAGGGCAGCAAGTATCTTTACTATGTGGAGTTGGAGCGTGTCGATGGTATCGAGGGTGTGGAGCGTGCGCTCAAACAGCGTCTCGACGGACAGCAGGACGCCACAGTGTCGTTGCATTGCGACAAGACGGTTGCCGTTGACGAGGTCGTCAAGGTGATGAATGTGGCCAAGGACAACAACTATAAACTGATTCTGGCGACCAATCCCAAATAACCGGGAGCTTCTGTTGCAACAGAGGCAGGGATTCGGCCTCCCAAATAATTTTGGTGCAGAGCTATGTACTATTACGATTCCAATGACAGGAAACCCCGACGCTGGGCGATTATCGCGGCAGGCAGCTATGCGCTGGTGCTGTTGTTGTCGTTTGCGTTGGTCTCCTTCGACATGACCCCCGTGCTGGAGAAGCCGAAGGATACCATCCTGGTGGATTTCACCGAGCCGCCCAAACCCGAGCCGCCCAAGCCGCGTGTGAAGGTGGCCAACGAGCCGCGTGTGCACGATGCTCCGGCGCGTGTCGAGCAGACGGCGCAGGTGTCGGGCAAGGACGCGGTGACGCAGACGCCCAACCCCAAGGCACTGTTCAAGATGAGCAAGAGCGGCCCCGATGAACCCGCCAATGCCGGCAATCCCCATGCCCGCGAGGGGGAGGAGAAGACCTCCGGCAAGGGTCCGGGTCTGGCGGCCGACGGTCTCGACCAGCTCGACCGAGGATTGCAGGGTCGCGGTCTGGTGGGCAGCCTGCCGAAAGCCAAATATCCGGGTCGCAGCAGCGGCAAGGTGGTGGTGAGGGTGACGGTGAACTCTTCGGGTCATGTCACCTCGGCGACCTTCGAACCCAAGGGCTCGACGGTGAGCGACGATTTGCTGATTGCCGCAGCGCTCGAGGCGGCACGCAAGGCGCGCTTCACGGAGAGTCGTGCCGCGGTGCAGGGGGGAACCATTACCTATAAATTCCGTATGGAGTAAACGATTGAAAATGAAGATTTTTGCGATTATACTTTTTTTGTTGCCTTTTCTGTGTGGAGTGTCAGCCGTTGAGGCTGCCGACCGCGTAGCGGAATCGGGTGTGTGTGACACGCTCGACCGCAAGGTGGTGCGCGCAGAGAATCGCGAACAGAGAGAGCAGGAGCGTATCGAACGCCAGCGCGAGCGTGCCGAGCGCCGCAACGGACGCGAGGAGTCGGAGCCGACCACCGCCAGGAAGGTGGCGCGTATGGTGCTGCCCGTCTCGACCTTCAATTTCGGTGACATTCGCCGCAAGGGCGGTGATTTGGTGAAGGAGTTCACCTTCCGCAATGAGGGTACCGCGCCTTTGGTACTGATACGTGTCATCACCTCGTGCCATTGCCTGCGGGCATCGTTTCCCAAACGACCCGTGGCACCGGGTGGCGAGGGGAAAATCAGAATTGTGTATGAACCCAACAAGAGTGAGGAGGGTATGTTCAACAAAGTGATACAAATCTACTCCAACTCTGTGACCGGCCGCGAGATTATCACCGTGCAGGGTAACTCCATCGATGGGGAACTGCCCGTGAAGCGCGACCGCAAAAACAAGAATTAAAAAGCTATGAGTGCTATCCTTTTTGACCGTGCGACAGTGCTTTCGATGACTGCCGCCGAGGGCGAAGCCACCACTTTCCGCGGTGCGGTGGGTGTCGAGGGCAACCGTATAGTGCTGGTGTCGGACGATGTTGCGGCACGTGACGAATTTGTGGCTTCGCATCCCGATGTGAGAATCATCGACTGCGAGGGCAAGTTGGTCATGCCGGGTTTGATTAACACCCACTGCCATGCAGCCATGACCCTCCAGCGCAGCTATGCCGATGATATTCTCCTCATGGAGTGGCTCAACGACTACATCTGGCCGTTCGAGGCGCGACAGACGCGCGAGGACGTCGCGCTGGGTATGACGCTGGGCATCGTGGAGATGTTGCTGGGCGGTGTGACTTCGTTTGTGGATATGTATTACCACGAGAACGACTGTGTCGATGTGGTACAGCGTCTGGGCATACGTGCCATGCTGGGCTGCAACTATTTCGACACCAACATCGAGGAGGCCTTTCCCGAGGTGGAGGACGCCGTGCGCCGTGCCGAGGGTCTCGACCGCATACGCATCGCCGTTGCGCCCCACGCCCCCTATACCGTCTCGCGGGAGAACCTGATTCGCGGTAAGCAGCTGGCGGACAAACTGGGATTGCATTTTATGACACACCTTGCCGAGACGCGTGACGAGTGCCGCATCATCGGCGAGCAGAGCGGCATGACGCCCGTGGAGTACCTCGATGAGATGGGACTCCTCGACGAGCGCACGATTGCCGCCCACTGCATCTGGCTCAATGATGACGATGTGAAGACGCTGGCCGACCGCCGTGTCATCGTGTCGCACAATCCGCAGAGCAACATGAAGATTGCCAGCGGTGTAGCCCCCGTGAGAAAGCTCCTCGAGGCGGGTGCTGTGGTGACGGTGGCGACCGATGGCCCCTGCTCGAACAACGACCTCGATATGTTCGAGGAGATGCGCTCGGCGGCTTTCCTGCAAAAGGTATCGACAAGCGATGCCCTCACCCTGCCTGCCTACGAGACGCTGAAGCTGGCTACCGTGAATGGTGCCTGCGCCATGGGTCGTAAGAAGGGCGAGCTGGGCGTGTTGAAGGAGGGGGCTTTGGCCGACATCATTGTCATCGATATGCAGAAACCCCACCTCCAGCCCGTGCACCACATCGTTTCGAATGTGGTCTACTGCGCCAAGTCTTCCGATGTGGAGACCGTGATGGTGGACGGTCGTATCGTGGTCGAGAACCGCGTGGTGAAGGGAGTAGACCTCCCCGAATTGTATCGCAAGGTGGCAGAGTCGGTGAAGCGTATCACTTCCCGATAATCGACAAGTCATCATAAGAAAAAGGACAACCCGTCGAAGGTTGTCCTTTTTTTGTGCCGTGTAGAGTGAATGCCTATTCGGTCTTCTCCTGCGCCACCTCGAAAGGTACGCGGAACGACACACCGCGCCGCATCATCTCCGCAAGGTGGGGGTACATACGCTGTTTGAACGACTCCCGGTCGCGGTGTGACAGGTGTGTCCAGCCGGCCTCCGCAAGAGCCAGACCGCGCGGAAAAGTCATGTAGAAAGCGCGGTTGATGTCGCGTATCGCCTCGCCCCACAACGTGCCCATCACCCCTTGCAGATGACGGCTTTCCGAGTCCGTAAGTCCGTAGGTGGGGTCGAAGGCGTAGGCCTGCTTCAGGGTGGTGAGGGGCATGCCCCATCAGCTCCTCGGGACGGGTGTAATCCAACTGCTCCATCAGTAAGAGGTGCTCCTCGCTTTTGCCCCAGTTGTGGGCGATGGCGGACTCGTCACCACCCAGATGTACCAGCCGTGAGGGGAACAGCTCCGCCACTTCGCGCAACACATCGTCCCGGAGGGTGTAGACCTCGGGAACAACGGCGGACAGCATCATGTTGAAGGTCTTGCCCTCCGTGTCGCGGTGAGAAACAGGGGCAAAAGCAGGGGCAGAAGTGGTCTCATGGTTGGCGTATGGATTTTGCACCGCAGATGCGATAGTCGTAAAATGAAAAATGGAGGGTTCATCGCCCAATCATTAGCTCCCCATCCATTTCGTTGCCTTTCGGCTGTTCCGTTGCCCTTACAGGAAAGCGCACGCTCCCGTTCGGGCGGAAAATCAATCTAAAATCTTCTGTAACATCACCTCGTCACAGTAGCCCTCGCAAGTCCACTGCCAGTCGCGCTTGCGTCCCACCTCCGTGTATCCGGCACTGCGGAACAGGTTGAGACTGTGCGAGTTGTTTGCACCCACATTGCACCACAACTGGTGAAGCCCCAAATATCGGCGACCGTACTCTTCGAGGGTGCGGAGGGTGTCCGCCCCGTAGCCGTGTCCGCGGTCGTCGGGGTCGTGAATCAGTATGCCCACGCCTGCACGGTGGTTCATCGGGTCGAACTCAAAGAGGTCCACCGCACCGACAGCTCTGTGGTCGAGGGTCTCAATCATCAGTCGCAGCTGACCCGTGCGGAAGATGTCCTTGTCGAGCTGTGAGGATGTAAAAATTGCGATTTGGTCGCGTGAGAACGGCTCCGTAGTGCCGCTCACCGACCAAATCGCAATATCATTTTCCCACTGATACATCACCTCTGCATCGTCGGGTTCCACGGCACGCAGTCTGATGAGTCTGCCTTCGATGTTTGCCATAACGAGATAAGAGGGCGTTGTGTGGTATTGTCGCTTGTCTTACAACAGACCGATAACCTTGTTGCGAATCAACATGGCTACACCCCACGCGTTGGCGTTCTCGGTCATCTTCGACAGGCGGAACTTGGTGTCCTTGTACACGAGGTTCAGCGAGTACTTGTTGGTGGCCGACTTCAGGGGCAACATGATGTAATCGCCGGCTGCCGCGAGGTTACCACCCACGATGACGGTCTCGGGGTTGAAGATGTTGATAAGGAATGCCACAGCCTTGCCGACCTTCTCACCTGCCTCCTCGATCAGCTCGATGGAGAGGTTGTCGTCGTTCTTGGCAGCGGCGATGATGTCGTCGATGTGAATGGTCTGCTGTTGTTGGTACTTCTCGCGGAGAATGGTGTTGACACCTGTCTCGATGAGGTGGCACATCTTGTCCTCGAGGGCGATACCCGAAACCTCGGTCTCCAGACAGCCTTTCTTACCGCATGAGCAGATAATCTCGTTGTCGAAGAAGGGAATGTGACCAAACTCTCCTGCGAAACCGCTCTTACCGTAGTAGAGCTGACCATCGACCACGATACCGATAGCCACACCACGACCCATGTGGAGGTAGATGACATTGCTGTCGTTCTTGGCCTTGCCGCAGGTATATTCGGCGTAGCAACGCGCACGGGTGTCATTCTCCAAGAGGGTGCGGATGCCGACTCTCTCCTCGAGGAGGTCTCTCATCGACTGCTCCGACGAGGTGAAGTATTTGTAGCTGCGACCTGTTTCGGGGTTCACACGACCGGTCATGCAGACACCCAAACCCAGAATCTTGTTGCGGTCGATGCCGCAGTTGGAGATGAAGTTCTCGATGTTCGAGCAGATTTTCTCCAGACACTGGGGACGGTCCTGCAACTCGAAGGTGAAATCCTCCTCCTCCTTGATGATGTTGTTTTGCAGGTCGGTAATCATGAATCGCATGTTGTCACGACCCACATTCACACCTGCGAAATATATGGCGGAGTTGGCCAGTCCGAAGATGTTGGGACGGCGACCTCCCGAAGTCTCCACCTTACCCAAATCGGTGACGATATTTTCATCGACCAGCTCCTGTACGAGTTTGGTGATGGTCGGCACACTGATGTGTAACTCCTTGGTCAGTTCCGAGAGGGTGCACTCTCCGTTTACGGCCATGTGTGCGATAATGTTGCGCTTTATGATACTGTTCTTATGTGTGATACCTTTTAGCGCTTCAGTCTCGTGGTTGTTGAAAAATTCTGTCAGTGAAGTCATGGCATTCTCTATTTTCTTAATTAGACGCACAAATATAGTAAGAAAGTTGAAAAAATCTCAATAAATTTGAATAATATTTAAAATAGATTTTCGCTTTCCTCCCCCATGTAATGGCAAAAGCCGCTGATATTCAGCGGCTTTTGAACTTTAATATTGAAAATCGACTCTCTTTCCTACAAAGTGGATTTCGACTCTACCTGAGTCTCGGCATTGACCTTGCGAATCAGACCCTGGAGTACGGTACCGGGGCCGAGCTCGGTGAACTCCGAAACGCCGTCCTCCAACATGTTCTTCACGATGTAGGTCCATCTCACGGGCGAGGTGAGCTGGGCGATGAGGTTGGCCTTAATCTGTTCGGGGTCGGTGTAAGCCTTGGCATCGACATTCTGATAGATGGGGCATGAGGGAGTCATGAAGGGAGCCTCGTTGATGGCCTTCTCCAACTCCTGCTTTGCCGACTCCATGAGGGGCGAGTGGAAAGCACCACCTACGGGGAGCACCAGCGCACGGCGGGCACCTGCCTCCTTGGCCTTGGCGCAAGCAGCGTTTACGGCATCGAGAGCACCCGAGATAACGAGCTGTCCGGGGCAGTTGTAGTTGGCGGCAACCACCGTACCTTCTACCGACGAGCAAATCTCCTCAACCACCTCGTCCTTCAGACCGAGAATGGCAGCCATTGTACCGGGCTCCTTCTCGCAGGCAGCCTGCATGGCCATGGCACGCTTCGACACCAGCTTCAAACCGTCCTCGAACGAGAGCGCACCGGCAACAACGAGTGCCGAGAACTCACCCAGCGAGTGACCTGCGACTGCATCGGGCTTCACACCGAGGGTCTTGGCCAGAATTACGGAGTGGAGGAATACGGCGGGCTGAGTCACCTTGGTCTGCTTCAACTCCTCGGGAGTGCCTGCGAACATGATGTCGGTGATGCGGAAACCGAGAATCTCGTTGGCCTTCTCGAAGAGTTCCTTTGCCGTTGAGTCGTTATCGTAGAGGTCTTTACCCATGCCTACCGACTGGGCTCCCTGACCGGGGAATACGTATGCGTGTTTCATTGGTAACGTGAGTTTAAGTTTTTTTAACGTGACAAATATAGTAAACTATTTGTAGAAAGCATTATTTTGTGCGAAAAAAAGAGACTTATAGCACAATGTGCTGCGCTGTGGCGGGGTGGTCTATTATAAATAAGTAGGGTCAGTCGTAATAGTAGACAATGGGGCCTTTGTTGCTGCACACCGAGAAGACCACCAGGGCGATGCCGGCGATGATGAGGATTTTCAGCAGGAAGAATGCCGCGACGACGATACCTGCCGCCGCCAGTATCAGCATGACGGCTCTTGTGCGTCGTCGCGTCGTCCAGCAGTAGAGAATGTGGCGGACGAATTTGTAGAGTCCGCGCAGAATCAGGAAAAGCAGTTCCAGCAGAAGCAGGGCGTAAATCCATGTGAAAATGTCGGCCATAAGCGGTAGGGTGTTATTGTCGGGTGTCGGCGTGGGCGCGTCGGCTGAAGCTGACAATCACCACGCCCGTGAAGACGGTGGCTATGGCGATGACCTTTTTCAGCGAGAGCGAGTCCATGCCGATAATGATGCTGATGACGATGGCGATGATGGGCTGCACGTAGGAGTACATGCTCACCAGCGTGGGGCGTATGAACTTCTGACCCACGGGAATGAGAAAGTAGGTGACGAACGTGGCGAAGACAATCAGGAACGACAACTCCCACAGGAACGAGGAAGGGAGTGTCGTGAAATCGGTCGAGAGTATCTCCTTGCCGGCGATGGGCAGCGAAAGGAGGGTCGAGCAGACGAATATCCACTTCATGAAGGTCACCACCGAGTATTTGGCAATCAGCGGCTTGAACACACCCAGATAAATCGAGAAACAGAGACTGTTCATGAAGATGAGGAAGATACCGATGGGCTTGCTCTCCGCCACTCCGTTGGTAGTGGTCACCGAGTTGAGAATCAGATAGATGATACCTGCAAAGCTGAGCACCACACCTCCGGCCTTCTTCAGTGTCACCGGCTCTTTGAGGGCGACGGCGGCGATGAGCATGGTGTAGATGGGCGACATGGCACTGATGACCGAACAATTCACGGGGGTGATGTCCGATATGGCCATCAGAAAGGTAATCTGTGTGAGGAAGAATCCGAATATCGAAGCGGCGAAAATCTTGGGGAAATCGCGGCGTTCGACCTTTTCGCGGGGCATGAACAGCGAGATGAGCCAAAAGAGCGTACCCGCACCGATGGAGCGCAGGCAGAAGAGCGCGATGGGCGAGATGAGTTGTCCTTTGGTGAGGTCCTTGCACACGATGATGTTGATGCCGAAGATGGCGTAAGCCACAAAACACGCCAGGTGTCCCGTGAGCATTTGTTGTTTGTCTGTCATGCCGTTTTTCAGTTTTGCGCCGACAAAGATAACCATCTTTGTTTAATTTGCCTAACGATGAGTCGGGCGAGTGATGCGAGGGGCGAAAAATAGTAAAAAGTGGGATAGAAACTGAAAAAATGCACCAAAAGACAAGGGGTATTTGATAAATTGAAGAATTGTTGCTATCTTGCAAGTTTCAAAAAAATAAACGATAAATCGATGCTTTACAAATCGCGAAAAGAATATACCGAAGAGGAGTTGAAAATCCTCGATTTGATGGCACAGAAATTCCCTACGATTTCCGATGCAGCGACTGAAATTGTCAATCTCAAGGCGATTTTCTACCTGCCCAAGGGCACAGAGCATTTCCTGACGGACCTCCATGGAGAGTATAAGGCTTTCCAGCACGTGTTGAAGAATGCTTCGGGCGTGATTCGCCGCAAGGTGAACGAGATTTTCGGTCATACGTTGCGTGAGGTGGAGAAGCGCGAGCTTTGCACGCTGATTTACTACCCCGAGGAGAAACTCGAGTTGGTGAAGCGCAACGAGCAGGACCTCGACGACTGGTATCACATGACCATGAACCAGCTGGTGGAGGTGTGCCGCAACGTATCGACCAAGTACAGCCGTTCGAAGGTGAACAAGGCACTCCCCGCGGACTTCTCCTACATTTTCCAGGAGTTGCTCCACGAGTCGAACATCCACGATATGCCCCACAAGAAGGACTACTTCAACGCTATTTTGTCGTCTGTCATCGAGGTGGGTCGTGCCGATGAGTTCATCATCGCCATCAGCCACGTGATTCAGCAGCTGACCATCGACCGCCTTCATATCATCGGCGACATCTATGACCGTGGTCCCGGCCCGCACATCATCATGGATATCCTCTCGAAGTACCACACCGTGGACATTCAGTGGGGTAACCACGACATGTTGTGGATGGGTGCGGCTGCCGGCAACAAGGCGTCGATTGCCAATGTCCTGCGCATCTCGGCACGCTATGCCAACCTCGATGTGCTGGAGAACGGCTACGGCATCAACCTCCTGCCTTTGGCACGCTTTGCGATGGAGACCTATGCCAACGACCCCTGCACCAACTTCCGTCCCAAGACCCTGCAATACAACCGCATGGATGAGCGTGATATGCTCTTCACGGCGCAGATTCACAAGGCGATAGCCATCATTCAGTTCAAAATCGAGGGGCAGATTATCAAGGCGCACCCCGAGTATGAGATGGAGAACCGCCTGCTGCTCGACAAGATGGATTTGGAGAAGGGCACGGTGGAGATTGACGGCAAGACCTATCCGATGAACGACACGCTGTTCCCCACCATCGACCCCAAGAATCCCTATGCCCTCACTCCCGATGAGGAGGACGTGATGCATCAGTTGAAGATGGCGTTCCGCAACAGCGAGAAGTTGCAGAAGCACGTCCGCTTCCTGTATAGCAAGGGTAGCATCTATCTGGTGCTGAACTCCAACCTGCTCTACCACGCCTCCATTCCTCTGACCGATGACGGCAAGTTCAAGGAGGTGAACATCTGTGGCGAGGTGTTGAGCGGTCGCAAGTTGCTCAACAGAGTGGACCGTCTGGCACGTGAGGCCTACTTTGGCGAGTCGGACTCCAAGGAGCATCTCGAAGCCCTCGATTATATGTGGTACCTGTGGTGCGGCAAGAACTCGCCCCTGTTCGATAAGGACAAGATGGCGACCTTCGAGAACTACTTCCTCGAAGACAAGGAGGTGCGCCGCGAGAAGAAGGGTGCCTACTATGTCCACATGGAGGAGCAGGCCACCTGCGCCATGATTCTCGAAGCCTTCGGTCTCGATCCCTATTCGTCGCACATCATTTCGGGACATATTCCCGTCAAGAGCGGCAAGGGTGAAAGCCCCATCAAGGCAGGCGGTCGTCTGCTGATGATTGACGGCGGTTTCTCGAAGGCCTACCAGTCGCAGACAGGTATCGCCGGCTACACCCTCATCTACAACTCCTACGGTATGCAACTCGTTCAGCACGAGCCTTTCGAGTCGCGCAGAAAGGTCATCGAGGAGGGGTTGGATATCCGCTCCACGAAGTTTGTCGTTGAGGCACTCACCTCGCGCATCATGGTGAGAGACACCACCGTGGGTAAGGAGTTGATGGTGCAGATTGAGGAACTGAAGAAACTGCTGGCGGCCTACCGCAGCGGTGTCATCAAGGAGCGCAAGTAAGCAAAATCCGGGGGGGGGAGTCAGTCTCTTACGGCAGGTGTAACCCCTGTACGAAAATACTCCGTGACGGCGGAGAGGAAATTTCCCGATAGCGAAGACCTCCTCTCCGCCACCATTTTTTTTGTCGGAGGGGGAGGCCGATGGAGACTTTGCCCCTGCGACAATGCCCTGTCGGGCGGATTTTCTGCCCCCGGCAAGGTTAAATAATCTTTATAATTATCGCAAAAGCACGCTATCTCGTTTTTTATGTGTATCTTTGCGCAAAATTAGAAACGAGTATATGAGTCTTGTAGCAATAGTGGGTCGCCCCAATGTGGGCAAGAGTACCCTCTTTAACAGATTGGTGGGTCAGCGTAAAGCCATTGTCGACTCTACGGCAGGTACCACACGCGACCGACACTACGGAAAAACAGATTGGAACGGTAGAGAGTTCTCCGTGATTGATACAGGTGGTTACACCGTAAATTCAGAGGATATCTTCGAGGACGAGATTCGTCGTCAGGTGATGCTGGCCATCGATGAGGCCGACGTCATCCTCTTTCTGGTGGAGGTTTCGACCGGTATTACCGACCTCGACGCACTGATGGCCGACATCCTGCGCCGCACCTCGAAGAAGGTGATTTTGGTCTGCAACAAGGTCGATAACAACAACCAGATTTTCTCGTCTCACGAGTTCTATGGTTTGGGTCTGGGTGACCCCTACTGCATCAGCTCGATGTCGGGTAGCGGTACGGGTGATTTGATGGACGCCATCCTGGAGGCACTGCCCGAGGACGCGGCTCCCGAGGAGGAGGACGACCTTCCCCACATCACCATCGTGGGACGTCCCAACGTGGGCAAGTCGTCGATGACCAACGCCCTGCTGGGTGAGGAGCGCAACATCGTGACCTCCATCGCCGGCACTACACGTGACTCCATTCACACCCGTTACAACAAATATGGCATGGACTTCTACCTCGTGGATACCGCAGGTATGCGCAAGAAGGGCAAGACCATGGAGGATTTGGAGTTCTACTCGGTGATGCGTTCCATTCGTGCCATCGAGAACTCCGATGTATGTATTCTGATGCTCGATGCGCAGCAGGGTCTCGAACAGCAGGATTTGAATATCCACAACCTCATCGTCAAGAACCGCAAGGGTTGTGTTATCGTAGTCAACAAGTGGGACCTCATCGAGAAGGGTAACAACACCATGAAGGAGTGGACCGAGCACCTCAAGAAGCGTTTGGCTCCGTTCAACGATATTCCGATTATCTTCACCTCGGTGCTCAACAAGCAGCGAATTTTGGAGGTGTTGCAGACCGCTATCCGCGTACACCAGTCGCGCAAGCGCCGCATCTCGACCTCGGAAATCAACGAGTATATGTTGCCGCTCATCGAGAACTATCCGCCCCCCGCAACCAAGGGTAAGTACATCAAGATTAAGTACATCACCCAGTTGCCCACCCCCACGCCGCAGTTCGCCTTCTTCGTGAACCTGCCCCAGTACATCAAGGAACCCTATCGCCGTTTCTTGGAGAACAACATGCGTGAACATTGGGATTTCTCGGGTGTGCCCATTCAGATTTATTTCCGTCAGAAGTAATTTCCGACGTCCAAAACCAAAAGCGACCGACAATGTGTTTTGTCGGTCGCTTTTTTTTGTATCTTTGTCCGTATGAAAATTACCCGTAAACAGACCATTGGCGAGAACCTGCTCTATGTGATGGTGTGGTCGGCCATCATCCTTGTTCCGGTGCTGAACTCGCAGATGATGTCGGAGATGCACGTCAATATCGAGAATGTGCTCATCGCCTGGCGGCAGATAGCTCCCTATCTGCTGATTTTCTGTGTCCACAATGCCATACTGGCTCCGCGCTATATGTTGAGGCACCGCTACTGGAAGTATCTGTTCCTCAATATATTGCTCATTACGGGAGTCTTTGCGCTGATTTACCTCTATGAGTTGTACATCTCCGAAGTGACGGAGGAGGGCGGTGTGCCCGATGTAGGCTCGTTCACCAATCTGGAGATGTATTGGAATGTGGCGTTGGCGGCCTTTATGACCAGTGCCAATTCGGGTATCAAACTCATGTACCAGTCGATACGCGATGAGCAGCAGATGGAGGAGCTGAAGCGTCAGAACCTCCAGACCGAAATGGACTATCTGAAGTATCAGATTAACCCCCATTTCTTCATGAACACGCTCAACAATATCCATGCCCTCATCGACATCGATGCCGAGTGCGCCAAGGAGACGGTCATCGAGCTGTCGAAGATGATGCGCTATGTGCTCTACGATTCGGGACACGAGAAAATATCGCTCAACCACGACATTCAATTTCTGGAGAACTATATCCAGCTGATGAAGATACGTTACTCCGAAGCGGTGGATATTCGGGTCAATTACCCCGCCAACATACCGCAGAGTATCTCCATTCCTCCTCTGTTGCTCATCGTCTTTGTGGAGAACGCCTTTAAACACGGTGTGAGCTACACCTCCGACTCGTTCATTCACATCGACATTTCCTACACCTCCGAGAAGGTGAAGTGTACGATAGAGAACAGCCGTCACGAGCTGGCCGACAAACGCCACCACGCGGGCATCGGCCTCATCAACGTGCGCAAGCGTCTCGAATTGATTTACGGCGAGCGCAACTACACGCTCCGCACCGAGGAGAGACCTGAAACCTATTATGTAGAACTTGTAATTCCGACACTCAATGCTTAAATGTATAGCCATCGACGACGAGCCTTTGGCTCTCCGTCAAATCACCTCCTATATTGGTAAGATTCCCTACCTCGAGCTGGTGGGAACGTGCAACAATGCCCTCCGTGCGCAGGAGTTGCTCATCGCCCAGAAAGTGGATTTGGTCTTTGTGGACATCAATATGCCCGACTTGAACGGCGTGGACTTCGTGCGCTCGCTCATCGACAAACCCATGGTGATTTTCACCACCGCCTATTCCGAATATGCGATTGAGGGCTTCAAGCTCGATGCCGTGGATTATCTGCTCAAGCCGTTCAGCTTTGCCGACTTCAACCGCTCGGTGGCAAAGGCCAACTCGCTCTACGAGTTGCGCAACCTGCAAAAGAGTGCCGCTCCGACCGCGGAGGTCGAGAGCGAGGCATTGCCCAAGGAGCAGGAGTACATCTCGGTGAAGGCGGATTATAAGGTGGCGTTGGTGAAGATTTCCGACATCATCTACCTTGAGAGCGAGGGCGAGTATGTGCGTATGCACCTCAAGGACAGCTCCTCCATCACCACGCTCTTCCGTCTGAAGAACATGGAGAGCGTATTGCCCTCCGACCGCTTCATGCGTGTGCACCGCTCCTATATCGTCAATCTGCGTCACATGAAGTCCTACGACAAGGGACGTATCTTCCTCAGTAACGGGGAGTATGTGCCCATTGGCGAGAACTATAAGGACGCTTTCCAGAGCTATATCGACACCAACTTCACCAACCTTTAGCGGGAACGGTTTTCCGGTGCGAATGAGAAAATACAGTCGGCTGTCGGGGTTATCGCCCCGACAGTTGTTTTTTTATATGAATAGGAATTTCTCGTTGAGGGAAGTGTGGTAACAGCCTGTCGCGCCATATCGCCGCGCACGACACGCCGTCAGAAGCGCATGACGTCCGCCCCCCGTTCCCTCCCTCGTCAGAATACGGGCAGGGCATTGCAGGGCGTGTAGCCCTTGTCGGTTTTCTCCCAACAGTAGTGCTTCAATCCGTTGGTGAGCAGGAGATAACGCGCTCCCAGTACCGAATTGTAACGCACCGCCTGCGAGAGGGTCTGCTCCGAGATGGTGACCTCGGGGGCTTTGCACTCGGCAACGATGAGGGGACGACCCTTAGAATCGATGACCACCACATCTGCCCTTTGGGGCTGGGCGTTGAGGTTCACGGCATACTCCTCGATGATGCACTGCTGCGTGATGTGGCATTGGTGAATGAGATACGAGACCAGATGTCGGCGCACCCACTCCTCGGGGGTGAGCACTATATATTGGTTGCGGAGTTCGTTCCACACCTCCACTTTGCCCGCCTGATTGTGGCGTGCGCGGAGTCTTATGGGCGGAAAATTGAGTTTTTGGAGCTGCGACATCTTAATTTTAGAAAAATAATGTATCTTTGAGGAGTACAAATATAAGAAAGTTATGCGAAAGATTCTTGCATGGGTAGCCTCTTTTTTGCTGTGCGGTACCGCCGTGGGTCAGGAATACACCCCCTCCTACGGTAAGGAGCAGCCGCGTGGCAAGGTGGTAGTATATCCCACAGCCGAGGAGGCGCACGAGGGTGCCGATTCGGGTAATAAATATCTCAGAAAAGTGGGGGAGTGGACTTTGGAAGGCTCGACCTTCTCGAGTGAATTCTTCGTTCCCTTCTCGTGGATTAACCGTCAGGTACTGCTCCATATCGATTGGGCATCGGGCGACTACCGCGTGAAGGTCAATGGCCGTGAGGTGGGATACAATGCCAATTCGACAGCCGATGCCGAATTCAATGTCACCAAGATGGTGCACGAGGGTCGCAACAAACTCGAAGTGGAGTTGCTCCGCCCGTCGGCAGTCGGTGAGCTGGAGAGCTGGCACGAGGTCGAGACTCCTCTTGTCGGCAAGGCATGGGTGATGACCCAACCCACACTCCGCATCCGCGATGTGCTGGTCGACAGCTGGCGCGGTGACGATGAGGACACCACGGTGCTGGCACAGGTGACCGTTGTGGTGAAGACCGAGGCACTCAATCCGCGCAAGTCGCGCTTCCACTACGAGCTGCTCTCGCCCAAGGGCGAACGCCGTGCCGGAGGTTACCGCGACATCACCCTCGATATGCGCCGCGAGGATACCGTGCGTTTTCTGGCGAATATCCCCATGAAAGAGCTGTGGGATACCGACAGCCTGTTTGTGCATACCCTCAAGCTCAAGACCCAGCACGATGGCCGCTATGAGGAGTATATCGAACAGCCCGTGGGCTTCCGTATGCTGGAATACTATGACGGCGTGCTGAAAATCAACGACCGCGAGGTGGAACTGCGTGCCACGGAGGTGCGCCCCGACATCACGGCACAGGAGGTGGCGAAGCTCCGCGAGCAGGGCTACAATACCCTGCAACTGTTGCCCGGTGTGGTGAACGATGCTCTCTATACGGCGTGCGATTCGCTGGGCGTCTATGTCATTGCGCAGGCTCCCATCGACACCCGAAAGAGCGGTGAGGAGCGCACGCGTGGCGGTAATATCACCAATAATCCCTCATGGCTGGGGGCATTCGAGGAGCGTGTTACGGAGTCGTACCACGCGGCAAAGCGTCATCCTTCGGTAATTGCCTTCTCTTTGGCGCGTAAATCGTCCAACGGCATCAATCTCTATGAGAGTTATCTGAAAATGAAGTCCTTGGAGGAGCGCCGTCCGGTGATTTATCTCGATGCTGCGGGCGAATGGAACAGTGATAAATTAATTTTGAAGTAAAAATATTTTAAAAATTTTGCGCGTAAAGAAATTTTGACTATCTTTGCGGTCGCAAATGCCTCTTTAGCTCAGTTGGTAGAGCACGACACTCTTAATGTTGGGGTCCAGGGTTCGAGCCCCTGAGGGGGTACAACGGAAGACGATGCGGTTGCGTCTTC
>JAHHQO010000015.1 GCA_020026335.1 Alistipes sp. | reverse complement strand
ACAGCCCCTTCTATGACCGCGAGGTCTGCCGTCTCGTTTGGTCGGTAGGGTATAGTCTGCGCTTGCCAGCTCTGCTCGGTCTCATTCTGCTCTCGGTTCAGCGAGATTGGAAATATCGCGCTGGGACGGTCTTGGTAGGTGTGGAAATAACTATATACCTTATAATATATGTTGCCAATCCGTGGGGACTGCTTCTTCGTCTGGAGTATTTCCCCTTTTGTGACCGCACGGTCTGCCCATGTTGTTTGGTCAGTAGGGTATAACCCGCGCTTGCCACCCTGCTCGGTTTCATTCTGCTCTCAGTTCAGCGAGTTGGAAAATATCACGCTGGGGACGGTTTGCAGTGTAGGCGATGTAGATTTGATACATTATATATAAGTCAATCCATAGGGGTTGGCTTTTTATTTTACTGGGTTGTGGTTTGCGTGACTATTTGTCATAGGTGTGGGGCTTGTACGTGTTATATCGATTATGATGCATGGCGTATTATATTATATCTATTATAACCCCATGAAGAATTAACCTTGTGAGAGACGGTACAAAAAGACTGTATAGCAACGTTGGTCCTGTTGTGAATATGTAAAAGCTAATTATCCGAAACAATAGACTTCCTTATACCATTGGAGCCATTTCTGTAATTCTGAATCATGCGTATTTACCGCATTCAATACATCATTGTTGGTGAAAGAACCGAACATGCTATCATTGTCGGTTAAGGCTTTGTATTGATTGATGGATTTGTCCAGCATTGTGTTCTTTGCATGATGACATACCGAGAAAGTCACCGTGTCATACGTTCCTGTCTCCTGCAAAGCAAAAGCAAGCATCTGATTGCGCCATAGTTGGTTTAGCCCATCCTTAAACGGACATCCCTTAATCTCGATTGAACCCTGGAATCTATCCAAATATCTCTTTATAATATCCCAATATTTATATCCTATCGTGTGATAATGACATTTCTGAGGGGCTTTGGCTATATCTGTGAGGTTGCACAGAGTACAATTATTCTTACTCTTGTTAGCTTTGCTTTTGTAAGCGCCGCACGTTGTAAACTCTTTCTCGCTCAGTTTATGTTCTATCAGCCACAGACATAGTTTGTCTTCCTTATTATAGTAGGCAATGGCTACATCTGCATCTGTCCCGGCTCCTCTGGAATGGTCATTCAATACGCCGCCACCTGTTTGTAGATCTTGGCCCCAATATTCAAAACAGAATCCTCGGAACAGTTTGTCACGTGCTATCTTACGAAATCCGCAGGACAACCGGGGATTCGGGATAATATGTTGTCAGAATCCTTAGAAATAAGTAAAGGCATGAAAAGGTTGATGCAGGCGGTCTGAGAACTTACGGCGTGAAGGGCAAATTTATGGGGCTTATAAGCAAAATCACTCAGTTGCATTTCCTTAAGCAATGGTATTATCGGTTTATACATCATTGCCGGAACCGTGATTTCTCCCGGGAAAATGGCATCATATTCCACCCCTTTATACGACCCTCTTTCCGCAGTGATATTTTTGCGTTTCCAGTCTATGAGGTGGACATAAATAGCTTCTTGTTCCGAGGTTAAAGTGCTCGGAAGATAGTATTTTACTCCGTTAATTGTTTTTTCCATTTGCGAACTACTCTATAAATTCTATAGTCATGCAGGTATGACTATCAAATACCAAAAAATTGAGAGTGATATACTGGCAATATATCACTCTCGCATGATGCAAGGGAGGGGGAAAGACCTCCCTACTAGGATATTGCAAAAGTATAATTTATTTTATGATAAAACAATAATTTATAAATTTATTTTTGCCGAAAAATGAAATTTTTGTAGTTTTTCGATGATAAATGTGTCCGGCATTCGGATTTGGTGATGCATTCGGTGGTTTTGGTGGGGTAACGGGGCTAATCATGACTAAAATAAAAAACCGCGAATCGAAATTCGCGGTTGGAAAAGTCGGGTTAAACTTTATATATACCTTTGTTCAACCGATTATTTGCCGAGTCCCATCTTCTCAATCAGCGCCTTGGTTTCGGGTTTGTGGCCTCGGAAATTGACATAGAGGGTCATGGGGTCTTCCGTGCCTCCCTTCGAAAGCAACTCCTTGCGGAACTTGTCCGACACCTCGCGGTTGAAGATGCCTTTCTCCTTGAAGAGGGAGTAAGCATCGGCTTCGAGTACCTCCGCCCATTTATAACCATAGTATCCTGCGGCATATCCGCCCGAGAAGATGTGGCCGAATGAGGGTGCCATCGCCGTGTGTGCCACCTCGGGCAACACTTGGGTGGGTGTCATCGCGCGCTTCTCGAACTCCTCCACACTGCCCTCGAAAGGCGCGGTGAGGGTGTGCCATGCCATATCGCTCATGCCGAACGACAGTTGTCGCACATTGGCGTAGGCGGCCAGATAATTCTTCGATGCCGTAATCTTCTCGACCAGCTCCTGCGGTATCTTCTCGCCTGTCTGATAGTGCACCGCCCACAAGTCGAGGAACTCTTTTTCGGCTGCCCAGTTCTCCATAATCTGTGAGGGCAACTCCACGAAGTCGCGATAGACATTGGTGCCCGTCTGCGATTCGTATTTGCCCTCGCCCAGCATGCCGTGGAGCGAGTGTCCGAATTCGTGGAGGAAGGTCTCCACCTCATCGTAGGTCAGCAGTGAGGGGATCGTGCCCGTGGGCTTGGTGAAGTTCATCACCAGCGAGACCAGAGGTCGTGTCTCCACACCGTCGATGGTCTTTGTGTTGCGGAATTCGGTCATCCATGCGCCCTGTCGCTTGCTCTCGCGGGGGAAGAAGTCGAGGTAGAGCACAGCGATGAATTTGCCGTTCTCATCGGTGACATCGTAGGCGGTGACATCCTTGTGATAAACCTCAATCTCGTTGTTGGGCGTGAAGGTCAGACCGTAGAGTTTGTTGGCGAGGGTGAAAACATCCTTCTTCACATTCTCGAGTCGGAAGTAGGGTTTGATGACCTCGTCGTTGAGTGCATATTTCTCGTCCTTGTAGAGTCGGGTGTAGTATGCCCAATCCCACGGCATCAGCTCGCCCTCGAAACCCTTGGTGGCGGCGTAGTCGGAGATGGTGCGATACTCGTTGTCGGCTGCTGTTTTCGAAGCATCGAGCAACTCTTGCAGGAAGTTCTCCACGGTGGCGGTGGTGCGTGCCATGCGCTCCTCCAGCACATAGTCGGCATAGCAGTTGTAGCCCATCAGACGGGCAATCTTGAGTCGCGTATTGACAATGTTGCGGATAATCTCCGTGTTGTCGAACTCGCCCCCCAGGGCTCGCGAATTGTAGGCCTTCCACAACTGCTCTTTGAGCGTGCGGTTGGAGGAGTATTTCAAGAAGGCGATGTAACTCGGTGCTTGCAGGGTGACCACCCAGCCCTCCATGTTGCGCGATTGTGCCTCCTCTGCCATGGCCTCCTTCACAAAGTCGGGCAACTCCTCGACTACCTGTGCATCGGTGATGTGGAGGGTGTAGGCGTTGGTGGCGGAGAGGGCATTCTGTCCGAACTGAAGCGTCAGGGCAGACAGCTCTCCCGTGTAGGTTCTGAAGAGGGATTTGTCGGTATCGGAGAGGGCGGCACCATTGCGTGCGAAATCCTTGTAGGTGGTCTCCAACAGCATCTTGTCGTCGGTGCCGAGGTCGGCATCGGGGTGCTCATAGACCGCCTTCACACGTGCAAAAAGCTGCTCGTTGAGCGATACATCGTTGGCCAGCGCGGTGAGTTTGGGCTGCACACGCTGGGCGATTTCCTCCATCTGGTCGTTGGAGTCTGCCTCTAAAAGATTGAAGAAAATCCCCGAAATACGGTCGAGCAGGGCATCGCTACGCTCCAGCGCGACAATGGTATTGAGGAATGTCGGTGCTTCGGGATTATTGACGATGGCGTCAATCTCGGCACGCGAGCAGGCGATGGCGGCATCGAATGCCGGCTCGTAGTCATCGAGGGTGATTTTCGTAAACGGGGGTGTGGCATGGGGCGTGTCCCATGTCGCCAACAGGGGATTGGTGGTGTCCAATGTGGGGTAGTGGGCGTGCGGAATGGCAGCCGTCTCCCTATCTTTTACAATTGACATAAGGCTTGTTTTGAAAATTTATAGTTTCAGCTGCGAAGACTCCAGCGTGTAGCGTCCGTCCATCATCGGCACCTCCAGCGAATCAATCTGAGGAAGTGAATCGACAACGGGTACGGAGTCGATGAGTCCGCGAGCCTTGAGCAGTGCATTTTTGTCGGGGTCCTTGCCGCGGAAGTCGCGGTAGAGGGTCATGCCGTCCTGCGAACCTCCGCGTGAGAGCAGGCGTTGGCGGAAACGTTCTGCCACCTCGCGGTTGTAGAGGTCACCGCTTTCGCGGAAGGCTTCGAAAGCGTCTTTGTCGAGCACCTCCGACCAGATGTAGAAGTAGTAGCCCGATGCATATCCGCCACTGAAGATGTGGCTGAAGTAGGGATAGTGGTAGCGCGGTTCGATGGCAGAAATGAGGCCTCGGCGCATACGCAGGGCGTTTTTCTCATACTCGTTCACATCGAAGGGCTGGTACTCCTTCACCGAGTGGAGGTCGAGGTCGGAGTAGGCCGCCGCCAGCAGCTCGGTGAATTTGAATCCCTGATTGAACAATCGGGTGTTTCTGATGTTCCTGATTTGATATTCGGGAATGGGGGTGTGCGAATTGTAGTGGAAGGCATACTGACGCAACAACTCGGGTTCGAATGCCCAGTTCTCCAGCAGCTGCGAGGGCAACTCCACAAGGTCGCCTTCCACCTCACTCAAACCGCGGTACTTCACCTTGTGGAAGAGGAAGTGCAGGGCGTGACCGAACTCGTGGAAGAGGGTCTCGGTGTCGGAGAGGGTGAGGAACGAGGGGTTGGAGTAGGTCGGGCGGTTGAAATTGGTGGTGACAGCGACCACGGGAGAGACGATTTTGCCCTCCTTGTAGGTCTGTTCCACGAAGTTGCCACACCATGCACCCTGCGCCTTGCCCTCGCGGGCGTAGAAGTCGAAGTAGAGAATGCCGAGGTGCTCACCATCGACATCGAGTACCTCCATTGCCGATACATCTTTGTGGTAGGTGGGCACGCTTATCGGGCGGAAGGTGATGCCGTAAAGACGGTTGGCGAGGAAGAAAACACCTGCCTTCGCATTGTCGAGGGTGAAGTACGAACGCACGGCGTCCTCCTCGAACGAGTATTTGTTCTTGCTGAGCTTGTTGGCGTAGTACCACCAATCCCACGGCTGGAGCTCCTCATCGTGAAAATCATTCTTGAAAAGTTCGTTCAGCTCCTTGTACTCCTCCTTGGCTTTGTCGAGTGCCGGGGTCCACAGCTCCTTGAGCAGTTTGTAAACCGCCGTGGTCGAGCCTGCCATCTGCTCGGAGATGACGTAGTCGGCATAGGACTTGTAATCCAAGAGGTGGGCTTTCTCCGTGCGCAGACGCACAAAGTCGTTGATGAGGGGCTTGTTGTCGTATTCGTTGTCCCGGTTGCAACGGCCGATGTAGGCCTTGAACATCTCCTCGCGCTTGTCGCGGTCGGACGAGTAGGTCAGGAAGGGGAAGAGACTGCCACTTTGCAGGGTGAAGGCATATTTGCCCTCCTTGCCCATCTCGTTGGCTCTCACACGTGCCTGGTCGCGGATGTCGGAGGTGAGTCCGAACAGCTGGTTGCCCTCCAGGAACAACACGTAGTCCTCGGTCTCCGCCATCAGATTGGCGGCAAACTTGATGGAGAGCAACGCCAACTCGCTGTTGATTTCCTGCAAACGCTTCTTCTGCGAGTCGTTGAGCAGCGCACCCGAACGCACGAACTGCTTGTAGATTTTCTCGGTGAGACGCAACTGCTCGGCATCGAGACTGAGCGATTCGCGCTCGTCATAGATGCTTTTGATTTTCTGAAACAGGGCATCGTTCATCAGGATGCGGTCGTGGTGCTGCGACAACATGGGGGCAGCCTCTTCGGTCACCTTGCGCAGCTCGTCGCTGTTGGCGGCAAGGCTGAGCATGTCGAGCAGATTGGCGGTGCGTGCCAGCTCCTCGCCCGAGCGGTCGAAGGCTTCGATGACGTTTTCAAACGATGCGGGGTCGTTGTTGCGGACGATGGCATCGATTTCTGCATTGTGCAGCGACATTCCGTGCTCGATGGCAGGAATAAAATGTTGGGGTTGTATCTTATCGAAGGGCGGTACTGCGTAGGGCGTGTCCCACTCCGTGGTGAGCGGATTGCTCTCGTTGACTTTCTTCGATGAGCAGGATATAAAACTCATGGTCACAAGAATTGATGCAATTAGTAGGGAAACTGGTCTCATTTTGAATACTGTTATTCGTCGATTTTGTGTAACTTTGAAGCCGTGAAAAATTGGAGCCTTCTGCGCCAATTTCAGTAGTGCAAAGATAATAAATTAATATAGGTATGCAACTATTTTATGCTCCGGGTATGATTCCGCCCACCCACACACTTTCCGAGGAGGAGTCGCGTCATGCGGTTCGTGTTTTGCGATTGGTGACGGGCGACGAGATACATATCACCGACGGCGAGGGCAACCTCTACCACTGTCACGTGACGGTGGCCGACCAGCGTCATTGTGAGGTGGAGGTGGATTCCACGGAGACCGAATACGAAAAATTGCCCTACCGTCTGATTATGGCGGTAGCCCCCACAAAGAATAACGACCGTTTCGAGTGGTTTCTGGAGAAGGCCACCGAGGTGGGTATCGACAGCATCATTCCGCTGGAGAGTGCCCATTCGGAGCGCAGGGTCTATAAGGAGGAGCGTGGCGAGAAGGTCATCACCTCGGCGATGAAGCAGTCGCTGAAGGCCTACCACCCCCATTTGAGGGGCATCACCCCCTTCAAAAAACTCATGGAGGAGGAGTTCTCGGGGCGTAAATTCATCGCCCACTGCGCCGACAGCCGTACCGAAAAGGGTAAGGTCTACCTGCCCGACACCCTCCTTAAGGGGGAAGACGCCCTCATTCTGATAGGCCCCGAGGGGGATTTCTCGGACGAGGAAATCGACATGGCGGTGGCGCACGGATTTGAGGAAATCACCCTCGGCACCCAGCGACTCCGCACGGAGACGGCTGCCGTGACGGCTGTGGTGATGACCTCGGTAATCAACACCATGAAGTAGCCTATGCCCAGACTGAGAACCATCTTTATGTCGTTCTTCAAAATCGGACTCTTCACCATCGGAGGCGGCTTTGCGATGCTGCCGCTCATGGAGGTGGAGCTGATTGACAAACGCAAGTGGATTGAGAAGGACGATTTTCTGGATTTGATGACGCTGGCACAATCCGTTCCCGGACCTGTGGCGGTCAATACGGCGGTCTTCATCGGCTATAAGGTGCGCGGATTGAGAGGTGCGGCGGCGGCCATACTGGGTACGGTGCTCCCGTCGTTTACCATCATTCTGTGTATCGCCCTCTTCTTCGCCAACATCCGCGACAATCGCGTCATCGATGCCGCCTTCAAGGGTATGCGTCCCGCGGTGGTGGCTCTGCTGGTCTTCCCCGTCATCTCGCTGGCGCGTAAGGTACACCCGGCACTCATCGGTGTCATCGTGGGTGCGGCGCTGCTCATCTGGTGGGGCGGCTGGTCGCCGATTTATGTCCTTGCCATGGCGGCTGTGGGCGGTTTGGCGTGGGAGCTGTTGGTGGCAGGCCGTCTGACCCAAAAAGATAAGGAGGTGAAGCGATGATACTGTGGCAGTTGTTTATCAGCTATCTGAAAATCGGATTTTTCGGATTTGGCGGCGGTTACGCCATGCTGTCCCTCATCCAGAACGAGGTGGTCGTCCAGCACGAATGGATGACCAATGCCCAGTTCTCCGACATCGTGGCCATCTCGCAATTCACCCCCGGTCCCATTGCCATCAATTCGGCCACCTACGTGGGTTACACGGTGGGTGTGCAGGGCGGTGGCGAATGGATGGGTATCCTCGGCTCGGTGATAGCCACCTTTGCCGTGTGCCTGCCCTCGCTCACACTGATGATTCTGGTGGCACGTTTCTTCCTCAAACTCAAGGGTAACCGTTGGGTGGAGGGCATGATGAAGGGTATGCGCCCCGTGGTCATCGGCATGATTGCCGCGGCGGCTTTGTTGCTCATCTGGCCGCAGACGGGGGGCGAAGTGCCGGAGGAGGAGCGCAACTTTGTCGATATGTGGAGCTGGGTGCTGTTCGGCGGTGTGCTTGTCGGCTCGTGGCGCAAGATAAACCCCATTCATCTGATACTGGGTGCCGGAGCTGCCGGTATTCTGATTTACTACGTCTTGGGCTGGTAGTCCGGGCGGAGATATGAAATAAAAAGGACGAACCTTCGAAGATGAGGGTTCGTCCTTTTTATTGTTATGGGATAGGTCTTACACCGCAGCCATACCCACGCTGAAGAACATCAGCAGGGCGAGCAAGACAAAGAATCCGCCCACGATGGCGAGCAGTGTATCCAGACACCCGTTGTGGGGTTCAATATCGCTTCGGGGGTCGCAGAGCAGGGTGATAATCAGACCTACAAGGGGTGTGAACAGCAGACTGAGCAGGAACGCCAACGTGAAGCCGATGGTGCGCCGACTGCCGATGATGCCCACCAGCACGGAGAGCAGACAGCCGCCTGCCAATCCGGAGATGATAATGAAAAATCCCATCTTATTGTGTCTTGTAGCTTATCGGGTGATGCGGTAATACACGCCCAAAGGCAGTTGCTTGCCTCTGCGGTCGGTGAAACACAACTCGCCGCGCTCCTCGGTCTTTGGCTCGCCGAATGCCTGACGCACGGCTGTGCGTGCCAGTGTCGATGAGAGTCCCATCGAGTAGAGGTTCAGCACCAAAAAGGCGTTTTTGTCTTCGAGCAGACGGGCGCAACACTCCAGCATCTCGCAGATGGAGTCCTGCAAAATCCACTTCTCGCCATTGGCACCGCGTCCGTAGGCGGGAGGGTCGAGAATGATGCCGTTGTAGCGGTTACCGCGGCGTACCTCGCGCTGCACGAACTTCATGGCGTCCTCCACAATCCAGCGAATACCGTCCAAACCGCTCAACTCCATGTTCTCGCGAGCCCAGGTCACCACCTGCTTCACCGAATCCACGTGAGTCACCTCCGCGCCGGCGGCACGGGCGGCGAGGGTGGCACCTCCGGTGTAGGCAAAGAGGTTCAGCACCTTGGGGGCTGTGCCCTGTGCCGCGATGTCGCGACAACGGTCGTAGATGAAGTCCCAGTTGGCGGCCTGCTCGGGGAAGAGTCCCACGTGCTTGAAGGAGGTGAGTCCCAGACGCATACGCAACTTCTTGTCGCGCAGGGCGTACTCTACATTCCAGCGGTCGGGCGTGCCACGGCGAAGTCGCCACTCGCCGCGCTCCTCGCTCTTGGCGTCCCTCAGAAAGGAGGCATCCGCCGCCAGCCACTCCGCTTCGGGGAGCGAGGGTCGCCAGATGGCCTGGGGTTCGGGACGGCGGGTGGTGAAGCGTCCGAAACGCTCCAGCTTCTCGAAGTTGCCCGAGTCTATCAATTCGTAATCCCCGAAATCGGGAGTCAGTTCTTTCTGCATATTTTTTCGATGTTGTGCCACCCGACGAGGGGGCGTTGTCGTTAATACTCTCTTTTGGCGCAGGCACGCAGACTCATCTCGCAGTGCTTGCAGTCGAATTCCAACTTGTAGCGCATCATGCCGCGTTCGAGGTAGAGGTCGCCCTTCAGTCGGGGATTCTTCTTCAGACACTCGCCCAGCTCGCGGCGAATGCAGTAGGAGGAGCGCATGACACGCTCGCCCGTGAAGTCGTCCTGCAACTCGAGTGCCGGGGCTATCTGCTCCACGCCGTGGTCGCGGTAAAATTCGCGTGCGAGGTGGTTGGTTACGTTGTCCTCGTTGAGGAGAATGGAGGAGGGATAGCGTGTTGAGGTCACCTCGTCCGTGATGTGGTGGGGGGGCGTGTGCTTCATACGCTCGGCGAGCAACAACTCCAAACCCTCACGGCGACAGGCGGCCATCTGTGATGCCGGAACGAAATAATCGCCCCCTTCGACCTCCACATTGCCGACGGCGAAAATCGTGTCGCCACTCTTCTGCACCTGCTGAACGAGGGAGCGGAGGTTGGCTTCCGCGTTCTTTGCCGCTTCGAATGTCGCCTCCTTTTCCAAAGTGGCGGTGATGCCCGTGCAGTCGGTGAACGTCAGACGAAGACGCGAGGAGGTAATTTCCAATCGGGCATCGGCGGGTATCACCCTGCGTGTGCGGCTTACCGAGAGCGCCTTGCTGAATTTGTGGTCGTAGTTGCGGAAGATGTCCGTGCCCTTGACGATGCCGTCGATGCGGTTGGGGGTGATGCGGTCGCCCTCCACCAGATTGACATTCGTACCCACAAGTTCGCCGTTGCTCACAAAACAGATGCCGTCACCGGGATGGAGTCGCTCGGCTCCCTGCATACGGAAGGCGCGTCCCTCGATGCGCGTTACTCGTCCGATGCGTTCGCCCACCGACTTGGGGGTGTCGAACGAAGCCACACCGCGGTGCTTGCCGTCGAAGAAATACTCCGACTCGCCACGGGTGAAACTCTTGGCGGTGTCGGGGGTGAAGTCGTAGCGGCTCTCGCCGACCGATGCACGCTCCAACCACGGACGCGATGCCAGTGCGCGGTCAATCTCCTTGCGGTAGTATGCCACCACATTCTTGATGTAGCCCACATCCTTGAGTCGTCCCTCGATTTTGAACGAGGAGACTCCTGCATCGAGCAAATCGCCGATGCGGTGCGAGAGGTTCATGTCCTGCACCGAGAGGAGGTGTTTGCCCGTGATGTATTTGGTGCCGTTGCCATCGGTGAGGTCCCACGTCAGACGGCAGGGCTGGCTGCATGCTCCGCGGTTGCCGCTGCGCGATTCGGACATCGAGCGCGAGAGGAAACAGCGTCCGCTGTATCCCACACATATGGCTCCGTGAACGAAACATTCGACCTCTGCCGAGGTGCTCTGACAGATGCGGCGTATCTCATCGAGGGAGAGCGAGCGTTCCAAAATCACACGCGCAAAGCCCGTGTCACCCAGAAATTTCGCCCCCTCGGGGGTCATGTTGCACACCTGTGTCGAGGCGTGAAGCTCGACGGGGAGGTTCATGCGGCGCAAGGCCATGTCCTGCACGATGAGGGCATCGACACCTGCCGCGATGAGTTCGCGTGCCTGCGCCTCGGCAGCCTCCAGCTCCGAATCCCAGAGCAGGGTATTGACCGTGGCGTGGACCCTCACCCCATATTTGTGGGCGTATTCCACCACACGGGCAATCTCCTCCGTGGAGTTGCCGGCGGCATGGCGCGCACCAAATCGCGCACCTCCTATATATAGAGCATCGGCTCCGTAATCCACGGCCGCCACGGCCGAGGAGTAGTCTTTCGACGGAGCGAGTAATTCGACAGTTTTCAAATCCACCATTTAAATTTGTCGCAAATTTAACAAACAATTCCCAAAAACACCCACCCTGACCCCATAAACCGCAGTCGGGTAGGGCGTTTTGGATATGCTTGTGTTTTATTTGGCGGAAAATGAAACAATTTACGTCATTTTTTGTATTTTTGCAGATTGTAACGCAAATTCTAAAATATCATATACATATGCTGACCATTAAGCAAATTCGTGACGACAAGGCAGCTGCTGTTCGCAAGTTGGCGAAAAAAGGTGTAGACGCCGCAGCTACCATCGACCAGATTCTGTTACTCGACGACAAACGTAAGGCATTGCAGACCGAGCTGGATTCGACCCTCGCTGCTCAGAATAAAGCTGCCAAGGAGATTGGTGCGCTCATGGCGCAGGGAAAGAAGGAGGACGCCGAAGAGAAAAAACGCTTCGTGACCGACCTCAAGGAGAAATCCTCGATGTTGCAGGCCGAGTCGAAGGCTGTGCAGGATGAGTTGCAGTCAGCTTTGGTGCTGTTGCCCAACTTCCCCGCAGAGATTGTTCCCGAAGGCAAGACCGCAGAGGACAACCTCGTTGTCAAATTGGTGGAGAACTACACCAAGTTGCCCGAAAATCCCCTTCCCCACTGGGAGTTGGCTCGCAAGTACGACATTATCGATTTCGACCTGGGTGTGAAGCTCACCGGTGCAGGTTTCCCCGTATACAAAGGCAAGGGTGCGCGTTTGCAGCGTGCTTTGATTAACTACTTCCTCGATTGCAACACCAAGGCTGGCTACCTCGAGGTAGAACCTCCCGTGATGGTCAATGAGGCTTCGGGTTTCGGTACAGGTCAGCTCCCCGACAAGGAGGGTCAGATGTACCACGCCACTGTCGATAACTTCTACCTCGTCCCCACTGCCGAGGTTCCCGTTACCAACATCTACCGCGATGTTATCCTCGACAAGTCGGATTTCCCCGTGAAGATGACTGCCTACACTCCCTGCTTCCGTCGTGAGGCCGGTTCTTATGGTAAGGACGTGCGCGGTTTGAACCGTCTGCACCAGTTCGACAAGGTGGAAATCGTACAGCTCTCGCTGCCCGAGGTTTCCTACGAGGCTTTGGACGGCATGGTGGCTCACGTGGAGTCTATCGTCAAGTCGCTGGGTCTGCCCTATCGTATCCTGCGTCTGTGTGGCGGCGATATGTCGTTCACATCGGCTTTGACTTATGATTTCGAGGTTTATTCCGAGGCACAGAAGCGCTGGTTGGAGGTATCGTCGGTATCCAACTTCGAGTCGTTCCAGGCCAACCGTCTGAAACTGCGCTATCGTGACGAGGACAAGAAGACCCAACTGGCTCACACTCTGAACGGTTCTTCGCTGGCTCTGCCCCGTATCGTGGCTGCCCTGTTGGAGAATTATCAGACCGAGGAGGGTATCCGTATCCCCGAAGTATTAATTCCTTACACAGGTTTTGATATTATCAAATAAGTTTATATATTTGCACACACACAACACACACATATTAACAATTAATTCTTAAAAAAATGGCTTACAAAATTACCGACACTTGCGTTGCTTGCGGTACTTGTATTGACGAGTGCCCCGTAGAGGCTATTTCGGCCGGCGATATCTATGTAATCGATGCTGATAAGTGCATCGAGTGCGGAACTTGCGCTGGCGTTTGCCCCAGCGAAGCTATCGTTGCTGAGTAACGACACTTTTATTACCGACAAACGAGATGACCCGAAAAGGTCATCTCGTTTTTTTTTGTGCCTCTGCGGTCGGTAAAATTAGATGAATTAAGACGTTGCAAAGAATCAACTTGCGCAAAAATTACTACCTTGTCCGACGAATTGTAGCCAAAATCAGACATTTAACGCGAAACTTTGAATATTTTAAATTTTTTTAATTAACTTTGCGCCCTAATTCAAATCAAAAAAGTTCGTAATGAAGATTGCATCCTTTAGACCCAAACTGGTCGATTCGCTGAAGAGTTACGACAAAAAGACCTTCTCGGCCGATATGATGGCCGGTCTCATTGTCGGTATTGTGGCACTTCCTCTGGCCATTGCCTTTGCCATCGCGTCGGGCGTTTCTCCCGAAAAAGGTATCATCACGGCAATCATTGCCGGATTTGTCATCTCGCTGCTCGGTGGTAGCAAGGTGCAGATTGGCGGACCTACGGGTGCGTTCATCGTCATCATCTACGGCATCGTGCAGGAGTATGGCGAGACGGGTCTTATGGTGGCTACACTCATCGCCGGTTTGCTGTTGGTGCTGATGGGTGTTTTCAAGCTGGGTACCATCATCAAGTTCATTCCCTATCCCATCGTGGTGGGTTTCACCAGCGGTATCGCACTGACCATCTTCACCACACAGATTGCCGACCTCTTCGGTATGAGTTTCCCCGAGGGAACAAAGATGCCCGGAGACTTCATCGGTCGTTGGATGCTCTATTTCAATAACTTCTCCTCTGTCGATTGGAAGGAGACCATCGTAGGTTTGGGTAGCGTTGCACTCATCGCCCTCACCCCAAAATTCTCGAAGCGTATTCCCGGCTCGCTGGTGGCTATCGTGGTGATGACTGCCGGTGTGTGGGCACTGGGCGAGTATGCCGGTGTCTATGGTATCGACACCATCGGTGACCGCTTCTCCATCAGCTCGAAGTTGCCCGAGGCGGCCATGCCCAGTCTGGATTGGGAGGCTATCCGCAACCTCTTCCCTGCGGCACTAACCATCGCCGTGCTGGGTGCCATCGAGTCGCTGCTGTCGGCTACCGTGGCTGACGGTGTGATTGAGGACCGCCACCGTTCGAACACCGAGCTTATCGCTCAGGGTGTGGCGAACATCTTCTCGCCCCTCTTCGGTGGTATTCCCGCAACAGGTGCCATTGCCCGTACCATGACCAACATCAACAACGGCGGTCGTACCCCCGTGGCAGGTATTATCCATGCCGTGGTGCTGCTGCTCATCCTGCTGCTGCTCATGCCTCTGGCGAAGTTTATCCCTATGGCGTGTCTGGCAGGTGTGCTGACCATCGTTGCCTATAACATGAGCGGTTGGAGAACCTTCCGCGCCCTGCTGAAGAATCCCCGTTCCGATGTCTCGGTGCTGTTGATTACCTTCCTTCTGACCGTGATTTTCGACCTGACCATCGCTATCGAAATCGGTTTGCTGATTGCCTGCGTGCTCTTCCTGCGCCGTGTGATGGAGACCACCGAAATCTCTGTGGTGCGCGATGAGCTTGACCCGGGTGCCGACCTCGATGTTCAGTTGCACGAGGAGCCCCTCTCGATTCCCGAGGGTGTGGAGGTTTATGAAATCAACGGCCCCTATTTCTTCGGTATCGCTACCAAGTTCGAGGAGCTGATGAGCCACATGGGCAAGCACTCCAAGGTGCGTATCATTCGTATGCGTAAAGTGCCTTTCATCGATTCGACAGGTATCCACAACTTGCAGACTCTGTGCGAGATGTCGCATAAGACAGGTGTAGAGATTGTGTTGTCGGGTGTAAGAAAAGAGGTGCGCGAGACCTTGAAGAATGCCGGTTTCAACAAGTTGCTGGGTAGTGCCAATATCTGCCCCCACATCAACGAGGCTTTGCGTCGTGCCGGTGAGTTGCTCGAAAAGAAGCAGAGCGACAAGAAAGAAAACTAATATAGTTGAGAGATAAATTTCGAAGAGCGTCTCCTTGTGGGGCGCTCTTTTTTTTATGCCTTGCGGTGTGTAGGGGGGGCTTCTCCGTGTGAGCCATGCCATATCGTGTGCCGAGCCTTATCCTTGTCCGGTGTTGAGGTGACACAAAAAAACAGGGAGCTGTCCGATGTCGGGCAACTCCCTGTTGTGGAAAAGTAGGGTAGTGGAAATCAGGCGTTGCCGCCGAACTCCATGAGGTAAGCCTTGATGAACTGGTCGATTTCGCCGTCCATCACCGCCTCCACATTCGAGGTCTGACAACCCGTGCGGTGGTCCTTCACGCGGCGGTCGTCGAAGACATAGGAACGAATCTGCGAACCCCACTCGATTTTCTTCTTCGTGGCTTCGAGTGCCTGCTGGGTGGCCATACGTTTGTCCAACTCGCGCTGGTAGAGCTTACACTTCAGCAGTCGCATGGCGTTCTCGCGGTTCATCAGCTGCGAGCGGGTCTCCATGTTCTCGATGAGGTACTCGATGGGCTCGCCCGTGTCGGCATCCTTGCCGTGGTAGCGCAGACGCACGGCGGTCTCCACCTTATTGACATTCTGACCGCCGGCACCCGACGAACGGAAGGTGTCCCATTCGATGTCGGCCTGATTGACGGTGATTTCGATGGTGTCATCAACGGCAGGTGCCACGAAGACCGATGCAAAGGTGGTCTGTCGTTTGTTGTTGGCATTGAAGGGCGAGAGTCGCACCATACGGTGAACGCCGTTCTCGCTCTTGAGGTAGCCGTAGCCATACTCGCCCTCAAATTCGAGGGTACACGACTTCACACCCACCTCGTCACCTGCCTGGTAGTCGAGCACCTTCACCTTGTAGCCGTGTGCCTCACCCCAACGGGTGTACATACGCATCAGCATCGAAGCCCAGTCCAGTGCCTCCGTACCGCCTGCTCCGGCGTTGATGTCCATGATGGCACCGAGTTTGTCCTCCTCGCCGCGCAACATGTTCTTCAACTCCAGCTTCTCGATTTTGTCGAGTGTCGAAGCATAGTGAGCGTCCATCTCCTCCTCGGTGACAACGCCCTCCTTCACAAAGTCGGGCATGAGGAGCAAATCCTCCACATCTTTTCGCACCGAGTCGTAGTCCACGACCCACGATTTGATGTTGGCTACCTTGCGGAGCTGTTCGCGTGCCTTGTCGGGGTTCTCCCAAAAGTCGGGCTCCTGGGTCTTCTCCTCCTCGTTGCGCAGGTCGATGAGTTTCTGCTCGATGTTGAGGCATCGTGCCAGCTCCTCACGGCGTTTCTCCAACTCCTTGATGTCGTCGATAAGTATCATAGTGTCTTTATTGTTTCATATTATGTGGCGAAGCGTGCGCCCGATGTCGGGAACGCTCCGTAAAAATTCTTCGCGTAGCGTCTACTCTCTAAAGCGTCTTAACTCGGTGTAGAGCAAAATTTCTGCCACCAGAGCTGCCAGCAAATCCGACAGCGGCATGGCCCACCATACGCCCCACGCGCTGTTCCAGGGGGTGTACTCTGCAAAGAGGGTCGGCAGCATCAGCAGTGCCGGCATGAGGAACAACAGCTGACGCGACACGGAGAGAAATATGGCCTTGTGTGCGCGTCCGATGCTTTGCAGAAAATTGGAGGTAACCATCTGGAAGCCGACAATGGGGAAGAACGAGAATACAATCCTCATACCGCGGACGGCAAGGTCGGTCATCTCCCGGTCGGAGGTGAACCACGTGACGGCAAAGTGCGGCAACAGCTCGCCCAACAGAAATCCCAGCGTGGTGACCAACGTAGCCCCTGCGAGGGTGAGTTTCAGCACCTTGAGCATACGGGTGTACTGTCCTGCACCGTAGTTGTAGCCGGCGATGGGCTGCATACCCTGATTGAGTCCCATCACAATCATGATGAAGATGAACGACATACGATTGACGATGCCGTAAGCTCCAATCATCATGTCACCGCCGTAGGTCTTGAGTCCCTTGTTGACAAAGATAACCACCAGACAGGCAGCCACATTCATGATGAAGGGCGACAACCCGATGGCGAGTATCTTGTGTGCAATTCTGCCGTGCAGACGGTAGATGCCTCGTTTGAAACGTATGGGTTCGTTCCTGCGCGAGAGCAGTTTCAACTGCCAGACCAGCGAGATGAATTGCGACAGCACGGTGGCGATGGCGGCTCCGCGTATTCCCCAACCGAATCCGTAGATGAATAACGGATTGAGCAGAATGTTGAATATCACGGTGTTGATGGTGGCCATCATCGACTGTCGGGGGTGTCCCGAGGCACGCAGCACGGCGTTCAGACCCATGTACATATGGGTGATGATGTTGCCCAGAAGTATGATTTGGGCATACTCGCGTGCGTAGCCGATGGTCAGCGGACTTGCTCCGAAGAAGTAGAGTATCGGGTCGAGGTACCACAGGGTGACCACGGCGAACAGCAGTCCTATGACGAGGTTCAGCGATACGACATTACCCAGCACCTTCGAGGCGGTTTTCAGGTCGCGACGACCCATGAGCATCGAGATGCGTGCCGCGCCACCCACACCCACCAGCGAGCCGAAGGCTGCCGAGAGGTTCATCAGCGGAAAAGTGAGTGCCAGGCCCGAAATGGCCAGTGCACCCACTCCCTGTCCGATGAATATGCTGTCAATCATGTTGTAAAGCGAGGAGGAGGTCATGGCGATGATGCCGGGGACCGAGTAGCGGATAAGCAGAGTCCTTATCCGTTCTTTGCCCAAGTCTATCTCACCTCCATTCCTGACTTCGCCCATGATGACTATTCAATTTCCCAATCCGAGCCGTCTTTGCGGTCCTTCACACGGATTCCGGCAGCTGCCAGTCCGTCACGAATGCGGTCAGAAGCCGCCCAATCCTTGGCTGCGCGTGCCTTCAGACGCTCCTCCAGCAACATCTCCACCAGCGGAGTGACGTAGTCGCGACCCGAAGCCGCACCGGCAGCCTTCTCGTCCTTCAGACCGAGAATGTCGAAGGTGTAGCGGTTGACGATGGCTTTCAGACGCTCCAAATCCTCGGCGGTGATGGTCTGCTGACCCTCCACCAGCTGGTTGATGATGCGCACCCAGTCGAAGAGTGCCGAGATGACCATGGGTGAGTTGAGGTCGTCGTCCATCGCCGTGCGACAACGCTTCTCCAAATCCTCGGGATTGACGGTCGATGTGGCCGAAGCCTTCACCTTCGAGAGGGCATCGACACCCTTCATCAGACGGTCGAGACCCTTCTCGGCAGCCTGCAATGCCTCGTTCGAGAAGTCGAGTGTCGAGCGGTAGTGTGCCTGAAGCACGAAGAAACGAATGGTCATGGGGGTGTAGGCCTGTTCGAGCAACTTGTGCGAACCGGTGAACAGCTCCTCGAGGGTGATGAAGTTACCCAGCGACTTACCCATCTTCTGACCGTTGATGGTGACCATGTTGTTGTGTACCCAGTAACGTGCCGAGTCGTGACCCAGTGCGGCGGTCGACTGTGCAATCTCGCACTCGTGGTGGGGGAACATGAGGTCCATACCACCTCCGTGGATGTCGAAACGCTCACCGAGGTAACGGGTGCTCATGGCAGAGCACTCCATGTGCCAGCCGGGGAAACCGTCGCTCCAGGGCGAGGGCCAGCGCATGATATGTTCGGGCGATGCCTTCTTCCACAGGGCGAAGTCGAACGAGTGGTGTTTGTCGCTCTGTCCGTCCAACTCGCGGGTATTGACCACGATATCCTCGAGGTTGCGACCCGAAAGTTTGCCGTAGTGATACTTGGCGTTGTACTTCTCCACATCGAAATAGACCGAACCGTTGGAGATGTAGGCAAAGCCGGCATCGTAGATTTTCTTCACCATTTCAATCTGCTCGATGATGTGACCCGAGGCGTGAGGCTCGATGGAGGGCGTCTGTACGTTGAGGGCCTCCATGGCCTTGTGGTAGCGCTCCGTGTAGTAGTGGGCTACCTCCATGGGTTCGAGCTGCTCGAGGCGTGCCTTCTTGGCAATCTTGTCCTCGCCTTCGTCGGCATCGTGCTCGAGGTGACCCACATCGGTGATGTTACGCACGTAGCGCACCTTGTAGCCCAGTGCCTTGAGGTAGCGGAACAACAAATCGAATGTCACCGACGGGCGTGCGTGTCCCAAATGGGGATCGCCATAGACTGTGGGACCGCATACATACATGCCGACACGACCTTCGACCAAAGGCTCAAACACCTCTTTGCGGCGTGTGAGCGTATTGTAAAGTGATAATTTTGAATCCATAGTAGAAAAATTTTCGACAAATTTACGAAATTTAATCGACTACCGCGAATATATCATCGAAAGATTTACCTCTAAATATGCAAATGACGCTGTCGGGCGAGGGGGAGCGGAGGGCACAAAAATGTCAAAATCGTGTTTATCGGGTAATAATGATTGGGAAATCGGCGTTAATTCATTAATTTTGCACTTCATAGTCGAATAAGACCCTAAACAAATATGAAATTATTTAAATTTTGGAACAACATTACGGGTTGGGCGGTCTTTGCCATAGCGGCAATCGTCTACCTGATGACCATGGAGCCCGTATCGAGCCTGTGGGACTGCTCCGAGTTTATAGCCACGAGCTACAAATTGGAGGTGGGACACCCGCCCGGAGCACCGCTTTTCATGATGCTGGCACGCATCGCCACACTGTTTGCCCCCTCGCCCGAATATGTGGGCATGGCGGTCAATGCCATGAACTCGCTGGCCAGTGCCTTCTGTATTCTTTTCCTCTTTTGGACGATTACACATCTGGCACGCCGCTTCGTGACGCGCAACGGTGAGGAGATGACCCCCTCGACCGTGGTGGCTGTTCTGGGTTCGGGTGTGGTAGGTGCTTTGGCCTATACCTTCACCGACACCTTCTGGTTCTCGGCCATCGAGGGTGAGGTCTATGCCCTCTCGTCGATGTTCACCGCCCTGGTGGTGTGGCTCATGCTCAAGTGGGAGGAGGATGCCGATAATCCCCACTCCTCGAAATGGATTGTGCTGATTGCCTACCTCATGGGTCTTTCCATCGGAGTGCATATTCTCAACCTGCTGACCATTCCTTCGCTGGTGCTGATTTACTACTTCCGCAAGACCCCGCAAATCACACTGAAGGGTATTATCGTCGCCCTGCTGGTCGCCCTGCTGATTTTGGGCTTCATCAACGGCATCGTCATTCCCTACACGGTCTATGTGGGTGCCATGTTCGACCTGTTCTGTGTCAATGTCTTGTCGCTGCCCGTCAATCTGGGTATGGCGATCTTCTCGCTGGCACTCATCGGCGGTTGCGGCTGGGCTTCGTGGGTGGCACAGAAGCGCGGCAAGAAGCTCCTGAACATCATTCTGCTGTCGGTAACCATGATTTTGGTGGGATTCTCGTCCTATGCCTCGGTGACCATCCGTGCCATGGCCAATCCCCCCATGAACTCCAATAACCCCAACAACCCCCACGCCCTGCTGGCCTTCCTCAATCGTGACCAGTACGGTTCGCGTCCCCTGTTGTATGGTGCTTACTATTCGGCTCCTCCCTCGGGTATTGTCGAGAAAGATGTCTATTACCTCGATGAGGACGGCAAGTACAAGGACGGCAAAATCGTCCACGGCTACACCTACGACCCGCAGTTCATGCACTTCTTCCCCCGTATGTGGAACTACGCCAAGGGCGATGCCTACAAGGAGTGGAGTGCCTATCGCACCAAGGAGGACTATATGCGTGACGACAAGGGACAGATTGTGCGCGACAAACAGGGTCGCCCGATGCGTCACACGGTGTTGGATTTCGGTAAGGAGGTCTCCTACGATGCCGGCAACGGCGAACGCCACAAGGTGGTGGAGCCTACCGCCATGGAGGATTTCTACTACCTGATGAACTATCAGTTCTCGTATATGTACCTGCGTTATTTCATGTGGAATTTCGTGGGGCGTCAGAGCGATATTCAGGCTTCGACTTCGACCATCACCGATGGCAACTGGCTGTCGGGCATCAAGTGGATTGACCAACTCTTCGTGGGCCCGCAGGACAACCTGCCCCGTGAGGTGGCGGAGAACAAGGGTCGCAACACCTACTACTTCCTGCCCTTCCTTCTGGGTTTGCTGGGTCTGGTCTATCAGCTCAACAAGGACCAGCGCAACTTCTCCATCGTGATGCTGCTGTTCATCATGACAGGCTTCGCGCTGGTGATTTACTTCAACTCCTCGCCCAACGAACCCCGTGAGCGTGACTATGTCTATGCCGGTTCGTTCTATGCCTTCTCCATCTGGATAGGTCTGGGTGTGCTGGCGGTGCGCGATGCCGTGGCGTGGCTGTTGAAGCGTAGGGGTATGGCGGCGGCCGGTGTGGCAACGCTGTTGTGTCTTTCTGTGCCGACCATTCTCGCGGCACAGAACTGGGACGACCATGACCGCTCGCACCGCTACTTCGCACGCGACATCGGTTATAACTACCTGATGGCGACACTGCCCAACTCCATCATGCTCAACTATGGCGACAACGATACTTTCCCTCTGTGGAACAATCAGGAAATCTACAACGTGCGCCCCGATGTGAGAATCATGAACACCTCCTATTTGGGTGGCGAGTGGTATATCGATGAGATGAAGACCAAGGCCAACGATGCCGCAGGTGTTCCCTTCTCGTTGCCCAAGCACAAATATACCATGTGCAACGATATGGTGGTGGTCTATAACCAACTCGACCGTGCGGTGGATATCCGCGATGTGATGGACTTCCTGCGCAGTGACGACCCCCGCACCAAGTTGCGTATGGGTGACGGCACGCTGGAGGATTACATTCCTGCCAAGCGCATCGCCCTGCCCGTGAACAAGGAGAACGCTTTGGCTTCGGGTATCGTGGCGGAGAAAGACAAGGATTTGATGGTCGATACCGTCTATATCAATCTCAAGCGCGACCGTCTGGACAAGAGCCAGCTCATGTTGCTCGATATGTTGGCGAACTTCGACTGGAAGCGACCCATCTTCATGACCCAGTTCTATATGTTCCAGGATTTCGGTCTGCTCGACTACCTCCAGTTCGACGGCTTTGCCTACCGCTTCGTGCCTATCCGCACCCCTGTGACCTCACCGTGGGAAATCGGCCGTGTGGATGCTGAGTATGCCCTGCCGTTGGTCAAGGAGGTCTTCCGCTATGGCAATCTCAACGACCCGAGGGTCTATGTCGACCACTTCATACAGTATAACCTCGCCGCTTCGCGTACCCGCGATGCCTTTGCACGTGTGGCGAAAGAGCTGTTGAAGGAGAATCGCATCGATGAGGCGGTCGAGTTGCTCGACATGGCATTGGAGAAGTTGCCGACCTCGCAAATCCGATTCATCGACACCAATACCATGCCCCTGTTGGAGGCTTACTATGCCGCCGCGTCCATGGGTTCGGAGACAGCTGCCGAGAAGGGTGACGCCCTCTTTATGGAGTACGCCACAACACTGATTGAATATATCGATTACTATATGCAGTTCGAGGGGTATCAGGCCGACCTCATCGCTTCGACGATGGACGAGAAGCTGGCGAACCTCGAAGATTTGTACTACCTCGCCTCTTATGCCAAGCGTAGCGAGATGGTGAAGTTCATCAACGACTTCTACCGCTCCTATGGCATTTCGGAGGAGAGTCTGAATGTGGAAGGTGAAGCCTCCAAGGCATAACCTTTGGCAGGGAGATGAAAAAAGGTGACCGCGAAAACGGTCACCTTTTTTTGTGTCTTCGATTGTCGGAAGGGGACTTTGGGAGTTGCTATTCCTCCTCCTCGGTTTTGGGGCGGATGTTGCGCTGGATACGCTCCAGACCGCTGCGCGTGAGGGGGGAGGTGCCCATCTTCATGCGGAACTCCTCCTCAGTCATGCTGCCCCATGTTGAGGCGTCCATCTCCAAAGGATTGAAAATGGGGTCGAAAGCCGGATTGCGGTGCAGGGGTGCTTTGTGGTTGTAGGGACAACAGCTCTGACAGGCATCGCAACCGAATATCCAGCCGTGGAGGTCGAAGCCCTCGGTGGGGTCTTTCTCTACGGTGTGGCGCGAGATGCAACGGTTGGTGTCGATGACCTTCGGGGCGACAATGGCACCCGTGGGGCAGGAGTCCATGCAGTTGTGACAG
The DNA here is from genome assembly GCA_020026335.1 of Alistipes sp. GTDB lineage: Bacteria > Bacteroidota > Bacteroidia > Bacteroidales > Rikenellaceae > Alistipes. Next base: position 27,469 of record JAHHQO010000015.1, on the reverse strand, counting down.
CGGCCGCAGCGCGAACCCTCGAAGGGGGCATCGTAGGCATCGCACTCGTCACAGAGCAACAGCTCGCCCAGCAGTACGAACGTGCCGAATTGGGGTGTGACCAACAGCGACTGACGACCAATCCAACCCAGACCGGCATCTACTGCCAATTGTTTTTCGCAAAGGGGAGCCGAATCCACAAAGGCACGTCCCGTGAGTTGGGGGTGCTCCTCCTTGAGGGCGGCAAAGAGCGAAAAGAGCATCTCCTTGATGGTGGAGTGGTAGTCGCGGTTGCAGGCGTAGGAGGCGACTTTGGTGCGATGGTGGGGCGGATAGCCCTCGCTGATGCGATTTTTGTAACTCACGGCGCAGACCACGGCGGTCTGTGCTTCCTCGACCAACAGACGAGGATCGAAACGCTTCTCGCGATTACGCTCCATGTAGCCCAAAGTCGACTGGTAACCCTTTGAGAGCCAGTCTTCGAAGTGTAAGGCATTCTCTGTCAGGGGGTGGCAGGTGGTCACTCCGCAGAGGTCAAATCCGACCTTTCGGGCAATGGTTTTTATCGCGTTTAAATTCAGCATTTGTAGATTTTGTGCCAAAAATAGTGATATTTGGTCAAAAATTAGTAGATTTGCTCCAATAATTATGATGTTCTAACCAAACAAAGTGTTATGGAATTTAATACTCTTTATGAATTGACCCACAACAGTATCAGTGAATTTGCCGACAGAACGGCTTATTCCATGTATGAGGGTGAGAAGATGACATACGCCGAAGTTGGAAGACGTATTGAACAGGTACAGAACGATTTGAAGAGCGCCGGACTGAGTGCCGGAGACAAAGTCGCGCTGTTGAGCAGCAATATGCCCAACTGGGGAGTATGTTATTTTGCCATTACTTCGGCAGGTATGGTTGCGGTGCCAATTTTGCCCGACTTTTCGGGTGAAGAGCTCGACATGATTATTGCCCATTCCGAGGCAAAGGCGTTGTTGGTATCCGACCGCCTGTTTACCAAAGTGTCGAAAGAAACCATCGAGAAACTCAATATCATCATTCGTACCAAGAACCTCAAAGTCCTGGCTCAGAATGTGAAGGGCGAGGGTGAGTTTAAAATCCCCACTCCCGACGACTTGGCCGTTATCATCTACACCTCGGGTACAACTTCCAAACCCAAGGGCGTGATGCTGACCCACGGAGCTCTCTGCTCTCAGGTGAAGATGTGTGCCAATGTGTTCCCCGTGCTGACCGATGATGTCATGCTCTCCGTATTGCCCCTGTCGCACACCTATGAGTGTTCGCTGGGTCTGATTTACCCCTTCTCAATGGGTGCAAGGGTTGTCTATATGAACCGTCCGCCCACGGCATCGGCACTCATGCCCGCCCTGCGCGATGTGAAACCCACGGTGATGCTTATCGTGCCGCTCATTATCGAGAAGATTTTCCGCCACCAGGTGTTGGCCAAGTTCAACTCCACGGCAATGTGGCGTACCGCCTATAAGATTGGCTTCGTGCGCCGTTACCTCCACCGTGTGGCAGGTAAGCGTCTGATGAAGGTCTTTGGCGGCCGTATCCGCTTCCTGGGTATCGGCGGTTCGAAACTCGATGTCAGAGCAGAGCAGTTCCTCTGCGAGGCTCGCGTACCCTATGCCATCGGCTATGGTCTGACCGAGACCGCGCCTCTGTTGGCAGGTACTGCACCCTGGGCTACACGACTCGGTTCTACGGGTCCCGAGGTGCCGGGTGTGAAGATTCGTCTGGAGAATGTCAATCCGCAGACCCATCAGGGTGAGATTGTGGCACTGACACCCAGTATCATGAAGGGCTACTACAAGAATCCCGAAGCTACGGCAGAGGTATTCACCGAGGACGGCTGGTTCCGCACGGGTGACCTCGGCGAGCTGGATTCCGACGGCTATCTGTTCATCAAGGGTCGTCTGAAGAACATGATTCTCGGCCCCGGTGGTGAGAACATCTATCCCGAGGATATTGAGAGCGTGTTGAACTCTCACGTCTGCATCGCCGATTCACTGGTGACCGAGCAGGAGGGTAAACTCATTGCGCTGGTACACTTCAATACCGAGGAGATTGAGTCGATGATTCAGGACTGGCGCGAGGATTGGGAGACCCAGAAGGAGGCTATCGAGGCAAAGACCGAACAGCTCAAGAAGGAGATTATGGAGTTCGTGAATGCCAAGGTGGCGCGTTTCTCTCGTATCTCGGAGGTCGTGGAGGAGAAGGACGAGTTCGTCAAGACCCCCACACATAAGATTCGCCGCTTCCTCTACAACAAGAAGGGACAGCCCCAGCAGGGTGTCGAGTCTTCGGAGAACTCAACTTCGGAGAATGCTTCTTCGGAGGAGAAGACTGAGAATAAGCAGTAAAAACAGTATTTCCATTTTTATTACCGCATATCCGCAAGGGTGTGCGGTAATTTTTTTCTGCCATGTGGAAGCGTTGAGGGGAGGTTGTCGTTACGGAAGTTGTCGGGCGTGGGGTATGACGGGCTGTTATTCTTGATTTTGGTGGAGAAAAAGGGTTGCCCGTATTGTGGCGGTTGGGGTGAATTCTTTGTCGGAGGGGAATATAACAAAAAAACCTCCAAGCATCAGCTTGAAGGTTTTCAGTTGAGTTACCAGGACTCGAACCTGGAATAACAGGACCAGAATCTGTTGTGTTACCATTACACCATAACTCAATGGTCATTGCTTTTTGTTTCAAAAGCGTTGCAAAAATAAGACATTAATTTCACATCTCCAAGAAAAAATGTAAAAATATTTCAAAACTGCCTTTTTTATGTGTTTCCCGGGGTGGTACCCGATGTAATGGGCGCATGAGATGTCGGAAACGAACGGTGATGGCGGGGTGGTGGCGCGATTGGTAGAGTGTGAGGGGAGCGAGTAAGATTGTGAGTGGGGAGAGGTCGCGCGTGATATTATGTGGGGGCGATAGAAAATGTGAGTGGGGCAGGGCTGCGCGAAAACGGATATAACAAAAAAACCTCCAAGCCGATGGCTTGAAGGTTTCAGTTGAGTTACCAGGACTCGAACCTGGAATAACAGGACCAGAATCTGTTGTGTTACCATTACACCATAACTCAATGTTGGTCTTGTCATTTGAAGACGGTGCAAAAGTAGGATATATTTTTCAATTTGCAAAGAATTTTACAAAAAAAATATCAGGATTTTTTTCTATATTTGTTATCCCGTTTTTTCCGAAAAATAACTTAAAACTATTAACATATTTAAACTCAAAAAGTTATGGAAATAAAATTCCGCTTGATTTTGATGAACTTCCTCCAGTATGCTGTCTGGGGAGCGTGGCTGATATCACTCGGTGCCTATTTGGGTGGCGGACTCCAGTTCACGGGTCTGCAAATCGGCAGTTTCTTTGCCACCATGGGTATTGCCTCGCTGTTCATGCCTGCCGTGATGGGTATCATCGCCGACAGATGGGTGCCCGCCAACCGTTTGATGGGTATCTGTCATATCATAAGTGCCGTTCTGATGATTATCGCGGCACAGTTTACCACCTACGGCGCATTATATACCTGTATGCTGCTGGCCGTGATGTTCTATATGCCGACCATAGCACTGAGCAACGCCGTGGCTTATAATGCCCTCGATGTGGCGAAGCTCGATGCCGTGAAGCACTTCCCGCCCATCCGTGTGTGGGGTACGGTCGGTTTCATCGCCGCCATGTGGTTTGTGGATCTCGTACACTTCAACGGTGTGCAGGTGAAGCTCACCGAGATGCAGCTCTACGTATCGGCTATTCTGGCCATCATTCTGGGCGTCTATTCGTTCACACTGCCCACCTGCCCCGTGAGTCGCAGTGCCAACTCCAAGTCGTGGGTCGATACCCTCGGCCTGCGTGCCTTCGCCCTCTTCAAGCAGCGCAAGATGGCCATCTTCTTCATCTTCTCCATGCTGCTGGGTGCTGCCCTGCAAATCACCAACGCCTTCGGTAACGGCTATATCCAGAGCTTCGGCGATATGCCCGAATATGCCGATTCGCTGATTGTCAAGCACTCGATTATCCTCATGTCGCTCTCGCAGATGTCCGAGACCCTGTGTATCCTGCTCATTCCTTTCTTCCTCCACCGCTACGGTATCAAGGTGGTGATGCTGATTTCGATGTTCGCATGGGTACTGCGCTTCGGTTTCTTCGGTATCGGTAACCCCGCTTCGGGCGCTATCTTCCTCATTCTCTCGATGATTGTCTACGGTGTGGCGTTCGACTTCTTCAACATCTCGGGTTCGCTCTACGTGGAGAAGGAGACCGGCAGTGAGATTCGCTCGTCGGCACAGGGCGTCTTCATGATTATGACCAACGGTTTCGGTGCATTCTTCGGTTCTTATGCCGCAGGTGCTATTGTCGATGCTTTCCAGTGGCCCAATTCGTGGTTCATCTTCGCCGGCTATTCGCTGGTGGTGGGTATCGCCTTTGCACTGGTCTTCAAGTACAAGCACAATCCGCAGGAGATGTAATTCTCTCCCTGCCGTTCAATAAAAAAGCCGACCCGTTTGAGGTCGGCTTTTTTTGTCGTTGTGGTGCAACTATCGGAGGTAATCCTCGAAATAGTTGGTGACCTTCTGCATCAGATGGATGCGGTCGCGTCCGAAGACATTGTGCTCGGCGCAGGGATAGGGGAAGTAATCGACCTGCACGTTGTTCTTGATGCACTCGCGGACGAACGAGAGGCTGTGCTCCCAAACCACGGTGTTGTCGATGGCACCCTGACAGATGAGCAACTTGCCCTTCAAATCCTTCGCCTTGTTGAGCAGGCTCACCTTCTCGTAACCTTCGGCGTTGGTGTGGGGAGAGTCCATGTAACGCTCGCCATACATCACCTCGTACCACTTCCAGTCGATGACGGGACCTCCGGCAACGGCTACCTTGAATACATCGGGATAGTTGGTGATGAGCGAGATGGTCATGAAACCGCCATACGACCAGCCGTGAACACCGATACGTTCGGCATCGACATAGGGCAGCGATTTGAGGAACTTGACGCCCTCCATCTGGTCAGCCATCTCGGCCTGTCCGCACTGACGGTGAATGGCCTGCTCGAAAGCCTGACCACGATTGAGCGTACCGCGGTTGTCCATGACGAAGACCACGTAGCCGTGCTGTGCCATGTACATCTCCCAGCGGCGCAACTCTGCCTGCCAGGTGTTCTTCACCAGCTGTGAGTGGGGACCGCCATAGACATAGACGATGGTGGGGTACTTCTTCTGGGGGTCGAAGTTCATGGGCTGAATCAGACGGTAGTAGTTGTCGTACTTGCCGTCGGCACTCTTCACCGTGCCGAGGGTGATTTTACCGTAGTTGTAGTCGGCAGTGGGGTCTTCGGCGCGGAACATCTCCTTGACGATTTTACCGTCGTTGTGTACCAGATTGATGACACGGGGAACAGACACACTGCTGTAATTGTCGATGAAATACTGCGCATCGTCACTCATCGAGATGTTGTGCCAACCCTCCTCGAAGGTCAGACGGGTCTTCTTGCCCGACTTGAGGTCTACCTTGAAAAGGTGGTTCTCCACGGGGCTGACCTCTGCCGAGGTGTAATATACCGAGCGGTCGTCCTGACCCACGTATGCCACATCGGCATCGGTGTCGGTCAGTCGCTTGATGATTTTGCCGTCAGCCTCATTGACCAGATAGAGGTTATAGTAGCCGTCGATGTTGTTGCTGCGGTAGATGAAGCGCGAGGGGTCGTTCTTCAGAAAGACGATGGGAGTCTGCGGCTCGAAATACTTCTCGTTCTCCTCGGTAAGGAGGGTCTTCACAAACTTACCCGTGCGTGCGTCATACTTGTTGAGGTGCATGTGCTTCTGTGCGCGGTCGAGTACCTGAATGTAGAGGTAGTCCGACTTGGGCGACCATGCCACATTGGTGAGGTACTGCTCGCGGCCGAAGTCGTTCACCTCGAGGAAGAGGGTCTGCTGCGAGGCGATGTCATAGACACCGAGGCTCACCTGCTCGGACTTCATGCCTGCCATGGGGTATTTGATTTCGCGCAGCGAACCTGTGCGGGTGTTGATGTCCAACAGGGGGAAGGTCGCCACCTGACTCTCGTCCTTGCGGTAGAAAGCCACGCGCTTGCCGTCGGGAGACCAGAAGATACCGCGGTCGATGCCGAACTCGTTGCGACTCACGGTCTGACCATTGACATAGTTGGGGTCGGTGTCACGGGTGATGGCGAAGTCGTTGTCGTTGAGGTCGGCATAGTGGAGGTTGTTGCCCACGGTGTAGGCCATCAGCGTCTTTGCCTTGTTCATCATAAAGTTGGCTGCATCGCTTCTCAGGGTGCGGGTCAGTCCTTTCTGCTGACGCTCAATATCGAGTGCAATCAACTTGCCTTCGTGCTGAATGAGAAGGGTGTTGTCGCCCTGCCACGAGTAGGAGGGCCACTCCTCCAGCGATGTGGAGAGCAGTGTGTTCAGCTGGTCGAGGGTCATCACCTCGCGCGGCTCTGTGGCACGGGGTGTCACCTCATAGAGACTCTTGCCCTCGGTGTAGGTCACGGTGTTTTGTCCGCCGCGCCAGATGAGGGTCTTGTTTTGGGGATAGAGGTGTCTGCCCAGTACGGCGTCCTCCATGGTCAGCACTTTGTCCTGTGCCGAGGAATCGAAAGCCATAGCCAATCCGATGAATGTTAGGAATAAAAATTTCATATTGTAGGGTTTTTGAGATACTCAATTCCTACAAATGTACAAAAATATTACGGTTTCGGACTGTATTTACCCCCGAAAAAACGCCACACGACACCACAAAAAAATACCCCTGCCCGAAAATGAAGGGGCAGGGGTGTGTGGGTTTGTCCGTTGAGGCAGGACTAATACATATTGTCGTACATCGACTGTGTCTTGTCATACTTGAGGTCGGAGAGCGAAGCGGCCTTCACACCGATGTTGAAACTCCAGCTGCGGTGGAAGCCGAAGGGAATCCACGAGAAGGACATCTGCCAACAGTGGAGGTCTCGTGTGACGGCGATGGACGAGGTGGTCATCTTGCGCGTCTTGAGGTCGAAACCGCCCTGGAACGATACACCCATCTTGGGTGTGAGGTTCAGCGAGCCGTTGAATCCGAGGGTCTGGGTCACATTCTTGCGGTAACCCGTCGTGCCGTTATTGACATAGGATATCGAGTAATTGACCGCATAGTTGAATCCGAAGTTCCACGGCAGCGAGAAGTCGTAGTAGGCCTGTGACATGTATTGTCGCCTGAGCAGGGGGTCCATACGCCCGTAGGGGTCGAAGTAGGGATTCTGATACTCGGGCGGTATGCTGGTGATGTCGTTGACCGCCGGTTGAGACTTGTCCTGTCGCGACTGGAAGGTGTAACCGAACGACCAACCTGTCGATACCACACGACCGGGGAAGAAGATTTTGTCGTAGCGTTTACCCTCGGGGGTGACGCGGTAGGGGTCCAGCTGCATCGAGAGGTTGATACCGAAGTTGTTGAACAGCGTGGTACGGAAGCCCACCGAGATGTTCGACAGACCCATCGAGTCGGCGAGGAAGTTGTACGAACCGCTGATGCGCAACTCATCGATAAGTTTGATTTTCTTCACTCCCGTGGTGTCCTTCTTCGAGAGCACCTTCATCTCCAAGTTCTGCGACAGCGAGAAACTCATCGACATCGACTGACCCGACGAGGGAACACCGAAGGCATTGACCGAGTAGGGCGAGTATTTGGTGAAGTGGCCCAGTGAGTCGGTCTGATAGTGGCGGTAGTAGCCATACTTCAGATTACCGAAGTCGGGGGCATAGGAGAAGCTGACGGTGGGGGTGAGGGTGTGGCGAATGGCTTGAATCTTACGGTTCTTTTTCTTCTTGGTGAAGTCGTACATACCGTAGAGGGTGGTCGATGCCGACACGCTGGCCGAATAGTTGTACAGACGGTAGAAACCGTACTGTGTGGTGGTGTCCACCTGATTCATCGTGGGGTTCCAGTCGAAGGTGGTGCGTTTGAAGTACCACTTCTCGTTGTAGTTGAACGAGGGCGAGAGGTTGATGTACTTCAGAATGTTGAACGATGCCGACACGGGAATGTTGTGCTCCACACCGTTGCGCATGTTGTCGAGGGTCTCCTCCGAGAAGAACTTGTCCTCGGTGGTGGTCACCGAGTTGGTGATTTTACCGGTGTACTGCATCGAAATCTTCTCATACCAACGGTCCTTGCCCTGCTTCTCCTTGCGTTTGAAGGGGTAGAAGCGCGACACGTTGAAGACGATGTTGGGCAGGGTCATCGATATGGTCTTGTTCTGTGAGTTCTGTGACAGCGCCATGTTGGCAGACAGCGAGAAGGGGGTGCCTGCCCAGTTCTTCGAGTAGGAAATCGAAGAGTTGGTCTGTGTCGAGAGAATGTCGTCGAGATTGGTGGCCGAGTAGCGGCTGTAACCGCTGGTGGCGAAGTTCACCGATGCCGAGAACTGCGAGCCGGGGTTGGCCTTGGGGTCCTGCGAGTGGGTCCACTGCACACGGAAGTTGCTCTGCTTCATGTAGTCGGGTTCGCCCTTTTCGCCGGTCTTGATGTTCGAGTAGTCGATGTTGAAACTACCGCTGTGCTTGTATCGCTTGATGTAGCGCGATGCGGCCGACAGCTCCCACGAACCGAGGGTGTAGAAACCGCCGCGCAGTGCCAAATCCGCCTTGTCGCCCATGGTGAAGTAGTAACCCATGTCGCGCAGGAAGAAACCTTTGGAGTACTCCTCACCGTAGGAGGGCATCAGAAGACCCGACTTGGGACCCATGTTGATGGGGAAGAATCCCTCGGGGATACCGAGGAAGTAGATGGGCACGTCCTCCATCACCAGATACGCCGGACCGGTCACCACCTTTTTCTTGGGGATAACCTTCGCTTTGGTCATCTGGAGGTAGAAGTGGGGGTGGTCGGTGTTCTCGCAGGTGGTGTACTTACCGTCGGCAATGTTGATGGTGTTGTCGGGCATCTTCTTCACACTGCCGCCGATGAGCCAACCCTCACCCTGCTGTGTTGCCACACCCTTGATTTTGGCCTTTCCGGTGTCGAGGTTGTAGGAGATGGTATCCATCTGGTAGGTGTCCGAGCCCTCCGAAAATTCGGGCTTGGTGACCGTCACCTCACCGTTCAGCGAGTCGGTCTTTCCGAAGGCATGAATCATCTTGGTCTTCATGTCGATGCTCATGTAGTCGGCCTTGAGGTTGCTGTTCTGATAGGTCACATCACCCTGATTGTAGATGTAGACCATGTTGTTCATCACATCATAGACCAGCGAATCGGAGGTCTTACCCGAGATGGCATTCTCGAGGAAAGGTTTTGCCTCGCGGTGCTTCTTTTTCTTGGGGGTGAGGGAGTCGCGGTGTGAGGCAGCCTCTGTGCTCAGAGAATCGACCTTGTGGTTAATCAGCGAATCGAGATTGTGCGAAAAGAGGGAGTCGCGCTGTTCCTGTGTCATGTTGCGCTCCGCGCGGCGGCGTTTGCGGCGCTCGCGGCGTTCGTTGACCTGACGGTCGGTGCGCTGGCTGCGCAGCTGTTCCGAGGGCGAGGGGTGAAGCGTGTCGCGCTTGCCCGAAGCCAGGGAATCCACCCACGGAAGTGCACCTTCCGCAAAGGATGCAACCATACCTCGTGACGTCGAAGTCGCGAAAACCATCTGTACCAGCAGCAGGACAACGGCTGCCGTAAGGATATATTTTACTCTGTTTTTAGCCAAAATCTCAAATTTTTTCCGTAACTTTGCCGACAAGTCGGCAAAACGCCTTAAACCAGTGTTGTGGCACTCCCTAAGACCGTGTTTAACCCGACAAAGATAGGCAAAAAAATGTAGATAGAAGTCTGTTTAACAGTTAAAAATATGCATATACGACCAATCCTTATCTTTGCACTTGTTGCGGCGATGTCGTTTTGCAATGTCGCCCTCGGAAGCAACACGGCATACGGTGTGAAGGTGGTAGTGATAGACGCCGGCCACGGAGGTGCGGATTGCGGTGCTCATTATGCCGGAGTGACGGAGAAGTATCTCACGCTGAAAGTGGCGCTCAAGTTGGGCAAAATGATTGAGGAGGGAATGCCCGGTGTGAAGGTGGTCTATACGCGCAAGACCGACAAGGCGTTGGGCCCCACCAAGTTCGACGACTTGCAGGCCAGAGCCTCGATAGCCAACCGTGCAGGCGGTGATTTGTTCATCTCCATTCACGTGAATGCGGCACGCTCGTCGGCGGCACGCGGTGTGGAGACCCTCATCATGGGTGAGACCCCCAAGGAACAACGCTACAACGAGGAGGCACTCTTCGAGAACAACAAGGACGAACTGATTGATATGTCGGACGAGAAAACCGCCGCCATCGTCAGAGCCTATATCCAGAATTTGCAGTTTACCTATGGCGAGTACAGCGAAGCCATGGCGCGCTGCATTCAGAAAAACTATGTGGCGGCAGGTCGTCGCTCGCGCGGTGTGAAACGCCAGCTGCTGCGTGTGCTCTACGCCACCGATATGCCGGGTGTGCTGACCGAAATCGGCTTCCTCTCCAATCCTGCGGAGGCGGCCCTGATGAAGTCGGACAAGGGACAGACCGCCATCGCGCATTCGCTCTACCAGTCGGTGCGCGACTATTCGGACTATGTCCTCGGTGTGAGAGGTCACGGCGGTGGAGGTTCGACTCCCACAGCGGAGCCTGCTCCCGCGCCCAAGAAGGAGACCGCCCCATCGACTGACGCCCAGTTGGGTCGCCACAAGGCGGCACAGCAGTCCGGCCAGGCGACAAAGCCCGCCACGGGAAAGGTGCGTTATGCGGTGCAGGTGCTGGCTCATGTGAAGCCCGTGTCGCTGCACGCTTCGGAATTTAAGAAATACAAGGGAAAGGTGCGTCAGTATAAGTCCGACGGCCGTTTCAAGTATAAATACTGTCTCTACGAGTCCTCGACTCGCGAGGAGGCATCACGCCGTTTGAAGGAGGTCAAGAGAGTCTTCCCCGATGCATTTGTGGTCAAGTGCAGCAACGGCAGAATTGTAAAATAAAAACAGAATATGAAAAGAGAGTTTAAAATTGGAGTTTTTGCCGTTGCAATGATTCTTACCGCATGGGCAGGCATTCGTTTTTTGAAGGGATTTGACATCTTCAGCCGCAATGTGGAATACTATGCTGCGTATGACCAGATCAACGGAGTCCAACCTACATCGCCGATTATGATGAAGGGTGTGAAAATCGGTACTGTCACAGCCATCAGTTTCAATCCCGCCGAGGCGGACAAGGTGGTGCTGGAACTCACCATTAAGAAAGATTATCACATTCCGACGGACTCCGAAGCCAAGATTTTCAGCAACGGACTCATGGGCGGCAAGGCCATAGAGATTTCCTACGGCCGTGCGCAGACCTACCTCCAGGCTGGTGACACCCTCACCTCAAGCCGCGACCGCGACATCATGGACGTGGCAGGCTCGGAGCTGGAATTCTTCAAGCAGAAGATTTCGCAGGTGACCACCGACCTTTCGGTGACGATGAACAATCTCAACCGTCTGATGGAGGAGAACGCACAGAACATCAACGGCACGATGACCCACCTCAATTCCATTTCGGGTGACATGGCACAGATGATTTCCAAAGAGAAGGAGAACTTGGAGGATGCCATCGAGGGGTTGTCGAAATTCTCGGTGATGATGGGTGAGAACGCACAGAAGGTCGACAGCATCGTGACTCATGTCAATACCTTCGCCGAGGATTTGAACAAGGAGGAGGTTATCAAGCGTCTTTCGACCACTCTGGAGAGCGTCAATACCCTCATGGCCGACATCTCGGCAGGCAAGGGGACGTTGGGCAAGCTGGTCACCGACACCGAATTGTATGACTCCGTGACCGAGACCTCGGAGAATCTGTCGGCACTGCTGGCCGACCTGAAGAAGTATCCCGGTCGTTATGTACATCTTTCACTCTTCGGTCGCAATCCCGAAAAGATGAAGGCCAAGGCCGACAAGCAGGCTGCCAAAGCCGCCGCCAAGGCCGAGCGCGATTCGCTGAAGAGACTGGAACGCAAATAAAATTATGATTTATCCTCAAACTTTTGAGCAGAAAATAGGTTTTGATCGCCTCAGAGAGCAGGTTGCCGCCCTGTGTAGCATGGCAGCGGCACGCGAGAAGCTCCTGAGCGAAGGTTTCTCGACATCGCGCCGCGAGATTGAAGAGCGTCTGTCGCTGGCCGATGAGATGCGCGTGCTGCTGGATATGGAGCACGAGTTCCCGGGGGGCGAATATCCCGATGTCGAACACATCATTTCAAAATTGAGAGTCGAGGGCGCATTCCTCGACGTCGAGGAGGTGGTCGTTCTGCGACAGGCCCTCTCGATTATCGGCAGTGTCGTTTCGTTCATCGGTCAGCGTGAGGTCGATTATCCCACGCTGTATCGTCTGTCACGCGGTGTGGAGGCTTTCCCCGAAATCGTGGCACGCATCGACTCGCTGATTGACCGCTTCGGCAATGTGAAGGATTCGGCATCGCCCGAATTGAGCGACATCCGCCGCGACATCCGTGCGCGCGAGGGGCAGGCCGCCAAGCGTCTGCAACAGGTGCTGACCGCCGCCAAGAACGCCGGTATTGTCGATGCCGATGCACAGCTGTCGGTGCGTGACGGTAAGACCGTCATTCCCGTGTCGGCAGCCAACAAACGCAAATTGAGCGGATTTATCCACGATGAGTCGGCCACGGGACGCACGTTCTATGTCGAGCCGGTGGAGGTCGTGGAGCTGAACAACGAGCTGCGCGAGCTGGAGTATGCCGAGCGCCGCGAGGTGGTGCGCATCCTCACCGAATTTTCGGAGAGCATCCGCCCCGATGTGGAGCTGATTGCCGCTTCGGGCGATTATCTCGCGGAGGCGGATATGTTGCGTGCCAAAGGTCGCTGGGCTTCGGAGAACGGATGTGCCAAACCCATCGTCTCGACCGATGACCGTCTGGTGCTGAAGAACGCGCGTCACCCCCTCCTCCAGCAGAGCCTGCGCCAGCAGGGACGCGACATCGTGCCCTTGGAGCTGGAACTCGACAAGAACAAACACATTTTGGTTATTTCGGGACCCAATGCCGGCGGTAAGTCGGTGTGTCTGAAGACTACGGGTATCGTGCAGTATATGTTCCAGTGCGGATTTCCCGTACCCGTGTCGCCCGTCTCGGAGTTGCCGATTTTCCGTTCGATATTTATAGATATAGGTGACGAGCAGTCCATCGACAACGATTTGTCAACCTATTCGTCACACCTGCTCAACATGAAAAATATGTTGGCAGGGGCTTCCGACTCCACGCTGGTGCTCATCGATGAGTTCGGTTCGGGTACGGAGCCTATCATCGGTGGTGCCATTGCCGAAGCCATACTCGAGCGTCTGCTCGAGAAGGGGTGCTATGGTGTCATCACCACCCATTATGCCAATATCAAATACTACGCGGCCAATGCCGAGGGTATCGCCAACGGTGCGATGATGTTCGATGTGCAGAACATTCGCCCTCTGTTCAAGTTGGAGATGGGTAAGCCCGGCAGTTCGTTTGCCGTGGAGATTGCCCGCAAGATTGGTCTTCCCGAAGATATTATCCGCACCGCCTCGGAAAAGGCGGGTTCCGACCATATCAACCTCGAAAAGCAGTTGCGCGAGATTGCCCGTGACAAACACTACTGGCAGCAGAAGCGCGACCGTATCCGCATGACCGACCGTAAGGTCGAGGAGTTGGAGAACACCTACTCCGAGCAGCTGGCGAAGATACGTGACGAACGCCGCGAGATTATCAAGAAGGCAAAACTCGAAGCCCAGCAGCTCATGGCGGAGGCCAACCGTCAGATTGAGAATACCATCAAGACCATTCGCGAGGCGCAGGCGGAGAAGGAACTGACCCGTCTGGCACGCAAGGAGTTCGATGATTTCAAGGAGCAGAAGGTCGATAAGGCCGACACTTCGGCACGCGATGCCGAGGTGGCACGCGAGATAGAGCGCATCGAACGCCGTCAGAAACGCCGTCAGGAGCGCAAGGCGCAGGAGGGTGGCCGTCCGCAGACGGAGAACGCCACCCCGGCAGAAAAGGAACTGCCGAAGGAGATAGTTGCCGGCTCGAAGGTCAAGATGGCAGGTCAGGACATCGTGGGTCTGGTGCAGTCGGTCAAGGGCAACAAGGCACAGGTGGCATTCGGACAGATGCTCACCACGGTGGACAAACGCAAGCTGGTGGTGGTGTCGAACAACGAGTACCGCGATGCCACACGCCCCGTCACGGCCCGTACGGTGGTCTCTGCCGAGATTTCGGCACGCAAGCTCTCTTTCCGTGACAGCATCGATGTGCGCGGTATGCGTGCTGCCGAGGCTTTGGACGAGGTGCAGCAGTTCATCGATGATGCGCTGATGGTGGGTGTGGGCTATGTCTCCATTCTCCACGGCAAGGGCACGGGAGCACTCAAGGAGGAGATACGCCGTTACCTGCGTACCGTTCCCGAGGTGGCATCGGCCAAGGACGAACACGCCGACAGAGGTGGTTCGGGCATCACGATTGTGACTTTCGATTACGACTAACAGGACGGGGCGGGTGCATCTCGAGTTGAGGTACACCGCGCCCCGACCATTCGATATACTCCGTGGCGCGGCTGCGGTGCGGAGGAGTGGGATAGAAAAATAGAGGTATGGATTACTTACTTTCTCAGATTGCCGCCATTTGTGGCGGTCGGCTCACGGGTGAGGATTCGCGTGTGGGGTCGGTGGTGACCGATTCGCGCTCGATAACCTGTGAAATGGGATGCCACCCGATGTTTGTGGCCATGAGAGGCGCCAATCACGACTCCCACGACTTTATCAAAACCATGTGTCAGCGAGGTGTCAAGGCCTTTCTGACCGAACGCGAAGTGGAGCTGGACAAGGGCTGCGGTGCCGTGGTGGTGAAGAATGCCATCCGTGCCCTGCAACTGCTGGCCGCCGACTATCGCAACCAATTCAAGGGCACGGTGGTGGGTATCACCGGCTCCAACGGCAAGACCGTCATCAAGGAGTGGATTGCCGAGGAGGTGCCCGAGGGCATGAAGTTCTACCGCTCGCCCAAGAGCTACAACTCCCAAATCGGTGTACCCCTGTCGGTGCTGATGCTGGAGGGCGACGAGCAGGTGGCCATCTTCGAGGCCGGTATCTCCCAGCCCGGAGAGATGGAGCATCTGGAGCGTATCATTCGCCCCGATGTGGTGATTTTCACCTCGATAGGCGATGCCCATCAGGAGAACTTCGTGAGTCTGGAACAGAAATGTGACGAGAAGATGATTTTGGCACGCAATGCCCAAAAAATCATCTACCACAGCTATTACGAGCCACTGGGCGACATGGTGGCCTCGCACTTCGCGGGGCGCAAGCCTGTTGATGCGGCAGCCTACCCCCGGGTGTCGGAGAGTGTGACGGGCAATGCCGCTTCGCGCCGCAACGCACAGATTGTGGAGGCGTTCTGCGATGTGATGCACTTCCCCGTACCCGTGTTTGCCGCCGCACCCGATGTGGCGATGCGTCTGGAGGTGAAGGACGGCATCAACGACTCGGTGTTGATTAACGATGCTTACAATCTCGACTTGAACTCCCTCGCTCTGGCGTTGGACTATATGCACAACGTGGCACTCACACGCAAACGTACCCTCGTCCTGTCGGACATCGCGCAGAGCGGTCTGTCGGACGATGAACTGTACAGCCGTGTGGCAGGCATGGTGGCACGCGCCAAAATCGACTATCTGATAGGTATCGGCTCGAAGATACGCCGCTATGCCCATCTTTTCACCTGCGAGAAGAGTTTTTACCACACCACTGAGGAGTGTATCCACCACATGAGCCGCAGTATCATTGTGGGGCGTGTTGTCCTGCTGAAGGGTGCGCGCGAGTTCCGTTTCGAGAAGCTGGCTCACGCCCTCTCGCGACAGAGCCACACCACGGTGCTGGAGGTCAATCTTGACAGTATGGTGCACAATCTTAACTATTTCCGTTCGCAGATGAGTTTCGGCAAGAAACTCGTGGCGATGGTCAAGGCCGGTTCTTACGGAGCAGGCGACTTCGAGGTGGCGCAGATGCTGCAACACCAGAGGGTCGATTACCTGGCGGTGGCATTTGCCGATGAGGGCGTGCTGTTGCGCGAGAGAGGTATCTCGATGCCCATCGTGGTGCTCAATGCCGATGCCGACAGCTTCGATTTGATGATTGCCAACCGTCTCGAACCCGAGATATACAGCTTCAACTCGCTGAAAGCCTTTGCTTCGGCGGCCATTCATGCCGGAGAGATTCGCTATCCCATTCACATCAAATTAGATACGGGAATGCACCGTCTGGGATTCATGGAGAACGAGTTGGACGACTTGGCAGAACGACTGAAGGGTATGCCCGAGGTGAAGGTGGCCTCCATCTTCTCGCATCTCAACTGCTCGGACACCCCCGAGGAGGACGCCTACACCCGCCGTCAGATTGCCACCTACGACCGCATGAGTTCGCGACTGAAAAATCAGTTGCCCTATCCCGTCATTCGCCATACGGCCAACTCGGCGGCTATCGAACGCTTCCCCGAAGCGGAGTACGATATGTGCCGTCTGGGACTGGGACTCTACGGCTTCGGCTGGCAGCACAACGAGTCGCTGCGCCCCGTATCGACCCTCAGAACCCGTATCGTGCAAATCAAACAGCTCCCTGCCGGTGATACGGTGGGCTATGGCCGAGCCGGAAAACTGCTCCGCGATACCCGCACCGCGACCATTCCCATCGGTTATGCCGACGGTTTGGACCGTCATCTGGGCTGCGGACGCTGGTCGATGCTCGTCAAGGGACAGCCTGCGCCCATCGTGGGACGCATCTGCATGGACAGTTGCATGATTGACATCACCGACATCGCCGATGTGCACGAGGGTGACGAAGTGGTTATCTTCTCGCCCAAGCGGGGCAACGACCTCGAAACCATGGCGCAGGTGCTCGACACTATTCCCTACGAAATCATGACTTCGGTGTCGGCGCGCGTAAAACGAATTTACATAAAAGAGTAATATAAATGCTGGGAACGCTCTATCTTATCCCCTGTCCCATCTCCGATGAGACACATCCCTGGGATGTACTTCCGCAGACGAATCGCGATGTGATGGATTCGCTGGATTATTTTATTGTCGAGAACACCCGTTCGGCTCGCCGTTTCTTGTCGCGTGCCGGAATCGAGCGTGCCATCGACACATTGGAGTTCAGAGAACTCAACGAACACACAGCGGCCGGAAGAGAGGTCGAGGAGCTGGTCAAGCCCCTGTTGGAGGGACGCTCGGCAGGTGTCATTTCCGAAGCCGGTGTGCCGGGTGTGGCAGACCCCGGAGCTTTGGTGGTGGAGGCGTGTCACCGTCATGGTGTGAAGGTCGTGCCGTTGGTCGGTCCTTCGTCCATCATTCTGTCGGTGATGGCTTCGGGACTCAACGGTCAGTCGTTCGCCTTCAACGGTTATCTGCCCGTCAAGACCCCCGAGAGAACCAGGGCTATCCGCAATCTGGAGCGCAGGGCTCATGTCGAGAAGCAGTCGCAACTCTTCATCGAAGCCCCCTATCGCAATGTGAAACTCATGGAGAATTTGCTCCTCACCCTGTCGCCCGACACCCGTCTGACGCTGGCCATCGACATCACCTCGCCCTCGGAGTACATTGTGACACGAACCGTGGGGGAGTGGAAGCGTGCCACGCTGCCCGAGATGAACAAACGACCTGCTATTTTTATCATCGGATGACACGTTTGTGGCGTTGGTATGCAATTTGAACATCATAGAGGTAGAAAATAAAGTAAAAAAGAGATATGAAAAAGGAAAACGCTAAGAAAGAGACAGTTAACTGTAATGAGGAGACCCTGAACGAGGAGCAGGCCGCTGCTGCCAATCAGGCGTCGGCTGACAATGTGGCAGAAGGCGATGCCGCCGCAACTGACACAATGTCAGACGAGGAGCCCCAGTCACAGGAGGCTGCCCTCAATGCCAAGATTGCCGAATGGCAGGACAAATTCCTGCGTCTTCAGGCAGAATTTGACAACTATCGCAAGCGTACACTCAAGGAGAAAATGGAGCTGGTGCAGACCGGCGGAAGCGATGTGCTGAAAGCCATGTTGCCTGTGAAGGACGATGTGGAGCGTGCGGTTGCGGCAATGGAGAAGAGCGATGATGTGGAGGCACTGCGTGCCGGTGTGAAACTCATCTCGCAGAAGTTCACCGAGGCTTTGCGCCAGAAGGGTGTCACCGAAATCGAAGTGAAGGACAAGGACTTCGACGCCGATTTCAGCGAGGCCGTGGCTCGTTTTGCCGCAGGTGAGGATAAGAAAGGTAAAGTCATCGACGTGGTTCAGACCGGTTATATGCTGGGCGAGAAAGTGTTGAGATTTGCTAAGGTTGTTGTAGGAGAGTAGAAAAATGGCAGAAAAAAGAGACTACTACGAAGTGCTTGGCGTAGAGAAAAACGCCAATGCCGACGAAATAAAGAAGGCCTATCGTAAGGCGGCTATCAAGTATCACCCCGATAAGAATCCCGGTGACAAGGAAGCCGAGGAGAAATTTAAGGAGGCTGCCGAGGCGTATGACGTGTTGTCGAACCCCGACAAGAGAGCACGCTACGACCGTTACGGTCATGCCGGAATGGGCGGCGCTTCGGGTGCAGGCGGTTTCGGTGAGGGATTCGGCGGTTTCGGCGGATTCTCCATGGAGGACATCTTCTCGCAGTTCGGCGATGTGTTCGGCGGTCACTTTGGAGGTGGCGGCTTCTCGTCGGGCGGTGGCGGCAAGCGTGTGAACCGCGGTTCGGATATCCGTATCACCGTGAAACTCACCTTGCAGGAGATTGCTTCGGGTGTCACCAAGAAACTCAAAATCAATAAGACCGTAGCCTGTGACAAGTGTGGCGGTAAGGGTGCCAAGGACTCGTCGTCGTACAGCACCTGTTCGACCTGTAACGGTTCGGGCTATGTCGTGAGAGTCGAAAATACGTTCTTCGGCCGTATGCAGACCCAGAGCGTGTGTCCCACCTGTGGCGGTGAGGGTAAAATCATCACAGCCAAGTGCGACAAGTGTAAGGGCGAAGGTACCGTGCGTGGTCAGGAGGTCATCGAAATCAAGATTCCTGCCGGTGTACACGAAGGCATGGTGCTCACCGTGTCGGGCAAGGGTAATGCCGCTCGTCACGGCGGTGTGAACGGTACGCTGAATGTGGTCATCGAGGAGATTCCCCACCCCGAGCTGGTAAGAGACGGTAACGATTTGATTTACAATCTCAACATCAGTGTAACCACCGCTCTGTTGGGTGGTAAGGTGGAGGTGCCGACCGTCGATGGACGCGCCAAGATTAACATCACCCCCGGAACACCTGCCGGAAAGGTTATCCGTCTGGCCGGCAAGGGTATTCCCAATGTCAATGGTTACGGTGTGGGTGACGAGTTGCTGGTGGTCAATGTGGTCATTCCCCAGAAGCTCACCTCCGAGGAGAAGGAACTGTTGGAGAAACTCGCCGAGCAGCCCAACTTCAAGAAGGTCGAATCGGGCTCGAAAGACAACATTTTCGATAGAATGAGGAGATTCTTCAGCTAACAGACAATAAAATAAATAGAAAATTCGTATCTTTACACAATTAAGGATGCGGATTTTCTTGTTTTTAGAGAATACGCTTTTTGAACAAAAAAGAGGAAAATTATGTTGGGATTCAGCCCTTTCAAGAAACACGCTAACAGATTTAACTACATACCGCGTTTTTACGACCCCGAAAAGGATGCTCGTGAGCAGCGTCGTGCGGAGTTGCGCGGTGAAAGAGCGGAGGATGCCGAAAGAGAGTATCGTCCGGGACAATATATCCGCACACAGCGAGAAGCTCGCAATGCCCACCGCGACCGCCGCGAAAACGGCATGGCAGGCATCTGGAAACTCGCTCTGGGGGTGTTGATTGTCATGTTGGTATTTTCGTTCCTCTTTCCGCGTCTGATGGAGACCTTCTTCCGCGCCACATCGACCCCTGTGGAGAGCACCGTGGTGGAGGAGCAGCGCGCGGAACCGCGTGACGAGTTCGACCAGTCGCACATCTCCGATGTGGAGTGGCAGGACCAGCAGATAGTGATTGTACCCAACGATTATCAGGAATAGATGGCAGAACGTATCAAATTATTACCCGAGATTGTCGCCAACCAAATCGCGGCAGGTGAGGTGGTCAAGCACCCTTCATCGGTGGTGAAGGAGATGATGGAGAATGCCATCGATGCCGGAGCCAAGTCGGTGAAGGTGAATATCCGCGAGGGCGGACGCGACCTGATACAGATTGTCGATGACGGTTGCGGTATGTCGCCCATTGATGCCCGAATGGCTTTTGACCGTCATGCCACCAGCAAAATCAAGAGCGTGGACGACATCTACGCCCTCACCACCTTTGGTTTCCGCGGCGAGGCACTGGCCTCCATCGGTGCGGTGGCAGAGGTGGAGTTGCGCACGCGACAGGAGGAGGACGAGATGGGTACGTGCACCGAAATTCACGGTGGCGAGTTCGTCTCGCAGCAGCCGGTGATGTGTCCCGTGGGTGCGCAGTTTCTGGTGCGCAACCTCTTTTACAATGTCCCCGCACGCCGTAAATTCCTGGACAGCACGCCCAAACTCGTGCTGCAGGTGCGCTCGGAGTTCAAGAAGGTGGCGTTGTGCAACCCGAAGGTAACCTTCGAACTCTATGTCAATGACGCTCCCGTCTATGCCCTGCCGATGGCATCGCTCGCGGGACGTATTGTCGATGTGGTGGGCAAAAGCATCAAGCACAACCTTTTGGAGGTGAGTGCCGATACCTCGATAGCCCGTGTGGACGGATATATCGGTCTGCCGGCTGCCGCCAAACGCCGTAATCCCGAACAGTATCTGTTTGTTAACGGCCGTTATTTCAAGAGTGCCTACATTACCAGCGCATTGTTGAAGGCCTACGAAAAACTGATTCCCGAAAATACAACCCCGTCCTATTTCCTCTATCTGACCATCGACCCCTCGCGCATCGATGTGAATGTCCACCCCCAGAAGCTGGAGGTGAAGTTCGCCGATGAGGAGGCCGTATGGCAGATTATCAACGCTTCGGTGAGAGAAACCCTCGCGCGCACGGGTGCCGTGCCGATGATGGATTTCGACAAGGAGGAGTCCGTGGAGATTCCCGTCATGGAGAAGGGCGCGGTCTACAAAGAGCCCCGTTCGATGTCGAACGGAGCCTATAATCCTTTCTTGAGCGACAACGATTTCTTCTCGTCCTCGGATGCCAAGTCCGACTTCGTGGATATCGACGCTTCGGGCTTTGGCGGTGATGCACCGCAGGCCTCGATGGAGCCCGACAGCGTGGAGTACGAGTCTGTACCCTCGGGTAGCGGCATGACTTCGGCAAACGAATGGGAGGAGGAGAACCGCGAATATAAGATTCCGCTCTCCGACACCTCGTATAAGGATGCCGAGGTGACAGACATCGAGTCGGAGGGTAATCCCCGATTCGAGGAGTTCGTATCGGGCGAGGTCAATGATGTGGGAACGGAGGAAAGCACTCTCGATTTTATCCCCTCGGGAGCGGATGTGGAGCAATTATTGCCCAATATGGAGGAGGCAAAGCCCCAATTCTCGTCACCGATGCCCATGGCAGGCGGATATATCCTCGCCTTCATGTCGGGTCGTTTAGTGGTGGTTGATGTGCGCCGCGCCAGAGAGCGTATCCTCTATGAGGACTATATGCGTATGATTTCCAACGGTTCATCGGTGAGCCAGCAGTTGCTCTTCCCCGAGAAACTGACCCTCTCGCTCGATGAGTACCATCTCTTGGAGGAGCACGATGTGGAGTTTGCATCGCTGGGCTTCGACATCGACTATTGCGGTGAGGGTGTCATCGAGGTGAAGGGTGCTCCTGCCGACCTGCCCATCGAGGTGATCGACCAGATGCTCTACTCCCTGTTGCAGGCCTTCTCGATGCCCGTATCGCTGGAGGAGGTGCGCCGCGAGAAGATTGCCTCGGCAATGGCTGTGGGGGCTTCGAAGGGACTGATTCGCAATCTCAACCGCGAGGAGTGCGAGGCTCTGCTTGCACAGCTCGCCGACACGGGAAACATCAGCTTCACCCCGTCGGGCAAATCCATTGTGGCGGAGATTACCGCAGACGAAATACGTAAGAAACTGGGCTAAACGACAGCCCGTCAGCAATAAATTTTTTTTGAATAAGATTGAAATATGAGTAATAATTTTTTGAGTACACCGCCTGTGGTGAAGAACCTGCTGATTATTAACCTTCTGGCATTCATGGCAACCACCATGTTGCCCATCGGACGAGGAATCATGGAGTTCTGCGCCCTGTGGTTGGGTTTCGAGTGGTTCCATACCTATCAGTTCATCACCTATATGTTCATGCACGCCGGATTCGAGCACTTGTTCTTCAATATGTTCGGCCTGTGGATGTTCGGTCGCACGCTGGAGTATGAGCTGGGCTCGAAGCGTTTTTTGATTTACTACATGGTCTGCGGTGTGGGTGCCGCCCTCATTCAGTACCTCGTGGCTGCCGTGTTGGGTGAACTGCCCATGTCGCTGGTGGGTGCTTCGGGTGCCGTGATGGGCTTGCTGCTCGCCTTTGGTGTGCTGCATCCCAATGCCGTCATCATGTTGCTCATTCCGCCCATTCCGATGAAGGCCAAATGGTTTGTCATCATCTATGCCGTCATCGAGCTTTTCGCAGGCTGGAGAGGCGTGGGCAATGTGGCTCACTTCGCTCATGTGGGCGGTATGCTGTGGGGACTGCTGCTCCTCATGTGGTGGAAAAAGAGAGACATAATCCGTTTCTAAAATGACAACGAATATTTATGATGATTACGGACACGACAATGTGAAGAAGAAAAAGTCGTTCTTCATGCGTGTGTTCGATACCGTGATGCTGCTGGTAACCATCGTTGCGGCGGTGATGGCGGTGCTGACTTTCATCACCCCCTACGTAAATCCCGCGCGCGCATGGATTTTCCCCGTGCTGGGTTTGGTGGCTCCGGCTACCTATATGGGAGTCCTGCTGCTCATGCTCTATTGGATTATCCGATGGAGATGGGTGCCTGCATCGGTGATGATGTTCTTCGTGGTGCTGGGACTCTTCAAGCTGTCGCTCTTCTGGCATTTCGACTTTCAGAAGGACTATGGCGAGGAGAAATACGGCCGTGGAACGCTGAAGTTCATCACTTATAACATCTGCGATTTCCATTCGCCGGTGTATGAGAAAGTCGTGACAGACAGCGTTGCTCGTTTTATAAAAGAGCAAAAGCCCGATATCCTCTGTTTGCAGGAGTTTAACGTATGGCGAGCCAATGGCAGTGAAGAGTTTAAATCTCTGCTGGAAACCTATGACTATGCAACATTGGGTGAAGTGCGTAACGAGATGAATTTACCTTCAACGGCACAAGCCATCTTCAGCCGACACAAAATTTTGCGTTCGGGAGTAGTGCTGACACCCTTGTCCTCGGTGTGGGCAGATATTTTGGTGGGTGAAGATACGGTGCGCGTGTTCAACAACCACCTTCACTCGACCAATATCAAGAAGGAGGACAACGACTTCCTGACAGGTCGTAGCCTGATTCTCGACCACGGTCGTGAGGACAAAATCAAGAGCATCATTTCGCGATTCCGCTCCACGAGCGTCCTGCGTTCGGGACAGGTGGACAGCATTGCCATGGATATTGATAAGGTACACACCCGTAAAATCGTGTGTGGCGACTTCAACGATACTCCCATGTCGTATGCCTATCGTGTGATGTCTGATGGATTGACCGATGCCTTTGCCGAGCAGGGTTCGGGATATTCGCACACCTACAACAAATTTCTGGAGTTGTTGCGCATCGACTATGTGTTGAGCTCTCCGGGCTTCGAGGTGTTGTCCTACGAAGTGCCCTATGTGCCTTATTCCGATCACTATCCCGTGATTGTGAGACTCAAGAAGAACTAAATTACACAAACTTATTTAGATACAGACTGCTATGATTTTTGATTCATTGAAGAACAGCGCACTCTACTACGGTGTGCACCCCCGTTTCAAGCGTGCTTTCGAACTGATTGCCACTACCGATTGGAACAACATGACTCCCGGTATGCACGAGCTTGACGGCCGTGATATTTTTGTCAATGTCATGACTCCCGATTTGAAGACCCCCGAGGACGCCAAATTGGAGATTCACAACGATTATATCGACATCCAGGTGCTGATTGACGGTCCCGAGGAGACCTTCGGCTGGATGGAGCGCAAGGATTTGAAGATGCCTCTCGGCGAGTTCAGCAAGGAGAAGGATATCCAGTTCTTCGATGACAAGGCGCAGACTTTCTACACCATGCGTCCCGGACAGTTCACCATTCTCTTCCCCGAGGACGGCCACGCGCCCATGATTGGCGAGGGTAAGGTGTTGAAAATCATCGTTAAGGTGCGCAAGTAATCTGACCCTTATATCAACAAAAAGTCCCGAAAACCATGAAGTTCTCGGGACTTTTTTATTGTGTAAAATTGTTTATCGTCCAATTGCCGTATAGCGGAATCCTGCCGCCAAAACCTCCTCCTTGTCGAAGATGTTGCGACCATCGACCACTACGGTGTCGTGCATTGTCTCGCGCAACTTCGACCAGTCGGGCATACGGAATACCTTCCACTCGGTGAGCAACGCCACGGCATCCGCTCCCTCGGCAGCCTCGTACATCGACTGCGCGTAGTAGATGTGGCGGTTGCCCATTCGTCGGAGACATTCGGGCATGGCCACGGGGTCGAAGACACGGATTTCGGTACCTGCTTCGATTAGCAGACGGATAACCACCAAAGCCGGAGCTTCGCGCATATCGTCGGTCTCGGGCTTGAAGGACAATCCCCACAGGGCGATGACCTTACCGTGAAGGTCGCCCAATTGCGATTGCAACTTCTCGAAGACGATGGATTTCTGACGCTCATTGACCTGCTCCACCGCGCGGACAATCTCCATACGGCAGCCGTTCTCTTCGGCTGTGTGGCAGAGGGCCTTCACATCCTTGGGAAAGCACGAACCGCCGTAACCGCAACCGGGATAGAGGAACTTGTTGCCGATACGGGCATCGGAGCCCATACCTTTGCGCACCATCTCCACATCGGCACCCACGGCATCGCACAGACGCGCGATTTCGTTCATAAACGAGATGCGGGTGGCCAACATGGCGTTGGCGGCGTACTTGGTCATCTCGGCAGAGGCGATGTCCATGAACAGCACACGGAAGTTGTTAATCAGGAACGGACGGTAGAGCTTGGCCATGATTTCGCGTGCGCGCAGACTCTCTACACCCACAATCACACGGTCGGGCGACATGAAGTCCTTGATGGCGGCTCCCTCCTTCAGAAATTCGGGATTCGATGCCACATCAAATTCGATGTCTTCGCGACCGCGCCGTTGCAGCTCCTCGCGGATGACAGCCTTGATTTTCTGTGCCGTGCCCACGGGAACGGTACTCTTGGTGACCAGCACCGTGTAGCGGTTGATGTGCTCACCGAACGTGCGTGCCACCTCCAGCACATATTTCAAGTCGGCAGAACCGTCCTCATCGGGGGGCGTGCCGACAGCCGAGAAGACCACCTGCACACTGTCCAGACACGAGCAGAGGTCGGTGGTGAAGTGCAGACGGCCTGCCGCCATGTTGCTCTTGACCAACTCCTCCAATCCCGGTTCATAGATGGGTATGATGCCGGCGTTGAGGCCTTCGATTTTCCGGCGGTCGGTATCCACACAGGTGATGTCGAGTCCCATCTCGGCAAAGCATGCTCCCGACACGAGACCCACATATCCTGTTCCGACTATTGCTATCTTCATCATAGATTATCGCCTTGACTTTTTCCGCCGCAGACCTTCTAAGCCAACTTCTCTGCAATCTCGTGCGCCAGACGACGGCACTCCGAGCGTACAGCGTCCGAAATGCCCTGCTTCATCTCCACGGGTGCAGCGATGGGCTCCCACTTCATGGTCTCGGCAAACTCCTTCAAAAGGCGTACCGAAGCACATGCCCATGTGAACGAACCCAGCAGTGCGAAGTTGCGCTGGGGAATGTTGCGCTCGGCGAGCATATCCAACAGATGCTTCACGGGCGGGAACAGACAACCGTTGTAGGTGGGTGATGCCACCACAAGGGTGTTATAACGGAAAATATCGCTTAATACAAACGAGGGCTCTGTATAGCTGAGGTTGTAGAGACGAATGTCCTTTACACCCTCCTCTGCCAGATAACGGGCTGTCAGCTCGGCCATCTCCTCGGTGTTGCCGTGCATCGAACCGTAGGCGATGACTACACCCTTCTCGCCCTCATAGCGGCTCAGACGGTCGTAGATGTCCATCACGGTCGATACCTCCTTCTGCCATATGGGGCCATGAGTCGAACAGATGGTCTCGGGAGCGAGTCCCTTCACCTTCTGGAGAGCCTTCTGCACGGGAGCACCATACTTGCCGACAATGGCAGAGTAGTAGCGGCGCATCTCGTCCCAGTATAATTCGGGGTGAACCTGCGAGTCGGTGATACCACCGTTCAGCGCACCGAATGTTCCGAATGCATCACCCGAGAAGAGGGTCTTCTCCTCGGCACACCAGCTGACCATCGTTTCGGGCCAGTGCACCATGGATGCCATGTAGAACGAAAGGGTCTTGCCGCCCAAATCGAGGACACCGCCCTCCTTGACCTCCACGGTGGGGTTCTCCACAGAGTAGAAACCCTTGACCATCTGGAGTGCCTTGGCATTCGAGACAA
The DNA here is from genome assembly GCA_020026335.1 of Alistipes sp. Taxonomy (GTDB): domain Bacteria; phylum Bacteroidota; class Bacteroidia; order Bacteroidales; family Rikenellaceae; genus Alistipes. Next base: position 751 of record JAHHQO010000015.1, on the reverse strand, counting down.
TCTGAATGTCGGGGTAGCGCATGGTCAGTGTCGAAATCGAACCCGAGTGGTCGGGCTCCATGTGGTTGATGACCAGATAATCTACCGGACGGTCGCCGATAATCTCCTTGATGTTGTGTAACAGACGGCTGCCGAACGCCTCCGATACGGTGTCGATGAGTGCGACCTTCTCTCCAACGACCAGATAGGCGTTGTAGGATACACCCTGGGGCAATGACCACAGACCTTCGAAACGTGAGGTGGTGCGGTCATTGACACCCACATAGTATATTCCCTGTTTGATTTCAGTGATATTCATAGGACTGATTTTTATACGTTTTTGTAGGGCGAAGGTACGAAAAAAAATCCAAATTCGGAGGTACATACCTTATATTAAGGTCGTGAATTTGGGTTTTGTGGGTGTCCGAGGGGCAAAACCTTCGATTATGGCAACGGAAACCACATCGGAAGGGGGGGCGTGTCGCAAAAACGGGGCAAAAGTGGGGTAGAAGGGCTGAATTTGTGATAAAAAAATATTTAATAAACGATGAAGTGTAACTTTTTGAACTTCATTTTGTTAATTGTCGGTCGGGGGCTTGGTCGATAAAAATGCGCAAAAGAGAAATCGAAAAAAATAAGCGAAAAATTTGCAGATTAAAAAATAATATCTATCTTTGCAGCGTCCAAATGAGGAACACCGCTTCCGAGTTTGAGAACGATGGTGCCATAGCTCAGTTGGTAGAGCAAAGGACTGAAAATCCTTGTGTCCCCG
>JAHHQO010000014.1 GCA_020026335.1 Alistipes sp. | reverse complement strand
GGGTCTGTTATTTTTATAGTTGATGTATTGCAAGATTGTAAGTGCGCTAATCTTCCCGACAATCCGGGTAAACAATCCGTCTGTATTTTTCGCATAATTCCTTATAATCATAAACTAGTCACACAATTGCGAGAATAAAGTTTCAATTCTTTTTCTCGCTTTGGCAAAAGCCGGAAATGTCGGTTTCCAGTTTTTCTGATTAGACCTGTATGGAACTTCCAGTCTGATATTGGCAGTTTCGAACAGATCTAATTGCACTTGTGCACTTATATACCCTCTGTCTCCTATGACTGTGCAATTACTGTAATCCACCTTTAGATTCTTCAAATAATGAATGTCATGTACACTTGCTTTGGTAAGGTCAAAGGAATGAATGACTCCACTTAACCCGCAGACAGCGTGAAGTTTATATCCGTAATAATACATACCCTGCGATGCACAATATCCAAGAGATGGAGCTTTCTCTAAATTATTCTTTCCCATAATACAACGTTTAGAACGGGAAAAACGGCATACTTCTATTGGTTTTGAACCTATACAGAAATAGTCTTCGCCTCCATCTATTACGGCGGCCAACCTTTCCCGGATTGTATTACATAAGGATGAAGTAATCTTACGTCTATCATTGTATTGCTTACGAGAAATAAGATTAGGTATTTCATTCTTATATTCCTTTAGCTTTGCAAACAACAGAGACTCGCTATCGATACCAATAGCTTCTGATGTCATATTCAAAGCTACTATTTCAAGGTCTGAGAATTTGGGGACCACACCTCTTCTTGGAACATTTCCCAATTCATTGACTATATTGCCAGCTACTTGCTTGCATATGTTTAGAATTTTTGCGAATATTGCATATAAGTTGTGCATACGTTGAATGTAAATTAATTGTTTAATCACTATTTACTAATAATCAATGAGATGCACATCTTTTTACACATAGATGTTTATCAAATTAATTCCGCCAACGGGTTTTATTAAAAAATATCAAAGAAATTTGGTATATTAAAACAATTTGCTTAACATTGTTACTGTAATTGTTATTTTCAAAAATACAATTTCATTTGATAAGTCCGAAACCAATTTTTAACTGTAGATTATGAAAGTTTGCGGGAAAGGTGTCTGCTTTTTGTTGAGCATTGTTTTATTTGCGCTCTCTGTTCATGCCCAGGAGCATCAATCACTGCGAGGACGAGTTCTCGACCCGCAAGGAGAGGCTGTTGTGGGAGCTGTCGTCTCCTGTATCGAATTGCCGGACAGTACTGCCCTCGCTCACTGCGTGACAAGCGTGGAGGGTGTTTTCCAATTTACAGGATTGAACGGACCCGGTGAGAAGTACTTGCTTGAAGTATCCCATCTGGGATATGAGAGGGCCTATGTAAAACCCGCATCCGAAGAAACTGTCATCACTCTCAGGGAGTCAGCCACCGCCATGGAGGAGGTGGTGGTCAGAGGAGCTCCGCGGTTGAAGCAAAAGCCGGGTAAGTTTATATACACCCCTCATCTTACGGAGGTCCAGGGTCTTGACAGTTATGACCTGTTGCATTACACCCCGCTGGTAACATTGGAAAACAACTCCGTCAGCATATTGGGCAAGGGTACGTCTACGATATATATCAACGGCCGAAAACCGCTGATGGACAACGCCTCGCTGATGGAGATGCTGCGTTCCATACCGGCCGGTCAGATTGAGAACATTGAGATTATCATGTCGCCCAACAGTTCTTACAGTGCATCGACCACGGGAGGCGTCCTGAATATCGTAATGAAGAAGAATCCCAGTCAGGGATTTAACGGAAGTGCGAGCATCAGCGGCGAATATCTCGGGGAAAGAGTATCTCCGAGAACGAGCCTCTATGTGGGTTATTCCAGGAAAAAGTTCAATGCCTCGGCCAACTTGAGCTATGCCTATCATAATTCTCAAAGTGAAACCGATGAGACCTATAACTACACCGCTACCTCTACGGATATTTTCAATTCCAACCGACAGGAATCATCGGGTCACTTCCTGGGGGGAAATCTCAATATGACCTATGATTTGACCAAACGGAGTGTTGTGGGAGCGTCATTCCATATCGGGAGCTCGAAATATAACAGCAACTCGACCACCGGAAGTTCAAATTATCGCAATGGTGTATTGGACAAGTCTTCGAGGGCGGTCAGTCAGACCGACAATCCGTTCCGCAGACCGGAAATGAGTGTTGTGGCATACTACAATCTCAGGACGGATAACAAGGGCAGCAATCTTGATATAAGTGCCAACTATTCAACATCACTGAACACTTCTTTGGGACAGATGGAGTATGCAAATGCGACCGACACAACCGGTTTCATTCCCTATTCCCTGTTCCGGCAGAACAGCACGGTCGATAGTTATGGATATGAGTTTAAGGGGTCTTACAAGCATCGTTTTGATGAAGACAACAATCTCTCGGCCGGATATGCCTTCAATGCCTCACATCTGTCGAACGACTTTATCCGCAATGATTTCAACGGCAGCGAGTATGTCCCCAATACGACCCTCAGCAACCATTTCATTTATGAGGAGAAAGTCCATGCGCTGTATGTTTCCTGCGAAAGAAAGTGGGGTGATGTGTTGAGTACCTCGTTGGGTATGCGCGTGGAAAATACCGCTATCGACGGCAATCAGATTACTTCCAAGGAGAAATTTCATCGGAACTATTGGAATTTCTTCCCCGAGTTAAGCATCTATGTGGATTTGGCCGACGGGGATCATGGTATCTCACTGGATGTTTCCCGTTCGATAACAAGACCGTTCTATAACAATCTTAATCCGTTCAAGACCTGGACCTCGGAAAACACTTACACAATGGGTAATATCCATCTCAAACCCATGATATACAACGATGTGGATTTAAGCTACTCGTTTTTGAACGATTACATCATCGGTGCTTCCTACAGCTATGGCTCCGACGCTTTCAGTGACTACACCTATTCGGCAGAGGACAATACAACGGTGAGGAGTATTGCGAATTTCGGTCACGAACAGTCGCTCTCTTTCTATTTCAATATGGACAAGGTCTTCTTCAAGGGGGTATGGCGAATGTCGCTCAGCGCAAGTGCCGACTATGATGTCACCGATGGAACTATCGACGGCAATGATGTCAGCTACAAATCGTGGATGGGCAATGCCGGCATTCGTAATGTCTTCAGAATTTCACAAAAGAGAAGCATCAGAGCTTCCATGAGCTACAACTACTATACTCCCTCACGGGGTATTCTGAAAAAAGGCCACCACAAACATCTGCTCAATGTCTCCTTGAGCAAGGTGTTCAAGTTTGGCGGTGCTTTAAGTATCGATGCGCTGAACCTGCTTAACTACAAGCCGTCGGATCACTATGTCACAGATGCCTATTCGTATAATATCGATCCCCGAACGAATAACATCACCATTCAGATGAGATATTCGCACAAATTCGGCAGGAGCCGTGTTCGTGGAGCCGATGACCATTCCGATACAAAGCACCTCGGACGATTCAAGAAATAATATACTTCTGATACAAAACCTTTGAGTTTTCCACTCAGACTTCGGCCTTTACGTTTTCAAGGTATTTGTTAAAATAGGGTATGAAAGTGGATACTTTTTTATCTTTTCCCAAATATATGCTTTTGATTCGATCCAATGAAATGATTTCATCATATTGCATATCTCTGAATATATTCTGCAGGGAAGAGGAAATCATATCCAAATTAGTATTCAGATTCAACACATCTGCAGAGCGTCCCATTGCCCGGTTGGTGGGGGTGTTCCATACTTTTTTATCGACATTGAGCCCCGACGAACCAAGGTTCAACATTTCCCCGTCCAGAAAAATACGCACCATAACAGGGGGCTTGCCTTCTTGGGTCTCATAATTCGACCGCAGGTAAAACGACAACCTTGAAATTGACTTTCATAACAATTCGGTTTTATGTAGCACATGCTACAAAGTTCAACAAAATTTATCATGATTAAGTCATTGTAATGCAGTCAATTTGCTATTCAGCAACCGTTCACTGCTATATTTTTTTCTGTAGCACCAAATGTAGCAGGAAATGACCGATTGCTGGCTACCGATTCCTGCATTCGGTCGGTTACACCCTGTTCATACGATACAATTAAAGCACCGTAATCGCTTGAAATACGACGCTTTGATTGCTTTCAGAACGGTTTTCTGAACGCTTCCGTTCTGTTCCTTGCGGAAAGAGAGGGAGAAACGGGAAAGACTCACCTTTCAAGCCCGACTTCACTAAAAACAAAAACCCACGGATTCATTATCGAATCCGTGGGTTTTCTATTATAGAGTTGTTTTCTTTTACTCGACTTCGACAAGCACCTGGTCGGTGGCAACGACGTCGCCTGTCTTGACCAAAATCTGCTTGACTCTACCGGCGTAGTCGCTGGCGATGGAGTTCTCCATCTTCATGGCCTCAAGTATGAGGACATCCTGACCTGCCTTAATCTCATCGCCGACCTTCACCAGAATATCGATGATGTGACCCGGAAGAGGTGCATTCACGGTGTTACCCGTGATGGGATCGAAGTGGGGTGCTTCGGCAGCCTTCTTCTCTGCCTCGGCCTTCGCTTCTTTTGCCTTCACAGCCTCGTAAGCTTTCACCTTCTTGTCGGTAAGGAACTTCTTGGCTACCATGGGGAACAACTCCAACAAGAGCTGCTCTTTCTCATTCTCTGCCAGCTTCACACCGCCGGCCTCGACCAATACGGGGTTGGGCTGCATCTGATACTTCGATGTGTCGTAGGGAATCTCCTCTCTGACACCGCAAATCTTAAATCGGAATTCGGGGTCTACCTTCACGGGAGTCTTACCGTACTCACCCTTCACCAGACCTACAAACTGTGCGCTGGTCTGCGAGTACATGGGGCGACCTGCCTTCTCGTCACGTGCGCAGTTCACGGCCTGTGCGCCGACAATCTGCGATGTGGGGGTAACCAAGGGAGGAAGACCTGCTGCAAGACGAACCGAAGGAATCAGCTCCATGGCGCGGGGCAGAATCTCCTCGCTGTTGAACTGCTTGAGCTGTGCCACCATGTTGGAGTACATACCACCGGGAATCTCTGCCTCCTGAACGAGCTTGTTGGGAGCGGGGAAGCCGAAGTAAGCCTCAATCTTCTGACAAGCGGCGATACATGCTGCCTCATCGTCAGTCTGTGCGGCACGGATAGCCTCGTCAAACAGAGCGTCAATCTCCTTGGGCAGCTGACCGGTGAGGGGGTTGAAGGCCTTGGGCTCAGGCTTCTCTGTACCGAATACCGAGAGGTTCAGCTCCTTGCGGATCTCGCGCAACTCGACATTGATTTTTGCCACAGCCTCCATGTTCACACCCAGGTCGATACCCAGTTTCTTGCAGAATACATAGATGAACTCCAGCGCGGGAGCACCTGTACCCTCGGCGAAGTACCAGCAGTTGGTATCCACAATGTCGGCACCTGCAACGATAGCCGAAAGCACCGAAGCCAGACCGTAGCCCGGAGTACAGTGGGTGTGGAAATCAACGGGAATATTCACATTCTGCTTGATGAGCTTCACCAGACGTGCGATACGGCGGGGAGGAATCAGACCCGACATATCCTTGAGGGTAATCATGTCGGCACCCAGAGCAGCCAGCTGCTTGGCCTTGTCGACAAAATACTCGTCGGTGAATACGGGTTTGGGATTCTTCTTGCCCATCAGACGCTGCATGAACGAGAGGGGAGGATATTTGGGATCTACGGTGTAGCACACGGCGCAGTCGGCAATACCGCCATACTGCTTTACATATTTAATGGTGGACTTCACATTATCGACATCGTTCAACGCATCGAAAATACGCATGATACCCAGACCACTCTCGATGGCATTGCGGCAGAATCCGTCGATAATCTCATCGGTGTAGGGAGAGTAACCAAAAAGGTTACGACCACGTGAAAGGGCTGTCAGTTTCGATACATTGCCCACCTCCTTGTAGATGGTCTCCAAACGAGTCCAGGGACTCTCGTTGAGATAACGCATGACAGAGTCGGGAACGGCACCGCCCCAAACCTCCATGGCATAGAAGTTGGCATCCTTATAAAACGGGAGGCATCGGTTGATTTGAGCCTGGTTCATACGTGTCGCAAACGAAGACTGCTGTCCGTCGCGCAATGTTAGATCTCTGATTTTTATAGTTTTTCCCATTTCAGTATGTTTATAATTTGGTTTCTTTCATTTTTGTATGGCGCAAAACGGCGTCATGTTTTAGGATTTGGCAAAGGTAGTAAACACACAGAGATTAACAAGATTTTTTGCGACTTTTTCGCCAAAAGCACTAAAAAATTCTCATTTTAGAACATTTTTACCGATTTCGGCCTGCATTTTTCACGATAAAATTTGCGATATTAGGCTGTTGGCATTTTTTCGGCAGACGAAGGCAGGGGCTGTTCCGGCAGAAGTTCTTGCAATTTCGATTCTATATGCCGCCGCTCGTTGCTGCCCGCGGTCGAAAGCCGCAGGAAGGGAATTCCATATTTGGTGAGAATATCATTCTTCATGGCATCGCGCTCCGCCTGTCGACTACCACTCTTGTGGAAGGCATAACCATCGGTCTCGATGGCAAGCACCGCACGCTTGCTCACACGGTTATACAACAGGAAGTCGATGTGTGTGTCGGCATGACTCACATACCGTTGCTCATCGGGTGTCATCAGCGAGTTGTCGCCAATGAGCAGTCCCAGCGACTGGTGGCAGATGATGCCCAAATGGCTGTATTGCGGACGAGAGGAGAATATCTCCTCCAAGAGCGCGAAGGTGAGGTTCTCCGAAGCGTATTCCGAGATGTGGCGGTGTCGCTTGAGGAAAGCACGCAGCGACTCGGTGTAGGGCTGATAGAGGTAATCGAAGATGGAGCGCACCTTGCTGTCGCTGATTGTGAAGTTGTTGTACTTGATGTAGCCCAACAAATCGGAGATGTTGCTCTCCTGCGGTTGCTCGTTGCCCGACATCACCAGACAGAAGTGGTGACGCGCTCTCGAGATGGCGACATTCAGAAGGTGTGCATCGTCGGAGAAGGGTGTGATGACATCATCGACCGCGGAGAGAATGATGGTGTCTTTCTCGCGTCCTTGGAATTTGTGCACCGTGGCGATGTCGGCATCCGAGGACAGCTGCTTTTGCAATTCATCGACCTGATGGTTGTAGGGGGCAATGATGCCGATTTCACGAGAGTCCACTTCTAATATAGGAAGCACCTCCTCATCAATGACATCTATTTCGCGCTGGTTCATGCGGTCACGCGAATGGTTACCCCTCACCGTGCGAATGGCCGTCATCACCTCTTTCTCGCCCTTATCCTCAGTCATGCAGATTAATCGCCCGTCATAGAACTTCTGATTGCAGAACTCTATAATCTTGGGGTGACAACGGTAGTGCTCCCGCAAAAGAGTTTGGGGAACATCTTTCACCACACGGCACAACGAGTCGAGGAAGCTGTACCGCGTGCAGTCATACTCCTCTGGAATGTTCATCTTTTCGGCAAGTGCTCCGAATGTCTCTATATCGTTTTGTGTCACCACATTGGGTAGCTGCATCGAGTCACCGACAATCACCGCATTGCGGGCACAGGTCAGTGCCAGAAGTCCCGTCTCGGAGGAGACCTGCGATGCCTCGTCCATAATCACATAGTCGAACAACACATCGGACGAAAAGTTATTGCGCGAGGAGAAGGTCGTACTCAACACCACGGGGAACTCATGCAGGAATCCCGCAGGATTCTGCCGTATCATGGCAGGGGTGAAAAACGGCTTCACCCGATGCCCGCCATAGCGTTTGTAGAGGGTATGATTGAAATAGACGGTCGATACCTTATTGAAGTATTCCAGCATTTGGTTGCTATCGGAACGCGAGAACAACTCCTCCAGCGACTTGATTTTCCGATGAAGTTCCGCCATACGCTTCTCGTAATAGAGACTCTGTAAGACAGCGATACGCTTCGAGGTGTCAAGTTGCAGGAACTTCGACGCTCCGTTCAAAAATATCGTGGCGGCTTTCAGCCGTGTCACCTTATTGCGCCACCAGCTTTTCCACGCCGAGACCTGTCCCTCCTCCTCGTAGCGTTGCAGGGTCTGCCACAGACGAATCAAATGGCGCGAGGGCATATAGCTTTTCAACCGCAGGGAAATATGCAGGCCTACCTCCGAATGGAAGTGACGCTTCTCCAGCTCCAGCGCACGGTACTCCTGTTTGGCATGCGAAAGCTCCTCCTGCTTTTTGAAGAGGACACACATATTTTGCGTAACCTTCTCCAACCGCGTGAGATAATAGGGACTGTCGGCGGCTTTATTTTTCCACGACATCAACTCGTGGGGATAAAGCTTGTCGATGGCCTGCATCGCAAGGAACATCTCTTTGTTTTTCGAACTGCCCAACTCCGCCACCATGAAGCCGTAGTGACGCTGTTCAAGTTTCTCGGCGACATTTTCGATGGCCGAGTTGCTGTTCGACACCACCATGACGGTCTGCCCCTTGCAGATGATGTTGGCAATGATGTTGAGTATCGTCTGCGTCTTGCCTGTTCCGGGAGGGCCCTCGATGACACTAATCTGATTCTCAAAGGCCCGCTCCACCGCCTGTTTTTGGCTGGCATTGCAACCGAAAGGGTAGATGAGGGTGTCGCGCTCCCGTCGGGTCATCGGCGCAAAAGTAGGGTTGAGATAGCAGGCCGCTGCCGACCGGCGGTCGAGGAATTGAATCTGACGGTACTGCTTCAGCAACAGGGGCATATTGTCATCACCCGCGAGAGCATTGTGGGCAGCTACCTGCTCGAAGTAGTGCAGGACGTTCAACGTCACCTCATCTTGCAGGCACGACTCTCTGACCTCCAAATTCGACTTGTCGTACTCCACCACCGCTCCGTTCTCAAACACAATGCGCCAATACAGACTCATCGCACCGCGGTACTCCCAGATGGTACGGATATGCGACAGCACCTCACTGCGATGACTGACGATGAGATAGTCGGGCGATACGGAAACGGGATTTTTGAGTACGGTAATTCGCTTTGCGCCGTAGAAATACTCCCGATTGCCGTGGCAGAAACGAACAGAGTAGCAATGCCGGCGTCTCATATAATAACATTTTGCCACAGGGTTGATTGACGGCACTCCGTCAATGAGTATCATAGCGTTCATCAGATAGTCCATATCTCGGTACACAAAGGGGTTGGATAACAAAGATAGGAATTTATCCCCGAAAAGGAAACACTCCACCCGTCTCATCACGCACTGTATGCAATATTCTCCCTTCGGGAGAGAGTGGGAGATTTTTAGCAAAGAGATGTGACAATTATCCGACGATAATTTGTACATTTGTGTGTTTTTTCTAAAAAACGCCAAATGACACCGACAGCAGTTATCTTCACCGTTTTGGGCTACATCGCCATCTTATTCCTTGTAGCCTGGTATTCGGGACAAAAAGCAGGAAATGCCGCATTCTTCACCGGCAACCGTCAAACTCCCTGGTATATGGCCGCTCTGGCCATGATTGGAGCCGCCATATCGGGTGTTACGTTCATCTCCGTGCCCGGCTCTGTGGGAACGGACGCTTTCTCATACATGCAGATGGTGGCCGGTTTCACCATCGGTCAGTTCATCGTCGCCTTTGTATTGATTCCGACCCTCTATCGTCTGAAGGTCGTCTCGCTCTACGAATATCTCGACTCGCGTTTCGGTATCGCTTCGCACCGCTCGGGTGCCGCCTTTTTCTTTCTCTCGAAGATATTGGGTGCGGCACTTCGTGTCTATGTGGTCTGCACCGTCATGCAGTTGCTCGTCTTCTCGCACTATGGACTCCCGTTTTGGCTGAACGCCTCGCTCTCCATGCTGCTGGTGTGGCTCTACACCCGGCAGGGTGGGGTGAAGTCGCTGATATGGACCGACACCCTGAAGACCCTCTGTCTGGTCGGCAGTTTGGTGCTGACCCTCTTTTTCATCTCCCGTTCGCTGGATTTGGGTTGGGCAGACCTGCACCGCGAGGTGACACAGTCGCCCCTCTCGAAGATGCTTTTCTTCGAAGACCCCTCGTCCGACCGATATTTCTGGAAGATGTTTTTTGCCGGCATCGTCATGCTGGTGGCCATGACAGGACTCGACCAGGACATGATGCAGCGCAACATGTCGTGCCCGACACCGCGCGATGCCCAGAAGAATATCGTCATCACGGCACTGGCGCAGATTGTGGTTATCTACCTCTTTCTGGTGCTGGGTATCCTGCTCTACCTCTACATGGAGCGCACGGGCATGACCCCACCCGAAAAGGGTGACCAGATTTTCTCGATGGTGGCTGTCGATGGCGGACTGCCCGTGATTGTGGGTGTGCTGTTTGTCGTGGGACTTATCTCCAGCACCTACTCGGCGGCAGGCTCGGCACTCACCGCCCTCACCACATCGTTCACCATCGACATCCTCGACGGCACGAAACGCTACGATGACAAACGTCTGACCACGGTACGCCAACGTGTACACATTCTCATGGCTGTGGGTATGCTGCTCCTGATTTTGGCTTTCGAGAGCCTTGCCAACGACAGCGTCATCAACCTGGTGTACCAAATGGCGAGCTACACCTACGGTCCGATACTGGGTATGTTCCTTTTCGGTATGTTCACACGTTTGAAAATCCGTGACCGCTATGTGCCGTGGGTGGCTGTCGCTGCTCCGCTGTTGAGCATCGCCTTACAGTGGGCGGCACGCGAATATTGGAACTATCAGATAGGTTTTGAATTGTTAATCTATAACGCGGCATTCACCTTCGTGGGAATGTTGCTGCTTGTCCGACACCATGAAAAATAGACTTAAATATACATTCCTTTCTTTCCTCATGCTGGCATCTGTCGATGTCTACGCGGCAGGAATCAATCGCGCCATGCGACTCCATATCGCACGCGATGTTTCGGAGATGGTACAGCAAACCGTAGCGTATTGCAACGTGAGAATCGATGCGGTGGATATCTCCCGCAACACCCTCAAATTCTACTTCTCGAAAGGTCTTTCCTACTATCCTTTTCGAGAGGACAATGTCGAGGAGCTCAAACGCGTTATCCGCGAGGGACTGCCCTCGGCCTACAAGCATTACGAGATAAAGGTCTACACCGACCGTCACGAAATATCGGAACTTATCCCCATGGCGTACCGCACGCCCAAGGACTCCGAAAAAGAGGAGGAAGTGACCACCAAACGTGGGAAACGCACCTCGCACCCCTCGTCACGCGGTTCCATTCCCTTTGTCAACACCAGCGAGCGACCTTTGGTCAAGACACTCTCCGCAGCGGTCGATGCCCCGACACAGGGACTCTCGGGTCACCACCTTGCCGTATGGCAGAGCCATGGCTACTACTTCGACCAGCCCGAGAACAAATGGCGCTGGCAACGCTCCTTCTTGTGGCAGACCTGCGAGGACCTCTACACCCAAAGTTACGTGTTGCCCTATTTGGTGCCGATGCTCGAAAATGCAGGTGCGTGTGTGCTTCTGCCCCGCGAGCGCGACATTCAGCGCAACGAAGTGTTGGCCGACAACGATGCCCGCGAGACCTATCACGAGAGCGGTCACGGCTGGCAGACGGGTGTCACGGGCTTTGCCCACCGCCGACAGGTCTATCGTGCCGATGAGAACCCTTTCAGAGAGGGCACGACACGCTACAACATCAGTGTGAACGGACGCGCAACCGCCCAAGCCGTATGGAGTGCCGACATTCCCGAGAAGGGCGATTACGCCGTTTATGTGAGCTATGCCACCTATGAGGACAGTGCCGACAAGGTGACCTACATAGTGCACCACGCAGGCGGTGAGAGCCGCTATGCCGTCAATCAGCGAATGGGTGGCGGAACGTGGATTTATCTGGGTAACTTTCACCTCAATGCCGGCAAGCAGGACATCGTCACCCTGCTCAACAGCTCCGACAAGCCGGGCAGACGCATCTCTGCCGATGCCGTAAAAATTGGTGGCGGCTACGGCAACATGACCCGCGAGGTCAAGGCCGACCTGCGCGAAGATGACGGCTGTTATCTCTCGGAGACCAGCGGACATCCGCGCTACTGCGAGGCGGCACGCTACTGGTTGCAGTGGGCAGGCTACCCGTCGGAGATATACAGTCCCAAATCTTTCGGTGACGACTACAAGGACGACATCATGTCGCGTGCCCGCTGGGTCAATGCTCTCATGGGCGGTTCGGAACGCCTGCCCGACTCCCTGGGACTCAACATACCCATTGATTTGGCATTGGCTTTCCACTCCGATTCTGGTTCGAAGGAGGGGGACGAGATTATCGGCACACTGGGTATCTTCTGCACCCGTGAGGACCACGGTCTATTCTTTGGCGGTGCGAGCCGCTACCGTTCGCGCGACTTGACGGACATCGTGATGACACAGGTGGTCGGCGACATCCGCCGCACTTGGGAACCCGAATGGCGCAGACGCGGTCTGTGGAACCGTCCCTATTTCGAAGCACGCATTCCCCATGCTCCAACCATGCTGCTGGAGTTGCTCTCGCATCAAAACTTCGCCGATATGCGCTACGGCAGTGACCCTCGATTTAAATTCTTGGTCAGCCGTGCCGTCTATAAAGGCATCTTGAAATACATCGCTTCACAATACGGCACAGAATATACCGTGCAGCCCCTGCCCGTCAAATCGTTTGCCGCCACCTTCATGGGTGTGGACAGCGTGCGACTCTCATGGACGCCCGTATTGGACTCGCTGGAGGAGAGTGCCGCCCCCACGGGCTATATCGTCTATACCCGCAAGGACGACGGCGGTTTCGACTCGGGACGCTACACGCCCCGTGCATCGTTTGTCACGGGACAGGACCGCGGACATATTTACAGCTACAAGGTCACTGCCGTGAATAACGGTGGCGAGAGCTTCCCCAGCGAGATACTCTCCTCGTGCCGAGCCATCGAGGAGCGCGGCGAGGTGCTCATCGTCAACGGATTTGAGCGTGTGAGTGCCCCCTACATCATGCGCAACGACACGCTGGCAGGTTTCATGTATGACATAGATGGTGGTGTACCCGACAAGCGAGACATCTCCTTTGCAGGCCTGCAACGCGTCTATGACCTCAGCCAGATGCGCTGTCCCAACGACTCGCTGATGCTGGGTGCCTGCAACACCGACTACACCACAGAGGTCATCGGCGGTAACACCTTCGATTATCCCTATCTGCACGGACAATCCGTTGCCCGCGCCGGCTACTCCTATTGTTCGGCTTCGGTGGCATCGGTCAAGAGCGGTGACGCCGACATCGAGAAGTACGATGCCGTGGATTTGATTTTGGGCAAGCAATGCCTTACCCCCATGGGACGCGGACTTCGGAAACCCGAATTTGAAGCACTGCCCCAAGATCTGCGCCACGCACTCCGCACCTACACCCGACAGGGTGGTGCGCTCTTTGTGTCGGGCTGCTACCTGCTTTCCGATATGCAGGACGAGGAGGGCGAGGAGTTTATCCGCGAGGTGCTGCACTGCCAACCCCAATCACAACTCCAACACCACCGCAACAAGGTGAGGGTCACCGCTTCGAAAGGCAATTTCCACCGCGGCGACTACCGTTTCAATGACGAGCGATGCGAGGAGCACTACATGATTGAGCGTGTCGAGGAGCTTCGACCCACCAGCAACAAAGCGCACACCGCCCTGCGTTATGTCGATAATCACGCCTCGGTAATGGTCATCTCCGACGAGGGGGCTCCGACCGCCGCGATGGGCTTCCCCTTCGAGAGCATCACCGACGAGAGCTCACGCGACCGTCTGATGGGCGACATTCTGAATTTTCTGATAAAAAATAACCATTAAAAATTAACAAATCATGTCATTAGAACAGCAGATTTCAACAGGAATCATGGCGGCCATGAAGGCCGGTGACAAAGTGCGTTTGAGTGCCTTGCGCAATGTGAAGAAGTACATCATCGAAGCCAAGACCGCAGGCCCCGGCATCACGGAACTGACCGATGACGAGGTGATGAAAATCCTCTCGAAGTTGGCAAAGCAGGGCACCGACTCGGCACAGATTTTCACAGAGCAGCACCGTCAGGACCTCGCCGATGAGGAGCTGGCACAGGTGGCTGTCTTCAAGGAGTTCCTGCCCAAGCAGATGACTGCCGAGGAGCTGGAGGAGGCACTCAAGGCCATCATCGCGGAGACAGGCGCATCATCGATGAAGGAGATGGGCAAGGTGATGGGTGTAGCCACCAAGCGTCTTGCAGGCCGTGCCGAGGGTAAGGAAATCATGACCAAAGTTAAGGAGTTGCTGGCATAATATGGCTGGTTTTGTACAGGCACTCCGTGCCAATGCCAAAACCATAGCCATGCCCATGTCTATGGTCGTGGGAGCTTTGCTGTATCAGCCCGTCAACAGGGCAGACGAACTGTCGGGCAACATGCTCACACCCACGCTCATTTTCCTGATGCTCTTTATCACGTTTTGCAGGGTGAAGCCCAAGCAGATGCGCCCCTCGATGTTACACCTTTGGCTGCTCCTTTTCCAGGTAGTGGTCAGCGTGGGAGTGTGGCTCATACTGCGCCCCTTTAGCGAGGTGGTGGCACAGGGTGCGATGATTTGCATCCTTGCGCCCGTTGCCATGGCGGCTGTCGTCATCTCGGGTATGCTGGGTGCACACGTGCCCACCGTTGCCACATACAGCCTGATTTGCAATATGTGTATCGCCGTCATCGCCCCCGTCATTATCACAATGACCGGCAGTGACAACTGCACCTTTCAAGAGATTCTGGCTCGTATGGCACCGCTGTTGATTGCCCCGTTTGCCGTGGCGCAGTTCCTGCGTCTGGTGGTCCCCAGAGCGGCACACTGGGTCGGCAACCACGGTCAGATGTCGTTCTATCTGTGGCTGCTATCACTGATAGTGGTGATTGGCCGTACCACCAAGTTCATCATCGAGCTTCGCGATGCCGACTACACCACCGAGTTGTGGCTGGCGGTCGTTGCCCTTATCATCTGCCTTGCGCAGTTCAAGGTGGGCAGAATGCTCGGCCGCAAATACCACGATGCCGTGGCCGGCGGACAGAGCCTGGGACAGAAGAATACGGTGCTCGCCGTGTGGATGGCGCAGTCGTTCCTCAATCCCATTTCGTGCATCGCTCCCACGGCCTACATCGTATGGCAGAACATTGTGAACAGCTATCAGATTGACCGCTACCGCCAACGGAAGGCATAATCCTCCGCACGTGAGTCGATAAAAAAAGCGTCCGAACCCTCCAAAGGTTCGGACGCTTTTCCGTTCTTATACCGGTGTGTTATTTTCTCATATCGACAAATTTCACACACTTGCGACTCATCTGCGGGAAGTTCATCTGACGGATGTTCTCCACGGAGTCAATCACGATGTCGGGAGCAACACGTATCTTGGCGCGGAAGCGGTCTTTCAGCTCCTTGACCACATCGAAATCCACCTCGTGTTTCAAGCTCACACGCACCACCACCTGGTCCTTGTCGCACTCGTTGTTTTTCAGCTCCACGATGTAGTTCTCCACATAGGGCACGTTATCCAGGATATCGAACAGGGCAGGGGGAAAGAGGGTAGTACCCTTGTACTTAATCATCTGTCCCTTGCGACCGATGACGGGGCTCAGACGCATGGTGTTTCGTCCGCAGGCGCACGGCTCGGTATAGGCATAGCACAAATCGCCGGTCTTGAATCGCAACAGCGGCATACCTCTCACACCGATGGTGGTAATGGTCACCTCACCCGGCTCGCCCTCCTTGGCCGGCTGATTGTTCTCGTCGAGCAACTCCACGATAATCAACTCGGGTTGCAGGTGTCCGCCACATCCGTAATCGCACTCCGTGAAGGAACTTTGCATCTCGGTGGAGGCATAGGTGGTATATAACTTCAAAGAAGGCCATTTTTCGGCAATCTGACGGCCCAAAGTATTCGGAGTGAAGTCGGTGTTACGGAGTGACTCTCCGATGCATACAGCCTTCTTAATTGAAGATGCGTTGGGGTCGATGCCGTGCGCCTCGGCATAGTTAATCAGTTTGATGATGAACGAAGGCACGACCATACAGAAGGTGGGGTGGATACGCTGAATGGTATCCCACTGCAATTCGGGAATACCGTTGCCCACACGTATGGAGCCACAACCCAACTCTCGTGCGCCCATGAAGTAGGCAAGACCGGCCATGAAACGCCTGTCGAGGGTAGTCATCAGCTGCATGATGTCATTTCGGGTGATGCCTGCCGTGGAGAAGGAGAGAAACTCGTTGTAGGCCAGACGTTGCAAGTCGCCCTCGGTGAGTGCAAAGGTGACGGGGTCGCCCAGCGTTCCCGATGTGGTGACATAATCGACAATCTCACTGCGATCGACACACAGGAACTCCTCGTTGTGGAGTTGCAAATTCTCCTTTGTGGTCACGGGGATACGTTGTAAATCCTCCAGACGGACAATATCTCGGGGATTGATGCCCTCGCGCGAAAACAGATTCTGATAGAAACGGGAGTTCTTCGACAGATACTCCAGCTCCTCGGCCAATCGCTCCTCCTGCCATGCCTTGATTTGGGCAGGGGAGGCAAACTGGATGTTGTAATTCTTATGCATGATTATTTGGTTAATGCTTGTTTCATTTTGATGCGTTCGCCCTCGGGCATCGGCAATGCCAATGCCACGCGGAGCAGAGAGTCGGCACGCAAAAACTCCTTGCGCTCTTTGAAAAATTTGACCGCTGTCAGATAGGCCTCCCAATTGTGGGGATTGACCATTGTCAGCGAATCGACATTTTCAGCTGTGATGTGGTGAGCAATACGGCGATAGGTCTGCAAACGCGCGAGCCCCTCATGCGCAAAGAGCGAATCGGCAGGCAGGCGCAGCTCCTCATCGTATAATTCGTGGGCAAAGTCACACTCGCCGCACAGGATATTCCCCACATTGTAGCACACCCATTCGCCCATGCCGCAATCGGACACAGATACCCACATCTTCAACTCCTCGGGCAGGAAAATCACCGAATGGTGGGCGATATTCTGATTAATGGCCATGGGGTTGCCCCAGCCCAATTCACGACCACCCACCGCGCGATGGTCGCGCAGTATCTCGACAGCCTTATCCACCGACAGCGGGCGCGATTGAGCCACCAGCTCGCGCAGACGGTTCAAACGGGGCTTGCTGTCCGAGAGGGCGATGTTACGCAGGTTTTGGGGCTCTTCCGACAACTCCCCCGACTGGAAATGATTGGTCAGCGAGAGCGAATTGCCTTCTTGGGTGTAGAGCGCCTGCTTTTCGGGGGTCTTCTCGATTACGGCACAACGACCGTCCGTCACCGAACCGATGAGGAACGACTCCGAGACAAAGAGTTCGAAATCCGAAGCAATGTCATACGCCTCATCGATGGTGGCGGCATATTGCAAAATCTCGCGTGCCAATATCGACACGGGGGTTGCCGACGAGTAGGGGACATCGCCTTTGGCGGCATTCAGTGTGACGGTCAATCCCTTTTCGTTCATGCCCGACATCACGCCGACCATACCTGCCCAGCCTATTGACACAAAACCGTAGCCCTCATCGGGACGGCAGAAGGTCAGCACACGGTTTCGGGCGAAGTCGTCACCGACATAGAAATCGAAGTTGCGCCCCACGACCAGCCCCTCCTCCGAGGCATCACCCCACGCACCAAAGGCCGAACAACCCACCAGCATATACTCTTGCAGGGCATGGCCGATATCGTGTGCCGCGTGGTAATTGAGCTGACGCATATAGGGTGTACCGATGAAGTCGTACTTCGGAGAACTGTAAGCCGACATGGCGGCAATCTCACGGAGGTACTCATCGGGGATATGGTGTGCAATATTGCGGTTGTAGGCCACCGTCAAATAACGGAGGAACTCCAGATAACCGTCACTGGGTATCATCTCTCGGATTTGCCCTACGAAAGCCTCCTCCTGCACCTCCATCAACGAGTCGGTCAGTGCACCGAACGCCGTTCCGCGCTCCTCGGCATCACCGCAGAGCATCACCTCCCAAAAGCCGTTCTCGCTGTGACGCATACAGCTTTTGAGAAAGGTCGAATAGCGGTTGTCCACACGCAGAACCTTCTCTTTCGAAAAGTCGTGATGCAACTGCGGAGGGGTGGTATCGGCCGAGAGGTAGAGTATCGCCCCCACGACAAACGCCACAACTGCCAGCCACACAACGGGGAGCAGGATATATGCTGCTATTTTGAAGAAAATTCTCATCTTAACAATCTCCTATTTGACGTGCCACATACTCTTCGCCCAGCATCGCACCACACGTTGCCATTGCCGACATCACCACACCCAGCGCACCATGCACGGCGATATTCTGTCCCGTGAGGTACAACCCTTCGAGTTTGGTCTGGGGGCTCAGAAGCGTGGTCATCACATTCTGACAATCGGTCATCAGACCGTAGGCGGCACCGTGACGTGTGGCGGTATAGTCGCGGTAGGTCAGTGGCGAGGAGGTGTGTGACGCGAGGACGGCTCTTCTCAATTCGGGGAAGCGACTCTCCACGCGCTGTAACATCTTCTCCGCCGTCAGTCGTTTAAATTCGAGATATTCCTCACCGCGATGTCCCCTGCGCGTGTCTGCCCAACGCTCCACATCGCCGTACATCATGGGCATCATCAGCGACATTCCGCGCTTCGAGTCCTTTTTCGAGGACTGCATGGTACAAACAACCACCTCCGCAGGCTTCTCCTCCTCGCGATTGCGCCATACCATCTCACCCGACGGATGGAGATAGTAGTTGCGGTTCAGGTAGGGGAACACCTCGCTGTCTAGGGTCAGATTAAGGGTAAAGACACCCATGCTGTCACGGGCATTCTCTATACGGCGGACATAGACCGGGCGGATTTTACTGCCATCAGCAATCATCGGCATCAACACGGCAGGGTGGATGTCCGAAATCACCTTGTCGGCACAAAGCACCTCACCCGATGCAAGTTTCACGCCCGTCACGCAATTCTCCGCGTGGAGCACCTCCACAACGGCATCACCACAGCGGATTTCACCTCCGTTTTCGCAAATCACTGCACACAGCGCGTCCGCCCACTGACTACTCCCGTCCGTGAAACGATACGCGCCCCGAATGTAGGAGTGTTGTATCATGGCGTGGTGGTAGAAGGGGGTGTAGTTGCGTATGCCGTCCTCCAAGAACGAAGTTCCGGCCAGGACTCTCCGCAGGGACTCGTCCCCGATAATGGAATCGATGACATCGGAAGCCGAGAGGAACATATACTTCAAACTGCCCGATGAGATAACGCCTTGTCGCAGACGCTCCACACCGATGACTTCGCCCACCTCGCGCACGGCCTTGGCATAGCGCAGGATATTCTCTTTTTCGTGAGGGAAGCTGTCGCAGAGTCGCTCCACAAAAAGTGCATCACCCTGTGCGAAACCCACCTCGCGACCATCGATATTGACCATATCGTAGGCCTCGGTGTCGAGTCGTTGCATGACCACACGCTCCTCAACACCTGCATAGCGCATAAACTGGCGGAGTATCTCCCCTTCGTCCATGCTGCCGATGTAGTGTATGCCCGTGTCGAAGGTCATGCCATCACGCCGATACGAACGCAGACATCCGCCCGCGTGGGGTTCTTTCTCCACCACGCAGACCTTCATTCCCGATTTCGAGAGAATGACACCGCAGGCCAGACCTCCGAGTCCGCTGCCGATGATGATGACATCTGATTTATTCATAGCGTATCTCTCCTTTACAAAGTGGGGCAAGGCGTTGGCGCACCTCATCGGAAGTCTCCGACGAGAAGATATAGCAATCTGCCTCGGGAAGCTCCGTCATATGGTAATCCGTTTCGAAAAACTCCACCCCCGAAATGTAGGCACATCCGTGACGGGCAATTTGCAGGGCATCGGCATCCGAGCCATAAGCCACGACACGACGACGTGATGAGAGTAAGGCAATCAGCAGTGCCAACTCACCCTGACCTGCGCCCAAGACCACCACCGTGCCCTCTCTGGGCAGCCCCTCGGTAAGCGATGCAAAGTTATGGGCATGGCGGAAGCGGCGGCGAGCCTTCTGCTCCGCCCCGTTCATCTTAAAGATATAATTCTTGATGATGCTCTCTCTGAAGTAGAGATTACGCACGGTATCCAACTCCGCGCACCACGCTTCATATTCCTGTTTGAAGTAGCGCGACACGGCTTTGGTGCGGGCGCGGTAGCCCTCACCGAAACGAGTATCGGCAAATGCTATTCTCGGCAAGAGCTTCGCCCCGTAATATCCCCGTTGAATGCTGAACGGCTGGCGTTTGGGACATATCATGCCCGTGCCGTAAATCAGTATAGGCAGGATGTCGGCACCAAGTTGCTCGGCAAGGTAGAAAGCACCCTTGTGAAAACGTCCCATCGTGCGGCCGTCCTTTGAGCGTGTACCCTCGGGGAAGATGACCACTGAATAACCCTCCTTGAAATTCTGCTCCACGACACTCTGCATATCCTCATATCCGAGGTCGGTACAGCAGAATCCCAAATAGCGGATAATGCGTCCGAAGACAGGCGATTTCCACACCCAGCTGTTGGTCACCATCACCACCTTGGGCGAAAGGCTCAACAGCAACAGAATATCGACAAACGAGTGGTGGTTGGCGATGATTATCGAGGGCTTGTCGAACACCCGTGCATCGAAGTTGGCCAATATCTTCTTCTCGGAAGGCGAAATCATCCACAGCAACGAGCGACAAGAGTAGTAGGTCACATAGTGCAACCATCTTCTGCGACACTTACCGCTCAGGGGCGAGAAGACCAACGTGGGGATAACAATCTGCGCCACGGTGCACATGACGATGAAGATGAAGAACGAATAGAGGGTTCTCAGACACGAACCCAGCGTGTAGGGCATATTGCCGTGGACAACGGGACGGGTGACCGCCCAGCGGAACACCAGCGGCAGAATCGTGTAGGACGACAATATCACGGCGACCATTCCGATGATGGAAATCACCGATGTGGACCTCAACACGGGATGATGGGCAAAAATCAACGCTCCGATACCGATAATGGTGGTCAGTACGGAGAAGAAAATCGCTGTCTTGTGGTTGGCGAGCATCTTACGGCCGTTGCTGTATTCGCGTTGCAGGCCGTCCATGATGAAGATGCTGAAATCGTCACCGATACCGAAAATAAAGGTCGAGAGAATGATATTGACGATGTTAAACTCGAAGCCGAAGAGGAACATGAGTCCCAAAATGATGGTGAAGGCAATGAACATCGGCAGGAAGGTCATCAGCGTCAATTCCCATCGGCGGTACGATGCCATCAGCGCGAAGAAAACCAGCAGACCCGACATGTAGAGCACATAGTTGAAATCGTCGTTCACCGTCTTTGCCATCTTGTTGGCGAAGTAGCCCCTGTCAACCGTAATGACACCGGGGATACTGTCCAGCGCGGAATAGACCTTCTCCTTGTTCTCCTCGGCGATGTCTATCTGAGCCAGCACCAAAGTGGCGCGGTCGGTACTGCTAATCCACGCTTCGAGAAGCGGCGTGGCAGGTATCTTTTCCTCGTTGTAGTCGATGGGGGAGAACGGAGCGTAGAGCATCTGCTCGAACTCATAGAATGCCTTGGCAGAGAAGCCTGCCTCGGCACCCGCTTCCGCAACACCTTTCAGCAGTCGCTCGCGGCGGTTATTCTCCTTCCAGAAGTTGTCCCAGCGGCGTATCTTCTCCTCCTGCACCGAGGGGGCAACAATGAAACGCTCCGCCGAAATCATACCTCCGATTTCACCATCCGATAACTTACCGCGAAGAGAGTCGCACAGACGGGTATACACCTCTATCGACTTTTCGGGATTCTCCGATGCCGACAACACGGTCACCGAGTGGGCATTGATGCCGAACAACTCCTCGAGACGAGACTCTGTTTGTGCCATTCGTGGCGGTATGTAACTCAAGTGCGACATGTCGTTGTCGAAGCCCACACGGTTACAGGTGAACACGCCCCACAGGAAGAGCAGAAGGATAGCCCCCACCAGCCACTTGTTGCGCTCGAAAGGGTAGGTGTTGAATCGTTCGATATAATCGAGCAGACGGCCCGACTTCTCCTCCTCATCACCACCCAACAAATGGGGCAGGCAGATTAACGAAAAGAGGGTCGTACCGATGAGTGCCAGCGCGGCAAACAATCCGAAATCACAGAGCAATGGCGAGGAGGTGAACATCAGTCCTACAAATGCACCGATGGTCGTGAAACTACCAACTACCATGGGGTAGGCCAGCTCCTCGACAATATCGCGGAGATTGGTGGTATGGTTGGAATGGCACACCACATGAGTGGAGTAGCTGAATGCTATACCAAACACCGCAGCCCCCGCGCCCACGGCAATAAGGGAGATGTGTCCCGTGGTGAGGGCAATGACACCCAGCGCAAAGAGACCGCCGAAGCAAACGGGCAGGGTGATGAGCAACACCGACCACCTTTTGCGGAAGGTGCGCGAGATGGCCAGCACAATCAACAACAAAGCCACCGACATGGTGATGTACATATCACTCTTTATCTGTCGGGCGTTATAGACCGCAATGGCAGGTGTACCGAAATAGGCCACCTCTATTTTGTCGCTGTTGTTGCGCTCAACCAGAGTGTCAAGCATCTCGACCAGTGCATCGTTGCCCACCGTATCACTGCCGGCGTGTACCGATTCGAGAATGAGAATACAGGTGGATTTGTCGGCCGAGAAGATGTGGTCCTCACTGAGACAATACGACAGTGAGGGGTTGAAATTCTGCAATTCGCCGAGCGTCTCTCCGGCAATACCCAGAGGGTCGCGCGCGATAAAGTTGCTCAATCCGATACCCACGGGCGAGAGCATACGCTGATAGTTGCAACGCATGACCTCCCGAAGGGCGTCCTTGTCGAGCAGGGAGTCGATACGCGAATAATCCTCCTCGGTAAGGAACACGGGGAGGTAGTCGTAGATAAACTCCGTGGTACGCGAAATCTCGTTGCTGCCCACCGTGGTGGTGAGTCGGCGGATGTCCTTCTTGACGGGAGATTCGGTGAGCTGGAAGGCGAAATCATCACACGCCTCGATGAGGTCTTCCTGTGTGGTTTCCTCCCCACGGGCTGAAAAGAGCACCAGAATACGGTCCTTCGATTTCAGATTCTTGAAGACCATCGACATATTCTCTCCCGCCTGTGTCTTCGGGAATATGTCGGTGATGTTTTCGTCGAACTTCACCTTGGTAGCCAGTAGCGTAAGCAACGCCACCACCAGCATCGTCAACGAAAAGAGCAGAGACCTTCGTGTGCTGAAATAATCGTATATCGAAAGGAAAAATCGCGTCATGACTCCTTCATATTACGTTTGAAGATGCGGAACAGCAGACGGCAGAGGGGATAGACTATCAAAGCGGCAGCCACCGCCAGCACGACACTGCCCACACCATATTGCACCAATGAACCGGCCAGCGACTCCCAGGTGATGTCGCGGAATGAAATCGTAATGGGAAGACCCAATATCACACCGCCCAGCGCATAGCCGCCATAGAGAATCAGCGGTATCATGGGCGGCACACTGATGTTGGTGGCGGCAAAGGTCACCACCTTGTTCAACTTCATAAAGCAACCCGTAGCCACAGCCACTATTCCCTGCCAGCCCCACACGGGCATCATGCCCCACAGCACGCCCCATGCCACAGACAGCGCCATGAGGTGGTTGCTCTCTTTGGAGTGGATAATGTGGCGGTCGATGAAGCCTTTGACATTCTCCCAGCGCAACCACTTCAGGAATCGGAAAGGATAGTAGATGAGCAGGGCGTAGGTCACCAGACAGGTGTTGAGTATCGAGATACGGGTGAAATCCACACCCGGACGGAAGTGGGTCACACGCTCGCCCTCGGGAGGATAATAGACCTTTATGGGAATATTCTTCACCTCTATTCCGCGCCATGCAGCCCTTACGATGACCTCCACCTCGAACTCATACCGCGAGGTGAAGAAGTGCATCTTGCTCAATGCTCGGACAGGGTAGAGGCGGAAGCCCGACTGGGTGTCCTCCAGACGCTGTCCCGTCTCGAAATGGTACCAGAAATTGGAGAACTTGTTGGCAAAAGTATTCTTCGAGGGCATATTCTCGGCCGTGAGCGAGCGCGCACCGATGATGAGGCTCTCGGGGCTGCGCTCCAGCTCCTCGACAAACGAGGGAATGTCATCGGGATAGTGTTGCCCGTCGGCATCAATCGAAATCACATAGTCAAAGCCGTGTTGTGCGGCACACTTCAATCCGCAACGTATGGCGCGCCCCTTTCCGCGGTTGGGGGTGTAACCCGTGCGGATGATGCCCTCCACTCCGTCGAGCAGTTGTGGGGTGGCATCCGTCGAGCCGTCATCGATGACGATAATATCCCGACAATAGGCTTTGACACCCTCTATCACATGGCAAATAGTCCCGGCATTGTTATATGTCGGGATCATCACAGCGCACTTCAGCAGGCGCATCTTTTCTTGTATATTCCTCTCTGAGGTCATTATACAAATATAGCTCTAATTTTTGTTTTTTTGGCTGTTTGCGTGGCAAGAACAGCATCTATTTTCAATTTACCCTCCTCCGCGGGTGTCTCTTTCACCGAAAGGGTCAATTCCACATCTTCGGGCGGAAGAACAGGACTCAGAAATTTGAGGTCGCGCACCGACTCCCACTGCATCTCGCGGCCGTGGAAACGGCTCAACACCTCGCGCAGGGCATACATCTGACACACGCCCGGCAAGACCGGTCGCTCGGGGAAATGTCCCTCGAAGACCGCGTATGAAGCATCAAGACGCAACTGCGCCGTCAAACCCTCCTCCGTGGAGGTGATATTCTCTATGGTAAAAAGTCCTTCCAGCATCGTTATCTCTTCTTAACGTGAACCTTCGAATATGGCATCCGACACGGCGACATTCGTGCGGCGCGACTTAAATACATACTGCGTATAGTTGCCTGTCTTCTCGATGATACGCAACTCGTCGAGCAACATATCCTCCTTCGAGAAGGTCAGTACAATCTCCGAGATATAACGCTTGGCGCGCTTGTTGTCGGGGACGATGTGAACGGTGTAACCCGTGGCGTGCTCCTCGCAACTGAAATCGTTACCGTTGGTGAATGCCGTAATGTCACCCGAAAAGCAGGCGGCAAAAATCTCCTGCAACTGTGCATAAAGGGGATTCGATGCTATCTTCACGACACTGTGCGTGCCGGCAGCCACAATCTCGAAATTCTCCTCACCCATGACGATGCGGTCGCCCTGCGGTGCATCATAGGTCAGCGACAATTTCGAGGGGCGTTTGAATCGGAATTTGCCGTGGCTCTTCACATCATCAGCCAGCATGGAGTTGTGTTTGAGTTGCACAAAGTCACAGACGATAGTCTGCACCTGCGCACTCTTGGCCTGCAGCTCCTGCATGAATCGCTCCTGCAAGGTGCCTTGTGCGTAACCTGCACCACATGACATGAGCAGTGCCAAGGTCATCAATATTCTATTTCTTAACTTCATAAGGTTCTGTTTCAAAGAGTTTGTCCACACGCTTGACGCCATATCCCTCCTCTGCCAATACATCGAGCAGGGCCGAGAGCAGTTCGGGTGCACCCTCGCGATTGTCATGCAACAAGATGACCGCTCCGGGGTGCAATCTTTGGCGGATGCGCTCCACCACCTCCTCACGACTGCCCCCCATGGTGTCGAGCGAACGAATGCTCCAGCCGATGACCGTATAGCCCCGTTCGCGAACCATTCGTCCAATCATGGGGTTCGTGACACCGAAAGGAGGGCGGAACAGACGGGGCATGAGTCCCGTTGCCGTGTAGATGGCTTCATCACACTGTCGGGCGTTGTCAATCATCTCGCGCGAGGAGAGGAAAGGGTCCCAACCTCCGTGGTGGAGGGTGTGGTTTCCGATAACATGCCCCTCCGCCACCATACGGCGCAGAATATTGCCGTCGGCTCTGTCACCCACCACAAAGAAGCAGGCTTCCACCTCTCGCTGTCGAAGGATATCGAGTACCTGTGGGGTCAGCCGTTGCTCCACACCGTCATCGAAGGTGATGGCCACCACACGCTCCCCGGTCTCCTTGCGACAGAGGGCCTTGACCCATCGGCGCGAGGAGATGCAAAAAGATGTGCGGTAAACCCACACGGACGAAGCGGCAAGAGCAGCCGTCAGCAGAGCACCTACAAGCATTTTACTTCTATTTTAAAGTATTCCCCCTCAAGCATTGCGTTTTTCCTCTGGCTCACTGCCGTGTACATTTCACGGGCAAGGCGCAGGGTATCGGCCTCACAATGCGCTGTGGAAAGGGTGTTTCCATCGGTTCGGGGCATGAGTTCCACCTCGGCACAAGCCCCCTCAACGCGACCCGACACACGGAAGAAAAATGCACCGTAGTTGTCGGGCACATCGTGCATACCCAACCGCTCCATCAGTGTGTGGAGTGTCGGGGTCATCTCATCAACGGCTCCCACCAGAATTTGGCGTTTCGCGCCCTCATCGCCCCATTCGTTGAGCAACATGGTGGCATCGAGCAATGCCGATTCGAAACTGCCCCCTCCGTGGGTGTAGGTCATGTTATAGCAGTGGTTTTCCCCCAGCAGGGCAATGGCAGCGCCCACCGTGTTGAAGGTCGATTGGATAAACGGCGTGGGTGGCAGCAGCTCCTCGTCACTCTCGATGACGCTGCGGAGAAACTTCTCGCTGTCGGCCAGACAGCCGTAGGCCGTGGCCGTGAGTATGGCATCGGGAGTCATCCCCTCCATAGCCGATGCGGCGGCAATGACACCGTCTTTGACAATACGGCTCATTCGTCTGCGTATCATGGCGTTGGGAACGATAGTCTTGAAATCGGCCGAAGCATCTGTCGAGACAGCCACTTTATGCAAATAAAATTTCATCGCTGCGAAAATATTAACGAAGAGTCATTTCCTCCGAAACCGAAAGAGTTGCTCATCACATGACGGTTCTCCACGCCCTCACTCCACACGGTGCAGGGACGCAGGGGTGTTGCCTGCATCGGCTCACCGAAGTTGAGATTGGGGTAGCGCACACCATATTTGACAGCCAGCACGGCATAGACAGCCTCGATACCTCCGGCAGCCGCCAGCGTGTGCCCCGTGAAGGGCTTTGTGGAGCTGAACGGTGGCAGAGTGTCACCAAACAGACGGACGAGTGCCGTGGCTTCGGCAGCATCGTTGTTGGGTGTGCCTGTGCCGTGCACGTTGATATAATCGACCTCCTCCTTTGCGACACCTGCCATTTGCAGAGCTTCTGCCATGGCTCGATACGCCCCCTCACCATCGGGCGATGAGGCCGTCTGGTGAAATGCATCGTTGGCGTTGGCATAACCCGTAAGGTAGCAGTAGGGTGCTTTGCCCAGGGTGTCGGCACGCTGCAAAACAATGTAGCCTGCGCCCTCACCCAGATTCAGTCCCCGGCGAGATTCGTCAAACGGACGACACGCCCTGTCATCGAGAATGCCCAGCGCAAAGAAGCCGTTGAGCGTAAATCGTGACAGTGCGTCACAACCTCCTGCCACCACCACATCGCAGATGTCGTTCTCGATAAGGCGTGCGGCATAGATAATGGCATTGGCTGCCGATGAACAGGCAGTGCTGAGGGTCGTCGTGAAGCCCTTGATCCCGCAATAGGAAGCGATGTGTGAAGTGCTTTTTCGGGGGTCGTGCTCTCTGACTACATCGACATCGCCCGCGGCTTCGTCACGCATGAAATCAACGAAGAAACGCTCCGTCAAATCCATACCGCCCACCGAGGTGGCAGAGACCAGACCTATGCGCAAATCCTGCGCCGGAGCGGCATCGCAAAGTGCCTCTTTGGCAGCTGCCATACCCAACAACGCGGTACGCGAAATCGGCTTTCGGGGAGTAATCTCCAGCAGGCGACACAACTCCTCGTCGAAGTATTTCACCTCTCCGACCGGCACATGGTGACGCGACTCGAAGAGCGTGAGTTGTCCCACGCCGCTGCGTCCCTCCTTCATCGCCTTCATGTTCTCCCCGACACCCGTTCCCGTGGCGGAAATCACACCGACACCGCTAACTGCAATATGCATGGTCAGTTATTTTGTATGGTTCTTCTCCACGAAATCGGCCAGTGTATCCACCGAATAGAATATCTCCTTGTTCTCCTGGGGGTTGGCCAGCTTGATACCGTATTTCTTATCGAGGATAATCACGATTTCGAGGGCGTCAATCGAGTCGAGACCCAAACCGTCACGGAACAGGGGAGCCGAAGCGTCAATATCATCGGGAGTGATGTCCTCCAGGTTCAATGCCTCGATAATCTCCTCCTTCAATTCCTTTACAAGTTGCTCTTTCATATCTTTTCTATCAATTTTATATTTACCGAATAATTATCTTCAAGACATTCGCACCAGCCGGTAATCGCTGCATCGAGAATGTCGTTTTTTATCAGTTGGCGGGCATACTCCTCCGCTCCGCTTCCTTCGGCGGAAGACTCCACGAAAAAGAGCCCCTCGCCCTTGATGCTGTGGCGGATAGACATCTCGCCAATGACGATGTTGGGCAGTGTGTAGACAAACACCGCAGGCGATGCCCCCTCCTCGGGGTGCGACTCCACGATGCGCTGGTGACGGATGTCGGTATCCAACGATGAGGAGTGATTACCGAGGATAATACCCACTCTGTAAGCACCCCAACGCTCTGCCACCTTATCGTCACGAAGCTGCTTTTCGACTGCCACATATCCCAATTTCGCAAGATTATCCATCTTGAAGAATTTGAGATTGGCACTGCCCAAAGCCTTATATTCCGCACGTATGCGCTCGGCGAAATCACCGCTCCCCTCCATGGAGAAGTTGCGCACGGTCTTTATCTCAACATTACGCTCCGTGAGAGGCTGTCCCTCGTGGTCGCGACTTAACACAATGGCGGCATTGCAACCACCAAATCCCGAAGCACTCTTCATCATCGTTGAAATCTTCATCTCGCGGTGACGGCTCTCGACATTGACGGGTTGCGGCACACCGCACTCGCGGTAGCCCGGTGTTGCGAAGACCACACCGCGGCGTATCTGCTCTGCCGACAGAATAGCTTCCACCACACCCGAAGCACCCAATGTGTGCCCGATGTAGGGTTTAAAGCTGTTCAACGGCTTGTCGCTCAATCCTGCCACCGCCAGCGCCTTGCTCTCCATCTCGTCATTGTAACGGGTGGCTGTGCCGTGTGCATTGACGGCATCAATCTCCGCCGCTGTGACACCGGCTTCACGCATGGCCAGCTGCATGGCCGTAGCCAGTTCCTCGCCCGTACGTGAGGGGGCAGAGAGGTGGTTGGCGTCTTCGGTCATCGCACCTCCTGCCAACATCACTCTGCCTACTCCGGCTTTCGTGACATCGGTAGTCAGCAACAACGCTCCGCAGGCTTCACCCAGCGACAGACCGTCACGCGATGCATCGTAGGGGCGGCAGACCTGCTCGCTCACCGATTTGAAGGACTGGAAGCCCTCCACCACAAATTGCGTGAGGATATCTCCTCCCACAACAATCACATGATCATAACGACCCGACAATATCTCCCTGCGGGCGACAATCATCGCCGCCAGACTCGATATGCAGGCATTGGATATCACCTTGGGTGTTGCAACAAAGCCCAGCGCACGAGCCACTCTTTCGGCGGTCTCGAACAGGAAACAACGCTCATCGGGTTTGGGTTCGCGCGACAAGAAATCTACATTGCCTTTCGTGGTGGCCACCACGAGTCCCGTTCGCGGAGAGTGGGGCGACACGCCCGAACTTTTCAAGACACTCTCCACCGCCTTTTGCAAGAGACGCTCCAGTCGGGGAGTCTCGCTATCGGCATCTTCCTCATGGGCGATGCGTCCTGCCGGAAAGGAGCGTTCGAAAATCGAGGGGTCATCAACCACACCAATACCCGAACGGCACGCCATAATCTGCGCCACGTTCTCCTCTGTGGTGTGGCCCAAAGAGCTGATGATGCAGTCGGCACCCAAATATATCTTTACTTGATCCATCTCTTTCTCCATGCTGCAAAAAAGTCGGGTTGCAGGAGTATCAACTCATAGTTCTGATCGACAAAAACCTGCATCGTAGAACCTGTGGCGACCACTTCGCCGTCACTTCCTCTACGTATGGTGTATTCGAAACATATCTTGGCTGCCTCGGAGTCGATGTATCGGGTTTCGATGATGGCCGTGTCGTTCACTCTGAGAGGACTTTTGTACTGCAAATTGGCCTCCACAACGGGGGCAAGATACCCCGAACGGGCTATGTCATCGTAACCGATGCCTGCAAAACGCCGTCCGAACTCCTCGCGTCCATCCTCGAAATAGCGGATATACTCTCCGTGCCAGACAACACGCATGGAATCGACCTCCGAAAAACGAACCCTGACGGAAGTTTCATTGACCAATGCAGCTTCGCGGTGCTGTTTTTTCATGCTACTCCTCCGTATAAATTTTCATTCGACATGAGGCCACCTCCTCCTCGCCGACACAACTCTTGACAGCGATAAGGGCGATGTTCATCACCTCCTCAACAACCTCAACCGATGTGGTCAGCACCTCGCCCACGAGCGGCAGTCTGCCCACCGTGAGGCCATTGACCGCACCAATGAATCCCAGATGCACCTCTTCGCCCTTACTTACGGCCAAATAGCCGGCACGCGCTGCCGCCGACTGCGCCATGTGTTCGGTGAGTCCCTCCACCGAGAAGTGGTTCTCCTCCACCAGCAGGTTGTCGGCTCTCACTTCCAATCGCGACAGGGCGACACCCTCGACGTCGATTCCGCAGAAGTCGTCCACCTCTATCATCGGGGCGCGCTGGGGTATCAGCTCGGTGATGTTATCTCTGTTGTAGAGCGGTTTCATGCCTACTTGATTTTACAAACCATGATGCTGTGTCCGAAGCCCAGCCCGTCGTAGATTTTCTCCACCTGAAGGCCTGCCGTGCCGACACAACGCTCCATATCGCCCGAATAGTACATCTTGCTGTTGCCGTTAGCCATGACAGAGAAATAGACAGAAGTCTGCGCCAGGCAATACGAAGCAGTGGGGTACTTCTGTCTGTCCCAGAAGGTCTCCATAATATAGAGTCGCGAATCTTCGTTCATCGACACTGCCGCACGACCCAAAATAGAGGTCACCTCCTCCTCGGAGAAGCAGTCCAAGAACTGACTCATCCAGATGGCGTCATAGCCTTCGGGGAAGCGGGTCTGCACATCGAGCAAATCGGCAGGGTGGCCGTTGATACGTTCTGCACCTTCCTTGCCTGCCACGGCGCGCTGCATCATCTCCAACTGTGAGGGCAAGTCCATGATGGTTACCTTCACCTCCTTGTCGTGCACCACGCACTGCTGTGCCCAGCGTCCCGTATTTCCACCCACGTCCAACAACTTGTGAACGGGCTTTGAGAAGACAATCTCCAACGCCTCCTTGAACGAGTGGTCGGAGTAGAAGTGGTCGAAACCAAACCAGCTCTCCTGCACCCGGGGTTCCAACTGCGAGAGACCCTCATAGATGGTCTTCCAGTCCCCCATGCGCTTCAAGCCCTCGGGTTTACCGTTCTTCAAGGCCTCCTCCAAATCGAAAAGACCCATATAATTGACATCGTGGTTGAAGTTGATGTTGGCCTTCGACATGGGGTCGTTCAGCAAAAACCAGCCCGTCTTCGAAATCACGAACCTGTCGCCCTTCAACAGCACGGTCTGTGCCGTGAGCGACGACTCGAGCAGCACCTGCACGGCATAGCGGCTCAAGCCCGTGTGGGCGACAATTTCCTCCATGGTGTGGCCCTCCTCGCTCTGGTCGAGGTAGTCGAAGATGCCCAACTTAATCATCAGTCGCGACACTTGAAAGACAATAGGTCCCCAGGCAATCTCCTGCGCGCGATGTTGGGCTTCGGTGGTCGAGAACTGCTCCTCGGAATATACTTTAGCTATGGATTGCGGTAATTTCATCCTTATTTCCAAAATTTATAAAAATTAAACCATTGTCCCTCGGTCTTTCTCACCTCACGCTCAAGCAGGGGCACGAAAGCCTCGAAACAACGTCTTCCGTCACGGCGTCCTCCCTCACAGGGTTCGATGACATGGAAACGGAAATGATAGGTGCGGTGCTTCTCGCGGGTGGAGAAGTAGAAAATCACCGGCACACGCATCTTCTCCGCAATGAGGAAAGGTCCTTGGGGGAATGATGCCTTGCGTCCCATGAACTCGGCTTCGAAGGTGCGGTTTCCCTTCAGGAAGCGGTCACCCATGAAGCTGACACACTCCTTTCGGTCCAATGCCGCCTTGATGTCGAGAATGCTCGCCAAGGGGTCTTCTCCCACGGGAATGACCCTCAACGCCAGTTTCTGACCGAAGCGGTCCAACGCCTCCTTGACTCTCTTGTGCTCGGCATCGTACATCACCAAATTCATACGGTCGGCATACTTGCCGAAGAAGTCGGCACCCATGACAGGCGCACCGAAGTGAGCACCAATCATCACCACGCCACGCCTCTCATCAAAGAGTCGGCGAGTGGGTTCATAGTTGTCGAATTCGTAGGTGAAGCGATTGCCCATGCCGTTCTCCACCGCTATACGGTCGATAATCGTCTGACCGAAGAGGTAGTAGTGGCGCACGATTCTCCACATACTCTGCCACCTGCCGCGTTTCAGCGAGCGGCGGTAGTAGTCCCACATGGCGACTGTGGCCGAGGGCGCAAACGGAATAAAATAAACAGAGACAAAACCCAAGAGGACATAGGCCGCCCGAAGGCCGATTTTACGGATAAGGAATATGAATATCATATACCCCGTATAACCGCCCCTCGACTTCCCCGTCCAATCTTTAGGCTTCTGACTCATGCAGTTTGCGAAGGATTAAATCACAGAAGTTGCCAAAGGTCTTCACACCTGCGAAGTCGGGTCCCTGGAGTTTGATGCCGAAGTTGTCGTGAATCAGCACCACCACATCGACCAAATCGAGACTGTCGAGACCAAAGGTCTCCTTGAGTGACGACTCCGCCGTAATTTCATCCTTTTCGATTTCGAACTCCTCCGACAATACATCGGTGAGTTTCTCAATAATTTGTTCGTTAGAAAGCATATTTATCGTTTATCTGAATTTTCTGATTATCAACGAGGAGTTCGTACCTCCAAATCCGAAGGAATTGGAGAGTAGGGTATCGAACTCCACATCGACCCTGTGGTTCGGAATGTTGAGTCGTCGAGCAAACTCATCGCCCTCCTCGTAGTTGAGATTGGGGGCTATAAATCCGTTCTGCATCATCAGCACCGAATAAATCACCTCGCTGGCACCGGCCATCCACATCTCGTGTCCGGTCTGCGACTTGGTGGAGGTGACATAGGGTTTGTGGTCTCCGAATACGGCATCGATGGCCTTGGCTTCGTTGGCATCACCCACGGGGGTGGAAGTGGCGTGTGCATTGACATACTGCACCTGCTCGGGCGAGATACCCGCATCGTCCAGCGCACGGCGCAGGGAGCGTGACGGTCCCTCGACATTGGGTAGCGAGATATGGTCACCGTTCGAGGAGAAACCATAGCCTGCCACCTCTGCCAAAATAGTGGCACCACGCTTCATTGCCGACTCGTAGCTCTCGACCACCAATGTGGCAGCACCACCACTCGGCACCAAACCGTCACGCGACTTATCGAAGGGACGCGATGCCTTTTCGGGAGCGTCCTCACGAATGGAGAATGCCGACAGGGCATCGAAGTTGGCCACCGAGTATTTGTTCACCTCCTCACATCCGCCACAGATGACACAATCCTGCAATCCGTTGCGAATGAGCAGTGCCGCGATGCCTATGGCGTGCGAGCTGCTGGCACACGCTCCCGAGACGGTAAGGTTGATGCCCTTGAGGTTGAAGATAACCGAGAGGTTCATCGTCACGGTGGAGTTCATCGACTGGAAGATATTGCCCGAACCCACCATGGCGGTGTCGCCGCTCTCGCGCACCTTGTCGATACCCTCAACAACGGCCTGCGCACTGCTGTCGTTGCCGTAGAGGATACCCACTTCGTTGTGAGCAAGGTAATCGGCATCGATGCCGGCCTGCTCCAGGGCTTCGCACGTTGCCACATAGGCATACTGACCCTCCTCGGGCAGGCAGACGCGCTGACGGCGGTCCAACTTGCCTTTCAGATTGGGCAGGGGAACAATACCCGACAGGGCAGAACGATATCCGAACTGGTGGCGTTCCTCGACCAAACCGATACCCGAACGACCATTATACAAAGACTCCTTCACGGCCTCCTTGCCGATGCCGATGCAGGAGTAGATTCCCATACCTGTAATTACAACACGTCTTTCCATTAGTACAACCCTCCGTTAATTGAAATCACCTCACCTGTAATGTATGCGGCACTGTCCGATGCCAGAAAAGCTGCCAGCGCAGCCACCTCCTCGGGTTTTCCGAATCTTCCGACAGGAATCTGCTTCTTGAGCTCCTTCTCCTCAAGGTCGGCCGTCATGTCGGTGGCAATGAATCCGGGAGCGATGGCATTGACCGTCACACCGCGTTTGGCCACCTCCTGCGAGAGGGCCTTGGTTGCGGCAATGAGTCCGCCCTTGGCTGCCGAATAGTTTGTCTGTCCTGGCAGTCCTTTCAATCCCGACAGCGACACGATGTTGATGATGCGCCCCCGACGATGGGTCAGCATGGGTTGCAGCAACGGCTGAGTGACATTGAAGAAGCCCCCCAGCGTGACGTTCAACACCTGCGACCAATCCTGTGCAGGCATCCACACCATCAGATTGTCGCGGCGTATGCCTGCATTGTTGACCACCACCTCGATATAGGCATCGGGGTGAGCCTCCGCCCACGAAGAGAGGGCAGTCTGTGTGGCAGCGGTATCGGCAACATCGAACTTCAGCAGTTCTCCGTCGGCACCCAATGCCTTCACGCGCTGCAAAGTCTCCTCCGCAGCCGCATCCTCACTGCGATAGTTAATCAACAGATGGAAGCCCTCCTCGGCCAGCTTTTCGCAAATGGCCCGACCGATTCCTCGCGAGCCGCCTGTTACAAGTGCATATCTAATCATAATTCTATTTTTCGCTCTTTCAAATAGGCAATCATTCTCTCGATGTCACGATACTTGGGCGTGTCGTCCCTGAAGACGGGGAAGAACGCTCTGATTTCGTCATAAATCTTCTGTGAAGCAGGTGCCAGACGCTCGCGCGCCGCGATGCAATCCACCGCCTGCACAACAGCCATCATGAGAATAGAGAGCACCTGATAGCTGTTTTCGATGACCGTGCGTGCAATGAGTGCCGAATTGGTACCCATGCTCACGATATCCTGATTGTCGTTGTTGTTGGGAATACTGTGTACGTAGTTGGGCATCGAGAGAGTCTGACACTCGGCCGTGGTAGAGGTCGCCGTAAACTGCGAAGCCTGCAATCCGTAATTCAGACCCAGGACACCCATATTGACAAACGGCGGAAGAATGCCGTTGATTCTGTCGTGGAAAAGATAGTTCAACTGACGCTCGGCCAGCATGGTGAGTTTGGTGATGGCGATTTTGAGTTTGTCCATCTCGAACGACACGTAGTCGCCGTGGAAGTTACCGCCGTGATATACATTCTCGGTGTCGGGATTGACAATCGGGTTGTCACACGCCGAGTTCAACTCATCGACGAGAATCTCCTCCGCAAAATCGAGCGTTTCGAGCACGGGACCCAAAATCTGGGGCACACAACGCAGCGAGTAGTAGGGTTGTACCTTGTGGGAGAAAACCTCCTCGCCCTCGTGACGGCCGTCATAGAGTTCCTTCTGACGGTCGCGCAGGCTGTGACTACCCTCCAGCCAGCGGCGCAACTCCTCCGCGATACGGATTTGTCCGCCGTGACGCTTTGCCGCATTTATCTCCTTCGAAAGGAAATCATCGTACGACTCCACGATTTCGTTAATCATCGCCGAGGCAACCTCCTCCCATATGAGGAGTTTGCGTGCCAACAAGATGTTGTTCATGCCGATACCCGTCATCACCGATGTTCCGTTGGTGATGCACAATCCCTCGCGGATATGCACCGACATGGGTTGCAGCCCCTCCTCTTTCAAGACATCGGCCGCCGCGCGCCACTGGTTGTGGTAGTGCACCTCGCCCTCACCGATGAGCGCAAGACCCAGGTGTGCCAGCTGCACCAAATCGCCACTTGCACCCACCGAACCGTGACGGGGAATCATGGGGTAGATGCCCCTATTGATAAACTCGACGAGCAACTGCGCCACCGAGGGATGGATACCCGAGTAGCCCTGCAAGAGCGTACCCAGACGGGCAACCATCACGGCACGCACATCGGTATCCTCCAGCGGAGCACCCGCTCCCGTGGAGTGGCTGCGAATGATGTTATACTGCAACTCGTTGAGATGGCGGTCGCTCACACGATACTGTGCCATGGGACCGAAACCCGTATTGATGCCATAGATGACCTTGTCGGCCGCAAATTTTTTGAGGAAATTGAAACTCCGCTCCAGACGGGCAACCGCACTGTCGGCCAGCGACAATTTTTCGCCACCCCACACGATGCGCTCAACATCGGCCAGAGAGAGAGTCTTATCGTATTGTATCATTTTTTCTGATGTTTCAATGTCATTTTTTTGACCTTGGGATATTGTTTCAACGCCAGACGCACGGCATTGGCCCAATAGTTGCGTAATCCGAAACCGCCGGCATGACCCCACACGTGATAGCAGGAGGTCATCTCACGACTTTGCGTGTCGAAAATCACCACGTAGAAATCCGCTTCGCCGTGTGCCTTGTTCAACAGATTGGCAATCATCACCATTCCGCTGCGACCGGCAGTCGGCAGCTCGTAGCTTTTCAACAACGCGTCTATCTCCGCACGACAATCGTATTCGGGGTCTTCGAGAAAGAACACCGCGATGGAGTCCGCTACCATGAAATGGTGTTTGGTGGATTTGCAGGCTACCGAAATTCGTTTCGAGGTCACCTCCTCGCCCGTGAGACAGGCGACATCGTATTTCGATTCCTGACTGATAAACAGCTGGTTGATATCCGAAAAGGCTTTGCCGAACGCATCACGCGATTCGTCCGCACCGTAGACTTTCGCCAGCGAAAAATCGACACCATAGAAGGTCAAAGGCTCGGAAGCCAGCACGGAAAAGCAGCACGCAAGCCCGAATATAATGGTCAATAAACTCTTTTTCATAACAGTTAATTCTTTGCAAAGATAGAAAATTAGTCGTAAAATAGCACTAAAACGCGGTTTAAATTCATATTTTGGTTCGTAAGGTTGCTACAAAAGTCGTATCGGTTTCCGATTCCGTTTTTTTTGATTAAAGCAGTACGCCACGCACAGATTCACCCGAAAACACCCCCGAAAAGCGTCTCCGGCACTAAAAATTATTGCATTTCGTTTCCCCGCTATCTTACTATTTCCTATCTTTGTCCATTAGTAATATGTAATATCCGATTACTCGGAATGGAAATGGCAGACAATATACAACTCAACTCCACAGATTTAGACTCACTTATCCGACGCAACCTCCCGTTTGCGATATACCGTCTTCCGGGCCAGACACACCCCACAATGATTGTAGGGGAGGTCACGCAGTACGAAGACCTCGCGGAATTGGACCATAAATCGGGATTTGTCATTGCTCCGTTCCACATCTCGAAACAACATCCCGTCATCTGCATCACCCCTCACGGTGTGCCCGTAAAGCTGGAGATTACTGCTTCGGAGTCTCTTTCGCCCCGTGAGCCGCAACACAATGCCCCCACAACAGCCTACTGCAAATGTTTCGGGGAGTTCAAGACGGCACTCTGCGAGGGCGATTTCAGCAAACTGGTCTTGTCACGTCGCATGGAGCGCGCAAAAGGAGGGGAGTTCTCCCTCACGGAGGTCTATGCACGTGCCTGCCGTCAATATCCCAACTCCTATGTCTTTGTCTACTACACCCCCTCAACGGGTGTGTGGTTGGGTTGCACCCCCGAAATTCTCCTTTCGGGTCGTGGCCAGGAGTGGTACACCGTGGCTTTGGCCGGAACACAGCCCCTCACGGGCGACACCCTGCCCACCGAGTGGAGCGAGAAGAACCACGAGGAGCAGGGCTATGTATCCTCCTACATTCGCGACCTGCTTCACAAGGAGGGATACACCTCCACAGAGAAAGGTCCCTACACCGTCCGTGCTGGCGCATTGGCTCATCTGAAGACCGAGTTTCATTTCCGCATGACAGACAACCGTCACCTCGGAAAGTTACTCCGTCAGCTTCATCCCACACCAGCCGTGTGCGGTCTGCCCAAAGCCGAGGCACAGCAATTTATCCTCGACCACGAGGGGTATGACAGAGCCTATTATTCGGGATTTGTGGGTATGTTGTCCGCCGATGACTCGACCCATCTCTATGTCAATCTCCGCTGTATGAATATCGACGAGGAGCAACTCCACCTCTATGCCGGTGGAGGCCTTGTGACCTCCTCGGAGATGGAGGACGAATGGCGGGAGACCGAAAACAAAATGCAAACCCTGCTCAACATCATTTAAAGACATGTATTCCGACATCAAAAGCATACTTCAACTCGTTTCACTGACTCTGGCACACGGCATCGAGGAGGTGGTTCTCTGTCCGGGCAGTCGCAACGCCCCGATTGTGGAGACCTTCTCGCAGTGCGCAGCGTTCAAGTGTCACGCCGTGACCGATGAGCGCAGTGCAGGATTCGTGGCCTTGGGTGCGGCACTCAGAACGGGTCACCCCGTGGCGGTGTGCTGCACATCGGGTTCGGCACTGCTCAACCTGCATCCTGCCGTGGCGGAAGCCTACTATCAGCAGGTACCCCTGCTTGTCATCTCTGCCGACCGTCCGCAGGCGTGGATAGGGCAGATGGACGGGCAAACCCTGCCCCAGCCCGATGTCTTCCGTACATTGGTCAAGAAGAGTGTTTCACTTCCCGAAATTCACTCCGCGGAGGACGAGTGGTACAGCAACCGTCTGATTAACGAGGCCCTCTTGGAGATGACTCACCACACGTGTGGTCCCGTGCATATCAATCTGCCGATTTCGGAACCTCTGTTCCGTTTCTCGGTCACGAAGCTTCCCGAGGAGCGCGTCATCAGACGCTACACCCACCGCGATATTGACACCTTGGCAGAACTGCTGAACCGCTATCCCCGCCGCATGGTCATACAGGGGCAGAGCAATCCCTCCGACAGACAATATTACTCCACCACACAACAAGGTTTTGTGTGGCTGGCAGAACATATCGGCAACGCGGAGGAGCAGGAGGTTATCCGTAACTTCGACACGGCACTCTATCTGCTCTCCGAGGAGGAGAAGCATGCACTTGCACCCGATGTGGTCATCACCTTTTCGGGACACATCGTCTCGAAACGACTCAAGCAATATTTGAGAGCCATTCCCCCCAAAGTGCATCTGCACATCTCGCCCGACGGCAGTATGCCCGACCTGTTTTGTGCATTGAGCGGCGTGGTGGAACTCTCGCCCGAAGAATTTTGGCAGGCTCTCGCCGCGCGCGGTGGAGTCTCGGCTTCGGATTATGCCGCATCGTGGCACAAGGTCACCGCCTCTATTCCCGCGCCACATGCCCCTTATTCGGAGCTGCGCGCCATTGGCGAACTGATGCATCAGCTACCCGATGATTCGGTGTTGCATCTTGCCAATTCATCGGTGGTAAGATTTGCACAGCTCTACCCACTGAAGCCCACCATCATGGTGCAGTGTAACCGCGGTACCAGCGGCATAGAAGGCTCTTTATCCACGGCGGTGGGGTATGCTTCGGGCTGTACACGACTTAACTTCATCGCCATCGGTGATTTGAGTTTCTTCTACGACATGAACGCCCTGTGGAGCGAGGCTCTCACCTCCAATCTGCGTATTCTGTTGCTCAATAACGGAGGTGGCGAAATTTTCCACATCCTGCCCGGACTGAAGATGCAGCAGGTCGCACACAACTACATCGCTGCCGACCACACCACCTCGGCAAAGGGCTGGGCGGAGGAGCGCGGTGTCCGTTACATATGCGCTCACAACGAGGAACAACTACTGGCGGCGATGAGCGAATTTACCGCTCCGAGTCCCTGCGACCACCCCCTCATGTTGGAGGTTTTCACCTCCAAAGAGCAGGATGCGGCAATATTGAAAGATTATTACCATCAAATAAAACAACAATAAATTATGGCAACCAAAAGAGAATGGACAACAATCAAAGAGTACGAAGACATCCTTTTTGATTACTATAACGGCATTGCCCGTATCACCATCAACCGCGAGCGTTACCGCAACGCCTTCACCCCGACCACAACCGCCGAGATGAGCGATGCCCTGCGCATCTGCCGTGAGGACTCGAACATCGATGTTGTGGTACTCACCGGTGCAGGTGACAAGGCTTTCTGCTCGGGTGGCGACCAGAATGTGAAGGGTCGCGGCGGCTACATCGGCAAGGACGGTGTTCCCCGTTTGAGCGTCCTCGATGTACAGAAGCAGATTCGCAGTATACCCAAACCCGTCATCGCCGCCGTCAACGGTTTTGCCATCGGCGGAGGTCATGTGCTCCATGTGGTTTGCGACTTGAGCATCGCCTCGGAGAATGCCATATTCGGACAGACAGGTCCGCGTGTGGGCAGCTTCGATGCCGGCTTCGGTGCTTCGTACATGGCACGTGTCGTAGGTCAGAAGAAAGCTCGCGAGATTTGGTTCCTCTGTCGCAAGTACAACGCACAGGAGGCTCTCGACATGGGTCTGGTGAACAAGGTTGTACCTCTCGACCAGCTCGAGGACGAGTATGTGGCATGGGCAGAGGAGATGATGCAGCTCAGCCCCCTGGCTCTGCGTATGATTAAGGCCGGTCTCAATGCCGAACTTGACGGTCAGGCAGGTATTCAGGAGTTGGCAGGCGATGCCACACTGCTCTATTACCTCACCGATGAGGCTCAGGAGGGTAAAAATGCCTTCCTTGAGAAACGCAAACCTAATTTCAAGCAATACCCCAAGTTCCCTTAACAGAAGGGAGCTGTGGCAAACCACACAGCAATGAATTGCAAGATAGACATTGAACCCCGCCTGTTGCACTTCAAGCAACCGGCAGGTACTTCACGCGGTGTATATCTGACGCGCAAAATATGGTACCTCCACCTCTCGTCACCCGACTATCCGGGTCGCGAGGGGGTGGGAGAGTGCGCCCCCCTGCCACAACTCAGTTGTGACGACCTCCCCGACTACGAACAAATCCTGCGCCGCGTGTGTGACGACTTCGAACAACGGGGCGGAATCATCGACTACGACGCGCTGCGCGATTACCCCTCGATGCTCTTCGGACTGGAGACCGCTCTGCGTCATTTCGAAGTGGGGGATACCGCTCTGTGGGACACCCCCTTCTCGCAAGGTCTGGCAGGCATACCAATTAACGGTCTGATATGGATGGGCACCTACGAGGAGATGTATGCCCGTATAGAGGAGAAAATCGCCGCAGGTTTCCGCTGTATCAAACTCAAAATCGGCGCGATAGACTTTGAGAAGGAGTTGTCGTTGCTCCGCTTTATCCGCAGTCATTTCCCCAAGGAGAAAATAGAACTGCGTGTCGATGCCAACGGTGCTTTCTCTCCCGATGATGCCCTCCGTAAGTTGCAACTCCTCTCAGAGTTGGATTTACACTCCATCGAACAGCCCATTCGGGCAGGACAGTGGGACGCGATGGCACGACTGACTGCCGAGTCTCCGCTTCCGATAGCCCTTGATGAGGAGCTTATCGGCTACAATACCTTGGAGGGCAAACGCCGCCTGTTGGAGCATATCCGCCCCCAATACATCATTCTCAAACCCTCGTTGCACGGAGGAATCCGTGGCGCGGAGGAGTGGATTGCACAGGCCGAGCGATTGGGCATAGGCTGGTGGATAACTTCGGCTTTGGAGTCCAACATCGGACTCAACGCCATTGCCCAGTGGTGTGCCACCCTTTCCAACCCCATGCCACAAGGTTTGGGCACGGGGGCTTTGTTCACCGACAACACGCCCATGCCCCTGCAAATATCGGGAGACTGCCTATGGTACAACAAACGATGAAACTCTCCATAGGGGAACAATATCTCCGTTACAACGGCCGACGGATAGACGCTGCCGTCATTGCGGAAATCCATGCCGCAGGGGGCTGTGAGGGGACATCCGCAGAAGCCGACCTCTATCGGTTCCTCCACGAGTGGTTCTCCCCGTCGGAGACCCTCACGGTGCACACCTCGGGTTCGACAGGAAAGCCCAAAGCCCTGGAGGTGAGCAAACGGCGCATGATGGAGAGTGCACGCATGACCTGTGAGCATCTCTCGCTGGGAGAGACGGACACGGCACTGCTGTGCATGAATCTGAAATATATAGGTGCGATGATGATGGTCGTGCGCTCGTTGGTAGCAGGCATGGAGTTGTTTTTGCGCCCTGCATCGGGGCATCCCTTTTCCGATGTCCGGGAGAGGGTCACATTTGTGGCGATGGTACCCCTGCAACTCTACAACACCCTGCAAAACGACACGGAGCGTTCGCGACTCGACCGCACCGAGAAGGTCATCATCGGTGGCGGTGCTGTCGATGATGCCTTACAGCAGATGACCGCCGGACTTCATTGTGCGGTCTATTCCACTTACGGCATGACGGAGACCCTCTCACACATCGCCCTGCGTCCGCTCAATGGAACATCTGCCGGTGAGTGCTACACCCCTTTCAAGGGCATCACACTCTCGCAAGACGAGGACGGAGCACTGATTATCAATGCCCCCGCACTGACCCTACATCCGTTGCACACCAACGACATCGTAAGACTCCACAGCGACCAAAGTTTCTCGGTGGTGGGGCGCAAAGACAATGTCATCAACAGCGGTGGAGTGAAGATACACATCGAGGAGGTGGAACGACTGTTGAAGGGCATGCTCTCCACTCCGTTTGCCGTCACCTCTATTCCCGACCCGCGGTTGGGCGAAGCCGTGACTTTGTTGCTCACCGAGTGTCGCGACATACAGGAGCTTCACCGACAAATGGAGACGGTGCTTCCTCCTTACTGGTGTCCGAAGCACATCTTTGTTGTCGGCAATATCCCCATGACCGAGAACGGCAAAATCGACCGCGCATCCTGCCGTTCGCTTGCCAGAGAGAAGGGAAAAATAATCCCGACTCCACAGAATTTGGAAGAAAGAAAATGACATTAATAGGGTAGCTTCCCCTACCCGAACAAAAAAACCGAGC
Source organism: Alistipes sp. (assembly GCA_020026335.1). Taxonomy (GTDB): domain Bacteria; phylum Bacteroidota; class Bacteroidia; order Bacteroidales; family Rikenellaceae; genus Alistipes. Next base: position 12,098 of record JAHHQO010000014.1, on the reverse strand, counting down.
CGTGAGTTTGTCTCACGGCTCGGTTGCTTATCGGGCTTATCGTAAGCCCGTTTGTATTTTACGATGGATTAAATCAGATTCAAGTCCTTCTTGATGGCCTCAATCTTGGCAGCCAACTCGGCGTGTACCTTGTCGTAGTCCTCGACAGACTTCAAGTCGGCCTTCACACCGAAGTAGAACTTAATCTTGGGCTCTGTACCCGAAGGACGAACCGATACGGTAGTACCGTCCTCGGTGAACCACTGGAGTACATTGCTGCTATCCTGCTCGATGGGCGTCTTCTTGCCGGTCAGGACGTCAAGCTGCTCCAACGACTGGAAATCGTTAATCTTAACCACCTTCGAACCAACGATGGTCTTGGGAGGATTGGCACGGAAGTCCATCATCATCTTCTGAATCAGCTCGGCACCCTCCTTACCCTTGCGGACAACGGGAACCAGACCCTCGAGGAAGAATCCGTACTTCACATACAACTGCTGCAACCACTCATAGAGGGTGAGGCCCATGGTATCCATAGCCCATGCGGCAGCCTCGGCAGCCATCGAACAAGCCGAAACGGCATCTTTATCGCGTACATAGTCGCCTGCGAGGTAGCCGAACGACTCCTCACCGCCACCGATATACTGTGTCTTGCCCTCGTTCTCGCGGATAATCTTGGCGATATACTTGAAACCGGTCAGACAGTCGTAGCACTTCACACCAAAGTGAGCTGCCACGGTGTTGGCCATCTGCGATGTAACGATGGTCTTTACCACATACTGGTTGCCGTCCAACTTGCCCAGCTCTGCCCAACGGGTCAGCTGATAGCTCAACAGCAGCGCCAAAGTCTGGTTACCGTTCAGGAGCACATACTCGCCCTTCTTGTTGCGCAGTGCCAAACCGATACGGTCGGAGTCGGGGTCGGTAGCCATAACGAGGTCAGCACCCTCCTTGGCACCCAGCTCGATAGCCATGGCCATGGTCTTGCGCTCCTCGGGGTTGGGAGACTCGACAGTGGGGAAGTTACCATCTACAATCGACTGCTCGGGAACCATGATGACATTGGTGAAACCAAACTTCTTCAACGATGCAGGAACCAAACGTACACCGGCACCGTGCATGGGCGAGTAAACAATCTTCATGTCGTGGTGCTTCTTCACGCAGTCGGGCGACAGCGAGAGAGCATGGATACGCTCCAGATAAATCTCATCGAACTTCTCATCGAGAATGGTGATGTTCTCCTTGTTCTTGCCACGCTGAACCATATCTACATTGGTAATCTTGGCTACCTCGGCGATAATGTTCTTATCGTGGGGAGAGGTCACCTGTGCACCATCGGTCCAGTAAGCCTTGTAACCGTTGTACTCCTTGGGGTTGTGCGATGCGGTAACCACAACACCCGACTGACACTTCAGCTCGCGGATGGCGAAGCTCAACTCGGGAGTGGGGCGCAGAGCGTCGAACAGGAATACGGTGAAACCGTTAGAGGCGAAGATGTCGGCAACATCCTCTGCAAAACGGCGTGAGTTGTTACGGCTGTCGTGTGCTACGGCAACACGTACCTCCTGCCCCTCGAAATTTTTCTTCAGGTAGTTCGAGAGACCCTGAGTGGCAGCACCTACGGTGTAGATGTTCATACGGTTGGAACCAACGCCCATGATACCGCGCAGACCACCCGTACCGAACTCCAAATCCTTATAGAAACTCTCGACCAACTCCTTGGGATCGTTCTCCATGAGGTATTTCACCTGCTTCTTTGTCTCCTCGTCGTAATTGCCGTCGAGCCAGGATTGAGCTTTGCTCAAAACCTTTTCATCAACTTCGTTTGCCATAATAAGTTTTTTGCTTTATAGTTATTTATTTATAGTTTCTATACGCAAATATAGTAAATTAAAACGTAATTTTCAAGGCAGAAGTGTTAAACTATCGTTTCCCGGAACACGAATTTTGGGAAAATCACAAATTATGGCGATGGGTCAGCGACTGTTTTTCTTTACAATGAAGAATAGCAAACCGGAATAAAATAACAGAAATTAAGGCATCGGGAACACCGGGCAGTCGCCCTATAAAAAAAGGACAGATGGCGGAAAGAGGTGATTGGGGAGAAAGCGCAAATTTGGCTTCGGTCGGGATTCTGCATAAGAATGTTAATAACTTTGGTAGTCTATATAAAAAAATAGGAGATTAGCAACATCTCCGAGACCGTTTTTTTAACAAAATTATTCACAACTTTGCACCGTCATAAAAAGCGATTTCCCTAATATGTCAACGAACTCTCAGTCATACAATGAGATATGGCAGAATTGCCTTGAACGTATCAAAACACAAACCAGCTCCGAGGAGTTTGAGAAGTGGTTCGAGCCTATCGAACCGCTTGAATTTGATGGTACGACCCTGCGTCTGAGAGTACCTAACGAAAGCTATGTCCGACAGATTGAAAAGAATTACATTCCTTTCCTGAGACCCATCATCACTCAGTTCTACGGACAGCAGACCCGTCTGCACTATGCCGTACCCCGTGCCACGGTGACTGTCAACACAACAGCCACATCGAATGCAGACACGGCGGCGATTTCGCGTTTCAACACCCAGACCAACACAGCAAACATCAAAAATCCGTTTGTCATTCCCGGTCTGAAGAAGATTATCATCGACCCTCAGCTCAATTCGTCACTCACCTTCTCGACCTTCATCGAGGGCGACTGCAACCGATTGGCTCGTGCGGCAGGTATGTCGGTGGCCGTCTCTCCCGGTAACAACCCCTTCAACCCTCTTTATATATACGGTAACTCGGGTTTGGGAAAGACCCACATCGTACAGGCCATCGGTCATGAGGTAAGAGAACGCCATCCCGAATTGCAGGTGTTGTATGTGTCGATGAACAAGTTTCAGGCACAGTTCCAAACCGCCTACAAGAACGGTGAGATTCCCGACTTCATTCACTTCTATCAGATGATAGACGTGTTGATTATCGACGATATTCAGGAATTGACGGGCAAGACAGGTACTCAAAACGCCTTCTTCAACATCTTCAACCACTTGCAGTTGTCGGGTAAGCAGTTGGTGCTCACCTCGGATAAACCGCCCGTGGAGTTGAAGGATATCGAGCAGCGCCTGCTGACCCGATTCAAGTGGGGATTATCGACACCCATCAACATTCCCGACTACGAGACGAAGGTGAAGATTATCCGTGCCAAGGCGCAGAAGCTGGGCATACAGCTCAACGACGATGTCATTCTCTACCTGGCAGACAATATCTCCGCCAATGTGCGTGAGATTGAAGGTGCGCTGACCTCACTGAAGGCACACGCCGCCTACCTGGGTCGCAAGATTACCAAGTCATTGGCAAAAGAGGTGTTGAAAATCTACGTACAGATTACCCAGAAGGAGATTACCATCGAGAACATCATCGAGGTGGTATGCGACTACCTCAATGTGGATTTGGCGCGTCTGAACTCCTCGGAACGTACCCGCGAGGTGGCACAGGCTCGACAGATAGCCATGTATCTGGCCAAGCAGCACACCAAGTCGCCGCTGACCTCCATCGGTGCGGCTATCGGCGGCAGAAACCACGCCACGGTATTGCACTCGTGCAAGGCGGTGAGCAATCTGATTGAAACAGACAAGAATTTCCGCCACACGGTCGAAGAAATCGAGAAGTTGGTCATGTCGAAATAGGGCAGCACCCACAAGAATTGAAAGGTTGTGATTTTCCATCACAACCTTTTTTCGTATATTTGCATTTGAGGCTCGGACTTTAGCACGCAGAAACGCCCTCCAAAGGAATATTTCTCAAGGCTTTCGTTCAGTCTCACCCATCAAAAATAACCGACCACTATGGACCAACCCAAATTAGAACGCCTATTGCGTCTGATGAAGATGCTGACGGCCAATACGACCTACAATGTCGATCAGCTCGCCGAGCGTCTCGATATGTCGCGTCGAACGATTTACCGCTACATCGACACCTTCCGTGAAGCCGGCTTTGTCATCAAGAAATCGGGCGATTGCATCCGTCTCGACAAGGAGTCGCCCCACTTCAAGGACATCTCGCAGTTGGTCCACTTCACCGAAGAGGAGGCCGTCATTCTGAAGAGTGCCATCGAAAACATCGACGACACCAACCTCCTCAAACAGAATCTCAAACGCAAGCTCTACTCGGTCTATGACAACAAGACGCTGGCCAACACCGTTGTACGCGGCAAGAACGCCTCGAATGTGCACCGTCTCATCGAAGCCATAGAGACCGAGAAACAAGCCGTGCTGTGTGGTTATCAGTCGGCACACGGCGGTGCAACGCGCGACAGAAGGGTAGAACCCTTTGCTTTCACGACCAACTACGTGCAGGTGTGGTGCTACGACCCGCAGGACAATGTCTGCAAGATCTTCAAAACCTCGCGTATCTCCTCGGTCGAAGTCACCGAGGACGACTGGCAGTTCAAATCCGCACACAAGGAGGGCTTCATCGATGCCTTCAGAATGCACGGCGAGGTCCACTATCCCGTCAAACTCGAAATGGGCGTTCTGGCCTACAACCTGCTCTGCGAGGAGTATCCCCAGGCGGAAAAGGATGTCCGCCCTTTGGGTCACGACCTGTGGCTGCTCGACACCGAAGTAGCCGGAATGGCAGGCGTGGGTCGTTTTGTTGTCGGTCTCTTGGACGACATTCACATCATCGAATCCCCCGAATTGAAAGAATATATCACCCGTTATCTCGAAAAATTCAGCCATTGTTAGTTTGTGTCACAAATTGTCACTCCGTTGCAGTTCCTTTGCAACAGAAACCTTAAAACACAACTATGATGGGAAAATCTTACAAAGTAAAGTGCCGTTATTGCGGAACGCTTTTCGAGCATTATGTTTTTTCCGACCACGGCGCACCGCTCCCCGAAGTGGGACATGGAGAGTACATCGAGATGGAAATGGCTATCCGCTGTCCGGGTTGCCATCGCAAACTCAACAACATGAATGCCGGCTCAAACCGACAAATGGAGGTGGTATATATGTAATATTTGCATAAAAAAGTAGGGGTTATGGTTTAAAAATCTGATAATTTTTTCTTATCTTTGAAGGTAAATTCTTACAAAGGGGAATTTACACAGCTCCTCCACATCGGGCGGAGACCTCCGTTTGAGCGGGGTTCTCCCCCGCAAGGTACAGGAGGACGGCAAGAATTGTTTGACAAAAAAAGAACGAAATATGATTAAGTTACAGGAAGGGGAGATGGCTCCCGATTTTCAATCGACCACACAAGATGGTGAGCGTCTGTCACTTGCCGATTTGAAAGGACAGCGCACCATTCTCTATTTCTATCCCAAGGACAACACTCCGGGTTGCACCCTCGAAGCCAAGAGTCTGCGTGACGGCAAGGCACAACTCGAGGAGATGGGATTCAGAATCATAGGTGTGAGTCCCAACACCGAGAAGTCGCATCAGAACTTCTGCGCCAAGCATGAACTCAACTTCACGCTTCTGGCAGACACCGACCACTCGGTAGCCGAGGCCTACGGTGTATGGGCAGAGAAGACAATGTGTGGCAAAAAGTACATGGGCATCTTGCGCACCACCTTCATCATCGATGCCGAAGGACGCATCGAGAAAATCTTCACCAAGGTGGACACCAAGAACCACTACCAGCAAATCCTCGATGCCTACAAATAACCTCGGGGCCGAGCGAGGGGGCGTGAAAGAGTGGAGAGGAGCAAGAGAGGTGCGAGAAAGGAGTAAGAGAGACCAGGAAACAAGAGAGGTCAAAAGAGATGCTAGGATGTGACCAAAGAGTAACATTTGGGCAGAGAGAAGCAGACTTTCGAGAGCCGGCAAGAAAACGACAGTAGAGTAGTCTGACACCCGACCACCACTCACCCCGACAAAACAAACCAATAACGAATAAAATAAAAAAAAGAATAATATGGCAGAAAAAACACAAGTAAACCCCGACAAGCTGAAAGTCTTGAACGCCGTAATGGAGAAAATCGAGAAGGACTTCGGCAAGGGTTCAATCATGAGAATGAACAGTTCCGAGGTGAACGACATTCCCGTTATCCCCACCGGTTCCATCACTTTGGACATGGCGTTGGGAGTGGGAGGTTACCCCAAGGGACGTATCATCGAAATCTACGGTCCCGAGTCTTCGGGTAAGACCACTCTGGCAATTCACGCCATTGCCGAGGCGCAGAAAGCCGGCGGTATTGCAGCTTTCATCGATGCCGAGCACGCTTTCGACAGCTTCTATGCCCAAAACCTGGGTGTCGATGTCGATAACCTGCTCATCTCACAGCCCGACAACGGCGAGCAGGCACTCGAAATTGCCGACTCGCTGATTCGCTCGAGTGCCATCGACATCATTGTTATCGACTCTGTGGCGGCACTGACCCCCAAAGCCGAAATCGAGGGTGAGATGGGTGACTCGAAGATGGGTCTTCAGGCACGACTCATGTCACAGGCCCTCAGAAAGCTCACCTCGAGCATCTCGAAGACCAAGACCGTCTGCATCTTCATCAACCAGCTGCGTGACAAAATCGGTGTCGTATATGGTAATCCCGAGACCACAACGGGTGGTAACGCGCTGAAGTTCTACGCCAGCGTGAGAATCGACATCCGCCGTGTTTCGGTCATCAAGGATGGCGAGGAGCAGCTCGGTACACGCACCAAGGTAAAGGTGGTGAAGAACAAAGTGGCACCTCCGTTCCGCCGTGCCGAATTCGACATCATGTTCGGTGAGGGTATCTCTAAGATTGGTGAAATCATCGACCTGGGAGTGGATTACGGTGTCATCAAGAAGGCTGGTTCGTGGTTCTCTTACGGAGACAGCAAAATCGGACAGGGTCGCGATACAGTGAAGGAACGTTTGAAGTCTGACGAAGCTCTTGCTGCGGAAATCGAGGAGAAGGTTCGTGAGGCGATGAAGAATTCAAAATAGCGAAAATGGGATACAGTGCTGAGGATGAGACTCTGATTAAGGAGAAATGGGACAATCTCTTATTGTCGTGTACCAAGATTTGCAAAAACGACGAGGATTGGAATTTTATTAAACGTGCATTTTTTCTTGCCAAAGAGGCACATGCGGGGGTAAGACGCCGATCGGGTGAACCTTACCTCCTGCATCCTATCGCTGTAGCCCAAATCGTCATCGACGAGATTGGCCTGGGTGTGAAATCCGTGGTGGCGGCCCTCCTGCACGATGTGGTGGAGGATACCGAGTACACAGTGGAGGATATGGAACGTATCTTTGGCCCCAAAATCGCCTCGATGGTCGACGGACTGACCAAGATGTCGGGCGTGTTCAATGCCGACACCTCGGAGCAGGCCGAATATTTCAGAAAGGTGCTGCTGACCCTCTCTGACGATGTGAGAGTCATTCTCATCAAGATTGCCGATCGCCTGCACAATATGCGTACATTGGGTTCCATGCCCATGAACAAGCAGATTAAAATCACGGGCGAGACCATCTATCTGTTTGCCCCGCTGGCTTACAGACTGGGATTGTACTCCATCAAGAGCGAGTTGGAGGATCTCTGCATGAAGTACCGCTTCCCGCAGCAGTACGCCGAAATCAAGCGTAAGTTGGAGGAGAGCGAGGCTTCGCGCCGCGAGTTCATCGACAAGTTCAACGCTCCCATTGTGGCGGCGCTCAACCGCGACAATTTCAACTACGAAATTTCGGGTCGCGTGAAGAGTATCTACTCCATTTGGAGCAAGATGCAGCGCAAGCAGATACCCTTTGAGGAGATTTACGACCTCTTTGCCATCCGCATCGTATTCAAGCCGTTGCCCTTCCCCTCGGAAAAAACACAGTGCTGGCAGATTTATTCAACCATCACCGATATTTACGCCCCCAAACCCGACCGTCTGCGCGATTGGATTTCGATGCCCAAAGCCAACGGTTACGAAGCCCTGCACTCCACGGTGATGGGCCCCGACGGTGTGTGGGTAGAGGTGCAGATTCGCACCCAGAGAATGGAGGACATCGCCGAGCGCGGATTTGCAGCGCATTGGAAATACAAGAAGGCGACCATCTCGCAGGACGAAGACGAGTTCGACAAGTGGTTGAAGCGCATTCGCGTGGCGCTGAACAGCCCCACGGAGAGTGCCGTCGAGTTCCTCGACAACTTCAAGCTGTCGCTCTACACCTCGGAGATTGTCGTGTTCACCCCCAAGGGTGAGTCGCGCAAGATGCCCTACGGAGCTACGGCGCTCGACTTTGCCTACGACATCCACTCCAAGATTGGAAACAACGCCATCAGTGCGAAAATCAACCATAAACTCGAGCCGGTCACCACACAAATCAACAGTGGCGACCAGATTGAGATTATCACGGCCGACAATGCACGACCCAAGCCCGAATGGCTCGACATCGTAACCACGGCCAAGGCCAAGCAGGCCATCAAGAGCTTCATGAAGCGCGAGCGACAGAACAACATCGAACGCGGTATGCAGATGCTCGAAGACAAGATGAAATCGCTGGATATCAACCTCAGCGGTAGAGTCCTGCGCAAAATCATACCTATCTACGACAGCAACAACAAGGAGGAGCTGTACAGCAAGATTGGTGCCGGCATCGTGTCGTTGGACAACCTCGAAAAGGTGTTGAAGATGAACTCCAAGAGCAAGATTCTCAAGTTCTGGACACTCTTCATCCCCAACAAGAAGAACGAGGAGGACGACATCGACGATGATAAACTCAACGACACCACACTCAAGGACACGGACGAGAACAACGACCCGCAATTTGTCATTGCCGAGTGTTGCAAGCCCATTCCCGGAGATAAGGTCATCGGTTACAGAGACCCTGCAACCGGCAATATCATCGTACACAAGGCCACCTGCGACGAGTTGAACCGTCTGGCGGCACAGTACGGCAAAAACATTGTAAAGGAAGAAATCAAATGGTCACAACACAAGGCCATGTCCTATCTGGTAACGGCCGACATCAGAGGTCTCGACCGCAAGGGTCTGTTGCTGGAGTTGGCCAAGGTGGTCAGTGACGATTTCAACATTAATATACGTGAGGTGAACATCCACAGCCACGACGGTATATTCGAGGGTAGTGTGAGCCTCTACGTGAAAGACACCGAGAGTCTCAATGCCGTGATGGACAAGTTGCGTATCATCAAGGGCATCGAGAGCGTAAAACGAAGATTAAACTAAAATGATGTTTCTGGCAAGTAGCACAACTACGGTCATCATTTGGATTGTGGTCCTGTTGGCGATGAGTTTCATCAACACCAACAAACGCCGCAAACAGATGCAGTCAAACGGCGAGGAGGAATCGTGGGGTAAGAGCATTTTTGAAGCCATGAAAGAGGCTTCAAAAGAGTTGTCACACGATGACGATGAGTCTGCAGAGGAGAAGGCAGAGCGCGAAATTGCCCAGGACAAGCAATACGAACGTGCCTACGATGTTCGTCAAAAGAGCATAGCCGACCGTGACGACCGCACAGACAAGCGTCTGACGGAGCTCGACAGAAACGGTGACGAGGAGTCTTCCGACCACCGTGCTATCCTTACATCATCTTCCAAGCCTGCAAAAAGGCATCAAAAGACTGATTCTCACCGCAGAGAGGTTGCCAGCCGACCTTTCTCGGAGGAGTATGCTTCTTTGTCAGAGGTTGCAGCGGCACAAAACAGCTCGATTTTCGGCTCTGACAGCTCGTTGAAGACACAGGGACTCACTAACAAATCCGTTGCAAATAACAGTCTCAAAACAGCCGCCAATACACAGGACGCCATCCGTGACGAAATAGCGAAATCGGGAATCAAGGAAAACGACAATCGTCCACTCCTCGATGACTTCGACCTTCGCAAGGCGGTCATCTACTCCGAAATCCTCCGCCCGAAATTCGAGCAGAACAGAGAGATCGGTTCTCCAAGGGGAGCAACAAGAGATGAGCGAGAAGAGAAGATGAATTTCTAACCGCTCCTTCCTCCGAAAAATGAAGTCTGGGACACTCCGAAAATATCCAACAAAATGAACAAATCGAGAGGGTAGCAGACAGGCGGAGACAGATCTGACAAAGGTATGCGGAAGCGAAAAAATAGGGTAGTCACCCTACTTTGCGAATCGGAAAATTTTAAAAGAACACAACATTTCGAGGGCAAAATTCAAGCCCTGCAAACAGAATACAGACACTTAAAATTATAGAAAAATGGCATCAATTTTTTCAAAAATCGTAGCCGGCGAGATACCTTCCTACAAGGTTGCCGAAGATGAAAATTACTATGCTTTTCTGGACATCAACCCTCTGGCCAAAGGTCACACTTTGGTAATCCCCAAGAAAGAAGTTGACTATATTTTCGATCTCGATGACGAAACTTTGGCCGGAATGATTCTTTTTGCAAAAAAAGTAGCACAGAAAATCAAGAGCAAAATCGACTGCAAAAAGGTCGCTGTCGTGGTTCTCGGACTCGAAGTGGCACATGCACATATCCACCTGATTCCCATCAATGATGAAAGCGATGTAGATTTCCACAAGGAGAAGCTCCATCTCTCGCAGGAGGAGTTCACGCAAATTGCGGCTGAACTTTCAAAATAGGTGAGATAAGCGATACATCACGCTCCAAACAAGCGGCAGACTGTCTTTTAAAGGCGGTTTGCCGCTTTTCTTATTTAACATAATGAAGTAGCTGTACTCCTCACATTCTGAAACATATCAACAGTTAATCCGGCAGAAATTTACAGATAGCCAAAGTAGGGTAGTGGATTTAACATTTGTATTTGTTTTACAATTGTAAAGAAGGTAAAATAATTACATTTATATACACTTGGAGTACATTATTATTTAACATATGTAAATAATCCACATCGTGTAAAATGCCAGATCTTCCGCAAAAGAACAGCAGTTCAATGGTTAAACATAGTAGTGTTTATATGCTAATTATCAGAGGTTTACAATTTTTATTTATCATTGAATAACACACATATATCGCCTATATAAGCATATTTCGGCACACAGGTATATACACCTGAGATTACCATATAATAACTCGCTTTTTATCAGTACTTTATACTATTTAACATAAAGTAACTATAATATTATGATGTAGATTATGTTTTAACAATATTTAGTCATTACAAATGTAACTACTTAAGGTGTAAAAAATTGGGTTACAATTGTTATTTACACATTTGTTTAATATTGTAAAATGTTTTATATTTGTAAAAACTTTTGAGTCATGAAAGAAAAGCTGCTTGAACTGATGAAAAACGAGGATTTGCGTCCCGGACAACTGGCCGAACTGCTGGGGGTAAATCCTGCAGGCATCTCCCATATTCTCGCCGGACGCAACAAACCCGGCTTCGACCTGCTGCAAAAGATTCTCAACCGCTTCCCCAACATCAATCCCGACTGGTTGATTTTGGACAAGGGTTCCATGTATAGAGACGATGCAGCAACGGAGCATACCGCATCGGAGAAGTCAGCCGACAACCCCATGCACTCAGTTCCGCAACCCATTACCCCGCAGCCGACTGACTCACTCACGGCAGACGCCGCCACCTCGACAACACCGACATCAGCACATCAGTTTTCGAACCTCTCGAATGCACATGGTAAGGTGCGGAAAATTGTCATCCTCTATGAAGATGGAACCTTTGAAAGTTTTTCACCAATGCAGTAATCCTGAAAATTTATACGAAATACCCCCTTGTCGGAAATTGAACCAAACGGACAATTTCGGCAAGGGGATTTTTGTTGCTCGTCCTCACTTCTCGCGGGCAGATAATTCTCCTCTGTTTTTTGCCGTTGCTTAACCCTCCGAGAATCGCGTATTTGAAATCCGCCCGTGCGATGATATGGAATAACTTGATTTGAGGACTCCACGAGAAGATGAAATTTCAGATATTTTGTACGCCTTGTACACTCAATTCATTTAATGACAACGGATTGCAAATTATCTACACATGTCGAACCCCGAAAATCCGCTCACCAGTCAGTGTGAGCATCTGGAACAGGGGAGGTTTCGCAGCAGCATTATTTGAATTAATATTATTATTATGTTAAATTATATATCGGGGAATATGAGGAATGGATATTTTGAGTCAATTAGGACTGATTAATTATATGGGTTCGGGTTCGGGTTCGGGTTCGGGTTCGGGTTCGGGTTCGGGTTCGGGTTCG
>JAHHQO010000013.1 GCA_020026335.1 Alistipes sp. | reverse complement strand
AAGACGCCGATTGTCTGGTAGTACATTGCAGAATGTATTTTTGCCTTTGAAAAATACCTGCTAGGGAATTTTCACATTCCCCTCTTTCTCGGCTCTGCCGAGAGCAATATTCATAAACCCCTCTTTCTCTCCCCTTTGGGAAAGGGGAGATTCGCGCCATAGGCGCGGGGAAGACAATGGTGTGGTTTTCGCCCCAAGCAAAATGGGAATACCCGTAAATCAAAGAAATATTCTCCTCCGATACGGAAAATTTTTGCCCCGCAAAGTCCTCGTTTACAAAAAATTATGACGGGGAAATGCCCTTTAGGTTTTGCAATAAATTTAGAATGTTCATAACTTCAAAGTCCCAGCTATGGTCGGGGCTTTTTGTTTGGTGACAAAGGGTAAACACGGGGTGATGACAAGTGCGAAGGGTGCGAACTCATCAGATTGCAACTCACGCACAATCAGTCATACAACAAACACGACCTCACACGCACGGATAAGCCCCGAAACCTCCTGAAACGGGGTTTTGAGGGCAGTTATCAACAGATTTTGAGCCATTCGTTCGGGGTGTTCATAATTGTAAAGCGCCCATAATTAAGGATTAATGTGACGAATCCGACAACGGAGTTATCAACACTTTTTACGACCTATGTTAATAATGTTAATAACTTTCACCACAGTGCAGAACTTCGTCCTCCCGATGTTGATTTCTACGCAGCAATCCTCCGCGAAAGTCACCGCCCCACTCTCGAAATTTTGGAGGAGAAGGAAGGCAAAGGAACACAAAAAAATTCCGTCCGCCAGCACCACCCCAAAAAAAAGGGAAACAGTCCCCCACGAAAAAACCGCTCACCATGAAATTTCATTTTCGTGTTCCCGAAAAAATGGGAACAGCCCCACCCCGAAAAAGCTGACCGAAAAAATCGACCACCCACATTTCCCCCAAATCCCCCTCACAAAAATTTTTCAGATAAATAATATTTATCTGACACCTCCCCTTCCTATTTTCCCGACAGATTTTCCGCCAAAAAATTTTGAAGTAGAAAATATTTCGTTACATTTGCAGTGTATTATAAAACTAATACACTAACAGACATAAAAAAAAGAGAGGGCAACGACCGTCTCACGAGAGAGAGAGCAATGTGTCCCCCACAAAAGGAGGGTAACGACCGCCTCACGAAGGAGAGAGCAACACGCCACCCACAAAAGGAGGGTAACGCCCACCTCCGAAAGAGAGAGCAATGCGCCACCCACAAAAGGAGGGTAATGCCCATCTCACAAAGAGAGTGGCACGCCCACCAACAATGGAGAGCAAAAGAAATTCCCTCACCCAAAACAAACCAAAAAGTAACCTAACAGAGAACAACCCATAATACCAACCTAAAACCAACACCCCCAATTACACCTAATACCGTTCTGTGCGGCAGCCCCACAACTGCACGCACGGCACACAAAAAATTCACGACCATGATTACCATCAACCATCTCAATTACAGCTACTCGCGTAAAAAGAGGGTCTTCGACGACTTTTCGCTGACCCTCACCCCCGGACATATCCACGGACTGCTGGGTTGCAACGGCGTGGGCAAGAGTACCCTGCTGAAGTTGCTCTGTGGCGCACTGCGTCCCCAGAGCGGCGACATTCTCATCGACGGCTTCAACCCCTTTGAACGCCGTGTCGATTTCCTCCAGAACATGATGATTATCCCCGAGGAGATGCTCCTGCCGACGGTCTCCATCGCCACCTTCGCCCGACAGACCTCGCCCTTCTACCCCAAATTCTCGTGGGACGACTTCCACCGCTACTGTCGCGAGCTGGAGATTAACGAGCAGACCTCGATGAGTGCCTTCTCCATGGGACTCAAGAAACGTGCCTACATCGCCTTTGCGCTGGCGTGCAACACCGATTACCTCCTCCTTGATGAGCCGAGCAACGGGCTCGACATCCCCTCGAAGAGTATCCTGCGCCGTCTGCTGGCCTCGGTGGCCACCGACGAGAAGACCATCGTCATCTCGACCCATCAGGTCAGAGACATCGACACGCTAATTGACAATGTGGTCATCTGCGACACCCACGGTCTTGTGCTGAGCGCCGCGACCGATGCCCTGTGCAGCCACTTCGTCTTCGGCAAGACCCTCCCCGACGAGGAGCCACTCTACACCGAAACCACCCCCATGGGCAACATCTCACTGGCCCCCAACACATCGGGACGCGAGACTCTGCCCAACATCGAGTTGCTTTTCAACGCCACACTCCAAAACCGCGAGGCCATCAACCGCATTCTGACACACGAATAAAAAACACCACAGACCATGAATACCTCATTCTCGTTGCAAAGAGTCGCACTGCTCTTCCGCAAGTTCTACACCGAGCGGAGAAACATCACCCTTTTGGGTTACTTCATCGTGCTGGCCATCTCCGCCATAAATGCCTATTCCGCCACGCCCGCAGTTCTGGACGACCAAATCCACTATTTCTTCTACAGCTCCGCCACGGCCCTCTACATGGCATGGATTACCGGCGCCACCATCGCCACCACCTACTACCACCGCAACCGTCTGACCCGACTCGGGGCCATCACCCTTCCGGCCTCCGTGGGCGAGAAATACACCTTCGTGTGGTTGCGCTCGCTGCCCGTGGCCACTGTGGAGTTCCTGCTGATCCTATTCTTTGTGGCAGGTTGCAACAACCTGTTCAACCCCGCCAAAATCTCTCCCATGGAGCTGGTCTCCGAGATTCTCAACAGCAAAGACTACATCGGCATGTTCTTGTTCCAATCCTTCCTGATGCTGGTGCTCACCTACCGCCGCCGTCAGACCACCGGCTGGCAGACCGCCGTACAAGTGGCCATGGGCATACTGATTTACATGGCGTTCACGTTTCTCAACACGGCATCGGTCAACGATGTGCATTTCCTGTTCATGGGCGGCACCCTCTGCTCCACGACCGGAGACACCACCTCACTGGAGGTTGTGAGTTCGATACCCGACGCCGATATATGGGCCAACTGTTTTTGGGTGTTCGCCACCCTGTTCCTGTGGGCGGCCACTTATTTCAGATATAAAGAAGAGGAGGCACAATAATGGAGTACAACGACAACCAACCAATCTGGTTACAGATTTACGACCTCATGTGCGCACGCATCGCCGAGGGGAAATACCCCGCAGGAGAGCGCATACCCTCCATTCGCGAGCTGGCAGTGGAGATGCAGGTCAACCCCAACACCATAGTGAGGGTCTACGAACGCATGGAGGGCGACAAGATGATTGCCAACCGCCGCGGCGTGGGCTACTTCACCACCGACACCGCACTCACCACCATCAACGAGGTGTGGCGCAAGGAGTTTATCGACAACGATGTCCCCCAATTTATCCAGCGCATGGAGCAGTTCGGGGTCGGCATCGAGGAGTTCAACCGTCTTTATCAAAACATCATCAACCATGAAAACAAGCACTAAAATCACCCTCATACCCATCATCATACTGGTCGTCATCACCCTTGTGTTCGCCGTCAGGGGCTACTGCTACCAGACCATGATGCGCAAGAGCACCTACGCCCCCGTCGTCGCACAGCTCGACACCACGATTATCCGCACACTGATTGTCGACAGCGAGCAACCCTGCTGGCTCAACAGCAATTACAACAAGACCTATCGCCAGCGGCTCTCCCTGCGCGAGAACAGCTACCATACCGACTACTCCATCACGGTGAAGGGCGACACCCTCCTCATCTCGGGCAACGTGCGCGTCACCTTCTACTCCGACAGCGTGCAGCACTTCATTCTCAACGGCGAGGAACGCCTCATCGAGAGATACTAACCGATATAAAGTCCGCCTTACCATAAGCTCCCCGACACGCAAAGGTGTCGGGGATTTTTTGTATGGGTCGGCTTACGCGCCACGCCACCACACGCCGCTTCCTCTCTTTGCAGCAGCCCCACGCACAGGGAAAGTCCACGCACCGAGCCACCCCACGCACAGGGACATAAAAAAAATCACCCGAAACATGAAAATGTTTCGGGTGATCCAATATCTCATTAACCTTCTTCGTGCCGCGCTCGATTAGCCGAGGTACGATTTCAACAGTTTCGAACGAGACGAATGGCGGAGTCGGCGAATGGCTTTCTCCTTAATCTGACGTACACGCTCACGGGTCAAATCGAACTTCTCGCCGATTTCCTCGAGGGTCATCTCCGAGCAACCGATGCCGAAGAAGTAACGGATGATGTCTCTCTCACGCTCGGTGAGGGTTTCCAGTGCACGATCCACTTCGGTGGCCAACGACTCGTTAATCAGACCGCGGTCGGCATTGGGCGAGTCGGTGTTGACCAGCACGTCGAGCAGCGAGTTATCCTCACCGTCGGCAAACGGGGCATCGACAGACACATGACGACCGGCCACACGCAGTGTGTCGGTCACCTTCTCCTTGGGCAGCTCCAGCTCCGAAGCCAACTCCTCGGGCGAAGGGGTACGCTCATGTTCCTGTTCGAAACGTGCAAATGCCTTGTTGATTTTGTTCAGCGAACCCACCTGGTTCAGCGGCAGACGAACGATACGCGACTGCTCGGCCAAAGCCTGAAGGATGGACTGACGAATCCACCACACGGCGTAGGAGATAAACTTAAAACCACGAGTCTCATCGAATTTCTCGGCTGCCTTAATCAGACCGAGGTTACCCTCGTTAATCAAGTCGGGAAGACTCAGACCCTGATTCTGATACTGCTTGGCCACCGAGACCACGAAACGAAGGTTGGCCTTCGTAAGTTTCTCCAAAGCCTCCTGGTCGCCTTTTCTGATTCTCTGGGCGAGTTCAACTTCCTCTTCAACGGTGATAAGTTCCTCCTTACCAATCTCCTGCAAGTACTTGTCCAGCGACTGGCTCTCACGATTGGTGATGGATTTAGTAATCTTTAACTGACGCATTTTCTACTATTTCTCCTTAAAAATAATCTCTTATCCTCATTCCGCCCACAAAAACTCATCTACTCCACAAAGACGTAGCTTGCGCTTCTGCCGTTGGGATAGACACCGTCCATGGTCTCCATCTTGTCGGTCATGCGGCGTACATCGTCCAGCGAATAAACGGGTCGGTCGTTGATGTGAGTGATGACGTAACCCTCTCTCACACGCGCTCTTGCGAGCAAACCGTCCTGCTTAACGCCAATGACCTGCACACCACCTTTTATCTCCAGCTGTCGGCACAATTTCTCGCCTGCATCGCGGAACTTTCCGCCCAATGCTTCGAGGATATCGACACTCTCTTTTGACAAAAGTTCGGGCTTGTCGGCCTTATTACGCAAAACGACATCTATTTGTTTCATTTTTCCGTCTCTTTTTACCGATAAAGTTATCTTATCGGAGGGTTTGTGGCGTGCAATGAGTTCCTGCACGGCTGCCGACGACGAAATTTTGTGTCCGTCGATGGCCATAATCACATCGCCCTTGCGCACACCGGCCTCCGAAGCGGCACCGCCCTCGATGACCTGAGCCACATAGACACCGCCGATTTCGGTGATGCCCAGTTCCTTACCCTCTCGGTCGATGAAGTCCTGATCAACGGGTGCAAAACGTATGCCCAGCAGTGCACGCTGCACCACGCCATACTCCTTGAGGTCCATGACCACCTTCTTGACAATCGACTCGGGCACGGCGAACGAATAGCCGATGTAGCTGCCCGTCTGCGATTTAATCAGGGTATTGATGCCGACCAGCTCACCGCGTGTATTAACCAGCGCGCCACCCGAATTACCGGGGTTCACCACAGCATCGGTCTGAATGAACGACTCGATACTGAAGTCGTTGGGTATAGCACCCAAATTTCGTGCCTTGGCACTCACGATACCTGCCGTGATGGTCGATTGCAGGTCGAAGGGCGAACCGATGGCCAACACCCACTCGCCCAGACGCAGGGCGTCAGACGAACCGAAAGGCAGTGTGGGGAGGTCCTCCGCATCGATTTTCACCAGCGCCACATCGGTAGCCCAGTCGCGACCGATGAGTCGGCCGTCAAAAGCACGACCATCGTTGAGCTTCACGCGCAACTTCGTGGCACCGTCCACCACGTGATTGTTGGTGACGATATAACCGTCCTGCGAGATGATGACACCCGAACCGCCCGCCTTGCGCTCGCGGTAGCGCGGCTCGTTGTCGTAGCCCTGCGGAATGCCGAAGAACTCGAGGAAGGGGTCATAACCGCGCTGCGGCACCTCGACCTGCTGCACCGCCTCGATGTTCACCACCGCCTTCACGGCATTCTCCGCCGCGTAGGTGAGGTCGGGATACTTGCCCTCCTCGTAGGCGGCGAAATGGGTGCCCAGTTGGGGGGTGTGTTCAACTTCGCGCTCTATGTATTCGATTTTCTCGTCCTGATTCTGTGCCACATACCACGAGGTGACGCCTCCGACTGCGGCAGAGAGTGACAAAGCACTCAAAAATAAAAAAGCCTGTTTCATAATAGATTAAAAAATTTCACTGTTTTACTCTTTATTCATAGGCGATTTATTCCATAAGCATTACTGATTTTGTGAATAGAACGACCACCGGCTCCGATTTATTATCACAAAACCCATAAATTTTGCCCCTCCGTCAAAAAACATCGGGGTGTCACTCTTGGCAAAGCGACACCCCGACCCGAAAATATTTAAATACTTAATACTAAAGTCCGAACTCCTGCTTAATCTGCTCCACGGCATCGAGTTTCTCCCAACCGAAGAACTCGACCTCCTTCTCCACTTCCTGACCGTTCTCCCAGATTTTTTCCATCTTGGTGTAGGGACGGTTACCGAAGTGACCGTAAGAAGCCGTAGCTTCGAAAATGGGGTTCTTCAGACCGAAACGCTTAACGATGGCTGCGGGGCGCAGGTCGAAGAGCTTCGAGATGCGGCGTGCAATCTCACCGTCGGTCATGCCCTCCAGAGCGGCGGGACGCTTCGAGCGGTAGGTATCGACATATACCGAGAGGGGCTCTGCGATACCGATGGCGTAGCTCAACTCCACGAGCACCTCATCGGCAACACCTGCTGCCACCATGTTCTTGGCGATGTGACGTGCGGCATAAGCGGCCGAGCGGTCCACCTTCGAGGAGTCCTTGCCCGAGAATGCGCCACCACCGTGAGCACCGCGACCTCCGTAGGTATCGACAATAATCTTACGACCTGTCAGACCTGTATCTCCGTGAGGGCCGCCGATAACGAACTTGCCGGTGGGATTCACGTGGAGGATATACTCATCGCCAATCAAATCGGCGAGTTTGTCGTTGGCACGCTCCAGACGAGCCTTCACACGGGGAATGAGAATGGTGCGTACATCCTCGCGGATTTTCTCCTGCATCATCTTCTCTGCCTCCTTCTCCGAGACACCCTCGCCGGCCTTGATGAACTCATCGTGCTGAGTCGATACTACGATGGTATGAACTCTCACGGGTTTGTTGGTCTTCTCGTCATACTCGATGGTCACCTGCGACTTCGAGTCGGGACGCAGATAGGTCATCACCTCACCCTCGCGGCGGATAACCGCCAACTCCTTGAGAATCACGTGTGAGAGAATCAGCGTTGCAGGCATGAACTCGCGGGTCTCGTTGCAGGCATAGCCGAACATGATACCCTGGTCACCGGCACCCTGCTCCTCCTCGGTTTCGCGTACCACACCCTGGTTGATGTCCGACGACTGCTCGTGGATAGCCGACAGGATACCGCACGAATTGGCATCGAACTGATATTCGCTCTTATTGTAACCGATGCGGTCGATGACACGGCGTGCCACGCCCTGCACATCGACATAGGCATTCGAGCGCACCTCACCTGCCACCACTACCAAACCGGTGGTGCAGAGGGTTTCACATGCTACTTTAGAATTGTTGTCGCGACGCAGAAACTCATCGAGAATGGCGTCCGAAATCTGATCTGATACTTTATCGGGGTGTCCCTCAGAGACCGACTCCGATGTAAATAAAAAGCCCATTATTATACATTATTTAGGGTTAAACAAACGTATAAAATGGGAAAAATTGGCTGCTTGAATAAAAAATTAGCTGGTTTAGCGATTTTTTATTGTGGTTGCAATCAGTCAAATCTTTCCACATCTCCCTGATTTATAAATCGGGACGACAAAGGTAAGAAGTTTTTTCGGATTATCAAAATTACACCCCAAAGCCGACAAAAGTGGCTCATTTTTTTTCATTTTCGGCTCTGCCACACGACTTTACGAACAAAACAAGAGCGATGCCCCTCATGGGACATCGCTCTATATAATAAGGTATATTCGATTCGGTTTATTTGCCGAGCATCTTCTTCACCTCCTCGGCAACAGTCTGACCGTTGTAACCGAACTTCTCGTCCAACACCTTGAAGGGAGCAGAGTAACCGAAATGGTTGAGTCCGTGAATCATACCCGACTCACCGACCAAACCCATGAGGTTCACCGACAGACCCGAAGTCATACCGTAGCGAACAACACCGGCGGGCAGCACGGTGTCCTGGTACGATTTGGGCTGGTCGCGGAAGACACCCTCACTGGGCACGCTGACAACGCGCACCTGGATACCCTCCTGAGCCAACAGTTCGGCACCGTCGATAAGGGTCGAAACCTCCGAACCCGAAGCCACCAACACGGCAGCCGGCTTGGCAGCATCGCGAACCACATAACCACCCTTCGAAATCTGGGCAGCCTCCTCGCGGCGGTTGTTGCCCAGCGAGGGAATCGACTTGACGTCCTGACGCGAGAAAATCAACGCCACGGGACGCTCCTCCTCGATAGCCTCCTTCCAAGCCATCACGGCCTCATCGCCATCGGCAGGACGCAGCACGACCATCGAGCGTTCGCCACGGTGGTTGTGGAGGTGCTCCATCAGACGAATCTGAGCCTCATGCTCGATAGGCTGGTGGGTAGGACCATCCTCGCCCACGCGGAACGAGTCGTGTGACCATACGTAGATGACATGGAGACGCATCAACGCCGACAGACGCACGGCGGGCTTCATGTAGTCGGAGAAGACGAAGAAGGTACCGCACGCGGGAATGACACCTCCGTGGAGTGCCATACCGTTCATCACGCACGCCATGGTCAGCTCCGAGACACCTGCCTGGAAGAACTTGCCCGAGAAGTCACCCTTCTCGAAGGCCTTGGTCTTCTTCAGATAGCCGTCGGTCTTGTCCGAGTTCGAAAGGTCGGCAGACGATACAATCATGTTCTCGACCTTCTCGCCATAGACGCCCAGCACGGTGGCCGAAGCGACACGGGTAGCGCAATTGGGCTTTATCTCGATAGACTTGTAATCAATGTCGGGCAGCTTGCCGGAGAGGAAGTTATCCAACTTGCGAGCCAGGTCTTTGTTCTCCTGACGCCAGTTCTTCTCGACCTCCAGACGCTCCTCTGACCATGCCATCAGCTCTGCACGGCGTGCCGCGAAGACCTCCTTGCTCTCCTCGAAGAAGGCAAACGGATCTTCCACATCACCGCCCAGATTCTTCACCGTGGCAGCCAAATCGGCACCGGCCTTGCTCAACGGCTGACCGTGGGTCGATACCTTGTCCTCATAGCTGGTACCGTCGGCACCCATGGCACCCTTCGCCATGATGGTGCGGCCGATGATGAGGGTAGGACGCTCCTTCTCCTCGTTGGCAGCCTTCAGTGCGCCACGAATCTGCTCGATGTCGTGACCGTCGATGGTGATGACATTCCAACCCCACGCCTGATATTTCATCTCTACGTTCTCGGCGTCCACCTCATCGACCTTGGTCGAGAGCTGCACGTTGTTGGCATCGTAGAACATGATGAAATTCGACAAACCGAGATGACCGGCAACACGGCCGACACCCTGCGAGATTTCCTCCTCAACAGCACCGTCCGAGATGTATGCATAGGTCTTGTGAGCCATCCACTCACCGAAGCGAGCCACCATGAAACGCTCGGCGATAGCCGCACCCAGTGCCATGGCATGACCCTGACCCAGGGGACCCGATGTATTCTCGATGCCGTGCATGACATCCACTTCGGGGTGACCGGGAGTCACACTGCCCCACTGACGCAACGACTTGAGGTCATCGACAGAGTAAGCACCTGCAAGAGCCAATGTGGCGTAGAGCATCGGAGACATATGTCCGGGATCGAGGAACATACGGTCACGGAACGGATATGCCGGATTCTCGGGATTGTATCTCAAGAACTCGGTATAGAGCACCGTCATGAAGTCGGCACCGCCCATAGCACCACCGGGGTGACCCGATTTTGCCTTTTCAACCATTGCTGCAGCCAGAATTCTGATGTTATCGGCCACACGCGTAAGTTTGGAATTTTTAGACATATTATTATAATTAATTTATAATTTTAAGTAGATACTTCTCAGTCGGTAAAATCGCGCGGTCGGAACCCCACAGAACGCAAATTGGAGTCCATCGTCACAGGTCATCGCGCGGCATCGGTCGCACAAGACCATTACAAATATATAATAAAAAACTGTTAATTCGGCTGATTTACGGCAAGAATATTAGACTTTTCAATCTTTTTTGCCGCATAATCTTTGGTAACCGTAAATTTATCGGTCGCCGACGAGGGGATTTCGAACATGGCGTCCATCATCACCGCCTCGCAAATCGAACGCAGACCACGCGCACCGAGTTTGAACTCCACCGCCTTGTCCACGATGTAGTCCAGTGCTTCGGGTGCGAACTCCAGCTTCACACCGTCCATCTCGAACAGACGCACATACTGCTTGATGATGGCGTTCTTCGGCTCGGTGAGAATCGAGCGCAGTGCCTCGCGACCGAGGGGCTGCATGTAGGTCAGCACGGGCATACGACCCACCAGTTCGGGAATCAGACCGAACGACTTGAGGTCCTGGGGCGTGATGTACTGCATGAGGTTCTTGCGGTCCACCTTGTCCTCGTTCAGACGGCCGTAACCCACCGCACGGGTATTCATACGCTGGGCAATCTTACGCTCGATACCGTCGAACGCACCGCCACAGATGAAGAGGATATTTCGTGTATCGACCTGAATATACTTCTGATCGGGGTGCTTGCGGCCACCCTGGGGAGGTACATTGACAATCGTACCCTCCAAAATCTTGAGCAGTGCCTGCTGCACACCCTCACCCGACACATCGCGTGTAATCGAGGGGTTGTCGCTCTTGCGGGCAATCTTGTCAATCTCATCGATGAAGACAATACCGCGCTGCGCCAGCTCGACATTGTAGTCCGCCACCTGCAACAGACGCGAGAGAATGCTCTCCACGTCCTCACCCACATATCCTGCCTCGGTGAGCACCGTGGCATCAACAATGGTGAAGGGCACTTTCAGCAACTTGGCGATGGTCTTCGCCATGAGGGTTTTGCCCGTACCGGTCGAACCGACCAGCACCACATTCGACTTGTCGATTTCCACATCGTCCTTCTTGGGGGCGTGCATCAGACGCTTGTAGTGGTTGTAGACCGCCACCGAGAGGTAACGCTTGGCAGCGTCCTGACCGATGACATACTGGTCGAGGAACTCCTTGATTTGCTGGGGCTTCATCAAATCCTCCTCCTTGAGGGGAGCCACACCTCCGGCCTTGGAACCCTTTGCCGACACCATCTCGTTCTCCGCCATGATGGTGTAGCCGTTGGCGATGCAGCGGTTGCAGATGTTGGCACCGTTCATGCCCTGGAACATCACCTCCACCTCATCGCGTCCCGCACCGCAGAACGAACAGCGGTCGCCACCCTTGTCGTTGCCGTTGCCGTTGTTGTTATTCCTATTATTCTTGTTTTGAGCCATTATTTCACACGTTTGGTTAGCACTTCGTCGATAAGTCCGTAATCACACGCTTCACGAGCCGTGAGCCAGTAATCACGGTCGGCATCCTTTTCGATTTTCTTCACCGGCACACCCGAGTGCAGAGAGAGAATCTCGTAGAGTTCCTTCTTGGTCTTCATGATTTCGCGGGCTGTGATTTCGATATCCGAAGCCTGACCCTGCGCACCGCCCAGTGGCTGGTGAATCATCACACGCGAGTGGGGCAAAGCCGTGCGTTTGCCGGCAGCACCTGCCGTGAGCAGCACGGCACCCATCGAAGCGGCCAGACCGGTACAGATGGTTGCCACATCGGGGGCTACCAGCTGCATGGTATCGTAGATGCCCAGACCTGCCGATACGGAACCGCCGGGCGAGTTGATGTAAATCTGAATATCTTTTTCGGGATCTACCGACTCGAGGAAAAGCAGCTGTGCCTGAATGATATTGGCTGCGTCGTCATAGATGGGTGCACCCAGAAAGATGATGCGGTCCATCATCAATCGCGAGAACACATCCATGGTCGCCACATTCATGGAACGCTCCTCGATGATGGTCGGCGACACATAACCTGCGTTCACCGACTGAAAATCATGCAGTTTCAGCGAGCTGATACCGCATTTTTTACGGGCATATTTTTCAAATTCCGACATATAGCGATTATTTTTTACAAAAAAGGACTTTGCAAACATCACGCCTGCAAAGTCCAAAGTTATGCTTTATTAGGATAAAATACTAAAGCTCGTTGGCGATTTTTGCGAACTCGTCAGCCGAAATCTCCTTCTCAACGACCTTGATTTTCTGCTTAACGTCCTCAACAACCTTAGTCTCGTAGAGCTTCTCATAGATCTTCTGACCCTGCTGCTTGTCAGCGAGCAACTTCTCTACGTAACCTGCCAACATCTCCTCGGGAGCCGAAGGCATACCATACTGTGCGAACTGAGCGGCAGCCAGAGCCTTAGCCTCGGCCTCAGCCTCCTCCTTCGAAACCGACAACTTGTCCTCGGTGATGTAGTGCTTCTGGATGTAGTTCCAGGTGTACATCTTCAGGAACTGGTCGAACTCCTTGTCGATATCCTCCATCGAGAACTTACCCTCGTTGATGGCGAACAACCAACGCTTCAGGAAGCCCTCGGGCATCTTCAGACCTGCCTTCTCCAGGAGGACATTTCTCAACTGGAGAGTGAAGAGGAAGTCGCTCTCGCGCTTCAACTCGCTCTTGATATCCTCGTCGATGAACTTCTCGAACTCCTCAGCCGACTTCACGTTGCCCGAGGGGAAAGCCATCTTGAAGAACTCCTCGTTCAACTCAGGCTCTGCGAACTTGCGAATCTTGGTAATCTCGAGCGAGAATTCGGGGTTGATACCCTCCAACTCGTTCTCCTTCACCTGAAGAATAGCGGCACGCTGTGCGGGAGTCTTGTAGAGGTCGTTGATGTTTACGGTGGTCTTGAAACCTACCTTCTGGCCGATGAAGGGCTTACGCTCCTCCTCCGACATCGAAATCAGACCTACGTAAGCATCGGCGATGTTCATGTCACCGTTGTCGAGCGTTACCGACAGCGCCTCGTCAGAGGTTACCTCCTCGGCGTCTACCAGACGGCCGTAGCGACGCAGGTAGTTGGTGCGGTAGTCGTTGTGCATCTTCTCGTCCACCTTGATGGTGTTGTAAACCACCTCGTCGTTCTGCGAGAGGTCAATCTTCACCTCGGGAGCCTCACCTACCTCGAATACATACTCGAACTCGGTGCTGTTCTCAAAATCGAGAGCACCCTGCTCCTCGGCACCAATCATGTCGCCCAGGATTTCGATTTTCTCGTTCTGGAGATACTCCGAAGCTGCCTCCCAAGCCTTGCGGTAAGACTGCTCTGCAACTACACCACGGCCATACATCTTGCGGATGACACCCATGGGAACCATACCACGACGGAAACCGGGGATTTCTGCCTTACGACGGTAGTCACGAAGGTTCTTCTCAACCTCCTGACCATAATCCTCCTCACCTACTGTGACTTTAAGAAGCGAATTATTCTCTTCGCGCTGTTCTCTTACAATCTTCATAATGAATATATTATATTTGTTATTTCTCCGTACGATTTAAACAATCGGGTGACAAAGGTACTAAAATAATCTTTGAAGCACAACATCTTTTTCCTATAAATTAGTATCTTTGTACATTATTTTAAGGCAAAAATGAAAATTTGGAGCATACTTTTATCCTGCATGACCCTTTTTGCGGCCTGTGCCGGCGGTAGCAGCCGCCACACGACCTCTGCTTCAGAAGGGACTCAGACCGCCGGGGCGGAGCCTGTGGAGTACACCTTCAAGGTGGTGAACTCGTGGGCACACTCCACCACGGCCTACACCCAGGGTCTTCAATACGTCGACGGCATCATGTGGGAAGGCACCGGCCTCCACGGACAGTCCGCCATTCTGACCACCGACCTCACAACGGGCAAGAGCCGCGAGTTGAACCGTCTCCCCCAATCGGAGTTCGGCGAGGGCATCACCGTTTTGGGTGACAAGCTCTACCAGCTGACCTGGCAGGAGAACACCTGTCACCTCTACCGCATCACCGACAAGGGGTTGGAGCATCTGCGTGACTTCCGCTACACGGGCGAGGGCTGGGGACTGACCACCGACGGCGAGCACCTCTACATGTCCAACGGCACGGAGACCATCACCGTACTCAACCCCGACACTTTCCGCCGCGAACGGCGCATCACCGTCACCCTGAGTGGCGAGCCTGTCCACTTCCTCAACGAGCTGGAGTGGATTGAGGGCAAGATATGGGCCAATGTCTATACCACCCAGCAGATTGTGGTCATCGACCCCCGGAGTGGTCGGGTGGAGGAGATTATCGACCTCACGGGACTGCTTCCCGAAAAGGAACAGACCTCCACGACCGATGTACTCAACGGCATCGCCTACGACAAGGCCACACAACGTGTCTTCGTCACGGGCAAGAACTGGAGCCGTATTTTCGAAATCGAAAAAATCAAACGATAGATGGCCGCTTTGCATCATACCCCCTTCCGTCCCCTACATGAGGGACGCATGGTGTTTCCCGACTTCGATGTGCAGGACGTTGTACCCTACCTGCACTGGGAATCGCTCTACGCGGCGTGGGGCGTTACTGCCGACAGCGAAAAGGGACATCACCTCCACGACAAGGCCGTAGCCCTCATCAGGGAAATTGACGAGCACCGTCTGTTGAAAATACAGGCGGTCATCGGCGTCTATGCCGTCCGCAGCAATGGAGATGCCCTCGAAGTTACCGACACCAAAGGACACACCTTCCGCATCGAGACCCACGGCGCACTGACCGACCGCATCGCCCCCACGGGCGACTACATGGCGTGCTACGCCGTGACGGCAGGCATCGGCCGCAAGGAGTTGTGCGCCAAGTACGAAATCGAGGAGGATACCTCCTCGTCGAAGTTGGTGACCGTCCTCTCGAAAGCCCTCACCGGGGCATTCACCGAAGCCCTGCTCACCTTTGTGCGCCGCGAGATGTGGGGCTATGCCACAGATGAAAAGCTCTCACCCGAGGAGATTGCACGGGGAGAGTACCGTGGCGAGCGTCTCGACATCGGCTCCGAAGCCCTTGCCGACACCTCACTTCGCGAAGACCTCCACCGCCTGCTGGCCGTCAGCCTCACCACCGAGATACAACTCGACAAGGAGCACCGCCCCCTGCCCGAGGAGAGCATCTACGGCATACTGCTGGCCGACCGACAATAACACCCCATCGGAAAGTCAGCCCCCGAAAGGAGAAGCCCTCACACTTTCCGCACACAATGAACGACTATTCCGTCCACGGAATGTTACCGCGGTCGGACGATACGAATAATTTGCAAAAGTCCTATTTTCAATGAAACCAGTTGAATTTCGTCGTCACCTGCACACCTACCCCGAACTCTCGTTCGAGGAGCACCACACCGCCGAGTTTATCGACCGTGAGCTGGCCAAGCTGGGGATTCCCCACCGCATGATTGCCGGCACGGGTGTGTTGGCTTGGATTAAAGGTCAGGCGAAGCACTCCGACAGCAGGGCCGTGGTTCTGCGCAGCGAGATAGATGCGCTCCCCATTCGGGAGCTGAACACCTTTGAGTGGAAATCACAGAACGAAGGCGTGATGCACGCCTGCGGACACGATATGCATGCCGGTGTACTCTACGGCGTACTTCAGAAATTGCAGGCCAACCCCAATTTCCGCGGCACGGTGCTGGGTCTCTTCCAGCCCGGCGAGGAGTGCAACCCCGGCGGTGCGTCACTGGTCTTGAAGGAGAATCCCTTTGACGACTACGACATCCGCGCCGTCATCGGCGAGCATGTCGAGGGACAGCTGGAGGTCGGCACACTGGGCTTCCGCAGCGGCAAGTACATGGCCGCCAGTGACGAGTTGCGCTTCACCATCCACGGTGTGGGCGGTCACGGTGCCATGCGCCACCTGCTCAAAGACCCCGTGGCGGCAGGTGCCGAGTTCCTGACCCGTCTGCTCTCGCTCAACAGCGAGGAGTGTGTGGTGTCGGTGGGCAGGGTCGAGGCCAAGGGTGCCACCAACATCATTCCCGACAAGGTCTACATGGAGGGCACGCTGCGCACCTTCGATGAGCGCGAACGCAAGATTATCCACAGCCGTATCGCCAACATCGCCGCCGAGATTGACTCGCGCTTCGGCGTCACCACCGAGATTGACATCAACCACGGTTACCCGTCGGTGGTCAATGACGAGGTGCTGGTGAAGATTGCCGTGGCACAGGCCAAGGCCGACGGACGCACCGTAGAGATGTTGCCCCTGCGCACCACAGCCGAGGATTTCGGATTCTACTGCACGCGCTACCCCTCGCTGTTCTACCGTCTGGGAGTGGGCACATCGGCAGGACGACCCCACACGGGCACCTTCTCACCCGACGAGAGTGCCATCGAGGTGGGTATTGATTTCATGTATAAGTTGACCCTCAATATATTGGAGAGATGACAAAGAAAAACAAAACGACACGCTCCTCAAGCGGAGCAAGGAGAGACGACCGCGCAGCCATGATTATGAGCCTGTTCAGAGAGTCTCCCAACAACAAATTCTCACTCAAGCACCTGGCTTCGGCATCGGGTGGAGCTACCAAAGAGGGTCGCCGCGAAACACTGGCTATCCTCGACAAACTCTTCGAGGAAGGTATCGTCGAGGAGTGCTCGCGAGAGAAATACCGCCTCACCCAACAGCATCTGCCCCACTACGAGGGTATTGCCGACATGACCTCCAAGGGGTCGATTTATGTGAGGGTCGAGGGGCTGGAGAACGACATCTTCGTTGACCAGCGCAACACCGCCTACGCCCTGAACGGCGACAAGGTGGAGGTAGCCGTGGTGATGAAGGAGCGCAGTGGCCAGATGAAGGGAGAAATCGTCCGCATCGTGGAGCGTTGTCGCAAACCCTATGTGGGTGTTGCCGAGGTGGGCGCACATCAGATTTTCGTGAAGCCCGACTCGCGCCGTATGCCCATGGACATCTACCTTCCCAAGAGCGAATACCCCGAGGTCAAGGACCGCGAGAAGGTGGTGGTTCGCATCGTGGACTGGACACCCGGCAGCAAGAGCCCCGTGGGCGAGCTGGTCGAGGTGTTGGGTATGGCAGGTGACAACGACACCGAGATGCACGCCATTCTGGCGGAGTACGAACTCCCCTACCACTTCGAAAAGGAGGTCGAGGAGGCTGCCGAGCACCTCGACGGCAAGATTACCCAAAAGGAGATTGATTCGCGAAGAAACTTCATCGATGTGCCGACCTTCACCGTCGACCCTGCCGATGCCAAGGACTTCGATGATGCCCTTTCGGTGAGAAAGATTAGCGATGGTGTTTGGGAAATCGGTGTGCACATTGCCGATGTATCGTACTACGTGCGTCCCCACTCCATCATCGATGACGAGGCACTCGCACGCGGAACTTCGGTCTATCTGGTCGATCGCACCGTGCCGATGCTGCCCGAAAGACTGTGCAACGAGCTTTGTTCGCTGCGTCCCCACGAGAACAGTCTGAGTTTCTCGGCGGTCTTCACCATCAACGAGAACCTCGACATTCTCGACGAGTGGTTCGGCCGTACGGTCATTCACTCCGACCGCCGTTTCACCTACGCCGAGGCACAGGAGATTATCGAGACCGGCAAGGGCGACTATGCCGAGGAGATTCTCACCCTCAACCGTCTGGCACAGGGTCTGCGCGCACAGCGTTTCAAGAACGGTGCCGTGGCTTTCGACCGCGAGGAGATGAAATTCAAGCTCGATGAGTCGGGACACCCCATCGGTGTTTACTTCAAGGTACAGCAGGAGGCCAATCAGATGATTGAGGAGTTCATGCTGCTCGCCAACCGCCGTATGGCAGACTTCTGCGGTCACCGCATGAGCGACCACGGCCGCCGCGTGAAGCGCACGATGGTCTACCGTGTACACGACACCCCCGATGAGGAGAAGCTGGAGCGTTTCCGCCAGTTCATTCTCCGCTTCGGACACATCTTCAAGGCCACCAAGGGTAGAGCCGTCACCAAGGAGATGAACAAGCTCTTCAAGCAGATCAAGGGCTCGACAGAGGAGAACGCCGTGACCACCATGGCGGTGCGTTCGATGGCCAAGGCCTACTACACCACCGACAACATCGGTCACTATGGTTTGGCGTTCAGCGACTACACCCACTTCACCTCGCCCATTCGCCGTTATCCCGATGTGATGGTACACCGTATTCTGGCGCACTATCTCGCCGGCGGCAAGTCGATGGACAAGGAGTCGCTCGAGGGTCTTTGCCAGCACTCGTCCGACCGTGAGGTGGTGGCTGCTGAGGCAGAGCGCGCCTCCATCAAGTACAAGATGGTGGAGTTCATGAACGACCACCTCGGCGAGGAGTTCGACGGTCATGTGTCGGGTCTTACAGAGTGGGGCGTATATGTCGAGTTGGAGGAGACCCACATCGAGGGCATGTCCTTCCTGCGCGACATCGACGGCGACTTCTTCGAGTTCAACCCCGAGCAGTACGAGATGGTCGGACGCGCCACAGGCCTGCGTCTCACGCTGGGCGACCCCGTGCGCGTGAGAGTCAAGAATGCCGACTTGCAGAAGCGTCAGCTCGACTTCGAGTTGCTGTTGCCCCAGTTGCAGGGCATGAAGGGTCAGCGTGACGGTGAGGGCGACAACCGCCGCCGTTTCACACCCCGTGCCACCAAGAACAACCGTGCTGACCGTCAGGGTCGCGGTGCCAAGGGCGACAAGGGTGCCAAATCGCGTTCGTCACGCAAACGCAGATAGTTATTCCACACGATACAAAAAAGAGAGCGATGAATAGTCGCTCTCTTTTTATTATAAGAGGTGTTCCTTCCATTGGGGCACCTCATTTTCATTCCAGCCACCTACAACACATGATCGGCCAGCACACGCTGCAACTCCAGCGGGTTCACATCCTTACCCAGCTTCTGTTCCAGCGGGCGGTCGCTGCCCTTAATCCATATCTTGATGTCGGAGTCCATGTCCAGCGTGCCTGCCGTCTCCACCGAGAAGCGCACCACCGAACCGTAGGGAATGGTCAGATACTCGCGTTTGCGTCCCGTCACGCCCTGCACGTCCTGCAAGATGACGCGTTTGTTGGTGAAGACCCATTTGTCTCGAATCAGACGGTAGGCCTTCTCGATTCTCTCGTCCGCACACAACAGCGGTGCGTACTCCTCCTGCAATTTTTCGATGTTCATCTCCGACGAGTTGCCGAAGATGGTGTTGATAAGTCCCATGGTTATTCGTTTTTTGGGGATAGAAAAAAGAGGGCTTGTCACTCGGACAAGTCCTCTTTTTCACAAAATTGTTATCATATCCGATGTTAGGCGATAGCCGAGTTAATCAAGAATACGGCAGCCACTGTCAAGATGGCGTACAACTCGGGGAATGCAGCCAAAATCAGGGTCTTACCCATAACATCGTGACCGTTACCGATGGCAGCGATACCGTTGGCGCAAATCTTTGCCTGGTAGTACGAAGAACCGAGGCAGACAACACCCATCAGCAGACCGGCACCAAAGATGGCAGCACCCTGCATGAGTGTGATTTCGGGAGTGATGACACCCATCATGAGGAAGAAGCCCACGAAACCGTAAAGACCCTGCGAACCGGGGACAGCCGACAGAATCATGTAGCTACCGAACGCGTTGCCGTTCTTCTTCATGGCACCGACAGCAGCCTGTCCTGCGATAGAGGTACCGACACAAGATGCCAAACCTGCAAGTCCGAGCATGATAGCCAGACCGACATAAGCCAAAATAATTTCCATAGTAGTAATTGATTAATTGTTGTTATTGTTCTTTTTTTTGTTTTTAGTCTTCGTTATCCATTTTACGCAACGGATTGAAAGCGCGTGTCGCCATCTCGAAACCGGCATTCTTGTAGAACTCCACGAACGTCAGACGCATGGGGTGAACGAACGACGAGATAATCGACATGAAGAGGTTGATACCGTGGCCGATGAGCAGCACGGGGAGCATGATGAGGATTCTGACCACAATGTTGGCATCCTCGGGGACGAAACCGCTGGCCAGGTCGTTGAACACAATGGCCAGAATACCGCCCGACAGACCGATGGCAAACAGACGGATGTAGGAAAGCACATCCGAGAGAATACCGGTGATGTTGTTGTAGGTATCCCACAGACCCAGACCGAAGTTCAGGAAGATGTTCTTGCCCGGTGAATTGAGGAAAAGCATCATCACCACACCCACACCCATCACTGCGTAGAACAGCGGCGAGGAGAGGGTGAAGAAGGGAATGACCCAATTCTCATTCAACAGCGGCAGACCACCTGCGATACTTGCACCCGCCACAACGAGCAGCCAGCCCAGTGTGCCGAACGAGTATTTGAATCCCACGGTCGATGAGATGAGCACCACCTTGAGAATCATACCGAAGATAATCTGAATCACGCCAATGGCCAGTGCCCAGGTGAAGAAATACTTCTGGAAGTCAATCGGGGGATTGCTGAACACCTGCAGACCGAATGCCGAACCGCACAACAGACCGAAGACCGTGGTCATCAATCCGCAGAGGGTGGCAAACCATGCAGCCTGATACATTGTCGTGCCTTTCTTGTTGCTCTTGACCATCCACAGACCCAGCAGGGCGAGAATGGCTCCGTAGCCGGCATCGTTCAAACAGATACCGAAGAAGAGCATATAGAAGGGAGCGAAGAACGGGGTGAGGTCGATGGTGCCGTACTTGGGTCGTGCATACATATCCCCCACAAACTCGAAGACGTGGGCGAACCAGTTGTTTCTCAACTTTACGGGTGTGTCGTCCTCCTCCGTGGGTTTGTTCTTCAGATAGACCACATTGGGGTATTCGTTGAGCAGGGCATCGACCTTGTCGGAGGTAGCCTCCTCGGCCCAACCCTCCATGACGAGCAGTTTACCGTCGGCAGCCTCAACAGCTGTCGAAGTGACCTTCACACCCTGCAAACGCTCCTTGAGCAATGCGGCATTCTGTTTGATGAGTTTCTCGGATGCTGCCACGCGCGAGAACTCTCCGTCGAGCGAGGCCATACGCCGGCGACTCTCCTCGATTTCGTGCTCCGCACCGCGGATATCCGTCTTAGGAGACTTCATCTCCTGTGCATCGAGCGACACCTCCTGACCGGGAGCCGCCACCACCACGAACCACACCATGGCATCGGTGCGGTTAATCTCCGAGATGGTATAGAACTTCTCCCACTCCTCCAACGACTTGTCGAAGATGCTGCGCTGTGTCGAGAAGTAACGCAGGACGATGCCCTCGCGTGCCATCTTCTCGGTGCGCTCCACATCGAATGCACCCCACGGGCGCAATTCGTCGGCCATCTTCTCCAGACGCGAAATATCGGTCGAGAGCTGCTGGGCCTCGCGGCGTGCCGCCTCGTAGGCTTCGTAGGCCTGCTCGCCATCGGCATAGGGTGCGGCATTCTTGTCGCAACGCTCCTCGTCCTGACGGAACGATGAGATGAAGTCCAGAGCCTTCTGGTGGCCTTCGATGTCGATTAACAGCTGGCGGTCACCCTCCGAGGGTTCCCAGCCCGATGTGGTGATGTCTACAAGACCCAACTCACGCAGCCGTTCGATGAAATCCTCACTTTGTGCAGCGTATAACACAAAGTTGTATTTAGCCATTTTTGCTATCATAACATGGCGCCCTCCCCGGCTTGCTGTTGTTTGGTTTTCACAATCTTCTGGGCAGATTTCGAGAGGTTCTCTTCGTCCTCCATGAAGCGTTTGATTTTACGTATGGCGTCCTCGTAACCGGGAATCTGAACCTTCTCGTACAAGTTCACCTTCTGAGTAGTCTTTCGTCTTGCGAAGTCGAGCAGCTCCATCTTGTGGTTGAATACCTCGTATTCGATACCTAGACGCGCCAGGCGTTTGAGTATGTCCACACCGTCGGCGAACCACACGGGCGAGGAGAACAGGTCGTACTCCTTCTGGGCAAACTTCACCTCCTGCAAAACGGGTGTACGCACACCGGCAATCTTCTGAATGGTCAGATCGACATCCTCTATGCGCACAAGGTCACCATCAAACTCCCCCCAGAGCGACACCATGTAGTCGTACTCGGCCTTGAGAGCATCGAGACGACGCAGATAGTCGTTCGCGGAGTCCTTCGCCTTCTTGACCTCGGAGCGCAATGCCGACTCCTTACTCTTGATGGTAGGGAGTGCCTTTTGGCGCATCTTGAGCTGCTTGCCGAGTTCGCCGAGCGAAGTCTTGTTATACTGGAATTTGATTGCCATAATTTGTTACTCCTTCCAATACTTTTTGATGAGCTCCTCCTTGATGGCTACCTCCTCCTTGGAGAAGTACTTTGAGAAGAGCGACCATGCGGTATCCAACATCTCGGTAATCTCGATGTTCACGTCGATGGCCAGCAACTTCTCGGAGTAGTCGTGAGCAAACTTCAGGGTACGCTCATCGTAGTCCGACAAATCAAAACCGTTCTCCAACTTGGTCTTTGCGTTGGCAGCATCGGCATAGAGACGTACGCAGGCATTCATCACCTGGGGGTGGTCCTCGCGGGTCTTCTTACCGATAACGAGCTGCTTCAGACGAGACAGCGAACGGAACGGGTCAACGATAACCTTACCGGTATCGGAGTCATTACGCAGGAAGAGCTGACCCTCGGTGATGTAACCGGTGTTATCGGGAATAGCGTGGGTAATGTCACCGCCCGACAGCGTGGTCACGGCGATGATGGTAATCGAACCTCCGTTGGGCAGCTGCACGGCCTTCTCGTAGATTTTTGCCAAATCGGAGTAGAGCGAACCGGGCATGGAGTCCTTCGAGGGAATCTGGTCCATACGGTTAGACACGATGGCCAGTGCATCGGCGTAGAGGGTCATATCGGTCAAGAGCACCAACACCTTCTCGCCCTTGTCCACTGCGAAGTACTCGGCAGCGGTCAGTGCCATGTCGGGCACCAACAGACGCTCCACGGGAGGATTCTCTGTGGTATTGACGAACGAAACGATACGATCCAAAGCACCGGCATTCTCGAACACCGACTTGAAGTAGAGGAAGTCATCGTTCGTAAGACCCATACCGCCCAGGATAATCTTGTCGGCTTTGGCTCTCAGAGCCACGTTGGCCATCACGGCGTTGTAGGGCTGGTCGGGGTCGGCGAAGAAGGGAATCTTCTGACCCGTAACGATGGTATTGTTCAGGTCGATACCTGCGATACCTGTGGCAATCAGCTCCGAAGGCTGGATACGCTTGAAGGGGTTCACGGTAGGACCGCCAATCTCGCGGGCCTCACCCTCGACAGCCTCACCGCCCTCGAGGGGCTCACCGTAGGCATTGAAGAAACGGCCGGCCAGATTGTCCGACACCTTCAACTTGGGGGCTTCACCGTGGAAGACCACTTCGGAGTCGGTGGCCAGACCCTCGGTACCTGCAAATACCTGGAGGGTGACATTCTCACCCATAATCTTCACCACCTGAGCCAGCTTGCCGCCAACGGTTGCGAGCTCATCGTTACCCACACCCGACGCTTTGAGCGTGACGGTAGCCTTGGTGATGTTATCAATCTTAGTGTATATCTTTTGAAATGCGCGTGTTGTCATGGCTATTTGATTTTTTCACTCACAATCTTCTCAATCTGAGTCTTGTAATCCTCGAATTTCTGCGACTGCCACTCCGAGTAGTTCATCTGACGGAAGAGGTTGATCAGCGACTTGAAGAACTGCGAACACTCCTCGAAGTCGGCAAATTCGAACTCCTTGCGGCAGATGTCGAGTACCATGTGGTACATCATCTTCTGACGCTCGATGGGACAGTTGGCATCGATGTCGTCAAAGGCATCCTGCTGGAGGATGACAAAGTCGATGAGCTCCGACTTCCAGAATCTCTCGTGATACTCTACGGGTACACCGTCATCACCGAGGATGTTAATCTGGTCGTTGGCCTCCTTACCGCGCTGTACGATGGTCTTGCCGGCATACACCTCATCGACCCAGTTCTGACCGATGTGACCGTCGAGGTACTCCTTGATTTCGGGGTACTCCAGATACTTCGAGTAAGAATCGAGGGGGTCGATGGCGGGATAACGCTTCGAATCGGCACGACCCTGCGAGAGGGCGTAGAAACAACGCGCTGCCTTCTTGGTCGATTCGGTGACAGGCTCCTTGAGGTTACCACCCGCAGGCGATACCGTACCGAGGAAGGTCACAGAACCCGTCTTGCCGTTGGTCAGCTTCACCAGACCGGCACGCGAGTAGAAGTTGGAGATGATGGCCGAAAGGTCCATGGGGAAGGCGTCCTGACCGGGCAACTCCTCCAGACGGTTCGACATCTCACGCAGCGCCTGTGCCCAACGCGATGTGGAGTCGGCCATAACCAACACCTTGAGTCCCATTGCACGGTAGTACTCACCGATGGTCATACCGGTGTAAACCGAAGCCTCACGGGCAGCCACGGGCATATTCGAAGTGTTGCAGATGATGATGGTACGCTCCATGAGCTTGTGACCCGTACGCGAGTCAATCAGCACGGGGAACTCCTTGAAGATTTCCACAACCTCGTTGGCACGCTCACCGCACGCCACCATGATGATGATGTCGGCATCGGCCTGCTTCGAGATGGCGTGCTGCAGCACGGTCTTACCTGCACCGAACGGGCCGGGGATAAATCCCGTACCACCCTCGGCCATGGGGTTGAAGGTATCGATGGCACGAACACCGGTCTCCATGACATGATAGGGACGGGGTTTCTCGACATAGGCGCGGATAGCCTGCTTCACGGGCCACTTCTGCACCATGGTGATGTTGTGCTCCTTGCCCTCGG
The DNA here is from genome assembly GCA_020026335.1 of Alistipes sp. GTDB lineage: Bacteria > Bacteroidota > Bacteroidia > Bacteroidales > Rikenellaceae > Alistipes. The sequence continues at coordinate 46,683 of JAHHQO010000013.1, read as the reverse complement.
AATCGACCACTACGGCCACCGTGTCGGTGACTTTGTAGCTGCCGGCCTTGGCCACGCTCTTTACTGTATAGGTATCGGTCATCACGAAGGGGACCATAATCTTGTGCATCACCCACTGCTCCTTCACCTCACCGAGCCACGAAGCGGCAGAGACCTTGTCGCCCTCCTTTGCCAAGGGGGTAAACTCCCACTCCTTGTCGTAGTCAATGGGGTCGGTCATCGAACCGCGCTTGATGAAGAGGCTCTCCATCTTCTCAAGGTCGTTCTGCAGACCGTCGTAGTTGCGCGACAGCATACCCGGCGCCAATGTTGCCTCCAACATGTGACCCTCGAACTCTACGCGGTCACCGATTTTAAGGCCACGGGTACTGTCAAAAACCTGGACATAGGCCGAATCACCTATGACTTTGATGACCTCGGCCATCATTTTTGTATCACCGGTATAAACGAAGCAAATCTCATTCTGACCGACAGCACCGTCAGCCTTTACAATGACGATGTTCGAGATGATACCGTTTACACGTCCTGTAGTTTTCATTGTATGGTTTTATTGTTTATTAATCAACTCTTTGCCGTCGAGCTCGGCAATCAGTCGCTCGAACATTTCGCGGCCTCGTTTTGCGTCGAGCAAAGTCCAGCGTGCCACGATATTGACTCTCACCAGATAGGAGAGCACGGCGTTAATGTCGAAATAGTCGAATGACGAAAGCTCCACGGCTTCGTTCCAACGTATAAGGTCGATTTTGTGCTCTTTTTCGAGCAGGTTGCCCTCCTCGCCCACAGCGGCAATCACGCCGTCGATGTAGGGAAGTTCGCCTCTGAGACCGAAGTCCGCCGCCGAACTCTTCTGCAATTGCTCCACCACATCGCCTTCGCCAACGGTGACCTCCTCCACGGGACGCGACAGCTGGCGCGCGGTGACGGCAGCGGTGACGTTTCTCAGATTGAGGTCGAACTCCGACCACTCTCTCAGGAAACGGCTTGCCGCACCACCGCACAGACGGTAGTAGGCAGCGAAGAGCGACTTCTCGAAACGCTGTGTGGTGTCCACCTCCTCGGCATCTTCGCCTTCGGGGTCGGCATAGGCACGAAGCACACGAGCCAGTGCTTCGGGCAGGCGTTTCGGAGACTTCATCTCCTCGTCAAGCTCCTCGCGCGAGAGGTTGCCCAGCGGATTGTGCTGCGAGCGACCCTGACGCAGAGCTGCCAGATTCTCACAGTCGTAGTAACCCAGCAAAAGCTCCACCTGACGGGCGTCCTTTGCGGTCACGGCATCGAGAATCTCGGTTACAATGGCCCGGGCATCGAATCCTTTGGTGTCGGAATCGAGTGCATACTCCTTAAGTCCTGCAACCAGTGTATAATAATCGGTCGTAAACATACTTACGCCTTAAAAAGCATTTGAGAAACCTTTTCGCGGAGATATTCCGAGAGGAGAGCCTCGATGTCGGCATCGGAGAACGAGATGTAGAAACCGCCGTCCTTCTCGCCTACCTTGAAGCCCGACTTCACCTCCTTGGAGTAGCCTACCTCAATACCGGCAGCCAGCAGCTCCGAGGTGCACTTCTCGAACGCCGCGTCGAGTGTCTTGCGCTCGGCCTCGGGCAGCAGGGTCTTCAACTCCACCTTACCCGCATCGTTACCGTTCCAGTTGCGGGCAACAGCCAACAACATCTCCTTGATGAACTGGGGGTCAACCACTGCATCGGCCACACCCTTGCCTGTTGATTTTGCCACGATGAGCGAAGCAATCTCCGACTTGATACGAGCCACAGCCTGTTTGCCGGCCAGTGCAATCTCGGTCTGGGAGTTCTTCTCCACATCTTCGGCTTTCGACTGGGCTTTCTTCACGATAGCCTCAGCCTCGCGGTGTGCCTCGGCTATAATCTTTTCAGCTTCGGTCTTTGCCTCCGAGACCAATTTGTCGGCTTCGGCGCGACCTTTCTCGAGACCCTCATCATAGAGTTTCTGAGTCAACTGTTGAAGTTTGTTTTCCATAATAGTATTTTGGTTTTAATTGTTTTTTTTCGTTTAAAACATACAAATATAATAAATTTTGGAACATGAGTAAAGAGTTGTAACATCTTTTCTCAAATTTAACATTTTGTTCCACGATAAGGACAAAACGGAGAATCTCTGTCCGAAAACTCGTCCGTTTTTCACCATTTCATGCGACAAAAATGCGACTTTGGTATTTCAATATTATTTCAAAACGAAAATAAGGTTATTCTCCCGAACAAACCTTCTTCGGGAGAATAACCTTTTACCTTATGGGGTCGGGACACCGGCCTCCTTTCGGGGTGGATAACGCTGAAAGGCGGGGAGGTCTCATAACTCCTGTCCGGGGACTACTGGTGCTGGGGGCGCAGCAAATCCTGCACGACCTTCACGGGCGAGAATGTCGAAACGGGAACATCGACAAAGATGGTGTTCCACTTGGCCATGGCACCGTTCCACAGACCGGGAAGCTCCTGAGCGCGCAGCTCGCGACCACCCGACGACTTCGAGGAGATGAATCCGGTCGAAGGATCAACATATTTGCGCAGGTCGAACTTGCCACCCTTGGAGTTCTTCACGCCGCAGACCAAATCCACGGGGTTGAAGTGCGTGGCGGAGGTCATCAGATGCATGTCGTCGGGCGAAATCTGGCTCGACTCGGCAATCTGCAACGACTCCGTACCGTCGGGGTTGGCCACCCAGAAGGGACCGCCGCCCGGCTCACCCTCGTTGCGTACCATACCACAGACACGGATGGGACGGTCGAGAATCGAGCGCAGCATCACGGTGGTGTAGTTCTCGGGCAACTTCACGCAGAGTTTCTTGGTGATGAAGTCAGCGACGGGCTCCAGCTCGGCACCCTCCACCTCCAGAGCACGGAGGTATTCGAAGGCTTCGTCCTGCAATGCAAGAAGTACGCCGGCCAATACCTTTTTATAACGAATGGTGTCCTCACGCAGTGCATCGGTGGTGACATTGTCGATATTCTTGATGAAAATCACATCGGCGTCAATCTCATTGAGGTTCTCAATCAGCGCACCGTGACCTGCCGGACGAAACAACAGCGAACCGTCGTCCTGACGGAAGGGGGTGTTGTCGGGGTTCACGGCAATGGTGTCGGTCGAAGGCTTCTGCACCGAGAACGAGATGTCGTAGCGGATGCCGAAGCGTTTCTCATAGACGGGGACTTTCTCCGCCAGCAGCGACTTGAAGCCCTCGATGTGTTCGGGTGATACGGTGAAGTGGATTTTGGCCACACCGTCAGCGGTTGCATAAACAGCGCCCTCCACCAGATGCTCCTCAACGGCCTTGCGGTTACCGTCGGGATAGGCATGGAAGGTGACCAGACCTTTGGGGCAGAGTCCGTACTTGAGACCCTCGCTCACGATGTAGCGTACCACGGTCTTGTCGTCGGCACCCTCGGGCAGCACTTTTTTCAGTTCGTCCCAGAAGGCGAATTTTTCGATATTCTCCAACAGCACATCAATACCCTTGCCGCGCTTGTCCTCATTGACAAATGCGAACAGTTCCTTGAACATACGTGTTGCGGCACCCGATGCCGGCACGAATTTCACCACCGAGATACCCTCGGCCTTCTCATAGCATCTTTTGGCCTTCTCGACCTCTGCCTTGTCGAGCAGCAGAACACCGTCGCCCGGTGAGGCGGCACGCACTACCTTAAGATAGGGAAAACCTTTTTTGAAGTTCTCCATTTGAAGTTCCACGGTTTCCAAACTGAGCCCATGTTTCACGATCTGCTCCTGCTCTTCCTGTGTAAACATAATTTCAGATTATTTTGTTTGTTGTGTTAGTATTCAATTCTTTTCAAAGTTAATAAAATATTTCCTAACTTTACACCATGTTAAAAGAATTTCATCAAATAAATCTGCGCGACAGAAACAGTTTTCATGTCGAGCAGCACGCCTCACGCCTCGTCGAGTTCGAGGATGTGGAGGATTTGCGTCAGCTTTTCCGCGGTGGCATACCCGAAAAGTGGTATGTGCTGTCGGGCGGTAACAACATACTTTTCTCGAAGGACTACGACGGTCTGCTGATTACCCCCGTTTCACGCCAAATCACCCTCCTGGAGGACAACGACACAACGGTACGCCTGCGTGTCGATGCCGGTGTGGAGTGGGACGATTTGGTGGAGTGGGCCGTAGAGCGCGACCTGTGGGGCATCGAGAACCTGTCGCTCATTCCCGGCAAGGCGGGAGCGGCTCCGGTGCAGAACATCGGTGCTTACGGCCGTGAGGCGAAGGACGCCATTCGCAGCGTGACCATGTACAACGTGGAAGCAGACACCGTCCTCACTCTCGATGCCGACCACTGCGAGTTCGGCTACCGCGAGAGCATCTTCAAACACGCCCTCAAGGGCAAGGTCATTATCACCTCCATCGAGGTGGAACTCTCGCGCACCCCCGCGCCCCATCTCGACTACGGCGATGTGCGTCAGGAGGTCGAGGCACGCGGCGGTGCAACCCTTCGCAACATTCGCGAGGCGGTCTGCGCCATTCGCCGACACAAGCTCCCCGACACTGCCGTTCTGGGCAATGCAGGCAGCTTCTTCAAAAACCCCATCGTGGACAAGGAGGTGGGCGAGCGCATGAAGTCCCTCCACCCCGAGATGCCGCTCTATCCGGCACACGACGACACGAAGTGCAAGCTGGCAGCCGGCTGGCTCATCGACCACACGGGTCTGAAGGGCTACCGCGAGGGACATGTGGGTGTCCACGAACGTCAGGCACTGGTATTGGTCAATCACGGCGGAGCGACAGGCACCGAGGTGATAGCCTTTGCCCACATGATACAGCAAAAAGTAATGGAAAAGTTCGGCATCGCCATAGATACCGAAGTCAATATATTGTAAAGAATGAATACTTCGCTCACAGAGGCTTTTGAAAGATACATCGTGGGTCACGACCTCGTATCGCATCAGGACAAGATACTGCTCACCGTATCGGGCGGTGTGGACTCCATGGTCATGCTGTCGCTCTTCGTACGCTGCGGCTACAATATCGGCGTGGCGCACTGCAACTTCCAGTTGCGCGGTTCGGAGAGTGACGAGGACGAGGTATTGGTACAGGAGCAGTGCAAGAAATACGGCGTGGTTTGCTACAACCACCGTTTCGACACCACGGGCGAGATGGAACGCACGGGCGAGTCGATGGAGATGGCCGCCCGCCGTCTGCGCTATGCGTGGTTCGACGAGCTGTGCCACGAGTACGGCTACACCGCCATCGCCGTGGCTCATCATGCCGACGACTCCATCGAGACCTTCTTCATCAACCTGCTCCGCGGTACGGGACTGCGAGGTCTGACCGGCATATCGGTACTCAACGGCAAGGTGTTCCGTCCGCTGATGTTCGCCTCGCGCAAAGACATTCTGGAGTACGCCATTCTCCGCCATATCCCCTTCCGCGAGGATTCGTCGAACCGTTCGACCAAATATCTGCGCAACAAGATTCGTCTGGGACTGCTTCCGCGCATCCGCGAAATCAATTCCAAATTCACGGGACTCATGCGCCACAACATCGCCCGTCTGACCGATGCCCAGCTCTTCATCAACCACGGCATCGAGCGTATCCGCGAGGAGGCGGTGAGCAAAGAAGGCGACATGGAGACCATACACCTCGAGAAAATCGACCCGGCGTTCCCGCGCAACTTCGTCATCTACGAGTTGCTCAGCTCCGCCTACGGATTCAAAGGCGATGTGTGTGACTCGCTGTGTCACGCCATCGACACCCACGCCACGGGCAAGAAGTTCTACTCGCGCGACCGCGTGGCCTATGTCGACCGCGACACCATCATCGTCACCCCCATACCCTCCGACGACATCTGTCTGTCGACGGTCGAGAGCGGTGCGGCACGCAGCTACTGCGGCAACTCGGTGCTCTACTACGAGTATCTGAACATCGACAACATCAAGAATTTCGGTGTTCCCGAGAACACGGCACAGATTGACCTCGACAAACTACAATATCCGCTCACCCTTCGCCGCTGGCAGGAGGGCGACTGGTTTATCCCCTTCGGAATGACGGGACGCAAGAAAATCAGCGACTTCCTCATCGACCACAAAGTATCGCTGGCCGAAAAACAGCGTCAGTTTGTGTTGTTGTCGGGTGACGACATCGTGTGGCTGGTGGGTCGCCGCATCGACGACCGTTTCCGTCTGACATCCGAAACGGAGAACGTACTCCGCATCACCAAAGAGATTATTTAGACGATGGCAAAAAGTACCCTTAAATTTCGGGACTCGGTAGCCGAATACGAACGCCTGGTCAAGGAGGTCAAGGCGCGCAAGTTCGCGCCCGTGTATCTGCTCATGGGCGAGGAGAGCTATTTCATCGACCGTCTGTCGGAATTGCTGGCCGACACGATACTCAACGAAGCGGAGCGTGCCTTCAATCAGATTACCGTCTACGGTCGTGACACCGATTCGGGACAGGTCATCAACCTCTGCCGTCAGATGCCCATGATGGGTGCCTACGAGGTGGTCATCGTCAAGGAGGCGCAGAAGCTCAAAGGACTCGACAAGCTCTCGCTCTACACCCAGAAACCCTCCCCCACCACCATTCTGGTGCTCTGCCACAAGGAGAAGAACGCCGACAAACGCTCGGCCTTCTACAAGGGTTGCGCCGCCAAGGGTGTGGTACTGGAGTCGGTGCGTCCGCGCGACTATGAAATATCGGCATGGTTGCAGCAGTTCATCTCCGCACGCGGCTTCACGATAGAGGGCAAGGCACTCTCGATGCTCACCGACCATCTGGGCACCGACATCTCGAAAATCACCAACGAGCTGGAGAAGCTCGTGGTGTCGATGCCCCAGGGCAGCAAGAAAATCACCGACAGCGACATAGAGACCAACATCGGCATCTCGAAGGATTTCAACAACTTCGAGCTGTGCAATGCCGTGATGACCCGCGACATGGGACGCGCTCTGATGATTGCCGACCACTTCGCCCGCAACACCAAGGACAATCCCCTGCTTCTGACCATCATGGCGCTCTTCACCCAGTTTCGCGATGTCTTCATCGTCAATTATCTGCGCTGGCAGGCACGCCACGGCAAGCGTCAGTTTCCCGATGACCGCGAGCTGATGCAGATACTCAAGAAGAGCAACACCTTTGCCGTGGGCGAGGTGAAGAAGATGTCGATGAATTGGGACAACCGCAAGGTCTTCCAAATCCTCGGATTCATTCGCGAATACGATGCTAAGAGCAAGGGACTCGGTTCGGGCGGTCTCTCGGACGGAGAGCTGCTCCGCGAGTTGCTGCTTAAAATCTTCATGCTGTGACACCCACACCCTATATCTATCAGACGCTGCAAGTCACCGGCGGAGAACCGCGACTCACGAGTGCCCACCTGCTGGCTTTGGGCGAGTGGGCATCGCGACTCTTCGATGTGGACTACGCCCCCGAACTCGCCGCGTTTGAGCAGCGCGTCAAACGGCTGGTCAGCGAGGAACGCTATCCCGACTCGCTGTCGTCGTTCGTGCGTGTGGAGGTCGATACCGATGGCGAGGAGCATCTCCTGCCGGCAGGCATCTCGCTCTACAACGGCTACACCCTGCGCAGCATCACCCCCTCGGCAGCCATCATCCGCTACGATTTGCCCTTCTGCGAGGGGCACACCTCGGTGCGCGAATCGGCGGCACAATTTGCCACCCTTCAGGCACAGTTGCGGGGTGCCGACATCGCCATACGCTCCAATGTCAAGGGCGAGTGTGTGACGGCAGACGATGCCCCCCTGTTCGCCCTGCGTGGCGGGTGGGCAGCCACCTCATCGACCCGTGAGGATGCCGAAGCGGCACTCACGCGTCACATCATCGAGTCGGAGGGACTGCAATTCATGCCCGAGCCGCTCAACGAGGAGAACATCTTCGATTTCGACGAGCTGTTCTATATCGACCATCGGGGCGTGACCTCCATCGGGCAGTGCAACGGGCATATCTACATGTCGCTCAAGGCCGAACGCATCGCCCGACAAATCGAGAATTTTTTCCATTGACACCACCACAGAGGACGACTCCTTGTAAAAAAAAAGGATACGCCCTCTTTTTTTATTCCGTCCGTCAGCCCCACACTCTTCGTTTTTCAGTCGCAAGCCCCCTTCTCGAACGGGGTATCACTCAACAGGTTGTAAAATTAGTGACCAAAAGATAAGGTGTTTTTCAATTTATTATTATCTTTGCCCATTATGGAAAGGATAGCTATTTTCCCCGGGTCTTTTGACCCCTTCACTCGCGGTCATGCCGCTCTTGTCGAAGATGCCCTCAAACTCTTCGACCGTATCATCATCGGCATCGGCAACAACACCGCCAAACAGGGACTCCTGACGGTGGAGAACCGCAAACGCCTCATCGAAGACATCTATCGCGACAACGACCGCGTGTCGGCCGAAATCTACACGGGTCTGACCGGCGAATTTGCCGAGCAGAAGCAGGCATGCGCCATCATCCGCGGTGTGAGAAACACCACCGATTTCGAGTATGAGCGCACCATGGAGGCCACCAACCACCGCATCTATCCCCAGCTGACCACCGTCATGCTGTTTACCCCCTCGGCGGTGGCCGACATCTCGTCGTCGACGGTCAGAGAGGTACTCTCGTTCGGACGCTCGGTGGAAGAATTTCTGCCCGAAGGAATTGAAATAGACAAATACTTATAAATTATGATGGAATTTACAGCCGAAATGATTGCCGGCTTTTTGGGCGGCGAGATCGTAGGTAACAAGGACGCAGCGGTACACACCGTGTCGTCTATCGAGCAGGGTAAGGCTGGTTCGCTGGCCTACCTCACCAACCTCAAATACGAGGAATTCATCTATACCACAGGTGCAAGCATAGTTTTGGTCAACAAGGACTTCTGCCCCAAGCAGGAGATTTCAGCCACCCTCATCAAGGTGGACAACGCCGCTGCCTGCGTGGTGAAACTCCTCCAGATGTACAACGCCGCAAAACCCAAGCGCAAGGGCATCAGCAAGCTCTCCTCCATCTCGGAGCAGGCTTCGGTGGGCGAGGATTGCTTCGTGGGTGACTTCACCGTCATCGAGGACGGCGTGAAGGTAGGTCGCGAGTGCGAAATCTATCCCCAGGTCTATCTGGGTCGCGGTGTGGAAATCGGCGAAGGCACGAAAATCTACCCCGGAGTGAAGATTTACGAGGGTTGCAAGGTCGGCAAGAACTGCATCCTCCATGCCGGTGTGGTCATCGGTGCCGACGGCTTCGGCTTCATGCCCAACGCCGAGGGCAGCTTCGACAAGATTCCCCAGCTGGGTAATGTCATCATCGAGGACGATGTGGAGATTGGTGCCAACACCTGCATCGACCGCGCAAAGACCGACTCGACCATCATCCGCCACGGCGTGAAACTCGACAACCTCATTCAGATTGGCCACAATGTGGAGGTGGGTGCCAACACCGTATCATCGGCACAGACCGGTATCGCCGGCACCTCGAAGGTGGGCAGCAACTGCTTCCTCGCCGGTCAGGTGGGTATCGCCGACCACGTCACCATCGGCAACAAGGTAATGGTGGGTTCGAAGAGCGGTATCGACAAGAATGTACCCGACGGCGAGATTCGCTTCGGCTACCCCGCACTGCCGGGCATCAAGTACCACCGTGCGGCTGCCGTCTTCAAGGACCTTCCCGATATGTCACGCGAGCTGCGTGCCCTGCGTAAGGAAATCGAGGAGCTGAAGAACAAGTAAGCCGCCCCAAGAACAGAAAAGCATTTCATAAAACCATAAACCACTATGAAAAAACTTCTTTATGTCGCAACCGCCGCCCTCATGACAGCCTGCGGCAACCCCAACAGCTACACCATCAAAGGTAATGTAGAAGGTCTTGAAGGTACGATGTACATGATGGACGCAAGCCACAATATCATCGACTCGGCAAAGGTCGAGAAGGGCGCATTCAAATTCAAGGGTGTCGCCGAGAAGGTTTCGGTTGTCACCGTCTCCGACACCAACGGCAACACGCGCGGTTCGGTGGGTGCCATCGTTTACCTCGAGCCGGGTCAGATTGCCATCACCAAGGGTGGTAATGCCCCCATGCTCTCTGCCACAGGTACCAAAATCAACGATTCGCAGGAGGCTTACAACGTAGCCCGCAAGAACCTCTTCGACGAGTACCGCAAGGCGGAGACCACCGATGAGCGCCGCGAGGAGATTCTCAACTCTTTCGGCGAGCTGACTCAGCAGTACCTCGACCAGAACCTCGACAACATCTTCGGTGTCAATCTGTTCACCCTCCGTATGCAGGAGCTCTCGAACAAGGAGGCCAAGGAGCAGGTAGCCAAGTTCTCGGAGGAGATGCAGGCCACCGAAGCCATTCAGGAAATCAAGAAGATGATTGAGGCTCGCGAGAAGACCGAAATCGGCCAGCCCTACATCAACTTCGAGCAGCCCGATGCCGACGGCAAGATGATTTCGTTGCAGTCGGTTATCGAGAAGAAGGGCAACAAGTATGTCCTCCTCGACTTCTGGGCATCGTGGTGCGGTCCCTGCATGGGTGAGGTTCCCTATCTGGTAGACACCTACAAGGCATACCACAAGAAGGGATTCGAAATCTTCGGTGTATCGCTCGACAAGGACAAGGCAAAGTGGGAGTCGGCCATCAAGGACAAGAAGATGAAGTGGATTCACGTCAGCGACCTGAACCAGTGGAGCAATGCCGCTGCACAGACCTACATGGTACAGAGCATTCCCTCGAACTTCCTCATCGACTGCCAGACCGGCAAGATTATCGCTTCGCAGCTTCGCGGCGAGCAGCTGGGTGAGAAAATCAAGGAGCTCTTGAGCAAGTAATCCGACCACCAACACCCAATCCATAGGGAGTGACCGGGAGCAGCCCTCCTGTCACTCCCTTTTTTATGGGAGGCCACCCCTCCCGACTAAAACATCAGACAAGTGACCACAACCAACAAATATCGCATCATGGGCATCGACCCCGGCACCAACTACATGGGCTACGGCGTCCTCGAAGTAGAGGGCAGCACCGTGCGCTCGGTGGTGTTGGGCGACATCGACCTCCACCGCATGAAAGACCCCTACGAGAAGTTGAGATACATCTACGAGCGTGTGAGTTCGCTCATCGAGGAGTATCACCCGCAGGAGGCGGCACTCGAATCGCCCTTCTTCGGCGAGAATGTGCAGTCGATGTTGAAGCTGGGACGCGCACAGGGTGTCGCCATGGCTGCGGCACTGAGCCACGGACTCAAAGTCACGGAGTACGCCCCCATGCGTATCAAGCAGGCCATCACGGGACGCGGTTCTGCCGCCAAGGAGCAGGTTGCCTCGGTCATTTGCCGACTACTGACCATTGACCGTCCGCCCAAGCGATTGGACGCCACAGACGGCATGGCAGTGGCACTCTGTCACTACTTCTCCACCTCGGGACCTCTGAACGCCCTGCTGGGCAACGACAGGGTAAAAGGTTTGGGTGGCGAGCTGAAGGCCATCTCGAAGAAGGGGTCGAAAAGTTGGGAGCAGTTCCTGCACGACAATCCCGACAGGGTCATCAAATAGGCTGAGAGCAGTGAGGAGGAGTTTTCGAAGGACAAAATTTTTAATATCATAAATCATTGCACCACAATACAATAGGAGATAAAATAAAAATTCTTACAAAAATTTCACCCCAAAAATTTGCACGGTACGAAGAAATGCCCTATATTTGCACTCGCAATCAAAAAATGGCGCCGTAGCTTAATTGAATAGAGCATTTGACTACGGATCAAAAGGTTACAGGTTTGAGTCCTGTCGGCGTCACTGAAACGACTTACAAATTTTGTGAGTCGTTTTTTTTATGCCCTTTTCCGCGAGGGGGGGGGCGAGAAGTATGACGGCGTGAGAGGTGATGGCGACACGGCGTGAGAGATGACAAGAGAGGGTGACGGCGAGCAAGCTGACGAGGTGCAAGGTGTGAGCGGAAAGTGACGGCGCAGGCGAGGTCACAAAAGAGACACCCTGCCGACAAGCCGGCAGTTGTCGGTTACGAGAACGAGAACGGGAACGGCAGGACGAAAACAGGCAGGGGACGATATTTCATTTCCGACACTACCCCACTCGACAGTCGCAATAAAAGTTCAAATCCTCCATATTTTGTTGAAAAACCTATTTATGCTGTTCACATTGTAATATTTTACCCCATAAATTTGGAGGAACAGAAAATTTACACTACATTTGCAATCGCAATCAAAAAATGGCGCCGTAGCTTAATTGAATAGAGCATTTGACTACGGATCAAAAGGTTACAGGTTTGAGTCCTGTCGGCGTCACTTAAACGACTTACAGATTTCTGTGAGTCGTTTTTTTATGCCCTTTCGCGAGGAGGGGGAGGAGAGGCATAGGGGCGGAGAGAAACAAGCCACCGCGCTCAACATTTCTACCCCAAAAAAAAGAGCGAAACCCCATCACGGGATTTCGCTCCTCTATCTTCAGTCGTCCGACTACTTCAGTCGCATCTCGGCAATCAAATCATCGGCACCGGCATATTTTTCGAGAACCCACATCACGAAACGAATGTCCACACACACCGTGCGCGAGAGTTCGGGGTGGAACCACACCCCTCCCGCCATCGACTCGCGGTTGCCGTCAAAAGCCAATCCGATAAGCTCGCCACGCGCATTCAGCACGGGACTGCCCGAATTACCGCCCGTGATGTCGTTGTCGGTGATGAAATTGACATAGAGCTGTCCCTTTTCACCCCAACGACCCCACTCTTTCGCGGCGATTAATTCGCGCATACGGTCGCTCATCGTCCTCTCATACTGCGCAGGATTCCACTTCTCGAGATAGCCCTCAACAGTCGAGCGGAACGACATCCACACCCCGTCATAGGGGTGAAGGTCCTTCACACGACCATACGACAAGCGCATGGTCGAGTTGGCGTTAGGGTACTGCACCACACCTTGCGAAGCGCGGTAGTCGTAGAGCATATCGCTGTATCGGCGTTCGCAGACATGGAGGTCGCAACCTGCCGAGCGTTTGTCGCTCGCCATCACCGCTCCCGTGAAATTAATCGTCTTGACCGAGGCCGCCAGCTTCACCAGAGGGTCAGCCAGCAGTTCGTCGATGCTCCGCTTCTCCGACAGGAAAGCCTTGTAGCGCTCTGCCGACGAGCAGAACGAAGCCTTGAACGCCTGCTCCATCATTCGCTCGACATCGCCCCCCGCGGCATCGTACATCTCCTCGAAGCCCTTGCCCCACATCTTTCTCGGCACGTGGGCGGTGAAATTGCGCGTCAGACGCTTCATCAGGTCGAGCTCTGTCGTTGCGTCATAACCGCCCTCCAGACGGGAGCTGAAGCGGTAGAGACTGCGCGTCTCCCTATCCTCGGGCAGGAGTTCCGTGCGGCGGGTACGGCGCATCTTGAGGATATGGCTGTTTACACGGTTCGCCACCAGAATGGGCACCGAGGGGCCCAACCACGTTTCACGGAAATAATTGAGGTTGGTCTGAGCCTCGCGGCGCATGGCATAGCTGCGTTGAAGCATGGAGAGCACATCGCCATACTTCGCCTTGCGGTCGGCATCGGCCTCCACCCACATCTGCATCTCGCGCTCCTCCGCCCTGCGCTTGTCCGCCACACCGAAGCGGTGCAGGCAGATGTTCTCCCACTTGGCATAGTCGGCGAAGTTGCTCAACGAGAAGAACGCATCGGCATACTTCACCCTCACCTCAGGGTCACGCTCCATGTGGTGGCGGAGAATATCCATACGCTCGTGGCGGTTCTTCACCACGATGGGGTTGGTCACGTTCTGCTTCTCGGCAATGGCATACGACGAGGAGTAACGCTGTGTGCGTCCCGGGTAGCCGATGACCATGGCATAGTCACCGTCCGACACGCCACGTGTGGAGACGGTCAGCACACGGCGCGGACGCAGGGGCACATTCTCCGCGGAATACTTCGCGGGACGCCCCTCCGGAGTGGCATAGATGCGGTAGATGGTGAAATCACCCTTGTGTTGCGGCCATGTCCAGTTGTCGAAGTCGCCACCAAAAGCGGCAATGTCGCGCGGCGGAGCTGCCACCAATCGCACATCACGATAGACATCGTAGTAATAGAGGTAAGTCTTCTTGCCGTGCCACATGGGTACGCACGCCACCTCGCAGTCAGTCGTGCGGGCATATTTTTTCTCGATGGACGACACCACCTTGCGCATCGACATCATGCCCCACTTGCCACGCGATTGGATGTCGCGCACAATGGAATCCGCCTCCGCGGTCACATCGACCACCTTGCGCAGAAAATGTACGCTCTTGCCGCGAATGGGTATCTCCTCCGCACGCGAACGCGCCCAGAAGCCCTCCTCGAGGTAGTTGCGTTGCACGGTCGAAAGGTCGCAGATGTCGCTATACGCCACATGATGGTTGGTAATCATGAGTCCCTCCTCGGAAATCATGCTTCCCGTACCCATACCGCCGTCGAGTGTCACCACGGCAGCCGCCACACCACCGTCCTGCTCGTTGTAGATTTCATGCAGCGGAAGTTTCACACCCCGTTGTCGCAGTTGCGGATAGACCTTTTCGAGATGCTGAACCATCCACATACCCTCATCGGCACGCACCTCTCCTCCGAGCAGCACCACCGCCAGCAACAAACAAAATAATTTTCTGTACATAAAATTCAATAGTTTAAGCACCTGCGCCCCGACCCATTTTCAACGGGGCGCGGATGTCGTTTCTTCTAACGGATTTTTACTCCGAAAGCGTATGTCCCTCCTTCACGAATTTCATCTTGGGAGGCATCTCCTTTGTAGTGCCGTCCACCATGTGAATGGTCCACGAGGGGGCATTGAAAATCTCTTTCCAGATGCGGGCATCGTCCCACATCGTGGAGACATAGGTCAGACGAATGACGGGCATCGTACCCTTGAGTGCCAAATCCACCGAGAGGATACCCTCCTTGCCCGAAAGGAAGCTCTTGAAGTAGGGGAAACCACCTCTCACGGGGACGTGTTCGATGGCTTTGTACTCCAATTCGTAGATGGCACGCGGATATTTCTCCTCATCGCTGCACGCCGCGATATGCTTCGAGTAGCGACCCGAAAGTGCCTTTATCTCGCGGAACATCACCTCCGAGAACTCCTGACTCGACACCACACCCTCCTCGCGGTAGCTTCTCAACTCGTTGTGCATGGGGAAGACCTTGGTTTCGGTCTTGGTGGGGAAGACCAGCTCCTCGGCTTCGATAACCTCGCGCAGGGTATCCTCATCGGGTACGGCATCGGGAGCGCAGTACAGCGTCACATCCACGGGGCAGGAGAACTCCGCCGTGAAGCCGTAGATGCTCTTCACACGTTGCAGAGCCATACCGAAATAGACCAAATCCATACGGTCGTGAAGACCCTCGACACCCAGTTTCACCACCTTCAGCTCCGTCATCTCGGCGGTCGGGTTCTTATACTTGCGGGTCATGGGGGTAAAAAGGGCACGCTTGAGTTTCACGGTGTCGGTCAGACGCTCGTCATAGAAAATCTCCACGCCGTGACGGCGCACGAAGGTCTTGAGACCCACCACGCCCTGCATCTTCTCCATCTTCATTGCCAAGGCACTCGACGAGCCGTAGCACTTGATGGATTGCAGACCGTCAAGGCTGTAACTCTTCACTCTGTTCTCGCTCTCCAACTGCTCGTAGTTGCCCCATTTGAGGTCGATGGTCGGCAGTTCGACCGTCTGACCCAGCACCACGGCGATAACAAAGAGCACCACCGTCATCACGAAGGGCACATAGCGCATCGAATGCTTACCGCCCACCTGCAAGGCATCGGCATGACACGATGACACACACTCGCCGCACAGCGTGCAGTCGATGTGGCGCACCTTGGTCAAATCGGGGACTGCGATGCTGTAAGGACATCTTTTCTGACACAGACCGCAACCGTTGCAGGCGTCATCGTCACGCACGATGGTCATGGTCGGTGCGCCCCAGCTGCGGAGCGTGAAGATTTCGAGCAGGGCGGCACTCACGCACACCGCAGCCAAAATCCACACCCACACACTCTCCAGCCCCAGCAGGCCGAGAATCCACGCCACGAGACCGGCGATGATGAGCAGGAAGAAGTATTTGAAGATATTGCTGGCAGCCCCCAGCGGACAGATGTATTTGCACCAGAACATCTTGACGAAGAAACCGCCCACAAAGAGCAGGCAGAGAGTCACCACCGTCATCCACACCACGATTTCGCCCAGAAAGCCCGTAGCCATGGCATAGTAGGGGTCGAGCTTCTTGCAGAACAGCTCGCTGGTGAGGAACGTATTGTAGAGAATGGTGAACAGCAGGGCGTATTTCACACCGCGCAGCAGTCGGTCGGCAATACCGCCGGGGACGATGTTGATTTGCAGGCGGAGTTTCTGCCCCACGCGCCCCATCGCCTCGCCGAGTGTACCCAACGGGCAGAGATAACCACAGAAAAGTTTGGAGAAGAAAATCACTCCGACAGCCAGCACCAGGCCCATGGCAATCTGCACCATCGACATCGAGCAGGCCAGCGAATTGTTAATCAGAAAAGTACCAAATGCCTGAAGACCTCCAAACGGGCAATATTTTTCGACATCGACCGTCTGTTCGCTCACTGCCGCCCACCCAACGGTGAGGACAATAGCCACAAAGACTCCCCACTGAAGCAGGAGTCTGGGATAGTTTTGTTTGCGTTTCATTAATATGTATTGTGTTGTTTGTGTCGTGTTCTTCATGCAAAGATACTAAAAAATAAAAAACAATACGGAATGACTTTTCATCATCCCGTATGGTTTTTATCGGAGAATTTCTCCTAAAGAGAGAAATCGGTTAGTCCTTCACGCAACGAACAGGTGCTGCACCGTATGCCATCTGATTGGCAATGGTCAGACGGTTGTAATTGGCATTGTAAGTCACCATCGCAGCACGGTAACCAATCTTCTTGATACCCGACTCGGGCTTACCTGCGGTGTTGAAGTCGATAGACTGGCTGGTCGAAGATGCGTAGTAAGCCATACCGAACTTACCAGCACCATCGGGTGCCTTCGACTCGTTAGCCATATACACAGGAGTAGTGGTAGCGGTAGCACCGTTAATATAACCCAGACCGGTGATGTTCATACCTGCCTTGGCAAGCAGAGGCAGGAAAGCACCCTTCTGCTCGTCGGTATAGAACTCCGAACCCTGATCGGTGAGCTTCGCCCAATCCGCCTCGGTGGGAACGTGCCAGCCCTTGGGGCAGATACCCTGTGCACCCTCATACTTGTTGTAGTTCTCGGCAGTGAACTTCTCACCCTCGATACCCAACAGTACGGGATAGCTGTAATAGTAACCATCGGTCTCTACGCGCGAAGCATCAGCCGCCTTCTGCAAATTACAGGGCAACCAAACGCCACTGCCGTCAGCAGGATTTGACGAAGCGGTCTTGCCTGCGGGCAGATAACGGAGGTTCTCGGCCATCCATACCTGACCGTTCGACAGAGTGACGGTCTTGTACTTCACACCACCCCACTCTACAACATTCTGCTCGGCAGGAGTCTCGCCACCATCGATGATGAGGTCCTCACCGTCAACCCACTGGTTAATGGGGCCCGAGATGGTTACGTTGATGCTGACAGGCTTTACATCGGTAGCCAGACGGCGGTTCTCACCCGACTTGAGGTCGGTAGCCTGCAACGAGTAGGTGCGCGACTGACCATCGGCGGTGGTTACCTTCACACTCATCTTCACACCTGCCTGAGGCATGACCAGAGCGTAGTACATCTTGTTGGCCTGTGCGGTGTGGGCAATCACATTCTGGAGTGCCGAAGCGGCAGTCACCTCACCGTTCTCGAGGTTGAGTGTACCTGCGGTGGCAACACCGAGGATTTCGACCTTCGAGATGTCATAACCCGAAGTATTCGACTTGATGTCGATAATCAGACGAGCCATCTTGTGGCTGAAAGTCATCTGAGTGGCAGCAGTGGTAGGATTCACCTTCGACTTCATTGCTACGAGCAGGTCGCTCTGTGCGTAACCCTCTGCGCTCTGGTCGAGCTTCACCTCAAAGTTGGTGGGAAGGGCTGCACCCTCAACAAAGGGGTGGTAAGCGAACAAATCCGAAGTGAGGTTGATATCCTCGTACCAGTTCTTCGACGAGGTGAACAGACCCTGCGCAGCATCATATACCATCGGCTCGTTGGCGAGGAACTCCACACCGGTGGTCATCTTCACACGAAGACCAATCTTGTCACCGGCCTCAAAGTCGGTATCGGTAACACGAGATGTAGGCATCACCTGAGGATTGGCAATTGTGGGGTTGATGCTCAAATGCATCTGACTGCCCAAAGCACCCTCCTCATCGCTCGAACAGCCGGCAAACATCAGCGCAGCAGCTGCGACAGAGAATAAAATCTTTTTCATAGTCTTGATATTAAATTATTGTTTGTTGTCACTCGATTAAAAGTTGTAACCCACACGCAGCATCACGCTCTCGCGGTTGGCCTCGGGCAGGTAATGGAGGTTGAATCCGTGCTCCCAGTTCACCGACAGGTCGATGTAGAAGCGGTGGATATTGCGGCGCAACGAAGCACCCAACCCCATGCGGTTGGCTGTGGCGTATTCGTTCTCGGCATTGTAGAAGTCGGTCAGACGGCCGGGATAAGTACCCGGTGTGGCAGGCTCCTCGAACAGGGACTCCGTGTCACGGCAACCGCCCGTTCTCACCATCATGTTCACCGACAGCTCCCAATGTCCCAGCGTGCGCAGGTAGTCGGCCGTGAGCACCGTGTAGTGCAGACGCTGACCCTTGGCATAGGGGTACATGAGGAATGACGAGCGGTTGGTGAAGACATACTGACCTGCCAGACGCAAGTCGTTGCGCTCGTCCTTGAGTTCATACTCCGCACCGGTCTCCAGTCTGCGACCCTCGAAGACGGGCACCGAACCGTGATTGACGGGACGGCTCACACCCTCGATATTCTCGAACGAGAGGATATTCTCGCGGTTGCGCACCTTCGACCAGCCCACACGACCACGCAAGAAGTGCTGAAACGATGACGAGGAGAGGTGCAGCACCATGCGTGCATCGACCTTGTCGGTGTCGAACTCGTGCCAGATGATGTCGCGCTCGCCCGAATTACCGCTACCCGTGCGATACTCCACATCGCCGTACAAAGCCCCGTACTCGGCAGCCACCGACACTCCGTGGAGGGTCTGTTTGAGGGGGAAGCCCTGCACACCGGGGGTGGTGAGGTGCAGGTCGTTACTCTCCCACAATTGCAGCGAACCGAAGCGCAGACCGCGGTCGAAGAAGGCCTTGTAGCCCTCGACCGAAGCCCCCACCTGCTCGGCTTCCACCTTCTCGCGGTCGAGGTGGAGCAGATAGGCGGCCGCCACGGCAAACTCACCGTTGCGGTACATCACACCGGGTGCGATGTCGAAATCCAGACGGATATTTTTGTGGCGCAAGTCCTTACGCTTGGCGTAGTTGTTGGCAGTGAAGTCGATGTCGAGACCCACTGCCCAGTGCTCCGCCAGAGGAGCAGCCACGTTGCCCGTGAAGGCGTAGGTCTCCTTCACCTTACGGCCGGGGGTAAACTCCAGAATATCGACCGGATAGAAACCCGGACGCACAAACATCGAGCCACACATATGGCGACCATCGAAATAATCATAGGAGAAGCTGCCCGAAAAGGAGACCTTCTCGAAGTGGCGCACCGACGAAGTGGTGACACCTGCATTCCAGCTGTCGTCCGATGACGAGAGGTCGACAAAACCGCCGTTGTCCTTGCGCAGGAAGATTTCGGCATAGGAGCGGCTCACCGTGTCGCGGAGGATACCCGTGGCATGGACGCCCTCGCTCCACGCATTGCGGCGGAGGATGTAATCGAAACGGTCGGAGTTTCCGACACCGTTATTATTGTCTTCTTCGGCACTCACGCCCAGAGAGACCATCGACAGAAACAGAAGCGATAAAAATTTTCTCATAAGGCTATTTGTGCAATGACTGTTGTTCACGTTCATAGAAATCGTCAGTCGAGTTGTTGGTATCGACCATCACCTCGTAACCGGCACTCTGCGAGGCCTCCTCATCGACACGGCGGTGAATGGTGTGACCCTTCGATGTGCCGGAGAAGCCGCACGAACCCGAGTCGATGTCGGTTCTCAGACGCTTGAAGTTGTTGGCACCGGTGTTGTCCGACACCTCAACGGCATCGACAATCCACTCCCAATTGACCTTCGAATAGATAATCGAACCGTTCTGCACTGCCGACTGCTTGTCATCATTGAGATAAGCCGCCGAATCGAAGCCCTCGGGGAAACGGAAGATAATCACCGCAGGCGAGTAGTTCGAGATGACATAGACATTCGTACCCGCACGACCCGTCTTCTTCAACACCTTGAGGTGGTTCTTCTCCTCGATGCGGTCACCCGGCACGGGGTGCGAACGCGGGTCGGGATAATAGACCTGGTCATACAACACATAGAATCCCTCCTGATTGAGGTTCACCGAATTGGAGTAGGTCTTCGTGTGGTCCACGGCACCGTTCATCGCCACAACGGCGTCCTCACCCGGCGAGAGCGGATGCTCCGTGCCCGAACCGCCGAACTGCCAGATACAGTCGGGGACGGCGGCATAGTCGCGGAAGACGACATTACCCTCCTCATCGACACTCGTCCAGGGGTTGTTCTGCACCTTGGAGTTGTAGGGAGCCACCATCGAGAGACACAGACCGTCGAGGTAGAGGGTCTCGTCGCTGTTGTTGTGGAGGATGATATATTTATCATAGGTATAGGTACCTGTCGAGGGGGCGTCCTGTGCGCAACCACCCGTGTAGACCTCCTTGATGACGATGCTTCCGGGCTTCGAGTAGTGGAGCGCAACACTCACCTCGCGGTCGTTGCTCACCAAATCGAGCTGTTCGATACGACCCTGGAAGACCGACATCTTGTCGGGTTTGTCGGTGACCATCACATTGTAGTGACCCGATGTGACGATAAATTCGGCACATCCTTCCCCATCGGTAAGCGATGTGTAGCGGTTCGAACTATTGCGGTCCTCGAGTTTGACGGAGACACCCTCACGCAGGTGCTCGCCGTGACCCTCGGGATAGACCACCTGCACCGTCAGATGGCGCAACGTGTCGCCATAGGGATTTTCGTCCATCGAGGTGCATGCCGCCAAAAGCAGCAGGGGCAGATATAAAAGTATTTTTTTCATCGTTGCTTTAGAATTTTACTCTCACGGTCAGACCGTAGTAGAAATCGGGGGTAAACACCGCCTTGACACCCGTGGCGTAGGAAGCCACGAAGGGGCGGGAGTTGGTGAAGTTGTTGGCATACAACGATACCGACACGTGGTCGCCAATCTCCTTGGTGATGCTCAGGTTGGCCGAGAAATAGGGGTCGTAACCGTCACGGTTGAAGGAGTAGGCGTTGCTCGATGTGATTTGCAGTGCCTGGAATTCGGTCTTCTGACGGTCAGCCTCGGTGAAGGGGTGACGCTTGCCCTCGAGGTCGAGGTAAGCCACCGGCCAGATGGAGGTGTAGTGGTTACCGTCATAGACACTGCCACCCACGGGGTTGCCGTCCTTGTCGGTGTTGAAGGCGTACTCCTTGCCCATATACTCCGAGAGGTTCTGCACACGGCGCACCAGAGCCGCCTCCAGACGCAGGGTCACGACCATACGAATCGAGGGAATGTGGGTGGTCGATGTGAGATTGACATCGAGGGCGTGGGTCTTGCGACCGTTGTAGGTCACCGACGAGCGACCGCCGTTATTGACATAGATACCTACGTAGGGGTAGAAGCCCTGAGCCGTCGAGCGCGAGGGATAGTACATCGACTCGTCGGTATTGACATACTTGGTATAGCCGTAGGCACCATCGATACGCAGCTGTGTGCGCAGGGGGTTAATCTGCGGGAAGTCCACCACGAACTCCAAACCCATACGGTCGACAGGCGAGGAGTTGGTCTGACGGGTATTTCTCACGAAGGTGCTGACCTTCGATTTGGTCTCCATGGAAATCCAGCCCTCACCCATGTTGTCGGCATCGCGCACGAAAATCTCGCCCGTCTGCTGATCGACCTTGAAGAGGGGGTTGGTGGGCATGACAAATGCCGAGCCGTCGGGCTTGTGGGAAGGCACACCGCTCAGATTGTAGGAGAAGGGGTCGTAGAACTCGTTGAGCTGGAAGGGGTACTTCGTGCGGTTGAAGTAACCGACCAACGACACCGAAGTGCCGCCCAACTTCAACTCCAGACCCACCTCGGCGTTGCGGTTCTTCTGCCAGCGCAACTGGGGGTTATAGACCAGACGGTGGGGCTGGGTGTGATAGACATAGATATTTTTGCCGGGAGCGTAGTTGCTGCTGAAGACACGCGTATCGCGGTAGTCGGGCAACGGATAGAGCACGGCAAACGAGGGAAGTTTCTCCGTAAGACCCCAGCCGGCACGCACGGTGACCGAGGGGCTGATTTGATACTTCACGTTGAAACGCGGCGAGAGACTCGAAGTCTTGCGGTAGTCGCTGTTCTTCACACAGGTCTTCTCGGCACGCAGACCCGCCATGATTTTGAGGGTCGTGCTACCCAGTGGCAGCGAGAGCGACTCCTCGATATATCCGGCGATATTGTGCATATAGGGAATGTCGGTGTAGGGACGCGGACGGTAGCCGTCGGGCGAGAGTGCCGGGTCGTCGTAATATTCACCGCGGCCCACATTGCCGTTGGCACGCCACGACACACCGATTTTGGCATTGCTGTGCACACCGCCCCAGCTGCGAATCCATGTGGCTTTGAGGTTGGCGGCATAGTCCAGACGCTTGGAGTCCACGTTCGAGGTGGTGTAGTAGTACGATGCGGGCAACATCTGCGCGATGAAGTAGCCGTTCTCCTGTGCATGCACGGCGGGAAGTCCGTCGGGTGACGACTGGTAGAAACGCTGGCGCGAGTAGTTGTCCGAGTAGCTGAGCGAGGCATCGAAATCGATACCCGTAATCCATTTTTTGTTGAGCTGCCACTTGAGCGAAGCGTTGGCACGCAGGGCATTGTCCCTCACGCGCTGCCACTCACCGACCATGGCATCGGGGTCATCGTCGGTGTCCATGCCGCCGATGTTGGCCGACACACCTGCATTGAAGCGCAGCACATCGACAAACGTATTCTGATAGTTCAGCGACAGACCCGTACGCGAATAAGAGGTATAGGGAGAAGTGGGGTTCTTTGTAGCACGTGTGTATTCGATATTGGAGTTCAGCACACCGCCTTGTCCGCCCAGGTCGAAACCTTTCGAGGCCGACACCTGCTTGGTGTGGGGGTTGGTGGACATCACCAGTGTGTAGGGGGTTTTACCTTTGCGGGTCTTCACTCGAATCATACCCGAACCCAAATCGCCATACTCGGCAGAGGGAATACCGGTGACCACCTCCACAGCCTCGATGTTGGTCGAGGAGATATTACGTGTACTCACACCCGAGATGCCGCTCATCGAAGCGTTGGACGACAGACGCACACCGTCAATCTCCACCGCCGTACCGAATGCGGCATTACCTGCCGACGAACCGCCGTCACGCAGCGAGAAGAGATTATCCTGCATCAGGTCGGGATTCACGGTCTTACCGCCGGGCAGCAGTGACGAGATGTCGGAGGCATTGACCATCTGAAGGTGGTTGATGGCATTTCCGCCGATGGTACGCGATGTAGACATGGCATTGGGTACCTCTTTGGCCGTGACCACCACACTTTCGAGGGCGAGGTTATCCTCCTCGAGGAAGAAATTGATGTCCTCGCGTGCAGAGTTGATGTCGAAGGGCAGAATGGTGGAGACAAAGCCCAGACACGACACGGCAAATTCGGCCTTACCGCCGGGAACGTCCTTGATGTGGAAATTACCGTCATTGTCGGCCACCGCCCACAGGCCGGCAGCAGGGATTTCGACAACGGCTTGCGCGACCGGTTTTTTCCCGTCATGAGTCATCACACGACCTGCCACATCGAAATGTTGTGCCATGGCCGCCAGCGGCATCATGAAGAGAAACAGCAAAAAAAGTTTCCTCATTTTATCGAATACTAAAATATTTGCAGACAGAATCTGTCGAAGACAGTATGCATATACAGAATGTTGCGCAAATGTAAACAACAGTCGTGTTTTTATCAATACCTATATAAGGGGATATTCAAAAAAAGTTATCAACCGTACTCCCCCCACTGCCACTCAGACCGATAGAATAGTTTTTCACCCTCCAAATTGCACGATATCGCAAAAAACATCCTATCTTTGCACCTCATTGATACATGGAACTATGATTGAACTGTTTGATACACTGTTCACTGACGCTACGATAAAAAGCGTCGTCGTCATTTCACTGATTTCGGTCATCGGTATCGGATTCGGCAAAATTAAGTTTTTCGGAGTCTCACTGGGCACTGCCTTCATATTTTTTGTAGGTATCATGGCAGGACACTGGGGGTTGAAACTCAACCACGACATGCTGCTCTATGCCGAGAATTTCGGACTCATCATTTTTGTCTATGCCCTCGGTTTGCAGGTCGGCCCCGGTTTCTTCTCGTCGATGCGCTCCGACGGACTCAGACTGCTCTCCCCCTCTATTCTGCTGTTGCTGGTCGGCACGGGCATGGCCATCGCCCTGAGTCTGTTGTTCGGGGTGCGTATCTCCGACATGGCGGGTATCCTCTGCGGTGCCACAACCAACACCCCCGCGCTGGGTGCCGCACAGCAGACCCTCCAGCAGTTTGGCATCGATGCCAACGGCGCGGCACTGGGTTGCGCACTGACCTATCCCTTGGGTGTTGTGGGCGTGATTTTGGCGGTCATCTTCCTGCGCAAGCTCTTCACCCGTCCCTCGGATTTTGTCACCGAGGAGACCGACACCCACAATATTTTCATCGCCAGCTTCCACCTCACCAATCCCGGCATCTTCGGCAAGAGCGTCCACGAGATTGCCGCCGGCAGTCACCACCACTTCGTCATCTCGCGCATCTGGCGTGACGGTCACGTCTCGATTCCCACCTCGGACAAGACCCTGCAAAAGGACGATGTGATTTTGGTCATCACCAATCCCGAGGAGGTCGATGCCCTGCGCATCATCTTCGGCGAACAGGAGCAGAAGGACTGGAACAACAGCGACATCGACTGGAACAAAATCGACAGTCAGCTCATCTCGCAGCGTATCCTGGTCACCCGACCCGAAATCAACGGCAAGAAGCTCTCCTCGCTGCGTCTGCGCAACAGCTACGGCATCAACATCAGCCGCGTCTATCGTTCGGGTGTACAGTTGCTCGCCACGCCCAACCTGCGTCTGCAACTGGGTGACCGACTCACCGTTGTGGGTGAGGCGAAAGCCATTCAGAATGTGGAGAAGATTTTGGGTAATGCCGTCAAGAGCCTCAACGAACCGAACCTCGCCGCTGTCTTCATCGGTCTGATTCTCGGTCTTACGCTGGGTTCTATCCCCGTGGCGATTCCCGGCATCTCCACCCCCGTGAAACTCGGTCTGGCCGGCGGTCCCATCATCGTGGGTATTCTCATCGGTACGTTCGGCCCCCGTATGCACATGATTACCTACACCACACAAAGTGCCAACCTCATGTTGCGCGCCCTGGGTCTTTCGATGTATCTGGCCTGTCTGGGTCTGGATTCGGGTGCTCACTTCTTCGAGACCGTCATGCGTCCCGAAGGTGCTCTGTGGTTGGGCTTGGGCTTCCTTCTGACCTTCGTTCCCGTGGTTCTGATTGGTCTTTTCTCGCTCAAGGTACTCAAGCTGGATTTCGGTTCGGTGGCAGGTCTTCTCTGTGGCGGTATGGCCAACCCCATGGCACTCAACTATGTGAATGACACCATCGAGGGCAACAACCCCTCGGTATCCTACGCTACGGTCTATCCCGTGTGTATGTTCCTGCGTGTCATCATCATTCAGATTATGCTGATGCTCTTCCTCCAGTAACGGAGGGGACGCCCTCTTTTCGGAGGACGACACAAACCATAAAAAAAGGATGACTCCCACTTGGGAATCATCCTTTTTTATTTTGTCTTTGCAAGTCGGTTTACAACTCGAGCGGCTCGACCACCTTGCGCTCCTGCTGTGCCTTGAGGTCGGTCTGCTGCTCCGCCTTGGGACGGCGTTTCATCATGTCGATGGCAGAGCCCTCTCGCGGCTTGCCCACCTCGTAACCCAGCGAGTGCATCCACTCCACGGTTTCGGGGTCTACCTGATCGATACGGTCTGCCCAGCGGCGCAACTCCACCAGCTGCTGACGGTGGGAATCGACACGGCGGCGTATCGGGAAGTTGGGACGAACCTTCACCTCGTGGCTGTTACGCTCCGAGGGACGTATCTCGCCGTCGAAAATCGCCTGCTGTGACGGACGGCGCGGCTGCTCCCACACAAATCCCTCAAGGGTGCGCTCCTGCGTCTCGGGGACATCTTCGATGGGATAGATGTTGAAGTTGATTTCGTTCATCCACGCCATGCGGGTCACCTGTCGCTTCTCGAAGTAGAAGTTGATGCCGCCACTCTCCAGGAAAAAGAGTCCCACCACCACGGGCGGCTCACCGTCCTGATTGTAGTAGAGGGTGCGGGCATTGCTGTTCACCTTATTGAGATAGATTTCGTTGTTGCGGAAGTAGGCGGTCATCTCCTTACCCGTGATTTGGTTGAAATGGGTGGAGTCCACCTGCGAGGCCATCATGGGCGTACCGATGAAGTTGGCATAGTCGAGCTGGCTGTGCTTGGTGAACAGCTCCATACGCTCGGAGGTCACCTGATTGCTGCCGTTCCACAACACGGGCTTCACATACATACGTATCACCGAGTCGCGGTTCGACACCGAAGCCGAGTCGCACACACTCTGGAAGTCGGTGCGATAGACCTTCACGTTGCGGAAACCGCGCATCAGACGGAAGACCGAATCGTGGGCGATACGCAACGAATCCATCACCACGGTGGCACTGTCCAACGCCCACTCCTCGTAGAGTTTCTCGTAGAGCGAGTCGTTGTTCTTGCTGTGCTGCTCCTCCAAAAGGGCATTGATACGGTGCAGTTCCGAAGAATCGACCTTCAGCGTTTTGCCCTTGCGGCGGGCACGCTCCTGACGGGCAAGCAGACGCTTCTCCGCCTTGCTCTTCAAGAGTTGCAGACGGCGACTCTCGCGCTCCTCCATCTCCTTGAGACGGGCCACACGCTTCTCCCTGCGCTCGGCAGCGATACGGTCTAATTTCTCTTTCTTCAGACGCGCAGCCTCGGCTTTCTTCTCCGCCTTGGCCTTGCGCCCCAGTTCCTTGAGGTAAGCCTTGCGGGCATCACCCACCAAAGTGTCCAACGGGTCGATGGCAGGCAGCTGTGCCGCCAGAGAGTCCTGTCCCTCGATGTCGGCCATCGCCACGGAGTCCGCCGTGCATTCGGGTTCACCCTCGGCATCGGCATCCAGCACCTTGCGCTCCTCATCGTCATCACCGGCGAGCGAATCCGCAGCCGGCTGCGCCTCCTCCCCCTCGTGAGACTCAATCTCCTGTATCAGCGACTCGAGCGAGTCGGCTTTCTCCTTGCGCGACTCCTCGCTCAACAATATATCATTGGTCGAGACTCCCTCCAACCACGGCAGGGTGTTCATCAGCATCGTGTCGGCACGCATGAAGAGCGAGTCGCCCTGCGTGAGGTCGTAGCTCACCACGGCAGGCATACGCGTGAGGATACCGTCACCGCGCTGTTTCCAGAACTCGCCGTAATTACCAAACGCCAACAACTTGTATTTGCGGTCGTCGAGCTGGATATTACCCCTCAGAATGATGTGCTCCTGCGGGCGGAAGTAATCCACCGAGTCGCTCCAAATCTCCTGTTCGGGGGTGAGCAGATAACCGTTGCGGGTGATGACATACGCCGTGTCCGCCTGACGGAACTCGCCACGGTCGGCATAGATGAAATCGCCCTTCTTGTCCCAGATGTGGGTATGATCGAAGAAATAGGCGTTGTCGGAATCCATGTTATAGACCACCGAGTCGCCCTTCATCTCGTAATCCTCGTCACGCAGCTCCACGTCATCGACACAAATCAACTCCTTGGTGTCGGCATAGTAGTAACCGCGCACCGACTCCATGAGGTTGTTCTCCTTGATGAGTACACCGCCGTGGTCAAACTCACCGACATTGGTCTCGGTGTTGAAGACGAACGAATAGGTGTAGAGGGTGGCATTGCCGTCCACGACCTTGATAATCTCGGAGAAGACCTTTGCCTCGCTGGTGTTACTGTCGTACTCGGCACGGTCGCCGTAGATGTAGGTGGTGTTCTTGTTGATGAGCACATTGCCGAAGAACTCCAGACGGTTGTCGGGATAGCTCACCGCCGAATCGCAGGTGATGAGCGCACCGTTGTGCTGGGTGGCGAAGTTGCCGACAAAAAATATGGTCGAGTCACCCGGAGCCACAGGACCCGAAAGGTCGAACTTGTAGTTCAACACCACGGGTGCACCGCCACTGCGGGCAGAACTCGGCGGCGGTGTCTGTCGTCCCACACGGGCAAACATCACACCGCACAAGGCCAGCAAAAGGGATAATATTGATAAAAAACGACGCACGATATTATTTTACCCAATGTTTATTTTCAAACTCTCCGTCACGATATTCGGGGTCGATGTAGATATACATTTGGTCGATTTTTTTGGTGAGCCACTCCTTGAAGACGCGCTGCTGCTTGTCCTGAAGTGCCATCTCCTCTATACGGAGGTAATCCTCCTCCATCGACGCACGGTGTGCGGGGATAATCTCGATGAGCTTGACCACCTTGGCCATCTGGTTGCGGAGCATATCCTCGGTCACGAAGGCGTTGGAAATCTCTCCGGGTTTGAGCTTCATCAGCGCGTTGTAGTCCTCCAGACTCTTGAAACGACCGAAGTCCTCACGCAGGAACTTGGTGACGGTCATCTTGGTGTTACCGCCGCCAAAGTATTTCAGAATGTCGGTATTCGACACCACGCCGCCGTTCATCTTCGAGGTCTTGTCATCGGAGTGCAACAGGGCGGCACGCTCGAAGGTAATCGAGTCGGCATGAATCATCTTCACCAGACTGTCGAGGGTGTTCGAAGCCTCGCCCAGTTCCTCGGGGGTGTAGACCGGGTGCAACAGAATGTGGCGGAAGTGGTACAACTCGCCGTGCTTGTCCAAAAGTTTGATGATGTGGAAACCGTAGTCCGACTCCACCACCTCGGAAATCTGTCCGGGCTTCAGCTTCTCGAGAGCCGCCGCAAATGCAGGGTCGAGCTGGCGCAGTGTGGTGGGGTCCATCTCACCGCCACGCATCAGTGTACCGGGGTCCTGCGAGTACATACGCGCCAGGTTCTCGAACTTGGCCGTACCCGTAATGGCACGCTCACGCATATCCAGCAGACGCTGCTTGGTGCGCTGCTTGGCCTCCTTCATCGACTTGGGGAACTTGGTAATCTGTGCATAGACGAACTGGTCGGCCACCAACGGAATACTGTCCTTCGAGAGCGACTTGTAGTAACGCTCCACCTCGCCGGGGATAACGGTCACCTTGCTGACCACGGTATTCTCCATCTCGCTGGCATACTGCTGCTCCTCGAAATGCTGACGCAGCATCTCGCGCAGGTTGAAGATGGGCATATGCTGCTGCACCTCGAGGTTGTGAATGGTACCTGCCTCGTCAATCATGTGTTTGAGGTTCTCCTCCACGGCCGACGAAATGGCACCGTCGTTGATTTTCACGGAGTCGATTTGCGCCTGATTGAAGAGCAGTTTCTGCGTCATGAGGGCTTCCAAAGCCTCGTTCATGGGGTCGCGGTCGGACGTATAACCCTGCTGGCGACGCTGTTGCACCATGCGGTCGGCATACTCCTGCACCTGGGAGTGGAGAATGGACGAACCGCCCACGACAGCAACAACCTTATCGAGCATCACCTGTCGTTTCTGAGCCGACGCTCCCAACATCAGCAGCGCAAGCGCCGCAGCCATTATACCTTTTTTCAACATCATTCTATATTTTTTCGTTTTTTTACCAATTAATGTTTTCGGGCGATGTCCTCACGAACCTCGCCCCTTCGCCCCCTCATCGGAGGTTGCACCACAGCCCCTTTTGCCACGGGCTTTTTGTTTGTCACCTCTACCCCACTGCGGACCACCGCCCCGTGGGAAAAGAGGTTACTCGTTGTCGCGACCAAAGATTTTCACCTCGCCGCTCTCCACCGATTTGTTGTAGAGTTCCTCCTCGTGGGTACGCACCACCTCGCTCTGACGACGGTTGTAGAGGATACGGCGAATGGTCGGCACCAGACGCTCCAAGGGTATGGGTTGTCCCTCGCGGCACACCTCATAGATTTGGAAGTAGTAGCGCGAAGCGTTGTCCCTCATCTCCTGTACGGCCGGAGTGCCCAGCGCGGATTCGTTGCTCTGCGACTGGAGGGTGGGCAGGTAGCTCAAAAATTCGGGGTAATCGACCCACTGCGAGCTGAAATCCGTCAATGTGAAGTCGTTTTTCTCGCAGATGTCGTTAAAGTCCTTTTTGCCCGACTCCGAGCGTGCCGCCATCAGCTCCTTGAGCCGTGCCGCCTGACGATACGAAGCGGCGAAACGCACGATGCGTCCCTTGACAATGGTGCGGTCGAGACGAAAATCGTTCTTGTGGCGGTTGTAGTAACCTTCAATCTCGCTGTCGGTAAACAGGGTATCGACACCGTGGTTCACGTAGAATTGTTCGAGTTTACGAATCAGAAGCGCCTGACGGTACTCCTCCACCATCTTGTCGATGTCCTTCTGCGACGACGAGAAAAGGGTTTCGGCCTCGTTGAGCTTGACCTGCTTGCGCACCCAGCGGTTGACATACATCTCCACCAGTGCCACACTGTCCTCGCCCGACACACCGGCAGGCACCACCGTGCTCACATCTCTCAATCTGAGTTCGGTTTTGCCCACACGCGCCAAAATCTCATCGCTGTCGAAATAACCGGGCAGGCGTTTGCATCCGGTCAGAGTGAGCGCAAAGAGGGCGTAAATCGCTATTTTTTTAATATTTGGGTTCATTTCCAACTGACAAAGATACTCTTTTTACTTTATAAGTAACGCCACTCGCCGATGAATATTACGATTTTGATTCAAAAATTTGCTTTTCGTTCTTCATCGTTCTGATACTGCGCCACATCATGTAGCCCGAAATCACGGAGAAGACCGCTGCCATGACATAGATGCAGATGTACCAGAAGTGGTTGTTCACCAGATTGATGAGCATTCTGTCGGACAGCCCCGCCATGAGCATGATGTAGGCCAGTGCGTTGTTGAGTGCATGGAGAATGATGACCGACCAGATGGAGCGGGTCTCGATGTAGACATAACCCAAAATCAGACCGATGATGAAGGCATTGACCACTTGCAGGGGCTGGAGGTGCATTAGACCGAAGAACAGCGAGGAAAGGAACCACGCCACCGCAACGCCGTAACGCTTACGCAACGAGCCGAGGATAAGACCTCGACACAACAACTCCTCCAGGACGGGAGCGCACACCACCAGCGAGAATATCGTCCAGCCGCCGCGTCCCACGGCCGTCAAATCGGGATGGGGCAGGTACTTGAACACCGGCTCGCAGACCACGCCCACGGCCAGCATGAATCCGAACGCCCACAGCAGCATCACGGGGTTGAAGCCCGACAGCGAGAACTCCGCCACGGGACCTCTGCCACCGCGCGAATAGCGATAGACGAGGGCAAAAAGATAGGTGGGCAACATGGCGGCCAGATAGGTCATCGCCATGACAAACCCCTGATGCGCGGGGCTCTCCGCCACAGTGACAATCTCTTCGCCGGCTGCGGCATCGTGCGAGAACACGCCCATCAGCACCACGACCACCGCCACCAGAATCTGCAATCCCATCAGCATACCGAAGACGGCCAGCAGGTCGCCGATATTGGGGAAGGGCTTGCGCAGGTTCTTGTTGTCGAAGGTTTTCTTTTTGGGGGCTTCCTGCTCCGCGGCAGGGCTATTTTCTAAAGTCGCATCCTTCTCTTTTTCCACGATTTCGGGATTTTTCGAAGCGGTGAAGTCTTGCTCCTGATTGTTCGTTTCCATATAATAAGTATGATTTATACCTCCAAAGGTAATCAATTTTCGGCAATGGTTATGGATTTCCATTTAAAATCCTTAAATTTGCCCGAATATAATCCGAAAACAAATCATGGCAAAGGTTGTAGCATTGGCCAATCAGAAAGGCGGTGTGGGTAAAACCACCACAGCAATCAATTTATCGGCATCACTGGCCCTGCTGGGCAAAAAAGTGCTGCTCATCGACGCCGACCCTCAGGCAAACGCCACTTCGGGTCTGGGTTTCGACATCGATTTGGTGGGCATCTATGAGTGCATGATAGGCGCACAGGAGGCCCGCGATGTCATCATGCAGTCCCCCGACATCAAGAACCTGTGGGTGCTGCCCTCGTCCATCGACCTGGTGGCCGCCGATGCCGAACTGCCCAAGATGGAGAACTCCCATCACGCCATGAAACGCATCGTAGACTCCATCAGAGACGACTACGACTACATCTTCATCGACTGCTCGCCCTCGCTGGGCTACACCACCGTCAATATCCTCACCGCCGCCGACTCGGTACTCATTCCCGTGCAGTGCGAATATCTGGCGCTGGAGGGTCTCTCGAAGCTGTTGAGCACCATTCGCAAGGTCAAGAGCGGTCTGAATCCCCAACTCGACATCGAGGGTTTCCTGCTGACGATGTACATGCGCAACCGTCTGAACAATCAGGTGGTCACCGAGGTGAGAGAACACTTCCGCGACCTGGCCTACGACACAATAATTCAACGAAATATCCGTTTGGGAGAAGCCCCCTCACATGGAAAACCCATTATGCTTTACGATGCGAGCGCCTCGGGTTCGGCGAACTATCTGAACCTGGCACGCGAGTTCCTCAAGCGCAACAAATAGTAAAAATTTAACACTCGATATGAAAAAACAAAAGGGATTAGGTCGCGGACTGGATGCCATCTTCGGTGCCGATGCCATCGACGACATCGACATCAAGCTCAAACCCATGAGCAAAATGACTGAAATCGACATCCGCGATATAATACCCAACCCCAATCAACCGCGTACCCATTTCGAAGAGGAGGCACTCGAAGAACTGGCCGACTCGATTCGACAGCTGGGCATCATACAGCCCATCACCGTCCGTGAGCAACAGGGTGACGGACACTATGTCATCATCAGTGGCGAGCGCCGCTGGCGTGCCGCACAGCGTGCCGGACTGCGCACCGTACCCGTCTATATCCGTGAGGCAGATGACGAGAACCTCCACGCCATGGCACTGGTGGAGAATATCCAGCGTCAGGACCTCAACGCCATAGAAATCGCTCTGGGTATGCAGCGTCTTATCGATGAGTGTCACCTCACGCAGGACTCACTCTCCGAGAAGGTGGGCAAGAAACGCTCGTCGGTGACCAACTATCTGCGTCTGTTGAAACTCCCCGACCAGATTCAGCTGGCCATCAAGGAGGGCATCATCTCCATGGGTCACGCCAAGGCCATCGCCGGAGCTCCCGAGGAGGAACAGCTCGGCGTGCTGAAGAAATGTATCCGCCGCTCGCTCTCGGTGCGTCAGACCGAAGACATGGTGCGACAGATGAACGAGAAGGCCGCACGCGAGGAACAACCCGTCGAGGAGGAGGAATA
Source organism: Alistipes sp. (assembly GCA_020026335.1). Taxonomy (GTDB): domain Bacteria; phylum Bacteroidota; class Bacteroidia; order Bacteroidales; family Rikenellaceae; genus Alistipes. The sequence goes on along the minus strand of JAHHQO010000013.1, from coordinate 13,042 downwards.
TCCCGAGAGCTATTCGCGTCTGGTCGAACAGCTCGAGCACTTCTTCTCGGAGGACATCGCCATCAAGCGTTCGAAGAACGGCGGTGGCAAGATTACCATAGGTTTCACAGACGACAAAGATATCGAAGAGTTCGTGCGCCGCTTTGCGTCACGTTGATGTTGACAAACAGATGAATCCGAAAAATATCAAATATCTGCTGCTGCTCTGTCTGGCACTGACCGGCTTCTGCTCCTACGGACAACAATACCACAGGGGCGAACGCACCATCATCCGCGGAGGTCTGATGCCACAAAGCGACTCGTTGCGTCTCCGGCGCGACTCGATGGCCTATGCCGCCCTGTCTGCGGAAATCGACAAATCCATTGCCGAGAGCTACTCCTCAGACTCCATGACACTCGCCGCCCTGCGCACCGACGACATACACACCCTCGACTCGGCAGCCCTCGCACAATACAACGCCGATGAGACACAGGTCAAACGCCGCCAGCGCACCAAGGGCGAACGCCGCCCCTTCTTCAGCGATTCGATGTCGCTCTCGAAGGTCTGCTGGCTCTCGACCGTGCTCCCCGGCTACGGACAGATTTACAACAAGCAGTATTGGAAACTTCCCATTCTCTACGGTACGGTGGGAGCGGGTCTTGCCATGTATATCCACGAGAACAACCGTTACAAGCCCCTCAAGAATCAGTATGAGGCCTACTCGGCCATCTCCACGGAGCGCACCCCCGAGCTGGACGCCCTCCAGGACCGTATGATACGCGCCAACACACGCCGTCAGATTTATCTGGGTCTGACCATCGCCTCCTACATCTACTTCATCGGCGATGCGGCTGTGAAGTACAGCACCAACGATGTCTCGCGCGTGAAGAAAGCCACCACACTGGCGTGCATCTTCCCCGGTGCGGGTCAGATTTACAACAAGAGTTACTGGAAAGTGCCCTTCGTGGTCGGAGGTTTTGCCGCCCTGGGCTACTGTATAGACTGGAATAACCGCGGTTACAAACGCTTCAAGAAGGCTTACAGCCTCATCGCCGACTACGAAGCCAACCCCGACAAGTATCCCGACGGCTCGCCCGACGAGTTCCACGGCCACTATTCGGGACAGTTCATCCGCAACATGAGAAACAACTTCCGCCGTAACCGCGACCTGTGTATCATCATCACCGGTGCGCTGTATGTGCTCCAGATTGTCGATGCCCATGTCGATGCCCATCTGAAGGACTACGACATCTCCGACGACCTGACGATGAACCTCGAACCGATGGTCGACTACCAGTACATGCCCCATCAGGGCAGCAACCGCCCGGTGTTCGGGTTTAACTTGAGCCTCAATTTTTAAAGATACCGATGAAAAGAACTATTTGTCTGGTGCTGATGGCAGCACTCGCCCTTTCGCCCCTTATCGCGTCGGCCAACGACCGCAGACCCCGCAAGAAGAAGAAAAAGAAGGATAAGACCGAACAGGTCATCAACACCGAGCAACCCCAGGCTGCTCCCGTGGAGATCCTTCCCGTGGAGGCACCTGCCGAGCCGGAGGTCGTGGAGACTCCCGTGGAGGAGGAGATACAGGTGACCGCCGAGCAGGTCGATTCGTTGGTGGCAGCGTGGAGAGAGCACCAGCGCGAACAGGCATTCGACGATTTTTTCAACAACTATATCAACATCGATTCGATGATTGACACGGGCACCACCCCCGACTCGCTCTATGCGGCTCGTCTGCGTGCTTTGGCTTCGCCCATTCCGTTGGCCTACAACGACATCGTGCGCCGCCACATCACCCGTTACACCGACCCGCGTCACGGCACCATGAGCCGTATATTGGGTCGTGCGAAATACTATTTCCCCATGATTGAGGAGGAGTTGCTCAAGGCAGGCCTTCCCGTGGAGTTGAGAGCCATGGCCATCATCGAGTCGGCACTCACCCCCACCGCCATGTCGCGCATGGGTGCCGCAGGTCTGTGGCAGTTCATGCCGCGCACGGCCAAGAGCTACGGTCTGGAGGTCAATTCGCTGGTCGATGAGCGTCTCGACCCCATACGTTCGACACAGGCCGCCTGCCGCTATCTGAAAGACCTTTACAGCATCTATCACGACTGGACACTCGCCATCTCGTCCTACAACTGCGGCCCCGGCAATGTGAACAAGGCCATCGCCCGTTCGGGACTGAAGGAGTGCCGTTCGTTCTGGGACGTCTACCACTGTATGCTGCACGAGACACAGGGCTATATGCCGGCATTCATCGGTGCCACCTACGCCTATGCCTACCACCAGCAGCACAACATCACCCCTGCCGAGACGCCCGTACCCATCGCCGTGGATACCCTTCAGATTAACCGCATCCTCCACCTCGGACAGATTGCATCGACCATCGACCTGCCCATCGAGACCCTGCGTCAGCTCAATCCGCAGTACAAGATGGACATCATACCTGCCACGGTGAAGTCCTACACCTTAGTTCTGCCCCAGCGCAACGTGGTGGAGTACATCGAGCACCAGCAGGAGATTTTCGCCAAGGATTCGATGTACCTCAAGGAGTACATCAACCCCGTGAACATCGACAAGAAGCGTCAGCAGAGCGCGGCAGGCAGAATCTATATCGTCAAACGCGGTGACACACTCGGTGCCATTGCCCGCCGTTTCCGTGTCTCGACCTCGCAGCTCATGCGTCTGAACCACATTCGTGACCCCCGCAAATTGCGTCTGGGTCAGCGTCTGAAAATCGGCAGATAGGAATCTGACATGATACAGGAACACGATACCATAGCCGCCCCCGCAACGGCGGCAGGCGGTGCCATAGCCGTCATACGTGTGAGCGGTGACGACTCCATCGCCCTCACCGACCGCATCTTCCGCGGCCGCACGCCCCTCGCCGATGCCGAAGGTTACACCCTTCGCTACGGTCGCATCATGGACGGCGAGCGCACGGTGGACGATGTGCTGGTGGCTGTCTTCCGCGCCCCCCACTCCTACACGGGAGAGGACGGTGTGGAGATTTCGTGTCACGGTTCGAGCTACATCGTCTCCGAAATACTGCGTCTGCTGGGTGAGGCAGGTGCACGCATGGCCGAGCCGGGCGAGTTCACCATCAGAGCCTATCTGGCCGGAAAGATGGACCTCTCGCAGGCGGAAGCCGTTGCCGACCTCATCGCCTCGTCGAACCGCGCCACTCATGCCCTGGCATCGACACAGATGCGCGGCGGCTACTCCTCGGAGTTGGATTCGCTCTGCGACCGTCTGCTCCACCTCACCTCATTGCTGGAGCTGGAATTGGACTTCGGAGAGGAGGATGTGGAATTTGCCGACCGCAGCGACCTGCGCAAAACCATGGAGGAGATTGACGCACGCATCCGCTCGTTGGGCAACTCCTTCTCGCTGGGTAATGCCATCAAGGAGGGCGTGGCGGTGGCGATTGCCGGCTCACCGAATGTGGGCAAATCGACCCTTCTGAACCGTCTGCTCAACGAAGACAGAGCCATGGTGTCGGACATAGCCGGCACGACACGCGATGTCATAGAGGAGCGTGTGAACATCGACGGCGTCATCTTCCGCTTTCTCGATACGGCAGGTCTGCGACAGACCGATGACACCCTCGAAAAGATGGGTATCACGCGCACCCTCTCTTCGATTTCGAATGCACAGATTATCCTCCACATGATTGACGCCCGCGAGGTGGAATCACGAGGTCGCATTCCCGAACCTCAATTCCCGTTGCGCGAGGACCAGACCCTTTTGACGGTGGTCAATAAAATCGACACGGTATCCGAATTGCAGCTCGCCTACGATGTCATTGCCATCTCGGCACGCAGTGGCGAGGGCATCGACTCGCTGCGCAAGGCGTTGCGCAACACGGTGGACACCTCGGCGCTCTATCACGGCGACCCGATTATCTCCAACAGCCGCCACTACGAGGCACTGCGCCGTGCGGACGAGGCCCTGCAACGCACCCTCGAGGGCTTGGACAACGGACTGCCCACCGACCTTCTGAGTGAGGAGATACGCGATGTCATCCGCAACATCAACACCATCACGGGCAGCAAGGAGATTGTCCCCGACACGGTACTGCAAAACATCTTCTCGAAATTCTGCATCGGCAAATGAAAAAAAGTAACAATCTATCTTTCAGCATCTATTATACCTTAACCACAGCGGAAATACGTACATTTTCATATAGGTAACATTCTAAACCTTAAATAGTTAATCCTAAAGGAAAATTTAGATATGGTTAAACTTGAAAATCTACTAAGAGACTTTACATTAAGTGAAGCTTCCCGTCAGTATATAATCAATGGAGGTCATGAGGCGCCTGAAGAATTTGAGCCGATAGCAAAAGCAGCTTTAGCCGGTCACTTTTGTGTAAAAGGACAAGGAGAAAATATTATTGTACGTCCTACCTGCATTGAGTTCTATTATCATGAAGAATCAAATAATGGCATAAAGGACTATATCGTTTATCATAAAAGCACAAAAGATGTCCCCAAATTGGCTTTAAAAATGGGAACTCTTCACAATCATGTGTCAGGTGTTGACATTACGTTTGAAAAAGGTGATGATTCCGACACAGCCATCAGAGCTTCTCTACTTATCCGTGAATTTGAAATTGATGGAAAAAATGACGCTCGATCAACAGCTCTCTACGAAGCGTTATACCAACAGACATCTATATTTGACGGTATATCGATAAAGTGGATTGACGGCGACGAGATTGTTGAGACACTAACAGACTATAGAAAAAATGTAGCTCAGTATGAAACGCCAAAGGATAAGAAGAAAGCCGCTCAATATCCGGATTTACCTGCAACGGAGGACAAAAAGTACGTTCAGGACTTGAGAAAATGGCAATTCAGACGAAAACAGGTAAAAGATTCGGATACTAATGTTGTGTACATATCCTCATGGTTGAGAAATGAGTGCCCCGATTTCCATGAACGATTTATCGCTCTTTTGGAAGGTCTAAAAAACGACTTCACTTATCATAAAATGCTGTCTACGAATGATATATGGGCACGTGATTATATGCCCATACAAATATATGAGAATCATTTTGTTCAGTATCGTTATAACCCGGACTATTTGCAGAATAGCAAGGAAGATAAAGCGAGCATTACCGATACGAACGCAGTATGCAAGGAGTTAGGCATTTCAACGTACAAGACTGATTTGGTAATAGATGGGGGAAATGTTGTAAAGGCAGGTAAGTATATCATCATGACAGAAAAGGTTTATGCTGAAAACAAACATCTTGCTCCATGTGAGATAAGAAAGCAATTGAAATCGATTTTTCATTGTGATTTAATTATGTTGCCATGGGACAAGGAAGAACCTTTCGGTCATGCAGACGGCATCGTTAAAGCAATTGATGACCATACCGTTCTCCTAACGAATTATGCTGATTTCGACCCTGTTTTCGCAAAGAAGTTCGAAGTTATATTGAGCAAATATTTTACGGTTAAGAAGCTCAGTTATCCAATTGAGAAAAAACATAAAGACAATTGGGCATATATTAATTTCTTGCGTGTCGGGAATCACATCATTCTTCCAGGATTAGGAGCAGAAGAGGACGGACTAGCCTTTCGTCAAATTCAAGAATTTTATCCAAAATGTAATGTATTGCAGATAGAGGCTTCGGAAGTCATTAAGAAAGGTGGAGCCTTGAACTGCATTACATGGAGTATTAGAGACAAACGTAAGTAGATATTCTAAATACAAAAGCAGAATATTGAGTATCAACGATGTGAATTTACTGCATCGGCAAATAACAGCTTGTAAATAACGGCTTGTAAATAACCGTAACCAATTATAATTATTTAGAATAAAGTCGCTGAATATCAGCGGCTTTTATTTTTATGTGCATTCCAGACCGTATTTGGAAGTGACGGTTTTTATCCATATTTTTCATACGTATTTCTACCGTGACGGCGATTCACGGTTTGCCCGAATATCACACTGACGCAGTAGTTGACGTGTGTTGACAATGGTTTACATGTGTTGACAAAATTCGGGAGAAATAAGGAGAAATTAGCCCAAATGTAAAGGAGGGAAATGCGGCGCTTCGAAATCAACCTTTCGTGACGCAACAAGGATGATGACGCCCTGCACTGTGCCCGCCATCGCGCCCGTGCGCCCCCCATCGGTTGGGCAAGAAACCGAGACCCGTTAAGACGATAAGGGTATGGAACAAGCATATAAAAGGCGGCCGGGGAGGGGCAAAATTCAGTCTCATATTTTGCAACTCACACGCATAACGGCCACATATTCCACACTAAATATACGCTTATTTGTCGTAATTATCTTAACTTTGTACAACTCAGCAAATCAATATGGTGAATGCCGCCTATTGTGTTGCGGCAGCATCTGCACTTTGATTATTAATACACAGATATGGCACGTTGTCTATATAATTCAACAATTCGCGAGTTCCTGCAGTTGCCTCCCGAGGCGCTGTTGGGACATTTCGTGAACAATTACCACGGCGCAGCTCTTACTACGACCAATGAAGCATGGGCCGGCGAAATCCACATCATGCAGGAGGTGCTGCAACCGTGGAGGAATGAAGACGGTCAAGTGATTTTCGAGTACGATATTCCGCGACTGGGAAAACGTATCGATGTCGTATTACTGCTTCGCGGACTGATCTTCTGTCTTGAGTTCAAGGTCGGTGAGCGGGAAATGCTCCAATCCAACATAGAGCAGGTCTTGGATTATGCCCTTGACCTGAAAAACTTTCATTTGCTGAGCCAAAACCGAATCATTGTCCCGATTCTCGTGCCTACTCGATTCCGAGCAACTTCAAGCGAGTTCATTCCCTCGGTGTACGATGATTCCATCTACAACCCATTGGTGACCGGTGCCAATGGATTGCAAAAACTCATTGCGGATGTTCTGGCTCATGCCGGAGCGACAGCCCCGGATTCCGGCTTGAAGGCCGACTGGATTATCAGCCCCTATTCACCCACGCCGACCATCATCGAGGCGGCCAAGAGGCTCTATGAGAATCACTCGGTAGAGGACATCACCCGCCACGAAGCCGACAAGGTATCGACCAACCGCACCATTGCATATATCCTCGATGTGATCAAGAACAGTCGTGAGAAAGGAGAGAAAAGCATCTGCTTCGTAACCGGTGTCCCCGGAGCGGGAAAGACGTTAGTAGGGCTGGACGTTGCCGTCAAACAGTCCTATCAGAATGGCGACAAATTAATCGAGGACGAGGGGGCGGTCTATCTGTCCGGCAACGGGCCACTGGTCGCAGTGCTTACCGAGGCGCTGGCCATAGACAACCACAAGAAATGCAAAGCCCAGGGCGAGAAGAAGAACCTGTCGGACTCTCGGAGAGAGGTCGGCAAATTCATACAGATGATTCACCGCTACCGCGACAACATGCTGGCCAAAATCAAGAATCCCGTCGAGAACGGAGTACTCGAAATCGACCCGCAGAAAGCCATGAAGCTGGCGAAGTCCGGTTACGGAGAAGTGGAGCATGTGGCCATCTTTGACGAGGCCCAGCGTTCATGGACGCATAAAAGGCTCGCAGACTATCTCAAACGAGGCGGTACTTACGGAAACAAACTCAAGGTGCCGAATTTTCCCTACTCCGAGGCAGCGTTCCTTATCTGGTCTTTGGATCAGAGGGAGGACTGGGCGACAATCGTATGTCTGGTCGGTGGCGGTCAGGAGATCAACACCGGAGAAGCCGGCATATCGGAGTGGCTCAAGGCGCTCAACGAGAAATTCACCCACTGGCGAATCTATATCTCCGACAAACTCACCGAAGCGGAATATGCCGAAGGTCGGATCAATGAACTATTGGCCGACAATGACAGAGTCACCTTCTCGTCAAACCTTCATCTGGGGGTGAGTCTGCGTTCGTTCCGAGCCGAGAACCTCTCAGCCTTTGTACACGCCCTGCTCTCTTTCAATCCGGATGCCTCCACTTGGTACGACACCATCAAAGAGCGCTATCCGATTGTACTGACAAGAGATATGGCCAAGGCAAGGGCATGGCTGCGCAAGAACACACGAGGTTCGCAACGGTCAGGCGTATTGGTCAGCAAGGCTGCGGCGCGGTTCAAGCCCTTGGCCGTCGATATTCTGGAGCAGGGCGACGAGAACGCCGTACACTGGTTCTTGGAGGATAAAAATGACATCCGCTCATCCAACTACCTTGAGGATGCCGCAACCGAGATTCAGGTTCAGGGTCTTGAGCTGGACTATACCTGTGTCCTGTGGGATGCCGACCTGAGATGCGAAAACGGGCAGTGGCGATATTATAACTTCAACGGTCGCACAGCATGGCGCGAAGAGGCCGGCAAGACCGAAAGCAGCCTTGAGCGAAGGAAATACATGCTGAATGCCTACCGTGTCCTCCTGACCCGCGCCCGCATCGGCATGGTCATCTGCGTTCCCAAGGGCAATGCCAACAAGACGGTCGGCGGTTTCCCCGAAGACGCAACCCGAGTTCCGGAGTTTTACAACGGCACTTACGAATATCTCAAGTCGATAGGGCTGGAGGAGATATAGTTGGATAACTATCTCTACGTAAGCATCCGAAGAAATACACATTGCATAGTCTAGGGTTTGATTGTAGTTTTGCATTCGCGACAACAATCAACCCCTAATTGTAATGAACAGATCCGAATTTGAAGAATTGGAATTGCAGGTTCAACAAAGCGACCTGTCATTGAAGTTGTACCTGCAACAGGTAGGTGTAAGTTATTCAACCTATCATTACTGGCGTAAAAAATGCGCTGCAGAAAAAAACAGTCTCAAACAGGAGTTGGCTCCCATCAGTTTTAAGCAACCCACTGCAGAACTGACCTTGGGTGAACAGGTACCGCAGGGTGTAGCTCTGCTTTTTCCCAACGGACTCCGTGCCCACTTCGGGATCGGATCCGAGAAGCTGTTGATGGAACTGCTGACCCTTAGTCTTGAAGATGGCCATGTTTAGCCTGAACGACACGATGCGCTACTTCCTGTGTCCTGGCAGGACAGATATGCGCAAGGGCATCAGTTCTTTGTGCGGGCTGGTGCACGAGAAGATGAAAAGCGAAGTAAGGAACGGTGATGTCTTCATTTTCATCGGGTCCAGCCGCAGACTCATGAAACTGCTTCACGCAGAGGATGGAGGCATGGTGATGTATGTGAAGCGTCTGGAAGCGGGACGTTTTAAAATACCCGAATATGATCCGGGCTCGAACAGTTATCCGATGGAATGGCGTGACCTTGTGATGATGGTTGAAGGTATTCAAGAGAATCCCGAACAGAGGCTTCGGAGGCTGAGAGCAGAGCGGAAAGAATACCATGTATAACCTATTTTTCTGTGACAAAAGTAGCGATTTTGTTGTGCAATCCGCTAATATTTAGTATCTCTACATCTATAAATAGAGACAGACAATGGATGAAAAAGATATATTACTCAAGACGATAGAGGGGCTGAATACCTCTGTTGCTTCATTGTCTGCCATCAATAAAAAACAGGCAGAGCAGAATGAAAAACTGCAGGAACGTATCCGGGAGTTGACGGCTCAGGTCGCATGGCTGAACCGCCAACTCTTTGGCCGAGAAAAGCTACCTGTCTACGACCCCAACATGCCGGATCTCTTTGCGGAAGAATTTGCCGGCCTGCAGCGAAAAGCCGAAGAAAAGCGTGACGAAGCAGTGGAGAAGATAGAAAAGGAGTCCGCTGAGGAAAAGAGACAGAAACGGCAGAACCGAAAAATGATGGAAGACCTGCCTGTACTCGAAACCGAAGTGATTGAGCCGGATGGCGTGGACCTTTCCCTGTACCGCATAATAGGCGAAGAGGTAACCCGTGTTGTCAAACACAAACCGGGAATGCTCTATGTAAAGGAAATCATTCGTCCCAAACATGCGTTCAAGGACAACACGCAGCTTCCACCCGAGGGACAGAAAGGTGTGGAGATGGCTCCCATGCCGCTGATGCCCGTCGACAAGTGCATCGCTGATACCAGCCTGCTTGCCGAAATCCTCCTCCAGAAATACGAGTATCACGTTCCGTTCTACCGTCAGATACAGCAGTACCGTCACCTCGGCATGAAGGGACTGACGGAAAGCACGCTGGACGGATGATTCAAGAAAACGGTAGAACTGCTGAAGCCGCTGTACGAAGCGCTGAAGCAGGAAGTCTTTTCCTGTGACTATGTTCAGGCGGATGAAACTACCGTTCCGGTCATCAACAAGGAAAAGCACAGGGCCGAGAAGGAATATCTCTGGATGGTCAGGTCGGTCATGGAAAAACTGGTCATCTTCCATTACGACGGGGGATCGCGGGCCGGGGCGGTCATCGAATCCCTGGCCAATCAGCACCACTTCAAGGGTTACCTCCAATGCGACGGTTTTGCGGGTTATGAAACAGCCTTCAAGACCAACCCCGGTGTGCACCTGGTCAACTGCCTGGTACATATCCGCCGGCATTTTGAACAGGCGCTTGATGAAAACAGGGAAATGGCTGAGTACGGGCTTACGCAGATACAGAAGATTTACCAGATAGAGCATGGCTGCAATGATGCAGGCCTGTCGTACGAAGAACGCAAGAACAAGCGTCAGGAACTGGCCCGTCCCATCCTGGAAGCCATGAAGGCATGGATGGAAGCGGAAGGCGTCAAGTACAGCCCCAGGTCACAGGCCGGCAAAGCCATCACATATGCCTATACCCGATGGGACAATATGATGAGGTGTCTGGAAGACGGACGTTTGCTGTGGGACAACAACCTGGCGGAAAACGTCATCCGGCCCATCACGCTGGGGCGCAAGAATTACCTCTTCTGCGGTAACCACGAGGCGGCCGTTAACATGTCTGTGATCTGTTCTCTGCTGGCTACCTGCAAGGCACACGACGTGAATCCGAGAGATTACCTGAATGACATCATTGCCCGAATGCCCTATCATAAGAAGGCCGCACATGAAGAACTCATAAAGCTGCTTCCGTGCCAATGGAAGTTGCAACATCAGGAAAGTGTGTTGACCAAACAGGCTGCAGAATCCGGCAACTAATCCCAACTGCAACATATAGGTTCAACTAAACAATAGCGACTGCAACTATTAGGTTTATAGTAACAGTCGCTATTGTGGTATAGAAAGGTTCAAAACCTGTTGTTCTTCGAATGCTTACGCATGAGCTCAGAAATTTGTACTTTCGTAAAGTGCATAGTTTGTATATTTAGTGGTTGGGGCACTCCTAATTTACAAACTTTAGGGCTGACACGTAAGTGTTGGCCTTTTTTACTGCTTATCAGACACACTTTTTGAGATAGTATCCAGGATTAAGACGATAAGGTTATGGAACGAGCATGCAAAAAGCGGCTGCAGGAAGCGACCGTCAATAGTCCGCCGAGGGAGGGGATATGAGGGAAATTACTTTGTCGACTCTAATATTTTACATATATATTGAATATTCTATAATAAATCACTGAACTCGCATAATCCAATTTTGTTGGCGATTTGGGAATAGTAAAAGATTTATTATAAAGTTAAAATTTCATGATTGGGAGTATGAATGCCAGATTTACCCCAATCACCCAAAATAGCATATACATTTAGTCCAAGTATTATTACTAAAATAATAGCAAAAATCCATTTGTAGACATCCCTTTTACTTTTACTGATAAAAAGAAGCCATATTGACAAAGATATAATACTTAATGCAGAAGCAAATAATAACATAAAAATCGTTGCATCTTTGATATTACTTGCACCCTTAAAGATTTGAATTGTTCCAGATGCAAATATTACAATTCCTGCAAATATCGCCAATATTTGGATATTGTTTTTTTGATTTTCCTTTAAATCAGATTGAACAGTATCTGTAATTCTTTTTGTTTCAGTAATTAAACTGTCTTTTAATGATTGAACTTCTTTTTTTAATGATTCATTTTCACCTCTTAATTTTATAATCGCCGAATCAATTGTTTTTTTTGCTTCAATAATCGCTTTTAGTTTTATTAGGTCTGACTGTAATTTCTCAATACGTTTATCTTCCTTTTCATAATCAACAGGAACAACATAAGAAGTGCTTATGAATATCTTTACACATTCGTCTTCCTTAATCATGTAGTCTTCCAAACATTCTTGAAAGTTTGGTTTAAACGGAATAAAACAACCTGCAATATCACGACTGCCAATCAAATATTCTTCTGCACGGGTAAGGCAGTCTTCAAAGCAATGAAGATCAATCATCAAATCATTAGCATCATCGGTCTCTTCTATTTGTTTTGATAAGTATGCACTATACCATTCTGCTATCTTTAGAAAGGGGAAATAGTTTTGTATGTTAGTCGAATCTTGAATTGATTTAATTTTAAGATTTTCATTCCATACGGTTGTAGAAGAAGTATCCTTTTGTTTTAAAATAAAAGATAATCTACAATTGTAAAGAAAATTCAGACAAGATGAGGCGTTTTTTTTGTTGAATAAATTAGTAGCATCAATATCTTTCTGAAATAACTCAAATTTTTTAATCAAATCTTGTAATAGGACTTCATTCTCAGCAATATTTTTGAGGTAATGACATTTTATAAAGAAATCGAAAAAAGTGGAATATGCATCAATTCTTTCATGGTACAATCTTGATATCGTTCGTTTATATTCTTTTACATCGTTGGTATATATCTCTCTTAAACGTTTGCAAATAGATCCATCAACAGACATCGCAACTTTTTCATCTTGCCCCTTATAATAATTGTACGATTGTAGTAGGTTGTCAATATTGTCCTTGTAGTTAAATTTGGCTAAAAGTATACGGCATTTATATAGCAGGATATCTATATAATCAGTTTCTATTCTATCTTTATATTTATCTAATTTATGACACACCCCATTGATAATACAAAATACTTGCTCATGAAAACTAAACTCTCTATCAATAAGAACTAAATTTAAATTTGCATGAAAGATATCGGATAATAATTTGATATCTTGTATATTATAATCTTTTATCTGAACATTGTCATTATTGATAATATCATAATCAACACACTAGTGTCCACTAAAAATTAGCGCGACACTAAAATTTTAAAAATTAAATAA
>JAHHQO010000012.1 GCA_020026335.1 Alistipes sp. | reverse complement strand
TCTCCGCCCCTCCCCAACTTTTTTTCTCCCCCTCCAAAAAAATCCACCTCCCACTAAATTTCCTTGAAAAATATTTGGTTTATATCATAAACCGATTTATATTTGCATCAAAGGAGAACGGAATATCCCCTCCTTGATTTTTATACCATAAACCAACCTAATACTACCAACTATGAAACAAGAAAAATTTTCAAGTGAGGAGAGTTTGGAACTCATCTCACAAATGATTCGCCAGACCCGTCAGGGTATGAAAGTGGGCAGTGGCAATACATTTCTCTATTATGGCTATTCGGCAGGCATCGTTTCGTTGCTGGTTTTCGCAATGTGTACCCTCACCGGAGCCATGCAGTGGCACGCCCTGTGGTTTCTGATGTTCGTTCCCATGCTTATCGACCTGGTCACCGACAAACAACGCAAACCCGATGTGGTCTCCTACATCGACAAGGCGGTGGGCAATGTGTGGCGGGTGATTGCTCAACTCATCTGTATCTCGGTGGCGGTGACCGTCGTGTGCAGCTACCTCGAAGGTCAAATCTCCACTATGCTGATGATGCCCCTCTGCCTGTTGTATGTGGGTATCGGTGTGTCCGCCACGGGAATCATCACCAACGAACGTCTGATGATGTGTGCACCCCTGCCCGCCTATGTGGTGAGTATCTATATGCTCACGCAGTTAGTCACCGGTGATATGCCGCAGGTGATGTGGAATTTGTTGTGTGGCGCGGCCTTTGTCATCATGCTGGTTATTCCGGGTCATGTCATCAATCGTAAAATGTCAAAATCATGTTCAAAGAATTAAATCCTTTGCTGCACACCCAGTTGCGACTGGCTGTCATGACCATACTCATGTCGGTGGACGAGGCGGATTTCAACTTCTTGAAGGAGAAGACTTCAGCCACATCGGGTAACTTGAGTGTGCAGTTGGAAAAACTCCATCAGGCCGGGTGTATTGATGTCACGAAGGAGTTTGTCGGCAGGCGGACACGCACTTCCTGCCGTATCACCCCCACGGGGCGAGAAGCCTTCATCGAGTATGTCGAGGCGTTGAAATCCTATGTGCAATTCTGACAGAAAATGAAGCATGCAGGGCGGTGCGCCATCGTGTCCCCCCTGCATACTATACTTATATATTATAATGAAGTCCGTTCGAGGTTCTTCTTCCGTTGGGGAGGAGAACCTTTTTTGTGCCGTTGAGGGGGCGAAAAACGATAGCGGAGAGGTGTAAAAAACCGTAAGAAAATCTCCCTTCCTTACAAAATGACACAAAAAAACGGACGACCCGTTGTGTGGGGTCGCCCGTCGTATGTTGCACACGGTGTGTGAATTACAATCTTGCGAGAATGGCTTTCGATTCCTCCTCGTAGCCCGGCTTGTTGAGCAGAGCAAACATATTTTTCTTGTAGGCCTCGACACCCGGCTGGTTGAAGGGATTGACGCCCAGCATGTAGCCGCTGATACCGCACGCCTTCTCGAAGAAGTAGAGCAGACCGCCGATGACCTCCTCGTTGATTTCGGGAATCTCGATGCGGATGTTGGGAACACCACCGTCCACGTGTGCCAGCTGCACGCCGAGTTCGGCTTTGGCGTTCACCTCCGAGATGCGCTTGCCGGCGAGGAAGTTCAATCCGTCGAGGTTGGCCTCGTCATGCTCGATGGTGATGTGGTGACGGGGAGCTGCCACCGAGATGATGGTCTCGAAGAGGGTGCGCTCGCCCTGCTGGATATACTGACCCATGGAGTGGAGGTCGGCTGTGAGGGTGACGCTTGCGGGGAAGATACCCTTGCCGTCCTTACCCTCCGACTCGCCGTAGAGCTGCTTCCACCACTCGTTGATGTATTGCAGACGGGGCTCGTACGAACCGAGGATTTCGACCTTCTTGCCGCTCTTGTAGAGCTGGTAGCGGGTCACGGCGTAGATGGCAGCAGGGTTCTCGTCAAAGGCAACACCCTGTGCGGTAGCCTGTTCCATAGCCTGCGCACCGCGTACCAAAGCACGAACGTCGATACCTGCGGCAGCCAGCGGCAGCAGACCCACGGGAGTGAGTACCGAGAAACGACCGCCCACATTGTCGGGAATGACAAAGGAGGTGTAACCCTCGTTGTCGGCCTGGGTTTTGAGTGCGCCGCGTGCCTTGTCGGTGATGGCTACGATGCGCTGTGCAGCCTCCTCCTTGCCGTAACGCTTCTCGATTTCGGCCTTGAAAAGACGGAAGGCGATGGCAGGCTCGGTGGTGGTTCCCGACTTGGAGATGACGATGGTGGCGATGGAGTGCTCTTTCGAAGCCTCCAGCAGCTCATAGGTGTAATCCTCGGATATGTTCTGACCGGCGAATACTACGGTGGGATTGTTGTTCTGTTTGTGGAGGTATTGGAAGGGGTTGCTCATGGCCTCGAGTACGGCCTTGGCACCCAGATACGAACCGCCGATACCGATGCAGATAATCAAATCTGCCTTCTCGCGCAGGCGTGCTGCGGTAGCGGTGATTTTGTCCAGTTCCTCATCGGAAATCGACGAGGGCAGGTTGACCCATCCCAAAAAGTCGTTGCCCGCTCCTTTGCCGGAGTAGAGCAAATCTGCGGCTTCGAGTGCTTGTTGTTTCATGGCATCGGAAATCGCAATACCGCTCTTTCGAATGTCGAGTTTCAGTGTTTTCATCGTTATAAGTTATATTAGTTTTTTTGTTAATTCCTGCATGCTTTTTCGGCATGACGCCCCTTTGTAGAGTACGTTATAGACCATCTCTGTAATGGGCATGTCGATTTGGTGTCGGGTGTTGATGTGGCGGATGCAGTCGGCGGCAAAGTAACCCTCGGCGACCATGGTCATCTCGTTGAGGGCGCTCTTCACGGTGCAGCCGTGGCCGATGAGCAGACCCAGACGGCGGTTGCGGCTGTAGGTGGAGTAGCAGGTGACCAGCAGGTCGCCCAAATAGGCCGAGACCTGTGTGTTGCGCACATCGGGATAGCTCTCCTCGAGGAAGCGTGTCATCTCGTGTGCCGAGTTGGAAATCAGCACGGCGAGGAAGTTGTCGCCATAACCCAGACCCACAGCCATACCCACTGCCAGTGCGTAGATGTTCTTGAGTATGGCGGCGTACTCGATGCCGTAGAGGTCGGTCGAGTAGCTGAGGTGGATAAACGGATTGGCGAATTTCTCACCGATGAGGTGGGCATCGGCAATGTCGGGACAGACCACGGTGAGGTAGGTCAGACGGCCGCGCGACACCTCCTCGGCGTGGGAGGGACCCGTGAAGAGACCCATCTGGCGGTAGGAGAGTTCGTAGTGGTCGTGGAGATACTCCACCACGGTGGTGTAGTCATCGGGAACGATACCCTTGATGGCCGATATGATGAATTTGTCTTTGAGCGATACGGTGAGCGGAGCCAATACCTTCTTGAGGTAGGCCGAGGGGCACGCCATGACGATGATGTCGGCACCCGCGACCACTTCGTCGAGGTTGTCCGAGGGGGCGATGCGCTCCTTGTCGAACTGCACCTCACAGAGATATTTGGGGTTTATGCCTTCTTCTTTGAGCGAGGAGAGAACATCGGGATTGGTGACATGCCAACCTACGCGTTCCTCATTGGCTGTGAGCAGTTTCACAATTGCTGTGGCCCAACTTCCATAGCCGATGACGGCGCAGCGGGCATCTTTTCCGATTTTGTATTCTGTCTCCATGAATTGTAGTGATTGATTATACAAATATAATCAAAAAAATTATAACTAAAAAGGTCAATTTTTCCAAGGCTTTTTGCTATCTTTGTCCAGATATGAAACATTATGGAGCCGGAGCCCGGGAGCGATACCCGGATTCTGACCCTTATAGCTTTGTTTTTAACCATTTACGAAGAAAGAGTAGATATACAATATGGGAATGTTTTCGTTGACTCAGGAGTTGGCTATTGACCTTGGAACGGCCAACACCCTGATTATTTACAATGGCAAGGTGGTGGTGGACGAGCCTTCTATCGTGGCGCTCGACGTTCACACCGGCAAACTGGTGGCCATCGGTTACCAGGCACGGCAGATGCACGAGAGAACCAATCCTAACATCAAGACCATTCGTCCGCTGAAAGACGGTGTGATTGCCGACTTCAACGCCACGGAGCTGATGTTGAGGGGTCTCATTAAGAAGGTGAAGACCTCGGGCAGCCTCTTCGCGCCCTCGTTGCGCATGGTGCTGTGTATTCCCTCCGGTTCGACCAACGTGGAGATTCGTGCCGTCAGAGATTCGGCAGAGCACGCCGGTGGTCGTGAGGTGTATATGATTTACGAGCCCATGGCGGCAGCCCTGGGTGCGGGTCTCGATGTCGAAGCCCCCGAAGGTAACATGGTCATCGACATCGGTGGCGGTACTTCGGAAATCGCCTGCATCTCGCTGGGTGGTATCGTCTGCTCGGAGTCTATCAATGTGGCCGGTGATGTCTTCACTTCCGACATCCAGAGCTATGTGCGCCAGCAGCACAACATCCGTATCGGTGAGCGCACGGCCGAGGCCATCAAATGCTCTATCGGTGCAGCCATCTCCGATTTGGAGGAGCCGCCCGCAGATTTCGTGGTGACAGGTCCCAATATGCTCACCGCACTGCCCCAGACCGTGTCGCTGTCGTACAGCGAGATTGCCTACGCGCTGGAGAAGTCGCTGGCGAAGATTGACGTGGCACTGATGAAGGTGCTCGAGGCCATGCCCCCCGAGTTGTATAGCGATATTGTCAAGAACGGTATCTATCTGGCAGGTGGCGGTGCCCTCATCAAGGGTCTCGACCGTCGTCTGAACGAGAAGACCGGTATTCCCTTCCACGTGGCCGAAGACCCCTTGCGTGCCATCGCTCGCGGTACGGGTATCGCGTTGAAGAACATCAACCGCTTCTCCTTCCTCATGAAATAAGAGGGGCGGAGTCGGCAAAGGAGGGTTGCGCCCCACGGGGCGTGACAGGACTTTTTTATAGGAGAAAAATAGTGTGATTGCGGATGTAAAAGTCCGCAATCTTAAATTTAAAGCGTAGGAAACTTTGCACAAACTCATAGAATTTTTACAGCGTGTCTACCTTCCGGTGCTGTTTGTCGTCATAGAGTTGGTCGCCATCAACTACTATGCCGCCTCGACCTGCTACACCGAGGCGCGCATGATTTCGCAGTCCAACGACTTCATCGGCGGCGTGCATGGTTTGTTTGCCGGCGTGCGTCACTACTTCTCCCTCGGTCGTGAGAACGAGATGTTGCTCGAACGCATGGCGGAGCTCGAAAAGAAGCTGGCGATGTATCAGGACGAGGCCGATGTGGCGCGCTTCGAGGAGTATGTGGCGGAGTATGGCGAACACAAATTCCGCACGCTTTCGGCCTCGGTGATTGCCAACACCATCAATCGCGCCGAGAACTTCATCACCCTCAATCGCGGTACGGCGGACGGCGTGGAGACCGATATGGCGGTGCTCTCGCCCGACGGCTCGATGGTGGGCTATGTCATCGACAGCTCGGAGCACTACGCCATCGTGATGTCGGTGCTCAACACCTCGTTCCGTGCCAGCGGCAAGCTGGTGGGGGTGGATTACTTCGGTTCGCTGTGCTGGGACGGCCGTGACCCTCATGTCATTCTGCTCGACGAGCTGTCGAAGTACGCCGAGCCCCAGGTGGGTGACGAGGTGGTGACCACCAGCTTCTCGCAGTACTTCCCCCAGGATGTGAAGGTCGGCACGGTGGAGAGTGTGGAGCTGAACGAGACCCACACGGCCTACACCGTGAGAGTGAAGCTCAGCGCCGAGATGTCGCGTCTGACGAACGTGCTGTTAATCGGTAACAACGATTGGGAGCTGATTCGCAAGATGCAGCAAAGTCCCAAGGTCAAACAACATATTCGTCAGAAATAAAATGCATCGCTCAATCACATATCTGCTGCTGTATCTCTTCACGGTGTTGTTTCAGGTCTTCCTGTTCGACAACCTGTCGGTCAGTATGTACCTCAATCCGTTGATTTATATCGCATTTGTGGCGTTGTTGCCACTCGACGAGTCCCCGCTGATGACCCTTGTCGCCGCCCTGCTGATGGGTGTGACCATGGATTTTGCCATGGGTACGGCGGGTCTCAACCTCATCGTCACACTGCCGGTGGCCTACTTCCGCTCGACACTCCTGAGCCTGACGTACCGTCAGGAGGATTTGCGCGAGGGCGGTATTCCGTCGGTCGAACGTATGGGTATGGCACCTTTTCTGAAGTACATCATCTTTTTCGTGTTGCTTCACCACACCCTCTTTTTCCTGCTCGAAACCCTCTCACTGTCTCACCTGCTGCACACCGTTGCACGCATATTGCTCAGCAGTGCCGTGTCGGTATTGTTCATCACCATCACGTCACGCTTTTTCACATCTAAACTCGACTCAAGAGTATGATTGATTCCCAGGAGGGTTACATAAGAATGAGAACCTTGCAGGTGGTCGTCCTGCTGATTTTCGCTGTCATCATCGGCCGTTTGGGCTATATCCAGCTTTACGACTCGAAATACGAAAAACTCGCGGAGAACAACGCCCTGCGTCATGTGGTGCAGTACCCCGCCCGTGGTGAGGTCTTCGACCGCAACGGCGAGTATCTGGTGCAGAGCCGCGAGTGCTACGACCTGATGGTCGTCTATAAGGAGTTGGAGAAATCGGGCTTCGACACCGTGCGCCTGTGTGAGGTGGTGGGTGTCACGCCCAAGAAACTCAAACGCGTGCTGGCCGATTCGCGAATGCGTCCGCGTGCGCCCCACGTGGTGTCCAACTATTTGTCCAAGGAGGAGAAGTTGCGCTTTGACGAGTGCAACTTTCGTGGTTTCTATACCGTCAATCGTACGGTGAGATGCTACCCCAAACACGTGGGTGGCAACCTGCTGGGATTTGTGGGTGAGGTGACTCCCGGTTATCTCAACCGTCACCCCGAATACCGTTCGGGCGACTATGTGGGACTTTCTGGTCTGGAGTCGGCCTTCGAGCCGCTGTTGCGTGGTCGCAAGGGCGTGAAGATACAGGAAATCGATACTCACGGAGCCATCAAGGGTGCCTACATGGACGGCGCGCAGGATACGCTTCCCGTGGCCGGCAAATACATGGTCAGCACCATCGACGGCCGTCTGCAACGCTTCGGCGAGGAGCTGATGGCGGGAAAGGTGGGAGCTGCCGTGGCGATTGAACCCTCGACGGGTGAGATTCTGATGATGGTCTCCTCACCGACCTACGACCCCGACGAGCTGGTGGGTCGTCAGCGTGGTAACAACTACATGAAGATGCTCTACAACCCTCGCCGCCCGTTGTTCAACCGTGCGGTGAAGGCCAAATATCCTCCCGGTTCGACCTTCAAGCTGGTGCAGGGACTCATCGGTTTGCAGGAGGGAGTGCTCCGCCCGTCGGACACCCACTCGTGCAGCATGGGTTACCGCATGGGACGCCTCAAGGTGGGTTGTCACGCCCACGCCTCGCCCCTCGACCTGCGCTTTGCGGTGGCGACCTCGTGCAACGCCTACTTCTGCTATGTCTTCCGCGACATCATCGAGAACCGCAAGTACGGCAGTGTGAAGGAGGGATTCGATGTGTGGGAGAAGTATGTCAAGAGCTTCGGCTTCGGTCGCAAGCTGGACTCCGACTTCTCGGACGAGGGCTACGGCTATGTCCCCACACGCGCCTTCTATGACCGTGTCTATCGCGGTTCGTGGAACGCGATGACCATTCTTTCGCTCTCCATCGGACAGGGCGAGTTGGGTTGCACACCCTTGCAGCTCGCCAATCTGGCGGCCATTGTCGCCAACCGCGGCTACTACTACATTCCCCACATCGTCAAGAGCATCGAGGGTCAGGACTCGCTCGACCGCCGCTTCTACCAGAAGCAGTACACGATGGTCGATCCCAAGCACTTCGAACCCATTGTCGAGGGTATGTGGCGTGGTGTGAATGTGGGCGGTACCTCCACCCGTGCGCGTCTGGAGGGCTGGGACGTCTGCGGTAAGACGGGTACGGCACAGAACCCCCACGGTCGTGACCACTCGACCTTCCTGTCGTTCGCTCCGAAGGACAACCCCAAGATTGCCATCTCGGTCTATGTCGAGAACGGCGGTTTCGGTGCCACGATTGCGTTGCCCATCGCCAGCCTGCTGGAGGAGTATTATCTGACGGACACCGTGCGCCGTCACGATTTGGTAAGATACGTTAAAGAGATGAAAATTTATTATCCGAACTATGACAGGAAGAGGTAATCGTATATTCGAAGGTGTGGATTTCAAGGCGGTAATCCTCTATGTGTTGATTGTCATCGCCGGATTTCTCTCCATTACGGCGGCATCGTATGACCCCGACTCGGCCGATATGTTCGCCTTCTCGCACTTCTACATCAAACAGATGTTGTGGATTGGTGTGGCGTGGGTGGTGGCACTCGTGGTGCTGTTGCTCGACGACCGTTTCTACCATATGTTCGCCTATCCGGCCTACATCATGGGTCTGCTGGTACTGATTGCCGCCCTTCTGTTTGGTAAGGAGGTCAATGGTGCCAAAGCGTGGTTCGAGCTGGGCTCGTTCCGTATCCAGCCCGTGGAGTTTGCCAAGATTGCCACGGCACTGGCACTGGCGCGTGTGATGAGTAACTACACCTTCTCCATCGACCGCTTCAGCCATCTGATGCGTGTGGCGCTGGTCATCTGCCTGCCGCTGATGATTATCATCTTGCAGAACGACACGGGTTCGGGTATCGTCCTCGGTTCGTTCCTCTTTGTCTTGTACCGCGAGGGTCTCAACAAATGGTTCTGCATACCGGTGGTGTGCATCGCCTTTCTGTTCGTCTTCTCGTTCCTCCTCTCGCCGACCACGATGCTGGTGCTCCTCATTCTGATTTGCACCCTCTCGGAGATGATGATGAACGGCGAGTGGAAGTCGCGTATCATCTACCTCGCCTCGCTGGCACTGGGCAGTATCGTGCTCTCGCTGCTCATGCACTTTGTCTTCAACGACTTCATGGGCTTCTACGGCTCGCTGCTCACCGTCACCCTCCTTTCGCTGGTGGTGGTTGTCACCTATGCGTTCCGTTCCACCCTGCGTAATATCTTCATCCTTGTGGGTCTGTTTGTGGCGACAATGGTCTTCCTGCCCACCACCGACTACATCTTCAACAATATCCTCAAGGAACATCAGCAAAACCGTATCAAGAGCTTTCTGGGCATCATCAGCGACCCTCTGGGTACGGATTATAATGTCAATCAGTCGAAAATCGCCATCGGTTCGGGCGGTCTCTTTGGTAAGGGATTCCTGAACGGCACGCAAATCAAGTACGGCTTCGTGCCCGAGCGTCACACCGATTTCATCTTCTGCACCGTGGGTGAGGAGTGGGGTTTCGTGGGTGCGTTCGTGGTGCTGACGCTGCTCTGCCTGCTCATCTTGCAACTGATGAGAATGGGCGAACGCCAGCAGGAGCCTTTCGGTCGCATCTACTGCTATTGTGTGGCCTCGATTCTTCTGTTCCACGTCTTGGTGAATGTGGGCATGACCATCGGTCTGATGCCCGTGATGGGTATCCCCCTGCCGTTTATGAGCTACGGAGGTTCATCGCTCATCGCCTTCACCATTCTGTTGTTCATCGCCATACGACTCGATGCTTCGACACGCCAGTTCTCGCTGGGCAAATACTAAAATCGGACTATGAAACCTTCACATCTTCATGGACTTACCTCCGAGGAAGTCCTCCGCAGCCGTGCGCTCCACGGCAACAACGTCATCACTCCCCCCGAAGACGATTCGGCGTGGCAGCTGCTGGCGGAGAAATTCCGTGACCCCATTATCCGTATCCTGCTCTTTGCGGCAGCCCTGTCGCTGGCCATCGGCTTCATCGAGGGCAACTTCACCGAGTCGGTGGGCATCATCTGTGCCATCATCCTGGCCACGATGGTGGGCTTCCTCTTCGAGTGGGACGCCCAGCGCCGTTTCCGCCGTCTGAATCAGGTGAACGATGATGTGGCGGTGAAGGTGGTGCGCAATGACGAGGTGATGGAGATTGCCCGCCGCGATGTGGTGGTGGGCGATATCGTGATGCTCGAAAGTGGCGAGACGGTGCCGGCCGACGGCGAACTGAAGGAGTCGGTGTCGCTGCGCATCAACGAGTCGG
The DNA here is from genome assembly GCA_020026335.1 of Alistipes sp. GTDB lineage: Bacteria > Bacteroidota > Bacteroidia > Bacteroidales > Rikenellaceae > Alistipes. The sequence goes on along the minus strand of JAHHQO010000012.1, from coordinate 62,732 downwards.
TGCTGACCGGTGAGCCGGAGGTGGGCAAGAGTGCCGACCCCGCACTGTTCGACAAGGAGGCGACCTATCCCTCGAATGTGCTGTTGAGGGGTACGACCGTGTCGGACGGCTACGGTATGATGGAGGTGACTCATGTGGGTGATGCCACGGAGTCGGGTCGTGTGACCGAGCAGGCCACGGTGACCAACGATGCCGCCACACCTCTCGAAAACCAGCTCACCCGTCTGTCGCACATCATCGGCAAGGCCGGTGTGTCGCTGGCGGTGGCTATCTTTGTCATCATGCTGGGCAAGGAGATGATTTTCGGCTCGCTGCTCGACGAGGAGTGGCTCGTCATCTCGCAGGAGGTGTTGAGGGTCTTCATGCTGGCGGTGGCGATTATCGTGATGGCTGTGCCCGAGGGTCTGCCCATGAGTATCACCCTCTCGCTGGCGATGTCGATGCGCCGTATGTTGAAGACCAATAACTTAGTGCGCAAGATGCACGCCTGTGAGACGATGGGTGCCGTGACGGTCATCTGCACCGACAAGACGGGTACGCTGACCCAAAACCGCATGACGGTGAAGGAGCTGGTGCGTTATGACGACCTGCCACACCGCGACTTTGCGGAGGTGGTGGCCGCCAACTCCACGGCTTTCCTCGATAAGGAGGGCAACATCATCGGCAACCCCACCGAGGGTGCGTTGCTGGGTTGGTTGAGCCGCGAAAAAGAGAACTACGCCGCACTGCGCGAGGGGGCGGAGATTCTCGACCGAATGACCTTCTCGACCGAGAGAAAATATATGGCGACCCTTATCCGCAGCGGAGTGTCGGGTCGCAAGGTGCTCTGTGTGAAGGGTGCGCCCGAGATTGTGGGCAATATGTGTAATATGGAGGGCATCGCGGAGCGCGTGGCAGGTGATTTGTCGTCGTTCCAGCGTGCCGCCATGCGTACCCTGGCGGTGGCATGGAAGCAGACCGATGCCGCGGACTGCCAGACGGCAGTGGGCGAGGGCGGTCTGACCTTTGCCGGTGTGGCTGTCATCTCCGACCCCGTGCGCGAGGAGGTGCCGGAGGCTGTGGCGGAGTGTCTCAATGCCGGCATCGCCATCAAGGTGGTGACGGGTGACACCTCGGCAACCGCCTGTGAGATTGCCCGTCAAATCGGACTGTGGAAGGACGGCGTGGACGGCGAGCGCAACCACATCACGGGTGTGGAGTTTGCCGCCATGAGTGACGAGGAGCTGCTCGAAAGAGTGGGCGACCTGAAAATCATGTCGCGTGCGCGTCCCCTCGACAAACAGCGTCTGGTGCGCCTGCTCCAGCAGAAGGGCGAGGTGGTCGCCGTGACGGGTGACGGCACGAACGATGCCCCGGCGCTCAACTTCGCCAATGTGGGTCTCTCGATGGGTTCGGGTACTTCGGTGGCGAAGGACGCTTCGGACATCACCCTGCTCGACGACTCTTTCTCGTCGATTGCCACGGCAGTGATGTGGGGACGTTCGCTCTACCGCAATATCCAGCGTTTCGTCCTCTTCCAGCTGACCATCAATTTTGCCGCCATACTCATCTGCTTCCTCGGTGCGTTGTTCGAAACGGAGATGCCCCTCACGGTGGTGCAGATTCTGTGGGTGAATATCATCATGGATACCTTCGCGGCGATGGCGATGGCCTCCCTGCCACCCAACCCCGAGGTGATGAAGGACAAGCCGCGCAAGCGTGACGAGTTCGTCATCTCGAAAGCCATGGGCATGACCCTCCTGTCGTGTGGCGTGGTGATGGTGGTCGTGCTGATGAGTATGCTCATGTGGTGGCACTGGGTCGATGGTGAAGTCTCGGTGCGTGACCTCACGATATTCTTCTCGACCTTCGTTTTCTTCCAGTTCTGGAATATGTTCAACGCCAAGGGATTTGCCACCACACATTCGGTCTTCTCCTCTTTCAAGGGTTGCCGGGAGTTCCTCCTGATTTTGGCAGCCATCGGTGTGGGTCAGATTTTCATCGTGGAGGTGGGCGGCGAGGTCTTCCGTACCGTGCCTCTCTCGTGGCAGGAGTGGGGCGTGATTATCGGTGCCACATCGCTGATGGCCATCGGTGGCGATGTCATCAGAACCCTGCTTCGCAGACGCTCGTGATACCTTATATATAAATATGACAGGCAGTTCCCCGAGTTGAGAGCTGCCTGTTTTTTTGTGCGGTGGGGGAGGACGGAGCGTTTGTCTTCGGGCGGTTGCCTTGGGCGGGGCTTCGTCATGAGTGGGTTCCCCGACAATAAAAGAGGGCAACCCGAAAGTTGCCCTCTTCCTCAATACATATACATTTTTGCCACGCCCCGATTGTGGGGCAGCAGTGTGGCCTCGATTAGATGATACCCTGCTCGAGCATGGCCTGAGCGACCTTCATGAAGCCGGCGATGTTGGCACCCTTCACATAGTCGATATAGCCGTCGGGACGCTGTCCGTACTTCACGCAAGACTCGTGGATGTTGGACATGATGAAGTGGAGTTTGTCGTCCACCTCGGCACCTGCCCACGAGATGTGCATACAGTTCTGAGTCATCTCCAGACCCGAAGTGGCTACACCACCTGCATTGACTGCCTTACCGGGAGCGAAGAGGATACCTGCCTGCTGGAAGGTATGGATAGCTTCGGGAGTACAACCCATGTTGGACACCTCGGCGCAGCACCATGTACCGTTCTTGAGCAACTCGGCAGCATCGTCACCGTTCAACTCGTTCTGGAATGCACAAGGCAGAGCGATGTCGCAAGGAACCGACCAAGCCTTCTTGCCGGGAACGAATGTTGCATCGGGGAACTTCTCTGCGAAGGGAGCCACCACGTTGCGGTTCGAAGCACGCAGCTCAAGCATATAGGCCAACTTCTCGGGATTCATACCGTTGGGGTTGAGGCACACACCGTCGGGACCCGACAGCGCGATGACCTTGGCACCCAGCTCGGTAGCCTTTGTAGCCGCACCCCAAGCCACGTTACCGAAGCCCGAGATAGCCACCTTGGCACCCTTGATGCTCTTGCCGGCCTTGTTGAGCATATGCTCCACGAAATAGAGCGCACCGAAACCTGTTGCTTCGGGACGAAGGATTGAACCTCCCCAAGCCATACCCTTACCGGTCATAACGCCGGTGTGGTACTTGCGGGCGAGTTTCTGATACATACCGTTGAGGAAGCCGATTTCGCGACCGCCGACACCCACGTCTCCTGCGGGAATATCGGTATCGACACCGATGTTCTGCCACAATTCGGTCATGTAGGCCTGGCAGAAACGCATGATTTCGGCGTTGGACTTGCCCACGGGGTCGAAGTCCGAACCACCCTTACCGCCACCCATGGGGAGTGTGGTGAGTGCGTTCTTGAAAGTCTGCTCGAAACCGAGGAACTTCAGCATGGAAGGATTGACTGCCTTGTGGAAACGCAAACCGCCTTTGTAAGGACCGATAGCGCTGTTGAACTGTACGCGGTAACCCAAATTGGTCTGTACCTCGCCCTGGTCGTCTACCCATGTCACACGGAATGTGAAGATGCGGTCGGGCTCGACAAGACGCTCTACGATTTTAGCCTTCTCGTACTCGGGGTGCTGGTTATACACCTCTTCAATCGATTCGAGAACTTCGCGCACAGCCTGCAGGTATTCGTTTTCACCGGGGTGCTTGCGCTCAAGGTCTGCCATGATTTTGTTTACTTCCATATCTTTGAAATTTTAAGGTTGTTTCTTATTACAAATATAAAAATATTTCCATTACATTGTAATTATTTTCTGAAAATTTCTTCGAGATTATTATAATCTTATAAATAAATGGTGTGAGAGCTATTTTATAGGCAAATTGTGGGGCAAGTAAAAAAATCATCATTTTATCTTATTGTCACCCGCCCCTCTCTTTTGGTGGAATCTTCGCCTATTTCACGAAAAAATCGTTACCTTTGTTCAAATCAATCATAAAGTAAGAAAGAAATGAGTCAGGAGAAATATCTTCTTCAGGAAGTGACCACTGCGGCACTCGAGCGCGAATGGCTCGACCTGCCCAAAAAAATATACAAGGGTAACCGCAACTGGGTGTGTCCCATCGATGACGACATCCGCAAAATCTTCGACCCCAAGGTCAATGAACTCTTTGCCGACGGCGAGGCGGTGCGCTGGGTGGTTCGCAAGGCCGACGGTGAGGTGGTAGGCCGTATCGCCGCCTTCTACAACAAGGAGAAGGCCGCACTGGAGGAGCAGCCCACGGGTGGTTGCGGCTTCTTCGAGTCGATTGACGACCAGGAGGTGGCCAATATGTTGTTCGAGGCTTCGCGTATGTGGCTCGCCGCACGCGGTATGGAGGCCATGGACGGCCCCATCAACTTCGGTCAGCGCGACGCATGGTGGGGACTTCTGGTCGAGGGTTACGAGTTCCAGCCCCTCTTCGAGAACGCCTACAACCCCTCTTATTATAAAGAGCTGTTCGAGAACTACGGTTTCAAAAACTACTTCAATCAGAATACCTACATCTGGAAAATCTACGATGACGATGTCAATGCCCGTGTCCACGAGCGTGCCAAGCGTCTGGCCACCATGCCCGGTTACAGCTACCGACCCATCGACATGGCGCATCTGGAGGAGGAGACCGAGAATTTCCGCATCGTCTACAACAAGGCGTGGTCGTTGTTCTCGGGTGTGAAGCCCATGACCCGGGAGGAGGCACAGCACATGATGCAGAAGATGAAGCCCATCATCGACCCCGACATCATCTTCTTCGCCTACTTCAACGACGAGCCCATCGGTTTCTTCATCATGGTGCCCGACCTGAACCGCATCATCGGCAAGTACAACGGTAAGTTCGGCTTGTGGCAGAAGCTCCGCCTGATGTGGGATTTGAAGGTCAAGCACGCCACCGACCGTATCTTCGGCGTCATCTTCGGCATCGTGCCCGAGTTCCACGGCAAGGGTGTCGAGTCGGGCATCATGGGCTACATTCTGGAGACCTACCTGCGCACACCGCGCAACCACTACAAGACCATCGAGTTCGCATGGATTGGCGACTTCAACCCCGTGATGAACCGCATGATTGAGAACTACGTGTGTGCCACACGTCACAAGATGCACACCACCTACCGCTACCTCTTCGACCGCACCAGGAAGTTCCACCGTTGCCCGCGTCTGGGCGTGAAACGCCGCGAGTAGGAGAGTAGACACCACCACCGAACAACCTAAAACCTTAAAACTTAAAACTGCTATATGAAAACTACTGTCTTTACCAACTGCCATATCGGCGCAGGTGCCAAAATGGCGGAATTTGCAGGCTACAACATGCCTATCGAGTTTTCGGGTATCAACGACGAACATCTCACCGTGAGAAGCGGTGTGGGTGTGTTCGATGTGAGCCACATGGGTGAGATATGGGTGAAAGGTCCCAAGGCCGAAGCCCTCTTGCAGCACATCACCTCCAACGATGTGTCGAAACTCTACGACGGCAAGGTGCAGTATTCGTGCATGCCCAACGGCAAGGGCGGTATCGTCGATGACATTCTGGTCTATCGCATCGATGCCGAGACCTATCTGCTGGTGGTCAATGCCGCCAACACCCAAAAGGACTGGGAACACATCTGCCGCGAGGGCAAGGCTTTCGGTATGGAAGCCGGACACGGCAAAGAACTTTATAACGCATCCGATGAGATTTGCCAGCTGGCGGTACAGGGTCCTCTGGCGATGATGGTCGTGCAGAAGATGTGTGACGAGCCGGTCGAGGAGATGGAGTACTACACCTTCCGTAAGATGAAGGTGGCAGGCTGTGATGCCATTCTCTCGATTACGGGTTACACGGGAGCAGGCGGTTGCGAGATTTACGTGGCCAACGAGGACGGCGAGAAGCTGTGGAAGGCACTGTGGGCTGCCGGCGAGGAGTACGGACTGAAGAACATCGGTCTGGGCGCACGCGACACCCTGCGTCTGGAAAAGGGATTCTGTCTCTATGGCAACGACATCGACGACACCACTTCGCCCATCGAGGCAGGTCTGGGCTGGATTACCAAGTTCGCCGAGGGCAAGGACTTCATCGACAGAGAGTTGTTCGCCCGTCAGAAGGCCGAGGGCGTGAGCCGCAAGCTGGTAGGTTTCAAGATGATAGACCGCGGTGTTCCGCGTCACGGCTATGAGTTGGCCTCGGTCGATGGCGACATCATCGGTCATGTGACTTCGGGTACCATGTCACCGTCACTCAAAATCGGTGTGGGTATGGGTTATGTGAAGCCCGAATATGCCAAGGCAGGTACGGTTATTGCCGTTCCCGTGCGTGGCAGACTGCTCAAGGCCGAGGTGGTGAAGCTGCCCTTCTTGTAGCGAAAACCCGCGCTGCGATGTTGAAAAGAGTATTGATGCTATTCTTGTCGGTCGGTCTGTGGGCTTGCGCCCCCGACGCCCAAGAAAAGACAGCATCACTTATGAGCAGTGTCGAGAGCAAGGTATCCGAGTTGTCGGACAGCGAAGGAATTTACCGACTCTATCCGACCAAGAATATCTACACGTTCTTGAAGCTGAATACCCGAACGGGACAAATTCATCAGGTGCAGTGGTTTCGGGAGAGCGAAAAGGAGTTCTCCATGCCGCTGAACATGAAAGATTTGTCGTCGGGCAGACATAGTAAATTTGAGCTTTATCCGACCCAAAACATCTACACCTTCCTCTTGCTGGACAAGTCTGACGGTAGGATGTGGCACGTGCAGTGGAGTACCGATGCGGAGTATCGGTGGATAAGTCAGATAAAGGAAGCCGAATAACACGATAAAAAAAAGACGAAGCAGGAAATTCTGCTTCGTCTTTTTTGGTATGCTCTGAAGGAGAGGGGGCGATGTGATGACCGCGTCCCCGTTCCTATACTTGTCCTGTTAGAACTTGCGGACGGCACGCACAAGGAATTTGTTGTGCTTGGGAATGTTCACCACGTAGGGCGGTTCGAGGTCCATGTGGGTGGTGAAGGCCTCTTTCTCGTCGGCTTCCGTTGAGGTGAAGTAATAGACGATGCGGTCCATACGCTCGCCGCCGCTCTTGCGGAGGTTGTCGTTGAACTTCGAACGGGAGTCGCGATTGACATGCAGACGCGAACCTCCGTTGTAGTTGTGACCGATTTTCAACATCTCGTCGATGGAGGGCAGATACCAGCCCTCGCCCTTCTCGCGGCACCACTTGAAGGCGGGGAAGTTGTCCCACGACAGGCCGTGCTCGGCGATGTATTGCTCGACGGTGGCCATGTTCACCGCTCCGTCACCACGTTCCGAAGCACCGATTGTCTTCCATTCGGGCTTGCGGAAGGTGCTCCACTGGAGGTTCATCTCGTCAAACGACATCAGCAGTCCGTGCATACCGTTCTCATCGACCACCACCACAAGACCGCGCACACCGTCACGGTCGTAGATGTCACCGGGGGTGTAACCCTGTCGGTAGTAGGTGTAGGCGTGTTTGTCGTTCTCGCGGTATTCGTTTTCGGGACGCGAGGGGGCAGGCTGTGACTCAACGGGGGCAGACTCTGTAACAGCGGGTGCGGCAGGTGCAACGGGTGCAACGGGAGTGACGGGAGCCACGGGCGATTCGGGAGTGGCAGGGGTCACGGGTGCGGCAGGCGTTGCGGGAATCTGCTGTTCACGGTTGAAATATTCGGTTTCGCCGTTGCTGAATTTGATGTAGTGTACCTCGCGGGTGGGCAACACGTAAGTGGGACCCTCGAGGTTGGTGAATTTCTTGAATCGAATCTGCTCGGGAGAGATTTCGGTGACCTTGGCTTCGATTTGCGAGGCGTCAATCTTGACAATCAAATCCTGAGCCGAAACACCGAGCACACAGCCCAGCGTCATCAGAAGAAAAAGAATGGTTTTTTTCATACTGTTCTAAATGCATATTTTCACAAATATAGTGAAATTTTCAGGATTACGAGGTGACGCCCTCCGAAAAACGATACATGTTGTATCAACATGTAAATAAATTTGTTTGTGCCGTGTCGTTGCATTATCTTTGTCGGATAAATACAATATATATGGGATTTTTCGATATTTTCAAGAAAAAGAAAGACAATGCCGCCCCTCACGAAGAGGTTGTCGCAGAGCAGCAGTCGGTCGAGAAGCAACAGGAAGAGCTCAATGCCGGTCTGGAGAAAACCAAGAGTGGTTTCTTCTCCAAGTTGGCGCGTGCCGTAGCCGGTCGTTCGACCATCGATGCCGATGTGCTCGACGACCTGGAGGAGGTGCTCATCACTTCGGACGTGGGTGTGAAGACCACGGTGAAGATTATCGAGCGCATCGAGGCGCGTGTGGCCAAGGATAAATACATGAACACTTCGGAGTTGCAGGGCATTCTGCGTGACGAGATTTCGTCACTGATGGAGGAGGCTCACGGCTCGGAGGAAAATTTCGGTTTGGATGCCAAACCCGGCGAACCCTACGTGGTGATGGTGGTGGGTGTCAATGGTGCCGGTAAGACGACCACCATCGGCAAGCTCGCCGCACAGCTCACCAAGGCAGGCCGCAAGGTGTGGATTGGTGCTGCCGACACTTTCCGTGCGGCGGCCATCGACCAGTTGCAGGTGTGGGCCGACCGTGCAGGTGCCACCATGGTGCACCAGAACATGGGTTCCGACCCTGCATCTGTGGCTTACGACACGCTGGCATCGGCCAAAGCCAATGGCGCGGACGTGGTGTTGATTGACACCGCAGGCCGTCTGCACAACAAAATCGGTCTGATGAACGAGCTGACCAAGATTCGCAACGTGATGTCGAAGGTTATTCCCGATGCCCCCCACGAGGTGATGCTCGTTCTGGACGGCTCTACGGGACAGAACGCCTTTGAGCAGGCCAGGCAGTTCACCGAAGCCACACAGGTCACCTCGCTGGCCATCACCAAACTCGACGGTACGGCAAAGGGTGGTGTGGTCATCGGCATCAGTGACCAGTTCCGTGTGCCGGTGCGCTACATCGGCATCGGTGAGGGCATCGACCACCTCCGCATTTTCGACCGCAAGCAATTTGTAAACGCACTTTTCGCAGATGAAAAAAATTAATGTCATCACCCTCGGGTGTTCCAAAAATACGGTAGATTCCGAACACCTCATGGCGCGTTTGGCTGCCGCAGGTTATGAAGTTATCTACGACAGCGACAGCACCGATGTCGATGTGGTGGTCATCAACACATGTGGTTTTATCGGTGACGCCAAAGAGGAGTCCATCGACATGATTCTGCGTGCCGTGGAGGCCAAGAACGAGGGGCTCATCGAGGAACTCTTCGTCATCGGCTGCCTCTCGGAGCGTTATGCCGACGATTTGAGAAAGGAGATTCCCGAAGTGGACGAGTATTTCGGTGCGCGCACCATCGACGACATCGTCGAGCGACTGGGTGCCGCCAAGGGTTGCGGCTACGCCACGGAGCGTATGCTGACCACACCCCGCCACTACGCCTATCTGAAGATTGCCGAGGGTTGCAACTGGAAGTGCGGTTATTGCGCCATTCCCCTCATTCGCGGACCTCATGTCTCCGTTCCGATGGAGGAAATCGAGGAGGAGGCTCGCAAGTTGGCGGCTCGCGGTGTGAAGGAACTCATCGTCATCGCGCAGGACACGACCTACTATGGCATCGACCTCTACGGCAAGCGTATGCTCGCCGAGTTGTTGCGCCGTCTGTGCCGTATCGAGGGTGTGGAGTGGATTCGTCTGCACTATGCCTACCCGTCGGCCTTCCCTCAGGACGTCATCGAGGTGATGGCCGAGGAGCCCAAGATTTGCAAGTACCTCGACATTCCTTTCCAGCATATCTCCGATGCGCAACTCAAAGCCATGTTGCGCCGTCACACCAAGGCCGAGGCCGTGGAGCTGATTCACCGTCTGAAGGCCGCCATTCCCGACCTCGCCCTCCGCACCACCATGCTGGTGGGTTACCCCGGCGAGACGGAGGAGGATTTCGAGGAGCTGTTGGACTTTGTCCGTGAGGTGAAGTTCGACCGTCTGGGGGTCTTCCCCTACTCGGAGGAGGAGGGTACCTACTCCGCCACCAAGCTCAAGGACGATGTGCCCGCCGAGGTCAAGGAGGAGCGCGTAGACCGTCTGATGGCTCTCCAGCAGAACATCTCGCTGGAGAACAACCGCAAGCGTGTGGGTCGTGTGGAGAAGGTCATCATCGACTCCCTGCAAGGCGAGTTCTATGTGGGTCGTACCCAGTACGACTCTCCCGAGGTCGATGAGGAGATTCTCATCGCTGCCGACGAGGGCGAATTGCAGTGTGGCGAGTTTTACAATGTACGCATCACCTCGGCCGAGGATTATGACCTCTATGGAGAAGTAATCTCGGATTAAAATTTGGAGATTTAGGTTCTTTTTCCTACCTTTGAGTTGAATTAAAGACTGATAAGAGAAGCCGATGTCCGATAAAACGGTGATTGTAAATATCGAAAAACGTGTCCGTCAGTTAATCGACGACCACAAACGATTATCACGGTTGTGTCGTGACCTCGAAAGAGAACGCGAAAAACTCCGAAACGAGAACCGCTCCCTGCGCGCGAGAGTCAAATCTCTCGACACCGAACTGGCCAAACGCGAACTCTGCGAGGGTCTGGAGGGCAGCGGCCACAACAGAGAAAAGGCCCGTGCACGTGTGAACCATCTTATGCGGGAGGTCGATAAGTGCATCGCGCTGGTGGGACAATCTGTCGAGCGTCCCGATGATGACAAAGACGCATAACAAGAGATAACTACTTATGGCAAAACAGACCATCAACCTCAAAATAGCCGGTCGAAGCTATCCCTTCGAGATTGAAAGGGGAAAAGAGGAGATATACCGTCTTGCCGAACGTGAGGTGAACGATTACTTTACGGAGATAAAAAAACAAAACTTCACGAAGTGGACCGATCTGGACTGCATATCCATTGCAGCTCTCAAATTTGCCATTACCGATGTGGCGATGAGACAGAGTCGTCACCTGGGAGGTGAGGACGTCCAACGACTGGAAAAACTCGATGAAGAAATAGATTCCTATCTGAATACCCTCTAAGGGTAGACTCGTTCTTTAAAATACAGAGGATAAACCACCCGCATAGGTTCCTTAAGCTTTGCGAAACTGAACACTTATTACATTGGGGCAACTCACGACGCTTCAAAATCAGGCCTTAACCCCTCACGGGGTGTACACAGGATGTACCGTTGGAAGATTGCGATTTATCGGAGCCCCCACTTTGACTTATCTTGCAGATTCGTCAAACAAGAAAAGGAACTCTATGCGGTTTTTTTTTGAAAACAACTTAAACCCTTAATATTAATAATAACGATTAGATTCTAATGGATATTACAATTATCGTAACCGCCATTCTGTCGTCGGTGCTGGGTATCGCCATCTTCCATGTGGTGACCACCTACGTCACCAAGAACAACGCACGACAGCGCAGCGCGGCCATCATCAAGGAGGCCGAGGTCGAAGGCGAGATGCTCAAGAAAGAGAAAATCTTGCAGGCCAAGGAGAAATTCGTGCAGATGAAGAGCGAGCACGACCGCACCATCAACGAGCGCAACCAAAAGGTCGCACAGATGGAGCAGCGCGCCAAGCAGATGGAGCAGAACCTCCAGAACCAGCAGCACGAACTCGACTGTAAGTTGCGCGACAACGACCGACTCAAGGAGCAGATGCAGTCACAGATGCAGTCGCTCGATATCAAGCAGGAGGAGGTCAACCAGATGATTAAGGAGCAGAACACCCGTCTCGAGCAGATTTCGGGCATGAGCTCCGAGGACGCCAAGAACACCCTCATCGAGAACATGAAGGCCGAGGCCAAGAGTGAGGCTGTCGCCTACATCAACGAGACCATCGAGGAGGCCAAACTGACCGCTTCGAAAGAGGCCAAGCGTATCATCGTGGCATCTATCCAGCGTGTGGCTACCGAGACCGCCATCGAGAATGCCGTGACGGTGTTCAACATCGAGAGCGACGAGGTCAAGGGTCGCATCATCGGCCGCGAGGGTCGCAACATCCGCGCTCTGGAGGCCGCAACAGGTATTGAAATTATCGTGGACGACACCCCTGAGGCCATCATCCTCAGCGGTTTTGACCCCGTGCGCCGTGAGGTAGCCCGTCTGGCACTCCACCAGTTGGTGACCGACGGCCGTATTCACCCCGCACGTATCGAGGAGGTCGTAGCCAAGGTACAGAAGCAGATTGAGGAGGAGATTGTTGAGGTGGGTAAGCGTACCACCATCGACCTCGGTATCCACGGTCTGCACCCCGAGTTGATTCGTATGATTGGCCGTATGAAGTACCGTTCTTCCTATGGTCAGAACCTCTTGCAGCACGCACGTGAGACCGCCAATCTGGCAGGTATCATGGCGGCAGAGCTGGGCTTGAACCCCAAGACCGCACGCCGTGCAGGTTTGCTCCACGATATTGGTAAGGTGCCCGATGACGAGCCCGAATTGCCGCACGCACTCATCGGTATGAAGCTGGCGAAGAAGTACAAGGAGAAACCCGAAGTATGCAACGCCATTGGTGCCCACCACGATGAAGTGGAGATGACCTCGCTCATCGCGCCCATCATTCAGGTCTGCGATGCCATCTCGGGTGCACGTCCCGGTGCTCGCCGTGAGGTGGTCGAGAGTTACATCAAGCGTCTGAAGGAGATGGAGGACATCGCCCTCTCATACCCCGGTGTAGTGAAGACCTACGCTATTCAGGCAGGTCGCGAGTTGCGCGTCATCGTAGGTGCCGACAAGCTGTCAGATCAGGAGTCGGAGAGCCTTTCGCACGACATAGCAAAGAAGATTCAGGACGAAATGACGTACCCCGGACAGGTGAAAATCACCGTTATCCGCGAGACCCGCGCCGTTTCGTACGCGAAGTAAAATTGATTGTCCGGGGTACGTCATTTCATGACCATCTCGACAATCCATATATCCCAGCCTTAACAAAGGCTGGGATTTTTTTATCCGCTCGTCGGGGCAGACAGATGCTGCCCCTTGCCGCTGGGCGCTCCCGCATCGTGAGAGAGGGGGCGCGGTGAATGTGGAGTGGTGGTGGGTGCTGATGATGTGTAGTCGCTCGTCGGGGCAGACAGATGCTGCCCCTTGCCGCTGGGCGTTCCCGCATCGTGAGAGAGGAAACGAAATAGAATTAAATAGGGTGGGCGATAAGGGTGTGGTTGCCCGATAGGAGTGAATATATGGATATATCCGAGAAAGGAGAATTGGCGCGGAGAAGGACGGTAATAGATACCTTATATAATAGTAGGGTGTGTGTGCACCTGTGTCTGTGTCGAGGTGTTGCGCGTCCGTATCGGCGGGGTGCAGCGCGTCCGTATCGAAGTTGGCGGAGTCCATTGTGTGAGCGAGACCTCGCGCCCTCGGCATCACCTCGCGTCCTCACTCACTCACGCCTCGCCTTCGTTCCTTACACATACACCCCTAAAAAACACAAAGGGCAGCCCTAAATCGGGATGCCCTTTGTATTTAAGAAATATGTTATTCTTAAAATACTTATTTCTTCGAGAAGAAATCCTTAATCTGCTCGTTGGGTACGATGACCTCCTTGAACATATAAGCTCCAGTCTTCTCCGACTTAACCATCTTGATGCATTTGGTCAAGGTCTTACCTGCGCCTGTTCTCAGCGTTGAGATTGCTTTCTTTGCCATAGTGCTTATTTACTATTTAATTTCACGGTGAAGAGTTACTCTCTTGAGGAAGGGGTTGTACTTCTTACGCTCCAAACGCTCGGGAGTGTTCTTCTTGTTCTTGGTGGTGATGTAGCGCGACATGCCTGCAACACCGCTCTCTTTCTGCTCGGTACACTCAAGGATTACCTGTACGCGATTACCTTTCTTTGCCATTTCGACCTTAGATTTTAGTAGATTGACTTAGCTGTAGCTGACTCACGCAGAGCAACTGCCAAACCTTTTTTGTTAATAGTTTTCATGCCGGCAGCCGTTACCTTCAGAGTAATCCAGCGACCATCTTCCTCTGACCAGAAACGCTTTGTCTTCAGGTTGATGCTGAACTTGCGCTTGGTCTTGTGGTGCGAGTGAGACACGTTGTTACCGGTCATCGCAACCTTACCTGTGATTTCGCAAACTTTCATTGTTTAAACAAATTTTTGGTTAAAATCCCCATAAAAGGGAGTGCAAATATACGAAAAAAATGAGAATTTCACTTCCTGCACCCCGAATTATTTTTAGAAAATATTGAAAAATGTCGCTTTTTCTCCCTTTTTTGCCCGTTTTGAGCAGTAAATCGGGGCATTTTGTGACGATTTTGCTATGCCTTCAGCAGTTCGTCATGCAACAGGGCGATGGCAAAACCACTCGCGCGGTTGATGACCTGACCTCTGTCCGTGCCGCACTGTTTGCACACCGCAACGGTGTGAGTCGGGGTGGCAACCGCCATCCATACCGTGCCGACGGGCTTCTCCTCGCTACCTCCCGTAGGGCCTGCGATGCCTGTGGTGGAGATGGCGTAGTCACTGCCCGAGATGCGGCGTGCGCCCTCTGCCATCTGTCGGGCGACCTGCTCGCTCACCGCTCCGTATCGTTCGATGGTTGAGGGGTCTACACCCAGAATGTCGGCCTTGGCTTCGTTGCTGTACGACACCACGCCGGCGAGGAAATATTGCGATGCTCCTGCCATGGCGGTGAAGCGCGAAGCGATGCTTCCGCCCGTGCAACTCTCGGCTGTGGAGAGGGTCTTGCCGCGCTCGGTGAGCATACGGTGTACGATCTCCTCCATCGAGGCGGTCTCGTAGCCGACCACATATTCGGGAATGATTTTCTCCAGCTCGGAGAACTGACGGTCGATTTCCTTCGACACGCTCTCGCCGTCCACCTCATAGGCCGACAGACGCAGACGCACCGCCGAGGGATTGGGCAGGTATGCCAGCTTCAGATAGGAGGGCAGGGCGTCCTCCCACTTCTCGATGCGCTTGGCGAGCATCGACTCCGCCAGACCCGATGTGATGAGGGTGCGGTGGACGATGGCACGCAGGGTGAAGCGTTGCTTGAGTCGGGGGAGTACCTCGTCCTCCATGAGGTGCTTCATCTCGAAGGGAACGCCCGGCAACGAGACGATAATCTTGCCCTCGTGTTCGAACCACATACCGGGGGCTGTGCCGTGACGGTTGAAGAGCACCTCGCAACATTCGGGAACGAGAGCCTGTGCGCGGTTCAGCTCGTTGAAGTCGATGCCGCGCGAGGTGAGCATACGCTCCACGTGCGAGGCGACCTGCTCATCGAAGCGCATCGGCGAGTGGAACATCTCGGCGAGGGTATGTTTGGTGATGTCGTCCTTGGTGGGACCCAGTCCGCCGGTGAGAATGACCACATCGGAGAAGTCGAGGGTGCGGCGGAGGGTGTCGGTGATTTGTTGGCGGTCGTCGCCGATGGAGAGTTTCTCCGCAACGACAATGCCCAGAGCGTTGAGCTCGCGGGCGATGAATACCGTGTTGGTATCGACGATTTGTCCGATGAGGATTTCATCGCCGATGGTGATGATAGACGCTTTCATGCTATGAGGTTTGTGCGCAGCTCGGACGAGAGGCTTTTCGACAGATTCGACAGCGGAAAGACGAGTCGGTCGGGGTGCGGAAAATTACGCTTGTGGGTCTGCCGCGGTCGGGGTCGCAGGCTCGGTGTCTGCGTTCTCGGTGGCGGGTTCCTCCTGTTGGGGGACGGCTTCCTGATGCTCCTCGGCCTCTGCATCGGCAATGAGGGCACGGCAGAGGTCGCCGGGGAATTTGGGCCCGTTGAAGATGAAGCCCGTGTAGACCTGTACCAAATCGGCACCTGCCTCCATCATACGGCGTACATCGTCGGTGGTCATCAGACCACCGCAACCGATGATGGGGTAGCTGCCACCCGACAGGGTGTGTATCTTGCGGACAATCTCTATGGCGCGCTCGGTGAGGGGTGCACCACTCATGAAACCGTTGCCGATTTGCTTGATGTTGGCTCTGCTGGTGTTCATCTTGCAGCGTTCGTGGGTGCCGTTGGTCGCCACGATACCGTCGAGCGGTGTGGTGGTGAGAATGTTGGTCACCTCGTCAATCATCTTGTCGGTGAGGTCGGGAGTGACCTTCAGCAAGATGGGACGAAACTGGTTCTGACCACGGCGGAAGTCGAACAGGGGGTTGAGAATGCTCAGTATGTACTCACGTGTGAAGGTCGCACCTTCGCGGCAGGCGTTGTCGCAGTTGAGATTGATGGTGAAGTAGTCGGCATACTGATAGAGGTTGCGGAACAGACGCAGGTATTCGCCCGGAGCTTCCTCGCGGGGTGTGGCGGTGTTCTTGCCGATGTTGCAACCCACGATGATACCCTTGTGGGGGCGGCGCAGGTGGCGCAGGGCGGTCTTGAGTCCGCGGTTGGGCATACCTGTGCGGTTGATGAGGGCGTTGTCGAGCGGCAGACGGAAGATGCGCGGACGCGGATTTCCGTTCTGTGCCTCGGGGGTGAGGGTGCCGATTTCCACGAAGCCGAAGCCGAGGCTGGTCAGCTCACGATAAATCTCGCCGTTGCGGTCGAATCCTGCCGCAAGACCTATGGGGTTGCGGAAGTGGAGACCGAAGACCTCCTTTTCAATCCGGGGGCTCTTCTCCGAGTAGATTTTGCGCAGCAACCAGCGACCGCCGGGGATAAGACCGACCACGCGCAACATCAGTATTGCTGCGCTGTGTGCATGCTCGATGCCGAGCGAAAAGAGAATGGGCTTTATGATTTTATTATACATAGCTTCGTTAAACAGCCAAAGTTACCAAAAAAAGTACAAATATTGAAATATTTGTCCCGAATTATTGTATGGGAGTCCTCGGGAGCGGTCGTGCAGGGGTTAGAAATACTCCTTGCGATAGGGGTAGTTGTTGCGCATCTCCTCGAAGGCTTCGGGGTGGGATTTGAGTCGTCGGCTCTCCTCAGCGATGTCGTAGTGGCGACCGATGCTTTCGCACAGCTCCTCCCACGAGATGGGACGCGGCGAAGAGGGGGCAACCCCTTCGGGATACCATGTCGTGAAGGGCAGGTCGTAGTGACGAGAGAGGGTCGCCAGAGTGATGGAGGTGGCGTTGGCCTTGCCTTGCAGGGAGTAGCCTGCGATGTGGGGCGTGGCGAGCAACACACGCTCTGCCAGCTCGCGGTCGATTTGGGGTTCATGCTCCCACACATCGAGAACGGCGCGGAGGTGGCTCTCGCGCAGGGCATCGTTATCCACCACGGCACCGCGCGATGAGTTGAGGACGATGCAGTCGGGACGAAGCAGGGCGAGCAGTCGCGCATCGCAAAGGTGGTGGGTATCCGGCTGATAGGGGACATGGAAGGTGAGGATGTCAGCCTGACGTGCCACCTCCTCAAGGGGCAGGAAGCCCAGATGCTCGCGCTCCTCACGCGGAGGGTCGCAGCACACCACGCGGAAGCCCCAGCTCTCGGCATAGGCCTTGATGAGCGAGCCCACGTGTCCGACACCTACCACGCCGAGGGTCTTCTCCTCGGGGCGGAAGCCCAACTCGCGGGAGAGGTGAACCATCACCGCAGAGAACCATTGCAGCACACCGCGTGCGTTGCAACCTGCCGCTGTCGAAACGGTGATGTTGTGGGCACGGCACCACGGAAGGTCGATGTGGTCGAAACCGATGGTGGCGGTGAGAATCAGACGCACGCGCGAACCCTCCAAAAGCGAGGCGTTGCAGCGGGTGCGGGTACGTATAATCAGCACGTCGGCATCGCGCACGTCATCGTGCGAGATGTCACTTCCTTTGATGTATTCAATCCGGGCGTAAGGCTCGAGAACTCCCTTCAGAAAGGGGATAGCACTGTCGGCTACTATCTTCAAATCAGCCATTTGTATTCCTTATTATGATACTTTGCGAACGCAAAGATAGGAAAAAATAAGATTTCGACAAGCCGCCGCGAGGGGGAGTCTGCTCTCCTTGTGGCGGAAGTCGCACAGTGGTCGGGAGTTGGGGCTTCGGAGCGGTGATTTTCGCCGGCGGAATGCAAAAAAAATGCACCTCGTATCGCTAAAACAGATAGCAGAGATAGAAAACGACAAATATACGGATTGCCAAGTGGTGCGTTGCACACGGCAGTGAAGGGGGCAAAGAGTGGAATATTGGTGGATTTGAGCCACTGAACGGGATTGTGAATTAATCGCTTGAAGGCTTCGAGATGCCCTCTGAAGGGGTTTGAGAGGACGTTTCCGGGGGCTTTCCGGCGATTGATAGATGCAATAGCTGCTATCGAAAAAAAGCCGAACCAATACTTTTTTGAAAAAATTTAAGAATATATTTTTGCAACGAATTTAAAATATTTTATAATTATGGTTGATGAGATAGTTCTTTGGGTGAGCATCGTGAGTGTGATGAGCCTGATTCTCATGGTCGAAACGTGGAAAGAGTGCCACCGACAAAGCAAGAAACATTTGATTACGATGACTTCCGAGGAGGAGATGATTTACTGCCCGGGTGACTTCGAAAACTGTTGGGAAAACGATTTGTAGCAGAGTATGGTCGACAACAGCTATCAGCCCACAGCAAAAGAGGCTTGTATCTTTCTTTCGGAGTATGCCGCGTGGCTTCTGGGTTGCGGTGCAACGTGTATCCGTATCGAGAAAAACGTGCAGCGTATGTCAGAGGCGTGGAACGTGGTCGCCGAGATGATGATTATGCCTTCGTATGTTCAAATCACGGTGCGTAACGATGAGAAGGAAACCGAGGATTTCCACTCGTACAGCGTGGTGAAAAAAACCTATCGCTGCGGAATAAGTTTCAACATCAATACGCAACTGAGCAAATTGAGCTGGGATATTGCCGACGGAAAGTGCGATTTCCCCACTGCCAAAACCCGTCTCGACGAAATCACAAAAACGCCCCCCACCAATCGTTGGGTGGTGTTGGTGCTGGCCTCGCTGGCCAATATGTCCTTTTGCCGACTCTTCAACGGCGATGCCGTGTCGATGCTCATTGTCTTCATCGCCACGATGATGGGTTACCGCCTCAAACAAATTCTGCTCGCGAAAAAGTGTGACGTGAGAGTCACCTTCTTCTGCTCGGCCTTCGTGTCGTCGGTCATCGGTGCCGGCGCCTACATCTTCGGGTGGGGTTCGACACCCGACATCGCCATCGGTACCAGTGTGTTGTATCTGGTGCCGGGTATCCCCTACATCAACTCGGTGAGTGACATGATTGACGGTCACTACATCTGTGCCTTCGGCCGCTTCATCGACTCGGCACTGCTCACCGCTGCCCTCTCGACAGGTTTGTGCGGCGGTATGTTGGTCATGGGTCTCAAATGGTTGTAATCCTCTAACCCGTAACGCATCATGTTAATCAATATATTACAGGACGGCTTCTTCGCCGCCATCGCCGCCATCGGCTTCGCCAGCATCAGCAACCCGCCGCGCAAGGCCTACGCCTACTGCGCACTGATTGCCGCCGTGGGTCACTCGATTCGTTTCATTCTGATGAACAATCCCGTGTTGCATGTCCACATCATCATCGCCAGCACGGTGGCTGCCCTCTTCATCGGTCTCATGGCCGTGTGGCTCGCTCCCCACGCCAAATGTCCCGCCGAGACCTGCTTCTTCCCCGCGCTGCTGCCCATGATTCCGGGTATGTATGCCTACCGCACCATCGGTGCCCTGTTGCTCTGCCTGGCGCATCAGGACGAAGCGCAGTTCCTCCACTACCTCCACCTGTTGGCATACAACGGTTTCACGTGTGTGTTCATCATTCTCGGTATGGTGGTGGGTGCCATGATACCCATATTCCTTTTCAAGAAGATATCATTCCAGGCTACACGATAACGATTTTTGTGGAGGGACTAACAAATTTTTTTATATTTTTGTCGGTCCCTCTCTCTTTTAAGATTATGTCATGGAATTACGTCAATTAAGATACTTCGTGCAGACCGCCGAAACGCTGAGCTTCTCGAAAGCCGCCAAAATGCTCTATGTGTCGCAGAGTACCCTCTCGCAACAGATTCAGCAACTCGAACAGGAGTTCAACACCCTCCTGTTCCAGCGCAACAGCCACACGGTGAGACTGACCGAAGCCGGAGAGGAACTCCTGCCGCTGGCGGTGAGAACACTCCACGCGGCGGACACCTGCGCCGACCGCATTCACGACCTGCGCCAGCTGCTCACCGGTACACTCAACATCGGTGTGACCTATTCGTTCAGTTCGATACTCACCGAGTCGATACTCACCTTCATGGACAAATACCCTCATGTGAAGCTGAACATCTACTACAAGTCGATGTCGGATCTGATGGAGATGTTGCGCCACGGTGATTTGGATTTCGTGCTGGCGTTCAAGCCCTCGACCCGTTATGAGGGCATCGAGTCGCACATACTGTTCGACAACCAGCTCGCCGCCATCGTCAATGCCTCGCATCCGCTGGCGCAGCGCGAGAGCGTCACGCTCACCGACCTCGAAAACTACGAAATAGCACTCCCCGCCACGGGACTTCAGGCACGCAGTGCCTTTGACCAGCTGTGCGAGAAGTATTGCGTGCGTCTGAACATCAGAATAGAACTCAACGAGGTGAATATCCTCCTTCGACTCATTCGCCAGAGCTCTCTGGTGACCATTCTTTCGGAGTCGGCCATCCACCGCGAGGCAGGCATCAAGGCCATACCCATCGATTCGGTGAACAACGAGATGAAGGGTTGTGTGCACATGCTCGCCAACGTCTATCGCAAGCACTCGATGCAGGAGTTTATCCGCATCTTGAGCGAATCGAATGCCGTGAGAGAGCGCCGCAGAGAGTGGATTTAATACCATCGAATAATAAAAATCTTCCAAAAATAACAGGTAAACAGACTTCCAAATGGCAACTCGTGGTTCCAAGAAGCGGAGATTCGTAAAATTTTTGTACTTTTGTTTCTCATATTTCGAATATTATGATAGAAGAACAGAATTTCAATCCCGACGGAGTGGGCGTGGACAATGGTAATTATTTCGGATTGCCCTACACCCCCGAAGAGGCTGCTTTGGTGCTGGTTTCAGCGCCCTGGGACGTGACGGTTTCCTATGGCGAGGGTACGGCATACGGTCCCGATGCCATCATCGATGCTTCGACACAGCTCGATTTCTACGACCCGATGACCGATGACGCCTGGCGTGCAGGTATCGCCACCGAGCGCGTGGACGACGAACTGCTGGAGGAGTCGCAGCGTCTGAGAGCGCAGGCCGAGAAGGTGATTCGTTTCCTTGAGGAGGGCGGCAGCGAGACTGACGAACATATACAGAAGCGTCTGGCAACGGTCAATGCCGGTTGTCGCGCGATGAACGACAACGTTGCGGCACAGTGCCGCAAGTGGCTCGACAAGGGCAAACTGGTGGGTCTGGTCGGTGGTGATCACTCGACCTCCTACGGTGCGGTGAAGGCTCTGGGCGAGAAGTACGACGATTTCGGCATTCTCCACATCGATGCCCATTGCGATTTGAGAGACAGCTACGAGGGCTTCGAGTTCTCGCACGCCTCGGTGATGTTCAACATCCTGAGAGATGTCCCCTCGGTGAAGAAAATCGTGCAGGTGGGCGTGCGTGACTTCTCGCGCGGAGAGGTGGAGTTCGCCCGTGCCTCACAGCGTGTGGAGATGTTCGACGACATGACCCTTGCCGGCAACGAGTTCTGCGGTCAGACCTGGGACGAGCAGTGCCGTCACATCGTGGAGCGTCTGCCCCAAAACGTGTATGTGAGCTTCGACATCGACGGTCTGTCATTCGACAACTGCCCCCACACGGGTACTCCCGTCTGCGGAGGACTGTCGTTTAACAAGGCGGTATGGTTGTTGCGCACTATCGTAGAGTCGGGTCGTCGCATCATCGGTTTCGATGTGGTGGAGGTGGCTCCCGCCCCCGATGGTTCGGGCAAGGCACTCATCAACATCGATTTGGTGAAGACCGCCCCCATGTCGGACAAGGAGCATATCGATGCCATCACCGGCGCACGTATCCTCTGGAGATTGTGCTGCCTTGCTTTGAAATCAAACCAAAAGTAACATTTATAATTAGTTGGGTAAAATGAGATTGTTTTCATTGTTCAGTTGGGTCAGAAAATACCACTCGATGGGAATTCGCCGACGTAGTTTTATGGAGGCCCCCTGGGCAGGAGGCGTTGTCTTGTTGGTGTGTGTGGCTGTTGCCATGTTGCTGGCCAATCTTCCCTTCACCAAGGAATATTACCATGAAATGCTCCACACCGACCTCTCTCTGGTGGTGAAGTCCCCCTCGGGACTCATCGACTGGGTCTTCCCCGAGGGTATGACCGTGGAGAAGTTCGTCAATGACATCCTCATGGTGGTCTTCTTCTTCGCCGTGGGTCTCGAAATCAAACGCGAGATTGTCTGCGGACAGCTCTCCTCTGTGAAGAAAGCCGTTCTTCCGGTGTTGGCCGCCCTGGGTGGTATGGCCGCTCCGGCACTGATATTCACGATATTCAACCACGGAACACTGGCTGCCAACGGTTGGGGTATCCCCACTGCCACCGATATTGCATTTGCGGTGGGTATCCTCTCGATGCTGGGCGACCGTGTACCCGTATCACTCAAGATTTTCCTCACCGCGCTGGCCATCGCCGATGACCTGGGCGCCATCATCGTCATCGCCCTCTTCTATGGTGGTCAGATGCAGCTCTTCTACCTGCTGCTGGCGTTGCTCATCATGGTGGCGGTCTATATCATGAACCGCATGGGCGAGAAGCGTATGTTCTTCTACCTTGTGCCTGCCGTGGTCATCTGGGGTCTGTTCTATTACTCGGGTGTACACTCCACGCTGGCAGGTGTTGCCATGGCGATGCTTATTCCCATGGAGCCGCGTTACAGCAAGGAGTACTTCGTCCACAAGATGAGCACTCTGCGCTCTGCACTCTTCAAGGTGGAGAACACCGATGAGGAGTCCCCCAACGAGTTGCACCGCTACTACCTGCGTCAGGCGACACATCTGACCACCGAGTCGGTGGGTATGAGCTACCGTCTGGAAAATGCACTCACTCCCTATGTCACCTTCCTCATCATGCCTATCTTCGCGCTGGCGAATGCCGGTGTGGAAATCAGCTCGGTGGAGTATTTCAACATCTTCAAATACTCGTCGGAACTGGGTTCTGTGGGTATGGGTGTGTTCTTCGGTCTGCTGCTGGGTAAGCCCATCGGTATCTTCGCCACCAGCTGGCTGTCGGTGAAGCTCCACATCGCCGAGATGCCTGCCAACAGCTCATGGAAGATGCTCTTTGCAGTGGCTTGTCTGGGTGGTATCGGTTTCACCATGTCCATCTTTGTCGATTCGCTGGCCTATGACCACGCCGAGATTATCGACCGCGGTAAGATTGCCATTCTCATGGGTTCGATGGCCGCTTCGATTTTTGGCAGCGTGCTGATTCTCCTTTTTTCGAAAAAAACTGATAACAAATAAAATGAAAAAGACATTCGCTTTACTGCTGGCGGCCGGTGCCTTGTTCTCCGCCTGCTCGAACAAGGGCGGTGCGACAGTCAAACTGCAAAGCACCACCGACACCGTGGCCTACATCATAGGTATGAATATCGGCAGCAACCTTCTGCGTATGGACTCGACCATCAATGTGTCGGCCGTCTGCAAGGGTATCTTCGACCGTACTTCGCAGAGTATGATGTTCTCCGAGGAGGAGGCGCGTACCCTCTTCCTGAAGTACATCAATGTCACCAAGCCCGAACAGGTGAAGGCCTACGAGAATCAGTTTCTCGAGGATATCGTAAAGTCGAATCGTTCGTATGCCCGCACCAAGTCGGGTGTGACCTACACGGTTGACGAGGTAGGTAATCAGAATGCCATTCCGCACATGGACCGCGACACGGTGAGCATCCGCTACATCATTCGCACCGTCGATGAGAAGGAGGTATATTCCTCCTATGCCAAGGACGAGACCGTGCGCTGTGCGTTTGGCGAGTTGAACGAGGGTATGAAAGAGGCGTTGCGTCTGATTGGCGCAGGCGGTAAAATCAGTGCTTGGATGCCTGCCGCTACCACCTACGGCGAAAAGGGTGACGAGGAATTGGGCATCGCTCCCAACTCGACACTCTACTACGAAATCGAACTCGTTGATATGAAGAGCGGTTTTGTGTCGTCACGCCGTAAAATTTCGTACTAAGCAACGAAATAATCTCCAATATTTTGTACCTTTGTGACCAATAACGTAAAACTTATAACAGAATTTAAAAAACAATGAAAAATTTTCTTTTGGCATCGGCTGTCGCTGTGTCAGCCCTGGCGTTGACCTCATGTGGCAACAACTCTACCATCACCAAGGGTAGCCTTTCGGAGTTCGATACCCTCTCTTATGCTGTGGGAGCGAATATCGCCACTACAATCAAGTATCAGATGAGTGACATTCCCATGGATCCCAAGACCGTGAACAAGAGTTTTGAGGAGGCAGCCCTGTCGGGTGAAAACGAGAAGCACGAGGAATTATATGAGGTGTTGCGTACCTACTTCATGCAGAAGCGCGGTCCCCGCAGAGCCGAGATTATGAAGAAGCGCGAGGCTGCCGACAGCGCACGTCTGGCACAGGGCGACTCTACACGTGTGGAGTATCCCGCAGCCGATGAGGCTATGTTCGAGTCGGAGGAGGAGCGTCAGCAGTTCTCCGAGGCTCTGGGTTACGACATCGGTTTCTCGATGATGAAGTCGGAGCTTCCTCTCCAGCTGGTATGGATTGAGAAGGCTATGGACGATGTAACCAACGGCAATGCTCAGATGTCGGAGCCCGAGGTAGGTCAGTATCTCCAGTATTACTTCATGGTAAAGCGTCCCGCCGAGATGAAGGCATCATCGGAGAAGTGGCTCGCCAAGAAGGAGAAGATGTCGGGTGTGCAGAAGACCGAGTCGGGTCTGTTGTACCGCATCGACAAGGAGGGTGACACCAACTTCAAGCCCACTAACGACCGTGACGAGGTGAAGGTTCACTACATCGGCCGCAACAGCCGTGGTAAGGTCTTCGATGCTTCGAAGTTCGAGAACCGTCCCGAGGAGCAGCAGAGCATGCTCAAGAAGAGAGACCCCGAGAACTATGCTAAGAACGAGCCCGTGCAGTTCGCTTTGAACCGCGTCATCAAGGGTTGGACCGAGGGTATGAAGCTCATCGGTAAGGGTGGTAAGATTACCCTCTGGATTCCCGCCGAGCTGGCTTACGGTTCGCGTGGTGCCGGTCAGGACATCGCCCCCAACGAGGCACTCGAGTTCGAGGTGGAGTTGATTGACATCATTCCCTTCGTTGAGCCTGTTGAGGTGAAGAAGGAGGCTCAGGTAGGTGAGTTGAAGGCTGAGGCCAAGAAATAATCCTGAGACCAACGGATAATTCAACGGCAGGTCGTCCCGATGGGACGGCCTGCCTTTTTTTGTAAAGAGTGGGCGCGGAGGTGCGGTTTTGTGGGACTCGCGGCTCTTTTTCTGCCACATAATCACACGGCAGATGACTATACTGCCGAAATTTTGACTACCTTTGTAGTAAATAAATTTAGAACATTTTAGACTATGGAATTTGAAGGTACAGTGTACAAGATAATGCCCAAAACTTCGGGTACTTCTGCCCGTGGCGAGTGGCAGCGACAGGATGTGGTATTCGACTACAACGACGGCGGTAACTTCTCGCGCAAGTTGAGCGTGACGTTCTTCAACCGTCCCGACGATGTGGCAAAACTCAAGGAGGGTGCTACTTATCAGGTGTCGGTCAATGTGGAGTCGCGCGAGTATAACGGTCGCTGGTACACCGATGTGCGTGCATGGCGTTTGCAGCCCAAGCAGGAGACCGTGGCAGCACCTGCGCCCGAGATGCCTCCCTTTGTCGAGGAGCCTTCCTACGCAACAACGGCAGAGAGCAATGTCGATGACCTCCCCTTCTAATCGGGACATCGGCAGCCGACAGGCAAACAACGAAGAATGTGACTGTGCAGTGATGTGCAGTCACTTTTTTTGTGGGGTGGGGTGACGGTTGAGGAGACAAAAAAAGCGGTCATCTGACGATAACCGCTTGTGGACCCAGAGGGGCATGATCCCACGACCTCCGGATTATGAGTCCGTTGCTCTAACCAACTGAGCTATGGGTCCTAAACCTTAACAAAAAGATGTCGCCATCTCATTTGTGGGTGCAAATATAGGAAAATAATCCCTATCTTACAACGGTTTGCCACCGACAAAGCAAATTTTTTATGAAAAGGCGGAAAACCACCACCTCCTCCTCGTGGCGAATTGTCGGGGTGAGTGTGCGACTTGCGGGGCGGGCGCACCGCAAGGCAGTGGGGCGGTGTGCCGTGCAATGCGGAACGGGAGTTCCTGTGCGTGCGGAAGTCGTGAGGCGGGGAAGGCGGCTGACCTTATTATATATAAGGTGGGAACGAGTGCCGTTCCGCGGTGGAGAGACGGGCTAAAAACCTGTCGGAGAGGGTGCAAAGCTCTCAAAATCGGGAATAAAAGCCACGGAGCGTGATTTTTTTAGACTTTGTTTTTGTTTCTTGAGATTTTATTTCTACCTTTGTCGCGCTTAAGCACAAAATTTCAAAAACAACAAACAAATGAAACAGGGAATTCATCCGGAGAATTATCGTTTGGTGGCATTTAAGGATATGTCAAATGACCACGTGTTTTTGTGTCGGTCCGCCGTTTCGACAAAGGAGACCATCGAAGTGAACGGCGAAACCTATCCCGTGTATAAGATGGAAATCTCTAACACATCTCACCCCTTCTACACTGGTAAGATGAAGTTGGTAGATACCGCCGGTCGCGTCGATAAGTTCATGAGCCGTTACGCAAAACGCTACGATAAGAAGAACGCCAACAAGTAAGACTTATTGGTCGCTCAAAAGACAGCGAGAGATTGGAAATAGTCTCTCGCTTATTTTTTGCCGTGGGTGCACCGTCGCCCCGTGTTCGCCCTCCTGTCGCAGGGGTATGAGGGTGGAGGGGAGGAGGTGTGTGTGCGGTTTTTTTTGTGTCGAAATGTGCGCTCGGTGTGCGCAACGGGCGCAGGTGGTATAAAGATGTGCGGCAGTGGTGGGGTGTCGGGCATCAAAAAAAGTGGTGACAGCGCAACCCGAAAGGCACTCTGCCACCACAAAAAAATCGGATGCCCTCTGTCTTGAGCTTCCGATATGATGTTCCCCATTCCCAACCCTCGTCTTAAACGGTCAGCACGCGGTAGTAAATAATAATCGGTAATTGGTGCATGTGTAACAATGATGGGCCTTACGATTAGCGTTGTGATAGGCCCCGCTCCACACCCATAATGTCACCGAAGTGACGTTTTTTGTGCTCGCCCCGCCAAAACTACATCCTTGGTTGTAGTTGCCTACAACAGGTCGGTGCTCCAGTTGGCCTGCTGGAGTCTCACGTCCAGCTCTCGCAACGAGTGCGACAGGTCATCGACATATTTCTGCAACTCCGCCACATTGATGGTGCGTACGTAGCGGATTTCGTTCATCGAGTAGCGGTTGTTGGCACCGGCTGCCTCGCTGAGGACATTTCTCAACACCGAGATACGCAGGGCAAGGGTGTCCTTGCGTGCGATGATGGCGGTCAGCACCTCTCCCTCGGAGGTGGTCTCCATGTTGGTGAGGTTGATTCTGAAAATCAAATCCTCCAATTGTTTGAGCGCGGTGTTCAACTCGCGGAACAAATCATCGGGATCTTCTGCGGGGTCTTCGCCCTCCTGAATTCTTACATTGCTCTTGATTCGCTCCTCGAGCTGCGAGATGCGTTTTTGCAGGTCGGCTCTCAGGCTCAGTGCTTCTGCTAACTTCATAGTATCGTGTTTTTTATTGATTCGACGCCTTGTATTGCGAAAGATAATCAAAATTTTCGGGCTTGAGAAACATATTTTGCGGTTTCTGCATCGCTTGGGGGGCTGTGGGTGTACAATATCTGTATTTATTAATTATATTTGCGCCATAACAAAATTATAAACAGATGATTATGAGAAGGTATGGTTTTTGGGTGGCACTGCTGACCATCATATTGTTCGTATCGTGTGGTCAGAAGAAGGCCGAGCGCGAAAAACAGATGCAGCAGGTGACTACCGAGCGTGACTCGCTGGCGGCTGTTGTCGAGCAGAAGGAGCAGTTGATTAAGGCTGTTTTCGATGACATCAACGCTATTTCCGACAATCTGTCGCTCATCAAGAAGCGCGAGAATATGATTGCCGTAGCCGATGCCCCCGAGGGTGGTGCTCGTCCCGTGGAGCAGATTAACAAGGACATCGAGGCCATCGACCGTCTTTTGCAGGACAACAACAAGAAACTCTCCTCGCTGAAGCGTTATGCCGCACAGTTGCGCAAGGCCAATCTGAAGATTGACGGTCTGGAGAAGATGATTGCATCGCTCAACAGCGATGTGGAGAACAAGCGTACCGAGATTGAGTCGCTGCGCAAGGAGATGTCCGAGAAGGACGACGAGTTGAAGTTCCTCAATGAGCAGGTACCCATTCTGGAGACCGAGGTGGAGAACCTCCACGTGGCGAAGGAGGAGTTGGAGAACAAACTCAACACGGTATATTACATCGTCGGCACCGAGAAGGAGCTGTGCGGTGCGCAGATTGTCAATAAGGAGGGTTTCATCGGCCGTTCGCTCAAGATGGGACGCAACACCTCGGTGGATAGCTTCACCAAGGCAGATTCGCGTATGCTCAACGAGATTCCCATCGGTCACAAGAAGGTCACCGTGGTGAGCAGCCATCCTTCGGATTCGTATAAGCTGATTACCAACGACAAGAAGGTGGTCATCAAGCTGGTGATTGAGAACCCCGAGAAGTTCTGGGAGTCGTCGAAGAAGCTGGTTGTCAGCTACAAATAGTCGCTATCGAAATACGGCGAGGGGCGAACCTTTGAGGGTGCGCTTCTCCGCATGACAGCAAATAGAAATGTCGGCAGGAATTTGTTTCCTGCCGACATTTTTTTGTATCCGAGGGGCGGTTTTTTGTTCGGGGTGCGCTTCGGAGTTCGTGGGCTGTTGTGCGTTTTGAGGGGCGGTGTCTGCTCATATCGTCTCGTCAGTGCCTGATAATTTCCTCGCGCCAGACACCTTCCCCTTACGTACGGCCACAAAAAAAAGAGCGGATATGCAACCATATCCGCTCCTCGAATTTACAGGCGATTTAGTAAGCCTTCAGACGATTGAAAGTCTTGACGGCCTCTTTGCGGAGGGCTTCCGACTTCTCATTCTTGGCCATGCGCTCGCACATCTGCTCGATGGTGGGACGCTGCCATGAGTTGTAGAACCAGCCCAGAGCCTCGACAGCTGCCACACGCAGACTCTCCTCATACTCCGCACCCTCGGCAACCTTAATCAGCGCGGGAACGCAGTTGTGGTGGCGGTAGTTGCGGAAGTAGGTAATCTCTCTCATGCGGCTCTTCATGGGAATCTCCTTGTTGCCGACATTCTCGAACTTCTCCGTGAAACGCTCCTTCTGGTTCTCGATACCGCGAATGGCGAATGCCAGACGCTCGTCACCCTTGTAGAGGTAGGGTTTGGCGGCAAATGCCTCCTTGAGAACTGCGATGGTCTTATCCGGCTCGAAGAAACTCATGGTTTTGTCCAGCTGGAAATAGACGCGCTTCGAGAGGAAATCCTCGGTCATCACCTCCGCGGCAGCGGGAATCAGCTCATCGTTACCGCAGTTGCTGAGCCACGAAGTACCCAGACGGCGAATCAGCTCGTAGGAGTCTTTCACCGCGATTTTGAGTGCCTCGATAAAGAGGGGCGAGTGCTTGGTGCTGAGCAGGGTCAGTGCCTCGAGACGCACGTTGGCGTACTGCGAGTTGATGCTGCGCTCGTAGAGCAGGTCGTTGAGTTTTACATAGCCGCACTCGCTCAGACGGCGGAGTGCCATGCTCTCGATGTCCACGGGGTATTTGTCATCGACATACTTCAACCAGTATTTCACATCGTTGTGACGGGTCACCATGTCGCGACCAAAGTCCACGCCCTTCATCGAGCGGTTGGTGAAACGATAGGTGGGGTCACCGATGAGATGGGTCTCCAGATAGTGGACGTGGCGTCCCCACTGACCGACTCTCACACCGCAGTCCAGCAGACCCATGTAGCGGTCGGGCCACTTGTCCTGAAGGGCATTGACTGAGTTGGCCTGTGTGATGACGGCATCACCCTCCGAGAAGATGTAGCTCGAAGCGATGCAGTCGTCGAGGTGGAACGAACCGTTGTAGCAGGCATCGAAGATGACAAAACGGGGGTTGAGCTTGCGGTTGTGCAGCTCCTCGATGTGGATGTCGAGGGCGTAGTTGTAAATCGAGTCAGCCACGCGCAACGAATCCGACACCTCGCACCACTCCTCGCTCACGCCCAGACGCTTCATGAAGTAGGCCTTTGCCTCCTCATAATTGTCGGCATCGTAGAGCTTGCTGCGCAGGTAACGCTTCACATTGTCGATGCTGGCGGGTATCTCCGAGGTGTTGGGGTAGCCGTTGATGTACTGGGTGTCGGGCGCACCGTGGTGGTGGCACAACGCAATATCGACACCGGGCTGCTCCATGCACTCCAAGAGGTAGGGCTTCATCGGCCAACGGGTGTCGTAGTTGTAGAAATGCATCTTGTTGCCGGTCATGAACAATCGGGGCAGCTGCTCCTTCATGGCCTTCTGCTCGCCCGACCATGCGTCCAACGACTCGGAGTTGTAGCCGTGACCGCGGAAGACGAACATATTGTCCAGAGCGTTCTGCTCGCGGTGTGCCTTCACCACCTTACGCAGGTAGTTGCGCAGCAGTTCGTAGCTGTCCACCCCCTCGCGGTGGGGCGGACGGATACGTGCCGTGTAGATGTCCGAAGCGATGTGCTGTGTCGATTCGGGAGAGAGCGAGTAGTAGAAGTAGGCGGCGTTGTCGGCGTCCTGCTTCAGGAACTCGAACTTCATGTCGAAGTCATCGTAGAAGCGGTCGGAAGGAACCGAAGACTCCTTCCAATCGTTGGCCTGGTTCATCTTGAAGGCCGAAGTCAGATGCTGGGCATCGCGCACCATCGCAATGGGAATGTTGCCGATGAAGACCGCACCTTCCAGAGGGGTACGCTCGCCTGCCAGACGAATGAGCTGCTCGCGGACGACATCGGGCGATGCCCACTCGTCGACCAGCAGATAGGTGCCGAGCTGCTCCTCTTCCAGTACATCGCAGTAGGCGTTGATTTCGGCCTTGGCTTCAGCATAGCTGCGGCTGTCAACCACTACGGCAAAGGTGGTGGCACTCTTGATTTTAGGCTTTCTGATTTCGGGGTTGGCGTAGAGCATTGCGGGAAGCATTGCCGCCAACAAAAAAGCTGTCAGTTTTTTCATACGTGTTTGTTTAAGTGATTGTTATGTTGTGTGCTTTGCGCCTTAGAACAACAGACCCACCTTGAAACCTGCCCAAAGACGATCCTCGAAGAGGTCTTTGTGGTCCGAAGCCTTGAAGTAGTCGGCCTGTGCGCTCACAAAGAGCGAACCGCGGCCACCGAAGATACGCTGGTAGGCATAGGTCAGCTCGCCACCGAAGGACGAATAACCCGTACCCATGCTGTAAAAGTCGCGCAGGGTGAACTGCTTGTAGCACTCCGTGTCGGCCTTGCTGCCGCGGTAGTCGATGGCGTTGTCGCTATTGCTCTTGAAGGCCATGCGCAACTCGGTGAGCAGCGAATGACGCGGCGAGATGGCGAAATTCTTGCGACCAAAGAGATTCACGGTGAGGTTCTTGACCATCTGTGTGCTGTGGGGGAAGTAGTAGATGTCCTCCATCTTCTCGGTCTGAAGACCTACGCCTGCCATCCAGTTGTAGGCATTGCCGCGTGTGGTGCGCACGTACTGCAACTTGCCGTTGAAGCCGCTGATGGTCGAATTCGAGCGAATGCTCTTCGACTTGATAATCCACTTGCCGACCTCGAACGAGTTGTCGAACTCCTGTACATACTGAATACCGTCGATGCTGCGGTTGGCATAGCCTGCATCGAGATAGAAAGTACCCTTCTCCGAGGGGCTGTACTTCACGTGGAGGTCTACCGAGTAGCGGTCATCGGCCGTTGTGCCGACCATCTTGGGGGTGAAGGTAAAGCTGTCGGTGACGTCCTCCACGTTGTGCAGGTAGTCGCCCTCGAGCATCACCTCGAAACCCTCGGTGCGGAAGGTGTACTGACCACCTACGCCCATGCAGTTCGAGTTGTAGATACGGGTGCCATCGCTATTTTGACCGCCGATTTCGGTCGAGATGAAGAAACCGGGGAAGTTCATGATGTAGACCGGCTGATTGACCTGTGGGATGCTGTTCGAGGCACTGCCGTCCTCACGGCGCGACCAGTAGCGGTAGTAGGCACCCAGAGAGTGTTTCTCGCCGATGGTCACCGTAGCACCGGGACGAATCTCAAACTTCGAGAGATTGACCAGTGGTCGGGGGTCGAGCTGCTTGGCAGCCTGTCCGTTCTGATAGCCGATGCTCATACCCACAATCAGGTGGTTCCACAGTTTGGGCGATGCAGCCTTCACCTCCATGTCGAAGAGCTGGTTAATCCAGTCGCTCTTGTGGGTGTCGGCGATGTAGAAGGGCGTACCGCGCAGGGGGTCGAACAACGAGGCGTTGTATTCGGCGTCACCCACATTGGTGCGGTCGTAGGAGAAGCGTCCCCAGATGTAGGCACCCTTCAAACCCTTCAGACGACCGCCACCCTCGGTGGCAAAGCTGTAAGTGGTGTTGTCGGCACCCGACTGCACGCGCTTGAGCGAACCTTTCTCGCGCTCGAAGGCCAGTTCCACGGTGCTGTAATAGTTGATATCATCGAGTTGGATGTCGGCGGCGTTCTCCGAGTGGGTGAAGTGGAGGTTGTCCAACTTCAGACGCTGAACGGTCGCCGTCATATTGATTTCCTCTTTGTCTGTCGTACGATTTTGGGCATCGGCACCTGCAACCATCGACAAGAACAAGAGAGACGTCGCTGCCAATTTAAAATATTCGTATCGAATCATAATCATCTTCATTTTAGAATTACTTGTTCATGGACCAGCTCCACGCAGGAGTCTTGATGCCGTCGCGGCGATGTGCGGGCGGTGTTAAGGCTTCGAAGTCGTATGACGAGTCGTTGGTGTCCTGATAAATGGGTGAACCGTCGGGGCGTTCGTCAATCTTCTTGCGCGATACGCTCATGTTGTTGTAGGTGGCACCTACCGAAGCGGCTCCCGCATCGACAAAGCCGGGGATACGCTTCTTGTTCAACTCCGAGGAAGTGCCCAGCAGCTCCACACCGTCGATAATCTGTGCGGCGGGAATACGTGCGAACTCGATGGTGTTGCCCACCTTGTGCTGGGTGGTCTCGCCCAATATCCAGTAGGATTTGTCCTCAAAAGTGAGGTCGCGTCCCGGCTGGTAGAGACAGAATGCACTGCCGAATACCGAGGTCAGCCACTGTGTCTTGTTCACTCTGCCCGACCAAAAGACATATTTCAAATCGGGTACATCGGGGTTCTGACGCTGGGGGTTGCCCGACCATGCCTCAAATTCCACCTTCGAGTTGTCCATCAGTGCATATTCGCCCGTGCGACCCTGATTCTTGGTGTGGTCGGCACCCTCCTGTGCGATGATGACCGACTCGCCCGGCTGGAGAGGGTAGTCCTTGCCTGTGCCGGGGAACTGCCATACCACGCAACCATAGACGTAGTTGTTCTTGCCGTCCTCGTCGGGCCACTGGGGAGGTGTGGCGGTGGGGGTGCCGGGTTCGAGCTGTGCGAAGCAGAGGTGGTCGAGGTAGTAAACCTCGTCACCGTTGTTGTAAATCTCATAGAACTGATTGCGGAAGTAGAAACCCGGACTGCCGGCGTAGAAAATCTCGCGGAAGCACAACGGACCTACTCGCGAAGGACGAATGGCGAGCGAGTAATCCTGCGAAGCGGCTGCCTGTTCGGGGGTGACATCCTTCATCAGGGGTTTGTTCTTCAGCGCACCGTTGAGGTAGTAGACGATGCCGTCGTTTTCGGTGCGTCCCGTCACGGAGATGGTGTAGTTGCCCGGAACGACATCTGCCGTGGCGATACCGTTCTCATCGGTCTGGGTCTCCACAACGCTGTCCTCATCGTAGTTCACAAAGCGTACTTTGAGTCCGTGGGGTTTGAAATCGGGGTCGGGGGTGCCGTTGCCGTCGATATCTACAAATCCGGTGACGGCATTGACCTTTATCGATACATTAATCGGCTTGACAATCTGTGCATCGTCGGCATTTTCCATCATCTCCACACACGAGGTGAACGTCAGCGATGATGCCACAATGCCGAGAAGCAATGAGTATGTTTTTTTCATGGAATAATCGTGGTTTAGCATTATTTAATTTTCATCGAAAGTGCCGCACCGAAGAAGAACGTGTTGGCATTTCTTCTGCGGTAGGTCCCCGGATTCTTGGTGCTCTCCCAAATGGGGGTGCTGCGGAACATGTTGTTGGCGAAGAAGGAGATACGCATGAAGTCGCGGATTTCCTTGGTCACGTTGATGTTCATACACAGAACGGCAGGCATGGCACCTTCGCGAATCAGACGGCGGTCGTTGAGTGCGGGGCGCATGTCGATACGCTGGAACTCCGGCTCGTCGATACGCGAGGGGTCGAAGTCATAGACCTTGCCGTCCAGACGAGAGATGTACTTCACGGGGATAGAGTCGTTGCGGAACGATTCGTAGCTGTGCTCACGCCATGTGACGCTGGCGGTGAGAGTGACGATGAAACCTACGCGGGGAATGTTGTGGGTGATTCTCAGGTTGGTCGATGTACGCGAGTAGTGGTTGGCGGTGTTGCCCGGCTCGAAGACACCCATGTGGGGATAACGCTCCTCGACCGAAGTGCCACCCGGACGGTTGCCGAAGGTGTAGTAATTGACCCATTTCCTGCTCTTTATCAACGAACCGTTCAGCACGAACGAGGTGCGGATAGCATC
This sequence comes from Alistipes sp., assembly GCA_020026335.1. GTDB lineage: Bacteria > Bacteroidota > Bacteroidia > Bacteroidales > Rikenellaceae > Alistipes. Next base: position 27,860 of record JAHHQO010000012.1, on the reverse strand, counting down.
GATACGGCCGAAGTCGATGTCGAACTCGATACCCTTGTTCTCCGATGCCGAGTAGTTGGTGGGGATACGGTAGCTCAACAGGATTTTGTCGGAACCTGCCAGATTGAGGACGGGAAGGTCGGTCTCATTGACGGGGTCTTCAGCCTCATAGCGGATGTAATCCACGCTCTTGAAGGTGTCGAACGTGCGGCTCATCATGTAACCGTTGTGGGTGCGGTCGTTGTAGTAGACAAACGAACCCTTCACCTGTCCGATTCTGAAATCGAAGCCGGCCTCCCACTTGCGGGTCTCGGCCATCTTCAGATTGGGATTCTCGGTCGAGAAGACGCGTGTGGTGGCAATCTGGAATTTCTGGGCATCGGTGTAACCGCTCTGGTTGCTGTTGTCGAAGTTCAGAATGTCGAAGTAGGCGTCATCGGGATAGAGGTAGCCCAGCGAGGGAGCTTTGTAGGTGTGACCGTAACCACCGCGAATGCTCAGGTGGTCGGGGATAAGCTCATACGATGCGTTGATACGGGGGGCAAATTCGCCATCGAGTCCGAAGACCTTGTCGAAACGCACACCTGCCGAGATGTCGAGACGGCGCGAGAGAATGTCCATCGAGAAGTTTTCCTCGAGGAACAGACCCAGGTGGTTCATGAAGGGAACCTCCTTGAAGCTGCGCTCGCGCTGTGTGGCGAAGTCCTCGCCCAGATTGCGGTAGGGAGGATTCATGGGGTCGAAAATCTTACCCTGACCCAGGTTGCCCGACGAGCGGAAGTCACCACCGACAATGATGCGGTGACGGGTTGCGCCGAGGTTGCCCGAGAAGGTGGCGGAGAGCTGTGTAAAGACGTTCAGCTCCTTACCCATGATGTCGTAGTGGTCGTTGTAGCTCGAGGGCAGACGCCATGCACGACCCTTGCGGTCAGCCTCGCCGATGTTGGTAATCTTCGTACCGTCGGCCAGGAAGATGTCGCGGCCGGGGAAGCTCGACAACACGGCACCATCGGTCTTCGAGGTCGAGTAAGTCCAGTCGGCATTGACACACAGGTCGGAGAAGTTGGTCTTCTTGTTGGTGTAGTCTGCCGAGAGGGCGTAGTTGATGTTCTTCAGCCAGCCGGCGTTGAGGTGCAGCGCACCGTTGGTGTTCAGACGCAGACCCAAATCACGCTGATTGGAGGTTCGCTTGTCGTTGGGATCGTCGGGGTTGGGTTCGCCCTTATCCTTGGTGTAGAAGAGATTGAACGAGGTGTTGGTCGACCACTTGCCGATGCGGTTGGAGTAGGCCAAACGACCGGTCACACGGTTGTAGGTGTCGTAGCCCTCGCGGATGTTGCGCTGTGCAAAGGTGTAGTCCGCGCCGTAGTTCATCACGCCGTTACCCTTGCCCAACTTCAGACCGTGGGAGAGCGATGCCATGTAGACATTGGGGTTGATGTCCATCTGTACCGAGAAGGGAATCTTACCCGCCTTGCTGTTGACGATGACGGCACCCGACTCGATATCGCCATACTTCGCCGAGGCAATACCTCGAATGACCTCCACCGACTCGATGTTGTTGGTGGTAATCGAACGCATATCGATACCCGTGTTGGGGGTGGCGATGCTGGTGCTTGCGTATGAACCCATGGGCAGGGAGAGCATCTGCATGTTGGCGTTGTTGGAGATGGGCGTACCGTCCATGATGACTGCCGTACCGAAGCTCGAACCGTTACGCACGGAGAAGGTGTTGGCACCCTGCAACGAGATTTCGTCGGAGGTGCGGGTCTCGGCACCGGGCAGCAGTGACATCACATCGGCCAATGAGGTGGCCTGAATGTGGTCGATGGCAGCCTTCGAGATTTTCGAAGCTGTCGATGCTCCGGTCTTCTTCGACTCGGCCGACACCACGACATCCTTCAGATAGAAAGAGGTCTCCTGCATGCTGAAGGTAAAAGGCTGGTCGGCGGGCAGGGTGATGCTCTGTGAGAGCGGCTCGTAACCGAGAGTGGTGATTTCCACCACGTAGGTACCTGCCGGAATGGATTTGATTTCGAATTGACCGTCATTGTCGGTCGTCGTCGCAACACCGACCTCGGGCAGAGATACGACAGCATAGCTCAAGGGCTGTTTATTCAAAGTGGTGACACCGTTCTTGGTTGTCTTCACCGTGGTGGTGACAACACCTTTAAATAAAGTAGTCTTGGTTTTGCTATTTGCCGCAGCCGAAGTCGCAAAACAGAACAATAAGAAAACCATAAAGATTTTCAATAGTAAAGGGTTCTTCATAAGCGGGAAAATAAATCGGTTAATTTGTCTATTTCGTGTTGAATATGGGTTAAAGGTACGTAAATAAAGAACATAATTTATGGTGTATGAATGAAATACCTAATTATAGGGACTTCCCCGAAAGTGGCTTACCGGGAGCGTGGAACAGCACTTTTTGTTCGGATTGTCGCCACTGGGGAGATTGGTGTTTCTTAAATTTTTTAAAGATATTCCTGCTCCCTCCAGAAGCCTTTTCCCGCTGCTTTTCACCCTCTGTGTCGGGCTGTGCGCCGCAAGGACGAAATGTCGTAACTTTCGGGATTGAGCGGTCGTTCTGCCTTAGGGAGGGGCGATCTCGATAGTGGCGACAGGGCGTAAGACGGGCGTGGCGGTGGTCGGCGGACGGATTGCGACTTCGGGGCGGTTGTGGTGAATGGTCAGAGAGGGCAGAGTGGGCAATAAATTGCTTGATTTGTCCATTCTTGTGCGCGCAGATGTGGCAGAGCGGTGAAATGCAATTTCCCCATTATGGGGGAGGAGGGCAAAAGAGGGGTTGTAGGGTGCGGTCTCGCACGGGGAAACAACCTTTTTCTGGAAAATTTGCGATGGTGAGGGGGGGGCGGAGTCGGAGGGTATCCGGCAGGTTTTTGTCGTCCGCCGGTAGGAAAAGTAAAAATTTTTTGAGAAAATTTCAGCCCCTGTTCGGAGGTAAAGAGAGGAGCAGTGGGGGAAAAAGTTGGGGGCACGGAAGAATTTTTCGCAGGAAAAGATAGGAATTTTTTGCGGACGGTGAAGAAAAATTTTCAGGTCAAAAGTAGGTATTTTCACCCTGTCGGGAATGAGTTTTATCGGGGAACGGGGCGATGGGAGTGTCCCTATATTATATATAAATAGGTATAAAAGAGAAAATGACCTCAAAATACCGATTTTCGCAAGAACTTTACATTCTTGTGTAATATTTTTGCCCGATTGTGTTGCGGTATTCAAAACTTTTCATATCTTTGCACCCGATTTAACCCCACAACGTGTAGGGGCAAATCGAAACATCGAGTTCTTTGAGAAGAGTAAAAAATGAAAAAATTTTGATGAAAAATTTGCATAATTAAAATTTCTTTCATATCTTTGCACTCCGTAAACATAAAGGTTGATTTGCCGATGTAGCTCAGTTGGCCAGAGCAGCTGATTTGTAATCAGCTGGTCGGGGGTTCGAATCCCTCCATCGGCTCGAAGTTTACACGACTTATCAATAGCATTTGGGAAGTTACCAGAGTGGCCAAATGGGGCAGACTGTAAATCTGCTGGCTTACGCCTTCGGTGGTTCGAATCCATCACTTCCCACTTTAGAGAAACCGATTGGAGTTGCATGACTTTGTCTTGAGAATTTGTTTCGAAAAGCAAAGATGAGGAACTCTGATACGGTGTATTTTTGCGGAAGTAGCTCAGTTGATAGAGCATTAGCCTTCCAAGCTAAGGGTCGCGAGTTTGAGCCTCGTCTTCCGCTCAAAGCAGTAGCGTGTAGTGCTTACATCAAATGCCGGTTCGGCGGGGGTGAAAGCGTTGCCGCTTGTTCTGCGAAATGAATATTAAAACTTTAAGATTAATTTTTAATAAAATTTTAAATATTTAATACTATGGCAAAAGAAAAATTTGACCGTTCGAAACCGCACGTGAACATCGGTACAATCGGTCACGTAGACCACGGTAAGACTACTCTTACTGCTGCTATTACCACAGTTCTCGCAAAGAAGGGCCTTTCTGAGCTTCGTTCTTTCGACCAGATCGATAACGCTCCCGAGGAGAAAGAGCGTGGTATCACCATCAACACTTCGCACGTTGAGTACCAGACCGCTTCTCGTCACTATGCTCACGTAGACTGCCCGGGTCACGCCGACTACGTTAAGAACATGGTTACCGGTGCTGCTCAGATGGACGGTGCAATTTTGGTTGTTGCTGCTACTGACGGTCCCATGCCCCAGACTAACGAGCACGTACTTTTGGCTCGCCAGGTGAACGTTCCCCGTATCGTTGTTTTCTTGAACAAGTGCGATATGGTTGACGATCCCGAGATGCTCGACCTCGTTGAGATGGAGGTTCGTGACCTTCTTTCGAAATATGATTACGATGGTGACAACGCTCCTATCATCCGTGGTTCGGCTCTTGGTGGCTTGAACGGCGATCCCAAGTGGGAGGAGAAGATCATGGAGCTCATGGACGCTGTTGACGAGTACATTCCTCTTCCCCAGCGTGAGAACGAGAAGCCTTTCTTGATGCCTGTTGAGGATATCTTCTCTATCACTGGTCGTGGTACTGTTGTTACAGGTCGTATCGAGACTGGTATCATCCACGTAGGTGATCCCGTTGAGATCGTAGGTTTGGAGGAGAAGACTCTGAACTCGACTTGTACCGGTGTCGAGATGTTCCGCAAGCTCCTCGATGAGGGTGAGGCTGGTGACAACGTAGGTTTGTTGCTCCGCGGTATCGACAAGAAGGACGTTAAGCGTGGTATGGTTGTTGCTAAGCCCGGTTCGATCACTCCCCACACCGAGTTCGAGGCTGAGGTTTATATCCTGAAGAAGGAAGAGGGTGGTCGTCACACTCCTTTCCACAACAACTACCGTCCCCAGTTCTATCTGCGTACTATGGACGTTACCGGTGAGGTTCACCTTCCCGAGGGCGTAGACATGGTAATGCCTGGTGACCACGTAACTATCACCGTTAAGTTGATCTACCCTGTAGCTCTCAATGAGGGTCTCCGTTTCGCAATCCGCGAGGGTGGTCGTACCGTAGGTGCTGGTCAGATCCTGAAAGTAGTGAAGTAATCACAATACTGTTCAACAAGGAGCAGTGCAGCAAGTGCTGCTCCTTGATTTAGGAGCATAGTTCAAGGGCAGAATAGCGGTCTCCAAAACCGTTGATGGGAGTTCGAATCTCTCTGCTCCTGCCAATAAAATACGAAAGCAATGCTTAATTACTTTAAAGAATCCTATAACGAGCTTGTAAACAAGGTCTCTTGGCCTTCTTTCTCGCAGCTCCAGAGTTCGACCATCGTTGTGATGATTGCTTCAGCAATATTCGCGGTGGTTGTTTTGGCTATGGATATTAGCTTCAAGAACATCATGGATGTCGTTTATAGAACACTGGGCAATCTTGGCAATTAATTATTACTAATAATGGGCGAGATTCAAAAACAGTGGTATGTGGTCCGTGCGATTGGCGGTAAGGAAGCGAAGGTCAAAGAGTACCTCGAGTCCGAGATTCGTCATAACCATCTGGAGGACTACATTTCTCAGGTGTTAATTCCCACTGAGAAGATCTATTCAATTCGTAACGGAAAGAAGGTCTCCAAGGAGAGAGTTTCTTATCCGGGTTATGTGTTGGTTGAAGCAGCTTTTGTAGGCCAAATTCCGATTATCATTCGTAACACTCCCAATGTGCTCGGCTTTTTGGGCGATACCAAAGAGGACAGTCGCAAGATGAATGCAACACCGCTCCGTCCACAGGAGGTGGCTCGCATCCTCGGTAGAGTCGATGAGCTGAATTCAATGGAAGAGGAAAACGAGATACCATTCGTTGTCGGTGAGACCGTCAAGGTTACCGATGGCCCTTTCTCAAGCTTCCAGGGTACCATCGAGGAAATCGACAACGAGCGCAAGAAACTCACAGTATCGGTGAAGATATTTGGGCGCAAAACTCCTATGGAGTTGAGTTTCACACAAGTAGAAAAAGAATAAAAAACCAAGTAAACTATGGCAAAAGAGGTTGCTGCATTTATCAAATTGCAGATTAAAGGTGGTGCCGCCAATCCTTCGCCCCCGGTTGGTCCCGCATTGGGTTCTAAGGGAGTCAACATCATGGACTTCTGTAAGCAGTTCAATGCGCGTACACAGGACAAGGCTGGAAAGGTTCTCCCGGTTATCATCACGGTTTACAGCGACAAGTCGTTTGACTTCGTTGTTAAACAGCCGCCCGTTGCTGTTCAACTTAAGGAAGCAATTAAGGTAGCGAAAGGTTCCGCACAGCCTAACCGTGATAAGGTAGGTCAGATCACCTGGGATCAAATTCGTGAAATCGCTCAGGACAAGATGCCTGACATGAACTGTTTTACAGTAGAGGCTGCTATGAAGATGGTTGCCGGTACTGCACGCAGCATGGGTATCAGCGTTGTTGGCGAATTTCCTAACAAGTAATTGAGAAGATGAGTAAATTGACAAAAAATCAAAAAATCGCTTACGCAAAGGTTGAGGCCGGTAAGGCTTACAAACTTTCTGAGGCTGCAAGTCTTCTGAAGGAAATCACTTTCACAAAATTTGATGCTTCGGTAGATATTGACGTACGCCTGGGTGTTGATCCCCGTAAGGCTAACCAAATGGTACGTGGTGTCGTAACCCTTCCCCACGGAACAGGTAAGACAGTTCGCGTATTGGTACTTTGTACTCCCGAGAAAGAGGCAGACGCTAAGGCAGCAGGTGCTGATTATGTAGGTCTGGACGAGTACGTTGACAAGATTAAGTCCGGTTGGACCGATGTTGACGTTATCATCTGTACTCCTAACGTAATGGGTAAAGTTGGTGCTTTGGGTCGTATCCTCGGTCCCCGCGGTCTTATGCCTAACCCCAAAACCGGTACGGTTACTATGGACGTGGCTAAGGCTGTAAATGAGGTGAAGGCCGGTAAGATCGACTTCAAGGTCGACAAGTTCGGTATCATCCATACTTCAGTAGGCAAGATTTCGTTTTCAGCTGAACAGATTGCAGAGAACGCCAATGAGGTGTTGAACACAATCATCAAGTTGAAACCCGCTGCTGCTAAAGGTTCTTATGTGAAGAGTATTTATCTCTCGACCACTATGAGTCCCGGTTTGCAGATCGATGCCAAATCAGTAGAAACCAAATAAGGAGGATTGTAAGAGATGACTAAGGAAGAAAAGTTGGTTGTTATTAACAGCCTTGCCGAGCAGCTCGAGGCATATCCCCATTTCTACATCACTGATATCGAGGCTTTGAATGCCGAGCAGACTGCTGCTTTGCGTAAGAAGTGCTTCGAGAAGGAGATTAAGCTGGTAGTGTGCAAGAACACTCTTTTGGCTAAGGCTCTGGAGAAGGTGGAGAAGGCTGACGCTGAGTTGGTAAAAGTATTGGAGGGCTCGACCTCCGTTATGTTCACCCACGTTGCTAAGAACCCCGCGGTTTTGATCAAGGAGTTCCGCAAGACAGCAGACAAGCCCGTTTTGAAGGCAGCTTATGCCGAGGGTGGTGTTTATGTCGGTGACGATCAGATCGAGACACTTTGTAACATTAAGTCTAAGGAGGAGCTTATCGCAGACGTTATCGCTCTGTTGCAGTCTCCCGCGAAGAATGTTATTTCTGCATTGCAGGGTAATGCAGGTCAGAAGATTGCAGGTATCGTAAAGACACTTGAATCGAGAAACAACTAATCACAATTAAGAAAATAATAAAAATTTAATAAGCTTACAACTATGGCAGACGTAAAGAAACTTGCTGAAGAATTGGTAAACTTGAAGGTTACCGAGGTAAACGAACTCGCACAGATCCTCAAGGAGGAGTACGGTATTGAGCCCGCTGCTGCTGCAGTAGCAGTTGCTGCTCCCGCTGCAGGCGCAGAGGCTGCAGCTGCTGAGAAGACATCTTTTGATGTAATTTTGAAGGCTGCAGGTCAGGCAAAGCTCCAGGTAATCAAGGTCGTTAAGGATATCGCTGGTCTTTCGCTCGGTGACGCTAAGGCACTCGTAGACGGTGCACCCAAGGCTGTTAAGGAGGGTGTTTCGAAGGAAGAGGCTGAGCAGATCAAGGGTCAGCTTGAGGAAGCAGGTGCAGAGGTTGAGCTTAAGTAGTATTGCTGCTTAACTCGCATCAAATTAAAGCAGGTGTAGGGCTTATCGTAGTATAAGCTCTATGCCTTTTCTTGCTCTAAAGAACTGGAAGTGCCGATTAGGAGCTGTGTCCGTTCTTTGGAATTGGTGCTCCCGGGGTGTATTGTATACCTAAGTCGGGGGCATTTAAGGGATAATTACCCTGCATTATCGGGAGCGTAACCCGCCAACTACACTTCAACTAATTTGGATTTTACGATGTCCACAGCAAAAACACAACAAAGAATTAGCTTTACTTCCATCAAGAATCGAGTACCTTATCCCGACTTGTTGGAAATTCAGCTTAAATCATTCCGTGATTTTTTCCAGATGGATACCACTGCAGAGAATCGTAAAAACGAAGGTCTCTACAAAGTATTCCAGGAGAATTTCCCAATTACGGATACCCGGAACAATTTCGTTCTGGAGTTTATCGACTACTATATTGACCCGCCTCGCTATTCTATCGAGGAGTGCCTCGAGCGCGGTCTGACTTACAGTGTCCCCCTCAAGGCTAAACTCAAGCTGTACTGCACGGACAACGATCACGAAGAATTCGGTACCGTTGTGCAGGACGTGTATTTCGGTATGATTCCCTACATGACAGAGCGTGGTACTTTTGTCATCAATGGTGCTGAGCGTGTCATCGTATCTCAGTTGCATCGTTCGCCCGGTGTATTCTTCGGCGAGAGCATGCACACCAACGGAACCAAGCTCTATTCGGCTCGTATCATTCCCTTCAAGGGTTCGTGGATTGAGTTCGCAACCGACATCAACAACGTGATGTATGCCTACATCGACCGTAAGAAGAAGTTGCCCGTCACCACATTGTTGCGTGCCATTGGTTTCGAAACCGACCGTCAGATTCTTGAGATTTTCGACCTGGCGGACGAAATTAAGGTCACCAAGGCCAATCTGAAGAAGGCCGTAGGTCGCAAACTGGCAGCGCGTGTCCTGCTCACATGGGTAGAGGACTTCGTCGATGAGGATACCGGTGAGGTTGTTTCCATCGAGCGTAACAATGTCATTGTTGACCGTGAGACCGTGTTGGAAGAGGAGCACATCGACCAGATTCTCGAAAGCGGTGTGAAGACTATCCTCTTGCACAAAGACAACAAGTCGGGTATCGATTACTCGATTATCTATAATACATTGCAGAAAGACACCTGCAACTCCGAAAAAGAGGCTGTCGTACATATTTATAGACAGTTGCGCGCTTCGGAGCCGCCCGATGAGGCGACTGCACGCGATGTCATTGACAAGTTGTTCTTCTCTGACAAGCGTTATGACTTGGGTGACGTAGGTCGTTACCGTATCAACAAGAAGTTGAACCTCGATACCGACCCCTCTATCCGCACATTGACTCGTGAGGATATCATCGCCATCATCAAGTATCTGATTCTGCTGATTAACTCGAAAGCCGACGTGGACGATATCGACCACTTGTCGAACCGTCGAGTACGTATCGTGGGCGAGCAGCTGGCCAACCAGTTCTCTGTTGGTTTCGTACGTATGGCACGTACCATCCGCGAGCGCATGAACGTACGTGACAACGAGGTGTTCACTCCCGTGGATTTGATTAACGCGAAGACTCTGTCGTCGGTGATCAATTCGTTCTTCGGAACCTCGCAGCTTTCGCAGTTCCTCGACCAAATCAACCCCCTTGCCGAGATTACCCACAAACGTCGTTTGTCGGCCCTCGGTCCCGGTGGTCTTTCTCGTGACCGTGCAGGTTTCGAGGTGCGAGACGTACACTACACCCACTACGGCCGACTCTGTCCTATCGAGTCTCCCGAGGGTCCTAACATCGGTCTGATTTCTTCGTTGTGTGTTTACGCGAAGATTTCGCCCATGGGATTCATCGAGACCCCCTACCGTACAGTTACGGATTCGAAGATCGATATGGACAACTCCCACATCAAGTACTACTCAGCCGAAGAGGAGGAGGGTAAGATTGTGGCACAGTCGAACATTCCCATCGACGACGAGGGTAACTTCCTCGAGCCCGACCGTATCAAGGCACGTGAGGGTGCCGACTTCCCCGTGGTAACCGCTGCGGATGTCGACCTGATGGACGTTGCTCCTAACCAGATTGCCTCTATCGCGGCAAGTTTGGTTCCCTTCCTGGAGCACGATGACGCGAACCGTGCGTTGATGGGTTCTAACATGATGCGTCAGGCAGTACCTTTGGTAACTCCCGAAGCACCTATCGTCGGAACCGGTATCGAGAAGGATATGATTTCGGACAGCCGCATCCAGATTGTTGCCAAGAAGGACGGTGAGGTCGTATTCGCAGATGCTACCCAGATTCAGATTAAGTACGAGCGTACCGAGGACGAGATTTTGGCTTCGTTCGAGCCCGAGGTAACCACTTATATGTTGCCCCGCTACCGCCGTACCAACCAGAATACCTCTGTAACCCTTACTCCTATCGTCCTGACGGGCGACCACGTAAAGAAGGGTCAGATTCTTACCCAGGGTTACTCGACCGAGCACGGCGAGTTGGCTTTGGGACGTAACCTGAAGGTGGCCTTCATGCCCTGGAAGGGTTACAACTTCGAGGATGCTATCGTTATCTCGGAGCGTATCCAGAGAGAGGATATCTTCACTTCGGTTCACGTCGATGAGTACATCATGGAGGTTCGTGACACCAAGCGCGGTGTCGAGGAGCTGACTTCCGATATTCCCAACGTGAGCGAGGATGCCACCAAGGACCTCGACACCAACGGTATCATCCGTGTGGGTGCCGTCGTTCACCCCGGTGATATTCTTATCGGTAAGATTACCCCCAAGGGCGAGAGCGATCCTTCGCCCGAGGAGAAGCTGCTGAGAGCCATCTTCGGTGACAAGGCCGGTGATGTGAAGGACGCCTCGATGAAGGCACAGCCCTCACTCCACGGTGTGGTTATCGGTACAACGCTTTACAGCCGCGTAACCAAGGACGGCAAGCGCAGCCGTGCCGCCGAGCGTGCCATGTTGGAGAAGTTCGACGAGAAGTTCGCAGGTCAGGTTGCAGAGTTGACCGAGCGCCTGGTGGACAAGCTCTGGACTTTGCTCGAGGGCAAGACTACCATCGGTATCACCGACTACTTCGGTGTTGAGATTTTCCCCGCAGGTTCGAAGTTCTCGAAGACCATGCTGGAGGAGATTGCTCACAAGGATACCGACGAGAAGACCGGCGTAGTGATGGGTTACCTTGATTTGGGTTCTTGCAAGTGGACAGGTGACGAGCATATCGACAACCTCATTGAGACCACTATCAACAACTACACCATCGAGTGGAAAAAGGCCGATGCCGCCATCAAGCGTGAGAAGTACAACTTCACCAATGGTGACGAGCTTCCCCAGACCGGTGTTATCCAGATGGCCAAGGTCTACATCGCCAAGAAGCGTAAGCTGAAGGTGGGTGATAAGATGGCAGGTCGTCACGGTAACAAGGGTATCGTTGCACGTGTCGTTCGTGACGAGGATATGCCCTTCCTGGAGGACGGTTCTATTGTCGATATCTGTCTGAACCCCCTGGGTGTGCCTTCGCGTATGAACTTGGGTCAGATCTACGAGACCGTACTCGGTTGGGCAGGTCGTGAGTTGGGTCTGCGTTTTGCAACACCTATCTTCGACGGTGCGAGCCTCGACGAAATCAACGAGTACACTGCCAAGGCAGGTCTGCCCCACAGTGGTCGTACCCGCTTGTTCGACGGTGGTACCGGTGAGATGTTCGACCAGCCTGCAACAGTCGGTGTGATTTACATGCTGAAGCTGGGTCACATGATTGATGATAAGATGCACGCGCGTTCGATCGGTCCCTACTCGCTCATTACCCAGCAGCCGTTGGGTGGTAAGGCACAGTTTGGTGGTCAGCGTTTCGGTGAGATGGAGGTTTGGGCACTCGAAGGCTTCGGTGCCGCCAACATTCTTCAGGAGATTCTTACCATCAAGTCCGATGACGTGATGGGCCGCGCCAAGGCTTACGAGGCCATTGTCAAGGGTGACAATATGCCCAAACCGGGTATCCCCGAGGCGATGAACGTGTTGCTGCACGAGCTTCGCGGATTGGCTTTGTCGGTCAAACTGGAGTAGTTTTTAGAGGATAAGAAAAACGAGAACAAATATGTCAATTTCCAAAGACAATAAGACGAATAATGGTTACAGCCGCATTTCGATTGGTCTGGCATCTCCCGAGGAGATTCTGGCCCAGTCGAGCGGTGAGGTGCTGAAGCCCGAAACCATTAACTATCGTACCTACAAGCCCGAGCGCGACGGTCTGTTCTGCGAGCGCATCTTCGGTCCCGTGAAGGACTACGAGTGCCACTGCGGTAAGTACAAGCGTATTCGTTACAAGGGTATCGTCTGCGACCGATGCGGTGTGGAGGTTACCGAAAAGAAAGTGCGCCGTGAGCGTATGGGTCACATCTCGCTGGTGGTACCCGTGGTTCACATCTGGTACTTCCGTTCTCTGCCTTCGAAGATTGGTTACCTGCTGGGTATTCCTTCGAAGAAGCTGGAGTCGATTGTGTACTACGAGCGTTACGTCGTTATCAATCCGGGTGTTGCCAAGGAGCAGGGTATCGAGCGTTTGGCGTTGCTCTCCGAGAAGGAGTATCTCGACATTTTGGCCGAGCTCCCGAAGGGCAATCAGGCGCTGCCCGATGACGACCCCAACAAGTTCGTGGCACAGATGGGTGCCGAGGCTATCTACAACCTCTTGAAACAGGTCGATCTCGACTCGATGTCCTACGCCCTGCGTCACAAGGCTACCACCGAGACTTCGCAGCAGCGTAAGTCGGAGGCGCTGAAGTGTCTGAACGTCGTTGAGTCGTTCCGTGCATCGAAGGGCCGCAACAAGCCCGAGTGGATGGTATTGAGCGTTATCCCCGTGATTCCGCCCGATTTGCGTCCTTTGGTGCCCCTCGACGGTGGTCGTTTCGCCACTTCGGACCTCAATGACCTCTATCGTCGTGTCATCATCCGTAACAACCGTCTGAAGCGACTCATCGAGATTAAGGCTCCCGAGGTGATTCTCCGCAACGAGAAGCGTATGTTGCAGGAGGCTGTCGATTCACTGTTCGACAACTCGAGAAAGTCCAACGCTGTGAAGAACGAGTCGAACCGACCTCTGAAGTCACTCTCCGATTCACTGAAGGGTAAGCAGGGTCGTTTCCGTCAGAACTTGCTCGGTAAGCGTGTCGATTACTCCGCACGTTCGGTTATCGTCGTAGGCCCCGAGTTGAAGATGCACGAGATGGGTATTCCCAAGGATATGGCGGCAGAGTTGTACAAGCCGTTCGTTATCCGCAAGCTCATCGAGAGAGGTATCGTCAAGACCGTGAAGTCGGCCAAGAAGATTATCGACCGTCGTGACCCTGTGATTTGGGGTATTCTGGAGAACGTCATCAAGGGTCACCCCGTATTGATGAACCGTGCTCCTACCCTTCACCGTCTGGGTATCCAGGCCTTCCAGCCCAAGCTCATCGAGGGTAAGGCTATGCAGCTGCACCCCCTGGCTTGTACGGCGTTCAACGCCGACTTCGATGGTGACCAGATGGCGGTCCACCTGCCTCTGGGCAATGCCGCGATTTTGGAGGCTCAGTTGCTGATGTTGGGTTCGCACAACGTCTTGAACCCCGCCAACGGTGCGCCTATCACCGTACCTTCGCAGGATATGGTCCTCGGTCTGTACTACATCACCAAGCCCCGTAAGGGTGTCAAGGGTGAGGGTCAGGTCTTCTACGGCCCTGAGGAGGTAATCATCGCCTACAACGAGGGTAAGGTCGACATTCACGCTGTCGTGAAGTGTCTGGTCGAGGACCTCGACGAGCAGGGCAACCTCACTACCGTATTGAAGGAGACCACCGTAGGTCGTATCCTCTTCAATCAGGTAGTTCCCAAGGAGGTAGGTTACATCAACGAGGTGTTGACCAAGCGTTCTTTGCGTGATATTATTGCCAACGTCATGAAGAAGGCCGGTGCCGATAAGGTGGCCAACTTCCTGGACGATATTAAGAATATGGGTTATCGTATGGCATTCCGTGGTGGTCTGTCATTTAACCTCGATGCCGTTATCATTCCCGAGGAGAAGCAAAAACTCGTTCAGGAGGGTTATGAGCGTGCTGATGCCATCATGGATGACTACAACATGGGTCTTATTACCAATAACGAGCGTTACAACCAGATTATCGACGTCTGGACCAACATCAACACCAAGCTGACCAAGGCCGTTATCGAGACTCTGGTCAAGGATGACGAGGGATTCAACCCCGTATACATGATGTTGGATTCGGGTGCCCGTGGTTCTAAGGAGCAGATTCGTCAGCTGAGCGGTATGCGTGGTCTGATGGCGAAGCCCCAGAAGTCGGGTGTCGAGGGTGGTCAGCAGGTTATCGAGAACCCTATCCTCTCGAACTTCAAGGAGGGTCTTTCGGTGTTGGAGTACTTTATCTCTACCCACGGTGCGCGTAAGGGTCTTGCCGATACCGCACTGAAGACCGCCGATGCGGGTTATCTGACCCGTCGTCTGGTCGATGTGGCACAGGATGTCATCATCAACGAGGAGGATTGCGGTACATTGCGTGGTCTGACAGCTACTGCCATCAAGCGTAATGACGATGTTGTTCAGACCCTCTACGACCGTATCCTGGGTCGTGTGGCACTGAACGATGTTATCCACCCCCTGACCGGTGAGGTGATGTGTAAGGCAGGCGATGAGATTACCGAGTCGATTGCCGAGGCTATCGAGAAGTCTCCTCTGGAGTCTGTCGAGATTCGTTCGGTACTGACTTGTGAGTCGCGTCACGGTGTCTGCGCGAAGTGTTACGGACGTAACCTCGCCACTGCACGTATGGTACAGAAGGGTGAGGTTGTCGGTGTCATCGCCGCACAGTCTATCGGTGAGCCCGGTACACAGCTGACTCTGCGTACATTCCACGTCGGTGGTGTTGCCGGTGGTTCGGCTGTCGAGACCAATGTGGTTTCGAAGTATGAGGGTCGTCTCGAGATTGACGAGTTGCGTACCATCAAGAGCAAGAACGCTGCCGGTGAGGATATCAATATCGTAATTTCGCGTCAGTCGGAGTTCCGCATTGTCGATCCCAAGACCGAAATTGTACTCTATACCCACAACCTTCCCTACGGTACCATCCTCTACAAGGAGGACGATAGCGAGGTGAAGAAGGGCGACCTGATTTGCGAGTGGGATCCCTACAACGCAGTTATCATCTCGGAGTACGAGGGTAAGGTTGCTTACGAGAGCATCATCGAGGGTGTTACCTTCCGTGAGGAGCGCGACGAGCAGACCGGTCTTTCGGAGAAGGTCGTTATCGAGTCGAAGGACAAGACCAAGGCTCCTGTCATCCGAATCCTGAACAAGGAGGGCGATGAGGTGAAGCAGTACAACTTGCCTGTGGGCGCACACGTGGTGGTGAAGGACAACGCCAAGATTAAGGCGGGTGATATCCTCATCAAGATTCCTCGTGCCGTTGGTAAGTCGGGTGGTGATATCACCGGTGGTCTTCCCCGTGTCACCGAGTTGTTCGAGGCTCGTAACCCGTCGAACCCCGCAGTTGTTTCGGAAATCGATGGTGAAATCACCTTCGGTAAGATCAAGCGTGGTAATCGTGAGATTGTCGTTACCTCGAAGCAGGGCGACCAGAAGCGTTACCTCGTACCTCTCTCGCGTCAGATTGTCGTTCAGGAGAATGACTATGTGAAGGCAGGCGAGGCCCTCTCCGACGGTGCCATCACTCCGATGGATATTCTGAATATCCTCGGTCCTACCAAGGTTCAGGAGTACATCGTGAACGAGGTACAGGAGGTTTACCGTATGCAGGGTGTGAAGATCAACGACAAGCACTTCGAGGTCATCGTACGTCAGATGATGAGCAAGGTGAAGATTCTCGATCCGGGAGATACTCGTTTCTTCGAGGACCAGATTATCGACAAGTGGGAGTTCATGGATGTCAACGACGAGATGTACGACAAGGTTGTCGTAACCGACGCCGGCGACTCGCAGAACCTCCAGCCCGGTCAGATTGTATCGCTGCGCAAGTTGCGTGACGAGAACTCGAGCCTGAAGCGCAAGGATTTGAAGACCGTACAGGTTCGTGACATTGTACCCGCCACATCGGCACAGGTGCTTCAGGGTATCACCCGAGCTGCATTGCAGACATCGAGCTTCATCTCGGCAGCATCCTTCCAGGAGACTACCAAGGTATTGAACGAGGCTGCTATCCAGGGTAAGGTTGACCCGCTGGAGAACTTGAAGGAGAATGTCATCTGCGGTCACCTGATTCCCGGTGGTACCGGTCTGAGAGACTACGACGATTTGGTTGTAGGTTTGAAGTCCGACCTCGAGGCTGCACAGCAGGACAAATAATCAGCTATTCCCTCTTTGCCGACACTTTCGGGTGTCGGCGGAGTGTAAATAAGAAAAAGCCGTTTCCGATTTTTCGGAGACGGCTTTTTTTTGCTTTGTGTTTGCGTGGGGGAAAAAGATTGTGCTTGCGAGGGTGTGAGAGAGGGGCGCGGACGGGCGGACAGAGGAATGGAAGGGGAGGTCGATTTTGACAATTGGTGTGTAGGGCGGATGGCGGAGGAGAGTGCGACTCCTTTTTGGGCGGGCTTGTCAGAGGCTTGTCGGGCGGTGCAAAGAGATGGGAGAAGGTTTGCCGTCTAATAGATTTTGCGCGTGGGGTGAATAGGCGCGCAGAGCGAATTATATCGAGAAGAGGTGCAGTGGGAAGGGAAGAGTGGGGAGTGGTGAGAAAATGACGGAGGGGAGAGTCGGAAAATTGCTGTTGGCGGAGCGTTGAGGGATAATATTGAAGTAGGGGGAGCGGGAGTAGGTGAAAAGGGAAAACGTGGTGAATGTCGGGGATGTGTATCGGTGAAGATGACGCAGGCAAAATCTTGAAAATAAAACAGATAAACCCACCGAATGCCCTTTCCGAAATCTCCGAAAAAGACTCAAAAACGCACCAACCGCCACTTCGACAGCCTCTCACTTGCCGTTAAGCCCCCTTTTGGGCGGATTCTGCGCCCCAAAACAGAACGACCCGACAGATACCTGTCGGGTCGTCTTATTGATGAAATACGGTTCTTGCCGCACGGATTAACGATGTTCGTAACGCTTGGCCAAACCGCCCTTCGAGGTCTCGCGGTAGAGCGAGGGCAGGTTGTGTCCCGTTTCGTTCATCACCTCCACCACCTTGTCGTAGGATACCAGATGCGAACCGTCGGAGAGGGTGGCGTAGATGTTGGCGTCCAAAGCACGTGTGGCAGCTATGGCGTTGCGCTCGATGCAGGGCACCTGCACCAATCCGCACACGGGGTCGCAGGTCAGTCCCAAGTGGTGCTCGAGACCCATCTCTGCGGCGTACTCAATCTGTGAGGGTGTACCTCCGAAGAGCTGGCACGAAGCGGCGGCAGCCATGGCGCACGCCACGCCGACCTCACCCTGACAGCCCACTTCCGCACCCGAAATCGAGGAGTTGGTCTTGGCGATGTTACCGAAAAGACCGGCTGTTGCCAAGGCTCTGAGGATACGTATGCGCAGGAAGTTGCGCGAGGTGGCCAGATGATACAACACGGCAGGCACGACACCGCTTGAACCGCAGGTGGGTGCCGTCACCACGATACCGCCCGATGCATTCTCCTCCGAGGTGGCGAGGGCGTAGGCGTAAATCTTGGCTCTCGACTCCAGTGAGGCGTTGTAGCTCTTCGACTTCACGTAGTAGGTCGCGGCCTTGCGTGCCACCTTCAGACCCGAGGGCAGCACACCGTCATTGTTCAAACCGCGCTGAATGGTCTCACACATCGATGTCCAAATGCCGTCGAGGAAGTCCCAGATTTCGGGACCCTCCGAATCATTGACATACTCCCAGTAGGTCTTGCCCTCGCGGTAGCACCAATCCTTGATTTCGGTGATGGTGGTCAGGGGGTAGATATCCTTGTGGACACTCAGCGGACCCTCTTCGTTGGCGAGCGAACCGCCGCCCACGCTGTAAATCTTCCACGAATCAACGATGATACCGCCCTTGATGCCCTCGAACAACATACCGTTGGGGTGGAAGGGGAGGACGATTTCGGGACGCCACACGATTTCGGTGGGGGCTATGGGTTGCAGCACCGAGAGAATGGCCGCATCCGTGAGGTGTCCTTTACCTGTGGCAGCCAGTGAACCGTAGAGGGTGACACGATAGGAGTCAACGCCCGAACAGCGTTTGACGAAGAGTTCCGAGGCTTTCTTGGGACCCATGGTATGGCTGCTGGAGGGGCCGTTACCGATTTTATATAACTCTTTGAGGGATTCCATTGTGATGTGAGTTAAGATTCGTTTTTAGTACCCTCGCCGGGAATCGAACCCGGATTTTCGGTTTAGGAAACCGACGTTCTATCCATTGAACTACAAAGGCGTTACTTCCTTTACGCGCTTGATGAAAACGTGTCGTGTGGCAACACAAAAAAGCGGTGTTCTCTTTTCGAAGAAAACACCGCAAATATAAGAAATAATTTCTTGATTTAGAAATGGAATGCCATGCCTACCGAAAATACATTGGCATGGAGGGTGTAGTTACCCTCGAATTTCTCGATACTGCCGGTCAGGCTGTTGTGAACGGGGTAAGAACCCGTACGCTCGGGGTCGGCAGTCGAGACGTAGCAGTAAGCCAGGTCGATGTCCATGTGCTTGGTGGGACGGAGGGTCAAACCTGCCGTGTAGGATACCTTGGTCATCGAGGGGGTCTCGGGGTTGAGGTAGTTGCTGTCCACAGGGCTCTGGTCTACGTACATACCCATACGTGCAGTGATGAAGTCCGTAGCGCGATACTGACCACCGAAGCGGAATGCCAGTGTGTTGGAGTAGTTCTTGGTCGAGATGATAGGCTCCATACCCACCTCGGGTGCGAAGTTTACGACCAGCTGGTCATATGCCGACCAACCAATCCACTGCAAATCGACAGCGAATTCCCATTTGGGGGTAGGACGGAACGATACACCCCATGTTACGCTGGTAGGCAGAGGCAACTCGGTCGAGAAGCTGCCGCCGTCGATGTTGTCGATGGGGGGAATCTTGTCGCCCATGCCGAATGCGCCGGCGATGTTCGAAACCATACCCAGATACTCCTTGATGTTCTTGCCGTAGACCATCTCGCTACGACCCTCCTTGACCTTCATGTTCAAACGCGAACGCCAGGTCATACCTACCGACCACTCGTCGGTGATGTTCCACAGGAAACCGGTGTTGATACCCACAGCCACGTTGGCGTTACCGCTCAAACGGGTGGACATCATGGGACGGTCGGAGTAGTTCTCCTTCAGGTCCTGAGCGATGCCGGGAGCAGCCTGCTTTGCGGCATTCACGGCCTGAATCTGCTCGGGGGTGAGCTTGCCGATAAGACCGGGGTTCGACTGAATGATACCGTCAATCATGCCGGGGAGCTGACCGACCATACCTGCAATCTTCTGGTTGGTGGCGATGCTGAAGGGAGCACGCGAAAGCTCGAAGTTACCCCAGTTGATGGTCAGACCCGCACCGATGGAGAGCTTGTCGCAAATCTTGAACGATACGGTGGGCTGAACGGTGTAGGCCTTCAACTCGATGTTCTGTACCAGGTGAGCACCCACCCAGTTGTCGTCCCACTTCATCGCCGAGCCGTTGGGAACGTAGAAACCCAAACCGAATGCCCAGCGGTCGTTGGGCTTGTAGTTGAAGTAAGCGTTGATGGGAGTCGACAATCCGTTGTCGGACTTGGCTCTTACCTGTCCGGGCTGGTAGTCGTTCTCCGCAGTCGGAAGTGACTGGAAGTGTACATTGGAAAGGATTCCGGTGAATCCCAATGAGATGTCAAATTTCGATTTCTGGTAAACAGTGGCTGCGGGGTTGAAGAAGATGGACTCGGAACCCAGCTGCATGGCTGTACCCACATGACCCATACCTGTCTGCTTAGCCGACATGTTGTTGACCTGGTAACCCTCGGCAAAAGCACCCGAAGAGATCATGGCAGCGGCTAAAAGAAGGAAAAGTTTTTTCATAGTCTTTTTATTTGGTTTTACGTCTGATTTTGTCCTTTTTACCTTAAAAATCGGGCGCAAAAGTAGGAAAACAAATCGCTTGTGCCAAATTTTTTGGTCTTAAATTCGTCAAAATTCTACTAAATGGCATAACATTGGAAGATTTGGCATATTGGCCAAAAAATAGGACGCAAGTTCCAAAACCTGCGTCCCATGTGTCTCAGAGTGAGTTTTTAATATATTTTACTATTTTTTGCGTTGTAGGCCTCCAAAGCCTTCTCGAGGATGAGAAGTGAGCGTTCGAGGTCTTCTTTTTTGAGAATATAGGCGATTCTGACCTCATCGCGTCCGTGCGTGTTGTCGGAGTAGAAACCCGATGCCGGAGCGAGCATGATGGTCTCGCCCTCGTAGTCGAACTCCCT
The DNA here is from genome assembly GCA_020026335.1 of Alistipes sp. Classification (GTDB taxonomy): domain Bacteria; phylum Bacteroidota; class Bacteroidia; order Bacteroidales; family Rikenellaceae; genus Alistipes. The sequence goes on along the minus strand of JAHHQO010000012.1, from coordinate 7,334 downwards.
CAGGCACCACTCGCAGAAACGGTCGCTGTCATCGACCGGAAGACGCGCCACGGTGTAGAACGCACCCATGGGAATGGGGGAGTAGACACCCGGAATGCGGTTGAGTCCGTCGATGAGACATTTGCGGCGTTCGATGTACTCCTCGTAGACCTCGGCACTGTAAGAGCGCGGAGCGTCAATCGATGCCTCGGCGACAATCTGACCCAGCAGCGGAGGGGAGAGTCGCGCCTGACAGAACTTCATCACCGCGTCACGCAGTTGTCGGTTCTTGGTGATGAGCGCACCGATGCGGATACCGCACTCCGAGTAACGCTTCGACACCGAGTCGATGAGCACCACATTCTGTTCGATGCCCTCCAGATGGCAGGCGGAGATGTAGGGCGAGCCGGTGTAGATAAATTCGCGGTAGACCTCGTCGGAGAAGAGGAACAGGTCGTACTTCTTCACCAAATCGCGGATGCGGTTCATCTCCTTGCGCGTGTAGAGGTAACCTGTGGGGTTGTTGGGGTTGCAGATGAGAATGCCACGCGTGCGGGGATTTATCAGCTTCTCGAACTCCGAGATGTCGGGCAGGGCAAATCCCTGTTCGATGGACGACACCACGGGGCGGATGACGGCGCCTGCCGAGATGGCGAATGCCATGTAGTTGGCATAGGCGGGTTCGGGAACGATGATTTCGTCACCGGGGTTGAGGCACGACATGAAGGCGAACAACACGGCTTCGGAACCTCCCGTGGTGACGATGATTTCATCGGGCGAGAGCTTGATTTGATATTGGGCGTAGTACTCCGCAAGTCGCTCGCGGAGCGATTGATAGCCGTTGCTGGGGCTGTACTCCAACACCTTGCGGTCGATGTTGCGCACGGCATCGATACCCACCTGCGGCGAGGGGAGGTCGGGCTGTCCGATGTTGAGGTGGTAAATCTTCACCCCGCGCTGTCGGGCGGCTTCGGCCAGCGGAAAAAGTTTGCGGATGGGCGACTCGGGCATCAGCTCGGCGCGTTGTGATATTTCGGGCATATTATATATGTATTTTGTTGTCGGTTGAAAAAAGTTCGATGGATATCGGACGTCCAAAGGTGCGATTTTTTTGTGAAACCACCAATTTTTGCCCTTCGTTCGCCGTTGAGGGAGAGGAACGGGGACGGTAAATAAACGTAAAAATCGGGAGAGGTAGTGTTTGAAAGGGGAAGTAAAAAACGAAAATTTGAAAAAAAAATTTGGCAGATATTGAAAAGTGTATTACTTTTGCACCCGGAAAGATGGCAGAGTGGTCGATTGCGGCGGTCTTGAAAACCGTTGAACTGCGAGGTTCCGGGGGTTCGAATCCCTCTCTTTCCGCTGAAATGAGATGCACGAAGCATCTCTTTTTTTTGTGTCGTAATACAACGAAACAGCCCCGAAGGTGTGCCTCCGGGGCTGTTTTTTTATGCGCAAGGGGGGGCGGGAATAGTCGGCTAAAAGTCAGTTCGCGAAGAACCTTCCATCTCTTTCTCCACCTCTCAAATTCCCTCCTTTGAAAAACGCCATACCCCCTTCCTCTCGTCGGAAGTTTGTTAATAATTTGAAAAAAAAGAGGATGAAAATTTGGCAGGTCACAAAAAACATCTTACTTTTGCACTCGGAAAGATGGCAGAGTGGTCGATTGCGGCGGTCTTGAAAACCGTTGAACTGCGAGGTTCCGGGGGTTCGAATCCCTCTCTTTCCGCTGATTTGAGATGCTTTTGTAGCATCTCTTTTTTGTTGAAATAACTGTGGACACTTCAACGGGAGACCTCTATGCTGTGGGGGTCTCTTTTTTTGTCCCTCCAAAATCGGGGCGTGGAATGCCCTCGGGGCACATCGTGTGAAAAATCGTCGGCAGGGGTTCGCTTTTCGGGGGTGGAGATTTGTCACATCTTTGAAAAATGATTACCTTTGAATGATTTTGTGCTAATACTAAAATATTATGGCAGAGATTAAATGTATAGGCATTCTGACATCGGGAGGCGATGCCCCCGGTATGAATGCGGCAATTCGTGCCGTCACCCGCAGTGCCATCTACAACGGATTTGCCGTCAAGGGCATCATGCGCGGTTATAAGGGTTTGGTCCACAACGAAATCGTGGAGTTCAAATCGCAGAGTGTGAGCAATATCATCCAGATGGGTGGTACGATTCTCAAAACGGCGCGTTGTAAGGAGTTTGCTACCCCCGAAGGTCGAAAGTTGGCCTATGACAATATGGTGGCAGCCGGTATAGATGCCCTGGTGGTTATCGGTGGCGATGGTTCGCTGACGGGTGCCAAGATTTTTGCGTCGGAGTACGATATTCCCATCGTGGGTCTGCCCGGTACGATTGACAACGACTTGGGCGGTACGGATTCGACCATCGGTTACGACACGGCACTGAACACCATTATGGGTGCTGTGGATAAACTGCGCGACACGGCATCGAGCCACGAGCGACTCTTCTTCGTGGAGGTGATGGGTCACACGGCGGGTTATCTCTCGCTCAACAGTGCCATTGCCACAGGTTCCGAGGCGGCGATTGTCCCCGAGATGGATACCGAGGTCGACCAGTTGGCAGAACTGATTAACAACGGCTTCCGCAAGAGCAAGAACTCGGCCATCGTCATCGTGGCGGAGAATCCCAAGACGGGTGGTGCGGCAGGTCTGGCGGAGCGTGTGAAGAAGGAGTTCCCCGATTACGATGCCCGCGTGACCATTCTGGGACATATCCAGCGTGGAGGTTCGCCCACGGCCATCGACCGTATTCTGGCATCGCGCATGGGTGCGGCTGCCATCGAAGCACTCGGTGACGGACAGCGCAATGTGATGATTGGTATCATGAACGGACGTATCGTCTATGTCCCCTTTGCCAAGGCCATCAAGCACGACAAAGGCATCGACAAGTCGAGGTTTGAGTTGGTCAAAATACTCTCGATATAAGATTTTAACAAACCCGAACATATAAATAATGAAACATGTAATCGGCATTGGTAATGCCCTGACCGATATGTTGGTCAATCTGAAAAGCGACACCGTATTGGGTCAGTTCAAGTTGGCAAAAGGCTCAATGAGTCTGGTTGACACCCGTTTGCAGACCGAGATTTCGAAATCGGTGGCAGGGTTGCCTTATTCACTTTCGTTGGGCGGCTCGGCCGGCAACACCATTCGAGCCATGGCACGTCTGGGGTGCAAGGTGGGCTTCATCGGCAAGGTGGGCGGTGACACCACGGGCGATTTCTTCGTACAGGCGTTGGAGAACCTCGACATCGAACCCGTGATTTTCCGCGGAAAGGAACGCTCCGGCAAGTGTGTGTCGTTGATTTCACCCGACGGCGAGCGCACGATGGTCACCTATCTGGGTGCCGCGCTGGAGATGGTGGACAAGGAGATTGAGCCCTCGATTTTCGAGGGCTACGACTGTCTCTATGTCGAGGGCTATCTGGTGCAGAACCACAAGCTCATCCGTTCGGCGGCACGCACGGCCAAACAGTTGGGATTGAAGGTAGCCATCGATTTGGCGAGCTTCAACATCGTGGCGGAGAATCTCGAGTTCCTGCGCGAACTGGTGCGTGACTATGTGGACATCGTATTTGCCAACGAGGACGAGGCGAAGACCTTTGCCTGTGAGTCGGAACCCCTCAATGCCTTGCAGACCATCTCGGAGATGTGTGAGCTGGCTGTGGTGAAGGTCGGAACAAAGGGAGCCATCATCAAGCAGGGCGACAAGGTGGTGCATGTGGGCATCATGGCCGCCGCCAAGCGTGTCGATACCACGGGAGCAGGCGACTTCTACGCCGCGGGCTTCATGGCAGGTATGTGCGCCGGTCTTTCGTTGCGTCAGTGCGGTACGATTGGTGCCATCACGGCAGGTAAGGTCATCGAGGTGGTGGGTACTACCTTTGGCGAGGAGGCCTGGCAGGATATTTTCCGATTGGTGGAGAAGGTCAAGCACGACAATTACCTCTTCTAAGAGCGTGTCACATTATTTTTACGGATATGAAAAGAGCAACCCGAAAAAGGTTGCTCTTTTTTTATGTCGTTGTGTTCGGGGTTCAGATTTTCTTCAGCAGTCCTCTCGAAATCTCGTAGCGCATGAGCAGTAGCTTCGAGGACTTGCGCGGTGACATGGTGCAGCACAACAGCAGGGTAGCCCCCCATTTGAGCACTTCGCGGAAGAGGGTCATGGCACGGCGGTGGTGTATGCGTGCGCGGAGTTGCTGGCTGATGCCCACATTGCGGCACAGCTTGCGGAAGTATTCCGGCGAGAGTTTGCGCTGGGGAATGATGTGCCACATCACGGCATCGGGAACATACCAGATGGTCTCGCCCCCCTTGAGCATACGTTCGAACAGGTCGTTCTCCTCGCCGCCGATAAGCTCTCTGCCCACACGTCCGAGGGTTACATCGAAACCCTTGTAGCGGCGCGCCTCACGCAGACGGAAGGCCATGTTGCCGCCGCCGGGGACTCTGCCCTTGGGAAAGTGGCACACCGTGTCACCGAAGTGCATGGGGTTGGCGATGGGCATCTCCGTGAATTTCGACATCCAGTCGGGGCGTCCCGTGGGGTATTCGGCGATGATGCGTCCGCCTGCCACAATGGCATCGGAGTGGGAGTCGAAAAAGTCGATGTAGGCCTTCAGAAAGTCGGGATTGACGCGCTCGTCGTCATCTATCGATGCGAGGTATTCGCCCGTGGCCTCCTCGAAGCCGCGGTTGCGGGCATACGACACTCCGGCCTGCGGTTCGTAGACACGGCGCAGGTGGAGCGTGGGGTGGGTGGCGCAAAACTCATCGAAGCGTTGGGGGGTGTCGTCGGTCGAGGCATTGTCGATGACCACACACTCCCATTCATCGGCCGTTAGTGTCTGTGCGGCAACGGATTCGAGGGCGCGGATGAGGTCTTGGGCGCGATTATGGGTCGGAATTATGAGAGAAATTCGAATCATTACGCGAATGTAAGAAAAATAACGGTAAAATCAGTATATTTGTATGTCGAGTTTTCGACTTGAAACAAGGTGTTGTCAATGTTGAGAGGCTTCACCGACATTTCTTGACCGATAACGCCCTGTTCCGTATTATTAACAACGATTAAAATTATGCAAAAAAAGCTTCTCGTTTTCATGACGACACTCGTGGCACTGATGCTCTCTTTCGGTGTCTCGGCGCAGAGCATCGATTGGAAAAGCTCTGTGAAACGACTGGATGGCGCACTTTATGAGGTGACTCTCGAAGCGTCGATTCCGTCCACGTTCCATATGTATGATATGGGACCCTACCAAGATGGTCCGCAAGCCACTACCATCACTTTCCAGCCCAACGACAATGTGGAGTTGGAGGGTGCTGTGGAGCAGAAGACCGAATCGCACCGCTATTTCGACAAGATGTTCGGAATGGAAATCGGTACGATTGAGGGCCGCGCGCTCTTTACCCAGAAACTTCGCCTGAAAGGTGAAAAAGCACTCCTGAAAGTCAATCTGGAGTGGATGATTTGTAACGAAGGCAGCTGCCTGCCTCCCGATGATACGGTACTCGAAATCGCCGTGCCCGAGGGTGCGGAGACGGGCAAGGTGATTGAGGCTGCGGAACTTACGCCCGCCGAGTCTGCCAAGGCCGATGCTCCGAAAGACGCTGCCGGCGGTGGTTCGCTGTGGACGCTCATCATCGAGGCTGTGTTGTGGGGTTTTGCCGCCCTGCTCACTCCCTGTGTGTTCCCCATGGTGCCGATGACCGTGTCGTTCTTCATGAAGAGCTCGGGCAGTCCCGCTCTGGGTCGTCTGCGTGCGGCGATGTATGGTGTCTTCATCGTGGCTCTCTACACCCTGCCCATCGCAGCCATCATCATCATCACACGTGTTATCGGTGGTGATGCCGTGACGGCCGACATCTTCAACTGGCTGGCTACACACTGGCTGCCCAACCTCATCTTCTTTGTGGTCTTCATGGTCTTTGCCGCATCGTTCTTCGGTGCTTTCGAAATCACCATGCCCTCGTGGATGGTCAATAAGACCGACAGCAAGGCCGACAGCAAGGGATTTGCAGGTATCTTCTTCATGGCGCTGACTCTCGTGCTGGTGTCGTTCTCCTGCACGGGTCCCATCGTGGGTTCGGTGCTCATCAAATCCACATCGGGTGAGTTCTGGAGCCCCATCATCACCATGGTGGCATTTTCCACTGCCTTTGCGCTGCCCTTCACCGTCTTCGCCTTCTTCCCCTCGATGTTGAAGAAGATGCCCAAGAGTGGTGGCTGGCTCAACTCCGTGAAGGTCGTGCTGGGCTTCATCGAGGTGGCTTTGGGTCTTAAGTTCCTCTCGGTGGCTGACCAGACTTACCACTGGGGTCTGCTCGACAGAGAGATTTACCTCGCCATCTGGATTGCCGTCTTCTCGCTCATGGGTCTCTACCTGCTGGGCAAGATTAAGTTCGCTCACGACAGCGATATGCCCTATCTCGGTGTGGGTCGTCTCGCTCTCGCCATTATCGTCTTCTCGTTCGTGGTGTATCTGATTCCCGGTATGTGGGGAGCACCGCTCAAGGGACTTTCTGGCTACCTGCCTCCCCTCCACACGCAGGACTTCGTGATGGGACAGGGCAGTGGCGTGACTGCCTCGAATAATGACAGTGGTATGTTACTCACCGTCGATGGTCGCAAGCCCAAGCACAGCGACTTCCTCCACCTGCCTCACGGTCTGGAGGGCTTCTTCGACTATGAGGAGGCAAAAGCCTATGCCAAGAAGGTGGGTAAGCCTCTGTTCGTGGATTTCACGGGTCACGGTTGCGTGAACTGCCGTGAGATGGAGGCGCGTGTATGGTCCGACCCTCAGGTGCTGGATATCCTGCGCCGCGAGTATGTGATTGTCGCGCTCTACTCCGACGACAAGAAGGAGCTGCCCGAGGAGGAGTGGGTGACCACCGAGACGGGCAAGGTGCTGAAGAGTCTGGGTAAAATCAACTCGCACTTCGCACTGAAGACCTACGGCGTGAACGCACAGCCCTACTACGTGCTGGAGGGTGACGATGTGCAGCAGCTGGTTGAGCCGCGCGGCTACGATTTGAGCATCGACGGCTTCGTGGATTTCCTCCGCCGTGGTGTTGAGGCTTACAAGAATCAGAAGTAGGGAAGACCTGCTTTGAAATAGAAAAAGGATTGTCCTGCGGGACAATCCTTCTTTTTATGTATGTGTGTGAAAAAATGTGGTGCGAGATATAGATTCGGATAGGGTAGGCGACTATGCTTTGCTTCGTTCTCACTGCGCTCTTATTACACCTTCATTACGCCTTCACCGCGCCCGAAACGTGCATCACGGAAACAGACTCCTCCGAACCGCCCCCCCTCAAAACCCCTTTC
>JAHHQO010000011.1 GCA_020026335.1 Alistipes sp. | reverse complement strand
GCCCCGTAGCGCCGACACCTGCCCCCCAACCCGTGGCAACCCCTGCACCCGCACCCGTGGCGACACCCTCGCCCCGAGCAACCGAGCAGCAGCCCCGACAGGAACAGCCCGCAGCACCGACCGTCACCCCACAGGTGGTGCAGGTCGCACAACCGGCACAGGTGGCACAGCCGACACCCCATGTGGCAACGCCCGCGCCCCAGGCAACGGCGACACCCACGGCAACGGCAACGCCTGCAACGGCACAGCAGCCCCGACGACGCAAGTCGCTCATCACGGGAACATCGCTCTCCGAGATTTTGGCCACCGCCAAGACCACCGAAGCACCGACTCCCGAGGAGGCAGCCGTCACCGCAGAGCCCGTGAACCGAGACGTAGACCCCGACAGTTACAACAAACTGCTCAACTCTCGTCTAAAGTTCATGGACGTTATCCGCGCCAACCGTCCGCGCTTCGTGCAGGCGTTCGAAATGATGGAGATACGCGACAACCGCATCATCATCTCGGTGCCCACCTCCGAACTGCGTGAGGAGATTCTCAGAAACAAGACAGCCATACTGATGAGTTTCTGCAAAATCGCCAACATCAACGGATTTATCGACCTCGAAGTTATCCTCAACGAACAAATCAAGGCTTCGAGACCCATAAAGCCCGAAGATAAAATGAAATATTTATTGAATAAAAATCCGGAAATTGCAGCCTTGAGCAAGGCCCTGCATCTGGAATTGGAATAGAACAAAAAAACAAGAAAAGATATGTCAGAAAAGAATTTCATCGAAGAACTCGAATGGAGAGGCATGATTCACACCATCATGCCCGGAGCAAAGGAACAGCTCGAAAAGGAGATGACCACCGCATATGTAGGTATCGACCCCACAGCCGACTCGCTGCACATCGGTCACCTGGTCAGCGTCATGATTCTGAAGCACTTTCAGATGTGCGGTCACCGTCCCATCGCCCTCATCGGTGGTGCTACGGGTATGATTGGCGACCCCTCGGGCAAGTCGCAGGAGCGTAACCTCCTCGACGAGAAGACCCTGCGCCACAATCAGGAGGCCATCAAGAACCAGCTGGCAAAACTCCTCGACTTCGAGTCCGATGCTCCCAACGCCGCCGTATTGGTGAACAACTACGACTGGATGAAGGATTTCTCGTTCCTCGAATTTATCCGCAACATCGGTAAGTGCATCACCGTCAACTACATGATGGCCAAGGATTCGGTGAAGAAGCGTTTCAACGGTGAGGGTGACGGTATGTCGTTCACCGAGTTCACCTACCAGCTCCTCCAGGGCTACGACTTCCTCCACCTCTACCAGACCATGAATTGTAAGGTGCAGTTGGGCGGTGCCGACCAGTGGGGCAACATCACCACAGGTACCGAGCTCATTCGCCGCAAGCTGGGTTCCGAGGCCGAGGCTTTCGCCATCACCTGCCCGCTGATTACCAAGGCCGACGGTACAAAGTTCGGTAAGACCGAGAGCGGTAACGTATGGCTCGACCCCCGTTACACCTCGCCCTACAAGTTCTACCAGTTCTGGCTGAACGTGAGCGACGACGACGCAAAGCGTTACATCAAGATTTTCACACTCCTCGACCGCGAGACCATCGAGTCGCTCATCAAGGAGCATGACGAGGCACCCCACCTGCGTATTCTCCAGAAGCGTCTGGCACAGGAGGTGACTACCATGATTCACTCCAAGGAGGAGTACGAGAAGGCTGTCGAGGCATCGCAGATTCTCTTCGGCAACGCCACTTCGGAGTCGTTGCACAAGCTCGACGAGCAGACCCTGCTTCAGGTCTTCGAAGGTGTTCCCCAGTTCACCATCTCGCGTTCCGACTTGCAGGAACTGCCCTTCATCAACCTCGCAGCCGAGCTGACCAAGGTATTCCCCTCGAAGGGTGAGTGCCGCAAGATGGTCATGGCAGGCGGTGTGTCGATGAACAAGGAGAAGGTCGCAGACCCCCAGCAGGCAGTTACTACCGATGACCTCATCGCCGGCAAGTACCTCCTCTTGCAGCGCGGTAAGAAGAACTACTACCTCGTAATCGCAGAGTAAGATGGAGTACAAAATCGAGCTTGAACGCATGGAGTTCCGTGCCTTCCACGGCTGCTACGACATGGAGCAGCAGGTAGGCAACCGCTTCACCGTGGATTTGGAAATCACCACCGAATTGGGTGACGTGGCGAAGGACGATGCCGTGGAAAAGGCAGTCAATTACCTGACGGTCTATGAGGTGGTCAGAGCACGCATGGCGGTGACACAGCGCACCATCGAGCGTGTGGCGATGAACATCATCGATGCCCTCTACGCCACTTTTCCGCAGATTACCCACATCCGTTGCCGTGTGTCGAAGCTGGCACCGCCGCTGGGTGGCAAGCTCGACCGCGTGAGCGTGGTACTCGAAAAATAGAAATGTGAAGGGCAGGCACTTCCCCACGGATTTGCCTCCACTAATTGCAAAAAGAGCAGACTTTTTCGAAAGTCTGCTCTTTTTTTGTATCGTCACGGCACTCGGACTCTCCCCATCGGGCGGTTCGAAAGATTCTGACGCAGGGAGGTCACGGGTCAGACTCCCTACAATTTGGGACAAAAAAAAGATGAAAAACGTCCTGTTTTTCATCTTTTTGAATTTCATCGGCAGGCCTATCTGCCCACCACCTGCTCCACCTTTTCCAAAATCTGTTGCGGAGAGACGGCACGCATACAGCGGTAGTCGCCATACTTGCAGGGCTTGGCTCCGAACACCGAGCAGGGACGACACGCCATGTCGGCCTGCAACACATTGTCGGCATCACCGCCCCAACCCAAAAATCCGAGGTCGGGATGTGTGGCTCCCCACACCGAAACGCAGGGCGTTGCCATCAGTGAGGCGAGGTGCATAACCAGCGAATCCATCGAAATGACGCAGTCGAGGTGGGAGATGACATTCATCTCGCCCTCCAACTTCACCTTGCCGAACAAGGCGGTCACATTCTCATACTTCTGCTCCATCTCCTGCGCGAACGCCTGCTCCTGTCCGCCACCGCTGTGGATAAACACCCGTCCGAAGCGAGCGGAGAGGAGGGCGACCAGCTCGCGGCTCAAATCCTCGGGATAGGTCTTGCCCTTCTGTGCCGAGAAGGGGGCAAAGCCCACCCATGTCGAGGTCTTCTCGCCCATGGGGTTGGGTCGTTCGGTCTTGCGGGCAGGGGCGGGATTCTCCACCTCGAAGCCCAGACGGCGCAACACATCGACATAGCGCACCACCGTGGGTTTGAGCGGCAGACAACCGCGACCGCCCTTGCGGATAAATGCCTTCTTGGCCATGCGTCCCTTTCGGATATACGCCACGGGAATGCCGTGCAGCCACATCGAAAGGCGGAAAGCCTCCGAGCGCATCACCCCGTGGGCATCTGCCACGGCATCGACCCCCATTTCACGCGCCTTGCGTGCCAGACACCACATACCCAGCAGCGAATGCTCCGAGCCCTTGGTATCCACCTCCAGAAAATCGACATCCAGCCCCGCAAAGAAGGGGCGGAACAGCGGACGCGATGCCACGGTGACCTTCAACTGGGGATAGGCCTCCTTCAACGCCCTCACGGCATGAGGCAGCATCGCCACATCGCCCATGGCCGAGGTGCGCAGAATTAAAAGATGACGGGGAGTCGTTCCACCCCCCGTCGTACGATTTTTTCGCTTCAAATCCTTCATTCGTTCAGCGATTATTTCTTGCCGTACAACACCGGATTCAATGCCGGGTCGTTGTACATCTTCATCTGTTTGTAGGTCTTCATATACTTGCGACCTGCCTCGATGTCCTCAATCAGCTCCTCGATGGCTCTCGAAAGATCGACCTGCTGGGTGAGCAGCACGTCGAGTTTCTTCTGACAAGCGGCACGGTGTGCCTCGTCGACATCCTTACGTTCGGTCTCGCAGCGCATATGGTAAATCTTCAGAGCCAGAATCGACAGACGGTCGATGGCCCACGCAGGAGTCTCGGTGTTGATACGCGCACCCTCCTGAATTTTCACATCCTTATATTTGTCCAGCAGATAAGAGTCTACATATTCCACCATGTCGGTTCTGTCCTGATTCGACTTGTCGATACGGCGTTTGATTTTCAAAGCCTCGACGGGGTCAATCTCCGGGTTACGGATAATATCCTCCAAGTGCCACTGCACGGTGTCAATCCAGTTTTTATGATAGAGCAGATGGTCCAATGTTCCGGCCTCATAGGGATTCTCGATTGCATGGTCAACATCGTCCCAACGATGATAATCCTCGATTACACGATTAAAAATTTTGTTTGCGTTCTCTGTAAACATAGCTCTGCGGTTTTATTAATATTGTAATTTTAGGCGAAAAATTCTATCTTTGTCAGTAAAGATAAACAAAGATAATGATTTTTTCGAAAAAAGCAATATTTGCCGCGCTGATACTCGCCTTGTCGTTCTCGACGGCGGCGGCACAGAGTCGCGCCACACGCATCACGCGCGAGGAGTACATCGACCGTTACAAGGCCATAGCCGTTGACCAGAAGGTGCGTTACGGCATACCCGCCAGCATCACCATGGCACAGGGTATTCTGGAGTCGGACTGTGGCAACAGCTGGCTGTCGAAGGAGTCGAACAACCACTTCGGCATCAAGTGCAAGCGCAACTGGACGGGTGAGAAGGTCTACTACGATGACGATGCCAAGGGCGAATGCTTCAGAGCCTACGCCACGGTCGAGGAATCGTATCACGACCACGCCGAGTTCCTCGACACGCAGTCGCGCTACGACTCGCTCTTCTCCTACGACGACACCGACTACAAGAGTTGGGCATACGGACTCAAGCGTGCGGGCTATGCCACGGCACCCGACTATGCCGAGCGACTGATTCGCATCATCGAGGAGAGCAAGCTCTACCTGCTCGACCGCGAGGACGGCGAACGACTCTACGCCTCGAAGACCGGCACACACTCCACCGATGACGATGCCTTCACCGAGGGCAGCAGTGTGGAGAACGCACAGGAGGGTACGTTGGTCGATCCGGACAACTACCGCGTGACCATCAATGCCCACATGGGTTACAACATCTACGATGCCAACGGCGTGCACTATGTGCTGGCCAAGGAGAACGACTCGTTTGAGAACATCGGCAAGAAGTTCCGCATCTCGGTGCGCAACCTCCGCAAGTTCAACGACCTGAAGGAGAAGCACGCACAGCCCATGCCCGGCGAGGTCATCTACATCGAGAAGAAGAAAAAACGCTGGAGCGGCGACTCGCACATCCACATCTGCCGCGAGGGCGACACCCCCTATGCCATCGGTCAGAAGTATGGCATACGTATGCGCAACATCGAGAAGATGAACCGTCTGAAGGGCGATGTACGCCTGCGCACAGGTCAGGAAATCAGAATCAAATAATACACAAAATAATGGACACTACTTCATTGAGAGACAAAATTCTCGACACCGTCATTCGAAAATCGACCCTCAAACAAAAGATTTTCGACAACACCTTCGCGGCATTCAATCTTTTGAAGGACACCCTCTTGGAGGTGGCTTCGGAGATGGACGACGAGCTGGACGGACAGCTCGACCGCCGAGTGAGAATCGAGTACCGCGACCGTGGCAAGTTTGAGGCACAGTTGCAGGTGGCCAACGACATTCTCATCTTCAGAATGCACACCGACATCTTCCAGTTTGCCACCGACCACCTCATCTGGCAGACCCCCTATGTGCAGAACGAGCATGACAACTCCTATTGCGGCATCATCGACATCTACAACTTCCTGTCCGACTCCTTCAAGTTCAACCGCAATGCCGACGAGGGTTATCTCATCGGTCGCATCTTCATCAACCGCGAGCAGTGCTACTTCACCGAAGGCAAGCAGCGCACCACGCTCCGCGCCATGAATTTCGGCAGCGAGGTCATCGACCGCAACGCGCTGGTAAGCATCATGGAGGGTGCCATCGCTTACGCGCTGAACTTCGACCTGCTGGTTCCGCCCTACGAGGAGAACAAGTGTGTGACGGTCGATCAGTTCAACTCCAAGATGGATAACTCGAAGTTCGTGACCGGCAAACGTGTGGGCTACGAGTTCAACATCGAAGACATTTAATTTTCAAGAACCCTTCACGTGGGACGGCTCCCTGCCGTCCCACTCCAATAACAGAAAACCCATTCCCCAATGAAATTCACAGCACTACTGCCCCTCCTCGCCTTCACCTTCTGCACGGTAAGCGAGAGCAACGCCCAGAACGAATATTCGGAAATCCTCCGTCTCAACCGCATGAACCATCGCGTGCAGGGCATTCGCTCGATGAACGACGGCGAGCACTACACGGTTCTCTCCGACAATCAGATTATCCGCTACAAATATGCCGAGGAGACTGCCGGCGAGCAACTTCTGCCCGCATCGTCGGAGGTGCACATCACCGACTACACCTTCTCGCCCGATGAGAGCCGCATTCTCATCGCTTCGGGCTACACCCCCATCTATCGCCACTCCTACACCACCAAATATTACCTCACCGAGGGTAAGGAGGCACGCGAGATTCTCCCCGAGGCGGAGCTTCCGCGCGATGCATCGTTCTCACCCGATGGTCAGCGCATCGCCTACTCCGACCGCAACGACCTCTATGTCTACGACATCGCTTCGCAGCGCACCCACCGCATCACCACCGATGGCGAGTGGAACTCGGTGATTAACGGTACGACCGACTGGGTCTACGAGGAGGAGTTCGGACTGACGAAGGCCTACGCCTTCTCGCCCGACAGCCGCACGATTGCCTACCTGCGTTTCGATGAGAGCCGCGTGCCGATGATGGAGATGATGCGTTACGATAACAAGCTCTACAACAAGGCTTTCTCGTTCAAGTATCCCAAGGCGGGTGATGCCAACTCCATCATCGAGTTGTGGGTATCCGACACCGAGGGCAAGAACAAACAGCGCATCGACCTGGGCAAGGAGACCGACCAGTACATTCCCCGTTTGGGCTTCACCCCCGACGGTCAGTTGTGGTACCACCGCATCAACCGCAAACAAAACACCTTCGAGGTGGTGCTCTGCAAGGAGAACGGTGCCCAGCAGGTCATCTATGAGGAACGCACCCAGCAGTATGTGGAGCGCGTGGACGACAACACCGTCACTTTCATCGACGGCAATCGCTTCCTCGTGCGTCAGGAGAGCTTCTCGGGTTATATGCACCTCTACCTCTACGGCATTCGCAACGGTCGCATCTGTCAGGTGACCAAGGGCGACTGGGAGGTGACCGAGGTGGTGGGACACAACTCCAAACGCGTGTGGTTCCTCTCCACGGAGACTTCACCGCTGAAGCGTAATCTTTACAGCGTGCGTCTCGATGGCAAGGACAAGAAGCGTCTGACCGAGGGTGAGGGTACCTACCGCATTGCCCCCAGCCGTGGCATGAAATACTACATCTCGACCTTCTCGTCTGCCACCACTCCCAACTGTGTGGAGATTTACGATGGCGAGGGCAAGAAGATTCGCACCCTCATCGACAACGAGGAGCTCAAGCGCGAGATTGCCGAGCGACAGCTCCCCACCAAGAAGTTCCTGACCTTCACCACCGAGCGCGGCGATTGTCTCAACGCCTACATCGTGCGTCCGCGCGACTTCGACCCCACGAAGCGTTACCCCGTGCTGATGACCCAGTACTCGGGTCCCGGCTCGCAGACCGTCTGTGACCGCTGGTCGCTCGACTGGGAGGACGCCCTCGTGGAGAAGGGTTATGTCGTAGTAGCCATCGACGGACGCGGAACAGGTTTCCGTGGCGAGCACTTCAAGAAGCAGACCTATGGTCGTCTGGGTGCTCTCGAGGTCGAAGACCAGCTCTCCTTTGCGCGTCACCTCGCCGCACAGGAATGGGTCGATGCCGACCGCATCGGTATCTACGGCTGGTCGTACGGCGGTTTCATGGCAGTGAGCTGCGCACTGAAAGGTCACGGACTCTTCAAGATGGCGATTGCCGTTGCTCCCGTCACCTCGTGGCGTTACTACGACACCATCTACACCGAGATTTACAACAATCTGCCGCAGGTCAATGCCGCAGGTTATGACGATAACTCGCCCATCAACTTCGCACGTATGCTCGACGACGAGCGTACACGCCTGTTGCTCATTCACGGTACGGCGGACGACAACGTCCACTTCCAGAACACCATGGAGATGGGTCGCGCCCTCAATCGTGCCGGCAAGCGTTACGACATGATGGTCTACCCCGACCAGAATCACTCGATGATGCCCGACGACACGGCGAACATCCGTCAGAAGATGATTGACTACACGTTGAAAAATCTGTAATCGCAGGTGCAATTTCGAGTCGCGAAGCCGGATTTCGCGGTTTCTCGATTGCACGACATGATAAAAGCGACACTCTTTCGGGAGTGCCGCTTTTTTATTTATATATGTATGGACAGAGGGGATAAACGGATTTCTTCTCTACACCCCACTACAAAAAAATCTCCGCACCACCCCGTGCAGAGATTTATATTTTATTACAACTTCTGTTCCTCGTGTCGGACGCTCCGTCACTACCCGACTGTCAATCGGCGGTTTATGCGCCACCACGATGCAGCCTGCACCCGTTCTTCGGACACCACACGCCCGACCGTTGCGCACCTTGCTCCCACAGACAGACGCGTGGCGAGTTTGTTCGGGAAAGGGCACAAAAAAAGCCTCTCGAAATTATCGAAAGGCTTTGTAGTGGGAGCAAAGGGATTCGAACCCCTGACCCTCTGCTTGTAAGGCAGATGCTCTGAACCAGCTGAGCTATGCTCCCATAAAAAAATGGCTTGGGACTGCAAAGGTAATCATATTTTCCAAACATCCATAATTGCTTGTCACTCTCTAACTGCCCTCACAGTTACGAACCGTAGTCCGTTTTTGCTAAAGAACCTTATGCAACCCTCGCGCATATGCGCCTGAACAAGGACTTGAACCTAGGACCCCATGATTAACAGTCATGTGCTCTAACCAACTGAGCTATTCAGGCTTTTTTGCAGTCAAACACCGTGGTGTTTTCCTTTATTGCGGTGCAAAGATAGGACAAAAATTCTTTTCTCCAAAATTTTCATCAGATTTTTTGATGATTTTTTTAATATTTTCTCTCTCACGTCCCCAAAATCGCCCCCACAGCCTTTCAGAAGCCCTATTCCCCTCACGGTAAAATATTCACTCCACACCCGCAAAAACGACATTACGATTACAGAAACTTTCCCCGACTCCCACACAATTATACAATCGGTCTGCACATTTTCGCACAACTGCCTACCCCTCACGCGCCACTACACGGCAACCACACACACCATCACAACGCACCACCACCGACAACCTCCACCGCACACACTCCCCACGCCCGACAAATTCCGACTCAACAAAAAAAATCTCCGCACCACTCCGTGCAGAGATTTATATTTTATTACAACTTCTGTTCCACGTGTCGGACACTCCGCCAATGCCTGCCCACAACTCAGCAGTTTTTACGCGACTTCGCGGGTTGTCTGCGCGCGTACTTCGAACAATCGGCAAGCTGTCCGCGCACATTATCGCAGACATCGTTTCTTCTCGCTCTTGGAAATAATTTTCGCCACTCGCTCCTCCGCCCATCAACAAACAGGGGGGGGAAGCATTGGGGGAAAGGCACAATCACAGCGCACCTGCCCCGCAACAGGGTCGGCGTCCGTTCGGGAAAGGACACAATCCCTGCCCCCCTCCCAGCAACAGGGTCGGCTCTGTTCGCGAAAGGAGACAATCACAGCGCACCTGCCCACACAACGGGTCTCACCCGTTCGGGAAAAGGCACAAAAAAAGCCTCTCGAAATTATCGAAAGGCTTTGTAGTGGGAGCAAAGGGATTCGAACCCCTGACCCTCTGCTTGTAAGGCAGATGCTCTGAACCAGCTGAGCTATGCTCCCATAAAAAAATGGCTTGGGACTGCAAAGGTAATCATATTTTCCAAACATCCATAATTGCTTGTCACTCTCTAACTGCCCTCACAGTTACGAACCGTAGTCCGTTTTTGCTAAAGAACCTTATGCAACCCTCGCGCATATGCGCCTGAACAAGGACTTGAACCTAGGACCCCATGATTAACAGTCATGTGCTCTAACCAACTGAGCTATTCAGGCTTTTTTGCAGTCAAACACCGTGGTGTTTTCCTTTATTGCTCTGCAAAGGTAGGGCGAAAATTTTATTCTCACAAATATTTTAGTATTTTTTTTCAAAAAATTTTAACTTTGCATATTCACCAACATTAACAGTCATGCGTCTGCAACGCTATATCATATTATTACTCATCGCCTTATGTGCACCGGCCTTGGGTTGGGCACAATTGCGCTTCGCGGCCGACAAATTCGACTTCGGCACCATACGCGAAACCGACGGCGAAGTGTCGCACATCTTCGAGGCCGAAAACTGCGGTCAGAAACCCGTTGTCATTCTGCAAGTGGTGACCACATGCGGCTGCACCGTACCCGAATATTCACGCAAACCCATACTCCCGGGCGAGAAAACTTCCATCAAGGTGGTCTTCGACCCTGCGAACCGCTCGGGCATCTTCAACAAGGAGCTGGGTGTCTACTCCTCGGAGCGCAAGAAAATCGCCACGCTGACCATCACCGGCTCCATCACACCGCGCGAAAAGAGCGTCAGGGAGCTTTATCCCCTCTCTGCCGGCAACGGCGTGCGCCTGTCGGAGAGCATGGCGGCCTTCACTTATATATATAAGGATATTCGCAAGAGCACCTCCATCGGTTGTGTCAATACATCATCGCACCCCGTGACCCTCTCACTGGAGAGCGAGGAGTCGAGCGGTTATCTGAGTATCGACTATCCGCGCACCCTCTCTCCCAACGAGCGTGCCGAAATCACCTTCACCTACCTTGTGCCTGCCGCCTGCCAGCACTTCGGCACTCTGCGCGATGCCCTCCACGTCAAGGTGGACGGCCGGAGCAACGGCACCCTGCTGATGACCCACGCCATCAGCATCGACAATCCGCGCGACATGCCCAAGGGTCAGGAACCGAGAATGGAACTTTCGAAGAGCGATGTACGCTTCGGCAGCATCGCCCACTCGTCGCCCGTACATCGTCAGGTAATCGAATTGAAAAATTCGGGCAAAGGCGTGTTGAAAATACGGGCAATAGAGAGTAAAATCGTATCTTTGTCGCTTCGGGCAGGCGACACCCTCCGTCCCGGCGAGAACCGCCGTGTGGAGATACTGCTCGACCCCGCTGCCACACACAGCGGCGTGATGAGTGAACACGTAATACTAATCACCAACGACCCGCTCCGTCCCATGCGACGCCTCAGAGTCACGGCGGTGATTAATGACTAAAAGGATAATATCAATGTACGCTATTCTGGAGAAAAAATGCCTCGCAGAGGGCATCTGGCTGATGAAAATCGAGGCTCCGCGTGTTGCCCATTCGGCAAAACCGGGTCAGTTTATTATTGTCCGTGTCGATGAACACGGCGAAAGAATTCCGCTCACCATTTCGGATTTCGACCCCGCGGAGGGCAGCGTCACCATCGTGACACAGACCATCGGAGCATCGACCCGAAAGTTGTGCGCCAAGGAGGTCGGCGATTCGATAGCCGACTTTGCAGGACCGCTGGGACACCCCTCGGAGTTTGTGAAGTGTGACCTCGAGGAGCTGAAGAAGCGTCGCTACATCTTCATCGCCGGAGGTGTGGGTACAGCTCCCGTATATCCTCAGGTCAAATGGTTGCACGAGCACGGGGTGCAGGCCGATGTCATCATCGGCGCGAAGAACCGCGATATGCTCATCTACACCGAGAAGATGAAGGCCGTGGCCGGCAACCTCTACATCGCCACCGATGACGGTTCGGAGGGTTTCAAGGGTCTGGTGACCCAGCTCCTCGAGAAGCTCATCGCCGAGGGCAAGGAGTATGACGAATGTGTGGCCATCGGTCCCATGATTATGATGAAGTTCGTGGCACTGACCACCAAGAAGTACAACCTCAAGACCACCGTATCGCTCAACACCCTCATGGTCGATGGTACGGGTATGTGTGGTGCGTGCCGTGTGACGGTGGGTGGCAAGATTCGCTTCACCTGCGTGGACGGACCCGAATTTGACGGTCACGAAGTGGACTTCAACGAGGCGATGCGTCGTCAGGGTATGTACAAGACTCAGGAGCAGCGCGCCGCTGCCATTGCTGCCGAGCACGCAGCAGGTCA
This sequence comes from Alistipes sp., assembly GCA_020026335.1. Classification (GTDB taxonomy): domain Bacteria; phylum Bacteroidota; class Bacteroidia; order Bacteroidales; family Rikenellaceae; genus Alistipes. The sequence continues at coordinate 88,230 of JAHHQO010000011.1, read as the reverse complement.
CGAATGTAGAATCGGTTTGGATAAATAGCTATGGCAAACAGAATACCGCGCGTGCCGGTGCGCGAACAAGATCCGGCCATCCGTGCCACCAACTTCGAGGAGGTGTGCTACGGCTACAATTTGGAGGAGGCCACTCTGGAGGCTTCCCGTTGTCTGCACTGCAAGAAGCCGCGTTGTGTGGCTGCCTGCCCCGTGGGCATCAACATTCCCGGCTTCATCGCCGCTCTCCACGAGGGTGACCTGCGCGGTGCCGCCGACATCATCGCCAACGACAGCTCGCTGCCCTCCATCTGCGGACGCGTATGCCCACAGGAGTCGCAGTGCGAGGGTTCGTGTGTGCTGGGTGTGAAGGGCGAGCCGGTGGCCATCGGCAAGCTGGAGCGTTTTGTGGGCGACTGGAAGTTGGACAACGCCCCCGAAACCGTGGAGGAGATTCCCCACAACGGCAAGAAGGTCGCCATCATCGGCAGTGGCCCGTCGGGTTTGGCGTGCGCCAGCGATTTGGCAAAGGCAGGCTATGAGGTCAAGATTTTCGAAGCCCTCCACAAGGTGGGTGGCGTGCTGGTCTACGGTATTCCCGAATTCCGTCTGCCCAAGGACAAAATCGTGGCGCGCGAAATCGACTCCCTGCGCCGTCTGGGTGTGGAGATTGAGACCGATGTCATCGCAGGACGCACCGTGACGATTGATTCGCTGATGAACGAGGAGGGCTACGATGCCGTCTTCATCGGTTCGGGTGCGGGTCTGCCCCGTTTCATGGGTATCCCCGGCGAGAACTACAACGGTGTGGTCTCTGCCAACGAATTCCTCACACGCGCCAATCTGATGCACGCCTACGATGGCGAATACGACACGCCCATCTATGTGGGTCAGCGTGTTGTGGTGGTCGGTGGCGGTAATGTGGCCATGGACGCCGTGCGTACCGCCAAGCGTCTGGGTGCCAACGCCACTATCGTCTATCGCCGTAGCGAGAAGGAGCTGCCTGCCCGTCAGGAGGAGGTGCACCACGCCAAGGAGGAGGGCATCGAGTTCAAGATGCTGAACAACCCCGTGGAGGTTATTGGTGACGAGAAAGGCTGGGTGAAGGCCGTTCGCTGTATCCGCATGGAGCTGGGCGAACCCGATGCCAGCGGTCGTCGTCGTCCCGTGGAGGTCGAGGGTTCGGAGTTTGAGATTCCGTGCGATGTGGTCATCATGGCACTCGGCACCTCGCCCAACCCCCTGATTGCCGCCACGACAGATGGTCTGGAGACCGACCGCCGTGGCTGTATCGTAGCCAACGAGGAGGGTGTCACCACTCGCAAGGGTGTCTTCGCCGGAGGTGATGCCGTGACGGGTGCCGCTACGGTTATTTTGGCGATGGGTGCCGGACGAAAAGCCGCCAAGGCGATAGACCAATACATCAAGGAGGGCAAATAACACAAAAATTTCTGCCTTTTAGTTGAAGAAAGATGATTGTATTTAGGATAAAAAACATATCTTTACAATGTTTTTTAAATTGTGACACTATGAAAAAATATCTTGCAGAGATGTTCGGAACAATGACACTTGTTCTGATGGGTTGCGGAGCAGCCATCTTCAACGGCGGTTGCGGTAGCGTTCCCCAGGTATTAACCGTAGCTTTTGCTTTCGGTCTTTCGGTAGTTGCCATGGCTTATGCCATCGGCGGTGTATCGGGTTGCCACATCAACCCCGCCATCACACTCGGCGTATGGCTCTCGAAACGTATGAGCGGTAAGGATGCCGCCATGTATATGCTTTTCCAGGTCATCGGTGCACTCATCGGCTCGACCATTCTCTACCTCATCACATCGAATGTAGAGATGGCCTACGCCACCACGACAGGTGCCAATGCACTGGGTCAGGGTGTGTCGGTAGCAGGCGGTTTCCTTGCCGAGATGTTCTTCACCTTCGTCTTCGTGCTGGTTGTACTCGGTGCCACCGATTCGAAGAAGGGCGCAGGCTCGCTGGCAGGTCTGGCCATTGGTCTGACATTGGTATTGGTACACATCGTATGTATTCCTCTGACCGGAACATCGGTGAACCCCGCACGTTCGATTGCTCCCGCACTCTTTGAGGGTGGTGCAGCACTCCAGCAGTTGTGGATTTTCATCGTGGCTCCCTTCTGCGGTGCGATTCTTTCGACACTGGTTTGGAAGTTGGTCGGCTCTGACGAGGAGAAATAATCATCATACTCAAAAACGTACAGTGACGCTCCACGGTTGTGGGGCGTCACTTTTTTTTGTGCAGGCGGGAATTGACTTCTACCCTATGGCTGAAGAGACAACTTTCCGAATGAGTAATGCCACCGCGTACGCCAACCGACCACTCACGCCAAGCCATCTACCCTCTCTGCACACCGCAACGACTCTCATCAAAAGAACACACCCTCGGAGCGCAAACGCTCGCTCGAAACCCACTACCTTTGCCCGCCACAACACCACGCAAAACCGTTACACCGCAGAGAAGCACCCATCACCCCACCACCACTGCCACTCTTCTCTTCTCCGCACGCCACAGCGCAACGCTCCCAGCAAGTACACCATGCCCGCGCCACACACAGCCTGTGCCGTATTTCGTCTCCACACGCACACACGCACCCACGCACCCACGCGCCCCTTACACGCCCAACACCTCCTTGCCCCCACGCTCCCACACGCAGGCACAAAAAAAATCCCGAAAGCCATTTGACTTTCGGGATTTTCGCTATAAAGAGAATTAAATATTCCTTAGTTGATGTTTCTGCGGTCGGCAGGTTCATGGTTGGGCGAATCCGCCTCCATCTCAATCTGCAACTTCACCATCTTGATGGCGGTTGCCGCAGCCTCATCACCCTTGTTGCCCAGCGCACCACCGCAACGGTCCAAAGCCTGCTGCTTGTCGTTGACGGTCAGCACACCGAAGGCGATAGGCATATTCCACTGCAACTGCAACTGGGTGAGACCCTGAGTCACACCGTCACAGATGAAGTCGAAGTGACGGGTGTCGCCCTGAATGACACAACCCAACGCAATCACGGCATCGACATCGGTGTACTCGGCGAAGAACTGCGCACCGAGCGACAACTCAAATGTGCCGGGAACGTGCTTTACGTGGATATTTGCTTCGGGACAGCCTGCCTCACGGAGTGTGCGCACGGCACCTTCCAACAAGGCTTCGGTCACCTCGCAATTCCACTCGGCCACCACGATACCGAAGCTCATCTCCTGAGCCAAGGGAACGGGTGAGTCGAACTGTGAAAGATTATGATTACGGGTAGCCATCTTTCGATTAGTTTAAGCCACCCATCAACTTCTCTGCGTCACGTGCCTCGTTCGAAGCGGGGTACGAAGCCAGAATACGCTCGAGGAACGAACGTGCCTGCTCAACATCGCCCGCAGCCTTGGCAGCCAGAGCGGCCTTGCGCAGGTAGAGGGGAGCGGTCATGTCGTTATCGGCAACCTCGACAGCCTCCTTGTAGAACTTCACAGCCTTCTCGAAGTTGTCCTGCTGAACAGCGACATCACCCTGAAGACCGAGGTTTTGAGCGTTAATCAGTGCACCGGGAAGACCATCGACAGCCGAATAGTCGGCCAGATACTCGGCAGCCTTCTCCAGGTCGCCCATGTGGAGGTAGCAAACACCTGCATAGTGCTTTGCAAGGTTACCCGAAGGAGTCGAACCGTACTGCTCGATAACCTCCAGGAAGCCCACGCCGTTGGCGTCGCCCGTAAGAGCCAGTTCGTAGTCGGGAGTCTGTGCATCGAAACGTGCCTGTGCCTGATAAATCATCTCGGCAGCCTTCTCACAACGGGGAGAGACCACCAAAGCACGGTAACCGTATATAAGACCTCCGAGGATGAGCAGACCGAGGAAAATATACGACAACTTGCGGCCGTTGTTCTCCAAGAAAAGCTCTGTTTTGTTCATTGCTTCGCCGAGTGATTCCTGCTCGGCTGCTTGATGCTTTGCCATCTGATGTATAATATTTTTAGTTTAATAATTCATGAAGCATTTGCAAAGATACAAAACTATTCAGAATGTACAACTTCATATTCGTATTTTTTGTAACTTTACCCCATGCAATTGAAGAAACTATCACTCCTGAATTTCAAAAATATCGCCCGACAGGAAATTTCGCTCTGTCGGGGCATCAATTCGTTCGTGGGCAACAACGGCGCGGGCAAGACAAATATCATTGACGCAGTCTATTATCTGTCGATGTGCAAATCGTCATTTCCGCTCACCGACTCGCAGAGCATACGCCACGGCGAGGAGTACCTCCTGCTCGACGGCAGTTACACCTCCGACAGCGGCAAGAACGAACAGGTGAGCTGCACCTACTCGAAGAAGGGCGGCAAAATCATCAAGCGCAACGGCAAGGAGTACGAGCGTCTGGCCGATCATGTAGGACTCTTTCCCGTGGTGATGGTTTCGCCCTCCGACTCGGCACTCATCAGCGGTGCGGCAGAGGAACGCCGCCGCCACCTCAACGGCTACATCTCGCAGTTGGACCGTGCGTACCTCAACGCCATGATACGCTACAACACCGTGCTGTTGGAGCGTAACAAGCTGCTCAAGATGTCGTCCGACGAGACGATGTTGCAAATCTACGACCGCCAGCTCGTCACCCACGGCTGTGCCATTCACGAGGCACGCTGTCGCGAGATCGAGCGTCTGCAACCCGTTGTGGAGGAGTTCTACCGCCTGCTGTCCGACGACAGGGAGCGTGTGGAGTTGAGCTACAAATCCGACCTCAACGACAGCGACTTCGGAGAGTTGCTCCTCGCCTCACGACAGAAGGACATCATTAACGGCTTCACCACGGCAGGTGTTCACCGCGATGACCTGATACTGAAAATCGGCGGCTACCCCTTGCGCAAATATGGTTCGCAGGGTCAGCAGAAGTCGTTTCTTCTGGCACTCAAACTCGCGCAGTATGTCCTCGCCAGCCGTCAGCGCGAGGAGAAACCCATATTGTTGCTCGACGACCTGTTCGACAAGCTCGATGCAGGGCGTGTCGAGCAGCTCATTCACTTAGTGTCGTCCGATGATTTCGGACAGATACTCATCACCGATTGCAACCCCACGCGACTACAATCCATTCTCGACCGTTCGCAGGCCGACTACGCCCTTTTCACCGTCAGTGACGGCGAGGTAACACCAACCAACGACATCGCAGGACAAAACCAATAAACCGCCATGAGACGAACCAAAACAATGATGATGGGAGAACTCCTCGACGAGTTCTTCAAACGCCCCTACATCGCCGCCAAGGTGGCAGAGGGCAAGTTGCCCGACACGTGGCGCATGATTGTGGGCGAGCGTGCCGCGGCCTACACCACCGAGCTGAGGTTGGTGAACCACATTCTCTACGCGCGCATCTCGTCCAGCGTACTCAAACAGGAGCTGTTCTACCAGAGGGAAGCCCTCAAGGAGGAAATCAACCGCCGTTCGGGCGTTCGGTTGGTCAATGCCGTGATTATCAAGTAGCGCACCCTGTAAGACACAACATTCCACAGACTTTTTCGGTCTGTGGAATGTTTTTTTATTCCCTTACGATAGACGGTTATTTCAAGTGGGGATTGTAACCACTCCGCCACGGGAGGAAGTACACCCATGGCGATGACCTCGTCACGCAGGTGGCAGAGGTGTTCGTAGCTGCGCTCCAGCTCCGCCTGCTCCTCCGCCACGCCCTCCAAGGCCGGGGCATAGGGGTCATACAGACAGATGTTGGGGAGGCAGTCTCATCATCATGGCGGTCTGTGCCATATTCGAACCAATCATTCCGGCTGCACCTACAATCGTCAGCTTCTCGTCACTCAAAAATTCCATAATCCACTTCGTTTTTTTGATGAATCGTTGTGTTGCTTTTCTTTATCCGCTGCAAATATAGACAATTGATTCTCACGGTGTTTATCCAAAAATGTTGGGTCGGACAACCAAAAATCATATCCTCTTTCGCCCAGCACGATAGCACCTCGCACACTCACTCGCCACCCACTCGCACTTCCTCTCTTTCCGCGCACCTCTCTCTCACCCTCGCCTTTTCACTCTCCTCCCCCCCTCGCCACAAAACAATACCACCCGAAGGGCGTTCCCTCCGGGTGGTATTGTTCTATGATAAGTCGTACTGCGACCTTGTTATCAACCGCACTTCGAGTAGCCGCACGACATACAGGTCAGACAGCCGTTCTGATAGGCCATGTTCTCCTGACCGCAGTGGGGACACTTGCCCTTCGACTTGGTACCATCGACGATGTACTGCTTCAGCGCACGACATACACCGGTCTTCCAGGTGTTAATCGACTCGCTGTCGAGGTGCAACGACTCGATGAGCGATACGGTCTTCTCGATGGGCATGCCGTGACGCAGGACACCCGAGATGAGCTTGGCGTAGTTCCAGAACTGCTCGTTGAAGAGTCTCGAAATCCCCCCTACGGTGTTGGTGTAGCCGTAGCGGTCGATATACTGGAAGTCGTAACGCTTCGTACCATCGGCCTCGCGCACCTTGATGATGTTACCGTGGGCGATTTTGGGCGGAATGTACATGGCGTCCTCCTCAATCTTACCGGTGAAAATCTCATAGGGGCGACCCTCCTGAAGACCCACGAAGGCAATCCAGTTCTCCTTGCCGTTCTTGAAACGAACGATGTCGGCAGGAATCGACTTCGGACGCTTGTGGTGCGCAGACTCCTGAGAGTTCTTCGACTTGGTATTCTTGTCCAACAGCACACCGTCGCGGCAGCCGTCACGATAGACCGTGACACCCTTGCAACCGCACTCCCATGCCGTACGATAAACATCGGCTACCAACTCCTCCGATACCGAATTGGGGAGGTTCACCGTCACCGAAATCGAGTGATCGACCCATTTCTGGATAGCACCCTGCATCTTCACCTTTGCCACCCAGTCGATGTCGTTGGCCGTAGCACCCGCATAGGGCGAAGCAGCCACCCACTCGTTGAGCTCGGCATCCGAGATGTCGGAAAGGCGCGAGATGTCATATCCGTTCGCTGCCAGCCACTTCACGAAGTTGTGGTGGTAGACGTTGTATTCCTGGAACTTCTCGCCTGTTTCGTCCACATAGTCCACATGAGTATCCACATCCGAGGGGTTCACCTTGCGGCGACGCTTGTAGACGGTGCGGAACACGGGCTCGATACCCGATGTGGTCTGCGACATGAGCGAGGTGGTACCTGTGGGAGCGATGGTCAAAAGGGCGATGTTACGACGGCCGTACTTCACCATATCGTCATAGAGCTGGGGATCAGCCTCGCGGATACGTGCAATCATGGGGTTGTTCACCTCCTTGGCAGCATCGTACACCTCAAATGCACCACGCTCGTGCGCCATGGTCACCGACGAACGGTAAGCCGTCAGTGCCAAAGTCTTCTGCACCTTCACGGCAAATTCGAGTGCCTCCTCCGTACCGTATCTGATACCCAGCGCGGCAAGCATATCGCCCTCGGCGGTGATACCCAGACCTGTACGGCGCCCCTTGAGTGCCATGGTGCGAATCTTCTTCCAGAGGTTCAACTCCACGCGGCGCACATCCTCGTCCTCGGGGTCACCCTCAATCTTATGGATAATCTTCTCAACCTTCTCCAACTCCAAATCGATGATGTCGTCCATCATACGCATGGCCTTGGTCACGTGGTCCTTGAACTTGTCGAAATTGAACGAAGCCTCCTTAGTGAAGGGGTTATCGACATAACCCAGCAGATTCACAGCCAGCAGACGGCACGAATCGTAGGGGCAGAGGGGAATCTCGCCACAGGGGTTGGTCGAAACGGTCACGAAGCCCTCATCGGCATAGCAGTCGGGAATACTCTCGCGAATGATGGTATCCCAGAACAGCACACCCGGCTCGGCCGATTTCCACGCATTGTGGATAATCTTCTCCCACAGACGGCGTGCGTCAATCTCCTGCACATACTTCGGGTCATCGGAATCGATGGGGAACTGCTGGCGGTAGGTCTTACCCTCCATGGCGGCACGCATGAACTCGTCGTCAATCTTAATCGAGACGTTCGCGCCGGTCACCTTGCCGGTATCGACCTTGGCGTCGATGAAAGCCTCGGCATTGGGATGCTTGATGGAGAGCGAGAGCATCAGCGCACCACGACGGCCGTCCTGTGCCACCTCGCGGGTGGAGTTCGAGTAACGCTCCATGAAGGGAACCACACCTGTGGAGGTGAGTGCCGAGTTCATCACGGCACTGCCCGAGGGACGAATGCCCGACAAATCGTGACCCACGCCACCGCGGCGCTTCATCAACTGCACCTGCTCCTCGTCCATGCGGAAGATACCGCCGTAGGAGTCAGCCGTGTGACGGTGACCGATGACAAAGCAGTTCGACAGCGAAGCCACCTGGAAATTGTTACCGATACCCGTCATGGGGCCACCCTGCGGAATGATGTAGCGGAAGTGGTCCAACAGGTGGAAAAGCTCCTCCTCGGAGAGGGGGTTGGGGTAGCGGTTTTCGATACGCGCCAACTCACGCGCCAGACGCTGATGCATCTCCACGGGGCTCTTCTCGTAGATGTTACCGAAAGAGTCCTTCAGTGCATACTTCGAGACCCACACCGTAGCGGCGAGGTCGTCGCCCTCGAAATACTCTTTCGACGCAGCAACCGCCTCGTTGTAATCAACTTTGTGCAGTTGCTCTTGGTTTGTAACTTGCGACATATTTGTACTTATATTTATTTTTTATATTGTAAATCTTCTTTTTACAGGCGCACAACGCCCCACCCACAATAATTTTCATGGGGCTAAAAAAAGGGTATCCATTTCCCGAACACCCTTCCTTGTGTTATGATTTTCAAATCGCTACTTCACCGCCACAGCGTCGATTTCGACCAGCGCACCCATGGGCAACGCAGCCACCTCGAAGCAGATTCTGGCAGGCATCTGCTCCGAAAAATGCTCGGCATAAACGGCATTCATCTTCGCAAAATCAGAGATGTGCTGCAAGAGAACGGTAGTCTTCACCACGTTCTTGAAACCCATACCTGCCTCCGAGAGGATGTACTCCAGATTCTTGAGCGACTGACGGGTCTGCGCCTCGATGCCTTCGGGCATCGTGGAAGTAGCACCATCGACGGGCAGCTGACCCGAAATGTAGAGTGTGCCATCGACCTCAACAGCCTGAGAATAAGGACCCACAGCCTTGGGAGCATGGGGTGAAGCAATGATATTTTTCATCTTCTTAAGATTTAATTTAAACTGCTCTACAAAGATAGTATTATTTTCTATCAAAGTCGATAAATATCAAAAAGGTTATCAAAAATTAATTGACATATTTTTCATTTGACACTCCGCCATCTTTGGCTTATCTTTGTGTCAAAATTCAAGACATCATGCGATTTTTCATCAAAACAACGGTTATAGCCCTCCTGGCAGGGCTCTTGACAGGCTGCTGTCGTCCGTGCCGCATCTACCAGCGCAGTCAGCGACCTCTGGCAGGCACTTCGTGGCAGCTCATACAGATTTACGGACAGAACTTCCACCCCCGCGAGGGCAGTTTCACCCTCCGCTTCGACGAGGCAGCGGGTCGCGTGTCGGGCATCGCCGCCTGCAACCGCATATCGGGCGACTACTCCACCACCGAGAAGCGCGGTCTGAAGGTCGAGCGCGTGGCCACCACCCGCAAGATGTGTCGCTTCGACGGCGATAAGGAGGCTCTCCTTGTCAAGGCACTCGAGAAGGCCACCCACTACGAGATGGACGGCCCCATGCTGATGATTCTCTCCCACGGCGAGCTGCTGGCACTCTTCCAGTCGCTGCCCGCCACCGACACCACCAAATAGGATTTTCGCTTTTTACGGAAAATTCTTTCACCACCAACGGCAGGTCGCCACGCGCTGACCTGCCGTTTTTATTTGCCACCCCAGCGATACTTTCCCCGACTGCGCGTGCAGTGGCAGTTCCGCCCGGCCACCGCGACCCACGCACAAAAAAAAACATCCGTCTGTCGGTTGTCCGACAAACGGATGTCATATCCGAATATCAATTTCTGTTCTACTCGATAACCCTTCGATTCATCAACGCGTGGGTGATGGTCAGCTCATCGACATACTCCAGCTCGTCACCAAATCCGATACCTCGCGCTATGGAGGTAATCTTCAGTCCGGGGAACTGACGCAGACGATTCATCAGATAGAAGAGTGTCGTCTCGCCCTCCACCGAAGTAGAGATGGCCACAATCACCTCCTTCACACCTCCCTCTGCAATGCGGTCACAGAGCAGGTCGATTTTCAAATCCGAGGGGGCAATACCCTGCATGGGTGAAATCACACCGCCCAGCACGTGGTAGAGCCCCTTGTACTGGTGGGTATTCTCGATGGAGAGGACATCGGCAATCTGCTCCACGACACAAATGGTCGAATGGTCGCGCTCCTTGTCCTGACATATCGGGCAAATCTCCTCATCGGAAAGGTTGTTACACTTGGCACAGTGGCGCACCTCGTTTTTGAAACGGTCGATGCTGCGTGTCATGTCGTGCACCGATTCGGGTTCCATCTTCAAGATGTGGATGGCCAGACGCAACGCCGTACGGCGACCCACACCGGGGAGCTTGGTCAACTCCCCCACTACATCCTGCAATAATTTCGACATCAAATCACCTCAATTTTATCGGACTCGACCCAACCCTTCTTTCCGTCACGGATAACAATCTCCGACCATTTGTCCAGATGGTTGGTAATCTCAACCACCGTTCCCTCGTGCAAGAGGAAGAGGTCGATGGCCGATGCATCGGGCGAACTCTTGACGGCCGCCGTTGCAGGCATCACCACAGCACTGCTCTGGTCCATAATCTCGTTGCGCTCCGCCACGGCGAACCATGTGGTCAGCGCAAAGAGAAGTGCCGCCACCATCGTACCGTAGAATCCCGTCTTGCGAAGACCCAGACGCTGCGAAAGGAGATAAACGAGGAACAGGGAGAGTGCTGCCACGAGGAAGACCAGCGAAAGAATGGTCCACGCCGCCGAACGCATGATGTGGTGCAGCGAGCGAATCCATGTGGCCATGAAGAACTCCGGAATATCCTCGATGGTGTCCTTGGTACGAGCCTCCGCCACCTTCAGGTTGTAACGAATGTCCTCATTGCCGGGTGCCAGACGCAGGGCACGGTGATAGTTGAGAATCGAGCGTGCCAGCTCCTTATCCTTGAAATAGGCGTTACCCAAATTATAATACAACTTCACGGAAGCCTGTCCGCCGGAGAGAATATCCTCATAGAGGTGAATCGCCGACTTGTAGTTGCCGTTGATGTAGGCCGTGTTGGCCATGTCCCACATCTTGTCGGAGGAGACCGTCTCCTCAACGTTCTGCACCTTTTTGGCGGTCGCTGTCGAGTCGGCATGCTCCTGCGCACTGACCGCACACAGGCTGACGATGGTAAAAACCAATGCTATAATCAATCGTTTCATGCTCTTATCGTTTAATGACGGACTCTATGCGCGAAATGAAATCCACACCCTCGGTGTAGACCTCGCTCATCTGCGCCGATGCCAAAGGTGAATACTGTGCCTCGTCACACTTGGTGACAATGGTGGTAAATCGTGCGGATTCCTCCTCCGAGACACCGCGTTTGTGCAACTCCTCTCTTACGTTCTCCTTCGTGAGGTTCGACACGGGAATGTTGAACTTGTCGCCCATATATCCCCACAAGGCTCTCAACATCTCCTCATAGAACAGATGTTTGTCCTGTGCCTCCATATACTTGCGGGCCATGCGGAAACGCTGTACCGCCACCTTGTTGGCGCGACGACCTCTGACGAGTGCCACGTTGTGCGAATCACGGATGCGCTGGCGCAGACGGAAGTAAACCACCACGTACAGCAGCAGAATACCCAACAGCAGCACCCAGTAGAGGGCACTGAAGAGGAAGGGATTGCGCTTCTCGTGGAGATGGAGGTTACCCAGCGAGATGAAGCGGATATCCTCACCCAGCAACTTGACCTCCTCTTTCGAAACGCTGCGTCCCTGCATCACCACAGGTTCGCCACCTGCGTTGGCATCGGGGAGGATTTCGAGGGTGAGGGGTTTCGAACGAAGGGTGACATACGACATACGCTGGGGGTCGAAGTAGGTGAACTCCAGCGGCAGAATATCATACGTACCGTCGGCACGCGCGATAAAGGGGTATTCGAAGTTGCGATAGCCCGTGATACCGGCGGCAGAGGTGTTGATAGACTCCGTGGTCTTGACATTGTACTGCTCGAACGAGGTGGGCAACACCAGTTTGGGTGCCTGCACGAACGAGAGGTTACCCGTACCCGAAATCTTCACCGCATAGGTGGCTGCCGAGTTGGCCGCCAGACGTTCGGGGGGCAGTTTGGCCGACATCTCGAAACGCCCCACCGCACCGCTGAAGCTCTCGGGAGCACCCGCAGGCAGGGGTTTGACATTGACCGTGATTTTCGAACTGCTTACCTTTCGGGGTACATTATATATATCGGGACCTCCTCCGAAGAAGGGGTCGATATTTCTGCGCCCCTGCACCACTACCTGCGCCACGGCGGTAATCTCCGCCGGGTCGATGGTCAGCGTGCCGGTCTGCTGGGGGTAGAGCAGAAATTCGCGGGCCACGAGTGTCTCATAGACTTTGCCATTAAAGGTTTCGCGCTTACGGCGTACATTGTCGGCATCGAGTTCCTGTGCCCAAAAACCGTTGAACGAGGGGAATTTCACATCCTCATAGCCCACGATATTGACTCTCTGGTAGAGTTTGAAGCTCACACGCAGCGGTTCTCCCTTGAAGACCGTTGTGCGCGAAGCCACGGCACGCAACAGAATGTCGTCCTTGTCAATCTGGTTCTGCACCTGACCGCTGCGGTCCTCCTCCCGAGACTCTTCACCGCGCGACTGCGGAGCTGCATTGCCACTGCCCGAAGCCTTGCCCTCATCGACAATCTCGATGGGCTGGGGTGTGGAGTGGTAGGTGGTTCCGTCGACCGCTATTTCTGCCTGTCCGATGGTGGCATTGCCTGCCCCCTGCGGCATGAGCACGTAGGTGATGGTGTAATTGACACTCCGCGTCATCGAACCGTTGATGACACTGATGGACTGTCCTTGGGAGGTTGCAGGACCCGCCAACACGTCAAAGCCCTCGAAAGAGGGGGCTTTGAACGTATTGTCGTCGGGCATTGCATTCAGAGAAAACTCCACACGGAAAGCCTCTCCCAGTGCTACGGTGAGCGGCGTGGAGACTTCGAAAGTCACCTTGCCGCCTGCCACGGCACTCAGGAAAGTGACAACCATGAGGGTTGTAAGCACTATTTTTCTTATTAAACCTTTCATTGCTTATATACAACGTGGTCCACCGGGCAATATTGTATGCCCTTCACAATTAATTTTTTAGTGTTTGAAATCTGCAAAGAAGTCGTTGCTCTTGTCATCAACGATGATGAAAGCAGGGAAGTTCTCCACATAAATCTTACGCACGGCCTCCATACCCAACTCGGGGAAGTCAACGACCTCGACCTTCTTGATGGAGTTCTTTGCCAGAACGGCAGCGGGACCACCGATAGAACCGAGGTAGAAACCGCCATGCTTCTTACAAGCATCGGTTACGGCCTGCGAACGGTTACCCTTGGCTACCATCACCAGCGAACCTCCGTGCTCCTGGAACAAATCTACATAGGGGTCCATACGACCTGCGGTGGTAGGACCGAACGAGCCCGAAGCGTAGCCCTCGGGAGTCTTCGCAGGACCTGCGTAGTAGATGGGGTGCTTCTTGAAGTACTCGGGCATGGGCTTACCCTCGTCGAGCATCTTCTTGATGCGTGCGTGTGCAATATCACGAGCCACGATGAGTGTACCCTTCAGATTCAGACGGGTCTTGATGGGGTACTTGGTCAGGGTCTCGCGAACCTTGTCCATACCCTCGTCGAGGTCGATATCAACGGCGGGAGACATGGCGGGAGCCTCCTTGGGCAGGAAGCGTGCGGGGTTGTGCTCCAGCTCCTCGATGAAGATACCCTCGGGAGTAATCTTGGCCTTGATGTTACGGTCTGCCGAGCAGCTCACACCCAAACCTACGGGGCACGAAGCGGCGTGACGGGGGCAACGGATGACACGAACGTCGTGTACGAAGTACTTACCGCCGAACTGTGCGCCGATACCGCTCTCGCGGCAAATCTTCAGCACCTTCTCCTCCCACTCCAAATCGCGGAAGCAGCGGCCACCCTCGTTACCCGAAGTGGGCAGCTCGTCGAGATAACCGGTCGAAGCCTTCTTTACGGTAGCCAGACACATCTCTGCCGAAGTACCGCCGATGACCAGTGCCAGGTGATAGGGAGGACACGCCGAAGTACCGAGGTCCTTGATGTGCTGCTGGATAAACTTGGTGAGCGACTCCTCGTTCAACAGCGCCTTGGTCTCCTGATAGAGGAAAGTCTTGTTGGCAGAACCACCACCCTTGGTGACGAACAGGAATTCGTACTCCATGCCGGGCTTACCACCGTAGATGTCAATCTGTGCGGGGAGGTTGGTCGCCGAGTTCTTCTCCTCAATCATTGAGAAGGGAACTACCTGAGAGTAGCGCAGGTTGCGCTCCTTGTAAGTCTCGTAAACACCGCGAGTGATGCACTCTGCATCATCGGCACCCGTGTAGACGTCCTCACCCTTGTGAGCCACACAGATAGCCGTACCCGTATCCTGGCAGGTAGGCAGGTTACCCTCGGCAGCCACGGTCTGGTTCAGCAACATGGTGTAAGCCACGAACTTGTCGTTATCGGTAGCTTCGGGGTCGTTGAGAATGTTGTTGAGTTTCTGAAGATGAGCGGGGCGCAGGTAGAACGACACCTCGTTGTAGGCTGTCTTTGCCAACAGCTCGAGACCTTTGGGGTCTACCTTCAAGATTTTGCGACCGTCGCACTCTACGACCTTTACATAGTCTTTGGTCAAAAGACGATAAGTTGTTTTGTCCTCACCCAGTGGGAGCGGCTCCTGATAGATAAATTCTGCCATGATGTTTGGTATGTTAGAATGTTATACTTGTGTTTTTTATACGATGTTTAATCTTGGCAAAAATACAAAAAACTATCCTTATTGCACAACATTTTTGCAGAAGCGTTTATTTTTTGCAATTTATGTACATATTTTGAAATAAATTAATTAAATTTGTGCGATTTTTAGAACGGAACAATTTCACTATAAAATTAATACTATGGTATCGTACAAAGATTTGGGTCTTGTAAACACCCGTGAGATGTTTGCAAAGGCAATCAAGGGTGGATACGCCATCCCCGCTTTCAACTTCAATAACATGGAGCAGATGCAGGCTATCATCTCTGCCTGCGTAGAGACTTCGTCACCTGTTATTCTCCAGGTTTCGTCGGGTGCACGTAAGTATGCCAACCAGACTCTTCTCCGCTACATGGCACAGGGTGCTGTTGAGTACGCTAAGGAGCTGGGTAAGAATATTCCTATCGTTCTTCACCTCGACCACGGTAACTCGTTCGAGTTGTGCAAGAGCTGTATCGACATGGGCTTCTCTTCGGTAATGATCGACGGTTCGTCGCTCCCCTACGATGAGAACGTAGCTCTGACCAAGAAGGTTGTAGACTATGCACACCAGTACGATGTAACCGTTGAGGGTGAGCTCGGTGTATTGGCAGGTGTTGAGGACGAGGTTGCTTCGGAGCACTCTCACTACACTGACCCCGCTGACGTTGAGGACTTCGTAAAGAAGACCGGCGTTGACTCGTTGGCTATTTCGATTGGTACTTCGCACGGTGCCAACAAGTTCAAGCCCGAGCAGTGCACTCGCAACGCTGAGGGTATCCTCCTTCCTCCTCCCTTGCGTTTCGATATCCTGAAGGAGATTGAGAAGCGTATCCCCGGCTTCCCCATCGTACTCCACGGTTCGTCTTCGGTTCCCCAGGAGTATGTCAAGATTATCAACACCCACGGTGGTGCTTTGAAGGATGCAGTAGGTATTCCCGAGGAGCAGTTGCGTGAGGCTGCAAAGAGCGCTGTTTGCAAGATCAACATCGACTCTGACGGTCGTCTGGCTATGACTGCTGCCGTTCGTAAGATATTCGTTGAGAATCCTGCCGAGTTCGACCCCCGTAAGTACCTCGGTCCCGCTCGTGAGGAGTTGAAGAAGCTCTACATGCACAAGTGCATCAACGTCCTCGGTTCTGCTGGCAAGGCAGAGTAAGGACTGCTCACTATAAGCAAATAAGGGTGACCCCACAAGGTCATCCTTATTTTTTTGCCCTTATCTGCGCGACAAAAAAAACAGGTTCGGCGCGACACAAAAAACAGGTTCGGCACAGAGCCGCCTACACAAACAGCTGTTCGGCGCAAAACGAGCTCGGCACGAGAGCCGTCTGCAAAAAAAAACGGAAGCCACCCTATCGGGGACTTCCGTTTTCTATTTTCTTACCGTACGGTGCTATTGGGCTTCGGCTTTTGCTTCTGCATCGGCCTTTGCCGATTCGGGCTTCTCGAAGCCGTCGGCCTTGGCACGCTCTTCCATTCTCTCGATGCGGACATCCAAATCGGGGTGCGAGGAGAAGAGCTGCGAGAGTTTGTTGCCCTTCGGTGCGCCCTCCTGCATCTGCTTCAGACGGCGGAACGAGAGGGACATCGCCCAGGGATTTTTGCCCTTCGACTTGAGGAACTGATAACCGTAGTCGTCGGCATCGCGTTCCTGACCCTTGGAGTAGGTCGCCGACATGAGCGCGCTGCCCAAATCGCCAATCTGCGAGTCGGTCAGACGTGCCGCGCGGTTGCTGCTCGATGCGATGCCGTCCTTGAGTGCCGAGGAGAGGAGAGCCATGCGGAATGCCTTTTTGGAGTCCTTGTGGGCGATGTGGCCTATTTCGTGGCCGATGACACCCAACAGTTCCTCATCGGTCATGATATCCATCAGCGAGGAGAAGACTCGGACACTTCCATCGGCACACGCAAAGGCATTGACATCGGTAACGTGATAGACCTTGAAATTCAGGGGCACACCCTCCACCTCGGTGATACCGGCGGTCAGCTTGCGCAATCGTTGGGTGTAGGGGTTATCCTCCGGGAGTACGGTGTTGTGGGTGTCCATCCAGTCGATGTACTCCTTCACGTAGGCTCTGACCTGCTCGTCGGAGATGGTGGCAGCCTGCGTGGCTTTCACCGCACCGCCGATTGCCTTCTTGAAATTAAACTGCGCCGAGGCAGGCAGACACACCACCACGGCCAGCAGGAAGAATACAAATTGTAGCGTTCGGGCTCTTCTCATAGAATAAATAGTTTTTTTCGGTTGTTGATTTCGTTATTTTCGGAGGATAAAAGTAAGAAAAAATGTTGCATTTTCGACACTTCTTTCAGTTTTTTTCGGAGAAATAGCGTACTTTTACCTCCACAAAAACACACAACCGAAACCACCTATGTCCACACCCCAATCCACCCCCAAAGAGAGCCGTCAGGCGAAGATAATGCCCGTAATCGGCATACTTGCGTTTATCCTGCCGGTGAGCGCAGGCTACTACTTTCACAACAACACGCTGGTGAGCTGGTGGTTACCCATAGAGGTGGCGGTGGTGGCAGCTCTTGTGTCGCTACCCGCAGCCTGTCGCCTGTTTCGCCTGCAACCCTTGTTCAGCAAAATCGTCTACACGATATTTGCCTCGGGCGTCTTCTATTTTCTGGTGCTCGCCCTCAACAGCGCAGGACTCGACACCTCCACAGCCGTGGAGCACGAACTGATGGTGGTCAACAAGTTCGAGAAACTACACCGCGTACGCCGTCCGCACTCCTCGATAACACGCCAACACTACACCTATCACATCGTGTTGCGCGACAAGACGGGGCGCGACTTCAACATCCAAACCGGAAAAAGCCGATACTTCCAAATTCCCGTCCATCGCCCCTTGAAGGTGCAACTGACGAAAGGAAGGCTCGGCTTCTCGGTCATCGACCGTATTTGAAATCCTATCGTTATCGGATATATCGGCTGACAAATTCCGCCACCCTGCGGGTATATTCCTCAGGTGCATCGCGGTACGATGCGGCATGTGCCACTCCGGGCACGACCCACAACTCTTTTTCGCCCGTCTTCGCCTCGTAGAGGGGATAGACCATGCGTGTGGGCACGTAGTCATCGGCATCGCCGTGAATGAACAACATCGGCAGACGACAGCGCACCACCTGCTCCAACGCAGAGGCCTCCTTGAAGTTCCAGTCGTACTTCCAGTCGCACAGCACGCTCGCCACATTCAGCAACGGGAAGGTCGGCAACGAGAATAACTCGTCCATCTCCTTGGCAAACTGCTCCCACACACTCGTGTAACCGCAATCCTCCACAAAGCACTTCACATAGGGCTGCTGCTCCTCACCCGACACCATCATCGTGGTGGCAGCACCCATCGAGATGCCGTGGACAACCATCTGGGTGTTACCGCCAAACAATCCGTTGGCACACTCCATCCAGCGCAGGACATCCAAACGGTCGAGCCAGCCCATACGAATAGCCTCGCCCTCGCTCTGACCGTGGTAACGCAAATCGGGCAGAAGGATATTATACCCCAAATCGTGGTGGTAGAGGTAACCAATCATCAGCATACGCACCGCGTTGTCGGAGTATCCGTGAACGATGACCGCCGTGTGGTCGGTCGGCACTGTGGCAGCGGCATAGATGGCGTGCAGACGGTGACCGTCTTCGGAGGTGATGAGCGTATCGCGCAAAGCCCCGTTCTGACGCAGGGAGTCCGCCCAGCCGACGATCTGCGGATAGGTCTCATACATATATTTATAAGAGCCCTCCTCTCCATCGGCTTCCCCCACAGGGGGTTGCAGCGAGAACGACAACAGGTAGAGCGCCGCACCCGTCACCACGACAATGAGGGCGAGCAGCGTCCATGTCAATATTTTGACAATTTTTTTCATAGCAACATCAATTTTTACACTCCTCATGAAACAACAACAACGCCAATCGAAAAGACTGTCCCTTGAAACAGCCTTTCGACAAGCGTTGTCGCCGAGATATTCTATTCCGTGACGGAATTATTTGTTCAGCTTGATACGGATATGCTCCAACATATCGTCGGTCATGCGTGAGAGATCCCATTCGGGCTTCCAACCCCACTCCTCACGGGCGCAGGTGTCGTCCAGCGAGTTGGGCCAGCTCTCGGCAATGGCTTTCTTCACGGGGTCAACATCGTAATCCATCGTGAAGTCGGGCATACGCTTCTTCAACTCGGCGCAGATGATTTCGGGAGTGAAGCTCATCGAAGCGATGTTGAAGCTGTTGCGGTGAATCAATTTCGAGGGGTCTGCCTCCATCAGCTCCACGCAGGCACGCAGGGCATCGGGCATATAAATCATATCCATGTAGACATCCGAGGGAACGGGGCAGGTGAAGTGGCCCTGCTTGACAGCCTCGTAGTAGATTTCCACTGCATAGTCGGTTGTACCGCCACCGGGGAGGGTGACATTGGAGATGATACCGGGGAAACGTACCGAACGGGTATCGACACCGAAACGCTGGTGGTAGTAGTTACCCAGCATCTCACCCGTATATTTGCAGACACCATAGATGGTGGTGGGCTGCATGATGGTATCCTGGGGAGTCTTGTCCTTGGGCGATGTGGGACCGAAAGCACCAATCGAGCTGGGGGTGAAGAGTGCGCAGTTGTACTGACGCGATACCTCCAACGAGTTGTTCAGGGCGCCCATGTTGATTTTCCATGCCAGCTGGGGATTCTTCTCGCCGGTAGCCGAAAGGAGTGCCACGAGGTTGAAGATGGCATCAATCTGATAACGGTTCACAATCGAAGCCAAAGCCTCGGCATTCAATGCGTCCAATACTTCGAAAGGTCCATCCTGACCCAGAGTAGCCGTGCAGTCACGCATATCGGTGGCCACTACATTACCTGCTCCGTAGATACTGCGCAGGTAGACTGTAAGTTCGGAACCGATTTGACCACCGGCACCGACTATAAGAATTTTCTTCATAACTAAAAGGTTATAATTTTGAAGTAAAGATAGCAATTTATTTAATTAATTATTCTCATTCGCCCGATTTTCTTTACACTATATATCAAAACACTCAGAAAAAGGTTAGAATCAACCACTTACCCCGCCACCGTTGTCGGGGTGCGGAAAGCAGGGAAAAGCCGAATGAAAAATTTTTGCAAAATTATTCTCAAAATATTTGGAGGATAAAATTTTTGTCCATATCTTTGCACCCGTCAAAACAAAACAAACGCTGTTTTAGCTCAGTGGTAGAGCACTTCCTTGGTAAGGAAGAGGTCACGAGTTCAAGTCTCGTAAACAGCTCTGAAGGATGGTCGCAAGATCATCTTTTTTTTGTTTACACCCTATTACCCCTCCCCACAAACACATCGCCTCTACATTTGTTTTCTCTTCACAAGGAACTTTCTTGGAAAGGAAAAATAATTTTATGAATTTTGTAGATACAATACCCCACAGAGTGTTGAATATGTGCGAAACATTTTATACTTTTGTAAAGTAACCTTGAAGGGGCTACAATATAATTTTTTAGTGAAAGTGTTTCGCTATTCCTTGATACGAAATCTGGAAAATTTCAAAATGCGCAAGGATATTGCAACGCTCGTCACCGTGTATAGCTATATATCATCTCAGATATATTCTACTCGGTGTGGGGTATTGTTTATTTGCGCATAGGTATTCCAGAACCTCGTATCAGATAAACGAACAACTCCACACTTTCTTTTTTATTATCCCACCGCAGCGGAGTTGATACGGTAAGTTTATAACAAAACGTACCATGCTCAACACTAAACATCTCATCGGCAGTCTTCTATTCTTATGGTATGGCCTTTTTATGACATCGTGCAGTGTACAACATGTCACAATCTACTGCGAACCTCACAATGCCGATATCTACATCAATGGAAAATTCCAAGGAAACGGAATTGTCGACTTTCCCATCCCACCCCACCAACCCTACATTGTCGTTTCATGCAGTGAAGACAATGTTTTTCTCTATGAGAGACAATTCTCAACAAAAAATTTACCCTCTGTCATCAATATCTATCTTGACGAATACAAAAAATATTCGTCAGAATCTTCCATGCTAAAAACTCATTAAAATATATAAAACCATGAAAAAACTGCTGTTTCTGCTTCTACTTGTTCTAGGTACTTTAAATTTTGCTCTTGCAGCTAAAAGCAAAACCTTCAAAATCATCGTCCAACCCAAAGAAGCATCTATCTATCTCAACAATCAATTTGTTGGCTATGGTTTTGCAGAATTCAACCGTCCCAAGAAACGCACAGAAATCGTTGCCGTAAGAATCGAATGCGAAGGTTACAAACCCATAGAAACTAAAATCTATGCCAACGACCTGCGCAGTTCTGTCTCCTACACCTTGCAAGAGGACGGATTTTACAGGACAACAGCAGCATCAGGACTGGTCAATAAATTCATGACCATTCATCTCGACCCATCACTATACATCATTGATGAACAAAACAACATAGACACTTCCAAAGCATGGAAACTTCTCCATCAAATTTTACTCAATTATTTTGAAGAAATTGCCACAACTGATTTCTATGGAGGCTATCTACAAACCCCTTGGCACTACAAGACCTTTCAACTTTCAGACAAACAAATGCGTACTCGCGTAACAGTAAGAGACATATCTACTATTTCCACTGTTGCCTTTCAAATCAAGGTATCGTCAGAAGTAGCTGGAGCAATGGCGGCACGCCACGGTGAATTCACCAACGTCGACCGTATCGTCAAGGAGTTAGAACCTCTTCTACAAGAACTGCAAACACGATTAGGTAAAATGCACAACCTATAAATCTGTATAATTTATGAAGAAATTAATGATAAGTGCGATATTCCTCATCGCAACACTCTGTGTCAACGCACAAACTTACAAAGAAACTTTTGATTCCAATTCATTGGAATGGACCGAATGCGCCTACAAAAACGGTATTGGCACCGCCATTATCGACCATGGTGTTATGACTGTCAAATCCAAAGGTGAGAAAAAAGGATTATCAGCCGTATTGAGCGCGACAAGCGGCACAACAGTAAAAGCCGGAGAAAACACCTTCTTCGAGACACACTGTTACGCCCCTATCGATGTCATGAAACCTTTTGAAATCAAAACAAAAGTCAATATCAAACAACTGGCAAACGATCGTCTGGTTGGTTTGGTATTCAACTACCGCGACGGCGGCAACTTTTATGCTTTTTCATTCAATAACGACTTTGTAAAGTTCACACGCTACGAAAACAACGAGATAGTCGGTGACATTATGCAGGGCATCACATGGTCGGGAGAGCGTCACTCCGATATGGAGTGGACGTTGATTAGCGACGGACAGACTTTAATGTTCAAAGTCGATGGTATCTCCATCATGACCATTCGCTATATGCCACTCTCATATACCGGCTTCGGATTTTACACATTCGGAAATCAGGAACTTATTGTAGATGAAGTAGAATTTAACCAATAATCTAACTATATCTTGTGCATTTTACAGACTTGGTCGATATTCTCAAAACTTATCGACCAAGTTTTGTGTATCCCTATCCTACCTCACAACATTTTTGTTTTTCGTCTGCTTTTCCATATATTTGTAATGTTATTTTAACGCAAATGGAAGACATCAAGCCAATCACCACGAACGACACCCTCCCCCACCCCAAGATTATCGCCGGCCCGTGCAGTGCCGAGAGCGAGGAGCAGGTGATGGAGAGCGCACGCCGTCTCTCGAAGTGCGGCATACGTCTGTTCCGCGCCGGACTGTGGAAGCCGCGCACCAAACCCGGAGGTTTTGAGGGTGTGGGTACTCGCGGTATAGCATGGCTCCGGAGAGTGAAGGAGGAGACCGGCATGAAGGTGGCCACCGAGGTGGCGACACCCCGTCATGTGGAAGAGGTTCTGCGCGCCGGCTTCGACATGGTGTGGATAGGCGCACGCACCACAGCCAACCCCTTTGCCATGCAGGAAATCGCCGACTCGCTGGAGGGGGTGGATATTCCCGTGCTGGTGAAAAATCCCGTCAGCCCCGACCTCGAATTGTGGATTGGAGCTCTCGAACGTCTCTACAACGCCGGCATACGCCGCATGGCTGCCGTACACCGCGGTTTCTCGTCCCTCGACAAGAGCATCTACCGTAACCGTCCGATGTGGGGAATTCCCATCGAGCTGAAACGCCGCATTCCCGAAATAGAGATATTCTGCGACCCCAGCCACATCGGTGGCAAGCGCGAACTCATCGCCCCCATTTCACAGCAGGCGATGGATTTGGGCTTCGAGGGACTGATGATTGAGTCGCACTGCACGCCCGATGCCGCCTGGAGCGATGCCGCCCAGCAGGTGACCCCCGAACGGCTCTCGGAAATCCTCTGCAACACCATCATTCGCGACAAGAGTTGCGAAGCGCAGGACCTCAACGAGCTGCGTTCGCAAATCGACAAGACCGATGACGAGTTGGTGGAGTTGCTCGCCCACCGTATGAAGGTGGCACGCATGATAGGCAGCTACAAACGCCGTCACAATATGCCCGTCCTGCAACGCGACCGCTACGAGGAGCTGCTCGCACGCCGCACCGACGAGGCGGAGCGCCTGGGTATGGAGCGCGAATTTATGCGCACCCTCATGCAGGCGATACACGAGGAGTCGGTGCGTCAGCAGATGGACGTCCTCGATGAGAAGTGCGAACCCGAAAAACGATAACACACGCCGAAGCTCCGGCTTCGGAGACATTAACACACCGATAACATGACATCACTCTATCACGATATTATCTTCGGCCCGATACATTCGCGCCGATTGGGACTCTCGCTGGGCGTGAATCTGTTGCCCACCGAGTCGAAACTCTGCTCCTTCGACTGCATCTATTGCGAGTGCGGCTGGAATGGCGAGCACCCCGGCAAGAAACGCTTCAATGCACGTGACGATGTGCGCACCCTCCTCGAGCAGACCCTCGGCGAGATGGTTGCGGCAGGCACTCCGCCCGATGTCATCACCTTTGCCGGCAACGGAGAGCCGACCCTCCACCCCGAATTTGAGGCCATCATCAACGACACCCTCGCCCTGCGCGACCGTCTCTGTCCGCGTGCCAAGGTGTCGGTGCTGTCTAACTCCACACAGATTCACCGTGACGATGTACGCCGCGCCCTCATGCGTGTGGACAACAACATTCTCAAACTCGACTCGGCATTCGATGCCACGGTACGTCTGGTCGATAATCCGCAAAGCCCGACCTACACCGTGAGAGGTATTGTCGAGCTGATGAAGCGTTTTGACGGTCATTTCATCATGCAGACCATGTTCCTGCGTGGCGAGTACAAGGGGCAGAAAATCGACAACACCACCGAGGAGGAGGTGTCGGCATGGCTCAAGCTGGTGGAGGAGACCCACCCCCGTCAGGTGATGGTCTATTCGTTGGACCGCGATACCCCGTGCCAGACCATCGAGAAGGTGAGCAAGCAGGATTTGGAACTCATCGCAGAGCGTGTGCGTGCCCTGGGCATCGAGTGCTCGGTGGCATAGCTCCGATACGACAAAAAAAAGAGAGTCGAATGGATTTCATTCGACTCTCTTTTTTTATATAGCAGGAAAGCTCTCGCCATCCTCCTTTTATTTCTTCATCACCTCGCGGATAGCCTCCACGATGCCCTTCTCGTCATAGCCGCACAGGGCATACAACTCTTGGGGAGTGCCGTGGTGTACCCACTCGTCACCCACACCGAGGTTTCTCACTTCGGGGTTGTAGTCGTGGCGCATGAACCATGCCGTCACCGCTTCACCGACACCGCCTCTCACGGCACCGTCCTCCACGGTCACCACACGGCGGAACTTGCGACCCACCTCGTGAAGCAGCTCCTCATCGAGGGGCTTGACAAAACGCAGGTCGTAGCACGCCACACTGACACCCTCCGCCAGCACATGATCGGCAGCACGCAGGGCGAAATTACCCATCGTGCCGATGGTGAGCACCGCCACATCGTCACCCTCGCGCAGGCAGCGACCCACGCCCGTGACAATCTGTTCGAACTCGCGACCTCGCCACTCTACGCCCTCGCCCTTGCCACGAGGATAGCGAATCATATAGGGACAGCCAGCATGGAGTGCCGTGTACATCATATTTCGTAACTCGCGCTCGTTCATCGGGGCGGCGATAATCATGTCGGGGAGTGCCGCAAAGGCCACCATGTCGAAGAGTCCGTGGTGCGTGACACCGTCCTCACCCACGATACCGCCACGGTCGAGACACATCACCACGGGGAGCTTCTGAATCGCCACATCGTGAATGACATTGTCGTAGGCACGTTGCATGAAGGTGGAGTAGATGTTGCAGAAAGGCACCATACCCGCAGTGGCAAGACCTGCCGAGAAGGTCACGGCATGACCCTCGGCGATACCCACATCGAAACAGCGGTCGGGCATCTCGCGCATCATGATGTTCATCGAGCAACCCGAGGGCATGGCAGGTGTGACACCCACCACACGCTTGTCCTGACGCGCCAACTCGAGGAGCGTCTCACCGAAGACGTCCTGATAGCGGTCGGCACCGCCCTTCGAGGCGATACGCTCGCCCGTCAGCGGATTGAAGCGTCCGGGAGCGTGCCAGGTACATTTGTCCTGCTCGGCAGGATTGTAGCCCTTACCCTTCACCGTCAGCACGTGCAACAGCTTGGGGCCGGGAATATCTTTCAGTGCACTCAACGTGCGCACCAATTCCTCGATGTTATGTCCGTCGACAGGTCCGAAGTAACGGAAGTTGAAACTCTCGAAGAGGTTGCTCTTGTTGAGCACGCCCTGCTTGACGGCATTGCCCAGCTTCTGACACAGTCTCAAGAAACGCGGTGTATGCGAAAGAAGGCCCCACAGACGTTGTTTGAATCGGTTGTAGTGGACCGATGTCGAAATCTTCAGCAGGTAGTTCTTCAGCGCACCCGTTGCCTGGTCGATGGCCATATTGTTGTCGTTGAGAATCACCAACAGATTGGTGTCACGACTTGCACCGGCATTGTTCAGACCCTCGAAGGCCAGACCTCCGGTCATCGAACCGTCACCGATGACAGCCACCACACTATGGTGTTCGCCACGCAACTCGGCAGCCTTTGCCATACCGAAAGCCGCCGAAATGGAGACCGAAGCATGACCACCGCCAAAGGCATCGTAGGGACTCTCCTCCATACGCGGGAATCCGCTGATGCCACCCAGCTGTCGTTTGTGGTGAAAGGCTTCGCGTCGTCCCGTGATGATTTTGTGGGGGTAGGTCTGGTGACCCACGTCCCACACGATTTTATCGGTGGGTGCGTCGAACACATAATGCAGTGCCGACGACAGTTCCACGGTTCCCAAACTCGAAGCCAAATGTCCCGGATTGACGGAACACTCCTCGATAATATAACGGCGCAACTCGTCACAATAGGTGCGTAACTCGCCCACGGAGAGTCGTTTTAGTTCCTCCGGCGAGTCAATTTTGTTCAACAATATGTATTTATCGGCTTGCATGTCGTACAAAGATAGAAGAAATAGATTTTTTTTCAAAGAAAATTCCTATCTTCGCGTAACGACAAATCTATTTTCATTATGCAATATCATCGAATACTCCTCAAACTGAGTGGAGAATCGCTCCAGGGCAGCCAAAAATATGGCCTCGCACCCGAAAAATTACAATCCTATGCCGAACAGATTAAGGCCGCAGCACAAACCGGCGTGCAGATAGGAATTGTCATCGGCGGAGGTAACATTTTCCGCGGCATGACCGGCGCAAAGAAGGGCTTTGACCGTGTGAAGGGCGACCAGATGGGTATGCTCGCCACCATCATCAACTCCCTGGCACTGCAATCGGCACTGGAGGACAACGGTGTGAAAGCCAAGGTGCTGACCTCCATTCGTATGGAACCCATCGGCGAATACTATTCGAAGGCTCGCGCCATCGAGTACCTCGAGGCCGGTTATGTGGTCATCATCGGCGGCGGTACATCGAACCCCTTCTTCACCACCGACTCGGCATCGGCACTGCGCGGTATCGAAATCGAGGCAGATGTCCTGCTCAAGGGTACACGCGTGGACGGCGTCTACACAGCCGACCCCGAGAAAGACCCCTCGGCAGTCAAATTCAAGGAGATTTCGTTTGACGAAGTATATGCCCGTCATCTGAAGATTATGGACCTCACGGCTTTTACTCTCTGTCAGGAGAACAAGCTGGGTATCATCGTCTTCGATATGGATACCGAGGGCAATCTCGAAAAAGTTCTGGCAGGCGATGCCATCGGCACACTTGTAAAACCCTAACATTATGACAGCAAAGAAAAACAACAAACTTTTATTCATTCTCCTGGCACTCATCGTGCTCATCGGAGCCATCATTCTCTTCATGCCCACCGTGGCACCCGACAACGCAGCACAGCAGCAGCGCAAGAGCCCCGAGGAAACCACTCTGGTCAAGGCCGGCGACACGGCTCCCGACTTCACGGTCGAGATGCTCTCGGGCGAGCAGACCACTCTCTCGCAGCTCAAAGGCAAGGTGGTGCTCGTGACCTTCTGGGCAACATGGTGTCCTCCCTGCCGTGAGGAGTTGTCCCACGTACAGGAGCAGCTGATAGACCGCTTCGCAGGTCGCGACTTTGCGTTCCTGCCCATCTCGCGCGGCGAGGAGAAAGCTACGGTCGAGAAGTTCATCTCGCAGAAGGGCTACACTTTTGCAGTGGGTATCGACCCCGAGCGCAAGGTCTATGACCTCTTCGCTTCGGACTACGTACCCCGCAACTTCCTCATCGGCAAAGACGGCAAGGTGATTCTCACCACCGTGGGTTACACGGCAGGGGAGTTCGCTCATCTGGTGAAGACCATCGACGAGAAGACCCAAGTACAGAAAGAACAATAAACTGAATTAATATAATTATGGATACAAAAACAATTCTTGAAGCAGCCGGTTCGAAAATGATGAAGAGCGTTGCTCACCTCGAAGAGGAACTCTCCAATGTCAGAGCAGGTAAAGCTACACCCAACGTATTGAACGGTGTCATGGTCGACTACTTCGGTTCACAGGTTCCCGTGTCGGGAGCTGCGAGCGTTACCGTACCCGATGCCAAAACCATCCTTATCCAGCCCTGGGACAAAAATATGTTGCGCCCCATCGAGAAGGCCATCATCGACTCTAACATCGGTCTGGCACCCTCGAACAACGGCGAGCAGATTCGTCTGTCGATTCCTCCCCTCACCGAGGACCGCCGTAAGGAGCTGGTAAAGCAGGTTCACGGCTACGGCGAGCAGGCACGCATCGGTTTGCGCAATGCACGCCGTGAGGCTGTCGATGCTTTCAAGAAGGCACAGAAGGACGGCATGCCCGAGGACGAGGCCAAGGACGGCGAGACTCAGTCGCAGAAGCTGCTGGAGAAGTACAGCAAGCAGCTCGACGAGGTAATGTCGAAGAAAGAGAAGGAGATTATGACCGTCTGATGGTCATCTCCTCACACAAAAAAGTCTGTTTCCGAAAAGGAAACAGACTTTTTTTTATCGCTGTGGCAGGCATCTACATCACCGCCGGGACACCCCTACTTCGCCACATTCGCGTTGAGCCACTCCGCCACATACTTTAAGACCTCCTCCGAGAGGGTGGTTTCAATCTCCTCATACTCCGAGAGTTCACCGCTCCGGCAGGGCTGGAAGATATGGTTGCAGTCGGGGAAAATGTGGATTGTAAGGCGGTCGTTGTCCTTCAACCGTTCGCGCACCACCTGCAAATGCGTATCGGCATCCACCTGTATATCGCGTCCGCCATTGAGTGCCAGCACGGGCAGATGTCCGCATCGGGCAATCGTCTCCGCAGGGTCAAAGCCTACAAAGGCGTGCAACCACGGCGAGGTGGCGAGCATATCGAAATACGCCAAGACATCACCCGACCCGCGGGGCAGGTTCTTGATTTCGGAGAGTGACTCCAACTCCTTTTTCAGGGTCTCACGCTGTGCGGAGAGCTCCTCAAACGAATGTTCGAGTGCCACCTCCGTCATACGGGCGCGCGCCGCCAACACCTGCTCGCGGTAGATGTCGGGCATCTGACGCAGGGCATGGTCGGCCTGTGCCGCCAGCACCTTGTCGCCCCGCAACATCGAGCCTGCCAACGAAATGATGAAGTCCACCCTTCTATCCTTGGCGGCGGCCATGAAGGCAATCGTTCCGCCCTCACTATGTCCCATTATACCGCAAGGCACATCTTTCAATCGCGGATTGCGGGTTACGAACTCCACCGCCGCGAGGGCATCATCACAAAAATCGAAGGTCGTGGAGGCAGCAAAGCGTGCCACTTCCTCCTCCGAACCGTCATAACCGCGGTCATCATAGCGCAGGACGGCGTACCCCTCACGAGTCAGACGGTCAGCCCACACCGCAAAGGGTCGGTGTCCGAACAACTCCTCGTCACGGTTCTGCAAGCCGCTGCCCGTGACCATTACCACCACCGCCTTGGGGGCTTCATTTTTAGGGCAGGTCAGCGTACCGTGCAGGGTACCCCCCTCATCACCCCCTTTGAAGCTCACCTCCTCCGAGGTGTAGGGGAAAGGCGGTCGCGGGTTTTGCGGACGGAGGTTCTCCTGCTTAGAGAGTGGCATCATACATTCGACTCCGTTCTGGGTGAATGTACCCATCACCATCTGCGGTGTCATCATCGCCCCCTCATAGCGCGCACCGATACGGGGCATCACGAGGGTCACGGTGCCGTTCTCCACCTTCACCGAGTCCACGGGCAGACCGAAAGCCGCCTGATCGGGCGAATCCATCTTCGCCGTCCAGCCCTTGTCATGAGGAGAGAAGCGGAAGACCACACGCAGCGAGGTTGTCCCCACCGTCAGCGTTCCTGTCCACTTACCCGTCATCTCCTGTGCCACTGCGCACACGGGCAGCAAAAGGCACATCAGCCACAACCATTTTTTCATACTCCTGCGTTTTTTTATCCGTCGGCAGTTGTTTTCTGTTGCCGATCACTTTGGTAAGGTACGAATTTTCAGATGCTCTGCCAAAAATTTCCAACCTTCACCGAGTCGATTTTTTCACACATCGCGGCGTCATGGTTTCCGCCGTTCACGTCTATGGTTTTCGCAACCGCCCCCGACTATGCTTTCCACTGCCATCCGCCATATTATATATAAATATAGGTATATAAAAAAGCTCCGAACGGTTACCCGTTCGGAGCCACTTATTTATTGAGGTGTTACCCTCTCAAAATTCGTTGTTGTAAATTACTTCAACTTAGGACCAGCTGCAACCAGAGACTTACCCTCCTCGTTGCCGGTGAACTTAACGAAGTTCTTTACGAAGCGACCTGCCAAATCCTCGGCACGCTTCTCCCACTCACCTGCCTCAGTGTAAGTGTCACGAGGATCGAGGATGTGAGAATCAACACCCGGCAACTCGGTAGGAACCTTGAAGTCGAATGTAGGAATCATCTTGGTAGGAGCCTTGTCGATAGAACCGTCGAGGATAGCGTCGATGATACCACGAGTATCGCGGATCGAGATACGCTTGCCGGTACCGTTCCAACCAGTGTTTACGAGGTATGCGGTAGCACCCGACTGCTGCATACGCTTAACCAACTCCTCACCGTACTTTGTGGGGTGCAACGAAAGGAATGCAGCACCGAAGCAAGCCGAGAAAGTAGGAGTGGGCTCAGTGATACCACGCTCTGTACCTGCCAACTTAGCGGTGAAACCAGACAGGAAGTAGTACTTGGTCTGCTCGGGAGTCAGGATAGAAACGGGAGGCAGTACACCGAATGCATCAGCCGACAGGAAGATAACCTTCTTTGCAGCGGGAGCCTTCGATACGGGCTTCACGATGTTGTTGATGTGGTAGATAGGATAAGATACACGAGTGTTCTCGGTAACCGACTTATCAGCGTAGTCGCAGTGGCCGTTCTCGTCAACAGTTACGTTCTCGAGAAGTGCGTTGCGGCGGATAGCGTTCCAGATATCGGGCTCGTTCTCCTGCGAGAGGTTGATAACCTTAGCGTAGCAACCGCCCTCGAAGTTGAAGACACCGTCATCGTCCCAACCGTGCTCGTCGTCACCAATCAGCTGACGCTTGGGATCGGTCGACAGAGTGGTCTTACCAGTACCCGACAGACCGAAGAAGATAGCGGTCTCGCCCTTCTCGTTGGTGTTAGCCGAGCAGTGCATGGCAGCGATACCCTTCAAGGGGAGGAGGTAGTTCATGTAAGAGAACATACCCTTCTTCATCTCACCACCATACCAAGTGTTGATGATAACCTGCATCTTCTCGGTGAGGTTGAACACAACAGCAGTCTCCGAGTTCAGACCCAGCTCCTTGTAGTTCTCAACCTTAGCCTTCGAAGCGTTCAATACTACGAAATCGGGCTCACCGTACTCCTCCAACTCAGCGTCGGTAGGACGGATGAACATATTCTTAACGAAGTGTGCCTGCCAAGCCACCTCCATGATGAAACGAATCTTCAGACGAGTACTCTCGTTGGCACCGCAGTAAGTATCGACAACATAGAGCTTCTTGTTCGACAGCTCGGCACCTGCCAGCTTCTTCAACTCTTTCCAAGTCTCAACGCTTACGGGCTTGTTATCGTTCTTATACTCGTCAGATGTCCACCAGATAGTGTCTTTGGTTACATCGTCCTTTACCCAGAACTTATCCTTGGGTGAACGGCCAGTATAAACGCCAGTCATTACGTTAACGGCACCGGTGTCAGTGAGCTGACCCTTGTCAAAACCGGTCAAACCTTCCTTTGTCTCCTCGCGGAACAACTCATCGTAAGAGGGGTTGTAGATGACCTCAGTTGCGCCGGTAATACCGTACTTCTGCAAATCCAATTTGTTCATAATAGTTTATTTTAAATAAAAAACATCTTTTCTTTTCATTTCGAAAGCATTAGCCCCACAGGTTTTCAATATAACAAATTCTGCGGACTTTTACAACTCCGACGCCACAAAGATAGGAAATGTTTTACAATTGTGAAAAAATTAACAATGAAAATTCACTTTTTTTTCATTATTTTTTCCAATAGCCCCATCAGCTCGTTTTATGGGTGATTTTGCTTCTTTTCGAGCCACTTCCCCCACTCCCCCGCCCCATAAAACACAGGGCGGCGATTCTTGCTCTTCAAAATTTTGAAAAATATTGGTCGGCGATGTTTTTTGTGTTTCCAAAATTTTTGTTAAATTTGAGATATGGCAGGAATTTATTACCACATACCCTTTTGCAAACGCATCTGCGCCTACTGCGATTTTTACAAAAGCGCGGAGTTGAAATATACGGATGCCGTCCTCGAAAGGATGCACAACGAAATGGAGGAGCGAAAAGATTATCTTTCGAATGAAAAAATCGAAACCCTCTATTTCGGAGGTGGCACGCCCTCACTGCTGACCTCCCGTCAGATTGCCGCGCTGCTCGACCACACCCGCGAGTGCATGGATTGCAGTTCGGTGAAAGAGACCACGCTGGAAGCCAATCCCGATGATTTGAATCCCCGTTATCTCGACGAATTGCGCCGGGCGGGCATCAACCGACTGTCGATAGGCATACAATCGTTCGATGACGATTGTCTGAAGCTGATGAATCGCCGTCACACCGCCCTCGAAGCGCAGCGTGTCGTGCGCGAGGCACAGGAGGCCGGCTTCGACAACATCACCATCGACCTCATCTTCGGTGTGCCGGGATTTCAGCACGAGCACCTCGACGACTCGCTCGCCAAGGCCATAGATTTGGGTGTGCAGCACATCTCTGCCTATCACCTGACCATAGAGCCGAACACCGCTTTCGGTCGCCGCATGGCACGCGGAGCCTTCTCGCCCGTGAGCGAGGAGGTCAGCGAGGAAGAATACCTCAAGGTACACCAAACCCTCACCCGTGCCGGATTCGAGCACTACGAGATTTCGAACTACGCCCTGCCGGGCTTCCGCGCCCGTCACAATGCCGCCTACTGGCACGGGGTGAAATACCTCGGCATAGGTGCCGGCGCGCACTCCTACGACGGCAACGAACGCCACTGGAATGTCAATTCGGTGAAGGACTACATCGCAGGTGCAGCCCCCGAAGCCGAACAGCTCACCCCCCACGACAAATTCAACGAGTATGTCATGACACGCCTGCGCACCGTGGAGGGCATCGACCTCGATGAAATTTCATCTCTTTTCGGCCAGGAACACGCCACCCTGACTGCCAAAAATGCACGGCGATTTGTCGAAGGCGGATTAATGGGACAAAATGAACACAAATTGTTTATCCCCCCTGAAAAACTCCTACTCTCCGATGCCATCATCACGGAATTATTCGAATAAGCGTGCAAAGTGGTCAAACGGTTGATAAAGAAACATTAAAATATTTTTAAATATTTTTACGAAAAGCGAAATTTAGTTGCTTTATATAAATATAAGTATTACATTTGCAGCCTAATTAGAACAACGATATAACTATATCACAAAACAACCTTTATAATATGAACAACGCAAAACATACCCCTGACTATCTTTTTGAGGTTAGCTGGGAAGTATGCAACAAGGTCGGAGGTATCCACACCGTAGTTTCGACCAAAGCAAAAACAGCAACCCGTAAATTCGGGGATAAATATCTTTTAATCGGTCCCGATTTGGCACACGAAGGCGCCAACAACGAATTCGAAGAGGACAGCAACCTCCTCAAGACTTGGCGTCAGGAGGTCTACAAGCAGGGTATCCGTATCCGCATCGGACGCTGGAAAATCGAGGGCAACCCCGTCGTTATTCTGGTAGACTTCACCTCGCTGATTCCCCGCAAGGACGAAATCCTCGAGGAGTTGTGGAAAGATTACCACGTAGATTCTATCTCGGGTCAGTGGGACTACATCGAGCCGGTGCTCTTCGGCTATGCTTCGGGCATCGTCATCAAGTCCTACATCAACACCTTCTGCGACTCGACCCAGAAGGTTACCGCTCACTTCCACGAGTGGATGACCGCCGCAGGTTCACTCTACCTGCGCAAGGAGATTCCCTATGTGGCAACCGTGTTCACCACCCACGCCACCGTCATGGGACGTTGCATCGCAGGCAACAATCTTCACCTCTACAACGGCCTTACCAAGTTCAGCGCCGACGACCTCGCTCGTCAGTTCAACGTGATGGCCAAGCACTCCATCGAGAAGGTTTCGGCTGCCAACTGTGACGTATTTGCCACCGTGAGCGAGATTACCTCCAACGAGTGCAAGTACCTGCTCAACCGCGAGCCCGACTGCATCACCCCCAACGGTTTCGAGAACGACTTCGTATGGACAGGTGAGGAGTTGGCTACCAAGCGTGCCGAGGCACGCAAGTCGATGATTGAGGTGGCAGAGGCTTGTCTGGGCGAGAAGTTCACGACCGACCCCATCATCATCGGCACCAGCGGCCGCTATGAGTTCCGCAACAAGGGTATCGATGTATTCCTCGGCGCACTGAAGAAGCTCGCCACATCGACCCGCCTGCAGCGTCAGTTGCTGGTCTACATCACCGTACCTGCCGGCAACCGCGGTCCCCGTCTCGACGTCCAGGCTCACATGGCCGACGCCAAGGCACCCATCGATGCCAGCCAGTACCGTTTCTCGACCCACTACCTCGAGAACATGGCTTACGACCCCATCGTGAACTCCATCAAGGGTTCATCGCTGGAGAGCCGCGACTCGAAGGTGAAGGTCATCTTCGTTCCTACCTACCTCAACCGCAATGACGGTATCTTCGACAAGGATTACTACGAGTTGCTCGTGGGTATGGACCTCACCGTATTCCCCTCCTACTACGAGCCCTGGGGCTACACTCCTCTGGAGAGCATCGCCTTCTCGGTTCCGACCATCACCACCTCGTTGGCAGGTTTCGGTAAATGGGTCGAGGAGCACAGAGATACAAAGGGTGTCAAGGTCTTCCGCCGTGACGACTACAACGACATCGAAATCGAGAGCGAAATCGCAGCTGCCATCACCGAGTTCAGCCTTTTGAACAACGAGGAGGTCAACGCCGTACGCGAGTCGGCACGCAAACTCTCGGAGGACGCACTCTGGAGCCGCCTCTACTCGGCATACGAGCAGGCTTACTCCGAGGCTGTGGAGAACTCTACCGTGCGTACCAACCGTGCCCTGCTGGACAACGGCGGTTCGCGCAACGAACAGATTAACTTCGTGCGCCAGCAGCTCTTCGTCGAGCAACCCAACTGGCACCGCATGATGATCGACAAGCGTCTGCCCGAGAGCCTGCACGCTCTGGAGGAGTTGTCGCGCAACCTGTGGTGGTGCTGGAATCCCGGTGCACGCGACATCTTCGAGGACATCGACCCACAGTTGTGGACCGAGTGTGACCGCAACCCCATCGCATTCCTCGACAAGCTGAGCATCGAGCGCATCAAGGAGCTGGAGCATGACGACATCTTCCTCAAGCAGTTGGATACCGTCTACACCAACTTCCGCAACTATATGAACGAGAAGCCCGACCCCAAGGCAACGACCATTTCCTACTTCTCGATGGAGTACGGTCTGCACTCGTCGCTGAAGATTTACTCGGGCGGTCTGGGTATCCTGGCAGGTGACTACCTGAAGGAGGCTTCGGACAAGAACGTCCCCATGGCAGCCGTGGGTCTGCTCTACCGCTACGGTTACTTCACCCAGCGTCTGTCGGCACAGGGTGCACAGGAGGCTACCTACGAGGCGCAGAACTTCTACAAGCTGCCTATCTCGCCCGTACGTGACGAGAACGGCAACTGGGTGACCATCACCGTTGCATTCCCCGGTCGTACCCTCTCGGCACGAGTTTGGTTGTGTCAGGTGGGTCGTACGGACCTCTACCTGCTCGATGCCGACTACGAGGATAACCTCGAGGAGGATCGCCGTATCACCCACTACCTCTATGGTGGTGACTGGGAGAACCGTCTCAAGCAGGAGATGTTGCTCGGTATCGGTGGTATCCGCGCCCTGAGAAAGCTGGGCATCAAGCACGATGTATATCACTGCAACGAGGGTCATGCCGCATTCATCGGCATCGAGCGTATCCGCGATTTGGTCAACCACAAGAAGCTCTCCTTCTCGGAGGCTCTGGAGGTGGTTCGTTCGTCGGCCCTCTTCACCACACATACCCCCGTACCCGCAGGTCACGATGCCTTCCCCGAGTCGATGATTCGTCAGTACATGTCGCACTATCCCGACGTATTGGGCATCACCTGGGAGCAGTACATCAACCTCGGCAAGACCAACCCCAACGACCCCAACGAGAAGTTCTCGATGTCGGTATTGGCCTGCAACCTTTCGCAGGAGGTCAACGGTGTGTCGTGGTTGCACGGTGAGGTCTCGAAGGAGATTCTGGGTAATATGTGGCCGGGCTACTTCAAGAACGAGCTGCACATCGGCTACGTGACCAACGGTGTTCACTTCCCCACATGGATTGCATCGTCACTGCGCCGTCTCTACGAGCGTTACTTCCCCGAGGGCTTCAACCACCATGTCTATAACATTCCCGCATGGCAGAAGGTACACAACATTCCCGATGCGGAGTTGTGGTCGGAGCGTATCCACCTCAAGGAGCGTCTCATCAAGCATATCCGTCGTCGTTTCAGCGATCCTTCGCAGGTTCGTCTCGATTCGCCCCGTCAGATGATTCAGATTGCAGAGTCAGTGAAGCCCGAGGTGCTGACCATCGGTTTCGCCCGTCGTTTCGCCACCTACAAGCGTGCTTACCTGCTCTTCACCAACCTCGACCGTCTGTCGGCCATCGTCAATAACCCCGAGCGTCCCGTACAGTTCATCTTCGCGGGTAAGGCTCACCCCAACGACCGTCCGGGTCAGGACCTCATCAAGCGCATCGTCGAGGTATCGAAGATGCCTCAGTTCGTGGGCAAGATTCTCTTCCTGCAGAACTACGACATGGAGCTGGCTCGCCGCATGGTTCAGGGTGTCGATGTATGGTTGAACACCCCGACCCGTCCTCTGGAGGCGTCGGGTACTTCGGGCGAGAAGTGTGTAATGAACGGTGTCATGCAATTCTCCGTGCTCGACGGCTGGTGGGTCGAGGGCTACAAGGAGGGTGCAGGTTGGATGCTGCCCATGGAACGCACCTTCACCGACCAGCACTATCAGGACGAGCTGGATGCCGAGATGATTTACAACACCATCGAGAACAAGATTGCGCCGCTCTACTACAAGCGCGGCGAGGACAATATCCCCCACGACTGGGTGGCTTCGGTGAAGATGTGTATCGCCGACATCGCGTCGAACTTCACCATGAACCGCATGCTCATCGACTACGAGGAGCGTTTCTACAACAAGCTGGCCGAGCGCAAGCACAAGATTATGGCCAACAGCTATCAGATGGCTCGCGAGCTGGCCGCTTGGAAGCGTAAGGTATCGGCTGCGTGGGACAATGTGAAGGTGCTCGATGTACAGCGTGTGAAACTCTGCAAGAGTGCCGTCTATGTAGGAGAGCAGTACCACTTCGAGGTAACCCTCGACATCTCGACCCTTCGCCCCGAGGACTTGGGTGTTGAGATGGTGGTGGCCAAACAGATTGTCGGCGGACAGACCATCAACGTCGATAGGACGATGCCGCTCGAACGAGTGAAGGTCGAAAACAACAAGGTCACCTACTCGCTGGACTACACGCCCGACAAGAGCGGAACATTCGATGTTGCGTTGAGAGTATTCCCTCAAAATGAGATGCTTGCGCACAGAATGGACTTCGCGCTGGTGAAATGGGCTTAAAATATGTCGAATAATGGAATCGGGAGGATTTTTGTAACGAAAATCTTTCCGATTCCGTTATATTATTGTTATCTTTAACGGAAAAGAAAACATTTATTTATTCAATATGTCAGCACTAACCTTCGACAAACAAGAATTGGGCAACCTGGAGTATTCGCTGCAACGTGAAATGCTGGCCACCGACCGCATCGGCGGCTATATGAGCACCACCATCGTATGCTGCAACACACGCCGTTACCACGGTCTCATTGTTGCCCCCATCGATGACAGCGACCGCACCTATGTGCTGCTGTCGTCACTCGACGAAACCATTGTTCAGCACGACCAGTCGTTCAACCTGGCCCTGCACCGCTTCAATGGCACTTACGAACCGCGAGGTCACAAATACATCACCGACTTCGCTTATACCCCCACTCCGACCATCACCTACCGTGTGGGCGGCGTGATTTTGAAGAAAGAGATGCTGTGGATTCACAAGCGTACACAGTTGATGATTCGCTACACACTGCTTGATGCCCACTCGGACACCCGTCTGCGTCTGCGTCCCTTCCTCGCCTTCCGCGACAAGCACGCATTGACCCATGCCAACATGGAGGCCGACGGACACACCTATCCGGCAGTCAACGGTGTGAAGTGCCGTCTCTACAACTCGTTCCCCTGGCTCTACATGCAGACCGACAAGGCTGACGCAGAATTTATCCCCGCACCCGACTGGTATTACAACTTCGAGTATCAGCAGGACATCGCCCGCGGATATGAGGGTCACGAGGATTTGCTCACCACAGGTTACTTCGAGGTGGCTCTAAAGAAGGGCGAGAGCGTCATCTTCTCGGCTTCGCTCGACGAGATGGGTTCCATCAAGACCATCGACGAGATGTTCGAGACCTCGATTGCCCGCCGTACCCACAAGATTGACTTCAAGAGCTGTCTCGAGCACTCGGCTCGTCAGTTCATCATTCGCCGTCCGGGCAACCGCACCGAGGTGGTGGCAGGTTATCCCTGGCACGGTGTCAATGCTCGTCAGGCGTTCATCGCCCTGCCGGGTATCTCCATCGCGCAGAACCACAAGGAGGACTGCATCGATGTGCTGAACACCTACGTCAATGACATGAAAGACGGTATGTTCACCGGCTCGGCTTCCGCTTCGGAGGCTGTCGATGCTCCGCTCTGGTTCTTCTGGACACTCCAGCAGTTGGAGAAGGAGATTGGCGGTAAGGAGATTTGGAACCGCTACGGTGAGGTGATGAAGCAGTTGCTCGAGTCGTACCGCAGAGGTATCGACGGCAAAATCATACTCAACGACAACGGTCTCATCTGGGCTTCGTCAAACGAGCTGCCCCTCACATGGATGAACTCGTTGGTCGATGGCAAGGCCGTAACACCGCGTAACGGTTATCAGGTAGAGGTCAATGCCCTGTGGTATAACGCCGTATGTTATGCACTGGCACTGGCCAAGCAGCACAACGACAAGGAGTTCGTTGCCGCATGGGAGCAGCTGCCTGCAAAGACCGCCGAGAATTTCAACGCCATCTTCCGTCTGCCGGAGGGTTATCTGGCCGACTACGTGGGTGCCGAGGGTGCCAACCGCCACATCCGTCCCAACATGATTGTGGCTTGCGGTCTTCCCTACAAGATGATTGACATCGACACCCAGATAGAGGTGATTCGTACCATTCGCCAGCACCTGCTCACACCGCGTGGTCTGCGCAGCCTTTCGCCCCGCAACCCCCTCTACAAGGGTTCACAGGACGGCGACCCCGCAGAGCGCGACTATGCCGCCAAGAACGGCTCGGTATGGGTATGGCCTCTGGAGTTCTACGTACAGGCTTGCTTCGACATCGACGGCGACTCGTTCCTGCCCCAGGCACAGGAGATTCGCGCCGACTTCGAGGAGGACATTCAGACCTACGGTATCGGTTCTATCAACGAGCTCTATGATGCCGATCCTCCGTATGCCCCCAGAGGTGCCATTTCTCAGGCATGGAGTGTAGGTGCCGTATCCGACATCATTCGCATGATTGAGGAGCGCAGCCCCAAGGCCGCCGAGAAGAAGACCTCAACACGCAAGTGCGCGACACGCAAATGTACCACCAAGTCGTGTGCCGAGAAAGCCGAGAAGAAGACCACGACCCGCAAGTGTGCCACCAAGAAGGCCACCGGCAAGCGCACCACCAAGAAAGCCTCTGCCGAATAGAGCACCCGAAAGAGCACTTCCCCAGAGTTCGGACATTACCCGATGTTCCGAACCCCCATCAGAGAATGACCCCCTGCCCAAAAGAGGAAAGACAGGGAGTCGGATGCAAGAGAAAAACAATAAAAAAACAAAGAGATAAACATTATGAGAGTTTTAATGTTCGGCTGGGAGTTTCCGCCCCACATTGCAGGAGGTTTGGGTACAGCATGCTACGGCATGACCCGCGGTTTGGCACGCAACGGCGTGGATGTTACCTTCGTGGTACCCCACGCTTACGGCGATGAGGACCAGCGTTTCACCCATGTACTGAACGCCAGTGAAGTAGATGCACTCTACGGTTCGACCAACAGCGGTGCCGACGACATTCTCGAAAAAATGTCGTTCATCCACATCGACTCCAACATGGTCCCCTACATCTCACCCGAGGAGTATGAGACCTACCATCAGAAATACGTGAAGACCGGTGAAAAGGTATGGTCGACCACCGATGCATGGAAACAGCGCTACACCTTCTCGGGCAAGTATGGTGCCAACCTTATGGAAGAGGTGGCACGCTACGCCGTGGTTGCCGCACAGGTAGCCAAGAACCTCGAAGGTCAGTTCGATGTGATTCACGCCCACGACTGGCTCACCTACTACGCAGGCATCGCTGCCAAGCGCGTATCGGGCAAGCCCCTCGTCGTTCACATGCACGCCACCGAGTATGACCGTAGCGGTGAGAACATCAACACCCAGGTTTACGCCATCGAGCGTGCCGGAATGATGGCCGCCGACCGCGTCATGGCCGTGTCGAACCTCACCCGCAATATTGTCATCAACAAGTACGGCATCGACCCCAAGAAGGTCGTGACGGTACACAATGCCGTTCGCTTTGCCGAGAATGCCGGCGAAACTCCCGTGCGTGGTGTCAAGGACAAGATTGTCACCTTCCTGGGTCGTATCACCTATCAGAAGGGCCCCGACTACTTCGTGGAGGCCGCTGCCAAGGTGTTGAAGAAAGACCCCAACGTGCGTTTCGTCATGGCCGGTTCGGGCGATATGATGAACCACGTCATCCGTCGCGTTGCCCGTCTGGGTATCGCCGACAGATTCCACTTCACCGGCTTCCTGCGCGGTGAAGATGTACACAAGATGTTCCAGCTGTCGGATGTTTACGTCATGCCGTCGGTATCGG
This sequence comes from Alistipes sp., assembly GCA_020026335.1. GTDB lineage: Bacteria > Bacteroidota > Bacteroidia > Bacteroidales > Rikenellaceae > Alistipes. The sequence goes on along the minus strand of JAHHQO010000011.1, from coordinate 47,203 downwards.
AGCCTTTCGGTATCTCACCCCTTGAGGCCATGCGTTCCAACGTGCCGGTCATCATCTCCAAGCAGAGTGGTGTGGCCGAGGTGCTCGACTATGCCATCAAGGTCGATTACTGGGATGTCGATGCACTGGCTGATGCCATCCATGCACTCGTCACCTACCCTGCCCTGTCGAAGATGTTCTCGTCGAAGGGTCTGGAGGAGGTTACCAACCTCAAGTGGAACGATGCAGCCGCCAAAATCAAGGCCGTATATGAATCGGCTATTGAAGAAAACAAAAACCAACAACTCTAACGAAACCCTAAATTATGAAAACCATCTGTTTATATTTTCAAGTGCATCAGCCCTGGCGTTTGAAAAAATACCGCTTCTTCAATATGGGCAAAGACCACAACTATTTGGACGACATGCAGAATCGTTCGATTCTCCAGAAAGTTGCCCGTGAGTGCTACCTGCCCATGAACGCCCTGCTGCTCAACCTCATCAAGGAGCACAAGGGTCAGTTCCGTTGCTCGTTCTCGATTACCGGTACGGCTATCGAGCAGTTCCGTGCCTATGCCCCCGAAGTTCTCGAGTCGTTCAAGCAGCTGGCTGCCACCGGTTGTGTGGAGTTCCTCGCCGAGACTTACTCTCACTCGCTGGCTTCGATGGCTTCGCCCGAGGATTTCAAGGAGCAGGTCAAGCTGCACACCGCAGTGCTGAAGAAGGAGTTTGGTGTTAAGCCCACAGCTTTCCGCAACACCGAGCTGATTTATTCCGACACCATCGGTGAGATGGTTGCCGGAATGGGATTCCGCACCATGCTGGCTGAAGGTGCCAAGCACATACTCGGATGGAAATCACCCAACTACGTCTATGCCAATGCCATAGACCAGAAACTTCGCCTCTTGTTGCGTAACTACAAGCTCTCCGACGATATTGCCTTCCGCTTCTCGAATCAGGGTTGGGATCAGTATCCCCTCACCGCTTCGAAGTATGTCGAGTGGCTGAACTCGGAGGAGACTCCCGGCGATGTCATCAACCTGTTCATGGACTACGAGACCTTCGGTGAGCACCAGAAGGCCGACACCGGCATCTTCGACTTCATGAAGGCACTGCCCAAGGAGGCACTCGACAGCAAGCAGCTGGAGTTTGCCACCGTGAGCGAGGCTTCGAAGAAGTATCAGCCCGTAGCCGTTCTCCACTGCCCCCACGTGATGTCATGGGCAGACGAGGAGCGCGACATCACCGCATGGTTGGGTAACGAGTTGCAGAACGAGGCTTTCTCGAAACTCTACGCACAGAAGGAGAAGGTCGAGGCACTGAAGAGCGCCGATTTTGACTACGTATGGAGCTTCCTCCAGACTTCGGACCACTTCTACTACATGGCGACCAAGTGGTTGTCGGACGGTGACGTTCACTCGTACTTCAACCCCTATGACTCGGCATACGAGGCATTCATCAACTACATGAATGTTCTGTCGGACTTCATCAACGAGTTGGATTTGGCTTTGGAGGCAAAGAAGGCTGCCAAGAAAACAACGACAACCCGCAAGACTGCCACCACACGCAAGACCACAACTACCCGCAAGACCACCAAGAAAACAGAAGCATAGTTTTCAAAGATAAGTCACCTTTTTGCGACGGCAACCTCCAAGGCATTTGAGGGTTGCCGTTTTTTTGTGGGGTATTGCGGAGGGGGTGGAGTAATGTGAGGGGTGGCGTTGGAGCGGAGATTTTTGTGGGGAGGGACAAAGAGAAAATACAGGAGATAACAAATAGTCTTGGAGATAATAAATAGAGACTACAATAGATAAAAAGCCGCATTTCCGCCGCTATCGGCTGATTTTCGAAGTATCGGGCAGTGTTCCGCACCCCCTCAACCGTCCGCCGACACCTCGTCCCCACACAACAAACAGCCTCATGCAACGCCGTAGAAAAGCGTCACATGAGGCTGATATTTTTTATCCGATGTAACTACATTGCACTTTTCAGAGTCATGTAGCGCAGGCGGATTTACTCCTTGAGGGTAATCTGACAGTTGTCGAGACTTTCGATGATGGCGAGCGACTCAGCGCAACACCGCCCACCTCAACAGACACCGCGACTGTGTCCGACAGCCCACCTCGATACAGCACACCGCTTCCGCCGATTCGATTCTCTTTGTGAGGTGTCGGGGGATTGCCCTCAAGGCGAGTGCCCCACCCGTTGCAGAAGTCTTCACCAAAGTGTATATTTGTTATCGCTCATAGTGTAGCAAACGAAGCAGGAAGCTGTCTCCCGAGAAAAATTCGGGTGCTGTGTGCAACCTTTCGACCACATCTGCCGTCTAACCCATACAACAACAAAATCAACGTTTAACCATTAAAAAGATTTGGATTATGGATTCTGAGGAATTTTTCACTGCATTCTTACTGCCCGTATGTGTTGCATTTATTTTACCGGTTGCAATCGTACTTATTGTCAACCTCACCAAGAAAGCGAAGTACGAAAAAAAGTTCTCTTTTCTGGAGAAATGTGTGGAGAACGGTGTGGAAATCAATTCCGACCTCCTCTTGGACGAGGGTAAAAAATCCCTCTCCTCAAAAGCCACACTCAAAACCATGTTGCTCAACCGTCTGGCAGGCGGTGTCTGCTTCACACTCCTCGGATTGTCATTCCTGATTGGGAACATCTTCTCACAGGAGACCGACTTGCCGAAGTTCGCCATCGCCATCACGGCTGTCGGTGTGGGTTTGTTGGTTTGGTATTTCGTGGGTAAGAAGATGCTTGCCGAGGACATAAAAGACGAGGAGCAGGCCTTGCAGCAACTCCACAACAAAGAGCGATAGATGACGCGCGAGCAATTCATAAAGGCAGTGGAGCGGGAGCAGGCACCTTTGAGAAGGTTCCTGCGCTCGCTGTGTCGTGACACCTCCACAGCCGACGATATTGCGCAGGAGGCTTTGATAAAGGCCTATCTCCATTACGGAGACTTCAACGGAAAATCGAAATTCTCGACATGGCTCTACCGCATCGCCTACAACACCTTTTCGGACTGGAGCACTTCCAAAGAAAAAGAGAAGTCAAACACCCCACTCGATGCACCGCCCTGTCGGAAGATAGCCGCCGAGCAGGAGACTGAAAAGAATTACCAACCGCTCTACGATGCCATAGAGGGGTTGTCGGACAGAGAGAAAATCTGCGTGTTGCTCTTCTACATGGAGGAGCGTTCCATCGTGGAAATCACCCAGGTCACGGATATGCCCTCCGGCACGATAAAGTCGCATCTCTCACGGGCACGGGCTCATCTCAAACTACGATTGCAAACATTGGAGGAATAGAAATGAAACAAGATAAAGACATCGTTGAATTTTTCAACCACTATGCCGGGGAGTTGCTTCCCGAGGACGGCGAACAATTCATGGAGCGACTCCGAAAGAACATCGAGTGGCTACCCACCCCACAGGCAATGCAGACCATGGACCCCGAACTCTCGAAGGCCTATGCCGAGTGGCTGCTCCGAAAGGCGAAACGCGAGTACCGCCAATCGGTTCGGGACGCTGTTGTCACCTGCGTCATCACCTGCGTGACCCTTGCGGTAGTCATGTTGTGGGTGCGTCACCTCGGTGTGCTGGGCACCAACCCCTACACCACCGTGGCGGTATCGGCACTCATCGTTCTCCTCGCCGCAGGAATGATATTTTCGTTTGTCCCCTTCCGCAACCGATAACAGGAAGCGACCACACGCTCCAGACCTACATTCCACAACAAAAAGCAGCCTGCTCCTCAACGGGGCAGGCTGTTCCATAAATAGGTTTATATCTGTCAACCTTTACGCTTGTAGCGCGAAGGAGATGTTCCGGTGTGCTGTTTGAAGTATTTGCCGAAGAACGACTGGGTCGAGAAATTCAGTTTGTAGGCAATCTCCTGAATACTCAGTCCCGAGTATTTCAGCAGAGTTTTTGCCTCCAGAATAACCGACTCGTCAATCCAGCGTGCCGCAGTCTTACCGCTCACCTCTTTGACTACCGATGAAAGATACTTGGGCGTGATGTCGAGCTGCTTGGCGTAGAAACTGACATTGCGTTCGCGGGTGTTGTACTTCTGTAACAGCTCCACAAACTGATTGAAGATGACCTCGCAACGACCCTGCTTCTGCTCTCCGGGCTGTTCGCGCTGGTTAATCTCCGTGATGAAATAGAATGCCGTGGTGAAGAGTGTGCGGATAATCTCGTGGCGGTAACGCTCCTTGTCGCTCTTGAGCATGGTCTTGATGAGCTGGAAGAGCTGGCGTATCTCGTCCACGTCCTGCTGTGTGACCTGCAAAACGGGAGCCTTGCCAAATCGCATATAAACGGGCAACGAGGTCGAAAGGTCGATTTGAATCTCATTGACAAACGACTTGGAGAAGGCCAGCACATAGGCCGCCGCATTGGCAGAACACTTCACCGTGCGGATAATGGTGTCGGGATTGAAGAAAACAATCGTATTAGGCTTCACCTGATAATTCACCATGTCGATGGACACCGTGGCTTCACCCGTCATCATGATGATTGCCGAGAAGCCGTCAATGGATACAGGATATTCAGCAGTGGTGTTGCGTTGAGTATCGAGCGTTGTAATTACCAAATCATCAGAAAGATAGAAGACGTCACTCATCTCCTTTTTGATGCGCGAAATAGAGACTTTGCGCAGATTTTCCCTTCCTGTTTTAGGAGCATCAGCCATAATAGCACAATTTTTCCGACAAATTTAACAAAACGGCGGCGAAATTACAAGTATTCGGCAACCAAAGTTTCCAAAAATTTTTATTCACGGTGCGATTCGCGCGGAGCCATGACGCGCAATCCGCCCTCGAGACACTCGATATGGAGCGGAAATTCAGCACCTTTCTGACCATCGACATCGGTCGGCTCGTTGATGGTGGAGCGGATGTCCAGCTCGCGCACCTGCAAGTGGTGGACGATGTTGGGATTACCGCCCATGAGGTAGCGACCCATCGCCAGAGTCGAGCGCAGGAAGTTCTTTTTCTCCAGCATCAGGCAGTCGAACTTGCCGTCCTTAATCGAGGAGCGGCGTGCGAGGTGGAAACCTCCGGCGGTCTCGCCGTTGAAGACCAGCACCATGAGTGAGCTGAGGTCGAACGAGCGTCCGTCAGCCACCACTTCCAGAGGCACGGCGTGCATGGCGCGGAACTCCTTGAAGCCCTCGATGATGTAGGCCAGCTTGCCGATTTTGTGTTTCACCTCGTCGGAGGTGCGCTGCGAGGTGGTGGTGAAGATGCCGAACGAGAAGACATTGACAAAATAGATGTCATTGACCTTGCCGCAATCGACCCTGTCCTCCACACCCGTGGCAATCTGAAGGGCAGCCTTCAGCGGATTTTTCGACATACCGACCGCTCCGGCAAAATCGTTCGCCGTGCCGGCGGGAATCACGCCCACGGGGATATCCAATCCCTTCTTCTTCATGGCGTTGAGCACGAAATTCACGGTTCCGTCACCGCCGGCCGCCACCATGAGGTCGATGTCTTCGTGTCCGTCAAAGGGGTTTTTGTCGAAGGCAATGAGCTGCGGAGTGATGTCCCAGCCGTTCTGACGGAAAATCTCGCAGATTTGGTCGGCACACTTTTCGATTTTACCCTTTCCCGAACGGGTGTTGTAGAGAAATACAGCTTTCTTCATATCTCAAAAAAATATCTATTCCAATATCAGAGGTTGCATCGCCGGAGAGATGTAGACCTCGTAGTCGTCCTCCTTTTCTCCGGCAAAGATAAAGAGCACCTTCATGTGGGGGTGCTTCTCAACAAACGCCATCGCGTCATCGGCACCCAGAGCCATGAACATCGTACCGAAGGCGTCCGCCTCGGCACAGGTGGGTGCCACCACGGTGGCCGACAGCAGGCGCGAGAGGACACTGCAACCCGTGCGGGGGTCGATGGTGTGTGCCACCTTGCGGCCGTCGGCATCGAGGTAGAAGCGGCGGTAGTTGCCCGAAGTGGCGAGTGCGCCCTCGTTGATTTGCACCACGCGGGTGAGGTAATCGCCCTCGGTCATGTTGCCGTCAAAGGGGGTCTCCACACCGATTCTCCACTCACGGTTCTTGGGGCTGAGTCCCTTGCAGACCACCTCGCCACCAATCTCCACCATGTAGTTCTTCGCGCCCAGCTCCTCGAGACGGTGCGCCAGCATATCGACCGTGTACCCCTTGGCTATCGAGTTGAAATCGAGCTGCATACGCTCGTCGGCTTTCACCAGACGGCCGTTCTCGATTTTCACCTTGTCGTATCCCACAAATTGGAGCAGCGAATCGACATTGGGACGCCTGCCGTGCTCCTTGCCCGCAAAGCCCCACGCCTCGACCAACGGCTTGACCGTCACATCGTAACGTCCCTCACAGAGGCGCGACACGGAGTCCGCCAGACGGAGGTTGAACGCGATGTGGGCGTCCACCGAATCGGTGCGGTTGGCATTGATGCGACTCAAGAGCGATGTGGGGTCGAATATCGACATCGAAGCCTTCGCCTCGGCATCGACCTCACCGGCCATGCGGAAGACCTCCTGTTGGGTCACCCCCTCGACATCGGCCGTCAGATGCATGGTCGTACCCAGCATCTCGCGGCTCACACTCACATATTCGTGGCGCGGAGCACAGCCCCACACAAGGCCGGCGACCATCATCGCGCCACAGATTACAGCTCCCAATTTTCGCATAATTTTCATCTCTTTTATCCGCAAAAATACTATTTTCACACAAGAAGATGAAATTTATACTATAAAATAGGAATATTTTTCGCTTTTAGGCGGTTTATTCTCAATTATTTTATACCTTTGCCGAACGCTCTGGCGTTATTCACAGTAGGGGGAATGCGTCGTAGAGTGGAACTAAATAAACTTATATTACAATGGCTTATTTAACAGCTGAGAAAAAGCAGGAGCTTTTCGGTCAGTACGGCAAGTCTAACACTGACACTGGTTCTCCCGAGAGCCAAATCGCATTGTTTTCGTACCGTATTAACCACCTTACGAACCACCTCAAGAACAACAAGCACGACTTCGGTACACAGCGTTCATTGCTGCGTCTGGTAGGTAAGCGTCGCCAGTTGTTGGAGTACTTGAAAGAGGTTGATATCGAGCGTTACCGCGCAATCATCAAGACTTTGAACCTCCGTAAGTAATCCCGAGGAAGAAATGAGGGCAACCCCCAGGGGATTGCCTTCATTTTTCATTAAAAAAGTTATATATCGAAACACATTATAGGTAAAAAATTTTATGGAAGAGAAGAAGCTGTACAACGCTGTCCGTAAAGTCATTACTCTGAGCGATGGTCGCCAGATTGAGATTGAAACGGGCAAATTGGCCAAGCAGGCCGACGGCTCTGTTGTGGTAAAGATGGGTGACACCATGTTGCTCGCCACGGTAGTTGCTGCCAAAGACGCAAAACCCGACACCGATTTCATGCCTTTGCAGGTGGAATACAAAGAAAAGTATGCCGCTTGCGGACGCTTCCCCGGTGGTTTTATGAAGAGAGAAGGAAAAGCCAATGATAGCGAGATTCTTGTAGCCCGCCTCATCGACCGTGCACTCCGCCCCCTCTTCCCCGCAGATTATCACGCCGAAGTTTACGTAACCGTAAACCTCATCTCGGCTGACAAAGACATTCAGCCCGATGCACTGGCAGGTCTGGCAGCGTCGTCAGCCCTCGCAGTTTCTGACATTCCATTCGGCGGCCCCATCTCGGAGGTTCGCGTAGCCCGCATCAACGGCGAGTATGTCATCAACCCCGCATTCTCGCAGATGAACGATGTAGACCTCGACATCATGGTCGCAGGTACCATCGACAACATCCTTATGGTCGAGGGTGAGATGAAGGAGGTATCCGAGGAGGTTATGCTCGGTGCCATCAAGTTCGCTCACGAGGAAATCAAGAAGCACTGCGCCGTTCAGATGGAGCTCTCGAAGGAGCTGGGCAAGGACGTAAAGCGTACCTACTGCCACGAGGTGAACGACGAGGAGCTGCGTCAGACCATCATCAAGGAGCTCTACGACCGCGCTTATCAGATTGCCACCAGCGGCACCATGAAGCACGAGCGTGAGGATTTGTTCAACGCTCTGGAGGAGGAGTTCGCATCGCGCTACACCGAGGAGGAGCTGGTAGAGAAAGCTCCCCTGATTCACAAATATTTCCACGACGATGTGCTGAAGAAGGCCATGCGTAACATGATTCTCGACGAGGGCAAGCGTCTCGACGGCCGTAAGACCGACGAAATCCGCCCCATCTGGTGCGAGGTCGGCTACCTGCCCGCAGCTCACGGTTCGGCGATCTTCACCCGTGGTGAGACCCAGTCGCTGGCTACCGTCACTCTGGGTACCAAACTCGATGAGAAGGTCAAGGACGAGGTGCTCGTTCAGGGTTCGGAGCAGTTCGTGCTGCACTACAACTTCCCTCCCTTCTCGACCGGCGAGGCTAAGGCAGCCCGCGGTTTGAGCCGCCGTGAGATTGGTCACGGTCACCTGGCATGGAGAGCCCTCAAGCCTATGGTTCCCGTAGGCGAGGAGAATCCCTATGCAGTACGTGTGGTATCCGATATCCTCGAGTCGAACGGTTCATCTTCGATGGCTACCGTTTGTGCAGGTACTCTCGCCCTCATGGATGCAGGTGTGAAGATGAAGAAGCCCGTGTCGGGTATCGCCATGGGTCTGATTACCGACTCGACCACCGGCAAGTGGGCCGTGTTGTCGGATATCCTCGGTGACGAGGACCACCTCGGTGATATGGACTTCAAGGTAACAGGTACTCGTGACGGTATCACCGCCACTCAGATGGATATCAAGGTGGACGGTCTGTCGTATGAGGTGCTCGCTACCGCTCTGGAGCAGGCTCGCAAGGGTCGTATGCACATCCTCGACAAGATTACCGAGTGCATCGCAGAGCCTCGTGAGGACTACCGTCCCTTCGTTCCCCGTATCAAGCAGATTACCATTCCTCAGGATATGATTGGTGCCGTTATCGGCCCCGGCGGTAAGGTTATTCAGGATATTCAGAAGACCACCGGTACCACCATCACCATCACCGAGGAGGACCAGAAAGGTATTGTCGATATCTTCGGTAGCGACAAGCAGGCTTTGGACGGCGCTCTGGCACGCATCAAGGCTATCGTAGCCGTTCCCGAGGTGGGTGAGACCTACCACGGTAAGGTTCGCTCGATTGTAGCCTTCGGTGCTTTCGTTGAGATTATGCCCGGCAAGGACGCCCTGCTCCACATCTCGGAAATCGACTACAAGCGTTTCGAGACCATGGAGGAGACCGGCTTGAAGGAGGGTGACGAAATCGATGTGAAGCTCATCGGTATCGATGCCAAGACCGGCAAGCTGAAGCTCTCGCGCAAGGCCCTGCTCCCCAAACCCGAGGGTTACGTGGAGCGTGAGCGCAGACCCCGTCCCGAGCGTTCGGAACGCGGTGAGCGTCACGACAGAGGCGAGCGCAGACCCCGCCCCGAACACAAGAACGAATAGCAAAAATATGTGATGTAATATTTCCGGCTCATTCTTCGAAAAAATGAGCTGGAAATATTGCACAATTTGGCATACTTTTCTATATTTGCATAGCTTAAAGGGCGATATTCGGAACCTAGGCTTAGGATAATATCACAGCAGTGTGGTAATATATATAAGTAAGATTTGGGATGGCTCCCCAAGGGCAAGCGGAAAACAGAAATTTATCAACACATTAAATTAATCTATCATGAAAAACTTAATGAAATTGAGCGTTGTGCTTGTAGCTGCCGCTTTGGCATTCTCAAGCTGTAACTGCTTCAAAAAGATGGCTAAGAATCGTGACGAAGTTTCGGTAAACGTTACTCCCGAGATTCTTACACTCAACAACGGCAAGGTCGCTGCTGATATTAACGTGAAGTTCCCCGTTAAGTACTTCAACGCTAAGGCTGTCATCAAGGTAACTCCCGTTATCGTATTCAAGGGTGGCGAGGTTGCTGCTCCCGCCAAGTACCTCCAGGGTTCGAAGGTTGACGAGAACTACGAGGTTGTAGACAAGGCTAACGGTGGTAACTACACTCACCACGTCGAGTTCCCCTACGATCCCCGCATGGACCAGTGCGAGTTGCAGGTTCGCGCCGAGATCAAGTGCCCCGGTGGCAAGTGCAAGGAGTTTACTTTGGTAAACCTCAACAACGGTGCAATCCCCACCAAGGAGGAGAAGGCTGTTCTCAACGGTAACGACGAGGAGGCTAAGGCTGCTCTGGCTAAGGAGTTCGGTCTGACCATCGCTTACGGTCTGAACACTCTTCAGAAGGACCTCAACTACGCCGACATGATGGAGGTTAGAGACAACAACTACAAGAAGGTAACCACAGTCATCAACAAGACTGACCTGCTCTACGCTATCAACTCGTCGACTGTAACCAAGAAGAACAAGGAGAAGGCTAACTTCGGTGCTTTCAAGGAGGATATCGACGCTAAGGCACAGAACGACCGCGCTACTCAGCACATCAGCGTTAAGGGTTATGCTTCGCCCGATGGTGCAGTGAAGTTCAACGACAAGCTCTCGCAGGCTCGTTCGGAGTCGGGTAAGAAGGTTGTTGCCAAGCTGCTCAAGGATTCGGGTCTCGAGGTTGATGCCGCTGCTTACGGTGAGGACTGGGACGGTTTCAAGGAGTTGGTTGAGAACTCTGACATCAAGGACAAGAACCTCATTCTTCAGGTTCTGAGCCTCTACAACTCTCCCGCAGAGCGCGAGACCGAGATTAAGAACATGTCTTCGGTATTCGAGGAGCTCAAGGAGGAGGTTCTTCCCGAGCTGCGTCGTGCACAGGTTGTCAACAGCACCGACATCCAGGGTAAGACCGACGAGGAGCTGATGGCTGCCATCAACAACGGTGACAAGCTGACCGTAGAGGAGTACCTCTATGCTGCCGAGAACCTCACCAACGGTGACCTCAAGCTGCAGTGCAAGATTCTTGCAGTTGCTGCCAAGGAGTACAACGATGCTCGCGTTTACAACAACCTCGGTATCGTAGTTGCAAAGCTCGGTGACAAGAAGAGCGCACAGAAGTGGTTCGAGAAGGCAGACCAGCGTGGTGCTTCGCAGGAGACTACCAAGAACCTCATCCTCGTTAACCTCGCAAACGGTAACACAGAGGCTGCCAAGAAGTACGCTGCTGCTGCCGACGACGAGACTAAGGCTGCTTTGGCTGCCGCTCAGGGTGAGTACAACGCTGCTGCCAAGAACCTCAAGGGCTTCAACGGTGCAGTTGTTGCTTACATGAACAACGACCTGGCTGCTGCCAAGAAGTGCCTGGCTAACGAGAACTCGGCTGAGGCTGATTACATGCGTGCCGTTATCGCAGTGAAGGAGGGTAACCTCGACGCTGCTCGCGCACAGTTGAACAGCGCTATCTCGAAGAAGCCCGAGCTGAAGGAGAAGGCTGCCAACGACATCAACTTGAAGGCTCTGAAGTAATTTCAGTCCATTCGATACACAGAGAGTCCGAATTTCGATTCGGACTCTTTTTTTGTGTACAAATCAACGAAATAGAGAGAGGATAGTGTAGCATATCAAAATTTTTGCTATTTTTGTACAAATAGTTTTTGAATAAGATTATGGAGTACGCTAACCATTTGAATGAGTATGCACCCGCCATGAGTGCATCGGAGGTGGACAACGAAGTCGCCCGCATTCGCGAAATTGCTAAACGCAATCATAATACCGAGGTCTACAAGTTCTGCTATTCGGCTATCGATATCACCACACTGTCGTGCAACGATTCAGTGAAGTCGGTGACCGAGTTCGCCAAGAAAACCGCAGAGTTCTATACCAAATATCCCCACATTCCCAATGTGGCATCTATTTGTGTCTATCCCGCATTTGTCGAGACCGTAGGTCTGGCCATCGATGGTACTCCCATGCGTATCACATCGGTTGCCGGTGGTTTCCCCGCATCGCAGACCTATCTCGAGGTGAAGGCACTGGAGGTAGCCATGGCTGTGGAGAACGGTGCCGATGAGGTGGACATCGTACTCAACGTGGGCCACATGCTCACCGGCGAATACAACGAGGCTGCCAACGAGGTGGAGGTTATCCGCTCGGAGATGGACAAGGACATCATCTTGAAGGTGATTATCGAGTCGGGTGCATTGCAGACTCCCGATTTGATTCGCAAGGCGTCTCTGTTGTCGATGTTGGCAGGTGCCGACTTCGTGAAGACCTCGACCGGAAAAATCAGCGTAGCTGCCACTCCCGAGGCTGCCGTGGTGATGTGCCACGCCATCAAGGACTATTACAATCACACCGGCCGCAAGGTAGGTTTCAAGGCTGCCGGTGGTGTTCGCACCCCCGAGGATGCCGCCCTCTACTACACCATCGTGGAGGAGATTTTGGGCAAGGAGTGGCTGACCACCGACTTGTTCCGTATCGGTGCATCGTCAGCTGCCAACAACCTGCTGTCGGCTATCGAGGGTAAGGAAGTGAAGTACTACTAATCGATATTTCAGATTCCCATAATAAGAGAGCGGATGTCCCGACGGGACATCCGCTCTCTATTTTTTGCCATACGGAGAGGACTACTTCACATCGAACTCCGCAACCAGCCCCTTGTGGTCGGTCGGCCACACACCGAGCGGCTCGATGACGGGGTCGGCAGTGGGCACATCGCTGCGCTCGCCACGGATAATAAAGCCGCGCGGGCCGATGAGGGAGACATCGCGCAGAGTCAAGCCCTCATCGGGGAGGTAGAAGATGTAGTCGATGCGCTCGCGCTCGTCCGCCTTGAGTGCCCACGAGAGTTTCTTGATTTTCGCACCGGAGGTGTTGGCGGGATAGGTGTAACCGGGATATTTCAAGGGGTCGGGGTACTTCTCGCGATAGACATCGGTGTAGCCGTTCTCCTCCAGCAGCGAAGTCACCGTCCACGGAATGACCAACCCCTGATGGTCGGCAGTCTGTGCCGTAGCCTCGCACCAATCGCGATGGGAGGGTTCGTTGAAGTCACCACCGATAATGATACGACTCCCCTTCTCGCGCTCCACGGCAGCATCGGCGAGGAATTTGCGAATGGCATCGTCACGCAACGAAGCGACATTCTTCGCCATGATGCTGTCGATGTCGGTCAGCGGACGCTCAAGGAGTCGCCAGTTGTTGCCGTCATACCCGCGCACATCGTAATAGGCACAGCTGAGATAGTCGAGATGAGCGGAGTAGATGGCATAGCGGCGACCATCGACCTCCGCCACCAATTTGTACATACTGCCGTGGTCGTCCTTTTCGGGGAAGATGGTCGCGGAGTCGATGATGGGATAACGGCTCAACAGCCCCGAATCGTAGCTGTAAAACGAGTAGTAGGTCTTGCCACGCTGACGGAGCGACTCGGTGATGCGCTTCGAGAAGTTGGTGCCGTTGTAGTTGCGCACCTCGCTCAACATCACAAAATCGGCATCGACACGTGCCAACTCATCGGCGAGAGCTTCATAACCGTGCTCTACCACCGTACCCTCCTGCCACACGTTGAGCTGGAGGAATTTCATTTTGCGTTCGCCACTGCACGAAAAAAGGGTGCAGGCGAGCAGACAAAAGACAAAAGTTTTCAACATTTTCATCATTATGTTAAGGGTTTTCAACAAATAAACATTTCACTAAATCAGCAATTTAACCAACTCTCCGAACAGCAGTTATCAACAGTCGGGAAGCCCTTCGCAGGGCATTTCCGCTACACAGAGAGGAAGTTCTCGGGGAGTGCGCACGTTTGGGCAGAGGAAAAGCATCTGTAAGATACTATATTCCAGCATTTTACAATTCAACAACCGACCACTGCGGGACGAAGTGCGGAATTTGCGTCCGTCCGATGATGTCGCCCTGTCCCGTCTCATCGGCACACCTATTCAAAGATAGCAAATTTCGCTGTAACGCACTACCCGTGAGGGGGATTAGAAGCGTCTATTTATCAACAATTCGGGCAGAAAACCACATTTGGAAATCTCGCAGGAAAATGATAACTTTAAAATTTATGCGCCTTTCTTTTGCGCGACCTATTTTTTCCCAGCCCCTCACACGTTTTTCCTGCTTTCCCCGCGTTACCTGTACTTACGCGCCCCCCCCTGTCCCCACGTACTACCCCAACTCTCTCCACATCACACCTGTCCCCTCCACGTTACCACAAGCCCCTTTCGCGTTAGCCCCTTCCGCGGCAGACCATGCACATAATCCCCACCGCCCTCTATCGACCACCTATATATATACTCTCTCCGCTTCCGCCCCCCCTTCCACGCTCCGACACGAAATTACAAATCTTCCCTTCGGTAAACGCTCACGACCCCTCCACCACTTTTCTGCCCGAAACCGACACATTTTCACCCCCTTGCACAGCCTGTTACCCCTCGATAATTATTCTTCGATTTGTCGTTTTTTACCACTCATCGGGATTTCACATTTTCAGTACCTATCGAAGAAAATTATCGTCATAATTACCGTAATTTCTGACAAAATCACACAACAACACCCCATATCGAACAAACACGCACCATTTTGGAGTATTATCACTTGTCGAATAATGCGTATAATTGATTTTCATCCCTATTTTTTATGACCAATCGTGATAGTGTTTTCTATTTTTTTTCCTAACTTGCCTCCGATTTTCGGCAAGGTCATTACGGTATGGTGTCTGCCATAATACACTCTGGCATATACAGTTATCGCGATTAGGGTCCGATACCGATTTTTATAACCTTAAAAAACTAATTTTATCACCATTAACCGATTTCACTATGAGTAAAAAATTCTATGTGCTGCTCGCATTGATAGCATGTTGCTTCGCCACCACAGCATCGGCCCAGAGATTTGCGCTCAAGACCAATGCGCTCTATTGGGCAGCGGCCACTCCCAACCTCGGAGCAGAACTGGCACTGAGTGACCACTCGACCCTCAATCTGACTTTACAGTACAATCCCTTCACCATCGGAACGGATAACAAGATTCAGCACTTCCTCTGCAAACCCGAATACCGCTACTGGTTCTCGGAGAAGTTCACCCGTCTCTACATCGGTGCCCATGTCTTCGGCGGTACCTTCGAGGTGGGCGGTTTCAACCTCCCCTTCGGTCTTCTGAAGCGTTTGCAGAACAACTACTACAAGGGTAATGCCTTCGGTGCAGGTGTCTCGATTGGCTACAACTTCTACATCAGCCCCCACTTCAACATCGAGACCTCGGTGGGTATCGGCCTCGCACGCCTGAGCTACCACACCGAGCCGGTCAACGGCACCCCCCAGCGCCACTACAAGAATACCCACAAGGTGTTGCCCGTGCCCACCGAAATCGGTGTATCGTTCGTTTATCTGTTTAACTCGCGTAGATAAAAAACCCCAACCATGAAAAGAATCGCACTTACCATAATCATGCTTCTGGCAGCCCTCTCACTCCGCGCACAGATTGTCGGCGATGTGAGTGTCACCCGCAAAACACTGGCTGCACAAAACGGACAGCTCACCCTGGAGCTCAACATCCATGTGGGCAAGAACGCCGTGACGCGTTCGCAGAGCTGGACCATCATTCCCGAGTTGAGCACCGCCGACCGCAAGTCGGTGAAGCTCTTTCCCCACATCCTCATCAACGGCAAGTATCAGCAGCACATGATGGAACGCAGAAGACGTCTCTTCGGCCGCTACTGGGCAGAACGCAAGCCCTTCATGGTCATCGTTGCCGAGAAGAAGCTCGCACAGGACATCACCTGCAAATATCATGTTCCCTACGAGGAGTGGATGAAGGACGCCACACTGGTGTTGCGTCAGATTCAGACCAGCCCCGGCAAGGAGAACCGCGTCTTCACCGTCGATGTGAACGGCGCCGTCGATCAGCTGTAGTAGTCTTTCACCCCCGAAGTCGGGAAATTACACATGCTTTATGACAAAAGGAAAATTTTTACTGGCGGTCATTCTTGTGATGACACTTGCCGGTTGTAGCCGTATGCGCAAACTGGAGAACGGCGACACCTATGCCGGTTTGCACCTGCCCTACAAGCCAACACAGGCCGTGAAAGAACCGCCCAAACAAAATAATGCCCCGAAGATTATCACCTTCAAGAAGGACGACGGCACGGAGCTGACCCTCTCTCCCACGGAGATTGACTCCGACACGGGAGAGAAAATCATGTCTCTGGCCATTGACGAGGTGATTATCTCGGCACGCAACCGCCGCAATCTGGTGGAGCGCAACGGTAAAATCAACATCGACTTCATCGTCACCGTTCCCCCCTCGCTACTCCACTCGAAGTGGCAACTTTCGCTCGACCCCACCCTCACCAAGGGTAGCGACACCCTCACCTTCAATCCGTTGGTCTATCGCGGAGGCAAGTTCAGCCGTCAGCAGCTGCGCGACTATGAGCGTTACGGCAAATACCTCGACGGTATTGTGGACAGCGCCGACTACTTCGACGCTTTCGGCGACAAGGAGAGCTACAACGCCTACCTCGCCGAGCTGGGTCTCACCCGCGTGGCGGCAGCCTCCGATTTGGAGTACCTGCGCACGCTGGAACCCCGTGCGGCAGAGCGTGACGGACGCGTGGGCTGGTCGGACGAGCGCGAACTGCGCAACATGAAGTCCGTCATGCGCCACTACATCAACTCCACCGACCGCAAGGTGGCTCGCCACGTGGTCTATACTCCCGATTCATCGAACGAGTACGACCATCTGAACGACTACCTCTCGCCGCGATACATTCACAACGATGTGGAGCTGCCCGGTGGTGAAATCTACACCCGTGTGGACGGTCAGTTTGATTCGGGCATCGATGCCGAGCGTGAGGAGTACTACCGCACCCTCGACAACAAGGCTGCGCGCCGCGACATCCGCCGCCGTCTGCGCAATGCCGATGCACAGGAGTTGGCCGCCTACACCGCGGACCGTTACCGCAAGACGCACTACGCCGCCCCCGTGGCACAGGGCGTGGCTCGCGAGGTATCGGACAGTGCCGTGAAGATGAACTACGATGCACGCGTAGCCTACTACGAAGATATGGTCGCCGACCTCGACAACACCGACACCGAGCAGGCCAAGCGTGACGCCATCAACTGGCGCAAGGTGGCACGCAACGAGAACAAGGCCGACCGCAAGGACGAGGTCTTCGCCCGCACCGTGGCGCACCCCTACATCCGCCCGGCACGTCTCGACACCATTATCCACAACCCCAACGGTTCGGTGTCGTATGTCTACAACGAGCAGATTACCGCCGATGAGAACACCTCGAAGATTAACCTCTTCCTGCGTGGCGGTGTCGATGACACCCACGGCCGTTACTACGCCCTCACCAAGTCGGATACCCTCCACTACAATGTGGCATCGATGACTTCGTTTGTCGATGAGCAGACCCGCTATATGCAGCGCATCGTCTATCGCGATGCCGAGGCCAACGCACGTTTCTACTTCACCTTCCCCTTGGGTAAATACTTTTTGGACAAGTCGCTGGAGGAGAACTCCCAACAGATTGCTTCGGTGAAGAATCTGACACGCGATTTGATGACCGACCCCATCTTCATCATCGACAGCATCACGCTGAAGGCCACCTCGTCACCCGAGGGTACATGGCACGTGAACGACCGTCTGGCTTCACGCCGTGCGGCTTCGTTGAAGGAGGTGCTCGACTCGGAATTCAAGGTGCTCTACGACTCGCTGAAGCTCTCCGCTTCGGTGACCCTCGATGAGCAGGGACGACAGGTGACCACACAGGCAGAGGACGAATTGCCCAACCTGCCCCGACTGCTCCGCTCGACCCACCTTGCCGAGGATTGGGACAAGATGCGCTCGCTCATCGCCGCCGATGAGGAGGTGGAGCACAAGGAGGAGATTCTCGCCCTCATCGATGAAATCGAGAATCCCGACTCGCGCGAGTACCGTATCCGTCTGAAGTACCCCAAGGATTATGCACACATCCGCAAGACGCTCTATCCCGAGATGCGTGCCGTGGATTTCCGCTTCAACCTCCACCGCCGCGGTATGAAGAAGGACACGGTCTACACCACAGAGGTCGATTCGCAGTATATGCACGCCGTGAGCCTGCTCAAGAAGCGCAAGTATGAGGAAGCACTCAAGATTTTGCGCCCCTACGAGGACCGCAACACCGCTCTGGCTTACCTCTCGCTGGGTTACGACCACGCGGCACTGCGTATTCTGAAGCAGGTGCCCAACGCACACGACATTGCCGATGTGCAGTATATGTTGGCCATCGTGGCAGCCCGTGTGGGCGAGGAGGAGTTGGCAGTGACCAGCTTCCTCAGAGCCGTGGAGCTGAAGGAGACCTTCAAGTTCCGAGGTAACCTCGACCCCGAAATCTCGCAGCTCATTCGCAAGTACGGACTCTTCAAGGAGGACTTTGACTAATAGCCGGGCGACCATACGATACAAAAAAACCGACTACCTTTTGGGGTAGTCGGTTTTTTTTGCGATAGATAAAAGGAGGGTCGGAGTCCAGTTCGGTCGGTTCGCGATTGGGAGGGGATTCGGATTTGAATGCTGTCCGTTCCCGTTAGGGACGCTACGGCTCGATTCGGGGTCTCTGTTCCCGTTTGGGGTGCTCCGCTTCTGTTCGAAGTGCCCGGAGCTGTACGTTCGGCGTTCGCCGATTTGCCCCATGCCACGGTTGCTCCGCCATGCCCCTTTTCTTACTTTATCAGCGAGTCCGCCGTGGGTTGTGAGGGTTGCGCCTTCTCCTCGGTATGGGGAGCAACAGGAGCCGTTTTGGGGCTGACGCTGTCGCGCACCGTCTGACCGTGAGCGAGCGAGTCCGCCGCTGCGTTTGCTGTTGATGAGAGAGTCAGCGAATCGCTTTTCTCCACCTTTACGCTGTCGCGCTGTGCCACAGGTGCGGGAGCGACCTCCTCCGTCTCGACTACCACCTCTTCGAAGTGGAACAGCAGCGAGTGATATTGGTCGTAGTGCAGGAATGCCGATACCACGACATAGACCACACCGACAAACAACAGGATATTAAGAATTTTCTTTATCATCTTTCTTTTCCTCCGTATTCAAAATTTCGACGGCACGCATCACCACATTGTCCACGGGACGGATGTTGGCGAAGAAGGCGTTATCCTCCAGCACCGTGTTGCGGCCGATAAAGGCTTTGAGCTGTGCCTCCATGAGGGCTTTCGAACGCTCGATGTCACGACGACGCGGAGCGACACCCTTGCGAGCGGCATAGCGCACAAAATCATCGAGCATATCCTCGTCCCCGGCAAAGAGGGCGTCCAGCTCATCGAGGGTCTTCACCGAGTCGAGCTGTGCGCGGTGACGGTCGGCATAGTCCATCGTGTAGCGGTAGAGAATGTTGCGACCGATAACCTCGATGTAGTAGCGGGTGACATCGGTGGTGTCGATGGGAATGAAGACATCGGGCATGATACCGCCACCGCCATAGACCACCTTACCCTTGGGGGTGATTTTCTTGAGCGAGTCGGCAAAATGAATGCTGTCTATCGTGTAGAGCTCGTTGTTGCGAATACGGTCATACATCTCCATCTCGTAGCCCTCCTCGTCACCCATGGTGTAAGGTTTCTGAATGGAGCGACCCGTGGGGGTGAAGTAACGTGCCGTGGTCAGACGCAGTGCCGAGCCGTCACCGAACTCCACCTGTGTCTGCACAAGACCCTTACCGAACGAGCGGCGACCGATAATCGTACCGCGGTCGTTGTCCTGAAGGGCACCTGCCAAAATCTCGCTCGATGATGCGCTGTTCTCGTCAATGAGCACCACCACGTCCATATCCTGCAACACGCCCTCGCCATTGGCAAATTCGCGCATCTGATGGTGGTTGCGGTCCTCGGTATAGACGATGAGCTGTCCCTTGTGGAGGAACTCGTTGGCGATGAGAATCGCCTGATCGAGGAAGCCGCCCGAATTACCGCGCAGGTCGAAAATCAGTTTATCAACACCTTTGGCCTTGAGCTCTGCCACCGCCGTGTGGAACTCCACGAAGGAGGTGCGGGCAAACTGACCCAACTTGACATAGCCCAAGTCGGGACGGATGCAGTATGCCGCCTCGACACTCTTGATGGGAATCACACCGCGTGTGACCTCCACATCGACCAATCCTTGGATGTCGTGACGCTGCAACGAGAGTTTCACCTTCGTGCCGCGAGGGCCGCGAAGACGCTTCACGATGCGCTCCTGATCGATTTTCTGACCGGCCACCAACGTGTCGTTAATCTTCATGATGCGGTCACCGGCCTTCACCCCCACATCGGCACTCGGGCCGTGGGGAATGACATTGAGGACGACGACCGTATCGGTTGCCATGTTGAAAATCACACCGATACCGTCAAACTCGCCCTCCAGCGGTTCGTTCACCCTCGACATGGTCGAGGCGGGGAGATAGACCGAATGGGGGTCAAGCTCCTTCACCAGATAGGGAATGATGTGCTCCGAGAGGGAATCCATCGACAGCGAATCGACATATTTATTCTCGATGAGCGAAATGGTACGGGTGAGTTTGTTGTCGGGGACAGCCATCTGGCGGAGCAACCCGCGCAGGCGGGTCTCCGAGCCACTGCGTCCGAAGTACAACCCCAACAACATACCTGCTGCCAATGCCACGGAGAGCAACAAGGGCAGGAGAATCGAAAATTTGGAATTCTTATACATTACAAATTGTGCTTATGCAAGCCCTCGAACCTCGGTTTATCAGGGTTTGGGCTTATTCATAAAGGTGTAGGTCAGACCCACCATCAGCTGGGTTTGGGTCTGGATACAGATGTTCTGCGAACGGTTGTAGTAGAGCTGGAAACCCAACGTGGTTGTCAGATACTTCGTTGCCTTGATGTCGAGGGTATTGACCCAACGCACGGTGGGGTGAATCGGCAGACGCGGTTTGTTCTTGATGTCCTTGTCGCCCGCTTCCCACTCGACATACGCCTTGCGGTAGGACTTGTAGTCCGAGATTTTGTTCTTCTGACCGATGTCGGTAATCCAACCGTAGAAGGAGTAGAGCGTGGTGCGGTAACGCAGGTAGCCCGTCTTGCCGAAGGTGCGGTCGAAGTTGATTTCGATAGACGAACCGCCCTCGTACTTCGATGCCTTGTCGGGGTCTTCGATACCGTAGGAGAAGGCCTCCTTGATGACATTGCCTTCGCTATCGAGCTGCTGACGGCGAATCCACGGATCGGTGGCATAGGTGGCACTCAACGCCAGAGGAGAGAGGTTCACCGCGATGGGGAATTTCTCCGTGGGGCTCTTGTAGGTGATACCGACCGAAATATCGAGGTAACCGGGGGTGAGGAACTTACTTTTCAGGTCGTTGCGCGTCTGCTCGGTACGCGAGAGGTAACCGTTGGCAAACTGGCTTCGGAACTGGAAGGTGGCACCGTAGGACCAGTTCTTCGACATCATGAAGGCAGGGTTTATCCAGATGAGGAATTCGTCCTGATTCTTGAACCACACGCCGTTGCTCTCGGTCGCGCCATCGGCATTGGAGGTCTCGACCTTCATACGGTTGTAGCCCATCTTGGCGTCGAACTTGGTCTCCACCGAGAAGAGGTTTTTCTTGAAGATGTGGTGCAACGAGAAGACGGCGAGCAGCGTGATGGAGTTATCACCACCCGATACCGAAATCCAAGGGTCGTTGTAGGCGTTGAGCGAACCGGTCATACCGCCACTCATCTCGAGGAAGTTTCTCTCGCGGCGGATACGCTGACGCTCGGCACGGTAACGTGCACGGTTGAAAAAATTATCCTCCAGGGTGATGGACTTCAATTTGTCTTGAAAGACTACGGATTCCTTTTTGGAATCGACCTCATCGATGGTGAACTGTGCCGATGCGGGTTGTGCCACACCGAGCAACAAGGTCATCAACGCCATATAGAACACTATCTTCATACGCTCTTGAATAAATTATAGCTGATTCGAAATGCAAATTTATGAAATTATTTATAGAAATCTTAAATTTGCGCCGCTTAAACCGCATAGAACATGAAATATTTTGGAGCGCACGTCAGTGCATCGGGAGGGGTGGTCAACGCGCCGCTCAACGCCCAAAAAATCGGAGCCACGAGCTTTGCACTTTTCACCAAGAACCAACGTCAGTGGGTCTCTAAACCACTGACCGAACAAGATATAGCATCATTTCGACAGGCTTGCGCCGACAACGGATATTCGCCGGCGCAGATTCTGCCCCACGACTCCTACCTCATCAACTTGGGACACCCTGAAGCCGAGGCACTCGAAAAATCGCGTGCGGCGTTTCTCGACGAGATGCAGCGTTGCGAGGCACTGGGACTCGACCGTCTGAACTTCCACCCGGGCAGCCATCTGAAGAAAATCACGGAGGAGGAGTCGCTGCGGCTCATCGCCGAGTCCATCAACCGCACCCTCGACCTCACCCACGGCGTCACAGCCGTCATCGAGAACACCGCCGGACAGGGTTCGAATCTGGGTTACAGCTTCGAGCAATTGGCCTACATCATCGACCGGGTGGACGACAAATCGAGAGTCGGTGTCTGCATCGACACCTGCCACGCCTTTGCCGCCGGCTACGACCTCTCCACGGAGCAGGCCTGCGAGGAGACATTCCGTCAGTTTGACCAGATTGTGGGCTTCAACTACCTGCGCGGCATGCACCTCAACGATGCGATGAAGCCCCTCGGCAGTCGTGTAGACCGCCACTCACCGCTGGGCGAGGGTCAGATTGGCATGGCGTGCTTCCGTTACATCGCACGCGACAGCCGTTTCGATGACATACCCCTCATTCTCGAGACCCCCGACGAGGAGCGATGGCCTGCGGAAATCGCCCTGCTGAAGGAGTTTGCCGAAGAATAACGGCAACCGACAAAGACAAAAAAAGCGTCATTCTTTTCGAAGAGAATGACGCTTTTTCTATATGTATGTCGCTCTGTTACAACTTGTCGAGACACGACAGAATGATGGCGGAGCTTTCTCTGACCTCCTCCTCCGAGATGGTCAGCGGCGGCGAGATACGGAAAGCCGTATCGCAGAACAGGAACCAGTCACTCATGATGCCGGCCTCTTTGAACAGCTCCATTATCTTGTACATCTTCTCCGCATCGCCCAACTCGACCGCCAGCAGCAGACCCGAACGGCGCACCTCCTTCACCAAGGGGTGTTGCTTCATCAGCTCCTCGTAGAGCGCACCCTTTGCCTCAACTGCCTCAACGACATGATTGTCAATCAGGTAATTCAGCGCGGCAAGACCTGCGGCACAGCAGACGGGGTGACCGCCAAAGGTGGTGATGTGACCCAGCACGGGGTTGGTCTGCAAGGTGTCCATAATCTCGTGGCTCGACACAAAGGCACCGAGGGGCATACCGCCACCGAACGCCTTGGCCAGGCACACGATGTCGGGGGTCACGCCATATTTGGTCATGGCGAACATCTCGCCCGTGCGACCCATGCCGGTCTGTATCTCATCGAAGATGAGCAGTGTACCCGTCTCATCACAACGACGGCGCAGGGCTTCGAGATAGCCCTTCGCAGGCACGCGCACACCACCCTCGCCCTGCACGGGCTCGGTCAGCACACACGCCGTGCGTGTGGTGATGCGCTTCAAGTCGTCGAAATTGTTGAACTCTATGGCTCCCACATCGGGCAGCAGGGGACGAAAGGCATTCTTCCACTCCTCACCCTCGGGGGCTCCCATCATGCTCATCGCACCGTGGGTCGAACCGTGATAGGCACGGCGCATCGAGAGCATCTCGGTGCGGCGCGTGTAACGCTTGGCGAGTTTGAGTGCTCCCTCCACGGCTTCCGCGCCCGAATTGACGAAATAGACGCTCTCCAGCGGGTCGGGCAGCAGGGCGGCAATCTTGTGGGCATACTCCACCTGCGGAGTCTCCACCATCTCGCCATAGACCATCACGTGCATATATTTGTCGGCCTGCTCCTGCACGGCTTTCACCACCGCAGGGTTATGATGTCCCACGTTGCTCACCGATACTCCGGCTACCAAATCGTAGTAGCGTTTGCCCTCGGGAGTGTAGAAAAACGAACCTTCGGCACGCGCCACCTCGACCATCATGGGCGAAGGCGAGGTCTGTGCCACGTGCTGAAGAAACTGTTGACGTAAAATACTCATTTCACTCTATAATTATGCGCCCCGATTAGAGGGGGTCGCCAAATTTACGATTTAAAATCTGCGGTGCATCGTTCACCGTGAAACGACACCACTTGTAGAGCACCTCGCTGCGCTCCTCGGCGGTGAGGTGCCAATCCCCGACACGCTCGCGGATGCGGGTCGAAAGGCCGTAGAGCAGAATGGCAGCCGAAGCCGACACGTTGAGACTCTCGACCATGCCGCACATGGGTATGCGGAGGAACTCGTCGGCACGCGACATCACCTCCTCGGAGATACCCTCCTTCTCGGTGCCGAACACCAGCACGAATTTGCCCTTCTCGACATCGAAGGTTTCGGGGGTCGTATCGTTGCAGTGGGGCGAGGTGGCCACGATGCGGTAGCCCTCCGCCTTCAGGGCATCGAGTGCCTCCCCTGTCGAGGAATACTGACACACGTCTATCCAGCGGTCACTGCCGCGCGAGATGGCCGAATTGGGGCAGAAGTCACACAACTCCTCCACGGTGTTGAGTGTCTGCACACCGAAGGCATCGCAGTGGCGCACCAGCGCGGCGGCATTCTGCGAGTGATACATATTCTCGGCCAGCACCGTGACATAACGTGTACGGTCGGCGAGCACCTTCTCGAACAGCGCGAAACGCTCCTCGGTCATGAACTCCTTGAGGCAGGCGATACGCTCGTCGTACCACGCCTTGTTATTTTCTGTATTTGTCATCTTCATCCAAAATTTTAAGGTAGCTTTCGTAGCGTTCGTAGGCTATCTCACCATTCTTCACCGCTTCGACCACGGCACAACCGGGTTCGTGGGTGTGGGTGCAGTTGTAGAAACGGCAGTCGCACGCCGTCTCCATCATCTCGGGGAAGTAGTGCCACAGCTCGGCATCGTCGATGTCGATGAGTCCGAAGCCCTTGATACCCGGAGTGTCGATGACCGCACCGCCCCCCTCGAGGGGATACATCGTCGAGAAGGTGGTGGTGTGCTTGCCCTTGTGGAAGCTCTCCGAAATCTCGCCCGTGCGAATCTCCAGCGAGGGGAAAATCTCACCCACGAGGGTCGATTTGCCCACGCCCGAATTGCCCGACAGCAGGGTTGTGCGTCCCGACAGCAACTCTCTGACGCGCTCCACACCCTCGCCCGTGGTCACCGACACGCCGATGACCTCGTAACCGATTTTCTCGTACACCTCGCGGAAGGCTTCGACCTCCTCCGCCTGTTGCAAATCCAGCTTCGAGAGAATGATTTTCACGGGCACTTTATACGCCTCGCAGGTCACCAAAAAGCGGTCTACGAACTCCCACGCCGTCTCGGGCTGACGCAGAGTGACCATCAGCAATGCCTGATCGACATTGGCGGCGATGATGTGCGACTCCTTCGACAGGTTCGAAGCGCGGCGTATGACATAGTTGCGGCGCGGTCGGATACCAGTGATGAGGTGGTCGCCGTGTTCGTCCTCGACACACTCCACTTCATCGCCCACCACTACGGGGTTGGTCGAACGCACACCCTTCAATCTCAATCGGCCGCGAATACGGCAACGCAGGGTCTCACCCTCGGACAGCACCTCATACCAACTCCCCGTGGCTTGAGTCACCACGCCCGAAAACACTCTCTCCATTCTTTTCTATCGAGTTAAAATTAAATTCTTTTTTATACTCCTCAAACTGTTGCTTCATCCACTCTATCGAGGGGAAAATCTTGTCCGAGAGACCCATCACGGGGCGATAGCTCCGCGAGGACTCCACGGTGGGTTTATCCAGAAGCGAGTAATCGACATTCAGCGTATCGAACATCGAGAACGCCACACTGAGCAGCAACATATATTTTGCCACGGCCACCACCGCCCCCATCATCGAGTCGGGCGTGCCGAACCCCACAAAGTGGAACAGGCGGCGCACCATACGTCCGGCGACCGCCACCAGCAGCAATGCCGCCAGCATAACGACCAAAAATCCGGCCACAAAGGTAAATCGCTCCTCAACCTGCATCAGTTCGCCCACCGTCTGACCATATTGGGCGGCCAGCCATATGCCGATGAAGAGCGCAACGAGCGAAAACAACTGGAGGATAAGCCCCCTTCGCCAGCCCTTCCACGCGGCATAGACAAAGACCACGGCAACGACTACATCAATAATATTCATTCCAAGAAATAAAACACGGTTATAAAAGTGTGTAAAGATACGAATTTTTGGCGACAGCCACAAAACCCTCTTTCACAATATCGACCGTCCGTTGTACGTTTATAGGATAGCATTGTCTCCTTTTTTTGAAAAAAGTGGAATGGCAATGCGCGATTTTTTTTGTAAATTTGCCTGACCAAAAACGAAAAGAAATGATAAGACTGATAATGACACTGTTGCTTTTGGGAGTCACCCTCTCGACCTCGGCACGCGAGGTATTTCCGCTCAACGAGGGCTGGCGATTCTACTTCAAATCGGAACCCAACAGCGATAACGCACGACACGTCACCCTGCCCCACAGTTGGAACACCGACTCCTCGGCATCGGGTTACCTGCTCGAAACCACGGGCAACTACCTCAACAACATGTATATCCCCGGCGACTGGGCCAACAAGCGTCTTTTCGTCCGCTTCCACGGCGTGCAGTCGGTGAGCAACCTCTTCATCAACGGCTCACACGTGGGCAGCCACCACGGCGGCTCGACGGCCTTCACCTTCGAAATCACCGACAAGGTGCGTTTCGGTGCGGACAACGCCATGCTGATGGTGGTGAACAACTCGCAGCGTGACGATGTGCTGCCCACCTCCACCGACATCAACCTCTACGGCGGTATCTACCGCGAGGCGGAACTCATACTCACCGAGCGCACCATCGTCTCGCCCCTTTATCTGGGTACCGAGGGTGTCCTCGTTCACCAGCAGTCGGCCGATGAGGAGGAAGCCGAGGGCGAAATCGAAGTACACCTCTCCTCGCGCGACCAGAACAGCTGCACGCTGCGTGTGGAGATGATAGCTCCCGACGACGAAATCGTCCTCTCGCGACAGCAGAAAGTCAAGCTCGACAACCGCGCCATACGTGTCCCCTACTCGGTCAAAGCCCCCATGTTGTGGGGTGTGGGTCGTCCGTTCCTCTACACGGTGAAAGTCACCGTGGGTGACGAGTACGGCATGACCGACTCGGTGGAGGTGCGCACGGGTCTGCGTCACATCGACACCACCGACCCCACCAAGGTGAAAATCAACCACGAGGACGTTGCCATTCGCGGTGTGACCCTCTACCACGACTCGGCACTCTCGGGCGGCACGCTCTCCGATGCCGACTACGACCACGACCTCCACGAGGTCTTCGAGCTGGGTGCCAATGCCCTGCGTTCGGCTGTCATGCCCCACGCACAATATCTCTACGACCGTTGTGACGAGCACGGTATGTTGGTGTGGATCGACATCCCCTTCCACAAGGTCGAGTTCCTCAGCGATGTGGGTTACTTCGCCACACCGCTCTTCGAGAACAACGGTCTGCAACAGCTGCGCGAGATTGTGGCACAGAACATCAACCACCCCTCGGTCATCATGTGGGGCATCTTCTCGCGTCAGTGGATGAGAGGTGACGATGTATCGGCATACATCCGCCGTCTCAATGACGAGGCACATCAGTTGGACCCCTCGCGTCCCACGGTGGCGAGCAGCGACCAGAATGGCAGTCTGAACTTCATCACCAACCTCATCGTCTGGCGACAGGATGTGGGCTGGTCGAAGGGTTCGCCCGATGATTTGGGCATCTGGAGAGAGCAGTTGCAGAAGAGTTGGAGCCACCTCCACAGTGCCATAGAGTATGGCGGCGAGGGCTTCATCGGTCACAAGAGCTACACGGCACAGGCCGAGCCGCGCTCGAACTGGAAACCCGAGGAGCGTCAAACCCGTTTCCACGAGGAGTATGCCAAGAATCTGCAAAACGACTCGCTCTTCTGGGGTGTGTGGATTGACAATATGTTCGACTACGGTTCGGCACGCCGTCCCTACGGACTCAACGCCCAGGGACTCATCACCCAGAACCGCCGCGACAAGAAAGACGCCTACTATCTATACAAAGCAATGTGGAATCAGAACGACCCCACATTGCATATTGTTGACAAACATCGTACGTTGCGCGACAATCCGCGCCAGAGTTTCCGCGTCTACTCCTCCCACGGAGCACCGACCGTGGTTATCGGCAGCGACTCGCTGGTGATGACCGAATATTCGCGCTGTCAGTACAGGAGCGATTCGGTGGAGTTGCGGGGTCGCGTCCACATCAAGGCGTGGTGCGGAGCCGCACGCGACAGCGTGACTATCTTCGTAGGCAACGCTCTAAGACCCCAACGCATTCAGGACCTTCGCAAAACAATAGGTCTATAAACGAGAGGTTGGGCTCAAACTCAAAACGGTCGGAAAAGACCTGGATATAGGGTTCGGCAACAAATGCCGAGCCCTCTTTCTTTTTGGGGCGGAGGTCGGTATCCCCCTCGCCCGCCACGATATACTCCTCGCTCACACGCGGCAGGGGAATGTGCGTCAGACGGCACAGGGTCTCCAAAATCTGCATGTTGTACTCCGTCAGCGAGGGGTACTCGCGCGTGTAGAACGGCTCGAAGTAGGGGGCATAGAAATCGAAATAGGGCGACGACTTGTAGGAGGCGACCAATGCCCCCCAGTGCTGATGCTGCCAGCGTTTGGAGTAGTCCAGACGCATATCCTTCATCTTCTGACGCGGACGGTTGGCGTGCGCCACCTGTGCCGAAAGCTCCATACGGCCGTCGGTGGCCAATATGGCGGCACGGTTGCGCTCCGAACGCTTGATGTAGTGTTCGCCCCAGTCAATGACACAGTCGCCCTGCTGCAAGTAGGCGAAATACTCCACCGAGGGGAGGTAGGCCGAGGGTAGTATTATCATGGCTCAATCCAATCTCCGTTAGCCTTAATCAGTGCCACGAGGTGGTCCAGAGCCTCCTCCTGCGGGATGTTGCGCTCCATGATGGTGCGACCCTTGTAGAGGGTAATCTGTCCCGGTGCGGCACCCACATATCCGTAGTCGGCATCCGCCATCTCACCCGGACCATTGACGATGCAGCCCATCACACCGATACGCAGGTTCTTCAGGTGGGAGGTACGCGCCTTGATGGCACCCAGCGTCTGCTCGATGTTGTAGAGTGTACGTCCGCAGCTGGGACAGGCGATATATTCGGTCTTCGAGAAGCGCACGCGCGCCGACTGAAGAATCATCAGCTCTATTTCGCGGATTTTCGCCTCATCGTGCCGGGGCGCGTCAATCCAGATACCGTCAGCCAAACCGTCGAGGAACAGCGGGCCGAGGTCGGCAGCCGCTCTCACGGCCAGCAACTCCGGCGACTCCTCGTCATAGTGACGTTTGACCATCACCGGCTCACGGCTGTCGAGATTGAGAATCATGGCTCTCAGCTCCGCGGTGGGATTCTTCGACACCGACTCCAGCACCTTGAAGCCCTTGTGCTTCTCGGTGTGTACCACGGGGATTTGCACCTCACTGCGGCGCGCGAAGTGGAGGGGCGAGTAGTTTTCGGGGTGGAGCACCTCGAAATGACCCTCGCGTGATGCAAAGTGCTCCACGAGCATCTGTGCCACGGGGACTTCGTTTTCGGGAGCTTCGGTCAGCGACACACGAATGGTGTCACCGATACCGTCCGCCATCAGCGCACCGATACCCACGGCACTCTTGATACGACCCTCGATGCCGTTGCCGGCTTCGGTAACGCCCAAATGGAGGGGATAGTGCATACCCTCGGCGTCCATCGCCTTGACAAGCATACGGTAGGCAGCCACCATGACACGGGTATTCGACGACTTCATCGACACCACCACCTGATCGAACTTATGCGACTGGCACACGCGCAGGAACTCCATGGCGGCGGCGGTCATACCCTCGGGCGTATCGCCGAACTTGTCGAAGATACGCTTGCCCAGTGAACCGTGATTGACACCGATACGCAGCGCGACACCTCTTTCGCGGCACTGCTCGATGAGGGCGTCCAGCTCGCCGTGGTCGGTGCGGTAGTTGCCGGGGTTGATTCTCACCTTATCGACATACTTGGCAGCCACCGTCGCCACCTCGGGCAGGAAATGGATGTCGGCCACCAAAGCGGCTTCACACCCCTCCTCACGCACGCGGCGCATGATGTTTGCCAGATTTTCCGCCTCCTTGCGACCCTGGGCCGTAAGACGCACGATGTGACCGCCCGCGCGGTCGATTTTCATAATTTGCTCCACAGAGCCTTCTGTATCATTGGTGTCGGTGTTGGTCATCGACTGTACGGCAACGGGGTGGTTGCCGCCTATCACGATGCGTCCGATGTGTACTTCGTTGGTCGGACGGCGTTGGAACTCCGAAAGATTCATTTGCTGAAAAATTGATTATTTCACACAAAGATACACAGAAATTGAGGAATAAAGGCATATCGCTTCGGGATTATCTCTTTTTTATTATATTTGTAGTATGGATAAGATTTTGCAGACCGATGTGAAGTATGTCGCAGGTGTGGGCGAGGTGAGAGCCAGACTCCTCAACAAGGAGTTGGGCATCACCACCGTGGGACAACTGCTGGAGTACTACCCCCACCGCTACATCGACCGCACGAAGGTCTACCTCATCAACGAAATCCACGAAGACACAGCCACCTATGTGCAGTTCCGTGCGCGTGTGGCGGGAATCAGCTACGCAGGTGCGGAGCGCAACCGCCGTTTCCATGTCATGGTGCAGGACGCCACAGGCTCTGCCGAGCTGGTGTGGTTCAAGGGGGTGAAATGGATAGAGAAGCGTGTGGAGGTGGGACGCGAGTACCTCATCTTCGGACGCCCCTCGTTCTACAAGGGGCAGTTGCAGATGGTGCACCCCGAGCTGGAGACCATGGAGCAGGCCCTCACCAAGGGAGTCACCTGCTCGATGCAGGGCATCTACCCCTCGACCGAGAAAATCTCCAATTCGTTCGGCACGAAAGGCATGTTCCGCGTGATGGTTCACGCCTGGGAAATCGTCCGCAACCACATCGGCGAGACCCTGCCCGAGTCGCTCATCACCCGCTACGGGCTGATGTCGCGCCGCGAGGCTCTGCAAAATATCCACTTCCCCGAGACACAGGAACTTCTGCGACAGGCACAATACCGACTCAAATTCGAGGAGTTGCTGGGCGTGCAGCTCAACGTGCAGTCGCGCCGCTGCGGCCGTCTGTCGAAGGACAACGGCTTTCTCTTTCCGAAGGTGGGCGGCGTCTTCACCCGTTTCTACAACGAGAAGCTCCCCTTCCCGCTCACGGGCGCACAGAAACGCGTCATCAAGGAAATCCGCAAGGACACCATATCGGGCTATCAGATGAACCGTCTCCTGCAAGGTGATGTGGGTAGCGGCAAAACCCTCGTGGCACTCATCTCCATGTTGCTGGCCGTGGACAACGGTTTTCAGGCCTGCATGATGGCACCCACCGAGATTCTCGCCCGCCAGCACTTCGCCACCATACGCCGCATGACCGAGGGATTGGAGGTGAAAGTAGCCATTCTCACCGGTGCATCGAAGAGCCGCGAACGCCGCGAAGCACTCGAGGGCATCGCCTCTGGAGAGGTCGATATTCTCATCGGCACCCACTCGCTCATCGAGGACAAGGTGAAGTTCCGCAACCTCGGATTTGTGGTCATCGACGAGCAACACCGCTTCGGCGTGGAGCAGCGTGCCAAGATGTGGACGAAGAACCTCCAGCCGCCCCACATTCTGGTGATGACCGCCACCCCCATACCGCGCACCCTGGCCATGACCCTCTACGGCGACCTCGATGTGTCGGTCATCGACGAGTTGCCCCCCGGCCGTCAGCCCATCAAGACCTTCCACTACACCGATGCGGCGCGTCTGCGTCTGTTCGGCTTCATGAAGCAGGAAATCAAGAAGGGACGACAGGTCTATGTGGTCTATCCCCTCATCAAGGAGTCGGAAGCCATGGATTACAAGGATTTGAATGACGGCTACGAGTCCATCTCGCGCGATTTTCCCCTGCCCGAATACGTCACCTCCATCTGTCACGGCAAGATGAAGCCCGAAGACAAGGAGGAGTCGATGCGTCAGTTCAAGGAGCACGAATCGGATATTCTGGTCGCCACCTCGGTCATCGAGGTGGGTGTCGATGTACCCAACGCCACGGTGATGGTCATCGAGTCTGCCGAGCGATTCGGACTCTCGCAGCTCCACCAGTTGCGCGGACGCGTGGGACGCGGTGGCGAGCAGTCGTATTGTATCCTCATGTCGGGCGAGAAGCTCTCGAAGGAGGCACGCGCCCGTCTGAATGCCATGTGCGAGACCAACGACGGTTTCCAGCTGGCGGAACTCGACCTCAAGTTGCGCGGTGCGGGCGATGTGAACGGCACACAGCAGAGCGGCATGGCCTTCGATTTGAAGATTGCCAACCCCACCGCCGATGTGCAGATTCTCTCGCAGGCACGCGATGCCGCCGAGGAGATTCTCTCCGCCGACCCCACCCTCTCAGCCCCCTCCAACCACGGTTTGCAAGAGCTGAAAGAGCGGTTCTCGGCCAAAGAGGAGATAGATTTTTCACGAATTTCATAATAAACCCGAAATTCTATCCGTTTGATTATTAAAACCGAGACCCATGAAACAACTGATTTTGGCCTTTTTGTTGCTCTTCAGTTCCCCCTCTCTCTTCGCCCAACTCTACCATCCGGGCGAGGTGCTCAACTACCGCATCGGCTATCGTGCCAAGATGTTCCCCAACACCGAAGTGGGTGCCGTGGACATCATCACCACCTCTGTCAATGAGGGCGGCAAGCAATATTTCCAGGTCGAGGGCAAAGGTCGCACCATGCCCCGCTACCGCATTTTCTTCAAGATTGACGATACCTACCGCATACTCGTAGACCCCGACAGTCTGCGTCCCGTGAAGTTCTCGAGCGACATCCGCGAAGGCGACTACTACTTCGAGAGCCAGTACAACTACCTGTGGGACAAAAAACAAATCAAAACACGCTGGAGCAGCCGCAAACGCCCCTTCAAGGAGAAGGAGATGGCCATCGACGATGACTGCATGGACCCCATCTCGCTCTTCTTCAAGATGAGAGCCAGCGACCGCAACGCCTTCGAGGAGGGCAAGGCCGCACAGCTCCACATGGTGTTGCAGGACACCACGCGTATCATCAACTACCGCTACCTGGGGCGCGAATTCAAAAAGGTACGCAACATGGGCAAGTTCCGCACGCTGAAGTTCGAGTGTCAGCTCGGTACCTCGGAGGGTTTCTCCTTCACCGACGGCACGGTCTTCACCATCTGGATTTCCGATGACGAGAACAAAATTCCCATCTATATCGAATCGCCCGTTAAAATCGGCAGCATTTCGGGCTATATTTCGGGCTACAAAGGGCTCAAATACCCCCTCGAGAGCCACATAAAATAAAAAAAATAGTGTATATTTGCAATCATTAAACATTAACCGACCATGGAAGAGATGAAACAAGGATACGACCCTTCGGAGTTCGAAGAGGACGATTATTTACAGCAGCCCCAGCAGGATAAGGCGATTCGCGGCTACCGCATCGTGATTATCATCCTGTCAGTGATTTTGGTCGCGCTGTCGGCACTCTACTTCAGCATTCACCGCCAGCAGATGATTGACAACTCGCTGTTGCAGGGCGAGCGCGACTCCATTCAGAACGACTTGGGCAAGCTGATGAACGACTACGACAACCTCAGAGTGTCGAACGATACCATTTCCGCCAACCTGAGCATCGAGCGCAACAGAGCCGACTCACTGATGTCCCGACTCAAGAAGGAGCGTTCGTGGAGCTACGCCAAAATCAAGCAGTATGAGAAAGAGGTGGGTACACTTCGCTCGGTGATGCGCAGCTACATCAAGCAGATTGACTCGCTCAACACCCTCAACAAGAAGCTCATCAGCGAGAACGTATCTTACCGCAAGGAGATTTCGTCCGCCAAGCTGCGTGCCGACATGGCAGAGGAGAAGGCTCAGGAGCTGGACAACAAGGTGAGAGTGGGTTCAGTCATTCGCGCCCGCGACATTGTGATGACCACCCTCAACCACAACAGCAAACCCGTGTCGAGAATCAAGAGTGCATCGCGTCTGCGCGTGGACTTCACCCTCTCGGCCAACGAACTGGCTGCCCCCGGCGAAAAAGCCATCTATATGCGTATCACCTCACCCGACGGCTATGTGCTGACCACCGAGTCGATGCCCACCTTCGAGTTTGAGGGCGAGAACATCAGCTACTCGGCCATGCGTGAGGTCGATTACCAGAACAAGGACCTCGATGTGGCCATCTACTTCAACTCGACAGGTTTCACCGCAGGAACCTATCTCATAGAGTTGTATTGCGAGGGCAAGCTCATCGGTTCGACCAAGACCGCCAAGCGATAACATCGACCCCCGACAGGGGATTCGGAATACTCCAAGCCGCGATTTCAATTTGAAGTCGCGGCTTTTTTTTACAGGGGTGAGTGAGTTCTGCTGGGACTTTTGCAATACTTTCGGCACGGAGGGTGCAGGAGTATCGAAGACCCGGACTCGGAGCGTAGGGACACAAAAAACCCCGAAAGTCGGTGGGGACTTTCGGAGTTTCGTATTTAAAATCGCTTATCGCTAAGATTACTTCTTCTCGCTCTCCTGCCAAATCAGTGCAGAAGCACCGAGGATAGCGGCGTTCTTGCTCTGAATACCGCTGGGCAGCAGCTTCACCTTGTTCTTGAAGACGAACAACATGTTCTCCTCCATGTACCACTGTGTAGGCTCGAAGATGAACTTGCCGGCCTTCGACAGACCTCCGAAGAGGAAGATGGCCTCGGGAGAGGTAACGGTAACCACATCGGCCAAAGCACGACCCAACATCTCGCCCGTGATGCGGAAAGCCTCCAGAGCGATGGGGTCACCCTGCTCGGCAGCTGCCGAAATCATCGAAGCATCGAAATCGTCATAGGCAATGCTGCGCAGACGGCTGGGGACATTCATGGTAGCCATCAGCTCGAAAGCCGTACGCTTGATACCCGTAGCCGACACGTAGGTCTCCAGACAGCCGCGACGACCGCAACCGCACTGACGACCGTTGCGCTCGACGATGATGTGGCCGAACTCGCCGGCGAAACCGTCATGACCGTAAATCATCTCACCATTGGACACAAAGCCCGAACCCAGACCCGTGCCGAGGGTAATCATCACAAAATCCTTCATGCCCTTGGCATTACCGTAAATCATCTCACCGATGGTGGCGGCATTGGCATCGTTGGTGACGAGGGTCTTCACACCGTTGAAGTGCTTCGAGATGTCGGCCGCGATGTTGAAGATACGGGGCTGACACTCCTTTTCGGCATCCTCGGGACGATACTTCCACAGGTTGGCGGGACTCTCGATGGTACCCTTGTGGTAGTTGGCATTGGGCGCACCGATACCGATACCCGTCAGCTCATACTCGAACGAAAGGCTCTGAGACAAGGCCAGCAGTGCATCGCTCAACTCTTCGATATACTCCTTATAGTCGTCAACATAGGGATACTTCTTGGTGGAAATCACCGATTCGGCATACAAATCGCCATTCTCGTCAACCAGACCAAAAGCTGTGTTGATACCTCCGATATCGATACCGATAGCAAGTTTCTTCATGATTTTTTAGGTTAATCGTTAATTGTATATTCGCGTAAAGTATCGTTATTTCAATATTTTACACCGTAAAGTTACGAGAAAAATCGTGTGTGCCAAAGTTTTTTTCAATTTTTTATCAAAACCCGTGCCCCGCAAAAATCGGAATAACGGATTTCCCGTCGTCTCCGCACACCGTCTTCCCGCCCCTGAAGCGGTGTCACTCCGCCGGGGGTGTCCGCCCCTTGCGCCGGGCTAAACCACTCATTCACAACCTCGGAAACATCATTTTGTCTTTTTTATTTTAGTATCTCGCGGTTTTTTAGTAATTTTGAAACTGTTTCGTACAAAAAATTTCATATCTATGCAGACCAACGAGCAAATACTTTCTCAATTCGAGAGCTTCCTGGCTCAGACCGACATCTCGACATCGGAGCCCGAACTGTTATACGCCCCCATCGGTTATTCGCTTTCCGGCGGTGGCAAACGACTGCGCCCCATGCTGCTGGCACTGGCTTACAGCATCTTCAAGGACGACATTCAGAACAGTATGCCGGCCGCTGCCGCCATCGAGGTATTCCACAACTTCACCCTGCTCCACGACGACATCATGGACAACTCGGCCGTACGCCGCGGTAAACCTTCGGTCTATGCCAAGTGGGGTCAGAATGTGGCTATCCTGTCGGGCGATGCCATGATGATTACCGCCTACAAGTTGCTCGCCGGTGTATCTGCCGAACAACTGCCCCGAATCCTCTCGACCTTCTCCACCATGGCACTGGAGGTGTGTGAGGGTCAGCAGTATGATATGGACTTCGAAACCCGTCAGAAGGTCTCGGTGGTCGAATACATGCACATGATTGAGCTGAAGACCTCCGTTCTGCTGGCCGGTGCCACGGTCATCGGTGCCATGCTGGGCGGCGCATCGGACGAAGACTGCCGCAAGCTCCACCGCTTCGGTATCGAGCTGGGTCTGGCCTTCCAGATGCAGGACGACCTCCTGGACAGCTACGGTGACGAGCGACTGGGCAAGCCCATCGGCGAGGACATCATCGAAGGCAAGATGACCTTCCTGATGGTCACTGCCATGAGCCGTGCCGACGAGCCTACACGCGAGCAGCTACGTGCCCTGCTGGCCGACAAAAAGATGGAGCGTCAGGCTAAAATCGACGCCGTGAAGCGCATCTTTGACTCGCTCGACATCCGTCACATCACCGAACAGCAAATCAGTCTGCGTTTCGAGAGAGCCCTCTCGCAGTTAGACACCCTGCCGGCAGCACCCGAACGCACCCGACAGCTCAAAGAATACGCCCAGAGTCTCATGGGTCGCAACTATTAAAACATGAAGCGTAAAGATATAGAAATAATGGCCCCTGTGGGGTCCTACGAATCACTTTCGGCAGCCATCGCCGCAGGTGCCGACTCGGTGTACTTCGGTGTCGGCAAGCTGAACATGCGCTCGGCATCGGCCGCCAACTTTGACCTCGACGATTTGGCAAAAATCGTGGAAATCGCCCACCAAAACGGGGTGAAAACCTACCTCACGGTCAATACCGTGGTCTACGAGGACGAAATCGGCACGGTACACGAAGTCATCGACCGCGCCAAGAAGGAGGGCATCGACGCCATCATCTCCACCGACTTTGCCGCCATACTCTACGCCCGTCAAATCGGGGTGGAGGTGCACATCTCGACCCAGAGCAACATCTCCAACTCGGAGGCTGTGAAGTTCTTCTCGCAGTGGGCCGACACCGTGGTGCTGGCGCGCGAGCTGTCGCTGGAGCAGATTGCCAAGATTCACGATGAGATTGTCGCCAACGACATCCGCGGTCCGCGCGGCGATTTGGTCGAGATAGAGATGTTTGCCCACGGTGCGCTCTGTATGTCGATTTCGGGCAAATGCTATCTCTCGCTCCACGAAACCAACTGCTCGGCCAACAGAGGCGCGTGCCGCCAGCTGTGCCGCAGAAAATACACCATCAGGGACAAGGACACGGGCGAGGAGTTGGACATCGACGGCCGTTATGTTCTCTCCCCCAAGGACCTCTGCACGGTAGATTTTTTGGACAAGTTCATCGGTGCAGGCGTGAAGGTGTTGAAGATTGAGGGTCGCGCGCGCGGAGCAGAATATGTAAAGCGCGTGGTGGAGTGCTATGACGAGGCACTGCGTGCCATCGAGGCAGGCACCTACACCCGCGAATTTGCCCACGGACTCAAGGAGCGTCTGATGACGGTCTTCAACCGCGGTTTCTGGGAGGGTTACTACGCCGGTCGCCCCGTGGCGGAGCACAGCCAGAATTACGGCTCTGCCGCCACCAAACGCAAGGTCTATGTGGGTAAGGTCACCAACTTCTTCAAGAAGCTCTCCGTGGCGGAGGTGCTCGTTGAAGCCGCTCCGCTGAAGGTGGGTGACGAAATCTTCTTCATGGGTG
Organism: Alistipes sp.; assembly: GCA_020026335.1. GTDB lineage: Bacteria > Bacteroidota > Bacteroidia > Bacteroidales > Rikenellaceae > Alistipes. The sequence continues at coordinate 9,133 of JAHHQO010000011.1, read as the reverse complement.
CCACCACCGGCGTGGCAGAGCAGATTCTCGAAGAACTGCACGGCCCCGACGGCGAGGTACGTCAGGAGGTGGAGCAGGGCGTGAAGTGCGCCATTCACACCCCCACTCCCATTCGCCGAGGCGACCAGCTCTACAAGTTTGTGGATACGGGTAAATAAAAAAAAATTTAAAAAGAAATATCAGACAAAACGTCTAACCTTTCTATAAATGAGGGTCATCGGGAAAGATGGCCCTCTTTCTTTTTGTAAATATTTCATTAACGCAAAGCCTTCATTCATATAAAATTTTACAAATTTATTTTCGTGATTTTCAGTCAATTAGACCACCATCGGCAGGTATACACAGTGCATATAAATATTTTCAAATTTTTTAATAAGATTTTTCAGTCTTAAAAATTTTTCCCATTAATTTATTTTGCTTATTTTTGAAATATGTTAACAATAAGTAGAACATGAGAACTGCCTATGATTATATAAAAAACTAAAAAATTCCACTCAACCACAGATGCGGCTCACCACAACCTTTGTCGCATCAATACCTATTTATTAATTACAAACCAACTAACGAATGAAAAACAATCTGACTCTAAAAGGCTTATGCCTTATGTTCAGTGTATTGTTACTTGTTATGGGTGTAGGAAACGCTTATGCGACTACATCTTATGCCGATAAGCAAGTACAAGATAACAATACCAGTGTGTCCGGTACAGTTGTTGACAATGCCAATCAACCACTTATCGGTGTGAATGTATCTATCAAGGATACAACTGTCGGTACTGCCACCGATATCGATGGTCACTACACCATCAACGCCCAGAAGGGTGACGTTCTCGTATTCTCTTACATCGGTTACAAGACCCAGGAAGTCGTACTTGGCGGTCAGACCGTTGTCGATATCCAGCTGCTGGAAGACAGCGCAGCTCTCGATGCTGTCGTTGTAACCGCCTTGGGTATCAAGCGTTCGGAGAAGGCTCTTTCGTACAACGTACAGCAGGTGAAGGCCGAGGAGCTGACCACCGTGAAGGATGCCAACTTCATCAACTCTCTTAACGGTAAAATTGCCGGTGTGAACATCAACCGCAGCGCCAGTGGTGTCGGTGGTTCGACACGTGTCGTTATGCGTGGTGCCAAGTCTATCGAGGGTGACAACAACGCTCTCTATGTGATTGACGGTATTCCCTTGTTCAACACAACACTGGGTACCGATAGTGGTATCATGGGTGAAGGTAAGGTCGGTTCGGAAGGTATCGCCGACTTCAACCCCGAGGATATCGAGTCTATCTCGGTTCTGAGTGGTCCCTCGGCAGCCGCCCTCTACGGTAGTAGCGCAGCTAACGGTGTGGTTTTGATTACCACCAAGAAAGGTAGAGAGGGTAAACTTCAGGTGACTTTCTCGTCGTCTTCGGAGTTCTCGAAGGCTTACATGACCCCCGAATTCCAGACTATCTACGGCAACAAGGCAGGTTCCTATGAGAGCTGGGGTGAGAAGATGGCCGCTCCTACCAACTACGACCCCAAGAAGCACTTCTTCAACACCGGTATGAACTTCATCAACTCTATCACGCTGACTACCGGTAACGACAAGAACCAGACTTTCGCTTCGTTCTCGTCGACCAATTCCGACGGTATCGTTCCCAACAACTCTTACGATCGTCTGAACCTCACTATCCGCAACACTTCGACTTTTGCAAAGGATAAGCTGAAACTCGACCTCGGTGCATCGTATGTAAAGCAGGAGGATACCAACATGATTTCACAGGGTCAGTATTGGAACCCCGTGATGGCCGCTTACCTCTTCCCCCGCGGTGAGAACTTCGCAGCCATCAAGACTTTCGAGCGTTACGATGCAACCCGTAACCTGCCCGTCATGTACTGGCCCGTAGCCGATGACGTTTACGCTAACCAGAACCCCTACTGGACTGCTTACCGTAACGTCAATACTCACGAGAAGAGCCGTTATATGTTCAATGTAGGTCTTACCTATAAGATTACCGACTGGTTGAACATCTCGGCACGTTATCGTATGGATGACAGTAAGATTCTCTCGGAGCGCAAACTCTACGCATCGTCTTACCACGTATTCACCGAGGGTAGTGACAAGGGTTTCTTCGGTTATGAGACTTACAACGACCGTCAGGAGTACGCCGACGCCATGGTCAACATCAACAAGATGTGGGACGACTGGTCGATTTCGGCCAACGTCGGTTGGAACTACTCTAACTTCTGGGCACTCGAAAGAGGCTACAAGGGCCGTCTGCTGGGTGTTGCCAACAAGTTTACGCTCACCAACATCGACCCCACCAACGGTCGTCCCGATGAGGACCACGGTGCCGCACGCGTTCGTAACCACGCCATCTTCGCCAACGTCGAGATTGGTTGGAAGAACATGCTTTACCTGACTCTTACCGGCCGTAACGACTGGAACTCTCGTCTGGTAAACACCAAGGAGGAGTCGTTCTTCTATCCTTCGGTCGGTCTGTCAGCTCTGATTTCGGAGATGGTCAATATGCCCGAATGGATTTCACTCCTCAAGTTGAGAGGTTCGTTCACTCAGGTGGGTGCTCCCGTATCGCGTTCGGGTCTGACTCCCGGTACCGTTACCACTCCCATCGTCGGCGGTAGCTTGAAGCCTACCGACATCTACCCCTTCACCGACTTCAAGGCCGAGCGTACCAATTCTTATGAGTTTGGTTTGAGCCTGCGTCTGTGGAACCGTTTCAACGCCGAGGTAACCTACTACCACTCGAACACCAAGAACCAGACCTTCTTGGGTAACCTTCCCGAATTCACCGGTTACAAGAAGATTTACCTCCAGGCAGGTGACGTCGAGAACCGCGGTTGGGAGGTTATGGTCAACTACAACAACCAGTTCAAGTCGGGCCTCGCACTTTCATCGACCTTCACCTACTCTCGCAACGTGAACGAGATTAAGGAGATGGTTCACAACTACAAGACAGCCCTGATGGATGACCCCATCAACATCCCCGAGGTATTGAAGGACAATGGCCGCATCATCTTGAAAGAGGGCGGTAGTATCCATGATATCTACGCCAACACCTTCTTCAAGAAGGATAGCCAGGGTTATGTAGAGATTAAGAGTGACGGTACCTACACTTTGGAGGCCGGCGAGCCCGTTTACCTCGGTTCGACCGCTCCCAAGTACAACATGGGTTGGAACAACGCACTCTCTTACAAGGGCATCAGCCTGGGCTTCCTGTTCACCGCACGCGTAGGTGGTGTCGTTACATCATCGACCGAGGCTATCCTCGACAAGTTCGGTGTTTCGAAGCGTTCGGGTGAGGCTCGTTTGGCCGGCGGTGCACTGCTTCCCGGTCAGGGTCGCGTCGATGCCAAGACCTACTATCAGAAGATTGGTACAGGTAACTACCAGACTTCGGGTTACTACACTTACAGCGCAACCAACGTACGTTTGCAGGAGCTGACCCTCGGTTACACCCTGCCCAACAAGTGGTTCCGCAACGTGGTTAAGGACTTCACTATTTCGTTCATCGCCAACAACCCCTGGATGATTTACTGCAAGGCTCCTTTCGACCCCGAGCTTACACCTTCAACTGCTACTTACGGCCAGGGTAACGACTACTTCATGCAGCCCAGTGTACGTAGCTATGGTTTCTCTATTAAGTTTAAATTGTAGCACTCGAAAACTATGAAAAACATCAACAGATATATACTCATGGCAGGAGTTTGTGCAGCTTCGATGCTCACGGCCTGCGACTATGAGGAAATCAACACCAACCCCTTTGAAGTTACCGATGAGGAGAGTATCCGCGATAACATCGCTGTGGGTGGCCGTTTCCTCGCCATGCAACAGAATGTAGTTCCCGTAGGTACCCAGGCTGATGATACTCACATCATCAACGACTATCAGGTAGCCTATCACCTGTCGGCCGACAACTGGTCGGGTTACTTCGGTGAGGCCAACTCTTGGGACGCCGGTTATTGCAACCCGTGCTACTACCTCAAGGACGGTTGGATTGCCGCAACCTACAATTACGCCTACACAAAATCGCTCGACCCCTGGAAGCGTCTGAAGGCAGCTGCCGAGCTGAACAAGACTCCCGAGGTTTACGCATTGGCACAGATTCTGAAGATTTCGGCTTGGCACCGCGCTGTTGACAGCTTCGGTCCCATTCCCTACTCTCACGCTGCCGATAACACCATGAAGATTTTCTTCGACTCGGAGAAGGACGTATATACACAGATGCTCGCCGACCTGGAGCAGGCCATCAAAGACCTGAGCCCCTATGCCGACAACGGTGTGGCTATCATGCCCAACTACGATGCCGTTTACGGTGGCGATTCGAAGAAATGGGTGAAGTATGCCAACTCTCTGATGCTGCGTCTGGCTCTGCGTATCAGCAACGCCGATGACGCTCTGGCAAAACAGTATGCAAAGAAGGCCATCGACGGTGGTGTGATGACTGCCAAGGAGGACGAGGCCAAGATGGAGACCGGTGCAGGTATGACCTTCATCAACAACATCAACTGGCTGGCAGAGCAGTATGGTGAGGCTCGTATGGGTTCGACCATCTACTCTTACCTGATGGGTTATGAAGACCCCCGTCTGGGCAAATACTTCAAGCCCGCTGCCAACAAAAATGCAGTGGAGGCATACGACGGTCAGAAGTATATGGCAGTTCCTTCGGGTCACGCCAACGGTAGCCTTCCGGCTTACAAGGAGTGCTCGCTGCCCAACTTCACCGGTACTACTCCCACCTACTGGTTGCGCACATCAGAGGTATTGTTCCTCAAGGCCGAGGCTGCTCTGAAATGGGGCGGTGAGTTCGGTGATGCAGCTGCCAACTACAAGGCCGGTGTCGAGATGTCGTTCGCCGAGAACGGTGTTTCGGGTGCTGACAATTATCTGGCATCGGGTAAGACTCCCATGGCTCACGAATTGACAGGCAATGGTGCTTGCAGTTTCCCTGCTCCCTCTACTGCTACTGCCGAGTTTACAGGCAGCAACGAGGATAAGCTGGAGAAAATCATGATTCAGAAGTACATCGCTATGTTCCCCAACGGTCACGAGGCATGGTGCGACTTCCGTCGTACAGGTTACCCCAAGATGAACCCCGTAGTGGTTAACAACGGTCGTGCTCAGGGTATTACTATTGAGAAAGGTATGCGCCGTATCCAGTATCCCGAGAGTTTCTATCAGACTCAGGAAGGTCAGGAGATTTACAACGACGCTTTGCAGAAGCTGGGCGGTCAGGATACCGGTGGCACAGAGCTCTGGTGGACCAAAAAGTAAAAGAATCATAACCTGAAACAGAAAACATTAAAACTATGAATATTCTTAAGAAAATATTATACACACTGCCTCTTGCAGGTATGATTCTCACCGGATGCACCGATGTCGAGAACATACAGGTAGAGCACATCGGCGGTAACAATACGGGTGCTCCCGGTAGCGAGGCGTATTACGCAAAGTTGCGCGAGTATCGTGCACAAGCCCAGAACTATGGTCGTCCCGTAGCATTCGGTTGGTTCTCCAACTGGTCACCCACGGGTACCATGCGTAGAGGTTATCTGACCTCCATGCCCGACTCGATGGATATCGTTTCGATGTGGAGCGGTGCCCCCAGCGCATCACAGATTACCCCCGAGCAGAAGGCCGACAAGGAGTTTGTTCAGAAGGTAAAGGGTATCAAGCTGTTGGAGGTGAGTCTTCTTTCTCACATCGGTAAGGGTCGTACTCCCGAATCGATTTACGCCGACATCTACAAGCAGGCCGAGGCAGAAGGCTGGAGCGACGCGCAGGTTCACGAAGCCAAGAAGTTGGCACGTTGGGACTACTGGGGCTATCGCCACAAAGACCCGTCGTCCTACGAGGCAGCATTCGGTAAGTTCGCAAAGGCTCTCTACGACTCACTGGTAACCGGTGAGTGGGACGGTTTCGATATCGACTGGGAGCCGGGTATGGGCTTCAACGATGCCGATGGTTCACTGGACGGTAACACTATCCAGATTCTGGTCAAGGAGATGGGTAAATACATGGGTCCTTCCAGCGATCCCGAGGGTAAGGGTCACAAGTTGTTGGTTATCGACGGTCTTATCAGCTACTTCGGCGATGATATGAATCAGTATGTCGACTACTGGATTACCCAGTCTTACGGCAACTCGCGCCCCAACTACTATGCTCCCGGCAACAAGAACGAGAGACTGATTATCACCGAGAACTTCGAGGCTAACTTCGGTAGCGGTGGTCAGTTGCTGAACCAGGCAAGATGGATGCCTTCTAACGGTTACAAGGGTGGTGTAGGTGCTTATCGTTTCGATAACGACTACGACAACACTCCCGACTACAGATGGATGCGTCAGGCAATCCAGATTAACCAGCAGGTATTCAACGACTGGAAGGCAAACCAGAACCCCCAGCCCGAGATGTAAATTATCACCCAATAAATTACAAAAACAATGAACAAAATAGTAAAATATATGGCACTTGCAGCAGCCACCGTATCTTTGTACGCTTGCAACGATACCCAGGGTGACCTGCTCGAGCCTAAAGTATATTTCGAGAGCTCTGAATACAAAGTAGAGATTCAGGAAGGCACTGAGATGGCTGTTGAGCTTAGTGCGCGCGCAACAACCCCGATGACATCAAGCGTACAATTGACCTATGCTTTCGGTACTCAGAGCGATGTTGACGCCTTCAACGCAAAGAACGGTACCGAGTATCTGTTGTTCGACCTCCAGCACGCGCAGTTCGAATCGACAGAGGCGGTTATCAACTCGAAGAAAATCTACGCAGAGAAGGTCAATATCAATTTGACCGGTCTTGACCGGGTAGAGGACGGTAAGACCTATGTTATTCCCGTTCGCATTGCCAACTCGTCGGCTCCCCTCGTCAGCGGTGGTAATGTAACCTATTATGTAGTAAGCAAGCCTGTACGTATCATGTCAGCCGTTCGCTTCAGCAATGGTGCTATCTACGTGCCCATTCCGCAGGACAAGGCCTTCAAGTCGATTACCTACGAGGCTCTTATCTACATCGACTACTTCGGTGACAACAACACCGTCATGGGTAAGGAGGGTACTCTGATCTTCCGTATCGGTGATCAAGGTGGTGGTCTTCCCCGCAACATTCTCCAGATTGCAGGTAAGGTACAGTTCCAGAACCCCAACAAGTTGGAGTCGAAGAAGTGGTACCATGTAGCATTCGTTCGTAACGCCGAGACCGGTTTCGCAGGTATGTATGTGAACGGTGTCAAGGTGAACGAAGGCAACGCCGGCACCGAGGACATCATGATTGGTGGTGACGGTGTCAAGGGTAACGGTTTCTTCATCGGTAAGGTTGCCGGCTTCATGTGGGGCGAGCGTCCTTTCAACGGTAAGATGTCGGAGGTTCGTCTGTGGAGTGTAGCTCGTTCGGAGAACCAGTTGCAGAAGAACATGCTGGCTGTCGATCCCAAGTCTGAGGGTCTTGAGTTCTACTACAAGCTCAACAAGGAGAGCGTTAACGGTTTGGTTATCACCGATGCTTCGGGCCACATGAACGGTGAGTCTCGTTACGGTCTCTACCCCGAGGATCTCGATGCACCTATCGAAATCAAATAATTCGGTGTCGCCAACGATACTTTAAATACTCGAAAGAGCGGAATTCCGATTTGGAGTTCCGCTCTTTTTTTATACCTTTTAGGTATTTACAAATCGACAAATTATTTCTACATTTGTAAAAACCAAAAAACTGATAATTATGTTTTCTGAAAAAACTTATGTTGCACGCCGTGAGACACTGCGTACAAAAATCGGAAAGGGAGTAATTATCCTTCCGGGTAACACTTTCGCACCCAACAACTATCCCAATAACGCTTACTATTTCCGACAGGATTCGTCGTTCCTCTACTACTTCGGTCTGAATGTCCCCTCGCTGGTGGGCCTTATCGACACCGAATCGGGCGAGGAACATCTTTTTGGTGATGATTTCACTGTCGAAGACATTATATGGACAGGTCCTCAGCCCACACTCCACGACATGGCGGCACAGGTCGGTATGAAGAACACCCACCCCATGGCAGAGTTGGAGCGTTACATTCGCAAGGCCATCTCACTGAACCGCCACGTCCACTATCTGCCTCCCTATCGTGGTGAAACGAAGTTGCAGCTATCAGCACTTTTGGGTATCAAACCCGAACTGCTGCACGACTACAAGTCGATAGAGCTGATGTTCGCCGTGGCAGAGATGCGCGAAATCAAGAGCGCGGAGGAGATTGAGGAGATGCAGCGGGCCTTCCAAATCGGCTACAAGATGCACACGCTGGCCATGAAGATGTGTCGTCCGGGTGTTGTCGAGCGCGAGATTGCAGGAGCCATCGAGGGCGTGACCAAGTCCTACGGTTCGGGCGTGTCGTTCCCCTCCATCGTGTCACAGCACGGTGAGACCCTCCACAACCTCAACTGCGACGGCGTGCTTCAGTCGGGTCGTCTGCTGTTGTGCGATGCCGGTGGCGAGACAGTGAACAACTACTGCTCCGACCACACACGTACCTATCCCGTGAACGGTAAGTTCACCCCCAAGCAGAAAGAGATGTACGAGATTGTCCTCGCGGCACACGACCACGTGGCTCAATATATCAAGGCGGGACTCATGTTCACCGACATTCACAACCAGGCTTATCTCAAGTTGGCAGAGGGTCTGATTGGCGCAGGTCTGGTTCACGGTACTGCCGAGGACGCTGTGGCAGCAGGTGCCATGGAGATGTTCATGCCTCACGGACTGGGTCACGGTCTGGGTATGGACGTTCACGACTGCGAGGCCTTTGGCGAGCGTTCGTTCGACTACTCGCAGCTGGCAGAGCGTGCCGCACAGTCGGCGACCTGCATCTACCGCAAGGGCTGGAAGGTGAAGGCCGGCACCGTGATGACCGACGAGCCGGGATTGTACTTCATACCGCAGCTCATCGACAAGTGTCAGGCCGAGGGTCTCTACAAGGGCATCGTAGATTACGACAAGCTCAACGCCGAATATCGTGACTTCGGTGGTATCCGCATCGAGGACGATATTGTGGTGACCGAGAACGGCTGCTACCTGATGGGCGACAAGAAGATCCCTGTAACGGTGGCAGAGTTGGAGGAGGTTGTAGGACGATAAAGTGATTTGAGCTTTTCGC
>JAHHQO010000010.1 GCA_020026335.1 Alistipes sp. | reverse complement strand
AACAAAATAATTGAATGTCCACCGTAGCCGAAAATAACAAGCGAATAGCGAAAAACACTGTACTGCTCTACATCAGAATGATTTTTCTGATGGGCGTAACCCTCTATTCTTCCCGAATCATATTAAAAGCACTTGGTGTTGTTGATTTCGGTATTTACAATGTTGTCGGCGGAGTGGTAACCATGCTGGGATTCCTTAGCAGTTCATTGGGTGGTGCTACATCGCGTTTCATTACCTTCGAATTGGGACGAGGAAGTGAAGGCGATGTCGGCAAGGTTTTCCGATGTGCCGTTACGGTGCATTACATCATGGCTATTATCGCTTTCGTATTGGCCGAGACCGTCGGACTTTGGTTCGTTATGGAGAAAATGGTCATTCCTGCAAATCGAATGACTGCTGCATTTTGGGTCTATCAGTGTTCGGTTGTGACATTCATTGTTTCGATATTGAGCGTACCCTACAATGCATTGATTATCGCTCACGAGCGTATGAATGCCTTTGCCTACATCTCCATCTTCGAGGCATTGGCCAAGTTGGCGGTTGTTGTATTGTTGTTGTGGATCAATTCCGACCGCTTGATTCTGTATGCGGCATTAATTCTAGTCGTACAAGTCGTCATCAGAATTTTATATTCCGTCTACTGCAACCGTCATTTTACGGAATCATCGGCTCGATGGCTGTGGAATAAGGAATTGTCTCGAAGGATAGCTGTATATGCAGGATGGACAACCAATGGATATTTGGCAATCGTCGGTTATACCCAAGGTATTAATATACTTCTGAACTTGTTCTTCGGGCCGATGGTAAATGCTGCACGAGGTGTTGCTGTGCAAGTGCAAAGTGCAGTGAGTCAATTTTTCGGCAATTTTCAGATGGCAGTGCGCCCCCAGATTACCAAACTGTATGCGCAGGGTGATATGCAGTATATGCACACATTAATTTTGAATAGTTCGCGCTATTCTTTCTACTTGATTCTGTTGGTGGCCCTACCGATTTTTATCAATACGGAATATATCCTCCAGTTATGGTTGAGCGAGGTGCCGGAACACACGGTTGCATTTACACGATTAATGATTCTATCGTGCATGAACGAAGCTTTTAAAGGCCCGACAATCATGGCGATTCATGCGACTGGCGATATCAAGAAATTTCAGATTATTGAAGGAACTCTTTTGCTAACAGTTGTTCCTGTAGCATACTTTTTTTTGAAGTATGCTCACATATCTTCGGAAATGGTGTTTGTGGTGTATCTAATTATAGAGACTATCACACAACTTGTCCGTGTATGGATAGTTTATCCGCGTGTACAATTGGCAAAAAGGAAATATCTAACAGATGTACTCATCCCTGCATTTAAAGTAACCATTCCTATCATTGCCATAGGATTCATACTATATAGATATTGTGCGACATCTTCTTTTGTCGGGTTGATAGGGAATAGTTTGCTGTGTGCATTATCAACACTATTGATCTTATTTTTTGTGGGATTGCGTAAGCATGAACGACTTATGTTAATTGAGAAAGCCAAGTGTTTTATTCATAAATGTAGATAAACAATGGTCAGTATAATTCCTAAAATATCTGTAATTGTCCCCGTCTATAAAGCCGAAAAATATTTGCACAAATGTGTCGATAGTATTTTGGCTCAAACATTTACCGATTTCGAATTACTTCTTGTCGATGACGGCAGTCCCGACCGAAGCGGTGAGATTTGTGATGAATATGCCGCGAAGGACAGTCGTATCAAGGTCTTTCATAAAGAGAATGGCGGAGTGAGTTCGGCGCGACAGTGCGGAATGGACCACGCCGAAGGAGAATATTCAATTCACGCCGACCCCGATGATTGGGTGGAGCCGACCATGTTGGAAGAACTCTATCGAAAGGCCAAAGAAGAGGATGCGGACATGGTGATGTGCGATTATTTGGAGGAATATCGTCATAAACAAAGATATATACCTCAAACTCCGACTTCATTACAAAGCGATTCTTTGTTGCGAGAGTTTATGATGGGTGTTTTGCATGGTGGGCTATGGTGTAAATTGATACGTCGAGATTGTTATGGTAAATACAATATCAAGTTCCCTCCGGTCGTAGTTTGGGAAGATTTGTATGTCGTTTGCGAATTGTTACGTAATGATATTAAAGTTGCTTATCTGAACAAGGCTTTTTATCATTATGATTTATTCTCTAATATATCGAGTATTACCCGATATAAAAGTTTGAAAAATCTTGACTCCCAGAAATTATTTATTCGCCATTTCGAAGATGTGCTTAGTGCTGTAAACTATCAAAAGGAATTGTTCAGAGTCAAGTGCGCCACAAAGGAGTTGGCTTGGTGCGTAAGGGAACTTCCTGTATACGAATTTATTGCTCTGTATGATGACGAAGTAAATGAATATTATAAGTCATCAGGATTTAATCTATTGTCCTTCAAGTTTTACATAAAACTCTCTTTGTTAGGTTATGACAAATTGTCAAGAATATTATTTGATGCCGTCTTTCAATATGCTATCCCCGTCGCAAAACGAATTTTAAACCGATAATATGATAAAAGTATCTGTTATTGTCCCCATCTACGGGGTTGAAAAATATATCGAGAAGTGTGCTCGCTCCATCTTTGAGCAGACTTATGCAGATTTGGAAATCATCTTTGTGGATGATTGCACTCCCGATAATAGCATTACTATTCTCAAACAGGTGCTTGATGAATATCCTCAGAAGAAGGATAAGACGCAAATATTGTCATATCCCCAGAATCGAGGATTGGCAGGAGCGCGTAAGTTTGGATTGGAAGCTGCTCATGGAGATTATCTTCTGCAAATCGACAGTGACGATTATATTGAGCAAAATGATATGGTGGAAACACTGGTGTTAAAAGCTATTGAAACCTCTGCCGATATAGTTATATGTGACTATAATATTGTAAAAGACGGAAAAAAGACACACACGCATGTAAATCCATCTCTGAATCATATTGACTGTCTGAAACAAATTTTGAAAGGGCAAGTGCATAGTGCTGTTTGGAATAAGCTCATTCGCAGAAGTCTCTACATCGATAACAACATCGCTCCCATACAGGGGTTGAATATGATGGAGGATTTGTCGGTCATGTATCGACTGCTCTATTTTGCTAAGAAGCTGGCTTATGTGCCGCTGCCGTTTTACAACTATCTTTTGCGTGAGGGGTCAATTTCTGCGTCAAAAATGAACGCTATGCAGCAGAAAAATTCGCAGGATTTGATTATGCATATGAACGAATTCTGCGTTCATGAACAAATAACCGACAAAGGCATTATAGAGGCTTTCAATATGTTTAAAGCCTCTGTGAAAAGTGGTATTCTGTTGTACGGTGATATTTCTGCTTTGAATAAAAGTCTTTATCAGTCCGTACAGCTCAAACATTATTTGTCACATCCTAGAATCTCTGTTTTTCATAAAACAATCGGTTGTGTCTCTGTGCTGAAATGTGATATGATGACTGCTCTGGCGCGGAAGGTATTTGATTTCGCACGATATATAAAAAGATGAAAAATGGGGAGTATGAATAAACAACAAAGATTAAGAGAAATAGATATTATACGTAGTTGTGTTATTTTTGCTTTAATTGGTTGTCATGCATTTGCTCCATTTGCAGGAAACTGGGAAACACCTGTTCTGACAGCAGAATCAACAATGTATTATTGGCTGGCAAAATTCTTTTACAGTGGTATGCTGGAAACTTTTGTTTTTATTTCCGGCTATGTTTATGCATTAAGTGATATAAAGCACAACTATACAATAAGTACACTGATTCCTTCAAAAATAAAGAGGTTATATATTCCCTGCCTTTTATGGGGAGTTGTGTGTATAATTATATATAGCGGTGTTGGCAGCTTATTGTCTTTAAAATCAGCTTGGATAATTATGAATGGATTAGGCCATTTATGGTTCTTGCCGATGTTATTGTGGTGCTTTATATTTGAGAATTTATTTTGTAAAAGAATATCATTTCCCAAGATTTGGATTCTAATCATTATCGCATTACTCCCATGCCCGGAATTGCCTCTAAGAATAAATAATAGTCTGTATTATCTTTTATTTTTCCATTTGGGATATTTGAGTTTTATAAATAGAACGAAGGTTTTTAAGACATTCCAAACGCTGAAAAAGTACTTTGCCCTTTTTGTTCTTGCTTATTTAGTTTGTTTTTATGTGGGTACCTATATGGTGGAGTATACGCGATTGACTCCAGGTATGGATTTGTTCATGAAAATACTTGTAAGTCCATTTAATAAATTGAGCAGATTATTCTATTCAATCATGGCTGTGGGACTCTATTTCATAATAGGATATATGTTGTCGAATTGTGTGTCAGATTGGAACTTGAGATCTTTCAATAAGATATCGCTGGCATCTTTTGGAATCTATATATTCCAGGAGCCTATATTGAGAATTTTATATTATAAGACAAATTTCTGTCAAGTGATGACCCCTGATTTCTATCCTTGGGTAGCTTCTCTTTTAACATTGATGTTTTCGTATATTTTATTCTACTTTTTTAGAAAAATTCCTGTGCTTAACAAATTGTTCTAATGTATGAACTGACATATTTAGAAGCTCTGTTTTCGACATTCTTATGGCTTGTAATGTTTTTTAAATACAAGCCTGCAATGCAGCTTCAAAATCAATCTAAAGGTGACTATCGGTTCTTTCTGATAGCTGTAATGATTTTTTCTGTTTTCGGTTTTATTAGTGGTGGCGATTTTTATGGATATTATGAAGGATATGAATCTGCATACAAAATAGGCAGAGGGCATTGGGAACCATTCTATAATTATTTGTTGGAAGTCCTTCCGTATGGATATTATTATTGGAGATTCGTTATTTGGGGACTTAGTAGTATATTATTGGTTTTGACATTTAAACGATTAAACACGCCTCCTTTTTTATCATGTTTTATATTTATAATAATTCTAATATTCTATTTTCCAGCTCCAAGAAATACGTTAGGATATGTTGCTTTATATTACTCAATAACATATATTATAAAACCAGCAAAGAATAAATCTATATCCTGTGTCATAGGAGCTATTGGTATTTTAATATCAGCAACATTACATAAGAGCATGCCATTATATACCGCTATTTTGCTATGCTCTTTTTTCCCTATGAAAAAATGGATGTATGTAGCGTCATTGTGTGCATTTCCTATTCTATACAAAGTTTTTCATGAAATATCTTTATATGTATTGAATGCCGATATTGGAGGAGAGCAGTTTCAAACGGTAGGAACCAGTTATTTGGAACGAGAAAATTTTCACGAAATGGGAATTGGTGGTTACATAAGACTTCTAATAGAACGCTTGCCATTAATACTATTCCTATATTATTGTATCACCAATATCTTAAAGCATAAAATCACAGATAAATCAACAATTGTTTTTACCAACAATACATACTGGTTAATGTATTTATCTTGTCTTTTCTTTAATCAGGATACTTCATCTTTCCTTTCTCCCCGTTTTTGGGATGCAAGTTTGTATCCATTAGCATTGGCACTCCCGTTTGCTATTTTTCATAAACAAGACCGAATAATAAGAGTTGGTTTATATCTGATCATAATCTCCAATATATTATATAAAATCATGTATCCGATTTATAAAATTTGATTTATGAGAATAATTGAAATCATACCCTATTTAGGCTCGGGCGGAGCAGAACGATTTGTTGTCGATTTGTGCAATGAACTATCTGAACGGCATGAACTTATATTGATAGTATTATATGACTTTGATTTTAAAGGATTCTTCTGTAAAGAATTATCTCCTAGAATAAAAGTTGTAAGCATGGGGAAGAATCCTGGATTGGATGTGAAATGTCTGTTGAAAGTAAAACAATTAATAAATCGGGAGCAACCAGATATAGTACATACACATCTTTCCGGATTTCTTTATACAGTTTTGAATTTTTGGAAAAGATCAAAGACAAAATTTATTTATACGGTTCATAGCGATGCTGCTTATGATGCTAAAGATTTCATCAATAGAAGTATTAGAAAATTTGCCTTTAAAGGGGGGAAAGTAACTGCCGTAACAATATCAGAGGAGTCTCAAAAATCATTCGAGCGATTATATGGAACTCCATCTGTTTTGATTTATAATGGACGACCTGATTTTACTAAGTCCAAGTCAAGAACCCTAGAACAAGTCGATAAGGAATTTGATATTATAAAAAAGACTCCGGATACGACAATAATCGTTAATGTCGCCCGATTGAATAAGGTGAAGAACCAGTTGTCTTTGGCTCAGGCGATAGATCATCTAAATCAACAGGGACACAAGTTAGAATTAATCAGTATCGGTGATGTTAATAATGAAGAAGTCGTATCTGAGATACAATCATTAAAATCGTCGCATATTCATTTGTTGGGGAGCAAGACAAATCCTCGTGATTATATGGCTTTGGCAGATGCTTTCTGTCTTTCGTCATTTATTGAAGGTATGCCCATCACATTGATTGAATGTTTCTCTGTCGGAGCTATTCCGATATGTACCCCTGTTGGAGGAATAAAGAATATGATTCGTGATGGAGAGAATGGTTTGTTGGCGGAGGGCACAACTCAAGCCGACATTGAAAAGACTTTAATCCGTTTCCTGAAGTTATCCCCAGAGGAGCGAAAGCAGATGAGAGAAAAATCGCTAGAGTCTTTTAAGGCTTACGATATAAAAACATGTTGTCTTAATTACGAGCATTTAATGACAAGTCTATTATAACACTAATCTTTAATGATATGAAAAAAGTAGGTGTAATAGGAAGTTTTGGTGTCCCCAATAATTGTTCGGACGGACAGACTGTCAAGACTCAAATTATAACGACGGAGTTAATCCGTGTTTTGGGAGATGATATTATAAAGTACAATACACATGGGGGGGCAAAAAAAATAGTCTCTCATATTTGGCATGCCTGCAAATTCATCAAGCAATGCAAGAATGTCATAATAATGCCTGCACATAACGGAATCAGGATATTTGCACCATTACTTGCTCTATTGAATAAGCTATTCAACCGCCGATTACATTATATCGTGATAGGTGGCTGGCTCCCTGAATTTATAGACCAACATCAATGGCTTAAATCATATCTTCTGAAATTTACAGCCATCTATGTGGAAACTTCGACAATGAAGGTGAAATTAGAAAAAAGAGGTTTTCATAATATCCTGATAATGCCTAATTGCAAGACTCTGTCGATATTGAGAGACGAGGATTTGAAAAGGGAATACAAGGAGCCTTACCAACTTTGTACTTTGTCACGCGTCATAAAGGAAAAAGGTATTGAAGATGCCATAAATGCAGTTAAACAGATAAATACCAAATATGGGCGTGTGATTTTTAAGCTTGATATATATGGTCCTATCGCCAATACGTATCAAGAACAATTTGCTCTGTTGCAATCAGAATTTCCGGAATATATTTCATATGGAGGTGTAGTCCCTTTTGATAAAACTGTTGAAATATTAAAGAATTACTATGCGCTCCTGTTCCCGACACACTACTACACAGAAGGTATCCCCGGAACTATTATTGATGCATATGCTGCGGGAATCCCTACTATTTTCTCAAGATGGGTAAATTATGCAGATCTTATTGACGATGGGCAAGTAGGAATCGGTTATGATTTTAATAATTACGATGAATTTGTAGCTGCGTTATTAACCATTGTCGAAAATCCTCAATATTTAGTAGACATGAAGCCGAATTGTTTACAAGCTGCTAAAAAATTCACTACATCTGAAATTGTGAATAATATTCTGATACCAAGATTTTTATAGCAAAAATATATATTATGACACAGTACAAAATCGCCGTAGCCGGTACCGGTTACGTAGGATTGAGTATTGCGACCCTTTTAAGCCAGCATCATCAGGTGGTGGCCGTGGATGTTGTACCCGAAAAGGTCGAAATGCTCAATAACAGGAAGTCTCCCATTCAAGATGATTACATCGAGAAGTACTTGGTGGAAAAGGAGTTGAATTTCAAAGCGACACTTGATGGTGCATCGGCTTATCGGGACGCAGATTTTGTAGTTATTGCGACTCCCACAAACTACGACCCTGTCAAGAATTATTTTGACACATCTCATGTCGAAGAGGTTATCGATCTGGTGCTTCAAGTCAATCCTCAGGCCATTATGGTAATAAAATCCACCATTCCAGTAGGATATTGTCGTAATCTGTATGTGAAGTATGCCCAACAGGGTATCAAACAGTTGAATCTGTTGTTCGCTCCCGAATTCCTCCGCGAGTCCAAAGCGCTCTATGATAATCTGTATCCGAGTCGCATCATTGTAGGATATCCCAAGATAATCGACAATGAGATGTTCAAAACAGAAAACGATGCTATTCAAAAGATTGCCGACATCGAGTTGCTCAAAACTTCAGCACAGACCTTTGCCGCATTGCTTCAGGAAGGTGCCTTGAAAGAGAATATCGATGTCCTGTATATGGGATTGAAGGAAGCCGAAGCGGTAAAATTGTTTGCCAACACCTATTTGGCCCTCCGAGTCAGCTATTTCAATGAACTGGATACCTATGCCGAAGTGAAGGGATTGGATAGTCAGGCCATCATCAAGGGTATTGGTCTTGATCCGCGTATCGGTACACACTATAACAACCCCTCATTCGGTTATGGCGGTTACTGCCTGCCCAAAGATACCAAACAGCTTTTGGCCAATTATGCCGATGTGCCTCAAAACATGATGTCGGCCATTGTCGAGTCGAATAAGACCCGTAAGGACTTCATTGCAGACCAAGTGCTGAAGATGGCCAGATATTACGACTATTATTCCAAAGGTGATTTCAAAGCACAGGAGGAACGTCGTTGTGTGATTGGCGTATATCGTCTGACCATGAAGTCGAACAGTGATAATTTCCGTCAGAGTTCTATCCAAGGTGTCATGAAGCGCATCAAGGCCAAGGGGGCAACCGTGATAATTTATGAACCTACTCTTGAAGACGGTTCGACATTCTTTGGCAGTGAGGTGGTCAATAATCTGGCAGATTTCAAACAACAGTCACAAGCCATCATTGCCAACCGCTACGATTCTTGTTTGGATGATGTGGTCGAAAAGGTCTACACACGCGATATTTTCAGAAGAGATTAAATAATTTAATTGATTATTAAATATGATTGACCATCTTGTTTCAATAATCATGCCGTCATACAATTCGTCAAGATTCATTTCTCAATCCATAGAATCTGTTGTCAGTCAGACATATACAGATTGGGAATTATTGATTACTGACGATTGTTCGACAGATGATACTTGTGATATTGTTCGTAAGTATGCAGAAACCGACAACCGAATAAAGCTATTCAAACTATCTCAAAATTCAGGAGCTGGAGTCGCAAGGAATAATTCAATCCAACAGGCAAAAGGCCGATATATTGCGTTTCTTGATAGTGACGATTTATGGCAACCGACTAAACTAGAAAAGCAGATCAATTTTTTAAAAACTAACGGTTATCAATTCTGCCATAGCTACACCCTCGTAGTTGATGATAATAACAAGGCTGTTGGATTGAATAAAAAGCCTTATAGAGTTTCATTCAATAGTACCAAATTAATCAACTACATTGGAACATCGAGTGTGCTGTATGATACAAAAGACATAGGTAAATTTTACATGAGACCTATTAGACGCCGACAAGATTTTGCATTGTGGTTAAATATTCTGCAAAAAACAAAATATGCCTATTGTATACCTGAACCATTGTTCATATACAGATATACACCAAATTCATTGTCTTCTAAGAAGTTCAAGTTGTTGAAGTACCATATTGAGGTGTATCAACAGGCTCTTGGCTATTCTAAAATTCACGCTTCTTTATTATTCTATTGCCTATCTTTACCGTGCTTCGTTTTCAAGAAAACGGCTGAAAAACTTCGAGAATTCTTTTATAAGCAAGACAATAGAGAGTTGCAGAAATTCTTAAAATAATATATAGCTAATTTCTTTTCGCTATCATTTTATCAAAATGTACCATATTTTACTTTTGGAGGGGCAGAACGGCCAGGCTCCTTCTACTGCTCGTGCCCTGCATGAGCTGGATACGAAAGTCTATGCCATTATCGAAGGTCGTATCAATGCCGGTTACGGCTCCCGATATATCAACAAAAAAATCATTTGCAAGCATAAGGATGTCTATGACGACGAGTATAAATCGTTGTTATTCGACATCTTATTTCAGCAAAAGATGGATGTTATTATTCCTTTGGGAGATAAAAGTGCTCGTTTCTTGAGTCAGAACAAGCAGGAAATAGAAGATAAATTTCATACTGCTTGTGCCGTGCAGGATTTCCCCTTGTTTGACCTGGCACAGAACAAGCAGAAACTGATGGCTCTGTGCGAGAAAAACAATCTTCCCCATCCTCGTACCCGCAAGATTGGAAACGATGAAGCCTCTATCGATGCCGCAATAGATTATGTCGGTTTCCCGGCTATGCTGAAACCCGATGTGGGCATGGGAGCAAGAGGTATTGTTCTGGTGAACAGTAAGGAGGAAGTCAAGGAAAAGATTGCCACGACCCAAAGTGTGTGCAGTACTTGTACGCTCCAGCAATTCATTCAGCATACAGGTATCTACTATAATGTGATGCTCTATCGTGATGCAGATGGTAAGATTTTGAATCATACCATTATGCAGATTATGCGTTACTTTCCTTTGAAGGGAGGTACGAGTTCCTATTGCAAAACCATTGACGATGCCTATCTCGTACAAATTTGCGCAACGGTACTGGAGCAGTTGAACTGGGTGGGATTTGCAGACTTTGACATCATGCAGGAACAGGGCACCAATGCCTTGAAAATCCTTGAAATCAATCCCCGAATACCGGCATCAATTCATTCTGCCTATGTTTCCGGTGTGAATTTCCCGAAAATGATGGTCGAAGGGGCATTAAATCTTCCCATCCACACCTATAAATACGATTGTGGGAAAGAGGTGCGCTTCTTCGGATTGGATGTCATGTGGTTCTTGTTCTCTCCCGAACGCTTCAAGTTCAAACCGTCGTGGTTTAAATTTTGGGGTAAGAATGTCTTTTATCAGGATGGCTCTTTGAAAGATCCCTTCCCGATGATGATGGGATGCTTGGAGGGCGTTACCAAATATCTCAATCCTTCGTTCAGAAAATCCAAACTTAAAAAATAATAGATGATGAATATACTTACTTTCGACACCGAGGAGTGGTTCCACCTCTTGGATAACGACTCCACCAAAAGCGAAGCGCAGTGGGTCACTTATGAGAAGCGCATTGAGGGTAATGTCGGTCGTCTGATTGATATTCTCGACTCGACAAATACCAAAGCTACATTTTTCATCATCGGTTGGGTGGCAAAGACCTATCCCGATTTGGTTAGACGCATTTCCGAACGCTTTCAGATTGGCAGCCACACGATGAACCATCAGTTGGTATGGCAGCAGTCCCCCAAAGAGTTCCGCAATGATGTCGAGGAATCTATCCATAGATTGGAGGACATCACAGGCAAAAAAGTAACCTGTTTCCGCGCTCCCGGATTCTCTATCCGTGAAAGCGAGGGCTGGGCTTTTGAAATTCTCTCGGAACTGGGCATTACTACCGATTGCTCCGTCTTCCCTGCACACCACGCCCACGGCGGTATGCCTTCTTACGGTACTCCCGGCCCGAGCATTATCGAGTATAAGGATTGCCGAATCAAGGAGTTGCCCGTTACCTATAAGGAGATTGGCGGAAAGCACATCATCTTCTCCGGTGGCGGTTACTTCCGATTGGTGCCTTACTCTGTCCTGAAGAAGTGGACAAACGAATCCTCGGATTATCTGCTGTCGTACATCCATCCTCGTGATTTGGATGCCGGCCAGCCGATGATTAAGGAGTTGAACTATCTGCGCCGCTTCAAGTCTTACTATGGCTTAAAGGGTGCGGAGAGAAAATTGCGCAGATGGCTGACTGATTTCGATTTCGTCGATATTCAGACTGCCGATGCGCAGATTGACTGGGATAAAGCGCCTGTCGTCCATCTGAAATAATCCGAAGGGAAGATTAGATATTTTTCGCTTTATTTTGTGAGAAGGAAACTCTATCTTTGTAAAACATTGTGAGAGTATATTTATTTTCTTCGAAAAATGAGTGAAATAAAACTTCTTCCCGGCGAGTTCTTCAAGGACCACCGCGGTATTATCACCTCGATGAATGACCTATCGTTCGAGGGCATCGAGCGTTTTTATATCATCAAGCACGACGCGCGTGAGGTGGTGCGTGGCTGGCATGCCCACCAATTCGAGAAAAAGTGGTTCTATTGCCTGAAGGGCAGCTTCAAGATGGCATTCGTGAAGATTGACAACTGGGAACACCCGAGCCGTGACTTGAAGCCCGAGGTTTATCACATTTCCGACCAAAAGAGCGAGATGCTCTGTATTCCCGAGGGCTATGCCAACTGTCTGCAGGCGGAGAGCGACAAGGCGCAACTGCTGGTCTTCTCCGGCAAAACCTATCCCGAGTGCCTGTCCGACAGCTGGCGATATGATGTCAATTATTGGGGCGACTGGAACGAGTTGAAATAGAACCGATAACGCTCCAATCATGATAAAGGGGACTTTCTTCAAAGAAAGTCCCCTTTCCTTTTTCCGCCTTGCAAAGTAGGGTAGCCCCCTCCAACCCTTTTACGAAAGGCGGATATTTATTATATTTGTATTCTGACACAGAAATAAAACCGCACAAGCCCCGATATATGGAACGGATTGTGCAGTTCAACCCTTAAAAACCTCAGAATATGTCAAAGAAAATAGTAAATCTGATGTTGCTGCTGGCGGGCGTGTTGTCCGTGAGCTGCGGTTCGCAACAGCGCGAGAAGAATGCCCAACAGAAAGTCGAGCCCCAGCATTTGGTCGGTAATGCCAAGGACAGCCACGGCTGCCTGACCTCGGCGGGCTATCAGTGGTCGGCACTGCTGAACGACTGTATCCGCCCCTTCGAGAAGGGCGTGCGACTCGACCCCACGGCGGATAACCCGACAACGGGCATGACCTGCCTGGTCTTCAATGCCGACTCCTCCAAGGTGGAGGTGTTCATGCCACAGATGGAGCAACGCCCCATATTGGAGCGTCAGATGCCCTCCGAGAGCTGGACATCGACTGCCGAACCCACTATTGTGGTCAAAAAGGAGGGCAAGGAGTGGAACGCTTACGTGGATGGCGAGCTGAAATTCCAATCCAAATAACGGTAGGGTAGTTACACTTCCCATATAAACAAAAAAAGGTGAGAATTGATATTCTCACCTTTTTTTGTTTATATGTCCTAACTCTGCTAACCCAATAGCGAGCGAAGATTAGAATTTGCGTAAAATACCCTGCGACAGACCTGCCATACCGCGTTTCAGCTTCGTGTCGGCGGTCGAAATCAGATAACGAGAGTTTGGTTCATCTGGAGGAATCCGGCAGTGGGAAGATTATCAAATGCGGGAACCATGTTGGGAGCATCGGGGTTATCTCCATAGTTCTTCCATGCGCGCGACTCCGACTCGATTTCGTAGTCGGCATTGCGCAAATCTACGTTCATCGTGCACTTGTCGGTAGCCGATTCCGAGGTGTTCTCGGGAACGATGAAGTTCTAAGCGTTCCATGCGAGATGACAAGGCTCTTGCCGGGCTGGAGAGCGATGTTCTTGGCCTTGTCGTGCACATCGGGCAGTGTAGCGATGCGGCTCACGTAAGTAGCCTCGTTCTGATAGAGCTGGTAGAGCTTGCAGGGGTTGTTCGAGGTGGTCAGACCGTGAGCCTGTGCCAGACACAGACCCTCGGGATAGACCACATAGACATTGCCGTAGCTGCGACTCTCACCGACGGGCAGACTGTAACTCAGGTTCTTGGAGTGGTACTCCGATACGTTGTATGCACCATTGATGTAGAAAGCCGTGTTGGTGGCTCTGATTTTACCCAGATTGAAGTCAAACTCCCAACCGTAGTTGCGCTCCCAGTTCACATTGCCCGGACGGCTGATGTTGTGGAGTACCACCTCGCGGAATGAGGGGCTCGTGAGGTCAAAGATACGGGTCGAATAGAGGTAGTGACGGTCTGTGCCGTTGGTGGCCGCCAGATTGTAGAAATCGTAATACTCCTTATCGGGATAGAGGAATGCCAGCGAAGGGGTCTTCTCCGAGCGTCCGAAACCTCCGCGCAGCGACAGCCACTCCAGAGGATTGAACGAGAGATTGACACGTGGCGATACCGAATTGACCTGCTCCGACTTGCCGGGCTGTACCATTGTCCAGCGCACACCCACCTGACCCTTGATGTTGGTGTAGGCAAAATCGTAGAGCCGACTGCCTGCAAAGAGCTTGTTGAGGTTGATGCGTCCCGAGTGGCTGATGCGCAGGTTGTACTCCTGTCGTTGGCGGAAGTATTTCTGCAAAGCTGACGACTCATCGGGGTCGGCACCCGACCAGTCTTTCACGTAGGTGAAATTAACCTTGGTGGTGATGCCCCACTTGCCGTCGCCGAAGCTCTTTTTGTGGGCTAAGGTCGAGCTGGCACCGAAATTGTGCGCCAGACCCAGGGTGTGACCTACCTCGTGGGTGACCAGATAACGAATCAGTCGTCCCATCAGTTCATCGTTGTAGACCAATCTCGTGTGCCTGCTCTTCCTGTGCGTCACTCTGCAACAGATATATGTCGTGGAGCAGTTTTATGGCGTTGAGGAAGATGCACACGTGGCTCTCGATAATCTCACCCGAACAGAGGTCTGACACGTGAGGTCCGTAGGAGTTCTCGACATACGATACGAAGTACTCAATCATCGAGTAACGGGCATCCATCGGGTCGAAATCGGGAGCCTCCTCCTTGGTGGGTATGGGGCGTGCCTGAATGGCATTCTTGAAGCCTGCGCATTCGAAAGCGCTCTGCCAATCCTCGACACCCTGCTTGAAATACTTGACCCACTTCTGCGGAATCGAAGGAGAGTGGTATAGGTTTGACGGGTTCTACCAATTCGCCGCGCTTGAAAGCCTCCATGTCCTTGGGCTCGAGTCTTCAACGCTTGATGTACTGGGTGCGTGTGAAGCGCTGCGCGTCATTGAAGCTGTAATCCCACTGACGGCGGCTGAAGACGCCGACACGCTCATCGAAGTAGCGGGGCATCATCGGACGCTCGGGCAGCAGCATCGAGTTGTGCAGCTCGAGGGGCACCTGCTTCAATCCGTCACTCTCCACCACGCGGCCCTTGCCGTTGAGGGAGTAGGTCTTGACGGTGCGCACCTCGATATTCTTGGGGAAACTCTTCAGAGCGAGTCGGGGATTTCGAAGTAGTATTTGTCGCCTTTTTCGTAGAGGGTGAACAGACCATCGTCTGCCTTGGTGTTGTTTTTGAGTTCGGAATTATTTTTTAGTTTGTGTG
The DNA here is from genome assembly GCA_020026335.1 of Alistipes sp. Lineage (GTDB taxonomy): Bacteria > Bacteroidota > Bacteroidia > Bacteroidales > Rikenellaceae > Alistipes. The sequence goes on along the minus strand of JAHHQO010000010.1, from coordinate 87,279 downwards.
GAAGTTATTCCGAAATATGAGACTCAAAAGGAGAGTTTTCAACCACAAAGTAAGTAAACACCATTTAGGATAAATATACCTAATAATGGGGGTGCGCAACTTTCTAATTGAAGCCTTGAAGGGGGGTGTTCCTCCTGTGACAGAGGTCGCGTAACGGTTGTAAGTCACTGCGTTGCGTCCACGAACGACAAAGGTTTCGAAAGATGTCGAAAAGAAATTAAATAAATTTCGAAATGTAGTTGGGTAGTGGGGTATTTTGTACGATTTTTTTTGAGATACTCTCGTAGATTATGCACGGGGTTATGATACGGATGAGCCCATCTTTTGTAGCATTATATATTATAAGGTATCAATATCGACAGGGCTTTTGTCTTATGCAGATACTTATCCGAAGGCTCGGTGACCATATACTCCCCAAAACAAAAAAGCTCTGAAATCATCGGATTTCAGAGCTTTTCGTCAGCGGTGCGTAGGGGACTCGAACCCCTGACCCCGTGCGTGACAGGCACGTATTCTAACCAGCTGAACTAACGCACCGTTTGTTCTTGGCTTTCGGAAGACTCGTTGTTTCCCGATTGCGTGTGCAAAGGTAGTATAAAAATCATTACCTGCAAATTTTTCGGGATTATTTTTCGACCAAAATTTAACGATTTTTCGTAACTTGCCTATAATCAGACCTTATTATTTGCAGAAAATTTATTAGTAATCTTGCCTCTTGCGGGGAATATTTCCTCTGCCCCGACCAATCCTTTCCATCGCAAGTGGGGTGTCGCCATATATACACGTACTCTACACTTTCGCGAGCGGAAAACAAAAAAACTCCCGACAGCCAATCATCTGTCGGGAGTAAAATATTTGTTGTCCTTTGTCGGAGGGGTGGAGATCTAATGCAAGTTGCCCTTGGTGTGCAGTTCGAAGTCTATGAGATTCCGTATGCCGTAATGCCCTCTGTTCCGCAACCGTCACCTATAACCTCAATGGCTACCTGCCGTTTAAGCCCCCTTTCAGCCCCGTAGGACTACTTTTTGAAGAAGGAGAACTGTACACTGCCGTAGCTTCTCGACTGCCAGAATTCGGGTCTTTCTTCGAAATTCATCTTCTTGGAGTGCTCGAAGATGAAGATGCCGCCCTCGCGGAGCATATCGCCTTGGAGTACCAAATCAACGACCTCTTCGCTGTTGGGCAGGTCGTAGGGAGCATCGGAGAAGATGATGTCGAACTGCTTGGTGCAGCTTTTCAGATAGAGGAACACGTTGGCCTTCACGGGGTAGAAGTTCTCTATGCCGAGCAGCTTGCCTGTCTGACGGATGAAGTTGTAGTGTACGGCGTTGATTTCCACCGAGGTCACACTGCGTGCACCGCGTGAAGCAAATTCATAGCTGATGGAGCCTGTTCCTGCAAAGAGGTCGAGCACATCGCACTCCTCGAAGTCCACCAGATTGCCCAGCACGTTGAAGAGATTCTCTTTCGCAAAATCGGTCGTGGGGCGTGCCCTCAGATTCTTGGGAGGGTTGATGGCTCTTCCCTTGTATATACCACTTACTATTCGCATATTGTCTTTTTGAAGCGTTTACCTATCAATTTACTCAAAGATTTGGCCTCGCTGCCCTTGACGTGCAGTTCGAAGTCTTTGAGATTCCATTGCCCTGCCGCGCGTTCGATGAAATAGAGTACATCTACATCTTCGCGTGCCGGAATGGCCTCCGCAAGCCGCAGATGACCCTCATAGACCTTAATATATAAGGTATCGGCCTCGTGACGAAGACTCATGGCCGGCTGCGCGGAACGGAAGTCGTCGAGCAGGGGTGAGGTGTAACGGAAATTTCCCGCTGTGGTCTTGGTGATGGTGCGGAGCATCTCTTTGTCGATGGCCATCAGAGCCACGACCCGCTGGCGTGCGGTGTCGGAGACCGTGATTTCCTGGGGCGAGGACCACACCACACTCATGTGCTGGGGCAGGGGTGTGCCGTTGGCGGCCATCATCTCCTGCGCGTGTGAACCGTCGAAGACCTCCTCGGGAACGAGCAGGGTGAGGGGCGTGATGATTTCGAACATCAGCGGCTCGCCGTCACACTTCCAGAGGTTTGGGGTAGGCACCGAAAAAGAGTGTCCATCCAACGACTGCTGAATGGACACCTTATTTGTGCTGGTGCAACAATTACTCCCAGTTACCTGCTTCATTGTTACCAGTCTCCATTGAACCGAACTTAACACCGGCATAGCGGTTGAAGTTGTTCTCCTCGTCGTCGATGAGGTTGATGACCTCCTGACGATAAGTTACGGTATCGAGGAAGTTCTTGTAGGGTACGCGGCACTCTACAACGGGAATCACAACCTTCGACTCTGTGGTGATGATACCTGCCTCCATGATGTACTGAGCCTGCTTGTTGGTGAAGGGAACATAGCGCAGGTCGAGGATATCCTCTTTCGAGAGCTTGTTGGCACCGAAGATGGTATCGATAACAGCCATGTTGAACTTCTCCACGTTCTTCTTGCCGGCCTTCTTCAGCTTAGCCATACCTACCGAGTCATCCTCATCGACAATCTTACGCTCCATTACCAGCGAGTCGTTGAGTACGAACTGAATCAGCGAGTCGAAATCGCCGGTGAAGTGGTGGTACTTTGTCTTGAAAGCGCGCTGTGCAGTACGAATATTTACGATACGCTCGATAACGCCTGCTTTTCTGACCTTCAACTCCTCACCGAAACGGATAGGTGTTGCGATCATCACATAAATCCAATAGACCAACGCCACGATAACGGCAGCGAGCAGAATTTGAAAAAGTTTTTTCATTTTTTAATTTAAGTATTTGTTATTAATTTTGTTCAAACTAATTCAACACGCATGTTCAGCACACGGATTGCGACTCAAATTTACGGTAAAATTTGTTTCGAAACAACAATAGGACAAAAAAAAATTATAGAATTGTTGTCCGACTATCTTGCCGACGACGATTTTTCGCGTATTTTCGTTCTCAACGGCTATGCCGGAACGGGAAAAACTACGATTATAGCTGCGCTGGTCGGCGCACTCAAAGAGCTGGGTATCAAACCCATATTGCTGGCGCCCACGGGTCGTGCGGCCAAGGTGCTGGCGCAATATTCCCACGAAAAGGCACTCACCATCCACAAACGCATCTACCGCCAGCGCACCAATGCCGATTATGAGTCGAAATTCACGCTGGACCACAATCCCGAGCGTGGAGCGGTGTTTGTGGTAGATGAGGCGTCGATGCTTTCCGATGCTCCGTCCGACGGGCAACTCTTCGGCAGCGGCTCGCTGTTGGGCGACTTGGTGTCGTATGTTCGCAGTGGCAAGGCGTGCCGTCTGATACTGGTGGGCGACAGTGCACAGCTCCCTCCCGTGGGGGCGGATTACAGCCCGGCACTCGACCCGCAGGCAGCAGGGGCTTACGGCGATGTGGTCTACGGTACGATGGACGATGTGGTGCGTCAGGAGTCGCAGTCGGGCATCCTGTTCAACGCCACGCTGGTGAGATGTATGCTCGAAAATCAGATTTACGAAGTGCCTCACCTCGAGATGGATTTCCCCGACGTCGAAAGGGTAGAGGGCGGTGAGTTTCTGGAGAAGTTGCAGGACTGCTACGACCGCTACGGCCATGACGAGACCATCGTGGTGACGCGCTCGAACAAACGTGCCAACCGCTACAATCAGGGCATTCGCCGCAATGTGCGCTGTGCCGAGGAGGAGATTGAGAGTGGCGATATGCTGATGGTGGTCAAGAACAACTACTACTATCCCGAGCGCATGGAGGATTGCCCCACCAACTTCATTGCCAATGGCGATGTGGCGCGTCTGAAACGTATCCGCCGCTTCGAGGACTTCTATGGCTTCCATTTTGCCGATGCCGTGCTGGAGTTCCCCGATTACGATGATATGACCATGGACTGCAAGATTTTGCTCGACACGCTCAACTCCGAGTCATCATCCCTCACACGCGATGAATCTACGCGCCTGTTCTACGAGGTGGAGAAGGACTACACCGACATCAAGAGCAAACTCAAACGCTATAAGGAGATTCGTGAGAATCCCCACTTCAATGCCATGCAGGTGAAATTTTCCTATGCCGTCACGTGCCATAAGGCGCAGGGCGGCCAGTGGAAGGCGGTCTTCATCGACCGTTGCCTGTTCGGTGACGAGGAGATGACGCGCGACATGCTCCGCTGGCTCTACACCGCCATCACGCGAGCCACCGAGAAACTCTATTTTGTGAATTTTGACGAACGTTTTTATGAATAGCGAACAACACCCTCTGCAACCGTTTCTTCCTTCGAATGCCCGCATTCTGATGCTGGGCAGCTTCCCTCCGCAGCGCAAACGCTGGTCGATGGAGTTCTTTTACCCCAATCTGCAAAACGATATGTGGCGCATTGTGGGGTGGTTGGCCTTTGGCGACAAACTGCACTTTGTGACCGCGGACGGACGCCGCTTCGACAAGGAGCGTATCGAAGCCTTTTGCAGGGAGCGCGGTGTGGCGATGTACGACACGGCAGAGGAGGTGGTAAGACTGAAGGATAACGCTTCGGACAACTTCCTGCAAGTGGTGCGTGAGACCGACATCGCGAAGCTCCTCCATGAGATTCCGCAGTGCCACACCATCGTCACCACGGGACAGAAAGCCACCGACACGCTGTGCCGAGTGATGGGGTGCGAGGAGCCGCGCGTGGGAGAGTGTGTCGAGGTGACATTTGCCGACCGCCATATCCGATTGTGGCGTATGCCCTCCTCCTCGAGAGCATACCCCCGCCCCGTGGAGTGGAAAGCCGACTATTACCGCCGCGTTTTCGAGGACTGCGGTATAATATAATGGTATTGTGAATCATAGAGTGCCGTTGTCGCCCCTCGGGGAGAGATAACGGCACTTTTCGCATTTTTTACCCTCCGCAGAGCCTTAAAAAGTGACGGCACGCGTTGGCGTTGCGGTTTATTTCTCGTATCTTTGTATAATTTAATTTTCGTTATTATCGTGACAGCAACAGAGAATAAGGACAAAGAGAAAAAATATGTCGAAACCCCGTTGATGAAGCAGTATTACTCCATCAAATCGGTACATCCCGATGCAATATTGCTCTTCAGAGTGGGTGACTTCTACGAAACATTCGGCGAGGATGCCATCAAGGCCAGCGGTATCTTGGGCATCACGCTCACACGCCGTGCCAACGGAGCGGCTACGTTTGTCGAGCTGGCGGGCTTCCCCTATCATGCCGTCAATACCTACCTTCCGAAGTTGGTGCGCGCCGGCGAGCGTGTGGCCATCTGCGAGCAGCTCGAAGACCCCAAACTGGTCAAGGGACTGGTCAAGCGCGGTGTCATCGAGTTGGTGACGCCGGGTGTGGCACTCGAGGACGAGATTCTCACCAACAAGGAGAACACCTATCTGGCTTCGGTCTTCTTCGGCCGCAAGAATACGGGTGTGGCTTTTCTCGACATCTCCACGGGTGAGTTCTATGTGGCTGAGGGAACTGACGGCTATGTCGATAAACTCATCTCGAACCTTGCCCCCAAGGAGGTCATCTACCAGCGCAGTTTCGAGGACCGCTTCACGGCAGTTTTCGGTTCGAAACTCTATACCTACCGTCTCGACGAGTGGGTCTTCTCCGAGGATGTCAATCGCGAAAAACTTTGTAAGCAATTTGGCACACAGTCTTTGAAAGGCTTTGGTGTCGAGGGCTTTACATCGGGTATCTCGGCGGCCGGAGCCATTCTCTACTATCTCGACTTCACCGAGCACCACGATATTTCGCACATCAAATCCATCTCGCGTATCGACCAGGACGACTACGTGTGGGTCGATAAGTTCACCATCCGCAACCTCGAGCTTTTCTCCTCGAACGATTCGCGACAGAAGAGCAGCTTTGCCGATGTCATCGACCGCACGCTGACCCCCATGGGTGGTCGTCTGCTCAAACGCTGGGTGGCAATGCCTATCCGCGACCCCAAGCGCATCAACGAGCGATTGGACGTGGTGGAGTATTTCATGAAGGATATGGACTTCGCCGATGCCGTCCGCGATGAGGTATCGACTATCGGCGATTTGGAGCGTATCGCCTCGCGTATCGCCGCCCAACGTGTGACGCCGCGAGAGCTGGTGCAACTCAAAAACTCGCTCAACTCGGTCGAGACGCTCAAGGCGGCACTGGACTCGACGGACAACGAGCAGTTCCTCTTCATGTCGCGCGGTATCGACCCGCTGACGGCGGTTCGTGACCGTTTGGCGCGCGAAATCTATCCCGACCCCCATAACAACCAGATTCAGAAGGGCGGTATCATTGCCGATGGTGTCGATGCCGAGCTCGACGACCTGCGCCGTCTGGCACTCCACGGCAAGGAGTACCTGGCACATATCCAGCAGCGCGAGAGCGAAGCTACGGGTATTCCCTCTCTGAAAATCGGCTATAACAATGTCTTCGGATTCTATATCGAGGTGCGCAACACCTACAAGGACAAAGTGCCCGAGACCTGGATTCGCAAACAGACGCTGACCGCCGCCGAACGCTACATCACCGAGGAGCTGAAGGAGTACGAAACCAAGATTTTGGGTGCCGAGGAGAAAATGCTGATGATTGAGGCGCGTATCTACAACGCCCTCATCGAATTTATCGGAGCTTCGCTTCCTGCCTTGCAGCGCGATGCCGCGGTGATTGCCCGCATCGACTGCCTGCAATCCTTTGCCCGTCTGGCACAGGAACGCCACTATACACGCCCCGTTTTGGACGAGGGTAAGAAGATTGACATCCGCGAGGGACGCCACCCCGTGATTGAGACCCTCCTGCCCGTGGGCGAGGAGTATATCCCCAACGATGTGATGCTTGATGACAAGGAACAGCAGATTATGATGATTACGGGTCCCAATATGTCGGGTAAATCGGCGCTGTTGCGTCAGACGGCACTCATCATTCTCATGGCACAGATGGGCTCGTTCGTGCCTGCCAAGTCGGCACATATCGGCGTGGTGGATAAGATTTTCACCCGTGTGGGAGCTTCGGATAACATCTCGCAGGGCGAATCCACCTTCATGGTCGAGATGTTGGAGTCGGCAAGTATCCTCAATAACATCTCCGATCGCAGTATCGTCCTGCTCGATGAGATTGGACGCGGTACGAGTACCTACGATGGTGTGGCTATCGCGTGGGCGATGGTCGAGTACCTCCACAATCACCCCACGGCACACGCCAAAACCCTCTTTGCCACTCACTACCACGAGTTGAACGAGATGGAGCAGATGTGTCCGCGCGTGAAGAATTATCATGTCACGGTCAAGGAGGTGGGCAATCAGATTGTCTTCCTGCGTAAGTTGAAGCGTGGCGGTACGGAGCATTCGTTCGGTATCCACGTGGCACGCATGGCGGGTATGCCGCTGTCGGTGGTGTCGCGTGCCGATGAGATTCTCCGCAATTTGGAGCTGGTCTACGGCAACAACGAAATCGTGCCGAGCAAGAATATCTCCGACAGAAAGAAACGCGCGAAATTGTCGGCTGCGTCCGTGCGCGATGCCGCGGAGAATCCCGTGCAGAATATGCAGTTGTCGATGTTCCAACTCGATGACCCCGTGCTGGTGCAGATACGTGACCAAATCAAGGGATTGGATGTCAATTCGCTCACACCGATCGAGGCGTTGAACAAACTCAATGAAATCAAGAAGATTACGGGACTTTAGCCGTTATATAATTATATAATATAAAACCTTTGTCGGGGAGCAATCCGTTTCGTGTGATTGCTCCCGATTTTGTAAAGACGATGATTCGCACAAATCCATCTTATGTCGATGCCGACGGCCTGACGCTGTCGGAGTATGCCCGTCAGCTGTTCCGGCGCGAACGGCCTGCCTACTCCTCTGCGTGGCGATGCTGGCGGTCGATGACCCTGTTTTGGGCACTGCCTCTGATTGTTGTGGGGAGTGTGTGGGTGGCTGTGATGATATCGCTCATGGAAGATGAGGGCGCGCAGTGGGCGATGCTGGGTGTGTACTATCTGCTCTTTGCCTATACGATGGGAGCACTGCTCTCGGTGTATTATTTCTACTATGTGCCGTGGCGAATTTCATGTATGATTGTCTCGTTTCTGCATGATTGCTTCCTGCCCGATGCCCGTGACATCACACGACTGAAAAACAATAACTACACGGCACTCTACCACAACCGCCAATATGAAATCGCCTATTCCGAGGTCGTAGAATCGGAACGCCCCTTCTCGCGGAGCATTGCATGTATGTTCGTCTGCCTCTATTTCGCACCCAAACCTCAAAAAGCCGAGGAGATGTTCAAGGACGGCCACCTCACCGAGTCGTTTCTCGACGAGTGGAATGCCTATTGCGAAGACAAGGCCAGCTGCCGCAACCTCTTTATGGAGGACTATGTGCTGTATGCCGCCTATCCTGTCACCCACCTTCCCGATGGCGAACAGTTCCGCCGTATGATTGAGGAGGTGGAATATATCATTCGCCGCTTCGACCTTATCCCCCTGCGCATCCACAAGACCGAATCCGAAGTCCGGGCGGAAGCCCAAGCCGCCGCCGAGGAAGCGCAAAGAAAGGAGAATGCCCCTACGGCAGAAGCCGCTCAAGATAAGGAGGTTCCTGTCGCCGAGAAAGCCACTTCCGCAGATACCGCCCAAGAGAAATAGGTTTTAGCCACAGCATCTGCTACCGTCCACGGCGCAGAAGCCCCCAAGACGCAACTTCTACTCTCGAAGACAGCCCGACTGCCAATATTGATAGCCATTTTCCTCTGCCTGCTCTTGTTGTCTCCTATCCTTTCTATGCTCTCCGTGCCATTATTTTATTCCCCCATAACACAGAAAAGGCGACCATCATCTGGTCGCCTTTCTTATTTATTACCGAATGGAAACTTACTCCTCCTTTTCGCCCTCATTGATGAGTGAACGGATGTTCTGAATCAGCATCTTCACTGCCACCGAGTTGAAACCGCCTTCGGGGATAATCACGTCGGCGTACTTCTTCGAGGGCTCGACGAACTCCTCGTGCATGGGCTTCACTGTTGAGGTGTACTGCGAGATGACCGACTGCATGGTGCGGCCTCTTTCGCACACGTCACGCAGAATACGGCGTGCCAGACGGATGTCGGCATCGGTATCGACATAGACCTTGATGTCCATCATGTCGCGCAATTCCTTGTTTTCGAAAATCAGAATGCCGTCCACGATAATCACCTTCGAGGGCTTCACGCTGACGGTCTCCGCCATACGGTTGTGCTCCACGAACGAATATACGGGGTGCTCGATGGGGACATTCTCCTTCAGGGCTTTGATGTGCTGGACCAGCATGTCGGTGTCAAATGCGGCAGGGTGGTCGTAGTTGAGTTTGGTGCGCTCCTCATAGGTGAGTTCGGGATGAGCCTTGTAGTAGTAGTCGTGGCACAAGGTCACCACGTCATCCTCCTTGAAAGCCTCTTGCAGACGCTTCACCAATGTTGATTTTCCGGAACCGGTACCTCCGGCAACTCCGATAACCGTAACTTTCATAGCTGTGCTGATGTTGGTTGTTGAAAGACTCCGATGGGGGAGTCTTTGTAGTAATCTAAATTATAAACGTGGGGCAGTCGCCTGCCCGTGGGGGTAATCTAAAGAAAAGGATTGTTCACCTTTAAGAGAACAATCCTTTTGCTTTGTCATTATGCATCAATCTTGGCATAGTGGGCGTTCTCCTCGATGAACTCGCGACGGGGCGGTACTTCGTCACCCATCAGCATCGAGAATATGCGGTCAGCCTCGGCTGCATTCTCAATGTTTACCTGACGCAGGATACGAGTGTCGGGGTTCATGGTGGTCTCCCACAGCTGGTGGGCATTCATCTCACCCAAACCTTTGTATCGCTGAACGTGCGCACCCTTACCGAACTGCTCGGTGATGGCATCGCGCTCTTTTTCGGTCCAGCAGTAACGCTCCTGCTTGCCCTTCTTCACCAGATAGAGGGGAGGAGTGGCAATATAAACGTGACCGTTCTCGATGAGGGGCTTCATCTTGCGGAAGAAGAAGGTCAGCATCAGTGTTGCAATGTGGCTACCGTCCACATCGGCATCGGTCATGATGATAATCTTGTCGTAGCGCAGTTTCTCGAGGTTGAGGGCCTTGCTGTCCTCCTCCGTGCCGATGGTTACACCCAGTGCGGTGAACATATTCTTGATTTCCTCGTTCTCCCACATACGGTGCTCCTGTGCCTTCTCGATGTTGAGGATTTTACCTCGCAGCGGCATGATGGCCTGGAAATTACGGTCACGACCCGACTTGGCAGTACCACCTGCCGAATCACCCTCGACGAAGAAAATCTCCGCAATCGAGCGGTCGCGGCTCGAACAGTCGGCCAGCTTACCGGGAAGACCTGCACCCGAGAGTACGGTCTTGCGCTGCACCAGCTTACGTGCATGCTGTGCGGCATGACGGGCTGTGGCGGCGAGAATGACCTTCTGCACGATGGCGCGGGCATCCTTGGGGTGCTCTTCCAAATAGTTGGCCAGAGCGGCGGAAACTGCCTGATCGACAGCTGCCGACACCTCATCGTTACCCAACTTGGTCTTGGTCTGACCCTCGAACTGAGGCTCAGCCACCTTCACCGATACAACGGCAGTCAGACCCTCGCGGAAGTCGTCACCGTTGATGTCAAACTTCAGCTTGGCGAGCATGCCCGAATCATCGGCATACTTCTTCAGTGTACGGGTCAGCGCGCGGCGGAAACCTGTGAGGTGGGTACCACCCTCGATGGTGTTGATGTTATTTACATAGGAGTGTACATTCTCCGAGAAGGTATCGTTGTAGCGCATGGCCACCTCCACGGGAACTCCGTTCTTTTCGGTGTCGAGATAGATAATCGAGTCGATAATCGGGGTGCCGCGTGTGGCATCGAGATACTTGACGAACTCCAACAGACCCTGCTCCGAGTGGAAGTGATCCTCGTGGAGCTTGCCCTCGTCGTCGGGACGGCGGTCATAGATGTTGAGCTGAATGCCCTTGTTCAAAAAGGCGAGCTCGCGGAGTCGGCTCGACAGAGTCGAATACTTGTACTCGGTGGTGAGGGAGAAAATCTCGGGGTCGGGCTTGAAGGTGATGATGGTGCCTCGGTCCTCGCAGGTGCCTACGATTTCCACTTTCGAGGTAGGTTTACCCTTCGAGTAGGTCTGCTTGTAGATTTTGCCGTCACGGGCGTGTACTTCTGCGATGAGGAGGGTAGAGAGCGCGTTCACACACGATACACCCACACCGTGAAGACCACCCGACACCTTGTAGCTGCCCTTGTCGAACTTACCACCTGCGTGGAGTACGGTCAGGACGACCTCCAGAGCCGATTTGCCCTCTTTCTCGTGATAGTCGGTGGGGATACCACGACCGTTATCCTTTACGGTTATCGAATTATCTTCGTTTATGATGACGTCAATCTTGTTACAGTAGCCAGCCAACGCCTCATCGATAGAGTTATCGACAACCTCATAGACCAAATGGTGCAAACCCTTTTCGCCGATGTCACCAATGTACATGGCCGGACGTTTGCGCACCGCTTCCAGACCTTCGAGGACCTGGATATTCGATGCCGAATACTCTTCTTCTTGTTTTTTTACGTTTTCCAGTTCGGTACTCATTTTTTCGCTTTAAATATCGTACAAATATAATAAAGTTTTCATGAAAAATCAAGGCTTAAATACTTTGTAAAATGCTATTTTTTACACCTCCGAACCATCGCTTCCGAAAGGTGCGTTTCAGAGTAAGATAAAGCGTTGATGTATAATGAAATATGCCGTCACTTTTTGCGGTGACGGCATATTTGTGCGGGGAGAAAAAATCCTCGATATTATTCTTTTTTGCTGCCTGTCTGCGAGAGCTTGTCCTTCAGGTTGATTTCCTGTGTTTTTCCCTTGGCGAAAAGTATGGCACGGGCAGGGTAATTCTCCAAAAGGGCGGTATTGTGGGTGGACATCACCACGGCACAACCTCGCGCTGCAATCTTCTGAAAGAGCTTCATGATACCGTCTGCCGTCACGGGGTCGAGGTTGCCTGTCGGCTCGTCGGCCAGCAATACCTTGGGGTTGTTGAGTATGGCACGAGCGATGACCAGACGTTGCTGCTCGCCACCCGACAATTCGTAGGGCATCTTGTAGCTTTTGGCACTCAGGTCTACCACCTGCAACACATCGTCTATGCGCTTGCGGATTTCGTCCTCGCGCTTCCAACCCGTGGCCTTCATCACGTAGTAGAGATTCATGAAGACGTTGCGGTCGGTCAGCAGCTGGTAATCCTGGAATACGATGCCGATACGGCGGCGCAGATAGGGGATATCCTTGCGGCGCAGGGTGCGGAGGTTGAATCCCGCGATATAACCCTCACCGACAAAGAGCTGTAATTCGGCATAGAGTGTCTTGAGCAGGGTGCTCTTTCCACAACCGACACGTCCCAACAGATAGACGAACTCACCGGGTTCTATATCGAAGGTGACATCTGTCAAAACCATTTCCGCCTCTTTGAGCTGCTTCTCGGCCGATTTGTGACCGAAGGGGTCGCTCGTGTGGCAGATGGCCGCATTGTGAAGTCTGATTACATATCCATTTCCGTGCTCCATGTCAAAATACGTTTTATTATGTAAAGGTAGTGAAAAAAATGAAATCTGAGACCATGTCCGGCGATTTTCTCTTTCCCGAAACTTGTCGAAGGATATTAACCATCTGAAAACGACTGTATTGTGTCGGGTGTGGGGAGTCGCCATTTTTATAAAATTGCAAAATGTGATTTATTTTCCGAAAAAATGTATTATTTTTGCAAAACCTTTCAATCAATGAAGGCCGTGAAACTGGGGGCGCCCGGTTTTGACAGCAGGTAGAGTTTGATTGTAAGCACGTCGAGCGCTGTGTGGCGGCTCGTTAATCCCGATGCTCAAAATTCAAATGGCAATAACAGCCTTGCACTCGCTGCCTAATTTTCAAGGAAAATTAGCTTAATCGCAGAAGCCCAGGAGCTTTAGCGACGAGTATCCCGGAGAGTGGTTCCGCTCCTTAATCACTTTCCATATGGGGTATCATTTCTTTGGAGATAGTCTTTGGGAAGGTCTCGACCCGGGGGCGAAATTTTAGAGACTGGGCCTTGCGTTAGGTAGTCGCCTGCCGGACGTGAGGAGAAGGACGAAGTGGCGACTAAACGTGTAGAAAGCTCTCGGGCTCCTTGTTTGGACGCGGGTTCGACTCCCGCCGCCTCCACAAGTTAAGATGAAGATGCGATACTTCAGTGTCGCATCTTTTTTTTGCCCCTTTCCGACGGGGAAGCGATGGGTGGCGAGCCAATCGTTTATAATTTGTTAATTTATTTAATTTCTTAAACCTTGCTTTTCAGCGCGAATATCTTATCTTTGTCTCGCGAACGGGACAAGCTCCCCGTTCCAACCATTTGAATAACTAAAATCTCAAACTATATGAAGACAAAGAAGATTTTGTTGCTTGGTTCCGGCGAGCTGGGCAAGGAGTTCGTGATTGCCGCACAGCGATTGGGACAGACCGTGGTGGCTTGTGACAGCTACGCGGGTGCGCCTGCCATGCAGGTGGCCGACGATTGTGAGGTGTTCGATATGCTCGATGGCGATGCTTTGAGCGAGGTGGTCGAGCGTCAGCGTCCCGATATTATCGTTCCCGAGATTGAGGCCATTCGCACCGAACGACTCTACGATTTCGAGAAGGAGGGTATCCGGATCGTGCCGAGTGCGCGTGCCGTGAACTTCACGATGAACCGCAAGGCAATCCGTGAGTTGGCTGCCGTGGAGCTGGGACTCAAGACCGCAAAATACTTCTACGCACGTTCCGAGGAGGAGTTGCGCGAGGCTGCCGAGAAGGTAGGTTACCCCTGCGTGGTGAAGCCGCTGATGTCTTCATCGGGCAAGGGGCAGTCGGTGATGAAGTCGGCTGATGATGTGGCTCATGCTTGGAAATATGGTTGCGAAGGTTCGCGCGGTGATATCCGCGAGCTGATTGTCGAGGAGTTTATCCAGTTCGACAGCGAGATTACCCTTCTGACCGTCACTCAGAAGAACGGCAACACACTGTTCTGCCCGCCCATCGGTCACGTACAGAAGGGTGGTGACTACCGCGAGAGTTTCCAGTCGCCCGAGATTGCACCCGAGCACCTCAAGGAGGCACAGCGTATGGCAGCTGCCGTTACGAAGGCTCTTTCGGGTGAGGGCCTTTGGGGCGTGGAGTTCTTCCTCAGCCACGAGAACGGTGTCTATTTCTCCGAACTGTCGCCCCGTCCCCACGATACGGGTATGGTGACTTTGGCAGGTACACAGAACTTCAACGAGTTCGAACTTCACCTGCGTGCCATTTTGGGTATCCCCGTGCCGGAGATTACCTTCGAGCGCATCGGTGCCAGTGCCGTGATTCTGTCCCCCATTGAGAGTGCTACCGCACCCCATTACGAGGGTATCGAGGAGGCGATGAGCATCTCGCCGTGCAGTGATTTGCGTATCTTCGGCAAACCTTCGGCACGTGTCAATCGCCGTATGGGTGTTGTTGTGGGATATGCACCTCACGGAAGCTGCCTTGAGGAACTGCGCAACCGCACCAAGGCCGCCGCCGAGAAGATTAAGGTGGTCAAGTAATCCGCACTTTGTAAATAGCAAACCAGATTGATAAAGAGCCGACTCTACACAGAGTCGGCTCTTTTTTGTCCTTTTCTCCCACAAAAAAAGGAGTTGCCCTGCTTTGGACAACTCCCCTGTGAAATATCTGTGACGTCAGACTATTTGCCAAATGCCTTCTTGATATTGTCGGTCGCACGCTTCAACTGCTCCTCGGGACAGCAGAGGGTGATACGGATGTAACGCTTGCCCTCCGAACCGAAGATGGCGCCGGGAACAACGAATACATCGCACTTCTCCATGACCATATCCGAGAAGTCGTAGCAGTCGCCCTCGAAATCCTCGGGAAGCTCTGCCCATACGAACAGACCTGCCTGATGCTTTCTGTAAGGACAGCCGAGCGCATCGAGCAACTCGTAAGCCTGCTTCTCACGGCGGTAGTAGATGTCGTTCAGCTCCTTGAACCACTCCTCGCCCAGCGACAAAGCAGTCTCGGCAGCCGCCTGAATGGGGTAGAACATACCGGTGTCCATGTTCGACTTGAAGGTGAGGATAGAGTCAATCCACTCCTTCTTGCCGACAACGACACCCACACGCCAGCCGGCCATCGAGTGACCCTTCGACAGAGAGTTCATCTCCAGAGCCACCTCCTTGGCACCCTCCACCTGCATGATGGAGATAGGAGCCTCGGCATTACGGATGAAACTGTAAGGGTTGTCGTGAATGATGAGGATATTGTGCTTGGCACCGAACTCGATGACCTTCTCGAAAAGCTCCATGGTGGGCGTCTGACCGGTGGGCATGCTGGGATAGTTGACCAACATCATCTTCACGCCGTCCAAACCTGCCTTCTCGATAGCCTCGAAATCGGGGTAGAAGTTGTTCTCCTTGTTGATGGCATAGGGCATCATCACACCGCCCGACAGTCTTACGGCAGCCGAGTAGGTGGGGTAGCCGGGGTTGGGCACCAACACCTTGTCACCCTTGTTGAGGAATGTCATGCAGATGTGCATCACGCCCTCCTTCGAACCAATCAGAGGCAGCACCTCCGAGTTGTAGTCCAGTTCGGTGTGGTACCACTTCTTGTACCAGTCGGCAAAAGCCTTTCTCAAAATAGGTTCGCCCTTGAATGACATGTACTTGTGAACATCGGGACGCTGAGCCTCCTTCTGCAAACGCTCGATGACCGAGTGATGAGGGGGGAGGTCGGGGCTACCCATCGCCAACTTTACAATCTGACGACCTGTTGCCGCTTCAGTTTCCGCAATCTCACGCAGACGACGTGAGAAGTAGTATTCACCAATACCGTCCAGACGGTGTGAACGCTCGATTTTGACCTGTTTTGTCATAGATAGTTGTTTGTTAAAATGGAATGTATATGTATTGAGTCTGTATTCTAGGGTCTAAAAAAGGAGATGCGGTGAGGCATCTCCTTTTGTGAGGTTATAGAGCAAACAATATGAATATCTGTGCTGTGAGAACTCGGAGGAACATCACAACGGGATAAACGGTAGAGTAGCCCACGGCAGGCATGTCGTTGCCGGCCACTCCGTTGGCATAGGCCAATGCGGGGGGATCGGTCATCGCACCCGACATCAGACCCATGAGTGTGTAGTAGTTCATCTTGAGCCATACACGAGCCACAATGCCCACGATGAGCAGCGGAACGATGGTAATGATGGCACCGTAGCCAATCCAGCGGTAACCGCCGTTCATGATGGCATCGATGAAGCCGTCACCTGCGCCGATACCCACGGCTGCGAGGAAGAGGGCGATACCCACCTCACGCAACATGAGGTTGGCACTCATGGTGGTGTAAGTAACCAAGTGGAAGTGCGTACCGAAACGACCGATAAGCAGAGCCACAATCAGAGGACCGCCTGCCAGACCCAACTTCACGGGCTGGGGTACGTTGAGCAACGGAATAGAACCGAGAATCACACCGAGGGCGATACCCACGAAGATGGTAACCAGATTGGGGTGGTTGAGCTTCTTGAGCGAGTTACCCAACACATCAGCCACTTTGTTTACGCCGTCGGCAGGACCTACGACCATCACACGGTCTCCGACCTGCAACTCCAAACCGGGGTAGGGAATCAAATCCAGACCGGCACGGTTGATACGGGTGATGTTGATACCGTATTTGGTACGGAGTCTCAAATCTGCGAGACGCTTGCTGTTAATCGATGACTTGGTAATCAGAATACGGCGAGAGATGAGCTGTGCACCGGGGGTGTTGGTCTCCCAATCCTCATCGGTCATGTCTACCTTCTGACCAAAGAATGCCACGATGGCCTCCGTATCTTCGGGCTGACATACAATCCACATCTTGTCGCCGAGGTGAATTGTGGTCTCGGCGTCTGCCATGGTGATGCTGTCGTCTTCGTGCATGACGCGCGAGATGACGAACTGGCGGTTAATTAAATTTCTGATATTGGAGATGGTACGGCCGTCAAGCATTTTGTTGTTGAACGCCACCGATACCTTGTCTGCGAGTTTGTTCTCCTCGGAGAGTGCCTTCAGCTCCTCGTCCTCCTTTGAGAAGTTCACTCTCAAAGCGTAGCGGATGAAAATCATCGAGATGATGATACCCACAACACCAAGGGGATAAGCCACGGCATAACCCAATGCGATGTTGGGGTCGTTGATGCCCGAAGCATCGGCATAAGCCTGCTGCGCGGCACCCAAACCGGGGGTGTTGGTTACTGCACCCGACAAAACGCCGACCATGGTCGGAATGTCGGTACCTGTCACCACGTGAATGCCATAGGCTGTGAGTGCGCCGAGGAAGACGATGGCTGTTGCACAGGCAACCAGCTGCATACCGCCCTTCTTGAATGACGAGAAGAAACCGGGACCCACCTGTAAACCGATGGAGAAGACAAAGAGAATCAGGCCGAATTCCTTAACGAAATGCAGCACTTCTTTGTCTACTTTCATGCCAAAGTGGCTGAGAATGATGCCGACGAACAGAATCCATGTGATACCGAGCGAAACACCGGCGATTTTCACTTTGCCTAGCAGAATACCGAATGTGATGACTAAAGAGAATGTCAAGACGACGTGGGCGATTCCGTCACCTACAAAAAGATTAATTAACCAGTCCATTTTGTCGAGTTGTTATCTTTGATTAACCATATTAACGGCAAAGGTAACAATAATTTGAGGATTTTACCGAAATTTAATATAAATATTTTTCCATCAGGGGCATAAGTGTTGCGGTGGCCAAACCCATGAGTGCCATGGCCAGTCCGCTCAATGCTCCCTCGACAGCTCCGATTTCTATGGCGCGAGCCGTTCCGATACCGTGGGCCGCCGCTCCGAGGGCAAAACCGCGGGCTTCGGGGTCGTTGATGCCCGACAATCGGAGTATCGACTCTCCGAAGATACTGCCGAAGATGCCGACACAGAAGACCACCACCGAGGTGATGGAGACATTACCGCCCAGCGGGCCCGACACCGACACTGCAATGGGGACGGTGACCGACTTTGGGGCGATGGAGTTGAGAATCTCGCGCTCCGTGCCGAAGGCCTTGGCGATGTAAACCACGCTCAACACACCGATGATGCAGCCTGCGAAGGTGGCGATGGTGACGGGAATCAGACAGCTTCTCATTCTTTCGAGCTGTTCGTAGAGCAGATAGCCGAGAGCCACTACCGACATACCGAGTGCGAAGTTGAGCATTTCGGTGGCCTCCTTGTATCGAGAGTAGGGAATGTCCGTGAATTTGAGAAAGACAATCAGCGTGACGAAGGTCAGCAGTACGGGGTGGGTCAGCGGCTGCTTGATGCGGCGGTAGAAGACTCCTCCCAGACAATAGAGGCTGACGGTGAGTGTCACGAGAAAGAGATCGGAAGAGAAAAATTCGTTCATTTCTTTCTAATTTTTCTGTGATTGAGACTTTGGAATGTGCGTCCCGCAACGAGCAACACCAGAATGGTGGAGACGATACCCGAAACGACTATGGCCAGGAGATTATCCATGATGACACTGTAAGAGTCGATGAGTCCCACACCGTAGGGGACAAAGAAGAGTGCCATCGAACCCAGCAGGAAACGTGCTGCCGGTCGTATGGTTTCGGGGTTCACCCACTTCAGACAGAGCGAGGCGAAGAGTAAAATCATACCGATGATGTTGCCCGATATGTAGCCGCCCGTCAGTGTGCTGAGTCCGTTGCCCAGAAGCCAGAAAAGCAAAATAAAGAATATTCCGTTCATGATGGGCGCAAAGATAATGAACAAATTTAATAATTAGTTCAAAAGGGGCAGAAAAATATTAAAAAAGTTTAATATATGTAAAAACATCGACTTCCATCTCCTCAGAGATACGGAAGTCGATGCCGATTAGTGTGTGAAAAAAAAGTAATTAAGCTTTTCTGTTGTCCTGATTGCTTTCGCAATCCTTGTCGTGGCAACAGCAGTGACTACTGCCGCACGACGAACAACCGCTTTTCTTGCCACGTGCAACTCGCCAGAAGTGGCGAACGGCCAAGATGACGGCAACCGCCACGATGGCACCCACGATGTAGTCTTGCCAATTCATATTTTTAAAGTAAGAGTAGAACAATGTGATAGGTCGCCCAAGACATCAACCAGGCGAGTACCGTGTTGTACACAGCCTGTATTGCTGCCCACTTCCATCCGGCTTCGGCACCTATTGCCGCTGCCGTGGCGATACACGGGAAGTAGAGTAGGATGAAGACCAGGAAGGCGAGAATGGTCGCCGTGGCGGTCTCCTCGGGATAGTCGCCGCTGTTCTTCAAACGTGTGGGAAGGTTCGAAATCAGCTCCTCGGCATCGGCATCGCCCTGAGCTACACCGTTGTTGTCCTCGGCGTAGAGCACACCCAGCGTGCTGACGACAATCTCCTTGGCAGCCACACCCGATACAATCGAGACACCGGCCTTCCAATTCAGACCCATGGGCTGGAAAATCGGCTCGCAGGCTCTACCCAGCTTGCCGAGGTAGGAGTTCTCGTAGTGTACGGTCGATGATACGGGCTCCTCCGAACGGGGATAGTAGCTCAAGAACCACACGATGACCGAAGCGATGAGAATCATACCACCCATCTTCTTCAGATACTGCTCGCACTTCTCCCACATGTGAATCAGTGTGGCACGCATGGTCGGCAGACGGTAGGGGGGCAACTCCATCACGAAGGGGGTTTCATCTACGGGGAAGAAGAAACGGCGCATGATTTTAGCGGTTACCACCGCCATGAGAATACCCAGGATATAGAGGCCAATCATCACCAGACTGGCATTCTTGGGGAAGAATGTACCTGCCAACAATATATATATAGGTATTCTCGCACTGCACGACATAAACGGCGTGATGAGAATGGTGATGAGTCGGCTGCTTCGGCTCTCGATGGTGCGGCACGCCATGATGGCAGGCACGTTACAACCGAAGCCCATAATCATGGGAATGAACGATTTCCCGTGCAGGCCGATTTTGTGCATCACCTTATCCATGATGAAGGCGGCACGTGCCAAATATCCCGAATCCTCCATGAACGAGATGAAGAGATAGAGAATCATGATGTTGGGCAGGAAGATGATGACCGCACCCACACCGCCGATGATGCCATCGATGAGCATATCGCGCAGAGCACCGTCGGGCAGTATCTCGTTGAGTCCGTTGCCAATCATTCCGATGAGGAAATCAATCCACGCCTGCGGATAAGCACCCAGCTGGAAGGTACACCAGAACATAATCCACATCACGGCAAAGAAGATGGGGAAGCCCCACAACTTATGGGTGACGAAGGCATCAATTATTGAGGTGACGGATACCTCCTCCTGCTTTCCGGGAGTGAGGGTCTCCTTCAGAGCACCCGATATGAAACCATATTTCTGATTGGTGAATGCTGTTTCGGGGTCTTCGCCTAGAGCATCGGTGATGCGCTTGGACTCCTGCTCGCTAATCTCCGCCCATGTGGAGTAACGCTCGCAGTGCTTGAGGGTCTCCTGCACCTGCTCGTCCTTTTCGAGCATCTTCATCGCGTAGTAGCGCGGCGGGAAACTCTTGGGCAGCTGTGCGCTGTGCTCGCTCATGTCATCGTTGAGCTTGCGCAGACTCTCCTCCACCACAGAACCCTGCGAGATGTGGATATGTCGCACGCGCTCGTCACGGTTTTCGTAGACGGCAATCACGGTGTCGAGCAAATCGCCGATACCCTTGTTGTTGCGTGCCTCGACAGGAACCATCGGCACACCGAGCATCTTGCCCAGCGAGTCGTAGTCAAGTTTGGCACCGCTCTGCTCCAACTCGTCATACATATTCAGAGCCACCACCATGCGGGGGTTGATATCGATGAGTTCGGTTGTCAGATAGAGGTTACGCTTGAGGTTTGATGCCACCACCGAGTTGATAATCACATCGGGATTCTGCTCTGCAATGTGGCTTCTCACGTAACGCTCCTCGGGAGTGTATGCCGAGAGGGCATAAGTGCCCGGCAGGTCGGTAATCTCGAAACGATAGCCTTTGTAGGTCAGTGTGCCGGTCTTTGCGCCCACGGTGACACCGCCGTAGTTGCCCACATGCTCGTGACCGCCCGATATGGCGTTGAACAGAGAGGTCTTACCGCTGTTGGGGTTACCTACCAGAGCGACATTGATGATATGACTCTGACGCTGCACCACATCTTTGACCGAGAGATAATGGGGGTGCTCGGCGTGATGTTCTTTCAGACTTTCGGGCAGGATGTCCGAATCGACATGATGCTGGTGGTGATGGGTTTGGGGTTGTTCTTCAATCATTTCGCGAGCTTCCTCGTCGGAAATGACTTTAATCATATCGGCTTCGCTACGGCGGAGTGATATGTCGTATCCCATAATTTTGTATTCGATGGGGTCTTTGAGCGGAGCATTGAGAATGACCTCCACGCGTTGTCCGCGTACAAACCCCATCTCCATAATTCTTCGACGGAATCCGCCATGACCCGATACTTTGAGAATCGTGGCAGATTCACCAGTCTTCAATTCTGATAGACGCATTTATTTCTTGTGAATGTTTTAGATGTCAAAGATACACCTTTTTGATAAAATGGACAATCATTATATATGGGTATTCTATTTTGACGCACTTTTTTGTATTGCGCATTGGTTGCCGTGGTGTGCCACTGCCCGACCCTCCTTTTTTACCGCCATTTCAAATACGCACCTCCTCTTTGGAAGGAGTTTTTTCCTGTCCACCGCACTTGCTCCGCTTCGGTCACAGCACCGCCACATCCACCGAAAAATTATATACCTAAAAATATGGATGCCCGATTCCTTGTGTCTCCGTTTTTTTTACGGGCAAAATCCGCCCCCGAATTACTCAGTCCCCCCGATGTCGAATCGCGGGTGTTCCCTCACGATTTACCGTGAGTGAATAAATTGTAATGACAGTTGGAAATAAACTCCTTTGTGCCGTGAGTCAAAGTCATACCGTCCACCGTGTTTTCCGCCCATTATGTGCGCTCAAACCTCGAAGTTGCGCGTGATGACGGTTTTGCGGTCACTTTTTGCAGAAAAAAAATCGTTTTTTCCGTAAATAACTGTTGTATATTAATAAATTTTCTATCTTTGCAAAGGTAATAACCTCCTAATAATTGAAAATATGAAAGAGTTAGTAGAGAAAATCAATGCAGAGTTCGAGGTATTTGCAACCAACGCTGCCGCTCAGGTAGAGAAGGGTAACAAGGCTGCCGGTACTCGCGCTCGTAAGTCGGCACTCGAAATTTCTAAGATGATGAAGGAGTTTCGTAAGCTCTCTGTTGAGGCTTCGAAATAATTTCGAATTTCGACTTTATAAAAGGTCGCTTCCCGCGTTGAGAAGTGGCCTTTTTTATTCATAACCCCACCTGCCCACGAGGACTCAAAACAAATCGGCGGGACGATGCTTGGATATCGTTCCGCCGATTTTGTTGTATCGTGCAACGCCTAATTTTTGATTTTGTGATAGATACGGTAGCCGGTTATCGACACCAATATCGACATGATGGGCGACAGCAGGTTGAAGAAACTGTAAGGCAGGTACTCGATGGTGGGGACATTGAGCACGGTGGCCTGCGTCATACCGCACGAGTTCCACGGAATGAGCACCGACACGATGGTGGCGCTGTCCTCCACACTACGGCTCAACAGACGGTTCTCGTAGCCGTGACTTTCGTATAACATGCGGTAGAGGTTGCTGGTCATCAGAATGGAGATGTACTGGTCTCCCGTCACCATGTTGGCGAAGATACCCGTACCCACAGTAGATGACACCAGTGCCACACGGCCCCTGATGAAGCGAATCAATACGTGGGTCAGACTCTGAATCATACCGCTGCCCGACATTATGCCACCGAAGATGACGGCGGCGAGAATCAGAAAAATGGTGTTCAGCATACCAATCATTCCGCGTGTGGCAATCAGACTGTTGAGAGCCTCGTTGCCCGTGTCGATGGCGGTGTGACCGTAGTAGGTGGTCACCAGACCCTTGAAACCCTCGGTGAAGGAGAGCCCCTCCACACCGGCATATTCGGGCATGTCGGCAATACCCTTGATGAGGTCGGGCTGGAAGACGAGGGCGCAGACTCCTGCCATGAGCGATGCGATAAAGAGGGTGATGATGGCAGGCACACGCTTCACAATCAGTACTCCCGTCAGTACGGGCACGGCGAGCAACCACAGCGAGAGATTGAACGTGTGGTCTAAGTCTTCGATGAAATCCGATGATATGGACTCCGAACTCTCGTGGAAGATGCTGGCCAGAAGGAAGATGCTGAGGGCAATGATGATGGAGGGCACCGTGGTAATCAACATGTACTTGATGTGCGAAAAGAGGGAAGTACCTCCGGCCGAAGAAGCCAATACCGTGGTGTCGGAGAGGGGCGAGATTTTATCGCCGAAGTATGCCCCCGAGATGATGGCACCTGCCGTCCAGCCGGTGTCAAATCCCAGAGCGGTGCCGATACCCACAAGGGCGACACCTACGGTGGCAATCGTGGTCCACGAACTGCCCGTCATCAGTGAGATGGTGGCGCAGATGGCGCAGGTGGCGGCGAGGAAGATTTCGGGATTGAGAATCTTGATGCCGTAGTAAATCATGGTGGGTACCACACCGCTCACCATCCACGTTCCGGCTACTGCACCGATGAGGAGCAGAATGATGACCGAGGTGGTCACCGCGCCGAGATTCTCGACAATGGCGTCCTCGAGGCGTTTCCACGGTGTTTTGTAGAATATCATCGAGATGCCCACAGCGACACCCGATGCCGCAAAGAGGGCGACCTGACTGGCACCCGAGAGTGCGTCGGTCTGGAATATACGTATGACAACGGTCAATGCCGCCAGCAAGAACAGGAACGGGAGGATAGAGACCCAGCCCGATGGTTGCTTTTCGTTGAGTGTGTTGTTCATAGGCTTACTAAATTCATTTTCTCCGCCCGTGCGGAAGAGTGGGAAAGGGTGCAAAATTAATGAAAATTTTTAGATATTCCGCTACTCTCCAAACGCAAAAAAAGGTCTTTGCCCTCAAGGCAAAGACCTTTCCGATAGTATGTTCGACTATTTTCTATTCTTCGATAGTGATGCCGTGCTTCTTGAAGAAAGCCAAATCTTCGGGCTTCAAACCTGTCTTGATGAAGGGAACGGCGTGGTTGTGGTCGTTGAGATAACGGCGCGGCAACGTGTGGTCGAAAGCCTCGCTTGTGAGGGCTACATTCTCCTTGACATAGGGGCTCTTGATGGAGGCGATGTCGGCCATCGTGTGGAACATCGAGTGCGAGGTGGCATCTGCCGTGGCGTGGTCGCGTGCAATGGCTACCTTTTGGGGGTAGAAGGCCTCATAGTCTTTTGAGAACCACGCCAACGAAGCCACCCACAACTGATAAGCCGTTGTGGTGGGCGAAGCGTGGAGGAAACGGTGACGAGAATCGTCCAACAAATCCTCACCGTGGTCGGCGCAGTAGAGCAGTGCCGAGGCAACGCCATCGAGTGACGAGAGATACTTGATAGTCTGCGCCAGGAAGTGGTCGGTGTAGAGTATCGAGTTGTCGTAGGCGTTGCGCAGGATGTCGATGTTCTGTGCCGAGATGGCGACATCGTCATCGGGGAGGAAGCGGGCAAACTCACGCGGATAACGCTGATGGTAGGAGAAGTGCGAGCCGTAGCTGTGTAGCACGAACAACATCTTCTTGGCAGATGAACTCTCGATGTGCTTCTTCATGCACTCAATCATCTGACAATCGTAACGGGGATTACCCATATACTCCACATGCATGGCATCGTGAGCCAGGTTGTCAATCATCGCGCCTTGCGGTGACTGGTTGGAGATGAACCACGTCTCGAATCCTGCCTCGTTGAAGAGTGCGGGAAGACCCTTTCGGCGGTAGAGCTCCTCGTGCTCGTCAGTGGCGACCGACGAGAGAATCATCGGCACACTTTTGTGGGTGGTGTTGCTCTGCGTGAGCATATGGCGGAACAACACCAGACCCTCGGTCTTCGAGAGTTCGGGGTTGGTCTGTCGGGGATAGCCCAGCAGCTGCCAGCTCATGCCGCGCGATGCCTCACCGATGACATAGACATAAATCTCCTTTTCGGGAGTCAGCGTGTCGCGTGTGGCATTGTAGCGGAAATCCTTCGATGTCTCCTCAAAATTGCGGGTCTTGTGGTACTCCGAGATGCTCAAACCGAGGTTGTAGATGACATTGGCCGGGAAAATCTCCTCGCGCACGACTCTCTTGTCCTCGCTGACGACATAGGCAGGAATCAGCGACAGCATACCGAGACCCATCATCACGGCACCGATTTTGGCGGTTCTCTTTCTGAACTCCATCGGGATTTCGCGGTGGTGATACCATTCGCGACCCGCCCACCACAACATGGGCAGGTAGAGCACACATACAAATATCACGGCAGGGTAGATGTTACCCAGCAGTTCGGTTGCCTCTCCGGGATTGGTCGTGAGCACGTTGGTGAACATATCCGTGGCGATGATTGACCCGCCGAACAGATAGAGCAACACAATCTGGAATGCACAGAGGAAGGTGAGCGGGAAAGCAACGAAAATCATCACTCCCGAACGCTTCGAGATGGCGTTCCACAGCATGAAGAATCCCGAGGGAAGAAGTAGCAGCGAAAGTATTGTCCACACCGAGTAAGACTCCGTGTAGGCCAGTCCCACATTGGGGACGAGTTGTGCGATGAAAAAGTAGCAGGCCAACAATTTGGTGTTGCGGAACTGCTTGTCTGTTGTCACCGTGTTATTGGTACTTGGGTTGTTACACATATTTTTAGAATGCCTCATTAATATTCAACAGGAAACCGCTGGTCTTGCGACCGAATCCTGTATCCAAACGGACGTTGATACGTTTCTTCAACTCCCATCTCAGACCCACGCCATAGTTGGGCAGGGTGTGAGACCAGTTGAATTTCTCGAGCGAGGGGAACACATTACCGGCTCCTGCCCACACCACGCAGCCGATGCGTCTCCAAATTCGCTGACGCAACTCTATCTGAATGGTAATCATATCGTTGTCTGTGTATTTTCCTTCGTAGTAGCCTCTCATGCGCTGCGAGCCACCCATACGTGCCAACATGGGCCAGGGTGTACCCTCCGAGTTAAACTCGGCATAGAGGTCGGCAGCCAGAACACCCGACGACCACACCTCCTTGTAGAAGTCGGCGGTGAGTCGTGTGCGCCAGATTGACGAGGAGCAGTTGCCCAATCCCTTGGGGAAGAGCATCTCCTCCCAACTGAGGTAGATACCGCGGTAGGGGTTGGGAATGAAGTCGCGCGAGTCGTACTCCAGAAGTGCACCCACACCCGACATCGTGTATTTGTGTCTTTGGTGGGCGATGTCCTGATAACCGCTGCTGGCGGTCTTGAACTTCTTACCCGTGGTGTGCTCAAAATCGATGATGGCACCGATGAAGGTCTTGGGCAGGAACTGGTGGAGATAACGCATATTGAGCTTGTAGTGCTTCTCCACGTAGGAACTCTCCTGATTGTAACGACCCGAGTTGTAACCTATACCCCACAAATCGCGCGGTGCGGAGGTGAATGCCGCCGTGTAGTCGATACGGTTCTTGTTCCGGCGGAAAATGTTGTGACCTTCCACACCCAGCGAATAGAATCCCGACACCGATATGGAGGCGAAGATGGATACATTCGAAGGGGGAGTCACCGAGTCGGTGCGGTCGAGACGGTAGAGACCTGCTGCGAGGATACCGATACCCAGACTGGTGTTCTTCGAGTAGCTGGGACCGCCTGCGAAGGTGAAGTCAATCTTCTTTTCGAAGGAGCGGTCCTTGGTCGATTGACTGAAGTAGTCGATGATACGGCCGAAGAAAAGACGCTTCCTGCGCGGCGTAACCGAGTCCTGCCCAATGACTTGCTGTTGGGGTGTCGGGGCTACGGGCGTGTAGCTGTAATTAACTGTGTCTCCGTTGTTTATATACATAGACTCTACCGTCTGGCCCACAGAGGGCAAAACGGTAGAGAGTAGTATGAGCAGTATGGCAGATTTACGCTTTATCTGCATATGTTATTTGTAAAGTTCAATAGTTTTGTAGAAATCTTCCTTGTCCTGTTCCGTGAGTTCGCCCTTACGCAGGAAGACCAACTCACCCTCTTTAGAAACGATGATAAGGCAGAATTTGTTGTTGCACTTGCCCAATTTCCATGTGGTACTGAGGGTTCTCTCCTGGTCGGCGAGTACCAGCGCGCCGTTCTTGGCGGTACGTTTCTTGGCCATGTTGCGGGCCATGCCGTTGGGAACGAAGGGGGCGTCCTTGAGGTTCATCACGCCGAAAGCCTGAATGTTGTCGCTGTGAGCGCGGCCGTTTTCTTCCAGCTCGTAGGTGAAATCCTCGTTCTGCTTGTGGTGGTCGGGGTCTACATAGAATATCAGGAGGGCTTTCTCACCATAACCGGGGAGTTTTGTCGGCTCACCGTCGAGATTGAGAACTTCCACATTTTCAACTTTATGAGGAACAGGCAACTCTTCTTGCGCAAAAGATGTCGATGCTGCAAATACGAAGGCAGCCATCATCATGATAATCTTTTTCATAAATTTTCGCTTTTATTCCGTTTAAAAAATTTATGCAAAGATAACTACTTTTATCGGAATATATGATAGCGGCCGTCTGTATTATTGTTCCATTGGTCTATTTTTCTTTCTTTTGAGTGTAATTTACCCTGTCCAAAGCGAAAAATCCTCTGCCCGAAATTACCAAAAACAGGCAAATACCCGACTAAACGAACTCTATTTTCGACCTTTCGGCACCTAACCACAGCATGAAGGCGAGCATCTCCACCATCAGAATGAGGGCTGCCCATCGGGTTTTGAACCCCACGGCCAGCAGTACCGAACAGCCGATTTCGAGTATTCCGCTCATGAGAAATATCGCCTCTTGGGGGAGAACACCCACTGACGGATAACACTCCATTAATTCGTTGTAATTCTGTAATTTGCCTGCGCTGTGCAGGAGTAACATCCCGCAGAGAATGAGCCGCATGAAGAGGACTCCTCCGCTGAGTATCCGGTAATTTTCCGATGGTGTTTTCATCGCAAAGAGAGTTTCTGTTTCGAGGGGCAAATCCCGTTCCAAACTCTCCACTCCGCCGAACGGAAAGGCCGGTTATTCAATTTCTCCGAATTGTTGGGAGATGTACACCGCTTTCCGTATCTTTGCCGCCGATAATGCCCCGCAGTGAACTTCGGGGTGAGGAAATAGAGTATAATTATAGGAAAATCAAGATGAAAAAGAGCTATAAACTGCTGTTCGTGTGTTTGGGTAATATCTGTCGCTCTCCGGCTGCCGAGGGTATGATGCGCAGAGTGGTCGAGCGCGAGGGACTTGCTGACTGTGTGGAGATAGATTCTGCCGGAACCTATGGCGGTCACCGCGGACAACTGCCCGACCCGCGTATGAGAAGTGCCGCCGCCAACCGCGGTTTGCAACTGACCCACCGCGCACGTAAAATCACCGAGGAGGACTTCTACGACTTCGACCGTATCATCGTGATGGACGACATGAACTACGAGAATGTTTTTCGTCTGTCGCCCACCCGCGAGACCGACAACAAAATTTTCCGTATGCGCGAATTTTTCACCCGTTTCCCCGAATGGAGCTATGTCCCCGACCCCTATTACGAGGGACACGAAGGCTTCGAACTGGTGCTCGATATGTTGGAGGACGGCTGTGCGACCCTCTTGCAGGAGATAAAGCCCGACCTCCAGAGAGCATAACTCGCGGGCGTACTTCAAAAATCCGATAGGGTAGCCCTATAACAACAAAAGCGGACACTGTCATCATCGGCAGTCTCCGCTTTTTATTTTTTTCCTCCTCCCCCCTTCAAGGAACTTCTGTTAGAAATCCAATCCGAAACTAAAGCTGTAAGTATTGTGCAGCAGGGTCTCTTTTTCAGCAATCAGATAGGCAAAATCCAAACGCAGGTGGAGGATTCTGATACCTGCACCCACGCTTCCGTAGCTGGGATAGTAGTCGCGTTTTTCGCCGTAATGGTAGCCGGCGCGCAACTGAATGAGCTGCATGATGTTGTATTCGGCACCCACCGACATCTGGAAACCTCTCACCTGTCGGGGTGTGAAGTAGTAACCGAAGTCCATACCCAGAGTCACCTCATGTACATCGGTGAAGAACGAGTCCAACGCCACACCTGCGGTGATGTCCATCGGCAGGGTGTAGTTCGAGTTGTTGAGGTAGCCGCCCAAGTTGCCGAGCTTACCGCCCACACGCAGTTCCGAGCCTGCACCCAGATTGTAGAGGGGCTTGACCCACGCGGTGCTGAGGTCAACGGCCAACGCATCGGCCGATTCGGTGGGGCGCTTGAGGTGCATATATCGGGCTGTGATGCCGATACCCCAATTGTCGTTGAACTTGTGGGCATAGCCCAAATCCAGCGCCATATCGTTATTGCCTTTCTCGCGGAGATACTGTCTCCAACCCAGCTGTGCCACATTGATGTTGTCGAAGCGGCAGTGACCCGATACCGAGTAGTAGTCGAATTCGCCCTGTCCGTAGTAGGATGATGAAATCTGCGAGGGCATATCCGAGAATACCGTGATGGCCGAGTTGTTGTAGATGGCGTGCGAACCCGAGAGGGTGGTCATCGCCACACCGCCCATACCCAATACCTTGGCATCGGGAGTCGGCAGGGTAGCTTCCTGTGCGGCAACCACACCTACACAGAGTGAGAGCAGTGATGTGAGTATAATCTTTTTCATGATTACAAATGTAGGAAAAAAGATATGAATTACAACTTTCGGGAGAGATAAATACGCCTGAAAGTGTGGCGTGTAACCAAAAAGAACAGCTCTCTTCGTGGGGAAGAAGGGCTGTTCTTTGTTGCAATTGGCCAATGTCGGTTTAGCAGTTCATCGCACCGCAGCAGTGGATTACCTGACCGCTGACATACGATGAAAGATCCGAAGCCAGGAACAGAGCCACCTTGGCCACCTCTTCGGGAGTACCGCCACGGCGCAGAGGAATCTGCTTGTACCAGCCCTCCTTCACCTCATCGGGCAGCTGTGCTGTCATGTCGGTCATGATGAAACCGGGAGCGATACAGTTGGCACGGATACCGCGCGAGCCCATCTCCTTGGCAATCGACTTTGCCAGACCAATCATACCGGCCTTCGAAGCCGAGTAGTTGCACTGGCCTGCGTTACCGCTGACACCCACAACCGACGACATGTTGATGATAGAACCGCCCTTCTGACGAGCCATGATGGGGGTTACGGCGTGAATGAAGTTGAATGCCGACTTGAGGTTTACGGTGAGCACTGCGTCCCACTGCGCCTCCGACATACGCATCATCAGACCGTCCTTTGTGATACCTGCGTTGTTGACGAGGATGTCGATGTGACCGAAGTCCTTGTGAATCTCCTCGATAATCTTATGTGTCTCTTCGAAATTAGCTGCATTTGATGCGTAACCCTTTGCCTTAACGCCCAGAGCTGCGATTTCAGCCTCGGTAGCCTTTCCGTTCTCGTCGATGACGAGGTCTGTGAATGCGACATCGCAACCCTGCTCGGCGAACTTGAGGGCGATTGCCTTACCGATACCGCGAGCTGCACCTGTGATGACAGCCACTTTACCTTCGAGTAATTTCATAGTTTTTACGATAATTTATAAGGTTTATACTTTTTCGTGTTGGTTCTTAAATCCACACAAATTGTTCGATACACCCTTTTTATTGGTAACGAACCATAATGCAAATATAATAAAAAAATATTAAAAAGAGCTTTTCGCCGCTCAAAATCGACTCTCCGTTTTGCAATCCGCGGTGTGGTGGGGGAGTGGAAACCTCCGCCTCTGAAACCACAAGCGGCATTTCCCGTTACCGAAAAATGCCGCTGATAGGAGTAGTATGTGTATCTCGTTCGATTATTTCTTCGTCCTACGCCTGCGAATGAGTGCCGCCGACACGGGAGCGAAGAACAGAAGCACAAAGGCAATATAGACACCCGCGTGAAGGTCGGCCAATCCGCCTACATTGCCGTAGGAGTGCATACCGCTGAGCAGGTAGTTCACACCGAAGTAGGTCATCAACACCGTGAGGAAGGCCCACTGACCGCCGATGTTGAACCACAACTCGTCCTTCGAGGGCGAGAGCCAGCGGCGGTGGAGTACGGCAGCATAGACCACGGCGGTAATCAGCGCCCAGGTCTCCTTGGGGTCCCAACTCCAATAGCGACCCCACGACTCGTTTGCCCAAACGGCACCGAGGAAGATACCCACCATCATGAGTGCCATGCCGATGGTCAGTGCCAGCTCGTTGATAATCGACAGTCGTCTGACCTGCTCGCGGAGATGGTCGTGTTTCTCGCTGCGACCGATAATGGCGATGCTCACCAGGTTTAGGGTCGAAATCATCGCACCCACACCCATAAATCCGTAGGCAGTCATCAGTACTGCCACATGAAACATCAGCCAGGGGGATTTGAGCACGGGAACAAGCCCCGTGATTTCGGGGTCCATCCAATTCAGACCTGCCACAAAGAGCACCACGCCTGCAAATACGGTCGCCAGAGCCATCGTCATACGACTTGTGTGCAGGAAGCAGAAACCGCCCAATACACCTGTCCACGCCATGAAAATCATGGTCTCGTAGGAGTTGCTCCAGGGGGCGTGTCCCGAGATGTACCAGCGCATACCCAGCGAGTAGGTGTGCAGGAGGAAGACCAGACCTACCACCGTGCACAGTGCCATGGTGGCGTAGCGTATCGCCTTGGACTCTTTTCCCGAGAACCAGCCCATGACGGCCAACAGCAGAAGCAGTGCACCCGAAATCAGATAACCCAACTTGCAACGCGCCTCTAAATTGAGACGGTTGTAACGTACCTCGGCCTCGATTTTTTCGGTGTCGATGTCCAGCCCGGCGTGGTTCTTCATCTGATACTGACGGATGTCGCCGAGAATGCGGTCTGCCGAAGCCATATCCTGCGAAGCGCAGGCATTGATGTAGTTGTGCATGAGTCCCACAACCTGTGCCGAGTCGCGCGGCTGGAGCTGCGAGAGATTGTCTCCTGCCGCCAACCAGCGGTGATTGATAGAATCCTGCGGTACGGGGAACATCCGCAACAACTCGTAGTTGAACAGACGGTGCAACAGCTGTATGCGCTCGTCGAGTTTCAACAACTCGCGGTCGGTGTGCGTGCGTAGCGAGGGCGTCATGCGATAGACGCGCTCCACGTCCTTGGCGTATTTGTAGTGACCGCGACTGTCAAAGGCATCGCGGTAGGAGATGACGTGCTGTCCGTCGGTGTAGTTCTTTCGGATGTCGCTCTCGCGGATGGTAATCAGCGGTGTGGAAGCCCACTGCGCAGGACGGGTGAGTATGCCGAGCAGCATCTGTTCGGGGGTGAGAGGCGACTCCTTGATTTTGAGCTTGCGCACCAACTCCGAAGCAAAGGTATTCACGGGAACGATACGACCCTGCACCGACAACATGGGCAACTTGCCGAACTGCTCGGCGTGCTCCACGGGAATCTCCTGTGCCGATGCCCGGAAAGAAACACCTGCGACAGCGATGAGGGCGATGACCTTCAACTGACGGCACAACATACGGAAACGCGAACCCTTGCCGATAAGACAACCTATCAGTCCTACGGTCAAGAGGAAATATCCCCAATAGGAAATCAGTCGTCCTGCCACATCGTGATTGACGGAGAGGATAGAACCCTGCTCGTCGGCATCATACGAAGCCTGGAAGAAACGATAACCTCCGTAGTCCAATACACGGTTCATATAAATCTGAAACTCCGTCACACGGCCGTTGTCGTGAATCTTCACATCGCTCTCATACGATGAAGGACTCTGCGAGCCGGGGTAGCGGACGAGGGTGAAGTCGGTGAGTTCCACCTCGAAGGGGAGCTCGTGTACGGTCTGACGGCCGTTCTCGCGGCAGACCATGATATTGCTGTGCTCTCCCTCGCGGAGATGTATCGTGCCGTCACCGCCCCAGAAGTGGGTGACGGTGGCACCTGTCAAAATCACAATCATCGCGGCGTGTGTGGTGACATAGCCCCACTTGCCTTTTCGCAATAGACGGTGCTTGAGGGTCAGTGCCACACAGTTGATGACCATCAGAATGTGGAGCAGAATAAAGGCCGGCGAGTAGTAGACGAGTGTCTTGGCGGTCTGCGTGCCCTCCGACTTTTCTATAATAGTGGCAACCGCCATCAATACTGCATAGATAAGCAGCAGAATGACGGTTGCCGATTTAGAGGATAAAAATTGATTTATTCTTTGCAACATGCGCGGAATCGTTTGATAATTTCTCTGATTTTACGTCTCTTGATGTAGGCGTACACGGCGATGGGAATGAATATCAACAAACCGATGATACCCAGAGCCTTGAACCACGACACGATGACATTGTTCTCGTGCAGCAGTTTGTCGTGCTTCTCGCCCGAGGCGAAGTCGAGATTCACCACCTCGGCAATCTTACCCAACATACGGATGGGTATCGAGCCGTCGGGAATATCCTGGTGACAAGCCATACAGGTGCCGTTGCGCGACAGACGACCGCGCTGCTCGGCAGTCAGCGGCATCGAAGTGGGCCAGTGGGTGTCGATGGTCTGCACCTGCCGACCTTCGGCATCGATGAGCTGCATGAAGTCGCCGTGCAACTCCTTGATGGCGTGAATCTGAGCCTGTGTAAACTCGCTGACATTCTCACCCGAGGTGTCTACCACATCGGTGTAGCGTGTGATATGGGGCTGTGCGTCATAACGGCCGTTCTCCATACCCAAACCTGCCGCCACGGAATTGCCGTGACACTCGGCACACTCTCTCGATTCGAGCGAGGTGGTGTGGGGATTCACGGGAGCCAACTCCATGGCATCGTGACCGGCTTCGGTCTTGGCGGTGCGGTTCCAGGTCACCACCTTACCGTCGGGACCGATGACCGTGCTCACCAGCTGGATAACACCCGTCAGCGGAGTCACACGACCCTCACCGTTGATGCCCAGCGGCGGATTCTCCCAGCGCACATGGCTGTAATCGCCCATGATTTCGCGTCCGTGCTGCATGACATAGCGTTTGTGGTAGTCGGCCGTCAGATTCTTGTTATCGACATCCTCCGACGATGCCAGCCAGTCGATGGATTTCTGCGAGAAGTCCATCACCGATTTGTAACCGTAATATTGAGGTGTCCATGTCGAGTGACAGGCGTAGCACTCCAACTTCTCCATGTGCTGGGCAACACGCACCATCGCCACATCGGCCTTTTCGGGGTGCTGCCAGCTGTTCTCCTCGGTGAGGTTCTTCAATACGGGTACTTCGAAGTCGTGACCGCCGTCGGAGTGTACAATCACCTTGTTACCACGACGAATGACATTGCCCAGTGCATTGCCACGTGCCGACATCAGATAACCGTCCTCCTTGGGATAGACCATACCGAACTTGCGGGTCACCTCCAGAGGCTCTTCCGCCACGCCGCGCGCCAGGGTCATGTCGAGGGTCTTGCCGAACTCGTCACCGAAGCCCAGGGGCAACTCCCACGGATAGTGGGTCGGTGTACCGTGGCAGTCGGCACACTCGATTTCGATGGTTGCGAGTGTCGTTGCGCCGATGTTACCGTTGCCGTGCATGGCATTGGTGGTGTGGCAGTCCTGACACAGCAGACCCATCACCTCCTTGCCGTCCTTCGAGATGCGGTGGTGGGCATCGTTCTGAATATATTTATATACATATCCGGCATTCTTCTGTTGAGGCTTTGCGTTCTCATCGAAAGGACCGCGGTTGTCGCTGTGACCCAGAGCCATCAGACCCTGATAAGCGTGACCGATACGGCGGCCGGCGGCGTGACAGGCGGCACAGGTCGATACCTGTACACCCGACACGGTCTTGCCGTTGATGACAGCGACCGACTTGCGCGTACCCTGCATCGAGTGAATCATCAGATGACCGGGCTGCTTCTTGTCAATCGAGGTGTCGCCACCCTCGTAGTAACCCTCATTAGAGTAGAGCGAGTGACAGGCGGCACAACCCATACCTCTGAAGTGGCCTCTGTCCTGCATACCCTTACCGCTCAAGTGGCAGGCGTTACAGTTGCGCAGGTAGGCAAAGGCAGCCTGCTCGGGGAGCTCCTCCAACTTGTCGAACGATGCCTGGGGTACACCCTCCAGCGACTGGGGATACTGACCGGGGAACTGGGCAGCCATCTCGCGCATGTAGGCCTTGTACTGCTCCGAACCGAAGCGCGGCTCCTGACCGTCGGGGTCATCGGTGGCGTGGTCGCCGTAGATGTGGTCCTTATTGTCGGTGTGCATGCCGAATGCCCAGGTGATGGCCTTCATCTTGCCGGCATCGGTGTTCATAATCGAACGGTGAACATTATAGGTGTGGTCTTCGTGACACTGGCCGCAGGTCTGTGCATTGACCTGCAAAGCACCCGGCACGGGGGTGAAATCATCGAGCGGAGAGCCCTTGGGTGCGCCACGGTGGGCGCGGTGTTTGTCTACGGTCTCCGAGGGGGTACCGCCGTGGCAGACCACGCAACCGTTGGGGTCACCCATTTGGGCACCCTGTTCCAGAATCTGATGCATCATCTCCGATTCGAGCGGACGCGTGGGTTCTATGCCCTCGTGACAGGCCAGACAATACTTCCCTTGAGCCGGAAACTCCTGTTGGGTAAATTGGGAGATGTCCGGATGGTTGTCGGGCAATTCGATGTCTTGTACGGCGATGTTTTGCGCCGTGGAAGTCTGCCAATACGAAAAGTAATATTTGCCTATAAGCAAGGTCGAGCCGACCAAGCCGGCAGCCAGCAGAATATTCCAAAGACGGATATTAGGTTTCGTCATTGTTTGTGTGTATGTTAATAAGATGCTTACAAAATTAAATAATTTTTTCAAATATCCTCGTCTTTGCGGGGCTAATTGTGTGTGAATGAGAAAAATCGTCGGTTAGAATTTAAATATCTGATAAACAAGGCATCTTTATCGACTGATGGGGTGGTGTCGCGACCGAAAACGACATTCGCGCTGACTGATTTTATAAGAGATATAACTGATTTTATAAATTATTTTCCGACTCTCCGACCACCGTTTCGCTTGATGCACCGCAACTTGTGGCATTTTGACAAGAGTCGGCAGTCGATGTCCCTTGCGACTTTCTTCCGATGAGGGTGACTCCCTCTGCTGATTTTTTTACCTTCGAGGGTGCAATGTGTGGAAAAAGTTATTACCTTTATATCGAAAACTTTGTACCGGGTGTGTGTCATGCACCCGGAGGATTACTAGAACCTTAAAAACGTATTAATGACAATGAAAAGAGATTCCCGAATTTTTAATCTCATTGAGCAGGAGCGTGCGCGACAGACTCACGGTATCGAGCTTATCGCTTCGGAAAACTTTGTGAGTGACCAGGTCATGGAGGCTATGGGGTCGGTGCTGACCAACAAGTATGCCGAGGGATATCCCGCAGCGCGTTATTATGGCGGTTGCGGCGTCGTGGACCAGGTAGAGAACCTCGCCATCGAGCGTATCTGTGAGCTCTACGGAGCGGAATATGCCAATGTGCAGCCCCACTCCGGTGCACAGGCCAATATGGCGGTGTTCTTTGCGGTGTTGCACCCCGGTGACACCTTCATGGGTCTCGACCTTGCACACGGTGGCCACCTTTCACACGGATCGCCGGTGAATATGTCGGGTATGTACTTCAACGCCGTGGGCTACCAGCTCGACGAGGCTACGGGACGTATCGACTACGACGCCATGGAGCAGAAGGCTCTGGAGTGCAAACCCAAACTCATCGTGGGTGGTGCTTCGGCCTACTCTCGCGAATGGGACTACAAGCGTATGCGCGAAATCGCCGACAAGGTGGGTGCCATCTTCATGGTCGATATGGCGCACACGGCAGGTCTGATTGCAGCCGGTCTGTTGGAGAATCCTGTCAAATATGCCCACATCGTTACCTCTACCACCCACAAGACCCTGCGCGGTCCTCGTGGCGGTATCATTCTCATGGGCAAGGACTTCGATAATCCGTGGGGCATAAAGACTCCCAAGGGCGTAGTGAAGAAGATGTCGCAGATTATCAATTCGGCAGTCTTCCCCGGTATCCAGGGTGGTCCGCTGGAGCATGTCATCGCTGCCAAGGCTGTGGCTTTTGGCGAGGCTCTCCAACCCGAATACAAGGAGTATCAGAAGCAGGTGCAGATTAACGCCAAGGCAATGGCCGAAGCCTTCGTAAAGCGCGGCTATAAGATTGTCTCTGGCGGTACGGATAACCACCTCATGCTGGTAGACTTGCGTACCAAGTTCCCCGATTTGACGGGTAAGGTGGCAGAGCGTTGTCTGGTAGCTGCCGACATCACCACCAACAAGAATATGGTTCCCTTCGACAGCCGTTCACCGTTCCAGACCTCGGGTCTGCGCTTCGGTACACCGGCTATCACCACCCGTGGTTTGAAGGAGGACAAGATGGATTACATCGTGGGCTTGATTGACCGCGTGCTGGAAGACCCCGAAAACGAGGAGAACATCGCAGCCGTACGCAAGGATGTCAACGAGCTGATGGCCAACTATCCCCTATTTGCGTGGTAGTCTGATTGCGGATAAATTTTGAACAACAAGAGGGTCGGAACTTTCTACGGTTCCGACCCTCTCGTTTTATATCGCAGTCGCCATTTCCCTAAAACACCCGTTCCTCGAATAGCGCACAAAAAAGCCATATTCCGCCCGCAGGCAGAATATGGTTCGTGATTATCTCTTTCGGGGAAAGGATTACTTCTCCTCGGCAAAATACTTGTAGAACAGAGGAATGGTCTCCACGCCCTTGAAGAACTGGTTGAGGCCGTAGCTCTCATTGGGCGAGTGAATGGCGTCCTCTGCCAAACCGAAGCCCATGAGGATGGACTTGATGCCCAAGATGGACTCGAAGCCGCTGATGATGGGAATCGAACCGCCCGAATAGAAGGGGAGGGGTTCTTTGCCGAAGGTGTCTACAATGGCTTTGGCTGCCGCCTTGTAAGCCGGCATGTCGGTGGGGGATACGTAGGGCATACCGCCGTGGAGCGACTTCACGGTCACCTTCACACTATTGGGTGCAATCGAAGTGAAGTACTCCTCGAAGAGCTTCGAAATCTTGCGGAAATCCTGATTGGGGACCAGACGCATGGAGATTTTGGCCGATGCCTTCGAAGGAATGATGGTCTTGGTGCCCTCGCTGATGTAGCCGCCCCAAATACCATTGACATCGAGTGACGGACGCACACCCGTGCGCTCGATGGTGGTGAAGCCCTCTTCGCCCTCCACCTCGTCGATGTCGAGATTCTTCTTGTAGCTCTCCATGTTGAAGGGGGCTTTGTTGAATGCCTCGCGCTCCGAGGGGGTGAGGATTCTCACGTCATCGTAGAAGCCGGGAATGTTCACATGACCCTTGTCATCGACCAGCTTGGTGATGAGTCGCGCCAGTACATTGACGGGGTTGGCAACCGCACCGCCGAAGATACCCGAGTGCAAATCCTTGTTGGGACCAGTCACCTCCACCTCCATGTAGGCCAAACCTCTCAATCCGCAGGTGATGGAGGGAGTATCCATCGAAATCATCGAGGTGTCGGATACCAGAATGATGTCGGCCTTGAGCATCTCCTTGTTCTCCTCGCAGAAGCCGTAGAGACTTGCCGAGCCGATTTCCTCCTCGCCTTCCAACATGAACTTCACGTTGCAGGGCAGCGAGTCGGTGGCACACATGGCCTCGAAAGCCTTGGCGTGCATCCACAACTGACCCTTGTCGTCATCGGCACCGCGGCACCAGATTCTGCCGTCCTTGATGACCGGCTCGAAAGGCTCGGTGTTCCATTCGTTGCGCGGATCAACGGGCATCACATCGTAGTGTCCGTAGACCAGCACGGTCTTGGCGGCGGGGTCTATGATTTTTTCTGCAAAAACTACGGGGTTACCCTCTGTGGGCATCACTTCGGCGTGGTCGGCACCGGCTTCTACCAGAGCGGCAGCCAGGAACTCGGCGCAACGCTTCATGTCGGGCTTGTGCTCCGACTGTGCACTGATGGAGGGAATACGCAGCAGGTTGAACAACTGCTCGACGAACTGCTCCTTGTGGGCTTCTACATACTGTTTTACTTTCTCCATGATTAGGTTTTATTTTGGTTGATAAATTATCACTGCAAGTGCCTTGCCAACGGAAGTCTCCTCCGCCGTGAAAAGTCACTTCTTTCTGTCCCGACACCCTCGGAAAGGGTATTCAAACAAAAGTAGCGATGCTCCCCTCTTCGTCTGTGGGCGGAGAGCGGCAGGCATCGCTACTTGTGTGTCATACTATCTGTCTTTTAGATGTTGCTGATTTCCTTTAGCTCGTTGATAAAGCGTTGTGCCAATGCATCGGCCTCTTCCATCGACTTGGCTTCGGTGTAGATGCGGATGATGGGT
Organism: Alistipes sp.; assembly: GCA_020026335.1. Lineage (GTDB taxonomy): Bacteria > Bacteroidota > Bacteroidia > Bacteroidales > Rikenellaceae > Alistipes. Next base: position 47,796 of record JAHHQO010000010.1, on the reverse strand, counting down.
TCGGTGTTCGACTTACGCATGTGTACCCAGTTCTCGGGGAAGTCAATCTTCACACCGTCAATATCATTGACCTGCTCGTTGCTGTAACGCTCCTTAATGGTGGCCAATACCTTGTCCACATCGATGGCGGGTGTCAGCTCGATTTTGTTCTTCGAAGCGTAGTAAGCGGGGTAGGTGGCACGTAGCTGGGTCATGGTCATCTGCTTCTCTGCCAGGTAGGTGAGGAAGAGAGCCGTACCGACCAGCGCATCACGACCGTAGTGCAACTCGGGGTAGATGACTCCGCCGTTGCCCTCGCCACCGATGACTGCACCGACCTCCTTCATCTTGGTGGTGACGTTCACCTCGCCGACAGCCGCTGCGGTGTAGTGGCCGCCGTGACGCTCAGTCACATCACGCAGGGCGCGTGACGATGAGAGGTTCGAAACGGTGTTGCCCACCTTGTGCGACAGAATGTAGTCTGCCACGGCTACAAGGGTGTATTCCTCGACGAACATCGAACCGTCCTCATTGACGAATGCCAAACGGTCCACATCGGGGTCTACCACGATACCGAGGTCGGCCTTCTCGCGAACGATGACCTTCGAGATGTCGGTCAGGTTCTGGGGCAGGGGCTCGGGGTTGTGTGCGAACTCGCCGGTAGGCTCACAGTTGAGCTCTACGACCTCGCAACCCAACTCGCGGAGCAACTTGGGCATCACGATACCGCCCACCGAGTTCACGGCGTCGATTACGACCTTGAATTTGCGTGCGCGTACCTTCTCCACATTCACCAGAGGCAACTCCAATACGCGGCGGATATGCTCATCGTTGTAGTCCTCACGTGAGATGACGTGACCGATTTGGTCGATGGTGGGGTACTCGTAGTTCTCCTCCTCGGCCATGGCCAAAACCTGCTGACCCTCAACTGCTGTGAGGAACTCGCCCTGTGCGTTGAGCAACTTGAGGGCGTTCCACTGACGGGGGTTGTGCGAAGCGGTGATGATGATACCACCGTCGGCCTTCTTGTGGATAACGGCCATCTCTGTTCCGGGGGTGGTGCAAAGACCGATATTGATAACATCTACACCGCAAGCCAAAAGTGTACCCTCCACGAGGTCGGCCATCAGCTCGCCCGAGATACGGGCATCACGACCAACGACAATGGTGAGTCGTTTACCGTTGTTGCGTTGTGCGATGAGACGTGCATAAGCAGTTGTAAATTTAATCACATCGGGGGGCGTGAGATTTGTGCCCTGCTCGCCACCGATTGTTCCGCGAATACCGGAAATGGATTTGATAAGTGACATATTTTAATGTTTTAGATTTTACGAATTGTTTCACTCTCTTTACATGAGAATAAAATCGCTTTGAAGTTTTGATATTCGATGTAAATATATTACTTTTATGCCAATTATGGAAATAAAACAATCAAAAAACTATTAATATTATGAGAACTATTCCCGCTTCTGAATTGATTATCAATGAAGATGGTTCTATATTCCACCTCCATTTGCGCCCGGAGCAGTTGGCCGACATCGTCATTTTGGTGGGTGATCCCGGTCGAGTAGCTTTGGTTGCCGAGCATTTCGAAAATGTAGAGTGCAATGTTTCCAATCGTGAATTCAATACCGTAACAGGTACATATAAAGGTAAACGTATGACAGTTCTTTCGACCGGTATCGGTATCGGCAATATCGATATTTCGGTGACCGAACTCGATGCGTTGGCCAACGTGGATTTTGCCACACGTCAGGAGAAAGAGCATAAACGCCAGTTGACCCTCGTGCGTCTGGGTACATCGGGAGCTTTGCAGCCCGATATCAAGGTGGGCGATTTCGTCTTCTCGCGTACATCGGTGGGCTTTGACGGTCTGCTGAACTACTATAAGGGTCGCAACGATGTGTGCGACTTGGCCATCGAAAAGGCATTCATGGAGCATACCTCGTGGAACGAGTTGCTGCCCAAACCCTACTTTATCGATGCCGACAAGGGATTGTGGGAACTCTTCAAGGATGTGACCACCGAGGGTATCACCATCGCCTCTCCGGGCTTCTACGCTCCGCAGGGTCGTTGGGTACGTCTCCAGCCGCAGGATCTTCATCTCAACGAGAAAATTGAGTCGTTCGAGTATGAAGGTCGCCGTATCACCAACTTCGAGATGGAGAGCTCGGCACTGGCAGGTCTGGCAGCCCTGATGGGTCACCGCGCGGCTACCGTCTGCACCATCATCGCCCAGCGCGTGGCTTTGGACGCCTGCACCGACTACAAGCCCCACGTAAAGCGTATGATTAAGACGGCACTCGACAAGCTGGCTACTTTGTAGTGCGGCGGGGGAGGGTGTCCCGTTGAATGAAACTGAAATGTGGCGCGGTGAGAACTGCGCCCATTAATTTGACGCGAAGACAATATTTGAGGTCGGCGGTCAGTTTGTAAAGAGATAATGTAAGTCAAGACAAATAAAGGATAAACGAATAAAAAATATAACAACGTATGAAATTTTCAGTATCAAGTTCGGCTTTGCTTTCACTCCTTTCGACAACAGGAAAGGTCATCAGTAATAAAAACACGCTGCCGATTCTCGACTACTTCCTCATGGAGCTTTCGGCCGGAGAGTTGAAGGTCACCACATCTGACCTCGAAACCACACTTATCGGCTCGATTAAGGTCGATAACATGGAGAGCGAGGGTACGATTGCGGCACCTGCCAAGTTGATGCTCGACTCTCTGAAGGAGTTCCCCGAAATGCCGCTGACCATCGAGGTCAATGACTCCAACTGGGAGATTAAGCTCAGCTGGAAGAGCGGTATGCTCTCCATTCCCGGTGCCAGTGCCGTGAGCTACCCCCAGGTTCCCCAGCTCAATGCCGAGCGCAAGGAGCTCAAGATGGATGTCGATACGCTGGTAGGCGGTATCAACAAGACCATCTTCGCCACTGCCGACGACGAGTTGCGCCCCGTGATGAATGGTATCTACATCAACCTCGAGCCCAACAAACTCACCTTCGTGGGTACCGATGCCCACAAACTGGTGAAGTATGAGGCAGAGACTGCCAACGAGGTCAACGCTTCGTTCATTCTGCCCAAGAAGCCCGCCAACCTTTTGAAGTCGGTGCTGCTCAAGGAGGAGGAGAACATCGAGATGGCGTTCGACTCGAAGAATGCCATCTTCAAACTCAAGAACCACACTCTGGTGTGCCGTCTTATCGAGGGTAACTATCCCAACTATAACGCCGTTATTCCGTCAAACAACCCCAACAAGGTGCTCATCGACCGTATCGAGCTGATTAACGGTATCAAGCGTGTGGCTGTCTGCTCGAATCCGGCAACCAACCTCATTCGTATGGACATTGCCAACAACAACATCAACCTCACCGCTCAGGATTTGGATTTCTCGGTTTCGGCCAACGAATCCATCTCGTGCAGCTACGAGGGACAGGCTATTTCCATCGGTTTCAAGTCTACCTTCATGGTGGAGATTCTGGCCAACATCGAGACCCCCACAGTGGTCATCGAACTGGCAGACTCGACCCGTGCCGGTGTCTTCAAACCCCTCTATGACGACAAGCAGAGCAACTCTACACTCATGTTGCTGATGCCCATGCTCATCAACGCATAATCTCCGGCCATGAAACTCAAACTGAAACGACCGATTATATTTTTCGACTTGGAGACCACAGGTGTAGACACGTCGAAAGACCGTATCGTGGAGATTTCGATGGTCAAGGTCATGCCCGATGGCGAGGAGATTATCAAGACCCGAAGAATCAACCCCGGTATGCCCATTCCTCCCGAATCGACTGCCATTCACGGCATTACCGACGAGGATGTGAAGGACTGCCCCATGTTCCAGCAGATTGCCAAATCGCTGGAACAGTTTGTCAGGGGTTGTGATTTCGGAGGTTTCAACTCCAACCGTTTCGACCTTCCGATGCTGGTGGAGGAGTTCATGAGAGCCGGCATCGATGTCGATTTCAAACGCCGCAAGTTCATCGACGTGCAAAACATCTTCCACAAGAAGGAGCAGCGCACGCTGGTAGCCGCCTACAAGTTCTATTGCGACAAGAATCTCGAGGATGCCCACTCGGCGCAGGCCGACACGATGGCCACCTACGAGGTACTCAAAGCACAGCTCGACCGCTACGATGATTTGGAGAACGATGTCGATGCACTGGCCGAGTTCTCGAGTCGCGGTGAGACGGCCGACTATGCCGGTCGTATCCTCTACAACGACAAGGGCGAGGAGGTCTTCGGCTTCGGCAAGTACCGCGGCCGACGAGTGGCAGATATCTTCCGCGAGGAGCCGAGTTACTATTCATGGATGATGAACGGTGATTTCCCGCTCTATACCAAAAAGGTGATAACCGAAATTCGCATGCGCGATAAAATGAAAAATTAAATGAGAAAACTTTGTTTCTCGGTATTGATGTTGATGATGGGACTGTGTGCCTTCGCGGTGCAGAAATCCCAGAATATCGTCTATATCAACGGTGTTAAATACTACATCCATACCGTTCAGTCGGGTGAGACCCTCTATTCGCTCTCGAAGAGCTACTCGGTCAACGAGGGGGATATTGTCAAGAACAACCCCTTGTTGAAATCGGGCTTGAAGGTGGGTGACAATATCAAGATACCTTATTTCGAAGAGGTCAAGTCGAAGAAGAAACCCATGTCGGCCAAGAAAATCCGAAAGACTTTCGACACCCACTTCGTGTCGAAGGGCGAGACGCTCTACGCCATATCGCGAAAGTATGAGATACCGATTCAGACCATCATTGCCGACAACCCCAAACTCGACCCCATACACCTGCGACTGGGTGAGACCATTCTCATCCGCAAGAAGGAGATAGGTTCCGAGGACGAGTCGGGCAGTCGCGAGCAGTGGGAGGCATACCGCAAGACGTTGAACAGCGTCTCCGAACCTGGACAGGCCTACCACATTGTCAATGCCGGAGAGACATTCTACTCTTTGTCCCATAAGTTCGGTATCACGGAGGAGGAGCTCTCGAAGCTCAACGATGGACTCCAGCCCCAGAATCTGAAAGCCGGAGCGATGATTAAAGTTCCCGGCAACGGACAGGCGGAGACCGATGCACAGTCCGTGACCGACTCGCTGACCTCTTTGAAGGAGGATATTTTCGGCGACCGCAATATCGAGGAGATTGACTTCCGTGCCCTGTCACCCTCACAGACCCTCAATGTGGCGGTCATGCTGCCCATTTCCCGTGAGAACGCACAGCCCAACCACAACTATTTCGAGTTCTATCAGGGCTTCCTGCTGGGTCTCGACTCGGTGCGTGTGCAGCACGGCTACTCCATTCATGTGTCGCTGTTCAACACCGGCAAAGAGTGCGAGGAGGTGGAGCGTATCGTGGCAAGCGATGAGTTCCGTTCTGCCGATATCGTTATCGGTCCCGTCTATGAGGAGAATCTCTATCCCGTGATTCGCTATGCCGAGAAGAAGCGTATTCCCGTGGTGTCGCCCCTGGCCAATATCGAGAAGATGAACAGCGATGTCCTCTTCCAGATGGCACCCGACCCCGCATTGAAGTATGCCAAGATTTCGGAACTGCTCACCCCCGAACGTGAGGTGACCCTCATCTATACAGACAAGACCGACAAGAAGTTCGAGCAGGAGATTATGGAACTGCTGGGTGACAAACCCTTCCACAAGCATCACTACCGCTACGAACACCCCAATGCCGTGGCAAAGCGTGTCAATACGGTGAGTGCCGCTGATTTGACCTCACTGCTCGGCAACAAGAAGGATAATATCTTCGTCATCATGTCGGACAACGAGATTGATGTTGACCGAGTACTTGCCGCCATTGCATCGGCGAATACTTCGATTGTGGGACGCGGCCTGACCGAACCCCAATTCATGGTGCTGGGCAATGCCCGCTGGAACCGATACAACAATATCGACCGCACCATCTTCTTCAAGGACCGAATCGTCTTCATGTCCACCTACCACGCCAAGCGCGATGCACAGGTGGTGCTCGACTTCGACAGGGCCTACATCCGTTCATTCAAGACCCTGCCCACGCTCTACTCCTACCGCGGATACGATGCCGCCAAGATATTTGTTCCGGCAATGTATAACGACATCGAGTACGACATGGAGGGCAGAAACTACACACCGCTTCAGACCACCTACCGTTTCGGTCAGAGTGAGGGTCGTCACAACCACGTGAACCAGAACTGGAGCAAGGTGACTTACAATACCAATTACACGATAACTGTTGATTAAGCATGGGGGCATTGACTAACGGAATTCCCGAAAAGACCATCGAGCGATTGAGCGAATATCGACGTACACTGCTGGCCAGCCACCGACAGGGTATCACCCATATTTTCTCTCACGTGCTGGCGGGTATCCACGGCATCACCGCCGTGCAGGTGCGTCGTGATTTGATGCTCATCGGTTTTTCGAGCGATACCAAGAAGGGCTACGATGTGCAGGTGCTCATCGAGTACATCAGCAAGATTCTCGACAGCCCCCAGCCCATGAACATTGCTGTTTTGGGCATGGGACACCTCGGACAGGCCATCACCAAGTATTTCAATAGCAAGGGGCTCAACCTCAAAATCACGGCAGCCTTCGACATCGATCCCGAGAAGGTGGGCAAGACCATCTTCGGCATACCGTGCTACCACATGGACAGTTTCGAGACCATGGTCGAGGACAACGACATCTCGATTGTCATCGTATCGCTGCCCACCAAGGTGGCTTCCGAACTGGTGGTGCCGATTATCAATGCCGGAATCAAGGGCGTGCTGAACTTCACCTCCACACCGCTGAACTTCCCGCAGGGTATCATCGTTGAGAACTACGATATCACCACACTGCTGGAGAAGGTGGCTTACTTCGTGAAGGAGAACGAGATTGAAAATGCCAATTCTCAAATCTGACAGGGCAAGAGATGAGGATATTTCATGGCTTTGATGCCCTGCCCCGTTTCCGCCACGCTGTGGCTACGGTCGGATCGTTCGATGGTGTGCATCGCGGACACCGCGCACTTATCGAGCATCTGATTTCGGAAGCGAAGAAGGCGGGGGGCGAGAGCGTAGTGCTGACCTTCGAACCCCATCCACGCATCACGTTGGGACGGGCAGAGGGATTGGTGCTACTCACCACATTCGAGGAGAAGGCCGCTCTGCTGGAGGAGTTGGGGGTCGATGACCTCATCGTCATTCACTTCGATGAAGCGTTCAGTCGCCTGTCGTGCCGCGAGTTTATCGAGGACTATCTGATGGGCAAGGTGGGTGCGGAGACCCTTGTTGTGGGCTTCAACCACCGCTTCGGACACGACAGAGTCGATTTCTCGACCTTGTCTGTTGAGGGATTGCGCATCGTTCATGTCGATGAGGAGCGTGTCACGGGCGAGAAGGTAAGCTCCACGGTCATACGTAATTTGCTGGCCAAGGGTGAAACCGAGGAGGCGGAACGCCTGCTGGGACATCCTGCCAAGTTGAAGATTTAAAAGAGAATATTATGCTGAGTCACGATTGTAAAATCAGAGTATGGTATAAGCATACCGACCAGATGGCGATTTGCCACCATTCGAACTATATCTGTTATTATGAGGCAGCGCGTAGCGAACTGCTCCGTGCGCTGGGTATGTCGTTTGCAGAGGTGGAGAGAAGGGGTATTATGATGCCTATCCTCGAGGTGCAGTCGAAGTACCACAAACCGGCTTATTTCGATGAGGAGCTCACCGTGCGCATCATACTCAAGGAGCTGCCCAAGGCGCGCATCAACTTCTTCTACGAGATTTATAACGAGAAACAGGAACTCATCAACACGGGCATGACCCAGCTGGGCTTTATCCATAGCGACACCCGCCGTCCGTGCCGTTGTCCCGAGTGGTTCCTCGACCTCCTGCGCAAAGACCATCCCGAGTTGGAGTAACAGGTTTTCGCACCATACAATATGTCCGCCGATGCATCATGCACATCGGCGGATTTTTTGTCGGAGGGCGTATCAGAGAGCACCCTCTCTTGCATATAGCCACAAAAAAATCGGGGGACAGCCTTTTGAGCTGTCTCCCGATTTTCATTATGAACTGTATTCTATTGCTGTTTACTTTTCGATAAGTGAAATCGAACGCTGAATGAAGTCCGAAAGGTTCTTACCCTTCAGCATACCGTTGCTCAACAACGCCAGGTCGATAATCTGCTTGACGTGCTTGTTTTCGGTACCAATCTCCTTCAGTCGCTCGTTGCGCTCGTCACGCAACGTTACGATTTTCTTCGAGAGCTCCTCGCGGGTGGTCTTCTCCTCCGAAGTCAAATCCTCTTCTTTCTTGTCCTTTACGACCTCCTCGAAACGCTTCTCCTCGGCTACCGCCGCGTCAATCTTCTTGGTGATGCTCTTCAGCTTGTCGCCGTAGGCCTTCTCCACATCCTCCAGAATGTTGATGACGATGGGGTGGTTGGCATTCACTGCGATGTTGAAGTTGTCGGGCATCTGGCCGTAGAACTGACTCATGCTGCCTCCGCTCATGGCTGCCATCTCCTTCATACGACGCATAAACTCGTTCTGGGTGATGACCACGGGAGCTTCGTTGGCGGCCATGGCCTCAAAGGTGATGTGGTAGTTGATCTTGTCGTCCTTCTTGGGCATCTGGCTCTCAAATACGGGGGTCAGAATCTCCTGCTGTGCCTGCGAGAGTGCCATGGTGAGGTTGTCCTCCTTCTGAATCAGCTTGTCGATGACATCGCTGTCGACTCTCACGAAGCGGACATCCTTGTTCTTCTGCTCATACCAGTTGATATAGTGGCTGTCGAGCTGACCGTTCATCACCAGCACATCGTAACCCTTGCTCTGTGCCGCCTCGAGGAACGAGTTTTTCTCCACGGGGTCATCGACATAGAGGAATACGATGTTCTTGTTCTTGTCGGTCTGCTTCTCCTTCACAAACTCGGTGTACTCCTTGCCGGTGTAGTATTTGCCCTCGACACTCTTCCACAACATGAAGTCGTTGGCCTTCTCGGCAAACTTCTCATCGGTGAGGATACCATACTGGATAAAGATTTTCAAGTCGTCCCACTTGGCCTCGTAGTCGGGGCGCATGGTCTTGAACAATTCGCTCAGACGGTCGGCCACCTTACGGGTGATGTAGCTCGAAATCTTCTTTACGTTCGAGTCGCTCTGCAAGTAGCTGCGCGATACGTTCAACGGAATATCGGGTGAGTCAATCACACCGTGCAGCAGGGTCAGATACTCGGGAACTATGCCCTCCACCTGGTCGGTGACATAGACCTGATTGCAGTAGAGTTGAATCTTGTTCTTCTGAATCTCGAAGTTGTTGCGAATCTTGGGGAAGTATAGGATACCCGTGAGGTTGAAGGGGTAGTCGATGTTCAGATGGATGTAGAACAACGGGTCTTCGCTCATGGGGTAGAGCTCGCGGTAGAACTCCTTGTACTGCTCCTCGGTGATGTCGGTCGGCTTCTTGGTCCACAGGGGCTCGGTGTTGTTGATGACATTGTCCTTCTCGGTGTCGACGTACTTGCCGTCCTTCCACTCCTTCACTTTACCAAATACAATGGGAATGGGCAGGAAACGACAATACTTCTTCAGCAACTCGTCGATTTGAGCCTCCTCGCCATACTCTTTGGTGTCCTCCGAGATGTGGAGCACGATTTGAGTACCTCTGTCGCGAGCCTCGTCCAACTCCTCCATCTCAAATTCGGGAGTACCCGTGCAAGTCCAGTGTACGGCCTTGGCTCCCTCCTTGAATGACTGGGTGAAGATTTCCACCTTGTCAGCCACCATGAACGAAGAGTAGAATCCCAAACCGAAGTGACCGATGATAGCCTGGTCCTTGTACTTGGCCATGAACTCCTCGGCACCCGAGAATGCAATCTGATTGATATATTTGTCCACCTCCTCGGCGGTCATACCGATACCGCGGTCGGTCACCGTGAGGGTTTTGTTGGCTGCATCGACTGCCACACGAATGGAGAGGTCGCCCATTTCGCCCTTCATTTCGCCCATCGAGGAGAGGGTCTTGAGCTTTTGGGTGGCATCTACGGCATTGGAAATCAACTCACGAAGGAAAATTTCGTGGTCAGAATAGAGAAACTTCTTGATTACGGGGAAGATGTTGTCCGTCGTAACTCCGATTTTTCCGTTTTTCATATCTTGTTTGGTTTTTTTAGTTTGTTCGTTTGTCTTGTATATCATCAAAGGGTGTGCCAGTGTATAAATACTGCCATTTTGTCAGTCGGGTATGACAAAACGTGTCGAAATTTGGAGAGCGCGCGAAAAATATTTAATTTCGTAGCCATAATTAATAGGACTACCGATATGGAATTTTTAGAATTAGCAAAGAAACGCTATGCGTGTCGCAAGTACACCTCGCAGAAGGTCGAACGCGAGAAACTGGAGAAGATTCTCGAAGCCGGACGTGTGGCACCCACGGCAGCCAATCGTCAGCCCCAGCGTGTCATCGTGGTGGAATCGCAGGAGGGCATGGAGCGTCTGTCGCGTTGTACCCGTGATTTCGGAGCACCCTGTGCGCTGATTGTCTGTGCCGATACCGCGGAGGCGTGGCGCAGAAAGTACGATGATTTCGTGGCGGACGAGGTCGATGCCACCATCATCACCGACCACATGATGCTGGCTGCCGCCGCGCAGGGACTCGACACCTTGTGGATTTGTATGTTCAAGCCCGAGATGGTCAAGACGGAGTTTTCGCTTCCCGAGGGTGTGAAGCCCGTCAATATCCTGCTCGTGGGCTATGGAGCCGAGGAGCCGCTCTCTTCAGAGCGTCACGCCCAGACTCGCAAGCCGCTGAACGAGACGGTCATTGTCGAGCACTTCTAATCAATATTAGAGAGGGCGGTGGGGCACGCGCCGCACCGCCCGCCTTTGTTTTCAGTCATTAAAAAACTTTGTAGACTATGTTTATTCCTTGTGCAGTGGGCTACGGACAACTCATTATCATTGTCTTGGTGGTGATTCTGCTTTTCGGCGGAAAGAAGATTCCCGAAGTGATGCGCGGACTGGGTAACGGTGTGCACGAATTTAAGGACGCGCTCAACGGTGGCGAGCGTAAGGACGACAACAACCCCAAGAAAGAGGAGTAACCCCACAAGATATGGAACGCCCCTCCGACGAGTCACCCATGTCGTTCTTCGAACACCTCGAGGCATTGCGTCCCCACTTGGTTCGCAGTGCCGCGGCTGTCGTGCTGTGCGGTGTGGTGGCTTTTCTGTGTCGTGAGTTCGTGGTCGATACCTTGTTGTTCGGCCCGCAGAAAGCCGACTTCCCCACCTACCGCTGGTTGCACGAACTGGGCAGCTGGTGGAACGATGTGGCGAAATGGATAGAGGGGGCGTGGGGTATTGCGATTGCCCCTATGGAGGAGTTTCGCGGTGTGGGGGACAACTTCCGCGTGATTAACACCTCGCTGGCGGGACAGTTCAACCTCCACATGAAGATTTCCTTCTTCGCCGGATTGTCTCTCGCCATGCCCTATGTGCTGTGGGAGTTTTGGCGTTTTGTGCGCCCCGCACTGACTCCGAAGGAGAAGAACACCACCCGTCATTTTGTATTTTGGGTGTCGTTGTGCTTCTTCACGGGCTTGCTGTTCGGCTACTTCGTCATGGCACCCCTGTCGGTCAATTTCTTCGCCAATTATCAGGTGAGTGAACAAATCGTCAATCTGTTCGACATCGGCAACTACCTCTCGATGGTGCTGACCGTGACGGTCGCGTGCGCTCTGATGTTCGAACTTCCCTTACTCATCTATTACCTCACGCGCATGGGGTTCCTCTCATCGGCACTCCTGCGCAGATATCGCCGCCACGCCTTTGTCACCCTCCTGGTGGTGGCAGCCGTCATCACACCGCCCGATGTTTTCAGCCTGCTGTTGGTCATCGTGCCCTTCTACGGACTCTATGAGTTGGGTATCCGTCTGGCGGCTCGCATCGAACGAAGCGAATAAAAGAAAGTCTCAAACAAAAAAAATCCGAATGCCATACACTGACATTCGGATTTTTTGTATGAGGTGCTACCTCGTGTCTTTCCGTTAGAACAGACCTGTGATGTTGCCGTCGTCGTCGATGTCGATGTTCTCGGCTGCGGGGTGGTCGGGAAGACCGGGCATACGCATGATGTCACCTGTGATGGGAATGACAAAGCCTGCACCCGATGCAATCTCAATCTGACGTACCGTAACCACGAAATCCTTGGGGCGTCCCAACAGCTTGGGATTGTCCGACAACGATTTTTGAGTCTTGGCCATACATATGGGCAGGTGCTCGAGTCCCAACTCGGCGATACGCTTCAAGTCGCGCTTGGCCTGGGGCATATAGTCGATGGCTGCCGCACCGTAAATCTCGCGGGCGATGGTCTCGATTTTCTGCTCCACGCTCCAGTTCCAGTCGTAGAGGGGTTTGAGCTGGCTGGTGCAGGTCTCGCAGACTTTCGATACGAGGTGTGCAAGGTTGAGAGCGCCTTCGCCACCCTTTGCCCATACATCGGCTACCTCCATGGGTACGCCCAACTCCTTACACTTGTCGGCGATAATCTGAATCTCCTCGTCGGTGTCGGTGATGAATCGGTTGAGGGCAATCACGGGACAGATGTTAAAGTGCTTCATGTTCTCAATGTGCTTCTCGAGGTTGCCAATACCGGCCTTCAATGCCTCGATGTCGGGCTGCTTGAGGTCGGTGACCTTCATGCCACCGTGGTATTTCAATGCACGTACGGTTACCACCAGCACGGCTGCACTGGGCTTCAAACCGGCCTTCACACACTTGATGTCGAAGAATTTCTCCGCACCGAGGTCGAAACCGAAGCCGGCCTCCGTCACGACATAATCCGACAGCGAAAGACCCATCTTGGTTGCCAAAATAGAGTTGGTACCCTGTGCGATGTTGGCGAAGGGACCGCCGTGGATGATGGCAGGATTACCCTCGATGGTCTGCACGAGGTTGGGCTTGATGGCCTCCTTGAGCAGGGCGGCCATGGCACCGTTGGCCTTCAAGTCGCGTGCATAGAGGGGCTTCTTGTCGTAGGTGTAACCCACGAAGATGTTACCCAGACGCTCCTTGAGGTCGGTGAAGCTCTCTGCCAAACAGAGGATAGCCATGATTTCCGATGCGGCGGTGATGTCGAATCCCGTCTCACGGGGAATGCCCGAAGTCGTACCGCCCAAGCCCACGATGATGTGGCGCAGCGAACGGTCGTTCATGTCCATCACGCGCTTCCAGCTCACGGTTCTGGGGTCGAGGTTCAGCGATGAGGTCTTCGACTGAATGTTGTTGTCAATCATCGCCGCCAACAGGTTGTGCGCCTTCTCGATGGCGTTGAAGTCACCGGTGAAGTGGAGGTTGATGTCCTCCATGGGCAATACCTGCGAGTAACCACCACCCGTGGCGCCACCCTTGATACCGAATACGGGACCCAGCGAAGGCTCACGGAGTACGACCATCGCACGTTTGCCGATGCGGTTCAGACCCTCGGTCAGACCGATGGATACGGTGGTCTTACCCTCACCTGCCGGAGTGGGTGAGATGGCGGAAACCAAAATCAGATGCTTGCCCTCGAATTTCGAAGAGTCAATCAGCGAAAGGGGTAATTTGGCTTTGTACTTTCCGTACAAATCTATGGTGTCGGGGTCAATACCTGTTTTTTTTGCAATCTCGGTAATGGGTTTCAATTCCACCTGTCTTGCAATTTCAATATCTGTCATAGGGATTGAATTTTTGGTTTATAATTTTTTGAAATTCAAAGATACCAAAAGTTTGCAATTGTCCCAAAATTTGTAAAAAAGGTTATTCACATTTAATCATCAATAATGACATGGGGTAGAAACGGAAAAAAGTCGAATGCCACGATGACATTCGACTTTCACACATTTTAATCCTATCGAAATGCTACTGCTCGGGCTTGTTCTTGTGCTCGAGGAAGTAGCTTTGTGACTTAACCAGATTTCGCGTCTGCAACATCATGGTCTTGGTCTCGTTGAGAATGGTCAGATAGAGAAGACTCGTCTTGGTAGAAGACTCCTTGTTCTTGATACGTTTCAACTGACGCTTGAAGGCTTCGGCAATCGACTCGAAGAGCTCGTCTCTGAGTTCGAGAATCAGCTCCAAATCCGCGAAGTCGCTGTTCTTGAGCATGATGTTGATGCGCGAGAAAATGGTCTCCACGTCGTCGTTAATCTTCATCAAGTCCTCAATCTGCTCCTTGGTCATACCCTCGTGGTTGTTGTCGATGTGGTCGAAGCAGGGACGGGTGATGTGGAGGAGTGACTTGGCAATCTCGCTCATGTAGTCCACTACTTGCACATAGTAGTGTCCCGTGTTGATTTCGTTGTCCTGCAAGCGAATGAGCAGGGGTACAATCTTATATTTGCGCTCGCGCGAGTGGTAGAACAGGTCGTTGGACTGCTGCACCATGTCGCGCAACACCTTGCGGTTCTCCTTGAATACGGCAATCATCGTGCGGTCGTAGATGCGTGTCACCTGATTCATCGTGTCACACACCTCTGCCAGACACTCCTCGACAATGCCTTTGGTGTCCTTGGCATGGGTGACCACCTGCTTCTGCTGTTGGGCAGCCTCCTTGTTCTTCTTGATGTTGCTGCGGATAAGCATCCAACCGCAGAGTATCGACACGCCGATGATGGCGTAGTTGCCGCCGTACATCAGTGCCAAGCCAACGACAAAGGCGATTGTGAAAGCACCGAAGCCCGTCACAAACCAGCCCGATACCACGGTCATCACACCCGTGATGCGGTAAACGGCACTCTCGCGTCCCCAGGCACGGTCGGCCAGCGATGAACCCATCGACACCATGAAACATACATAGGTGGTCGAGAGGGGAAGTTTGAGATTGGTTGCTATTGAAATCAGAATGGAAGCGGTGGTGAGGTTCACTGTGGCACGAATCAAGTCATAGGAACCGCCCTCACGCTCCTCCTCGGGGAGGGTCTCGAAACGCGAAGCCATGAAGTTCTGCACCTTTTGCGGCATGACTCTTTCGTAGAAGGAGTTGATGTTCATTGCCGCACGCACCAGACCGCGCGACACCATCGAAGAACCGTATTTCTCCTCACCCTCGTTCTGACTCGACAGCGACAATTCGGTTTTCGACACCGACAGCGCACGTTTCGAAGTCCAGAGGGTGATAATCATAATTGTACCGGCTGCCACCAGCAGATAGAGAATGTTGGCCGATGAGTCGTTGTTGAGTATGCCCATACTCATATTCATATCCTGCGAGTCGAGGGCGGCCATGTAGGAGTCGTAGCCCGCAACGGGTACACCGATGAAATTGACAAGGTCGTTACCCGCGAAAGCCAGCGAGAGGGAGAAAGTGCCGGCCAGAATATTGAGCTTCAGAATATTGACTTTGAATCTTTGCAGGAAGAAGAGGAAGGTGCTGCACAACAACCACAGCACAAAGAGTGACATTACTAGATGCTCGTCCACATAGTTGAAGAAATCGGAATCCTTCAGAAAACCTCTCAAGCCCTTGAACAGTGCGAAATAGACGATGGCAGTGAACGAAATACCCGACCAGAAAGCACCGAAGCGGTTAAAGATGTTGTGGTAGCGGAACGAGAAAATCACGCGCGAGACATACATTACAAATGTTCCGCAGGCGAACGAGAGAATCACCGAGAGGAGAATACCAGCCAAAATGGCCATGGCGCGTGTGGAGTTGATGTATTCGCCGATGGCTTGTATCGAGATTTCATCGTTTTGGGTGATGATGACGATCGACACGGCCAGCGCGGCACCCAAAAGACAGAACACCAGTGCCACGGTGGTGGAGGTGGGTAATCCCATGGTGTTGTAGATGTCGAGCAGAATGATGTTGGCCAGCATGACCGAGGCGTAGAGTATCATCACATCGCGGAACGAGAAGAGCGCGGGGTTGAACATACCGCTGCGGGCGACTTCCATCATACCGCTGGAGGTGACGGCACCCACAATGATACCGACCGATGCTACTGCCATGATGATTTTAACGGGAGCGGCCTTTGAACCGATGGCCGAATTCAGAAAATTCGCGGCATCGTTCATGACACCGATAAACAGTCCTGTAATGGCAAGAATAGCCATTACGATGAGCATAAAAGTGTAAATTGGTTCCATTTAAAACTTGGGTGTAACCCGATAACTACTGAACAAAGATACATTTTTGTAACATTTGTAGCAATTTAATGACCTTTTGTTAACGATAAATTAACATATTAATTCCTGTTTTTACAAGAATAATCCGTGTGTTACGTCAAATTTTAAACTCCCGGTCGGAGAAAGTAAAATCGCCCCGGTTATTTTAATAATTTATTAATGGCTTTTAATAATTCCAACAGTTTTCGTGATGCCTGATTTTGTCTCTTACGGGAAG
Organism: Alistipes sp.; assembly: GCA_020026335.1. GTDB lineage: Bacteria > Bacteroidota > Bacteroidia > Bacteroidales > Rikenellaceae > Alistipes. The sequence continues at coordinate 31,440 of JAHHQO010000010.1, read as the reverse complement.
ATTATCCGGGTGGGGTGGTCGTGTCGTGGAAGACCGACTGCCGTCCCCGATGTTCATATTGGACGGATGAGTGCGAATTTTAGTCTGAAAGCGCATTATTTCGCGGTTAGAGAGTGTAATCGGGTCCCTAATTTTTTTCGGAATGTGGATATTTTCGTATATTTGCCATTTGAATGACAAGGGGAAAATATGCCCTTATTTCATGTCTGAACGAAGCGTTTGTCCTGCGGGAGATCGACTTTGTTCAATATCGCCGTTTTTAAAGAAAATTATTAGAAATTATATGAAACTTCGGAATGTCTTTTTTGCGCTTGCCGCTCTGCTGTTAGCCGGTTCATGTGCAGCCCCCAAGAAAATCAGTTATTTCCAGGATGCGAAATCCGATACCAGTCTTCCGCAGATTGTCTCGGAGTATAAAATCGTCATCAAGCCCTACGATAAGATTTCGATTCTGGTGAACAGTAAAGACCCGATGCTGACCAATCTGTTCAACCTGCCCATTGTCAACAAGCAGTTGGGACAGATGGCGAATATGACCTATGGCAATTCATACGGATTGGCCGGATATACTGTCGATATCAACGGTAATATCGACTTCCCCGTATTGGGACAGGTGCATGTCGGCGGTATGAGCCGCGATGAGATTGCACAGCACATCAAGAACGAGTTGGTTACACGCAACCTGGTCAATGACCCCGTTGTGACGGTCGAGTACCTCAATCTCTCGGTGTCGGTGCTCGGTGAGGTTAATCGTCCCGGTAAGTACAATATCGAGCGAGAGAAGATTACCATTCTCGATGCCATCAGTATGGCGGGCGATTTGACCATTCAGGGTATGCGTGAGAATGTGATGGTGCTCCGCGATATGGACGGTGTGCAGAAAATCTATCGTGTGGACCTCTGCTCGTCGGAGAGCGTGATGACATCTCCCGTGTATTACCTCCAGCAGAACGATATTGTCTATGTCGAGCCCAATAAGATGAAGGCGCGTCAGTCTACCGTCAATGGTAACGCGCTTCGTTCGTCGTCATTCTGGATGTCGCTGGCCTCGCTGCTGACAACGATTATTGTAGTGATTGTGAAATAATAACGTAACACTAATACTTTATAATGGAAGAGTATCAAAAAACTCAGAACGATACGGAATCCGATGATGTGATTCAGATTCAGGATTTGCTGTATCTCTGTCTTTCGAAGTGGAAATGGTTCGTCCTGTCGGTGGCTGTGGCTATCGGCATTGCCTTTGCCTATATCGTGACCACTCCCAAAGTCTATACCCGTTCGGCTTCGGTGTTGATTAAGGACGATGCCAAGAACGGAAGTTCGCTCTCTGCGAGCCTGGAGCAGTCGTTTGCCGATATGGGTATGTTCAAGTCGAACACCAACGTCAATAACGAGGTCATCTGTATGCAGTCGCCCTCGTTGATGTATGAAGTGGTAAAGCGTATCCACCTCGACATGAATTATATGGTGGATAACACCTTCCGCAAGAATACGATTTATGGAACAACACTCCCCGTGTCGGTTTCCATACTCGACTTCCCGGAGAATGATGCCGCATCGTTTGTTTTGAAGATTGACAGCTCGAGAGTCGAGTTGTCGAAGTTCAAACACGTAGCCGGTACCAACATCTTCGAGAATGATTATGAGGTGGAGGGCAGGTTGCTCGATACCATCGCCACTCCCATCGGTAAGATGATTGTGGCTCCTGCCATGGCTTACGCCGATGACCTCTCGGGGACCATCTACGTGACCAAGTCTCCCGTGCTCTCCGTGGTGGACAGCTACACCAGGCAGCTTGCCGTGTCGTTGAAGGACGAGAAGGCGACCATCATTGATTTGAGCTTGAACGATGTCAATACACAGCGTGCCGATGACATCATCAGTACGCTGATTGCCATCTACAACGAGAATTGGATTAAGGACAAGAACCAGATTGCGGTCAGTACTTCGGCCTTCATCAATGAGCGTTTGGGCGTCATCGAGCGCGAGCTGGGTAATGTGGATAAGAACATCTCTACCTTTAAGAGTAAGAACCTCTTGCCTGACGTGCAGGCTGCTTCGAGTATCTACATGACACAGAGTACCAAGACCAACGAGCAAATCATGGCCTTGAACAACCAGTTGTACATGACCCGCTACATCCGCAGCTACCTTATCGATGGTAAGAACAGATATCAGCTGTTGCCCGTCAATTCGGGTATCAACAACGGCAATATCGAGTCGCAGATTGCCGACTACAACACCAAGATGTTGCAGCGTAACGGACTCGTGGCCAACAGTAGTGAGCAGAACCCTCTGGTAATGGATTTGGACATCGCGCTGGGTGCCATGCGTCACGCGGTGATTACCTCTATCGACAACCAGATTGAGACCCTCAATACCCAAATCAAGAGCTTGCAGCAGTCCGAGGAGATGACCACTTCGCGTATTGCGGCGAACCCCACGCAGGCCAAATACCTGTTGTCGGTCGAGCGTCAGCAGAAGGTCAAGGAGTCTTTGTACCTCTACCTGTTGCAGAAGCGTGAGGAGAACGAGTTGTCGCAGGCCTTCACTGCCTACAACACCCGTATCATCACTCCTCCGAGAGGCCCTTCGTTCCCCACATCGCCCAAGCCCAAGATGATTCTCATGGTGGCTATCGTGATGGGTCTGGCAGTTCCCTTCGGAATTATCTTCCTGCTCGAAACCCTGAATACCCGTATCCGCGGCCGCAAGGATTTGGAGCGCCTGACCATTCCTTTCCTGGGAGAGATTCCCATGGAGGGTGAGGTGAAACGCTCGATTTTCGGTAAGAAGAAGATGTCCGAGTCGCGTGGCATGGTCGTTAAGGCAGGTTGCCGTGACATCATCAACGAGGCTTTCCGTGTCCTGCGTACCAATTTGGAGTTCATGACCACCTCCAGCAAGGATTCGAATGTCATCATCGTCACCTCGTCCAACCCCGGTAGCGGTAAGTCGTTCCTGAGTATGAACGTGGCAATGAGTTTGGCCATCAAGAACAAGCGCGTGTTGGTCATCGACGGTGATATGCGTCACGCTTCATCTTCGACCTATGTCGGCTCACCGAAGGTGGGCTTGAGCGACTATCTGAGTGGTCGTGTCAGCAAGGTGGAGGATATCGTGGTGAGCGATAAATTCAATGCCTGCCTCCATGTCATTCCCGTTGGTACAATTCCTCCCAACCCCACAGAGTTGCTTTTCGAGAATCGTATGGCGGAGTTGATTGAGAAGGCACGCGAGGCGTATGACTACGTGCTCATCGACTGTCCTCCCATCGAGTTGGTGGCCGATACTCAGATTCTTGAGAAGTTGGCCGACAGAACCATCTTCGTGGTTCGTGCAGGTCTCTTCGAAAAAAATATGTTGCCCGAGTTGCAGAGCATCTACGACATGAAGAAGTACAAGAATATGTCCATGGTGCTGAACGGGACAGAGGGTGGTGGCAGTCATCGTGGTTACCGCTACGGTTACCGTTACGGTTATCACTATGGCTACGGTTCTGACTACCACTATGGCTCCGAGGAGAAGTAGTGGAGACACTGTAAATTAATATAAGTATGTTTTTCGGATTATTCGATGGAAAATCCTCGTTGGAGGAGAGTGGCGCACTTCGTGGCGGTACCGACTGGCATTGTCATCTTTTGCCGGGTGTCGATGACGGTGTGCGTCAGGCCGATGAGACACTGAGAATATTGCAACTCAACGAGAAGTTGGGACTTCGTGAGGTGTGGTTCACGCCCCACATCATGGAGGATGTCCCCAACACCACGGAGGGGTTGCGTAAACGGTTTTCCGAATTTCAATCTATGTATCAAGGTGCAATAACATTGCACCTTGCTGCTGAATATATGATGGATAACCTCTTCCTCGAGCGACTGAAAGCCAACGACTTTCTGACGCTGGGCGAGGAGGGTGACCTGGTTTTGGTGGAGACCTCCTACTACAATCCGCCTTCGGGGCTCTATTCCATTTTGGAGGACATCAAGTCGGCAGGCTATTATCCCGTGCTGGCACACCCCGAGCGTTACTGCTATATGGATATGAAGGATTACGAGAAGTTGAAGCAGATGGATGTCCGCTTCCAACTCAACCTGCCTTCTTTTGTGGGTATGTACGGCCAGGAGGTGATGAAGCGTGCCGAGACGCTCTTGTCGGAGGGCTATTACAACTTCCGCGGTAGCGATACCCACCGATTCAGCATGTTGCATCATGTGGTGACAACCCCCATCAAAAAGAAAGTAATCAATCTAATCAAGAAGGTATGAAAGGTATAGTATTGGCCGGTGGTTCGGGAACGAGACTCTATCCCATCACCAAAGGAGTGAGCAAGCAGTTGTTACCCATCTACGATAAACCGATGGTCTATTATCCCATTTCGGTGTTGATGCTGGCCGGTATCCGTGAGATACTCATCATCTCCACACCTCAGGACCTTCCGGGTTTCCGCCGCCTGCTGGGTGACGGTTCCGACTACGGTGTTCGCTTCGAATATGCCGAGCAGCCCTCGCCCGACGGATTGGCGCAGGCGTTTATCATCGGCGAGAAGTTCATCGGTGACGATTGTGCCTGTCTGGTTTTGGGCGATAATATATTCTACGGTGCCGGCTTCACTGCGCTGCTCAAACAGGCGGTCGAGGATGCCGAGCATCACGACAAGGCTACGGTCTTCGGCTATTGGGTCGATGACCCCGAACGCTACGGTGTGGCGGAGTTTGACGAGAAGGGCAACTGCCTTTCCATCGAGGAGAAACCCAAAAATCCCAAATCGAACTATGCGGTGGTGGGCTTGTATTTCTATCCCAACCGTGTGGTCGATGTGGCAAGAAATATCCGTCCGTCGGCACGTGGCGAGTTGGAGATTACGACCGTCAATCAGGAATTTTTGAATACCCAACAGCTCAAGGTGCAGACCCTTGGTCGCGGCTTTGCATGGCTCGATACAGGCACGCACGACTCTTTAGCCGAGGCCTCTATCTTTGTGGAGGTCATCGAGAAACGCCAGGGTCTCAAAATCGCCTGCCTTGAGGCCATCGCCTACGGCAAGGGTTGGATTTCCGATGAGAAGATGCGTGAGCTGGCACAGCCGATGATTAAAAATCAGTATGGTCGCTATCTGATGAAGATGGTCGATGAGGCCAAGAAATTCGGAAACAGAAATTTGGAGGAGTAATAAATGGAAGTCATAAAGACAGCAATAGACGGGGTAGTCATCATCGAGCCCCGTATTTTCAGAGACGAACGTGGCTATTTCTTCGAGTCGTTCTCGCAGCGTGAGTTCGATGAGAAGGTGATGCCCATTCATTTTGTGCAGGACAACGAGAGTCAGTCCTCTTACGGAGTGATGCGCGGCCTTCACTTCCAGCGTCCGCCTTACACACAGAGCAAACTGGTGCGTTGTGTCAAGGGTGCGGTTCTGGATGTGGCAGTTGATATCCGCAAGGGGTCACCTACCTACGGACAGCATGTTGCCGTGGAACTCACGGAGGAGAACCACCGTCAGTTCTTCGTGCCGAGGGGCTTTGCCCACGGTTTTGCCGTGTTGAGCGAGACAGCGGTCTTCCAATATAAGTGTGATAACTTCTACGCTCCCGAGTCGGACGGCGGTATTCAGATTTGTGACGACTCGCTGGGCATCGACTGGCAAGTACCCACCGACAACGCCATCTTGAGTCCCAAGGATGTGAAACATCCGCTGTTGAAGGATTTTAATTCTCCGTTTGACTTCGCCGTAAATCTCTACGAATAATGAAAGTACTTGTAACAGGAGCCAACGGCCAGCTGGGTAACGAGATGCGCAGGGTAGCGGCCGAGAGCCGTGACGAATATATCTTCACCGATGTTGCGGAACTCGATGTTACCGACCGTGAGGCGGTGCGTGAGATGATTCTTCGCAACGATGTGAAGGTGGTGGTGAATTGTGTCGCTTATACCAATGTCGATAAGGCGGAGGACGACTACGACATGGCGGAGTTGCTCAATGCCACAGCCGTAGGGTATATGGCAGAGGCTGTCAAAGAGAATGACGGCACGCTGATTCACGTCTCCACGGACTATGTCTTCGGTGCCGACCCCTATAACACCCCCTGCACCGAGGAGCTGAAGGGTACTCCCACGGGCGTCTATGGTGTGACCAAGTTGCACGGCGAGCAGACCATTGCCGCTTCGGGTTGTCGCCATATCATCATCCGCACGGCATGGCTGTATAGCGAATATGGAAAGAATTTCGTCAAAACGATGCTGAACCTTACGGCCACCAAACCCGAACTGAAGGTGGTCTTCGACCAGACGGGAACCCCCACCTATGCCTACGATTTGGCAAAGGTGATTTTCGACATCGTCGAGCAACGCCACTATGAGGGCAACGAGGGCGTCTACCACTACTCCAACGAGGGTGTCTGCTCGTGGTTCGACTTCACACGCATGATTGCCGAGTATGCCGGTCATACCGACTGCGACATTCAGCCCTGCCACAGCAACGAGTTCCCCTCGAAGGTAGTGCGCCCGAGCTATTCGGTGCTCGACAAAACCAAAATCAAACGCACCTTCGGCATACGCATTCCCTATTGGACGGACTCGCTGAAAAAATGTATTGCCAACCTCAAATCCACCCAGTGCCATGAGTAACTTCAAGCGCAGTATCATCATCACAGGCGGTGCAGGCTTCATCGGCTCGCACGTTGTCCGCCTGTTTGTGAACCAATATCCCGATTACCACATCATCAACCTCGATAAACTGACCTATGCCGGCAATCTGGCAAATCTGAAGGACATCGAGGAGCGACCCAACTACACCTTCGTCAAGGCAGACATCTGCGACTTCGAGAAGGTGATGTCGCTGATGCAGGAGTATCATGTGGACGGTATTATCCACCTGGCGGCCGAGAGTCATGTCGACCGCTCCATCAAAGACCCCTTCACCTTCGCGCAGACCAACGTGATGGGTACCTTGTCGCTCTTGCAGGCGGCAAAACTCTATTGGGAGTCGCTGCCCGAAGGCTATGAGGGCAAACGCTTCTACCACATCTCCACTGACGAGGTGTACGGTGCTTTGGAGATGACCCATCCCGAGGGTATCGAGTCTCCCTTCACTACCAAGGCATCGTCGGAGCATCACCACGCCTATGGCGAGGAGTTCTTCGTGGAGACCAACCCCTATAATCCCCACAGCCCTTACAGTGCAGCCAAGGCATCTTCCGACCATTTCGTGCGTGCTTTCCACGACACATACGGTATGCCGACCATCGTGACGAACTGCTCGAACAACTACGGTCCCTATCAGTTCCCCGAGAAGCTGATACCCCTCTTTATCAACAATATCCGCCACCGCAAACCCCTTCCCGTCTATGGTAAGGGCGAGAACGTGCGCGACTGGTTGTATGTGGTGGACCACGCCCGTGCCATCGACACGATTTTCCACCGCGGTAAAGTTGCCGAGACCTACAATATCGGCGGTTTCAACGAGTGGAAGAACATCGACATCATCAAGGTGCTGATTCGCACTGTTGACCGTCTTCTGGGCAGAGCCGAGGACGAGGATATGAATCTGATTACCTATGTCACCGACCGTGCGGGTCACGATCTGCGCTATGCCATCGACTCTTCGAAACTCCAGCGAGAGTTGGGCTGGGAGCCGAGCCTTCAGTTTGAGGAGGGCATCGAGAAGACCGTGAAGTGGTATCTCGACAATCAGGCATGGATGGACAATGTCACCAGCGGCGACTATCAGAACTATTACGACGATATGTATAAGAACCGTTAGTGGTCATACATTGTAATATAAAACGCCCCGTGGAAAACCCACGGGGCGTTGTGTGTCTCAGACTGCCAGGACTTACTCCTCGACGTCCTCTTTCAGACTGTCCGAAAAACCTTTCAGCAATGAAGGCAGCGACTCGAAAGCCTTGCTTACCTCATCGGCAGCACTCTTGATGCCCTGCTTGGCCATAAGACCATAGTAGCGACCCACGGCATTCAAAGCCTCTTCGCGCTCCTCCTCCGACATCTCGTCATAGTTCTCCTTCAAGTCCTCCACGATTTGGTTGAACTCCTCTTCCGATGTTTCCCACTCCTCCGAGGTGTACTCCTCGGCCTCCTGCTCGGCACGGTCAACGAACGAATTGAGCTTGCTCAGGGGATTCTGCGAACACGACACCATCATGGCTGCAAAAAACAGCGACAGACAGATGGTCAAAAATGATAATTTCTTCATGGTATGTTGATTTTGAAAATTCTACACGCTGAACAAAGATAACATTTTTTTGCATCCGATGTATGCACGCGGAGTAGAATTTCCACGCCTGTCCCCTCTTTAGAAGTTGTATTGTATCATCATACTGATGCGGTTGGCGTGGGCGCGTTGCAGATCCATGTTTTGGCGTGAACCGTAGTTGCACTCCCCAGCCCCACAGCGAGCGGTTGCACTTCGCGCCCAGATGCCGGACATACATGTTGCGCACCACACCCGACAGGCGCAGATGATTGTCGCGACACTTGCCCCACGCATACTCCACAAATGTTGGAATGTCGGGCATCCGTTGATGCAGGGCGGCGAAATTGTCATTGTAGGTGGCGGTGAGTATGGGTTGCTCCAGTGCGATGCCGACCTTGAGGTGGCGGTCGAGGAATTGCCGTTGGTAGCGTATGAGGGTCGTGAAGTTGAAGTTGTAGCAGTTGGGGCCCTGGCTGTCGATGGTCGTGGGTACGGAGTTGAGGTCACAAAAGGTGGTGACATCACGACCGATGGTCAGTCCCAGCAGATGCACATAGCCCGAACGCATGTGCGGTGTGTAGCTGCCGCGTGCGCCCCCGTTGAAATCCATCTCTATCAACATCACCACACGCCCCAACCTGCGGGAGTGGGCAATGGCCTTGGTGAAGAAACGTGTGCCCGTGCCATCGAAGTAGAATTTCTGCCGAGAGTTGTAAGTGGCAGGTACACTGATGGTGTAGGGCACAAAACTCTTGTCGTCGGAGATGCCGTCGAAGTCGTAAGCTCCCTTTACCCGCACAAATCCACCCAATGCAAATGAGAATTTGGTGTTGGCGGTGGTGAATATCAGATTGGGCTTGTGAAACTGCCCGAATCCGCCACGGTGACACTCATCGTAGGCGCGGGTGATGTTCTCCGCCGATATTTCCCGACAACAGATGATGTCTTCGGTCTTGCCCCCACGAAGGAGTAGCGAATCCAAGGCTGTGGAGGAGAAGACGTGCACCGAGGGGTGGTAACAGTCCTCGTCATGCGATGCGCGGTTTTGTGCCGACAGCGTGCCGACACAGAGCGTGAGGAGCAACACGGAGAGTAGAAGTGGTTTCATAAGAGATTGGCTGGTGATTCACTTCCCCGATTTGCAAGATATATGCCAAAAAAGCAGGGCAGATGAGCGGAAGAAAGACGGCTTCGGTCAAAAATTTGTATCTTTGCAAAAGATGTGTGCCGTGGTTTCGCGTGAGGAATGACGGCAGGTGTATCCAATTTTTAATTTCGAGAATCTATGTTCCTAGTGTTTGTGGTAACGGTCTTTGTGCTGATTGCCGTTGTCGATTTTCTTCATTATCGCAATTTGCGATGCCGTGCCGCCGCCGAGTGGATGACAAAGGCCTATGGGGTCTGTGCCGTGGTTACAGATCTTTTGCCCGTGGTGATTGCCGTGACGGGACTTGTGATAAGAGACAACTCGCAGGGGTTCATGGATTTCGCCATGTGGGGCTACTGGACATGGATTATCACCGCTATTCCGCGTGCCATTGTCGTGGTCTTCCGCCACTTCGGCCTGCACAAAACGGGCGCAGTGCTGGCACTCGCTTTCTTGGGTCTCATACTTTGGTCCACATTCTATTGCCGCACGGCTTTAGAGGTGAACGAGGTGGTGAAGACCTCCGACCGCCTGCCGCGTGGTTTTGACGGCTTCCGCATCGTCCAGCTCTCCGACATGCACATCGGTGCATTGGCCAACCGTGATGCCGAGATACGCCAGATTGTCGAGACGACCAACGCCCTGCACCCCGACCTCGTGCTGTTCACGGGTGATTTGGTGAATATCCGCTACACGGAACTCGATGACGAGGTGATGAACTTGCTACGCGGTTTCTCCGCTCCGGTCTACTGCATCACGGGCAACCACGATGTCGGAGTCTATGTCCGCGACTCGGTGACACTGCCCGTCAAGCGACACATCGCCCTGTTTGGCGAGCGCGTACAGCAGATGGGGTGGCATCTCTTGCAGGATACGACCCTCTATCTTCACCGCGGAGGTGACAGCATCACCCTGTCGGGTGTGTCGTTCGACCCTGCACTTCGCAAACAACAGCACGATCAGAACCTGCCGCCCACCGACCTTACGAAGGTCTATCGTGAGACGTCCGATTCGATATTCAACATCACGATGACCCACCTGCCCCAAATCTGGGAGCAGATTGCCACCACGCCCTATGGCGATTTGACGCTGGCGGGTCATGTGCACAGCATGCAGAGCAAAATCAACATCTTCGGACACAAATTCTCCCCTGCATCGCTGCTCTACAAACGCTGGAGCGGTCGCTACGAGCAGGATTTCCATACCCTCTACATCAATGACGGAACGGGATATGTGGGCTTTCCCATGCGAGTGGGTGCTTATCCCGAGATAACACTTTTTATACTTAAATCATGCGAATAACACTCTCTGCCGCGACAACTGCCGACGGCTATTTGGACGATAATACCCCCAAACGACTAATGATTTCCACTCCCGAAGATTGGGAGTCGGTGTGTCACCTGCGTACACGTTGCGATGCGATATTGGTGGGTGCCGAGACCCTGCGAAAGGATAATCCGGCCTTGCTCCTGCGTGACGAAAAGGTGCGCGAGCAACGCCGCAAGGAGGGCCTGCGCCCCGACATTACGAAGGTCACGCTGACCGCTTCGGGTAATCTTCACCCCTCGATGCGCTTCTTCACGGAGGGTGATGCCGAGAGAATCGTCTTCTCGCCCCGACCCCTGCCCGAATTGGAGGGCGTGGCTACCGTTGTGGTGGCAGATGCACCCCTCACTCCCCGATATGTGGTCACCGAGTTGGAAAAACGCGGTGTCGGACACCTCTTGGTGGAGGGTGGCGCACAGATTCTTCACAGCTTTCTGGAGTCGGGGGTGGCTGATGAGTTGCGTCTGGCGGTCAATCCTCAAATGACGCTGGGCGAGGAGCAGGGTGGTGCGCACTTTGTCTTCCGCCCCACTGAGGAGATGATGGTCGAGCGCGAGAACCTCGGCGGTATGGAGGTTGCCCACTATGCACTCACACCATACGATGAAGCGGAGGAGTTGCACTACTTGCAGATGGCGGTGGACGAGAGCCGTCACTGCGTGCCGAGTCGAACTTCCTATTGCGTGGGGGCTGTCATTCGCACGGCAGACGGCCGTATCTTCAAGGGCTACACCCACGAGACTTCGACTACTCACCATGCCGAACAGGAGGCTTTGGAGAAAGCACTCGCCGAGGGAGCAGATCTCCGAGATGCCACGATGTACTCCTCGATGGAACCCTGCTCGAAGCGTTCGAGTGAGCCGGAGAGCTGCTCCGAGCTGATGATTCGTTACGGCTTCCGCCGTGCGGTCTTCGCCTTCTACGAACCCGATTGCTTTGTCTGCTGTCACGGTGCGCTGAACCTGCGCGAGGCAGGGGTGAGCGTCAAGGTCTATCCCCAATTGGCTGAGGGGGTAAGAGAGGTGAATGCCCACCTTTGGAAATAGCCGATACATGACAATAAAAAAGAGCGACACCCGAAAAAGGTGTCGCTCTTTTCATGTCTTGTTGTTATCAGTGGGGAAAATAGTGTCGTCCGCCACCCATGCCGTGGTGGGGCGAGTGGTGACTGCCCGAGGGGCGGTGGTTATACATTCCGTAGTCGCCCATCTCGCGTGAGCCTTTCTTACCGAAGAAACGCAGGTTGTAGGTGAACTGCAACATGTAGTAGCGACCGATGACGCTGTTGGTGACATTCTGTGTCCAACCCGAACCCACATTGCGCACAAAGGCACTGTTCTGGTTGAAGATGTCGTTTACACCCATCAATATCTCGCCGCGCTTGTTGCGGAAGAGCTTCTTGCCGATGTAGAGATTACAGAAGATGTAATCATCGTTGTAGTTGTTCGTGAAGCCCAAATACTGGGTGTAGGCGGCACTCGCCGTGAAGGTAAATCCCAGGGGCAACACAAACTTCATGTTGGCATTGGCGGTGTGGTTGAAATAACGGTTCTTGTCGTTGCTGCTCTTTATAGAGTTCTTGGCGATGTTGTACATACCGTTCCACGAGAGGGTGAAATCGACATTCTCCGAGATGTTACTGCCCAACACCGTGCGGAAGGTGTAGCCGATGTTCTGCGTCTCGTTTCTTTGACCGTTGATGCGGCTGGGCGAGAGCGAGTAGTCGATGCCTGCCATCACATTCAAATTGCTCTTGAGAAAACCAATCGGAAAGCCGTACTCCATCTGCGAGGCGAAATTCCAGTAGCCCGACATATTCACGGGACGCGAGTATTGCAGATAGTGGTAGTCATCACTGACACCCGGAATGGCAATCGAACCGTTGTAGCTGATGTCCGAGGTAATCTGATTGCTGATGGCATTCATGTAGAGCGACCACATGAAGGTGCGTCCCTTCTCCATGTTGGAGTGGGTGTAGTAGAAATTCACGCGGTGGTTGTACGAAGGCACCAAATCGGGATTACCGCTCGAGATATTCTGTGCATTGGTGATGTTGAACACACTTTGCAGCGAGGTAATCTGCGGATTGTCGGTGTACGACACGACAAACAGACGGAGCGCATTCTCGCGGTTGATGTTCAGACGACCCATGACAAAATAGGTGAGGTTGTTGTAGTTGTGGCGTATCTTTTCTGCACCTGCCTGTACCACCTTGCCGTCGAGCGCCGAACGCTGATAGTAGATGTTACCGATGAGGGTATTCTCATTGTGCGCATATCGGAAACCGGAACCGATTTTATGAGTCATGTAACCGCTCTCATAGGCATTCGACAAGTTGGGCATGAATGTCCCGTTGTGAAAATCCTTGTCCGTCTCGAAACTCTTGCGGTCGCGCTGCTGGTTGTCGTAATAGACTTTGTATTGCAGGGCGAATTGGGTGTGCTTGCCCAGTGGCTCGGTGTAGGAGATATTACCCCGGAGCGTGTAACTGCTCGTGGGGGTCAGACTGTTGAGATAACGGTACTTGACAAAGGGATAATCGATGACCTCTCCCGTTTCGGGGTCGATGGCTGCATCGGGATTCCACTTTCCTGTTTCGGGGTCGAGCGCCGGCGGATAGGGCTGATAACCCAAGGTGTTGGACGATGTGTGGGCGTTTTTCTCGTGGTCGGAGTAGCGGAATGAACCTCCGAGCGTGAGGGTTCTGCCTGCCTTGCCCAATCGCATACGATAGGTGGCACGCGTACCCAGGTTGTAACCCTTGTTATCACCATTGTTGAAGTTGGAAATGAGACTGTAACCCTTCTCACCCCATTGCCAACCGTTGCTGATGCTCCATGGGGCGTTGGACTGATAGCTGAAGGTGGGGTGGATGACGAGATTGTGGTTCTCGGAAATCTTCCACTCGATGCGGGCATTGAAACGGTGGTTGAAGTTGTCGCTCTTCGAATAACCGCGTGTGGAGAGGGTGTCGATGTAGGGCGAGGTGTACCATGTGTCCTCGGTCGAGCGGTTGGTGGTCGATGTGGAGTTGAAGAAGTAGCTGCCCTCAAAAGAGACCTGGTCTCGCTTGCCCCATGTGTCGGAGTAGTTGATACCCACGGCATTCACCTTTGCCACACCGTCCTGCGGACGCGTCATGTAGTTGCTCATCGCGCTGTAACGGCTGTGGTAGCCGCCACTGCCGCCACCTGCCACACCGAGAATATCCTGAAACGAGAAATTCTGCTGATTGACATTGTTGAACAGACCGATGACCGACAGACGGCTGTCCTTGTTGAAGACATTGACATTACCTCCGGCGATGTATTTGAATTTGTCCTCGGTCTTTGTGTCGGCATCATATCCGCCACCGGCATAGACTTTGCCGAAGACGCCCTGGCGCATATTGGAGCGGGTGACGATGTTGATGACCTTGTAGCCCTCGCCATCGTCCATGCCCGAGAACTGCGCGTCATCACTGAGTCGGTTATAGACCTCCACACGGTTCACCGCCTCGGCAGGCAACGACTTGATGGCGGTCTGCACATCATCGCCGAAAAACTCCTTGTTATCGACCAAAATTTTCTTAATCTTCTCGCCCTGTGCCTCCACCGAACCATTGGTGATGCTGATGCCGGGCATCTTCTTCAGCAGGTTCTCCGTATCGGCATCTGATGACACCTTGAAAGCACCTGCATTGTAGCTCACCGTGTCGCCCTGCTGTGAGGTGCGCAACGCCTTGACCTCCTTCACAACGGTCTGAATCTCCACACCGGGTTTGAGTCGTAGCTCGCCCAGACGTGTCTGTGGCTGGTGGTGCTTTACCTCCATCTCCTGAGTGTTGTAACCCAAAAACGCAATCGTGAGGGTGTAGTCCCCATACCTCGCGCCATTGATAGAGAGCGCACCCTTGTAGGCAGTGGTGTAGTGAGCGCCCTTTTGCGGATTATCCTTGGGGGTGAGGGTGACTACGGCACCCACAACACTTTCACCTGTTTCGGCATCGGTGACCTGTGCCGTTATGTTACCGGTCTGTGCCCATGCCCAAAGGGAGACCAAAGAGAACAATGTGGTTAGGAATATATGTTTCATAGTTGATGCAATAGAAGATTAGCCGATAAGCTTATAGAAGAGAGTTTTCTTCTTGGGGGATAATTCAGGAAAAGGACCCGATGTGACTATCGGATCCGTTGGGTGTGTTTAGAGTGAGTGATGTTTACTTCTTCTCACAGCACTCGCTTTTATGCGACTTCTCGCAAGCCTGCTTCTTGGTGCAAGTCTGGCTCTTATTGCACTTCTCTACACTCTTGCCACACTTCTCTGCGCTCTTGGTGCACTTGTCTGCACTCTTCGGGCACTTATGCATGGCTGCGTGGTGGTGCTTATGCTGTTTGTCGCATACGGCTTTGTGACCGGGAATGTGACACTTCGACTCCTTCCACTGGGCGTACTGCTTGGGAGTGAGAATCTCCTGCAAACGCTTGTGCATCTTGGCCTTCTGTGCACGCATAGCCTCGCGCTGTGCACGCTGCTGCTTGATGTGCGATGCACACAAGTCGTTGAACTGCTCTTTCTGCTTATCGTTGAGGTTCAGCTCTTTGGCGATTTTCTCGGTGTAAGTCTGTGCGACTTCCTCTACGCTCTTCTTGGGAGTCTGTCGGGTGTTGTTGTCCTGTGCAAATGCTGCCGGAGTCAGCAGGATAGCGATTGCCGTTACGGCTGCCAAAAATTGTGCTTTCATGTTTATTGTGTTGTTTGTGTTTATTGTGTTCATTGTTGCGAGCCTTCGTGGCTTGTCAATACAAATATACACAATAAGTCCCACATCGGCTATGTCGGGGCGGTGAAACGGCAAAATGGAGGGGTGAACCGACTTTTCGGAGGGGTCAAATTTGCATCAACCACTGCTTGAACTCCGGCACGCGTACCTTCGAGATGATGATTTTCTCGGGTGTGGGCACGGTGAGATGCAACGACAGACGACTGCCGAACCAAACCGAAATGTCCTTCACGGCTTTGCGCGAGATGATGAACTGACGGTTGGCGCGGAAAAACTCATCGGCAGGGAGCGAGGCTTGCAGTGCTTCCAATGTTTTGTCCAAAGGAAAGGCCGCACCCTCGAAATTGTAGGCGGTGACCTTTTCGTTGGCGGTGTGGCAGTATGCGATGTCCTCACGGCGGAGCGGTATGAGCTTGTCGCGCATGGGGATAAGAAAAGTCTGCTCGCGACTCTCCTTGGCCATAGAGGTGACCCTCGAACGATAGTCAGCCTTCTCGGTCATGGTGAATCGGCGCAGTTTGTTGATGGCGCGCTCCACATCGGAACTCTTGATGGGTTTGAGCAGATAGTCGATGCTGTTCACCTCAAAAGCCTTGAGCGCGTAGTTGTCGTAAGCGGTGGTGAAGATGACGGGCGAGGTAATCTCCGTCATCTCGAATATTCTGAACGAATTGCCGTCGGCCAGGTGAATGTCCAGAAATATGAGGTCGGGTTGGGGGTGTGACTCGAAATATTCGACCGTCTCGCCGATACTCTCCAGCTGCGCCGTAATCTTCACATCGGGCGCAACCTCTCTGATGACCGACTCCAGATTGACGGCTGCGGCGGTTTCGTCTTCGATAATGATGGCACTTAACATTGTTCGGGTGCTTTAAGGGGTAAAACGACGATGAAGTCGGTGTCGGTGTTCTGTATCTCGATTTGGCTGTCCATCAACAGATGTACTCTGTTGTTGAGGTTCTCCAATCCGATACCTGTTGAGGGTTCTTCCTCGATTTTCGGGCGTTTGGGATTGCTGATGACGAGTCGGTTGTTCTCGATGGTGAGGGTGATGTTCAGCGGATGTGCCTTGGTGATGGTGTTGTGCTTCACGGCATTCTCAATGAGGGGTTGCAGCGACATCACGGGTAGCAGCCACTTGTGGTACTCCGTCGGAACATCAATGGAGATGAAGAGTTTGTCGGCATAACGTATCTTGAACAGATAGCCGAAAGCCTCGGTGAATTTCAACTCCTCGCCCAACGTCACGAGGGTATTCTGTCCGCTTTGCAGTGTGTAGCGGAAGGTGTAGGAGAGTTGCTCGATGTATTTGAGGGCTTTCTCCTCCTCCTTCTCTCTGACGAGCATCGACAGCGAATTGAGCGAGTTGAAAAAGAAGTGGGGATTGACCTGTCCCACCAGCATGTTGTAGCGTGTGGTGAGGTTTTCGTTCTTGAGTTTCTCGTTCTCGGTCATCATGGCCTGACGCTGCATGATGAGCTGGTAAACCCAGCCGTAGAGCAGCGATACGACCGTGGCAAACGAACACTTCAACACCAGCATGTAGTCGAACATACTGCGGTTCATGAAGTTGGGCACGAGTGTTCCGGTGCGTATGTTGGGCGTTGGGGCGATGGTGTAGAGTACGCCTGCGAGTACCACACCTCCCAAACAGCGGTAGATGAAGTGCTTCTTGGCGGTCTGCCGTCCGCGCGGTGTTACCAGTGAGATGATGAGGAACGAGAGCAGCATGTAGAACATCAACTGAAGGATGATGTCCGATGCCGAGGAGGGGTGACGATAAATTGTGCTGTAATCGAAGAGTTCGCCGTTGCGCTCCGAGAGGGTCATCAGCATGGGGTGTCCGCCACCACGCTGGGCATTGCGAACCTTGGCTTTCAGACAGTCGCCCTCGCAGAGTCCCAAACGGTAGATGCGGTGCATGGGCACATAGACACTGTCTTTGCCACATACCATGTAGCCGTGACCGTCGGGTGAGATGTGCAAAATTCCCTCCCGTATTTTCTCCTTCATGCGGTGGGGCGTGTGATGTGCCGTGACGACCGTGTTGGGGTCATAGGTCTGCTCGACAATCAGCAGGAGAAGGTACGAGAAGTTGACCACCAGGCTGATTGCAGTGGCAATCGCCAGGTGGGTCAACAGGTCGGGATATTTTTGCCTCAGGTTCATCGGTGGCTATTCTTCGTCTTTATACCACGATGCGTAGAGCATATAATCGCGTGCCGTGCGGAGAATGATTTCGTTGCGTTGCTCCTCGGTCACCTCCTTGATACGCTTGGCGGGTACACCTGCATAGAGCGAGTTGGGCTCCAACTTGGCGTTGGAGAGCACCAGCGCGTTGGCGGCGATGATGCAGCCCGACGGAATCTCGGCGTTGTCGAGCAGGGTAGCACCCATGCCGATGAGACAGTTGTCGCCGATGTGTGCGCCGTGGATAATGGCACCGTGGCCCACAGACACATCGTTGCCGATGATGGTCTGCGAGGGGTGCTTCGCGCCATCGAAGATGGTGTGGAGAATGGCTCCGTCCTGAATGTTGGTGCGGTCGCCGATGACAATCTTGTTCACATCACCGCGCAACACGGCATTGAACCATATCGAGCAATCCTTGCCGATGGTCACATCGCCGATGATGGTGGCGTTGTCGGCCAAAAATGTATTTTCGCCAATCGCGGGAACGTGTCCGCGTACTTTCTTTATCAGTGCCATAATCTTATTCCTCTTTTTTAGCCTCCTGCCACAGGGCTTCCATGTCATCGAGTTTCATCTCGCGCAACGAGTGACCTTCGGCGGCAGCGTGCTCTTCCATATAGTTGAAACGGTGAATGAACTTCTTGTTGGTGCGCTCCAGTGCCGACTCGGGGTCCACGCCATAGAGACGGCAGGTGTTGATGAGGGCGAAGAACAAGTCGCCAAATTCGGCTTCCATGTTGGCGATGTTGCCGGCCTTGATTTCGGTTTCCACCTCGCCGATTTCCTCTTTCACCTTGTCCCATACGTCCTCTTTCTTCTCCCAGTCGAAACCTGCGGCAGCTGCCTTCTCGCCCACGCGGTAGGCCTTGACCATGGCAGGCAGTGAGGTGGGGACGCCACCCAGCGTGCCGCTCTTGCGGTTCTTCTTTCTCAGCTTGAGCGCCTCCCAGTTCTTCATCACCTCTTCGGGGGTGTTGGCGTGGATGTCACCGTAGACATGGGGGTGGCGGTAGATGAGTTTGTCGCATACACCGTTCGCCACATCGGCATAGTTGAACTTGCCCTCTTCCTCGCCCATCTTCGAGTAGAAGACCACGTGGAGCAACAGGTCGCCCAACTCCTCCTTTATGCCTTCGAAATTGTGGTCGGTGATGGCGTCACACAGTTCGTAGGTCTCTTCGATGGTGTTGCTCCGCAACGAATCGAAGGTTTGTTTTCTGTCCCAGGGACACTCTCGTCTGAGGGTATCCATCACCTCGAGGAGGCGTGCGGTAGCCGCTAATTTCTTATCTTCCATAATTTTATCTTTACTTTTTTGTGTCGTGGGTTGATTTCCCCTGTTTTTGATGACTTAACCGTCGATGAAAAGTCCCTCAAAAATAGTCGTACACAAAGGTAATAAATCATAATAAAAAAATTAACTTTGTAGAAGACAAAATTTCTGATACATGAAATACCAACTACTCCTACCTATGCTGGCATTCACCGCGTCGGCGTGGGCCCAACCCCGACTGGCGAACTTCACTGCCTCGCCGGGTGAATTCCAACTTTCGGCAGCAACCACCATCACGGCTGTCGGAGAACTCAGGCCGTTGGCCGACTACCTTTCGCCCCATTTGGGCTGTACTTCATCGGAGAATTATTCCGCGGACGGCGGCGTGATTCTCGAAATCGACCAAAAATCCGACCTTCCGAGCGAGGGCTACCGTCTCAGTGTGATGCCCGACCACATCTCCATCACGGGACGTGACTACGGAGGTGTCTTCAACGGTGTGCAGGAGCTGTTCCGCCGACTGCCTGCCGAGGTCTACTCCATGAAAGGACTTTCCCAAACCGTGACTCTGCCGTGTGGTGAGGTGACCGATGCCCCGAAATTTCCCTACCGTGGTTTCATGCTCGATGTCTGCCGTACGTGGAGCGACAAAACCCGTGTCAAGCGATACATCGACCTGCTGGCGTACCATAACCTCAATAAATTGCACCTCCACCTCACGGACGATGAGGGTTGGCGCATCGAAATCAAGAGCCACCCCGAGCTGACCGAGATTGGCGGCTTCCGTGGCGGTGATTCTCCCATTGCTGCCGTCTATGGCAAACTGAACGAGAAATACGGCGGCTACTACACACAGGAGGATATGCGCGAGATTATCGCCTATGCCGCGGCACGCAATATCGAGATTATCCCCGAAATCGACCTCCCCGGTCACAGCCGCGCCATCGGTTCTGTCATTCGTGAGGTGCGCTGTCCCTATGTCACCGACACGGTCTCGACCATCGGCTATGACGACCGCTCGGCATGGTGCGTGGCACGCGAGGAGAACTACGTGCTGCTGGAGGAGATTATGAAGGAGATTTGCGCACTCTTTCCCTCGAAATATGTCCATGTGGGCGGTGACGAGGTGCGCGTGGGACAGTGGAACCGTTGTCTCGACTGCCGTGCACTGATGCAGAGAAAGGGTATTCCCGATGCTCACGCCTTGCAGGACGTCTTCCAACACCGACTCAATAAAATCCTTGCCGCCAACGGCAAACAGCCTGCCGTCTGGAACGAAGCAGCCGAGAGGGGCAGTATCTCGAAAGATAATCTGGTCTACGGCTGGCACAATCTTCAAGCGTGCCACAATGTCATCGAGAAGGGTTACCACACGGTGATGATGACCAAGGAGTTCTTCTATATAGATATGCATCAGGGCAAGCACGAGCAGGGACACGACTGGGCAGGCATCATCGACACCAAGCGCGTCTTCGAGTTCAACTTCGCCGAGAACGGATTTTCGGAGGAGGACGTGAAAAAGTTTGTCGGTTTCGAAGCCCCCTTCTGGAGCGAGACCTACGTGTCGAACAATCCCGAAAAGGACGACTATCTCGACTATATGTGTTTTCCCCGTCTCTGTGCGCTGGCGCGTCTGGGCTGGAACGGTGACGGTGAAGCATGGGAGAGCTACTACAAGGAGCTGAGAGAGCAACACTACGACCGTCTGTCGGCCATGCAGGTGCACTTCCGATTGTTCCCGCCCATGGTGAGCTACGAGAACGAACTTTTGACGGTGACCACCGATGACAACTCCGACATCTACTACCTCAAGGACGGTCGCGAGCACCGCTACACAAAGCCCATCTCCACCACCGAACCCCACCGTTACCTCTTCTATACCCGCTATGGTAGTGGCATCAGTGGCGAGGCTGCGGACGACAGCTATTACCGTCGCATCTATCCTGCAGTGACCCTCACCAGTTCGATGGAGTTCACCGAGCGATTCCCGACCTCCAATGTCGAAAAATACAAGGGACTCACCGCCACCACTCGCGGTTGCCGCAAGGGTGATTGGTTGCTCTTTACCTTTGACGGAGGAGTGTCGTGTCGTGAGATTTTGGTCAAGACAGGTTATCCCCAAATCATCAAATGTATCTTCAATTCGGGTTATGCCGAGGTCTCCTATGACGGAACGAATTTCGAAAAGGCCGGCGAACTGACCAACGGTATGATTACCCTTTATCCGGAGAAAAAGGTACGCGCCATACGTGTCGTCTCCACATCGGACGGCAACGGCACTTCGGCAGTGAATATCCAGCCGCTGAAGATTAAGCCCCGTTTGTAAGTGGGGTAGCGCATATAAAAAGCCGCAACCTTTTTCGTTGCGGCTTTTTTTTGTGCGTATGGAATTATGCGCCTGCAAAAAAATAGGGGTGACCTCAACGAGTCACCCCTATTTCAATATTGTGAGTCCGACGACAGATTAAGCACGCACCTGCGCACCGCACTTCATCTCGAACTGCTTGGTCAGATTGTTCATCACCTTCTCGATGGTCTTGTCATCGAGGGTTTTGCTCTTGTCCTCCAGAATGAAGCTCAAAGCGTATGACTTCTTGCCCTCGGGCAGCTTGTCACCCTCGTAAACATCGAACAGCGATACACTCTTCAAGAGCTTGCGCTCGGTGGCGAAGGCAACGTTGCGCAACTCCGAGAAGGTCACGTGCTTGTCGATGAGCAGCGCCAAATCACGCTTCACCTCGGGGAACTTCGACAGCTCGACAGCTGTAATCTTCACCTTCTTGGTGGCCTTTACGAGTGCCTCGAAGTTCATCTCCATGAAGTAAACGTCCTGCTTGACATCTACCTGACGGCGAATCTTCGATGCCACGATACCAATCTGCATGAACTCCTTGCCGTTGAGCGAAACTGCGAGTGCATCACCAAAGAGGTCGCTCTTCAGTGTCTCGGTCTTGAGCGAGTATATGTCGATACCGAAGCGGCTCAACAGCTTCTCGACCATGGCGCGGAGAGTGTAGAACGATGCCTTCTCGGGCTTTGCGTTCCACGACTGAGCCACAGCGGTGCCGGTGACAGCCATTGCCAGACGATACTCCTGCGAGTAAGCCGACAGGTGATTCTCCTCGGTGCGCTTCTCCTCGTTGTAGAAGTAGCAGTTACCGAACTCGTAGAGCTTCAAATCGCCGTTCTTGCGGTTGGCATTCAGAGCCACAGCCTCCAGCATGTTGAACAGCAGGGTCTGACGCATGACGTTGAGGTCGGCACTCAGCGGGTTGAGAATCTTCACACAGTTCTCTGCCTTGTAAGCCTCCAGTCCATCGTAGTAGCTACCCTTGGTCAGTGAGTTGGACATAATCTCGGCATAGCCGTTGGCCGACAGGAAGTCGGCTGCAATGTTCATCAGCTTGTTGGGGTTGGGACGCTGTGCATAGGAAATGGTCGAACGCACACGCGAAGGAATCTCCACATTGTTGTAACCGTAGATACGGAGAATATCCTCGATAAGGTCGGCCTCACGCTGTACGTCTACACGGTAGGGAGGAACCGACACCTTCAGAACACCATCCTGCTCGGAAAGAATCTCGATTTCGAGAGCCGAAAGGATAGTGCGAACGGTCTCCTCGGGAATTACCTTGCCCACCAGAGCGTTGATTCGCTCGAACGAAATTTCGATGATGAAGTTCTCGATGGGGTTGGGGTAAATATCTGTAATCTCGCTCGAGATGGTGCCGCCGGCATACTCCTTCATCAGCAGGGCGGCGCGCTTGAGTGCATAGACTTGCATATTGGGGTCTACACCTCTCTCGAAGCGGAACGACGAGTCGGTGTTCAGACCGAAACGCTTGGCGGTCTTACGCACCCACACGGGATTGAAATAAGCACTCTCGATGAATACATCGGTGGTCGTGTCGCTGATACCCGACTCCAGACCGCCCAATACACCTGCTACGCACATGGGCTTCTCCTTCGAGCAAATCATCAGGTCCTTCTCCGTGAGCTTGCGCTCCGTGCCGTCCAATGTCACAAAGGGAGTACCCTCGGCGCAGGTGCGGACAACGATTTCGTGACCGTCAATCTTCTCTGCATCGAAAGCGTGGAGGGGCTGACCCAACTCGAAGAGTACGAAGTTGGTGATATCTACCAGATTGTTCTTGGGGTTGATACCTGCCGAACGCAGGCAGTTCTGCATCCATTCGGGCGAGGGGGCAATCTTACAACCCTTGACCGAAACGCCTGTATAACGGGGAGCGGCCTCGTGGTTCTCGACCGTTACCTTGATTTCGAGGTCGTGGTTATCCACCTTGAAGTCCGAGACATCGGGCATATTGACATTCACCTGCTTGCCGCGGCTCTTGAGGTAAGCCGCCAGGTCGCGTGCCACACCGATGTGCGAAGCACCATCGATACGGTTGGGTGTAAGTCCGATTTCGTAGAGGTAGTCGTCCTCGATGTGGAGATACTCCTTGGCACTCATGCCCACGGGAGCATCGGCGGGCAGCTCCATGATACCGTCATGGTCTGTACCGATACCCAGCTCGTCCTCGGCGCAAAGCATACCCAGCGACTCCACGCCACGAATCTTGCTGCGCTTGATTTTGAACTCCTCGTCACCACCATCGGGGTAGAGCACTGCACCTACTGTGGCGCAGAGTACTTTCAGACCCTTGCGGCAGTTGTGTGCACCGCAGACGATGGGCAACAACTCCTCCTTGCCCACATTCACCGATGTGATGTGGAGGTGGTCCGAGTCGGGATGTTCCTCGCAAGTGACAACTTCGGCGACTACAACACCCTGAAGTCCGCCTTTCACGGTTTCGATTTTCTCGAAACCCTCAACCTCCAAACCTATATCGGTCAGTACCGTAGAGATTTCCTCGGGGGTGAGGTCGGTGTCGATATAGCGTTTGAGCCAGTTATACGAAATATTCATATTATAGTATTTTGTAATTTCCTAAAAATCGAACAAAGATACAAAATTTTAATGAATCGAGGAACTTTATTTGACATAGCTCCTCAAAAAACATCATTTCGTCGGATTCTGCCGCCCGTAAACAAAGAACAACGGCTCCCGAATCGGTGTTCGGGAGCCGTTGCTGTAAGATAACGGGTTGGAGATTAGTTCTGACGCTTCAGAGGGGTAATCTTGAACTCGAACGAGCGGTCCTCATACTTGATGCGGAACTCCTCCTCAGGAAGCTCGCCCCACGAATTGACGCACCCCAGACCATACTGTGCACCGTCAATGGTGAGACATACCTCCTTCACGGGCTCTACCTCCTGTGTGTGCATCTGACGCTTCTCGTTGCCCTCGTCCAGCGACTCCTGAGTGTAGTGGAGTGCCGATGCCGAGAAGAGGGTCGAGGCGGTGAACTCCAGACCGCGACCTGCCTTGTTGGTCTGTCTCCAGAAGCGGATATCGCTCTTGGTGCCGGTCTCCTGAGGACGGATGTAGAAGTAGAACTGGTCATCAACGGTCTGCTGGTAGCGGCCTACCAGAGCACCGTCCTTACGGTCGGCGTAGTTCTCCCACGGACCACGACCGTAGTATTCAATCTGGTCGTAACCCTCGGGCATCTCCATACGCATACCGAAGCGGAGCAGGTCGGGAACACCGGCCTTGTCGCCTGCGGTCATTTCCTCCTTGACGATGATTTCGCCCATGTTGTTGATGCGGTACTCCAAAGTGAGTTTGCCGTTCACCTCTGTGAGGTCATATTTGGCAACCACCACGGCGATGTCGTTCTTCATCGAACTCTTCAACGAGGTGAGCTGCATGCCGGGATTCTCCCATACGCGGTTCTTGCTGTTCAAACCAGCACCGAAGTCGTTGTCCGTGCCTGCTCTCCAGAAGTTGGGACGCAGTGACGAACCCTCGGCGAGCATGGGTTTGCCGTAGTAGTCGTAACGGGTGATAAGACCGTTGCGGCGGTTGAAGTCGATGCGTGCGGCAGGAGTCTCGATGATGATGAACCAGTTGTGGCTCTCCTTGAGGTGCAATTCGCCTACCGAAGTGTGCATGTCAATCTGACGGGGAGCAATCTCCACGGGCTTCACCTTCGATGCGTTGAGCGCAAACTGCTGCACGGCCATGCGGTGACCCGGAGCGAGAAGAGCCTCGGCATCCTTGAGAATATACTCAACATTGAGCATCATCTCAGCCTCCTGGTCCATATCTTTGGCGTTGAGGGGCAGGGTGACTTTCTTGGTCTGACGGGGAGCAATGTTGACATCAGCCACGATACCGCTTCTCACGGCTACACCATTGCGGAGCAACGTCCAGCGCAGGTAGCAGTTCTCGGTTGAACGGAAGAAGTTCTCGTTGAAGATGCTCAGTGTATTGTTCTCCTCCAGAGAGGTCCAGATGGGCTGATGCCAGTAGCGAACCTCGTGCATGTGGGGGTTGATGACGCGGTCGGGCGAGATGAGACCGTTGTCGCAGAAGTTCTGCAAGGTCACGTCATAGGGATTCCAGTCGCCACCATAACCATAGACCATCACACCGTTCTTGCCTGTCTTGCGCAGAGACTGGTCAACGAAGTCCCAGATGAAACCGCCCTGATAGTGGGGGTACTTGCGAATCAGCTGCCAGTAGAGACCGAAACCACCCATCGAGTTACCCATGGCGTGGGCATACTCACACTGAATGAGGGGCTTTGTGGGGTTACTCTTCAAGTATCTCTCGCACTGCTGATAGTCCCAATACATCGGGCACATGATGTCGGTGTTGGGCGAGCCGGGAACTTCGATGGTGCGCTCGTAATGAACGGGACGTGTGGTGTCGTGCTCCTTGAGCCACTTGTAACATTGTGTGAAATTGACACCGTCACCTGCCTCGTTACCCATCGACCAGATGATGACAGAGGGGTGGTTGAAGTGGCACATCATATTGTTCGCATTGCGCTCGATGTGGGTCTTCTCATAGAGAGGATTCTTGGCGAGCGACTCCTCGCCGTAGCCCATACCGTGGCTCTCGAGGTTGGCCTCTGCCAAAACATAGAGACCGTAGCGGTCGCACAGATCATACCAGTAGGGGTCATCGGGGTAGTGACAGGTGCGCACGGCGTTGAGGTTGTTCTCCTTGTAGATTCTGATGTCCTGCAACATGCGCTCTCGAGAGATAACATAACCGCCGTCGGGATCCAATTCGTGACGGTTGGCACCCTTGATCAATACGGGTTGGCCGTTGACCAACAACTGTGCATTCTCGATTTTCACCTCGCGGAAACCGGTGTGGAGAGGAATCATCTCGATGAGTTGGTTGCCCGACTTCATGGCAACGGTCACATCGTAGAGGTAGGGAATCTCCGCACTCCAGAGATTGATGTTGCCGGCATCGAGGGTAAGACGCTCCTTGGTGTTCTTCACCACGATGCTCTGCTGTGCTACCTGTCGGCCTTCGGCATCGGTGAGGGTTACCTCCACGGTGGTCTTTCTGGCAGCCGCAGGCAGTGTGAGTTCCACGTTGAGCTGACCCTTGGTGTAGTTCTCCGAGAGGGTAGTGGTCATGTGAATGTCCTCCACGTGACGCTTGTCACGGGCAAAGAGGTAGCTCTCGCGTGCAAAACCCGACAGACGGAAGAAGTCCTGATCCTCGAAATAGCTGCCATCGCACCAGCGGAACACCTGCATGGCAAAGAGGTTCTTGCCGGGCTTTACGTATTTGGTAATATCGAACTCGGCATATACTTTCGAATCCTCGCTGTAACCGACAAACTTGCCGTTAATCCACAGATAGAGGTTGGAGGTCACCGAACCGAAGTGGGCGATAATCTGCTCGCCCGACCACGATGCGGGAATCTCGATTTCCTTACGATATGAACCCACGTGGTTCTTCTCGGTGGTCACATGAGGAGGATTGTTCTTGGCATAGTTCGACCAGGGGTACTCCACATTGGTGTACATCGGGTCGCCGTAGCCGTAGAGCTCCCACATTCCGGGAACGGGCATCTGACCCCATGCCTTGTCGTCGTAGTCGGTGCGGAAGAAGGTGGTCGAACGCATGTCGGCGTGCTCCACCCATTGGAATTTCCAAGTGCCGTCCAATGAGAGGAAGCGCTCCGATGAGACCTTCTCATTCTCCAAAGCTGCCTTCTGACTCTCGTAGGGGAAGAAAGCTGCTCTCATGGGCATCTTGTTTACGGCATTTACATTAGGATCCTGCCACTCGGTGAATGTCTGTGCATCGACCGAGAGAATGGCTCCGAGACCCAATAAAAGTGTCGTTGCTATTTTCTTCATTTGTAGATATTGTTTTATAGGTTTTTGTGTTTGCTTTTCCTGTCTTCTTTTCGTCTTTCGTGTGTGGAACAACGGATGGCGGGGTGTATAGAATTTAGACATCGGGAGTCTGCTTTCAGCCTGTTGTTCAGTGGTTTGTGCGCGTGGCTATCGATGCTGCCGATGCCTAAACGCCCATTTACAATGGGCAAGTTAATAAGAATTATTGAGAATAAAAATTCGATGGCGCATAAATTTTCGCGCCCCCTTCTCTTGTCGTGTTTTAAGCCCTGTTTGTGAATGATATTTCCTAAATATATATAGATGTATTCCACCGCAACAGATATATCCGAAAAAAGTTGTATATTTGCACACATTTTTAAGTAGTTTCAATGAAAAATATCCGAAATTTTTGCATCATAGCCCATATCGACCACGGTAAGTCGACCCTTGCAGACCGCTTGTTGGAGCACACCAATACCCTCAACCAGCGCGAGATGCAGTCGCAGGTCCTCGATGATATGGAACTTGAGCGTGAGAAAGGTATCACCATCAAGAGCCACGCCATTCAAATGGAGTACACAGCCCGTGACGGCGAAAAATATGTGTTGAACCTTATCGATACTCCGGGTCACGTCGATTTCTCCTATGAGGTGTCGCGTGCCATTGCCTCGTGTGAGGGTGCCCTTCTGGTGGTCGATGCCACACAGGGTATTCAGGCACAGACCATTTCGAACCTCTACCTTGCCGTGGAGCACGATTTGCAGATTATCCCCGTGTTGAACAAAATCGACATGGATTCGGCAATGATTGACGAGGTGAAGGACCAGGTCATCGACCTCATCGGTTGCAAGGATGAGGATATACTCTTGGCATCGGGTAAGACAGGCATGGGTGTCGATGATGTGCTGGAGGCCATCGTGCAGCGTATTCCTGCCCCCGAGGGTGATGAGAACGCACCGCTTCAGGCACTGATTTTCGACTCGGTGTTCAACCCCTTCCGTGGTATCATCGCTTACTTCCGTGTCTTCAACGGTACGATTCGCAAGGGCGAACACGTCAAGTTCTTCAATGCCGGCAGTGAGTACGATGCCGATGAAATCGGTGTGCTGAAACTCAAGATGCAACCCCGTGACGAGGTGCGTGCCGGAGATGTGGGTTACATCTGTTCGGGTATCAAGAAATCCACAGATGTCAAGGTGGGTGATACCATCACTTCGGTGGCCAACCCCGCACACAGTGCCATCGAGGGTTTCGTTGATGTCAAGCCGATGGTCTTCGCCGGTGTCTATCCCGTTGAGGCCGACCAGTACGAGGATTTGAGAGCCTCGCTGGAGAAACTCCAGCTCAATGATGCCTCGCTGACCTTCGAGCCGGAGAGCTCGCTGGCACTGGGCTTTGGTTTCCGATGCGGTTTCCTGGGGCTGCTCCACATGGAGATTATCCAGGAGCGTCTGTATCGTGAGTTCGACATGGACATCATCACCACCGTCCCCAACGTATCGTATCGTGTGACAACGACACAGGGCGATGTGGTGGAGGTGCACAACCCGTCGGGTCTT
Organism: Alistipes sp.; assembly: GCA_020026335.1. Classification (GTDB taxonomy): domain Bacteria; phylum Bacteroidota; class Bacteroidia; order Bacteroidales; family Rikenellaceae; genus Alistipes. The sequence continues at coordinate 2,748 of JAHHQO010000010.1, read as the reverse complement.
CCCGAGGTGACGAAGATTGCCACCATCGAGGAGCCCTACATTCTGGCACAGATTATCACCAAGACCGACTTCCTGGGCAATGTCATCAAACTCTGCATTGACAAGCGCGGTGTGCTGAAGAATCAGACCTTCATCACGCAGGACCGTGTGGAGGTGAATTTCGATATGCCCCTCTCGGAGATTGTCTTCGACTTCTACGACAAACTCAAGAGTATCTCCAAGGGATACGCTTCATTCGATTACCACAGAACGGGTTACAAGCCTTCGAAGCTCGTCAAACTCGATATTCTGTTGAACGGTGAGCAGGTTGATGCGCTCTCGTCGCTTATCTATGCCGACCACGCCTACGACTTCGGCCGCAAAATGTGTGAAAAACTCAAGGAGCTGATACCGCGTCAGCAGTTCGATATTGCCATTCAGGCAGCCATCGGTGCCAAAATCATCGCGCGTGAGACCGTCAAGGCCGTGCGTAAGGATGTGACGGCGAAGTGTTACGGTGGTGATATTTCGCGTAAACGTAAATTGCTCGAGAAACAGAAGAAGGGTAAGAGACGTATGCGCCAGATTGGTAACGTAGAGGTGCCGCAGTCGGCTTTCCTTGCTGTACTTAAAATGGATTAAAATGAAGAAAACCATAATCGACTTGTTCGAGTCTTCCGTTGAGAAATACGGAAAAAAGACCTTCCTTCTCGAGAAGAGACACCACAAATTTGAGCCTACGACCTATGCCGAAACCAAGGAGCAGGCTTTGGAGGTGGGTGGAGGTCTGGCATCGCTGGGTGTGAAGCCGGGCGATAAGATTGCCATTTTGGCCGAGGGTAGCAACGCATGGATTATCTCCGAGCTGGGTCTGTTCTATGCCGGAGCGATGAGTGTGCCCCTGTCGGTGAAGCTGGAGGAGTCTAACGATTTGTTGTTCCGCCTGCGTCACGCCGAGGTGAAGGTGCTTTTCGTGTCGAAACACCAGCTGCCCAAGATTCGTCGTATTCGCGAACAGCTACCCCTCGTGGAGCAGATTATCGTCTTCGGACATATTGCACTGGAGAATGGCGAGATGGCCTACGGTACACTGAAGCGTTTGGGTCGCGACTACCTCTCGAAAAACCGTGAGGAGTTCCTCGAAATCGGCCGCCGCATTCAGAACGATGACATCGCCACCATTACCTATACCTCGGGTACGACATCCGACCCCAAGGGCGTGGTGCTGACCCACCGTAACTATACGGCCAATGTCGAGCAGTCGTTGTCGCTGATGGATATCCCGTCATCGTTCCGTACACTCATTATCCTGCCTTTGGACCACTGTTTCGCGCACGTGGTGGGCTTCTATATTATGATTGCCTGCGGTGCTACGGTGGCTACCGTGCAAATTGGTGCCACCCCGATGGAGACGCTGAAGAACATTCCCATCAATATCCGCGAGGTGAAGCCCCATTTCCTGCTGTCGGTTCCCGCTCTGGCGAAGAACTTCCGCAAGAGCATAGAGTCATCTATCCGCGCGAAGGGCAAGAATACCGAAAAACTCTTCAAGCTGGCACTGCGCACGGCTTACGCCTATAATTTGGACGGCTACCACAAGGGACAGAGCTGGAGAAAATTGCTCTATCCTGCGGTGAAGATCTTCGATGCCTTATTATTTAAAAAGGTACGCAAGGCCTTCGGTGGCGAACTGCGCTTCTTTGTAGGTGGTGGTGCACTGCTCGATACCGAGCTGCAACGCTTCTTCTACGCTGTGGGTATGCCCATGTTCCAGGGGTACGGCCTTTCGGAGGCTACTCCCGTTATCTCGAGCAACTCGCCGCGTGAGCACTGTCACCGCTTCGGTTCCTCGGGAAAGATTGTCCGTCCGCTGGACTACAAGATTTTGGACGAGGAGGGGCGCGAGTTGCCCCGTGGTCAGAAGGGTGAGATTGTCATCCGTGGCGAGAATGTCATGGCCGGCTATTGGAAGAACCCCGAAGCATCGGCAGAGACCGTTGTCGACGGCTGGCTGCACACGGGCGATATGGGTTATGTGTCGGAAGACGAGTTCCTCTATGTGCTGGGACGCTTCAAGAGCCTGCTTATCGGCTCCGATGGCGAGAAGTACAGCCCCGAGGGTATGGAGGAAGCTATCGTGGACAATTCGCCCTATATCGACCAGATTTTGATTTACAACAATCAGTCGCCCTTCACCAGTGCCATTGTCGTGCCTTCGAAGGATGCCCTTGTGCGCCGACTCCGTGAGGAGGATACCCCTCGCGAGCAGTGGGCGGAGCGCGTGGCTGATATTCTCGGCGAGGAGATTAATGCCTACCGCGTAGGAGGTCTCCATGCCGGAGAGTTCCCCGAGCGTTGGTTGCCTGCCGCTCTGGCGATTGTCGATGAGGCCTTCACCGAGAAGAACGGAATGGTGAACAGCACCATGAAAGTGGTGCGTGGCAAGGTGGAGAAGCACTTTGCGGCGCGTCTGGACTATGTTTACACCGCCGAGGGCAAGACCCTGAAAAACAAAGAGAATCTCTCGTCGATAGAGAATTTGTTGAAATAAATTCGAATTTTTGTTCGTCAAAAATTTGAAAAATAAAAAATCGGTGTTATATTTGCACACCGATTTGCGGAAATAGCTCAGTTGGTAGAGCACAACCTTGCCAAGGTTGGGGTCGCGAGTTCGAGTCTCGTTTTCCGCTCCAAAGCGATAAGCAATACAAATAATTGCGGAAATAGCTCAGTTGGTAGAGCACAACCTTGCCAAGGTTGGGGTCGCGA
>JAHHQO010000001.1 GCA_020026335.1 Alistipes sp. | reverse complement strand
AAATCCTTTTTTGCAGGTGGGGCGAAGAAAAGTAAATACGGTGACGGTGGCAGAGTTGGAGGAGGTTGTAGGACGATAAAGTGATTTGAGCTTTTCGCGCTGAAGACCTCTCGGAAGTTTTACCGTTACAGGTATAACATTTCGACAATTCCTCCCCTACCCTCCCTTTGAGAAGGGAGGGCTTCGCAAAAAATCCTTTTTTGCAGGTGGGGCGAAGAAAAGTAAATACGGTGACGGTGGCAGAGCTGGAGGAGGTTGTAGGACGATAAAGTGAGTCTTGCCTTTCGCGTAGAAAAACCTTTTACTAATAAGGAAATTTTCCGAATGAATAAACGGTAAGAAGCGTACGAAAAACAACCAATAAAAGACCTATAAATTATAAATAAAGAGTGGCTAAAATGGATTAGCCACTCTTTACTATAAGAAGCCGGGCAGTTGGGGATATACCGAACAAGAAGTGCGACATATCCGACCACGCAGCGGTAACGCGTTCCCTCAACGGACACCGCCCCACGAAGTAACCCCCAAACGCGCGAACCCCACCGCGCGCAAAGGCAGCACTCCCCACGGAGCGAGCTCCCCCGCAAGCAACCGCGATTTCCGCCCCTCGGCGCGAACCCCACCGCGCGCCCACCAATACCACACCCCGGTCGCAGCTTTCAACAATGCGGCGGACGGTAACGGGAAGCAGTGAGTTCGTAAATTATTTTACAAAGCAACACAAATGAGCCACTTAGGCCATTTTTGGACGGGAACGGTTTTCAACATTTATTGTTGAGATGTCGAAAACTGTTCACAACTGTCAATAAACCCACAATTTTAAACAAACATTAACACCCGATTGATTATGATGGACGAAAACAAGAAAAAGAAAATCATCACCTACACCGCCATTATCGCCATTATCGTGTCGATTGTCCTCTGCATCATCTTTGCCGATGAAATCATGGCGTGGATTGAAGGTGCGATGGTCACCGTGATGAAGGTGGCTGCCATCTTCCTGCTGGGCTGGGTCTGCGGCCGCTATGTGCGTTTCCGCAACGACAAAAACCAAGAGAAGGACGAGGAGAAGAAATAATCCGACCCCTCCGCACCCTTCGGGAAAGCCAATCCCTCGGAAAGCCGCCCCTTCGGGAAGTCACCACAGGGAAGGCCGCCCCATCGGAAAGCCCCCTCGGGGGCGCACAAAAACGCCCCCAAACCCCTTTCCGTCACCACATACGAGGACTTCACATCGCGGTAGACGAGCCTCAACCCGCTACCGAGAAATGTCTATTTACACGCTAAATCACCTGTTTTTTGGGTGATTTTTCTTTTTTATTGAAAATATTTCGTATATTTATACTCACCAAAACCTAAAAAACTAAAAACCCCGACCTCCACCACCAAAATCAGAGGGAAGGTGAATTTAGAAAGTAAAATAATTTAAAATAACCTTAAAACTATACGGGATATGAAAAACTATGTAGCAAGAGAAATCAAGAACATTGTTCTCATTGGAGCTCCCGGCACGGGGAAAACTACCCTTGCCGAAGCAATGGCTTATGAGGGTAAGGTCATTGACCGCAGGGGTAGTATCGAAGCAAACAACACGCTTTCGGACAACACGGATATCGAACACGAATACAAGCGTTCGATATTCTCGACCATTCTCTTCACCGAATTCATGGATCGCAAGCTCAATATCATCGACTGTCCGGGTTCCGACGACTTCTGCGGAAGTCTCTTCTCGGCATTCAAGGTAGGTGATGTGGGCTTGTTCGTTTTCAATGCCCAGAACGGCGGTTGGGAAGTAGGCAGCGAGATTCAGGCACGCTACGCCCGTCTGTTGCAGAAACCCGTCATCGGTGTCATCAACCAGCTCGACGCCGACAAGGCTTCGTTCGAGACTGCATACGATGCCATCTGTTCATCTTCACGCGTAAAGCCCGTCTTAGTACAATATCCCGTAAATCAGGGAGCCGGTTTCAACGCCTTCATCGATGTATTGCTGATGAAGATGTACCGCTTCAAAGATAATGACGGACACCGCGAGGAGTTGGAAATCCCCGAGGAGGAGATGGAGAAGGCACAGCGTCTGCACAAGGAACTGGTGGAGATTGCCGCCGAGCACGACGAGGCCCTCATGGAACTCTACTTCGACAAGGGTAACCTCACACAGGACGATATTCGTCAGGGTCTGAAAATCGGTGTTTCACGCCGCGAGGTGATGCCTATGTTCTGCGCATCGGGTAAGAACGACATCGGTACAAAGCGACTCATGGAGTTCATCATCAACGTGGCTCCCGGCCCGCTGAAGGCTCCTTCGTTCCTCTCGACCGAGGGTGACGAGCTGCCTGCCGACATCGAGGCTCCCGCTCTGGCGTTCATCTTCAAGACCCAGTTGGAGCAGCACATCGGCGAGATTACCTACTTCCGTGTTATCCGCGGTAAGATTACCGAGGGTATGGAGTTGGTCAATGCCCGCACAGGCAACAAGGAGAAGATTTCGCAGCTCTTTGCCGTTGCCGGCAAGAACCGTATCAAGGTGACCGAGCTGTCGGCAGGTGATATCGGTTGCACCGTGAAGTTGAAGGGCGCACGCACCAACGATTCGCTGGCTGCTCCTTCGGCAGTGCTGTCGGTAGACCCCATCGTCTTCCCCGAGCCGCGCTACCGTGCCGCCATCAAGTGCAAGGACCAGGCCGACGAGGAGAAGCTGGGCAAGTTGCTCAACGATGTGAAATTCGAAGACCCCACCATTTTGGTCGATTACTCCAAGGAGTTGAAGCAGACCATCATTCAGGGTCAGGGTGAGCACCACCTCAACATTCTGCGCAACAAGATTCAGACAGAGAACAAACTCCAGTTCGAATATATCGCACCGAAGATTCCCTACCGCGAGACCATCACCAAGGTGGCACAGGCCGACTACCGTCACAAGAAGCAGTCGGGTGGTGCAGGTCAGTTCGGTGAGGTGCACATGATTATCGAGCCTTACTACAAGGGTATGCCCGAACCCAAGACCTACAAGATTCCCGGCAAGGGCGAATTGACGGTCAATATCAAGAACAAGGAGGAGTACGATTTGGCATGGGGCGGCAAGTTGCAGTTCTACTCGGCAATTGTCGGCGGTGCCATCGATGCACGATTCATGCCCGCCATTCTGAAGGGTATCATGGAGAAGATGGACGAGGGCCCGCTCACAGGTTCTTATGCCCGTGACATCCGCGTTGTCATCTATGACGGTAAGATGCACCCCGTAGATTCGAATGAGATTTCGTTCAAGCTGGCTGCACGCAACGCCTTCAAGGAGGCCTTCCGCAATGCAGGTCCCAAGATTATGGAGCCTATCTACAATGTCGAGGTTCTCGTACCGAGCAACTACATGGGTGCCGTGATGAGCGACTTGCAGAACCGCCGCGCCATGATTCTGGGTATGGAGTCCGACAAGGGCTTCGACCGTCTGAACGCAACCGTGCCTCTGGCAGAGTTGTATCGCTACTCGACCACCCTGTCGTCACTGACTTCGGGTTCGGCCACCTACTCGATGAAGTTCGCTTCCTATGAGCAGGTTCCCACCGATGTTCAGGCCAAGTTGTTGAAGGAGTACACCGACACCGACGAGGAATAAGACATGGAGTTTTGATATTATTGAGATATTTGGAAGGGGCGACCGGGAAACCGGCCGTCCCTGTTTTTTGTTTTCGGGAAGGGCACAACGAATTTCGAAGACATTATCAGCAACCCCATCCTCGCCCCACCGTGGTACAACCCCGATTTTCACCGAAATCAGGATAACAACTTTGTAACAATTGGGACATTCTGCCAACATAAACTTACCAAATGGTTACCAATCTTTTAATAAATCGTTAACTTACCACCAAGTCTTCCATATTGGCAGAAAAATGGTTAATTTTGTTCAAGAAACAATGAATTAAAACTCAACATGAGCGAAATTTACACCGTCATAATCGGTATTCTCGGCATTCTTGCCATCTCGGGACTCTTTGTCGGAGTCACCAACGATGCAGTCAACTTTCTTAACTCTGCCATCGGTTCCAAAGCGGCTCCTCTCAAAACAATCCTTGCCGTAGCTTCAGTAGGTATCATAATAGGTGTGGTCACCTCGAGTGGCATGATGGAGGTCGCACGAAGCGGAATGTTCAACCCCGGGCTGTTCACCTTCCATGAGGTCATGATGCTCTATCTGGGTGTGATGTTTGCCAACGTCATTCTCCTCGACCTCTACAACTCGTGGGGTCTCCCGACATCGACCACCGTATCGTTAATCTTCTGTCTGTTGGGTGCCGCTCTGGCCATCTCGGTACAGAAAATCAGCGCCAGCCCCACGCTCGGCATCGAGGATTTGGGCAGCCTGCTCAACACCTCGCGCGCACTGGGTATCGTGTCGGCGATTCTGCTCTCGGTCATCATCGCCTTCACCTTCGGAACCATCGTGATGTACATCTCGCGTATCATCTTCTCGTTCCGCTACCTGAGTATCTTCAGCAAATTCGGCTCGCTGTGGTGCGGTGCTTCGCTCACGGCCATCATCTACTTCGCCGTATTCAAGGGTCTGAAAACCGTTGCAGCACACAACGAGATGATTCACGCCATCGAGAACAATCTGACCCTCTCGCTTGCCATCTGTTTTGCAATATCATCGCTGATTCTCTTCTTCCTCCAGCGATTCAAAATCAATATCCTTCGCATCACCATTCTGTCGGGTACGCTGGCGCTGGCTCTGGCCTTCGCAGGTAACGACCTTGTGAACTTCATCGGTGTGCCTGTGGCTGCCTTCGATGCCTTCAACATTGCCCGCCATTCGGGTGACCCTTCGATGATGATGGACGCTCTGGCCAACGATGTGCCCGCCAACTTCATCTTCCTCATCACGGCAGGTGTAGTGATGATTATCACGCTGTGGACCTCGAAGAAGGCCATGCACGTGACCGAGACCGAAATCAGCCTCTCATCACAGGGTGACGAGGGCGAGGAGCGTTACGGTTCGTCTCTTCTGTCAAGAACCATTGTCCGCGCCGCCATCAGCATGAATACCGCCGTGGAGCGTGTCGTTCCCAAGCGCATTCGCGAGGGCATTGCCCGCCGTTTCGACTTCGCCGATGTCGAGCAGACAGGTGCTCCCTACGATATGATTCGTGCCACGGTGAACCTCACCACTTCGGCACTGCTTATCTCGGTGGCCACATCGCTCAAACTCCCCCTCTCGACCACCTACGTCTGCTTCATGGTAGCCATGGGTTCGTCACTGGCCGACAAGGCATGGGGTCGTGAGAGTGCCGTCTACCGTATCTCGGGTGTCATCACCGTGGTGGCAGGTTGGTTCATCACCGCACTGGGTGGTTTCATCATCGCCTTCATCGTGGGTCTGTTGCTCATCTACGGCGGTATGTGGGCATTCGGTATCATCACCGTGCTCTGTATCTACATGCTCATCCACAGCAACTTCCTCAAGAAGGACAAGTCTCACGCCGAGAGCGAGAAGGCCGAGACCCTCAGCGGCAACGAAATCATCGTGTCGCTCAAGGAGGAGGTTTGCTCGACAATGCTCTCCGCCACCAAGATTTACGACCGCACACTGCTTGCCGTCTTCAAGGAGAACCGCAAGGTACTGCGCGAAATGGTCAAGGAGTCCAACGACCTGTTCTACCGCTCGCGCGAACGCAAATACTCGCTGCTGCACACGCTGAAGAAGTTGCAGGCTTCGGATGTGAATACGGCACACTACTATGTTCAGGTGGTCGATTACCTCAACGAGATGACCAAGGCTCTGTTGCACATCACCCGTCCTGCGTTTGACCACATCGACAACAACCACGAGGGTCTGAGTGTCGAGCAGACACGCGACCTGATGGCCATCAACGATGAGGTGGAGTCGATTTACCAGCAGATTCACTTCATGCTGCGCAACGACAACTTCAGCGATTTGGAGATGGTACTCGCACGCCGCGACAACCTCTTCATGTCGATTTCCGAAGCCATGAAGCAGGAGCTGACCCGTATCAACGCCTCGAAGAGCGGCACCAAGGCCTCGATGCTCTACATCACCATCCTCAACGAGACGAAGAACATGGTTTTGCAATCGAGAAACCTGCTCAAGTCGCAGCAGTATTACCTCAATAACAAAAGCGAATACACTGTTCACATCAAATAAATAAATGGATATAGCAAAAGCAAAGCGACGTGAAAACATCGCCGAATACATCCTCTATCTCTGGCAGATAGAGGATTTGCTTCGTGCACTGCAATTCAGTCCCGAAGCCATCTACTCACAACTCATCGCCCCGCGCAAAGATATAGAAGAGGCACAGAAACCCGTCTTTCTGATGTGGTATATGGACATCGCCAACCTGCTCCGCGAGGAGGGCAAGGAGGAGAAGGGTCATCTGGAGCACACCCTCCACCTGATTCAGGACCTCCACGACCTGCACCTCCAGCTGATGAACCTGCCCGTGGGCGAGCACTACCGCAAGACGGTGGCACAGCTCGAACCCGAACTGCCGCGTCTGCGTGCCGTGCTGGGTAACCCCGGCATGAGCGACACGGAGTTGTGCTTCCGCGCCCTCTACGCCACGATGCTCTACCGCATCAAGGGTCAGGGCGAGAACCACGCCGTGAGTGACACCATCGACCTCATCTCGCCCGTCATCGGCGAGCTGTCGGCCCTCCATGGCAAGGTCGAGCGCGGTGAAATCGACCTGTTCAAGAACGAAGATGACGAATAAGAGTCATTTTCGTTCAGATATTCCACAGCCCCTCGGAGATGAGGGGCTGTTTTTTTTATCGAAATGGTCGAATTTTTTCCGCTGAAAATCGGAAGAGAGATATCAACGGAAACAAAAAAATATTACCTTTGCAGCCGTTTTTAAAAAAGTATAATAATGAAAACTCGGCTGGTTAATTCCTCCCGACAGATGGCACGCGAGTTGCAAGACTACGCCATCATTGCCGTGGGAATGATTCTTTATGGTATTGGTTGGACGGTTTTCCTCCTCCCCAACGAAATCACGGTCGGCGGACTTCCGGGTATCGCCTCCATCGTTTACTGGGCGACAGGACTCCCCGTGCAGTATGTCTACACCTCGATAAATGCCATTCTGCTGATATTGTCGGTGAAGATTTTGGGCTGGAAATTCAGCGTGAAGACCATCTTCGCAGTCTTCACCCTCAGCTTCTTCCTGGTCTTCATTCAGCAGTTGCTCGACGGAGTGACCATCATCAAGAACGAGCCTTTCATGTCGTGTATCCTCGGTGCCACACTCTGTGGCGGAGGTATCGGCATCGCCTTTTCGGTCAATGGCAGTTCGGGCGGTACGGATATTGTAGCCGCCATCATCAACAAGTACAAGGACATCTCGCTGGGACGTATCATCATGTTCATCAACATGACCATCGTTACGTGCAGCTACCTCGTGCTGAAGGATTGGGGACAGGTGGTCTACGGTTATGTGACCCTCTATGTGTGCAGCTTTGTCATCGACCAGATTATCAACAGCTCGCGCCAGTCGGTGCAGTTCTTCATCATCTCGAAGAAGTATGAGGAAATCGGACGCGAAATCAACGCCCTGCACCGCGGTGTCACCATCATCGACGCCACGGGACTCTACACGGGCAACGAGCAGAAAATCATGTTCGTGTTGGCCAAGAGCCGTCAGTCGAACACCATTTTCCGCATCATCAACGACATCGACCCCAACGCCTTTGTCTCGCAGAGTGCCGTCATCGGTGTCTTTGGCGAGGGCTTCGACCACTTGAAGGTGGGCAAGAGCAAGGCTTTGAAAGAGAGCAACACCACAAAATAAAAGACTAAATACTGAGGAAGCGGGTGGCTGCGAACAGCAGTCCACCCGCTTTTTTTGTTTTCAGCCCCTTTGAGCGGTTTTTCGGTCGAGGAGGTGTAGTTTTACGTAACGGCAGCGTAATGCGATGAGAACGCCCCTATGGCATCACGGAAAGGGGTGAATAAGATTTTCGGTCTGCGCCAATTTTTCTCCGCTAAATATTTAGCAGGACAGGCGGTCGCCACGGCTATCACAAGAGGAGGAAGAGTCGGCGCGGAGGGTCGCATCGAGAGGAGCAAAGCCGGCGCAGAAATTCTCCCTCGCGGGGTACGCCGCCACCGCGGAAGCTCCTTATCGGGGCAGTGCCACCGCCCTGCCGGTTCCCGCGAAATCCGCCTTACAGGCACATCTACCCCCTAAAAAACGAGAAACCGAAGTCCTCGCGGACTCCGGTTTTCACACACATCGGGGGTTGCAGGGTGGACCATTACCTCACCCTCCCCATAAATAAGGCTGTTGGCGTGCAGATATGAAAGAAGGCCGTCAACATCGGTTGACGACCTTATTTCATTAATGGATGATCAGGTACTCTTAATTAAGCGTACTTGAAAGTTGACTCATCCGATACAGTAAGTTTCTTACGACCCTTTGCACGGCGTGCAGCCAGCACCTTGCGACCATTAACAGTAGCCATACGAGCACGGAAACCATGCTTGTTGATTCTCTTGCGACGCGAGGGCTGATAAGTTCTCTTCATTGCCATAGCTATCTAATTTTTTGTTGTTCGTACATTTTTACGGATTGCAAAAGTACAATAAAAAAGTCATCCAAAAAAATTTTTCACTAAAATATTTCAAATTGACGGGTAAAAACAGCGATTATTTTTATCTTTGTAGAGAAAGAGAGGGATTTTGACGGCAAAAAACACTGTTTTTGCGCCATTGTTCCTCGCAGAAAACATATCACCCCCAAAATCTTACGAACTATGGCAGTATTTAGAGTCGAAGGCGGACACCGCCTCAGTGGAAGCATCACTCCGCAAGGTGCAAAGAACGAGGCCTTGCAGATTATATGTGCCACCCTACTCACTCCCGAGCGTGTGGTCATTCACAACATACCGCAGATTCTCGATGTCATGCAACTCATCGAGTTGTTGAGAAAGATGGGAGTGAAGGTCGAGCATCTCGATGAGGACACCTACTCGTTCGAGGCGCGCGACATCGATTTCGACTACGTCCGCAGCGACGACTACCGCCAGCGTTGTACACGCCTGCGCGGCTCGGTCATGCTCATCGGTCCCATGCTCGCCCGCTTCGGTGTGGGCTATATCCCCAAACCCGGTGGTGACAAAATCGGCCGCCGCCGTCTCGACACCCACTTCCTCGGCTTCCAGAAACTCGGCGCGAAGTTCAACTTCGACATCGCCGACTCCTTCTTCATGGTCGAGGGCAAGGAGTTGCACGGCACCTATATGTTGCTCGATGAGGCTTCGGTGACCGGTACGGCGAACATCGTCATGGCTGCCGTCATGGCCAAGGGTCGCACGACCATCTACAACGCCGCCTGCGAACCCTACCTCCAGCAGCTCTGCAAGATGCTCAACCGCATGGGTGCCAAGATTTCGGGCATCGCCTCCAACCTGCTCACCATCGACGGTGTAGAGGCTCTGGGCGGTACGGAACACACTCTCCTTCCCGATATGATTGAGGTGGGCAGTTTCATCGGTATGGCAGCCATGAACCAGTCTGAGCTGACCATCAAGAACGTGTCGTTCGAAAATCTGGGCATCATTCCGGCGCAGTTCGCCCGCATGGGTATCCAATTCGAGCAGCGCGGTGACGATATCTACATTCCCCAGCAGGACCATTACAGCATCGAGACCTTCCTCGACGGTTCGATTATGACCATCGCCGATGCTCCGTGGCCGGGACTCACCCCCGACCTGCTCTCCATCTTCCTGGTGGTTGCCACTCAGGCCAAAGGTGCCGTGCTGATTCACCAAAAGATGTTCGAAAGCCGTCTGTTCTTTGTCGATAAGCTCATCGACATGGGCGCACAGATTATCCTCTGCGACCCCCACCGTGCCACCGTCATCGGCCACGACCACCGCATACGCCTACGTGCCACACGCATGACATCGCCCGATATACGTGCCGGTGTCGCCCTGCTCATCGCCGCCATGTCGGCCGAGGGTGTATCGACCATTCAGAACATCGACCAGATTGACCGCGGTTACAAGTTCATCGACCGCCGTCTGAATGCTCTGGGCGCACGCATCACCCGTCTGGACGATGACTGCAAGTAAGCAGAATTAAAATTATAGAATACTAAAAAATATGTTTTTGGAAAATGCCAGCCAGAAGGGTTGGATAGAAGTCATCTGCGGCTCGATGTTCTCGGGTAAGACCGAGGAGCTGATCCGCCGCATGAAAAGGGCGCAGTTTGCCCACCTGAAAGTCGAGATTTTCAAACCCCGCATCGATGTACGTTACTCGGAGGAGAATGTCGTCTCTCACGATGCCAACGCCATACGTTCGACCCCGGTCGATTCGCCGCAGAACATTCTGTTGCTCTCGTCGGATGTCGATGTGGTGGGTATCGATGAAGCGCAGTTCTTCGACCCCAGCATCGTAGACGTATGTCGCGAGTTGGCGAACAACGGAGTGAGAGTCATCGTGGCAGGTCTCGACATGGACTACACGGGCAAACCCTTCGGTCCGATGCCGGCACTCATGGCCACCGCCGAATATGTCACCAAGGTACACGCCATCTGTGTGCGTTGTGGCAACATCGCCCACCACTCCCACCGTCTGACCAGCGATGACAAACAGGTGATGCTCGGTGCGCAGGACACCTACGAACCCATCTGCCGACACTGTTTCCACGAACTGATGAAGGGAAAGGAGAGGGAGCAGTAATCTCCCCGACCATATTCAACAAAGAAAGCCGACCCCAAAAAGGGTCGGCTTCTTTTATTTCAGAATATGATACTCTTATTTGGCTGCCTTGAGTGCCTCGATAAATCCCGGCCACAAGAGCCACAGATTCTCGGTCTGCAACCACAGCTCGCGCGCCTGCGCCTCATCTGTGGGGTGCTCGCTCTCGATACTGCGCAAGTACTCCTCATCGGCGGAGTGCTCCTCGCGCGAGAACTCGGCATAGTAAGCCGGATAGCGGCGTTTGAAGCGGCGCAACTCCCCCTCGGGCAGTTTGCCGTCACGCTTGAATCCGGCCCACAGGAGCAGGAGAATACGGCTGGCGTATTTATCCGACACATCGTTGATGACCTCATCGAAAAGCTCCGTCTCATCGAGTGCCATATAATCGAACGCGAGCAGCTCACTGGCCAACAGATGGTCCTCGGGGTCACACTCCAACAACATCTCCAGCAGGGCGGCCGACATTTCGAAATCGTTAATCAGAAAATGGTCAATGGCCGAAGCGTAGAGCACCTCCATCGCGGCACGCGAGTTGGCATGATTCCACTCCAGAATGACGTCCTCGTCATCGGGCAAAATCTCCGCCAGCAGCTGAAAAGCCTGGAAACGCATCTCACAGGCGGCAGCCACATCTCCTTCACTCTGCAACTTGCGCGACTCGGCAAGGGTTTTCACAAAATCGTATTCGCCACGACCCACCACTTCGAAGGTCTGGTCGGGAGTAGGATTAAGATACGCTTTTTGCATTTTTTCTCAACTTTAAGAACATAAGTAAAACAACAAAGAGGGTCACCAGCGCACCCAATGCATAGGCTGCCGGACGGTTTTCCATGCCGAAGAACTGTTTCGACACGAAGAGGAACGAAGCACAGACATAGGTCATGAAGAGAGCCGGCAGCAGGGCAATGATACTGTGAGCCTTGCGCTGGGTGAGATAGACCACAATCGACCACAACACGATGGTGGCCAGGGTCTGGTTCGTCCATGCGAAATAACGCCATACCACGTCGAAATCGACCTGTGTGATGATGTATCCCGCCACGAAGAGGGGAATACAGATATAGAGACGCTTCATGCGACTGCGCTGGTCGATGTGAAGCATATCGGCAATGATGAGTCGTGCCGAGCGGAAAGCCGTGTCACCCGAGGTAACGGGGGCAGCCACCACACCCAGCACCGCCAGAATGCCACCCACGACACCCAGCATACCGTTCGATATTTCGTTCACCGCCCATGCGGCATTGTTGCCGTGTGCCGCCATCTGCGCCGAAAGGCCGTCCGCACCGTGGAAGAAGGTCATGGCGACAGCCGCCCAGATGAGGGCGATAATCGACTCGGAAATCATCGCACCGTAGAACACCGCGCGACACTCCTTCTCATTCTCCACACAACGCGCCATGAGGGGCGACTGTGTGGCGTGGAAACCCGAAATGGCACCACAGGCAATGGTGATGCAGAGGGTGGGGAAGATGGGCAGTGTATCTGCCGAGGAGTGGAAATTGTGCAGGGTGTCGAGTTCGGGAATGGTGTAGTCGCCCACGAGGAGCGCACCCATCAGTCCCAGAGCCATGACCACCAGCGCGATACCGAACAGGGGATAGACCTTACCCACAATCTTGTCGATGGGAAGGAGCGTGGCCAGGAAGTAGTACGCCAAAATCACCCACACCCACGTTTGGGTGGAGATGCCGGGGGTCATGTTGCCCAGCAGTTCGGCAGGGCTGAGCAGGAAGACCGCACCCACCAACACCAGCAACAGAATGGAGAAGACTCTCATGAAGCGGCGCATGTTGTCGCCCAGATAACGTCCCACCACTTCGGGGATACTCAGTCCGTCGTTGCGCACCAGCATCATGCCCGATATGAAATCGTGCATCGCACCCATGAAGATACCGCCCACGGTAATCCACAAAAAGGCGACAGGTCCGAAGCAGGCACCCAGAATAGCACCGAAAATGGGACCTGTACCCGCAATGTTGAGCAGTTGGATGAGGAATACCCTCCAACGGGGAAGCGGCACATAGTCGACACCGTCATATAACCTCTTGCAAGGGGTTGCGACGGAGGGGTCGGCTTTGACCTCTTTCTCCAAAAAACGGCCGTAGGTGAAGTACGCCGCCACAAGAAGAGCCAAGCAGACGATGAAAGTTATCATAGCAGATTTTAATTTATGTGCGAAGATAGCAACAAAATGTGAAATTTTTAAGTAAAATCTTGCATTACGATTTTTTTTTGATGATATTTGCACACCGTTAGGGGGAATGAAGACCTCCCAATGCCGAAATAGCTCAGTTGGTAGAGCGTTTCACTCGTAATGAAAAGGTCCCGGGTTCAAGTCCCGGTTTCGGCTCACAAAGAAAAGCGACAATCCGAAAAGGTTGTCGCTTTTTTGTTTTTCTCAATGCAGGCTGACGGTCGCAATCTCGACCGCTCCCCTACCCCATCTCCGTATCAGAAGGCTATTTTTTGGCGGTACGCTTTTTCTTCTTGCGCACCGACCAGCCGAAGTGTCCGATGACCTTGCCCAGCGAGAAATACTCGCCATGGGAATAGACGATGGGGTGAGCGTCCTCCAGCGAGAAACGCCCCGTCTCGGGATTGATATAGCGGTCATCGACCTGAACGGCGACCACCTCGGCGATGAACATATCGTGAGAGCCGAGCGGCAGAATCTGCTTCACACGGCACTCGATATTCACGGGTGACTCCTCGACCAGAGGTGCCGACACCACACTGCCCTTCACGGGGGTGAGGCCCATCTCGCGGAACTTGTCGTAGTCCCTGCCCGAGCGCACACCGCACCAGTCGGTGGCACGCGCCAGCTCCTCGGTGGTGAGGTTGATGACAAATTCGCCCGTGCGGCGTATGATTTCATAGGAGTGGCGTTCGGGACGCACCGAGATGTAGCACATCGGGGGATTGGTGCACACCGTACCCGTCCATGCCACCGTGAGCAGGTTATACTCCTCCTCGCCTGCTCCGCAACTGACCAACACCGCCGGCAGGGGGTAAATCACCGTGCCGGGTTTCCACGACTCTTTCATAATTCACAGATTTCTGATTTTCAGTCCCATGTCTCCGCCGAGGAAAACAATGTGGGCGCACTACATACTACGGAGCACTTTTTTCGCGTTATAGGGATAAACAGGCAACCCGAAAAGCGAACAGTCTCCGCCGACGGAACAAAGGTAAAAACTTTTTCCCAATATTCTGAAGCGGAGAGCAGGACACCGCCCCACGGCGCAGGACAAAAACCACGCGCAGGCTTTGATGCCCCGTTCGCATTTCGTATATTTGTAATATGCTTGATGAATTTATAAGATATATAGAGCGTGAACAACGATTCTCACCCCTCACCGTCCGCAACTACCGCAAGGACATCGAGCGTTTCATCGAATGGGCAGGCTTCTCGTGGGAGGATTTCCACCCCGAAGCAATCACGCGCGACAGGGTCAGAGAATGGATCGTGTGGCGCACCGAGCAGGGACACATCTCCTCGGCCTCGATGAACCGCGAGGTCTCGACCCTGAGAACCCTTTTTCGGTGGCTGCTCTCCACGGGACGCACGAAGTGTGACATCATGAAGGCCATACCTTCGCTGCGCACCAAGAAACGCCTGCCGGCCTTCGTTCCCGAGAGCCGCATGGGGCAGATTCTGGCCAACGAGCGCGAGGAGGACGAGGCTTCGAAGGGAAGCGATGATGAATTTGAGGAGCACCGCAATTCGCTCATCATACTCCTGCTCTACTCACTGGGCCTACGTCTTGCCGAGCTGACGGGCATCGACCGTGACGACCTCGTGGACGACTGCCGTCTGTTGAAAGTCAGAGGTAAGGGCGACAAGGAGCGCATGGTGCCCGTCATGGAGGTGACACGCAAAAAAATAAGGGAATACCTGACGCTAATTGAACGGCAAAAAATTTGCAATTCAGACGAAAAAGCGTTAATTTTAACACGTAAAGGAAAACGAATCTCCCGAAGCACGGTCTACCGTATTGTTCGTCAGGAATTGACCCGCGGAGGGGTGCAGGGCAAGAAAAGCCCTCATGTGTTACGACACACGTTTGCCACCCATCTGCTCAACGGAGGCGCCGACATGCGCGAGATACAGGAACTCCTGGGTCACGCGTCGCTGAAGGCCACCGAGGTCTATACCCACAACAGCATAGCCCGTCTGAAAGAGATTTACAACAAAGCCCACCCCAGAGAAAAAGGTGGGGAGTAATTAACTTTAAATTAGTGAGTTATGAACGTTCAGATTCAATCGGTAAAATTCGACGCCGACAAGAGATTGCTCGAATTTGTAGAGGCTAAGATGGCCAAGTTAGATCGTTTTGCAGAGCGCTCAACAGGTGCAGAGGTTATCCTCAAACTCGATAAAGACCACGAAAAAGGCAACAAAATCGCAACCATCACCCTCCACATGCCGGGTGAGGATTTGGTGGCTTCTCACCAGTCAAAGAGTTTCGAAGAATCGGTAGACGAGTCCATCGATGCTCTCAAACACCAGCTCGACAAGTTTAAGGGCAAGGGCGACAAGTAATCGCTCGACACCATATAATTCATACTTTTTACCTTATCACACGGTCGCCCCAATTGGCGGCCGTGATTTTTTTTGCTCATTCCCTGCCAAAGCCTTATCTTTGCCCTCTGTTTCGGGGCGGAAACACCTATGGGTCAGCCGCCCCTCCCAAACTCTAAACCCAACAAGCATCGTGACAACAAAATCGAAATCACTCCATTTCTCCAACCGCGAGATTATCAAAATCACCCTGCCCGTGCTGTTGAGCCTGCTCATGGAGCAGCTCATCGGTATCACCGACACCGCCTACCTGGGTCGTGTGGGCGAAGCCGAACTCGGCGCATCGGCCATTGCCGGAGTCTTCTATCTGGTCATCTTCATGCTCGGATTCGGATTCAGCATCGGTGCGCAGGTCATCATGGCTCGCCGCAACGGCGAGGGTGACTTCAAGGCCATAGGCCCCGTCTTCGCACAGGGCAACATCTTCCTTGTACTCATGGCGTCGTTCTTCTTCCTCGCCACCTCGATGTTCGCCCCCCGACTTTTGGGGCATATCATCGAGTCGGAGAAGGTCTATCAGGCATCGTTGAGCTACCTCAATTGGCGCATCTACGGCTACTTCTTCGCCTTCACGGCCGCCATGTTCCGCGCCTTCTATGTCGCCACAACCAACACACGTATCCTCATCAGCAACTCGTTGGTGATGGTACTCACCAACGTAGTGCTCAATTATGTGCTGATATTCGGCAAGTTGGGCTTCCCAGAGCTGGGTATTGCCGGTGCGGCGATGGCCTCCTCCATCTCGGAAGCCGTGTCGCTGATATTCTTCATCATCTACACCAAGCTCAAGACCGACTACAAGGCCTACGACCTCTTTCGCATCAACACCATCGACTTCAAGCTCCTGCGCAGTATTCTGGGCGTTGCCGTGTGGATTATGTTGCAGCAGGGTTTGGCCTACCTGAGCTGGTTCTACTTCTTCGTGGCCATCGAGCACCTCGGTGAGACTCCCCTCGCCATCACCAACATCGTGCGCAGCATCACCACCATCATCTTCATGTTCCTCAGTGCCTTTGCATCGACAGCCAGCTCGCTGATCAGCAACCTCATCGGTCTGGGCAAGCAGGACGAAGTGCTGCCCTTGAGCAACCGCATCGTGGGGCTGTGTTTCCTCTTTATCCTGCCGCTGGTCATTCTCATGGCCATCTTCCCCCAGCAGGCACTGGCCATCTACACCGACAACCCCACCCACATCACTCAGGGTGTGGTCGTCATGTGGGTCATGCTCTCCTCGTTCCTCCTTTCGACACCGGGTGTCATCTACGAGTTCAGCGTGTCGGGTACGGGTGACACACGCGCCGCCATGTTGCTGGCGTTGAGTTCGATTGTCATCTACATAATATATATATATGTCATCGTGGAGCAGCTTCATGCCGATGTCACCATCGCCTGGACAGCCGACCATGTCTACTATCTGGTGCTGATGCTCTCCTACGTCTATCTGCGCATGGGTCACTGGAAGCGACTGAAGGTCTAACCCCCACAAAATACCTGAAATGATGAAAAACTTCCCGCGTTTAGTCCTCTGCTCCGCCACCGGAGCCTCGGCACTGGCACCTGCGGCCTGCACCGCACCCCAAGCCCCCGCATCGCGCCCCAACATCGTCTACATCATGACCGATGACCACACGGCGCAGATGATGAGTTGCTACGACTCTCGTTTTGTCGAGACCCCCAACCTCGACCGTATCGCCGCCGACGGCGTGCGTTTCACCAACAGTTTTGTCGCCAACTCGCTCAGCGGACCGAGCCGCGCCTGCATGCTCACGGGCAAGCACAGCCACGCCAACGGCTTCACCAACAACATCACTGCCGTATTCGACGGCAGTCAGCAGACCATGCCCAAGTTGTTGCAGAAGGCAGGCTACCAGACCGCCATCATCGGCAAGTGGCATTTGGAGAGTATTCCCACGGGCTTCGACCACTGGGAGATAGTCCCCGGACAGGGCGACTACTACAATCCCCGTTTCATCAACGAGCAGTGCGACACCCTCGTCAATAAAGGTTATCTCACGAACATCATCACCGACAAGGCCCTCCACTGGATGGATGAGGAGCGCGACACGCAAAAGCCGTTCTGCCTTTTCATTCACCACAAGGCGTGCCACCGCAACTGGCTGCCCGAGACCAAATATCTGTCGCTCTACGAGGACAAGACCTTCCCCCTGCCCGAGAATTTCTACGACGACTACGCGGGTCGTCCCGCCGCCCGGGCACAGGAGATGGAGATTGGCCGTCACATGGACATCATCTACGACACGAAAATGTACAATCCGCAGCTGGAGACCCGTCTCAAAGCCACCTACGAGGAGTTCATCGGCCGCATGACCGCAGAGGAGAGAGCCGCCTACGACAAGGTCTACGACCCCATCATCAAGCAGTTCTATGCCCAGCCTCCCACGGGCAAGGCACTCGACGAGTGGAAATATCAGCGATATATGCGCGACTACGCCAAGGTACTCAAATCCCTCGACGACAATGTGGGTCGCGTGCTGGACTACCTCGACGAAAAGGGACTTTTGGACAACACCCTTGTGGTCTACACCTCCGACCAGGGTTTCTACATGGGTGAGCACGGCTGGTTCGACAAGCGTTTCATGTACGAAGAGTCGATGCACACGCCTTTGGTGATGCGTCTGCCCAAGGGTTTCGACCGCCGTGGCGACATTGACGAGATGGTGCAGAACATCGACTACGCCCCCACCTTCCTCGAATTGGCAGGTGTGGCAGTGCCCGACGACATTCAGGGCGTCTCTTTACTTCCCCTGCTCAAGGGCGAGCACCCCGACTCGTGGCGCAAGTCGCTCTACTACCACTTCTACGAGTACCCTGCCGAGCACATGGTCAAGCGTCACTACGGTGTGAGAACCGACCGCTACAAGCTCATTCACTTCTACAACGACATCGATGTGTGGGAGTTGTACGACTTGCAGCACGACCCCCACGAGATGCACAACCTCTACGGCGAGCCGGGCTACGAGGAGCTGACCTCACAACTCAAGGAGGAGTTGCACCGTCTGCAAGAGCAGTACCACGACCCCATCGAGGAGGAGTTGAAGAAGTAATTCCCCGACACGAAACGAGAAAAGACGACCGAAAGCGATGTGCTTTCGGTCGTCTTTTTTTGTTTGCCCCTCCCCTCACCACAGGGTACAAAAAAAGAGACTCCTCAACGGTGGTCTCTTCAGTGCGGATAAAGGGACTCGAACCCCCACGCCTCACGGCATCAGATCCTAAGTCTGACGTGGCTACCAATTACACCATATCCGCGCAATGCAGCTACAAAGGTAGCAAAAATTTCCGAACTCCCTATTTTCGCCCTCCAAAATATTGATATTTCACGACTTTTGGCCCTCCGCACGCCACGAAAAAGCCACCCCATAGCGCAGTCGGAGTAAAAAAATTAGTATCTTTGTTCACTTTAACACGACTTTTTATTCCCATGCCAAAGAATATCACGCTTACACTCACCCCCAAGCAGGCCGCCGATGTGAATTACTACACCTCCTCCGCCGCCCGCCAAATGGGTGTGGACACCCGCCAAATCGCTCTGGTGAGAGTGGTCAAACGCTCGATAGATGCCCGTCAGCGACTGCCCAAAGTCAATCTGACCCTCGAAATCTATGTCGATAACGAACCCCAACCTGCGCCCCTGCACTTCGACTACCCGTCGGTGGACGGCAAAACGGAGGTCATCGTTGTGGGTTCGGGCCCTGCCGGTCTTTTCGCGGCACTCCACCTCATCGAGCTGGGACTCAAGCCCGTGATTCTCGAACGCGGAAAGGACGTCCTCAACCGCAAGTACGACATCGCGCAAATCAACCGCAACGGCAATGTCAATCCCGATTCGAACTACTCGTTCGGTGAGGGCGGTGCAGGAACATTCTCCGATGGCAAGCTCTTCACACGCAGCAAGAAACGCGGCGACTACAACAAGGCACTCCAGACCCTCGTCTTCCACGGTGCCAACCCCGAAATCCTCTACGAGGCACACCCCCACATCGGCACCGACAAGCTGCCGCGCATCATGACCAACATCCGCAAGACCATCTTGGCGTGCGGAGGCGAGTTCCTCTTCGACAGAAAGGTCACCGACCTGAAAATCAAGGATTCGCGCATCGAGGGCGTATGGTGTGGTGACGAGCTGATAGAGGGTTCGGCGGTGGTTCTTGCCACGGGTCACTCGGCACGCGACATCTACGAGCTGCTACACCGCAAGGGCATACGTCTCGAGGCCAAGGCCTTTGCCATGGGTGTGAGAATAGAGCATCCGCAGGCACTCATCGACTCCATACAGTACCACTGCAAGGAGCGCGGCGAGTATCTTCCCGCGGCGAGCTACTCGCTGGTCTGCCAGCAGAACGGACGCGGTGTCTATTCGTTCTGTATGTGCCCCGGCGGTTTCATCGTGCCGGCCATGACCGACAGCAAACAGTCGGTGGTCAACGGCATGTCACCCAGCGGTCGAACATCGCCCTACGCCAATTCGGGTTTGGTGACCGAGGTGCGCCTGTCGGACTTCGAGCACCTGCGCGGCGAGTGGGGCGAGCTGGCAGGTCTGAAATTCCAACAGCAGTTCGAGGAGACGGCACGCCTCAACGGCGGTGACCATCAGATAGCCCCCGCACAGCGTGTGGCGGACTTCGTGGCAGGTCGTGCCAGCACATCGTTGCCCAAGACCTCCTACGTGCCGGGCATCACCCCCTCGCGTCTCGACCAATGGATGCCCGACTTCATCTCTACGGGTCTGAGAATGGGTCTCGACCACTTCGGACGCCGATTGAGAGGATTTGTCACCAACGAAGCCATCGTGGCAGGTGTCGAGTCACGCACCTCGACCCCCGTGCGCATACCCCGTGATGCCGACACCCTCATGCACCCCGAGACACGCGGACTCTTCCCCGCAGGCGAGGGCGCAGGTTATGCCGGCGGTATCATCTCCGCGGCTTTGGACGGTGAGAACATCGCCGCAGCCGTAAAAACCTACATCAAATAACCCATCATTCAATAACCCGTCATCAAATACCCCCTTATGGAACTTTTCGGCAACACCAAGGATTTCATTCGCTCTCGATATTTCAGATTTCGCGAATGGCTCTCCCCCTCGAAATTAGGTGACGATGCACACAACATTCCCATCGTCATCAACAATTTCAACCGTCTGACCACCCTCCGACAACTCATCGGGTCGCTGGAACAGCGCGGCTATACCAATATCCATATTCTCGACAACCAAAGCACCTACCCGCCCCTGCTGGAGTGGTACAAGAGTTGTCCCTACGAGGTCATTCGCCTGCCCGAGAACATCGGATTCAAGGCCTTGTGGAAGTACGCCCCCGTGCGCAAACGCTTCTGTGGCGACTACTACATCTACACCGATGCCGATGTGGTGTTGGACGAGGCGTGTCCCGGCGACATCATCGGCCACATGCACCGCATCTTGAAGTACGAACGCCCCCATGCCTTCAAGATAGGTCCTTCGATACGCATCGACAACCTCCCCGACCACTATATCCACAAAAAGGATGTCATCGACTGGGAGAGTCGTTTCTTCGAGCAAAAAGTGCAGGAGGGCGATTTATTACTCTACCGTGCGCCCATCGACACCACATTCGCGCTCTATCGTCCGCGCGTGGGTCTGAGTCGCCGTCCCTCGCTGGAGGCCTACCGCATGGCAGCCCCCTATCAGATTCTGCACCTGCCGTGGTACGAGGATTCGGCCCACCCCACCGAGGAGGAACAATACTACAAGGAGCAGTGTAAAAAACCGACAGCGTGGAGCAGTAAAAAGTAAACTGCCCCACGCTGTGTGGTTTACGCCCGCAGAGGGAATCGTTATTTCAGATGTTGGGAAACGCCTTTCTCGCAACGCTGACGTCCGTCTTTCTGACTTCGGGCACAAATGGCTTCATTCTCTTCAAGGTTCGATTCGTCACGCTCGGTGCCGTGGAAGAGATGGAAGGCCACGCAATGGAACTTCACGCGCTTCTTCATGACTCCGGCATTGCCCAAACGAATGGCAATATCGTTGTCCTCGCCACCCCAGCCCACGAAATTCTCGTCATAGCCGTTCACCTTCAGCAGGTCATCGCGCCAAAAAGCCATGTTACACCCCTTGACATAGCGATATTTCGCCATTCGGGTAAATATCAATCGACCCACTCTGCTTCGTATGGAGTTCAAACGATGATACACACCGCCGCTATACCATCTCAGCGGTGAATATCTACTCTGCAACATCGCATG
The DNA here is from genome assembly GCA_020026335.1 of Alistipes sp. Classification (GTDB taxonomy): domain Bacteria; phylum Bacteroidota; class Bacteroidia; order Bacteroidales; family Rikenellaceae; genus Alistipes. The sequence continues at coordinate 308,077 of JAHHQO010000001.1, read as the reverse complement.
TGTCCTTGTCGGGCTGACCATCGCACGGGTGCCTGACACGAAATATCCGCGTTCCGCCATTTGTTTGTGGTCATAGACGAAATGGTCGTTGAGAATCAGGTCTCCATCGATTTGAATGATGTATTGACCCTTGGCTACGGCAATCCCCTTGTTGCGGATTTCTGCCAGACGAAAGCCTTTGTCCTCCTGCCATACGTGAATGACGGGCACAGGCGAAATACCCCGGTAATGCTCCACCACCTGGCGCGTAGGGGCTTCGGAACCGTCATCGGCAATAATAATCTCATCGGGCATCACACGCTGGCGCATCACACTCTCCAAACACAAACGCAGTGCATCGGGCCAATTATAAGTTGCAATAATCAGTGATACAGTCATTAGAATTGATAAATAAAGAGTTAATTTTGGTGTGTAAGCTACACATTTTTTTCGACACAGTCAATACCAAAATTCCGGCACACTCCCTCAAGATGCCTCAGAGAGGGTATTTTCTTGCATTTTCTTCTTCAAAATGGAAATAAAATTGTATCTTTGGATTAATTTCAAGTCGTTTGACCGTGTCGCGACCCATATACCCTGTAATGAAAATTAACGTCATCATACCCATCTACCGCACCGTACTGCCCGATGAAGAGGCGCAGGCCTTAATCAACAACACGCGCCAGCTCTCGAAATGGGACATCACCCTGCTCTGCCCCGAGGGGTTGGATATCTCCTCCGTGGAGCGTCTCGTTCCCACGGCGGCGGTGGTGAGGGTCACGGACGAATGGCTGGGTCGCAAGAACGGCATTCAGGGCTACAACCGCATGATGCTCTCCGAGGAATTCTACCGTCTGTTCGAGGCGTGGGACTACCTGCTCATCTGCCACACCGATGCATGGATTTTCCGCGATGAGCTGGACAAATGGTGCGCGACAGGCTATGACTGCGTGGCAGCACCGTGGGTCAAGCGTGCGGTGTACAACCTGCCCCTCGTGAAGCAGTATATGTGTCTGCGCCGCACATGGGCGAAGCGTACGGGCACAGCCACACGACAGATTCTCTACGACCGCATCGGCAACGGCGGTCTGTCGCTGCGCAAGGTATCATCGTTTATCCGCATCTGTCGGGAGAAGCGCGCGACCATCGAGCGTTACATCGCCACCCCCCACCATCTCTACAACGAAGATGTCTTTTGGGCGACCGTACCCGCCGATTTTCACTATCCCACGACTGACGAAGCACTGAAATTTGCCTTCGACACCAACCCCTCATATTGCTATCGACTCACGGGCAAGCAGCTGCCGATGGGATGTCACAGCTGGAACAAGAAGAAAATGTGGCGTTTTTGGCAGTCGTACATCAATTTTGGACATCGCGCCGAATAAAGCGATTATCACACTGATATTCAACAATATAACACTCATATTCGTACATTTTGCGAAATTCCATTTCTAAAGAAATTGTTAAATTTTGTGAAATAATTTAATAAACACTTGCACGGTATATATTTTCGCCTTATCTTTGCACACGAAGTTTTAAGGTTCATTTAGGTTAGTAGTTTTAGGTTGGTGAGGAAACAAAGGTTTTTGGAGAGGTCCAAATTCCAAAGTTTCCTTTTTTTTTGCTTATTACACAACCCTTTACGGTTGTGACGCAATAGACAAAGGTTCGGCATTGCCGAGCCTTTTTTTATTTTTTGGCGGTGGTGCATCGGGAGGAATGGACGGTGCAGAGGAGACGGACTCCCCCGCTATTTCCAGCAAAAAATTCATCTTTTGAGGGATAGAAATTCAGCAGAACTCCTCATTTTTTGTGTAAATTTGGGACATCGAGGGAATATGTCGGCTGATGCCGGCACCCCATCACCACAAACCAGCCCGACACGGGGCAGGAAACAGATTACAGGAATTATGACACACCATACATTTGTAATATTATACGCCGTACTGAATATCGTTTTTCTTTACATTCTTTTTTCGGCCGGGAAAGACCTGCACAAAGCCACACAATTACGAAAAAAGCAATGGATTATAATATGTATTGTACGTATGGTAATCACGTCGTGTGTCATGGTGGGGTTCAACTGCATGTACTACGATAAACTATAATACTATTAGCGAACCCATCTTTCCCCTCCGCAGTCATTGTCCGAAACTTCCTTTTTCCCGATTGGCAAACAAGGCTGAAATCGGGCATCACGGCCCCCCCCATAGACAAGCCCTCAAAACAGAGAAAACCACCTCTCCGTTCTCCGATTATTTTTCGGGTAGACGCCTGCCTAACCTCCGTCTCCGCGCCGACCTTTGCCCTCGTTTTTGAGGTGCAACTCCCCCGAAAATTCACAAAAACACTCCGACGACCCCATTTTTTCCGCCGAAATGTTAAGCGAATGTTAACATTACGAAAAGGACAAAATTTAACTTTTTATCCGAAACACACAGTTTTCCGCTTTCTCAATTCAAAACCTCGTTTCGGTTTCGTTTCGTAATGTTTCAAAGTTATTTCAGCGGAAAAACCAGTTTCAAGCCACAAAAACTTTCCTTCGAAATATACAATCGTAAAAAAGTAACAAAAATTTTTGCGTCCAAAATCGGCCTCGGAGTACACTCTGAAGGGGTCTAATGTTACCAAATTATTAAATATATTTATAATATTCATAAAATATTTGCATAATCCAAAATAAGCCCTTATCTTTGCACACGAAGTTTTAAGGTTCATTTAGGTTAGTAGTTTTAGGTTGGTTGAGGAAGTCGGCAGGTTGTAACCGAATTCGCGGTTACTAAGACTTTAGGGCGGTGCTCGTCCAAGAGTCGAATACCTCCGATTAAACCTCTATTTTTCGGAAGGGGTGGTGCCCTGACGAAAAAAAAGGTCTGAATCGCAAGATTCGGGCCTTTTTTATTTTATATCCACAGCCCAACCTCCGCATCGGCCACTCCGCCCACCGTCACCTCTCACCTTTTTTCCCGCTCCATCGGCACACTCTCCCCTTGTCGCCCGTACGGCACAAAAAAAAACCGTCCACCCACCGGGCAGACGGTCTTGGCGATATATCGCACGCCTGAATCGCTTATTTTCGATAGGGAGTCAGTTCCTCCCACGTGAACTCCACAACGACACTACCCAGCGCGTAGCAGCCAATCTCATAGGGATTGTAGTGGAACGTGACGCCCTCGGGGGTGAGTTTGAAATTGTCGGTCACCGAAATCGGCTCGTTGAAGAAGCCGGCATCCGACAACGAGGTCTCCTCGGTCACATATTTATCACAAATCTTCTTATAGACCGCCTGTGCCAGCTCGTCCATCTTCTCCGCGCGGAACAAATCCTTGGCCCGCAACTCGAAGCCGTCTTTCAACGAATAGGTGTGGTACTCCGACACCTCCATGCCGTGCGCACCGCCCAGGTAGGTGGCGCGGTAAATTGCATAGTTGAGCAGCGAGTCAGTCACATTGCTCTCGCTCTCGATATGTACGGTACGCTCGCCGTCCGTGGGTTCGAGCTGCATCTCGCGGCGGATACGCTCCTGCTCCGCCATTTCGTTCTTTATCCAGTCGAGCGACTCGCGCGCAGCCTCCTCCGTGGGGCCGTCATAGCTGTCGAAGCCGTAGAAATACTCGATATTCGAGCGTTCGATGCCCGTGAGCACCTCCGATTTCGCGGCATTGGCGATGGTGATGAAACGATATTTCACATCGCAGCCCACCGACTGATTGCCGACAATGGTGTCGAAGGCGAGGATTTCGAATTTGGGCAGTTTATGGTTGCTGCACGAGGTGGCACCCGCAAGGGCTGCCAGCATGAGAGCTGTGCGTAGGAATTTTCTCATCGTAGAATAGTGTTTTTTGATAGGGTAAATATACTCAAAAACCGCCAACATCACGCATGGAGGGGCGAAATTGCATTTTTTTTTAAATTTTATTCTCAAAAATTTGGCAGGAAAGAAAAAAGTCCATACATTTGCAACGTCAAAAAAAGCAATGGTGGATTCATCTAAGGGCTAGGATACATGCCTCTCACGCATGACATAGGGGTTCGAATCCCCTATCCACTACCAAAAGCGATTACACAATGTGTAGTCGCTTATTTTTTTGTGTTTGCACGCGAAGGTGCGAGGGCGAGGTGCGCACACGTGGTGCAGAGCACAAGGCACGGACACGGAGCGCGAGTACCGGGCGCAGACGGGCGGAAGGGCAAGCATGGACGGTGGCGGGCGATGCAGGCAGACATGATGCGCGGACGCAGGGCGATACACGACTCTCATGCCGTTGCATCGGGTGCGACTGCGAGTTTGCGATGCAGTCGGGCGTGCGGGACACCAAACGCGTGGCAATGCCCCACAGAGACCCGAAACGCTGAATATGGCAAGCGAACGGCACTTATATATATAGTGTCTGTGCGGCGAACACAGGGGGCAAATATGGAGCGTGTGGATGGTTACTCGCGGCTGTACGTGAGAAACACAAGGTATCTGCCTTGTGGGCGGCCACGAGGGCGCAAGGAACGCAGGGAGAGATGGCGCAATGAGACAGCACGCGCGCAGAGAGAAAGCACGCGCATGGTGCGACATCGGCATTGCGTTTTCCAGACAAACACTCCGCTTGAACTGCCACCCCGACCTCACAAATCGGGGTAAAATTCGCCCCGACAGGGCGTATTTCATGCACCCCTCCGTCAGATTTCTACACTTTTCACCGTCCCAAACGGGCAAAACCGCCCTTTCCAATAGGGAAATTTACCACCCGACGGCAGGAAATCGCATATTTTTTCATCGCAAAAATCCCGTTCAGACGCACGGAGAGCCACATTTGACAAATAAATTGAACAAACTGATGAAAAAAAATTTGGCAGATAAGAAAAAAGAATTTATCTTTGCACCGTCAAAAAAAACCTAATGGTGGATTCATCTAAGGGCTAGGATACATGCCTCTCACGCATGACATAGGGGTTCGAATCCCCTATCCACTACCAAAAGCGACTACACAATGTGTGGTCGCTTATTTTTTTGTATTTGCTCGCGAGGGTGCGGGGGAGGGCGCACACGGTGCTGGGTGCAAAGTTGGGTGCGGAGGGTTTACAAGGCGCAGACATGGTGCGCGAGGACGGTGGCGCACGGGAGCAGGCATTGGGGTCGAGCGTGAGTCGGTGCGTAGTGCGGTGCAGGACGGCAGGCAAGGACGATTTTCGCAAGAGCAAGTACAGCCACAGCCACAGAACGCGCCCTCACCGTCATACAAAAAAAACGAAGGGTGTCTCACAACACCCTTCTCCCATCAAAAAATTAACCCTTAAATATCTCCGTTGCGAAATATCTCCGTCAGATAGTGGTTCAGAAAATACAGGTCTGCATCGTCTTGAATCACCTCCTCCATCAACAATATTTCATCGTCAGAGATGTCATTATCTGAAACGCTGTTCATGTCCAAATCCTCCATAGGCCCTCTGTTTTGGTTTTCTGCATATAAAACGCAGGCCCTCGGATTTTATTGTACAAAATATCAGCACAGAATAATATTTTTTTCTTTTATCATGCGTCTGAGATTAATCAGTGCATAACGCATACGTCCCAAAGCGGTATTGATGCTCACATCGGTCTGCTCGGCAATCTCCTTGAAGCTCAGACCCGAAAAATAACGCATCATAACCACCTCTTTCTGCTCGTCGGGCAACAACTCCACCAGGTGGCGGATGTCGCTCTCAATCTGACGGCTCACCATGTCGTCCTCAACGGTTTTCTCCGCGAAGCGCAGGCTGCCCAGCACATCGTATCCCGATTCGGATTCCGAGACGGCCTTGTTTTGTTTCTGCGAACGGAAATGGTCTATCACCTGATTATGGGCAATACGAAGTACCCATGACAAGAATTTGCCATTGTCCATATAACGCCCGTCGTCAATTACCTTGACAACTTTAATAAAAGTCTCTTGAAATATATCCTCGGCAACATCACGGTCTTTGACCATCATGTTGATATAATCCCTCACACGACGACTGTGACGGTCGATGAGCTGGGATATTGCACTTCGGTCACCTGAAAGGTAGTGATTAAGCAACACTTTATCACTTAATACTTGTACATTCATACTCTTTCCTCCTATTATTTATTATTCAGAGTAGAGATTTGTATCTATAGGCAATCGATTTTTAGTTGTTTAATTAATTTTTTTTGCGGTCTTTCGCCCTCGCGACTTTTTCAGTCCTTTCGGCTACCATTTCTTCATTCGTCACAAACTACCGGCGACCACTCCCGAACCGTCCTGCCGTTCATATTCGAACCGCCGACCGCCGCTCCCGTGCGCCTCTGTAATCCGCTCCCGAACCACTTTTGCAGCCTCCTGCGTGCTGCGACTTCGCGTCGCCGGAGCAGGAATCGGGTCTTTTTACTACCGCATAACGGTTGCAATATAGCAACTTTTTAGGAAAAAAACAAAATTTGCGAAATTTCTGTCGCTCCAATCTGCATACCTCAACCGGCAGAGAATTTCCCCTCAATTCGTGTACCAAAATCAGCCGTCGGGGCGAAGAAACCGCCCCACGAAAGGGTAAAAAAAAGAGTTCCGCCCCCAAGGACGGAACTCTCTATCGTTGTGTCGCGCGGACAGATTAGTAGCTGCGTGCGAACAATACGCGGCGGTGCGAAGGTTTGCCGGTGAAGATACACTTACCCTCTTCCTCCTCCACATCGAAGGGGATACAACGGATAGTGGCCTTGGTAGCGTCCTTGATAGCCACCTCGGTCTCCACGGTACCGTCCCAATGAGCAGAGATGAAACCACCCTTCTCGTCGAGTACGCGCTTGAACTCCTCCCAGGTATCGACCTTGGTAATCATCGACTGGCGGTAGTCGTAAGCCTTCTTGAAGATGTTCTGCTGGATGTCGGTCATCAGCTTCTCGACCAACTCCACCAGACCCTCCTGCGATACGGTCTCCTTCTCCAGAGTATCGCGGCGAACCAGCTCCACGGTATTGTTCTCCATGTCGCGGCCACCCATGGCCAGACGAACAGGCACACCCTTCAACTCGTACTCCGAGAACTTGAAGCCGGGACGTACATTGTCGCGGTCGTCAATCTTCACGCTGATGCCCTTGGCCTTGAGCTGTGCGGCGATAGCCTCGAAACGCTCTACGATGGCCTTGAGCTGCTCCTCGGTCTTGTAGATGGGGACCATCACGACCTGAATGGGAGCCAACTTCGGAGGCAGTACCAGACCGTTGTTGTCCGAGTGAGCCATGATGAGCGCACCCATCAGACGGGTAGAAACGCCCCACGAGGTAGCCCACACGTAGTCGCGCTTGCCCTCCTTATTGACAAACTGCACATCGAATGCCTTGGCGAAGTTCTGACCCAGGAAGTGCGAAGTACCGCTCTGCAAAGCCTTACCGTCCTGCATGAGAGCCTCGATGGTGAGGGTATCCTCGGCACCTGCGAAACGCTCGTTGGGTGACTTGTGACCCACGATGACGGGCAGTGACATCCAATTCTCGGCGAAGTCGCGGTAGACGTTAATCATCTTCTCGGCCTCGGCAATGGCCTCCTCGCGGGTGGCGTGTGCCGTGTGGCCCTCCTGCCACAGGAACTCTGCGGTACGCAGGAACAGACGGGTACGCATCTCCCAGCGAACCACATTGGCCCACTGATTGCAGAGGATGGGGAGGTCACGGTACGACTGAATCCAGTTCTTGTAGGTATTCCAGATGATGGTCTCCGAGGTGGGGCGTACGATGAGCTCCTCCTCCAACTTTGCATCGGGATCAACCACGATACCGTTACCGTGGGGGTCGTTCTTCAGACGGTAGTGGGTCACAACGGCGCACTCCTTGGCGAAACCCTCAACGTGGTGAGCCTCCTTCGAGAAGAACGACTTGGGGATAAACAAGGGGAAGTAGGCGTTCTGATGGCCTGTCTCCTTGAACATCTTGTCCAACACATCGTGCATCTTCTCCCAAATGGCATAGCCATAAGGTTTAATGACCATGCAACCGCGCACGGCCGAAGTCTCTGCCAAACCAGCCTTTACCACCAATTCGTTATACCAACGCGAATAATTGTCGTCGGATTTGGTGAGGTCTTTAAGTTCCTTTGCCATAATATACTTGATTATTATAATTTCCGATTTATTGAGAATGCAAATATACAAAAAAAACAAAGGTCTGCCGCAAAGACAGACCTTATATTTAGGCGAATTTTGCTCTTTTTAGAAGCGGAAGCCCAATGTCAGCGACACGAAGTGACGTTTGAAGGCGGTGTTGTAGAGTCCGCTCTCGGTCACAATCTCACCTGTCATGCGGTCGCCGCTGAAGAAGAGCTGATAGTCCGACGAGTTCTCGGTGAGGTGCTGGTACGCCAAATCGAAGTAGGCACGACCCAGCGAGAAGCCCACACCCGCCGACACGAAGTAGCTCTCCGTCACGGGGGGCATACCGGCCTGGGAGTTGGTCACGAAGGTCTCCTTGTCGCGGAGCATCGAGTCGCTGTAACCGCCACCCAGACGCAATGCGAGCATGGGAATGGGGCGCACCTCAAGACCTGCGCGGATATTGTTGTTGCCCTTGTAGAGGTCGCGGAACTCGTTGTTGTAGTCCTCACGTGTCTTACCGAGGGCGTAGGGCAGGTTCTTCGAACGGATGCCGTTGTACCACGCACGCTCGTAGTCCACCGACAGAATAGCGGTCTTGCCCAGCGTGTAGGAAGCACCGACCATGAGTCGCGAGGGAGAGATGAAATCCCAGCTGTTGTCGCCCTCGTCATAGAGTCCGGGGGCATAGTTGCCGTAGCCCTTCACCTCACCGGTGGCCACCGTACCCAGCTCCGAGGTCATGTCGGCACGATAGGAGCGGTCAAGCGCGTAGTAGGTGGGCGAATGGAATGCCACACCGATACGCAGTCCCTGTGTGGGGCGAATGATGACACCCAGTTTGAAGTTGATACCGCTACCCTCCAACGATGAGCCCTGATAGAGGTTGCTGTACAACAACTCCTGCTTGAGCGGCATACCCTCACCATCGTGCGAGGGGGCATTGCTACCGTCGGGATTGAAGTAGCCGTACTCCTCCTGATAGATAATCTCGCGGCGCAGCGACACGCTCTGCACACCGAGAGTGGCACCCACATAGATGAAGTTATTGAAATTCGCACCCAGCGAGATGTCGAACTCATTGATAGAGCCCTTGTTGAGCATCTCCATGGAGTGGAGTACCGAAGCGTTGCTGCCGATGAATTCGGGCTTCCAATAAGGGTCGTTCTGCGTACCGAGGTTGGAGACCATCATCACATCGTAGCCCAAAATCGCAGGCCACAGATGAGGGCCGAAGTCCTTCATATTCAACGCGCCCTTGTCGTTCTGCCTTACTTCATACTCACCCAACTGCTGTGCGAAGATATCGGCAATGGTGGGCATATAGTGTCCGGGGGTCTGATTGTTGTAGCGCGACTCCGCCGAGAAGGAGGTTCGTGTGTTGAAGTCGGCGATACGGTTCATGCCGAAACCGAAGGTCATGCTCGTGAGGGCAGACTTCGAGTTTTCCAACACATTGATGGCCACACCGAAGTTGGCAGCCGCAAAGCGTGTGCGGCTATTCTTCTGCCAGGTCTGTGTACCGGGGGTCGAAGCGTTCGCCACCGTCACCAGAGGGGTCACCGACACATCGTTGCCGTTGTACATACCCAGACCTGCGGGGTTGACGGCCATGGAGGACAAATCGGCACCCAGCGATGTCATCGCACCGCCCATACCCATGGCGCGCGCCGTACCGAAAGCATGTGTACGCGACAGATTGGCCATATCCGTGGACCAAAGCATATCCTGACCGAGGACCACACCGCCGAAGTCCAATCCCGGAACCTGAGCCTTCACCGAAGCGGCACCCAAGACGAGGGCCGCCGCCAAAAACAATATACGTTTCATATTCCTTTTCCTGTTTTATTATCTGCCGCCATAGTGACGACCACTGCCCGATGACGAACCACCGCGCGAACCGCCTCCATAACTACCGCCGCCGTAGCTGCCACCGCGCGAACCGCTGCCGTAGCTGCTGTTGGACGAACCGCTGTTGTAGTTGTTGCGGTTGTTGTAGTTGCCGTTGTAATTGTTGTTATAGTTGTTGTTGCGATTGTTGTCGTAACGGTTCTTGTAGGAGTTGTGACGACCGCCGTAACCGCTGTTGTAGCGTGAGCCGCCGCGACCCGACGAGCCGCGATAGTTGCCCGACGACGAACCGTTGCGGTAGGTGTCGCGTCCGTCATAACGGCTGCCCGTGTGGTAGTATCCCCTGCCGCCCGAACGGTAACCTCTGTTCGAGTAGCCCGAGTAGTGTCCGCCACGGTAGTAGCGTCCCGAACCCGAATTGCCGGGTACATAGTGCGAGCCGTAGCGATGGTAATAGGGTCGTGCGCCGGGATAGCAGTGATGACCGCCCCACCACGGGTCGTAACCCCACCAGGGGTCATACCACGGACTGTGCCAGCCGAAGCCAAATCCGAAGCCCCAGCCCCAGCTGCCGAAACCGATGTTCCAGCCGTAGGAGGGGTATCTCCAACCGTAGTACCACGGGGCAACATAGTAAATCGGACGACCCCATGTACCGAACATCGAGGAGATGTATTTGGGTTCTACCCACACCTGATCACCCATGACAATCACATTGTAGAAGGCAGGGTCGTAGGCCGACAGGTAGCTGAACTCCGAGCTGTAACGGAAGTCGAAGTAGCTCGACGGCATACGGTAGGTGGGCGAATTGAAGCCCCTCAGACGGCGTTCGTAGGCACCCTCGTAGGTATCCTCTACCACATCGTCGAAGCGACTGCCCGACTTATAGCTGTAATATTTGTTTTCGGCAGCCGCTGCCTCTGCTTCGGCAAGGCGTGCCTGCCACTGTGCGCGACGAGCTTCCGCCTCGGCCTTTTCGGCTTCGGCACGTGCCTTTTCGCGCTGGGCGATATTGACCTTGTTGTGGGTGGTGTATAAATCATCTCCGGCATACTGGCCTGTCGAAGCGTAATATGCCGACGTGCAACTGCTCATGGAGAATCCCACCAGCAACAGCGATATGATATAGACCAATCTTTTCATAATGCACATCTTTTTATGCGTTTCACCATTTTAATATATAACGGCACGGCGAGTTGTTTTAGTATTTCTTCCGACCGACAAATTTGCGAGGCACGCCCTCTTTTCGGGCGACATTTCTTCGTCCCACGGACGCAAAAATTTCGCTCCCCACTGCAAATTCTCACCCCGGACTTCGCATTTTTTCGGAAATCGGGAGGAGGTTTTGCCCCTGTTGAGTGATACAAATATAGGGAAAAATATGTGATTTTATGGTCAAAATCGGGCATTTCGCACCTTTTTTGAAAAAAAATCAAAAATTTTCGTTCAAAATTATTGCATATTGAAAATAATGTCTATATTTGCACTCCGTAAACGAACGACTAATACACGGAAAGATGACGGAGTGGTCGAACGTGCCGCACTCGAAATGCGGTGTGCGGGTAACTGCACCGGGGGTTCGAATCCCTCTCTTTCCGCTCCAAGAGATGCTTTTTTTGAAGCATCTCTTTTTTTTGTATCTGTATCGCAGAGAGAGGGGGCGTGACATTCGGCACAACACGGGGACGCTCGGTACGCACCGCACAGCGCACCACCCCATTTCCGCGCCCCTTTCGGGAAATGACTGCACAAACACCGCACACTCGGAGGGTAGCCGACACGCAACACTTTGCCCCCCCTCCGCGCCACACATCACACTTTATATTTTATATTACGCAGACATCACCCCCATTCCTCCGCACCGGCACCCGTTGGCATTCACTTCTACCCCCATTTCCGCCCCTCTGACGGTCTTTCTCCATCACTCCGACCGATTCCACCGCGAAACACTCCTACTGCGACAGACCGCCTACGCTCACATACAGCTATTGAAAAACCGTCCGACCGCCACCAGCAACACACCATAGCAACACGACTCAGCCCCCACAATACACCGCGCCGCCCTCCGACCGTCCTGACTCCGCTCCCTCGTAACAGCCGCCCCATACAAACAAAAAAAAGACGGAACCCCAAAGGATTCCGTCTTTTTTAAGACTAAAAAACAACTCGTTACGGCACGGGGTCGTAACCGCTGCCGCCCCACGGGTGACAGCGCGCAAGACGCTTCACGGTGAGCCACAGCCCCTTCAGCGGCCCGTACTTGCGGAATGCCTCCAGCGCATACTGCGAACAGGTGGGGACAAACCGACACGAGGGCGGTGTCATCGGAGAGATGCACAGCTGATAGAAACGGATAAGCAGAATGAAAGGCAGTGCCACGATTCGCTTACAGACGCTCCACAATTTGCTGAAGAATCTTTCGGACTGCATGTTCAATATTTTTGTAGGGCAACACCTCTTTTGAGGAATAGACGAGTGCCAAATCGAGATTCATACTCTTTTGTGCTGCCTGCAAGATACCCTTTTGCAGGCGGTAGGCCTCACGTGTGCGGCGTTTCAGCAGGTTGCGCTTGTTGGCTCGCTTGTGGAAACGCTTGGGCACCGAGAAGAGCACCTCGGCAGAATTCTCGTTATCGACCTCGGCGTACCACACATATCGAAACGGGAACACAAATCCGCTTTCGCCACTCTCAAACAGGCGCTTTACGGCTCCAAGCGAATGGAGTCGCTCCGAACGGGGAAGAGAGCGGTCGTCTGACATAGCTGTTAGTTATTTTTTTCGGTTACCACACGCTTTGCACGGCTCTTTTTGGCGAGCTTGTGCTGCTGGCTGCGGATAAAATCTTCGTTACTGGTGTCGGTGGTCAGCTGCACGGGAGCCACCTCCTCGCCCTCGGCAATCTTGTCGAGGTAGATGTCGATGGCCTTCACCATCGAGGGAGCTGCCGGACGCGGAGCGTTGGCCAACACGGTGATGCCGGCTTCCAAAGCCATCTTCAGAGCACCGTCACCGAATACCGCCAGAGGAGGCAGGTTCTCGGTACCGAACTTCTCGATGAGCGCCTTGATGTCCGAAGGCGAGTAGAGTGCCACCATGCCGTAATCGGCAGGCTTCACATCGTCGAGGTCGGCAGCCACGGTGCGCGCCAGGATAACGGAATCAACCGCCAGCTTGAGCTTGGCCAGTGCATCGGGCAATTCGGGTTTGTGGGGTTCGCTCAGCGCGAGGAGGAATTTCTCGTCCTTGTGCTTGATAATCTGCTCGATGAGCGAGGTGAACGAACCGTCGGCAAACGAAATCTTACGTTTGCGGTATACGATATATTTCTGTAAATAAAGAGCTACTGCCTCGGTTTGGCAGATATACTTCATTGTCTCGGGAACAGTGATGCGTGCCTCCTCACAAATGTGGAAGAAGCTGTCGACCGTGGTGCGCGATGTAAAAATCACGGCTGTGTGGTCGAGGATTTCAATTCTCTGTGAACGGAACTCTTTTAACGAGACTCCAACTACGCGAATGAAGGGATGGTAAACAATCTCTACGTTGTGCTTCTGAGATAATTCGTAGAATGGGGATTTCTCAAATATGGCAGGTTTCGGCTGGGAAACCAATACGCGCTGGATTTTCAATTTTAAAAGTTTTATAATTAAGTATTAGTCTTACAGTTTCTTAACGACAAGCAGCCATAACAGGCTGATAGGGAATAATTCCACGGTGCAAAGGTACAAAAACCAATGCAAAATTGAAATTTTTTTGGAAAGAAACAGACCAATCGTCTCCCTAACGTACACAAAAAGCGCCGTTAACGACATTAGAACCATCACTGCGAGCAGCCAGCGGGCACTTGCATCGGGAGCAAACATATAGAGCAAAAGGGGCGGAGTGACCGAAATGACGAACAGCGAGAAGCAGATACGCTTGACCTGCCAGAGCTGGGTGATGAAGTTCTGACAGAGGAGCACCTCACCCGTGGCACGAAGTGTCAGATACTGAAACAGATGCACCACTACAAGGGCTGCCAGCACCGCCAACATCACCACCAGAGCGGTGGCACCGTTGAGCAGGCTGCCCACCTCCTGCGGCACATAATCGCCACAGAAGCGCACCACGGCAGCACCCACCATCAGCGCACCCACCCACGCCGAATCATCGAGCAGGCGTATGACGTTGTTGTTGTTCGAGCCGGGAGAGAGACGCTCGCCGGCGTTGTGATAGGTGAAGACACTGCCCAACAGCGCTTTCACATCGGGCAGGAATTTGTTGATAATCAGTGCAAATACAAAGGCAAGGAAGAGTACAAAGCCTTGAAACAGCGGTTGTTCGGTGAGTGCAGGCACTCTGGCGGGCTGCATCATGCAACCCTCCACCGCCACGGAGTGCTCACCGAAAACCACGGGGGCTTCCACCTCGCGCAGCAGGGAATCCACGGGCAGGGGAGCTTCCGGCAACAAGTCGGACAGCCACCACATCTCCCCCCTATTATAATATAATAAGGTATCGGCAGGGGCATTTGCCAAAGAATCTACCCCCTTCTGTCCCAGCGAGTCCGCTTTTTCGTGCACCGCCGCGGAGGGCTGCGTCACCTGCTTACGACTGCCTTTCACAAGGGTATCACTCTTCGGACGCACAGCCTTATGACCGCCGCCCAACGTGTCAGCCCCGACACGTCCCTGCGATATGATGTCCTCCAAAATCAAGACTCAAATACCCTTTTGATGGTGATACGAATGGTGGTACCCTTACCCGGCTCGGAGTCGATGACTGCGATTTTGCCGTGGTGGTACTCCTCGATGACGCGCTTCGAAAGCGAAAGACCCAGACCCCAGCCGCGCGTCTTGGTGGTAAAGCCGGGTTCGAAAATACGGTTCCAGTTGCCCTTGGGAATACCCTTTCCCGTGTCGCGGACATCGACCATGATGTTCTTCTCGTCCGAGGAGATGGTTACATCTATCGCGCCGTGACCTTGCAGGGCATCGAGCGAGTTCTTCATCAGGTTCTCCACCACCCACTCGAAGAGGGCGGCATTGATGTTGGCCTGCACGGGGGCAATCGCCAGTCCGTTATAGTCGAGGGTCACGTTGCGGGGGATACGCTTGCGGAAGTACATCACCGACTCGCCCACCACCTCATTGATGACGGCAGGTTCGAGAGGAGTCTCCGAACCGATTTTCGAGAAGCGGTCCACAATCTTCATCAGATGGGTCAAATCCTTCTCCATCTCCGCCACCGCTTCCTGGTCGATGTCCTGCGATTTGAGGTACTCCACCCAGCCCAACAGTGACGAGGTGGGGGTGCCCAACTGGTGGGCGGTCTCCTTCGCCAGACCAATCCACACGCGGTTCTGCTCGTCGTGCTTCGAGGAGCGGAAGGCGATGAAGCCCATCAGCACAAAAGCGGTGATGACAAGCAACTGAATGATGGGGAAGTAGTAGAGCGATTTGAGCAGTTGCGACTGACCGTAGAAAATCAGCAGGTAGTGCTCACTGTTCCACCAGAAGGTGACCTTCTGGGGCGGATTCTCCTCGGCGAACTCCTCAATCTGACGGCGCAGATGGTCGGGGTGACCGATGATTTCGGGGGGTATGAGGTGCGAGTTCACCACCTTGAAGTTCTCGTTGATGATGATGAACGGGATATTGTTGTTGTTCGATACAATCTGTTTGATGAAGGGGTCATCGACAACGGCACCCAAGGCATCGCGATTGACGCGTTGCAGGGCATTGGCCCACAGTGCCACATCGTGCTGCTCCTTCTCCTTGAGTCCTTTCGCCATGTTGTTGGTGTAGAGCAACGAAAGCGCAGCCAGCAGAATGCCGACCACGATAATCACCACGCGGTGACGGAAAGTGAACATATCACGAAGTCTTCTCATCTTCTTTTGCATCTCCCTTCTTCCTTTGATAGGTTATTTGCGCAGGGTATCCTGTTCGCGGAGGATACGCTCATACTCCTGCACATCGGACAACAGCTCCACGGCACGCTCCACCTCCTTGTCACGCACCACACCGTACTCTATCGAGCCTTCCTGATAGTTGAAACGCTGGATAATGTCGCGGTTGATGTAGGAGAGTATCTCCTTGCGGTAGGTGTCAATGTTCGAGGCGGTGTCGTCCTTGAGCTCCTTTTCGATGGCGGCGATGCGCTCGCCCAGCTCCTTGAAGCGGTCCTCGTCGGTGGCCTTCTTCAGCATCTTGAGCGCCTGTCGTGTCTCCGACTCGTAGGGCACTTTCTTGTCCTTCATGAACTGACGGAACGCCTCGTAATCCTCCTCCGAGATAGAGAAGTTACGGCTGTCCACCGTCTTCAAATCGGGGTGGGCAATCATATACTCGTCACCGTAGTCGGCGATGAATCCCATGGCGTAGAGTGTGGCGGCAAAGCGGCTCACATATTCGGGCTCGGTCTTGATGTCGGGCATCACACCGCCACCGTCATAGACCTTACGACCGCCGGCGGTTGCGAACTCCGAAATCAGCGAGTCGGGAATGACCCTCACGCTACCCTCCTGTGAGTGGGAGTAGTCCACCGCCTGAATGCAGCGACCCGAGGGGATATAATACTTCGCGGTGGTGAGCTTCAGCATGCCGTTGTAGCCCAGCGGCACGGTGGTCTGCACCAGACCCTTGCCGAAGCTGCGCTGACCGATGAGCACCGCGCGGTCCAAATCCTGCAATGCACCCGACACAATCTCGGCAGAGGATGCCGAGCCGTTGTTAATCAGCACCGCCAGACGCAGGTCGGGATAAGCCGGCTCGGAGGAGGTGGCGTAGCTCTTCTTCGAGGAATCGGTGCGTCCCTTGGTCGAGAGCACCTCGGTGCCCTTGGGTACGAACAGCGAGAGGATTTTCACCGCTTCCTGCATGATACCGCCACCGTTGAAACGCAGGTCGAAGACCAGATTCTTGAGTCGTCCCTCGCGGTTGAGTTCATCGAGGGCGTTGCGAATCTCGACATACGAGCCGTCGATGTAGTCGCGGTGGCAGAGGTAGGCGGTCGAATCGTTGAGCCAGCCGTAGTACGGCACACTCGGAATGAGAATGCGCTCGCGCACTACCGATGACTTGTAACGCTCGCCGTTCAAACGCTCCAGTTCGAGGTTCACCACACTGCCGGGCGTACCCTTCAGCTTGGAGGAGACCTGCTCGTTGGTGAAGTTCTCGGCACTCTTGCCGTCGATGGAGAGAATCTTGTCGCCGATTTTCATGCCGGCACGGTCGGAGGGCGAACCCTTGTAGGGCTGGGCGATGCACACCCAGTTGCCCTTCTTGCGGATGAGCGAACCCATACCGCCATATTTGCCCGTGGTGAGCAGCTCGAAGTCCTGCATGGCGTCCTCGGCAATGTACTCGGTGTAGGGGTCGAGGTCACGCACCATGCCCTCGGCGGCACCCTGCAAGAGTTTGTCGGCATCGACAGGGTCGACATACCCCACCGACAATTCGCGCATCATGCCCACAACCAGCTCCATGGCGCGTCCCAACCCGAAATCGTCACGGGTGGCAAATGAGAATGCACCCACAACCGAAGTTGCAAGTGCCACACTCATCACATATTTTTTCCAATTCTTATTCATCTCTTCTCAACATTCCGAGGTAGGAGTCCAGACGGTAGACGATACGAGCCACCGCGCGTCTTTTTCCCGATACCTCAATCCATTGTCCGTATTGCGACACCTTCATCTCATCGTCCCAGAGCAACATCAGCTTGGTGAGGAAGCTCGAAGCGTGGTAGATGAGCTGTTCGTCACGGGTCTCGACATACTCGAAACCCGAAGCCTTCATGGCGTTGTCAATCTGTGTGCGGTTTTCCTCCACATCGCCCTCCACACGTCGGGTGATGAAGTCGATGCGGGGCATCACCAGCGAGAGCAGAACCACCACCACGGGCAACATCATGCCACGGGGCGTATGGAAAGTCACATAGACGAACTCATCGAGGGTCATCGGTGTGCTGCTCACCAGCAGATTCAATGCCACAATCGCCATACAGAAAACGCTGAAAGCGACAAAATATTTCAAAACTCTGACTGTGTAGTTCATATTTTTCGGTTCTTTTGATTTCTAATTGTTCAACGGAGGTGTTGCAGGAGGGAATTCTCTCTCATGGGCTTTGGGGCGGTCGGGGTCGGCTATTTCATCTCTGCCAGATGGTCGGCCACGCGCTGCATGAGCCACTTGGGAGTCGATGTGGCACCACAGATGCCCACCTTCTCGACACCCTCCAACCACTCCTCGCGGATTTCCGATGCCTCCTCGATGTTGTAGGTGTGGGGATTCGAGCGGCGGCACACCTCATAGAGCACCTTGCCGTTCGACGATTTTTTGCCACAGACGAAAAACACGGCATCGAAACGCGCGGCAAACTCCGCCAAATGCTGCTCGCGCCCCGACACCTGACGGCAGATGGTATCGCAAATCTCCACTTGGGAGGGGTTCGAGGCACGGCGTTTCATCTCCTCGCCCAGATGCTCGAAGAGGGCGATGCTCTGCGTGGTCTGCGACAGGAAGTAGATGGGACGGGTGAAGTCGATTTGCTCCATGTCCTCCTCCTTCTCGATGACCACCACATGATTGTCCGCCTGACCGGCAAGACCCACCACTTCGGCGTGACCCCGCTTGCCGAGAATCACCACCTGACCCTCGACGGGCTGCATCTTGAGGTAGGCTCTCTTGACCCGCTCCTGCAACTTCGCCACCACGGGACACGTGGCATCGATGACCCGAATACCCAGCTCCTCGGCCTTGCGGTAGGTCGAGGGCGGTTCACCGTGTGCGCGAATGAACAGACGGCTGCCCGACAGCGACTCCATGTCCTCGTGGGTCACGGTCTTCAGTCCCATCTCCTCCAGACGCTGCACCTCGATGCGGTTGTGCACGATGTCGCCCAGCGAGTAGACCCTGTCCGTCTCGCCGAGTGCCTTCTCCGCCTCTCCGATGGCTCTCACCACCCCGAAGCAGAAGCCCGATTTATCGTCAATCTCGATTTGCAATGTTCTATCTTGTTTTCACTTCGTTCAACTTGTCGAGGAACCAGGTCATCTGCTCCTCCACGGTCATGTGGCTGTTGTCCAGCACAATGGCATCGTCGGCCTTGCGCAGGGGCGACACCTCGCGGGTCATGTCGGCATGGTCGCGCTCCACCACATTGCGCTCGATTTCCTCGAGTGTCACATCGTGACCCTTGGCCTTCAGCTCGTCATAGCGGCGCTGTGCACGCACCTTGGGGTCGGCGGTCATGTAGATTTTCAACTCGGCATCGGGGAATACCGTTGTGCCGATGTCGCGTCCGTCCATCACCACACCGCGCTCGCGTCCCATCTCCTGCTGCATGGCCACCAGACGGCGGCGCACCTCGGGAATGGCACTCACGGGGCTGACCAGACTGCTCACCTCGAAGGTGCGGATTTTATCCTCCACGCAACGGCCGTTGATGTAGACATCACTGGCTCCGCGTTGGGGGTTGAAGACAAATGAGATGCTGATTTCGTCCAGCAGGGCATTCACCTTCTCGGCATCGACCTTACCGGCTGCGATGGCACCCTTTTCGAGGGCATAGAGGGTCACGGCACGGTACATGGCACCGGTGTCGATGAAGATGTAACCCAGACGCGCGGCAATGGCCTTGGCGAAGGTACTTTTGCCGCACGATGAGAAGCCATCGACGGCGATAACGATTTTTTTATCAGTGTCCGACATTGGGGAAAATATCAAAATAAGTGGATAATATGGTGTAAATTCCTAAGATTCCGATGATAAGGCCTGCCACATGATTGATGGTGAGCATATGACGGGGGCGGAAGCGGCGGCGGAAGAGGTTGATGACACACGCCAGCAGCGTCCACCACGACACGGCACCGCCAAAGAAGCCCACGATGACGAGCACCGAACGCAGGAAGCCCACAAAACCCTCGGTCGGCACATCGCCGCTCGAGACCTTGAAGACGGCAAAGAACGCCAGAATATAGGGCACAACCATGATGAAGTTGGCCAGCGTGATGCCGAATATCGAAGCGAAATCCTGCCACATGGAACTCTTGCCGGCTCTGTTCTTGCGGATTTGCGGCACGGGGTTCTGCACATAGATGTAGACGCCGACAATCACGACAAAGATGCCGCCGATGACTCTCAACAGGGTGTTATAAGTGTCAATCTGAGCTTGCAACATGGAGTAGAAGAAGAAGGCCGCCATAGCCATGAAGGTGTCGGCACACGCCACACCAAAGCCCGAGACGATGCCCGAACGACGGCTCTTGGAGAGTGTACGCTGGATGCACAACACCGCCACGGGACCTACCGTGATAGATGCCGCCACACCGACGCAGATGCCTCGGAAAAGGACTTCCAGTAAATCAAATGTCATATCTCGTTTCCAGAGTTAATTATAATCGTACAAAAGTACGAATAAAAAGTCAATATCCGAAAATTCGTATCGGCGAAATGAAGCCCAAAAATTCGGCATTCGACAACCTCCGACACCAAAACGGAGCGGTGCGCAACACTTTTTGCCCGATTTGGGTGGCTCTTTGCCCGATTTGGGAAAAGGCATATCCCAAATACCGAATTTTCTGCTTACATTTGTAATGCAAAATCTTGATAAAACAATTATGGCAGAGATGAACCAATTTGGTCTCGACATCGCCATCGATGAAGAGACAGCGCAGGGCAAATATTCCAATTTGGCCATCATATCGCACTCCCCTTCGGAGTTCATCATCGACTTTGCGACGGTGCTTCCCAACGTGGAAAAGGCTCATGTCAGGAGTCGTATCATACTCACTCCGGAGCACGCCAAACGACTGCTGACCTCCTTGCAGGACAACATTCGCCGCTATGAGAGTACGATGGGCGCCATCGACCTCCACAACCCCTCGGAGGCAGGTCCCAAAATCGGCCAGGCTTAACCGCCCATAAAAAAATCCCTTCCGCAGGATTTCGGTGACTCACTTCGAGTCCCACGAGTCCGCAGAAGGGATATTTTTTGCCCTCCGAAGAGGGTCTTTCTTTCGATTTAGATGGCCTCGGCCACGATGTAGGTGCTGCCGCCCACGAAGATGGCATCGTCCTCGCCGGCCAGTTCTTTGGCTCTGGCAACGGCAGCCTCAACGGTCTCCACAGCCTCACCCTGCAAACCATAGATGGCAGCCTTCTGTGCCAAATCGGCAGCGGGCAACATACGCTGTGAATGCGCCGCGGTGAAAATGTAGTGTGCATCGCGGGGCAGGAGGGGCAGAATGTGGGCCAAATCCTTATCCTTCATAAAGCCCATCACGCAGTATAGCTTCTTGTAGGTCAGCGTCTTGAGCTGCTCCGACACATACTTCATGCCGTGGGCGTTGTGACCCGTGTCGGCAATCATCAGCGGCTTGTCGCCCAGCTTCTGCCAGCGACCCTGGAAAGCGGTGTTCTGTGCCGCGTGGCGCATACCCTCGACAAAGGCACGGCGCGAGATGGTGAGCGGTGTCTCCTCGTGGAGGTAATCCACGGCGGCGGTGGCCGTCAGCACGTTGTGCAGCTGGTAGTCACCTGCCAGGTCGAGCGGCACGGGCAGATTGTAGTCGTCGCGCGTACGCTTCAGCAAGAACGACTGTCCCCACTCCTCCTTTTTCTGCGACTGGCACTTGAACTCCTGCTCGGCATAGATGACTCTCGACTTGTTGTTGTGAGCGGTCTGCTCGAAAACATCGTTGTAGCGGGTGTTGCTCTCGCCCACGATGACGGGAATACTCTTCTTGATGATGCCGGCCTTCTCCGATGCAATCTTCTGAATCGTGTCGCCCAGCAGCGAGGTATGCTCCAGACCGATGTTGGTGATGATGCTCACCAGCGGCACAATGATGTTCGTAGCGTCAAGACGACCACCCAGACCGGTCTCGATAACGGCCACCTCCACATCGCTCTGTGCGAAGTAGTCGAAGGCCATCGCAGCGGTCATCTCGAAGAACGACAGACCCATATCGACCATCTTGTCGTGGTGCTTGTCTACGAAATTGACGACCTTCTGCTTGGGAATCATCTCACCATCGACCAGGATACGCTCTCTGAAGTCCTTGAGGTGGGGCGAGGTGAACAGACCCGTGCGGTAACCGGCCTGATTGAGCACCGAGGCAATCATGTGTGACACCGAACCCTTGCCGTTGGTGCCGGCAACGTGGATGGTGAAGAAATTACGCTGGGGATTACCGATGTGCTTGCAGAATGCGGTGATGTTCTCCAGTCCGGGTTTGTAGCCCGAATCGCCCGTAGCCTCATACGAGGGGAGCGAATTGAATAAGAAATCGAGTGTTTGAGAGTAATTCATAATATTTTATGAAGAGGGTTTTTGTTCCTTTCTATTCTACCAGATAGTTTTTCTTCTTGGCGCGGTACGCCACATAGTAGAGTATCGACAGCAACATGACCAGCTGCGAGATGCGACCGATGTAGTCGCCATAGCGGGTGTAGAAGGTCACTTCGTCGTGGCACTTCACCTCCCCGGTCAGCACGCCGCGCTCCTTCCAACCGAGGGTCTCACCCACGATGTCGCCACGCGCGGAGATAAATCCCGAACGACCCGTATTGGCGGAGCGTGCAATGGCACGGCGGTGCTCGATGGCACGCAGGCGCGAGAGGGTGAACAGGTGGCGGTAGCCGGGCGTGTCGCCCCACCAGCCGTCGTTGGAGATGATGGTCATCAGCTGTGCACCGTGGCGCACGAAGTCGCCGTAGTAGTCACCGTAGAGACCTTCGTAGCAGATGGCCGGCGAGAACTTCACCCCCTTGTGGGTGAATGTCGTACCGCTCTGCCCCACACCGATTTGTCCGAGTGTGCCGCCGAGGTCGATGACCAGAAATTCGAGCTTCTCGAACAGCCACGGTAGCGGGGTTTTCTCCACGCCGATGACCAGACGACCCTTGCGGTGTATCTGCCAGCGCGCCGCCGAGTCGATGCCCACGGCACTGTTATATATATCGTAATAGGAGCCGTCCCAGCGGTTTTTGCGTGCCGTGGCGGTCTGTCCTCCCGCCTCGTAGCGGCGCAACACATTGGTACCCGTCACCAGCAGGGCTTCGGGGTGGTCGGCAGCCAGCTGTGCCGCCAGCTCGTCCCACACCGCCGCGCGGCGTCCTCCGGGCTGATACGACAGCGAGGGTTCCCAATAGTAGCCCGGCAGGGCGGTTTCGGGAAGAAGAATCAAATCCGTATTTCGGGGAGTCTCTTTCAGAAGGGCTTTGATGTTGTCAATCTGCCATGCATCGTCACCGTGGAACTTGTCGTAGCAATCGACATTGGGTTGCACCACGCTCACACGCAGCGACTCGCCCCCCTCGACGGGTTTCCACTTGTGCCACAGCACCAGCGAAAAGAGCAGGGGCACCACCACCCACACGCCGGCGGCGATGTAGCGGCGACATTCGTGGCGGTGTTTCAGCACCTCGAAGAAGAAGAGGTTGGCGACCAGCACCCACAGCGAGCCGCCGAAGACACCCGTATATTCGTACCACTGCACCGCCCACACATCGTGCGAGAAGCCGTTACCCAAGATGAGCCACGGCCACGAAAATTCGCCCACCGTGTACCAGTACTCGGTGGCTATCCACGACGACACCAGAGCGGTGTAGGCCAGTGCCGTATGTGCTTTTTTGGAGATGGTGTGATAGACCATGAAGGCTATCATGTTGAGAAAGGTCGAGGCCAGAGTGGCCGCCACGGGACCCACGGGAGTCGCGCCCCATATCCACCAGATGGTGGAGATGTTCCATAGAGCGAATGTGAGAGCCGCCCATCCGAAAACCCTCCACCAATCTTTGCGAGAGTCACCGTACGAGGAGCTGATCCACAACAGAGGGACAAGTGCCACCGGGAGAGTCAGACCCGTCAGGGAGAGCCATCCCGAAGAGAGCAGTATCACAGAGAGTATTACCGCAGCTATTCTACGAAACATACGTGCGCATTTTATTCTGCAAAACTACACATTCGAGCCGACATATCAAAATATTTCTCCACTTGTATTCAACACCTTTCGCCTTAGTTGCCACAGCGGAGCGATGACACACCTGCGTGGCGCGGAGCTGTTGTACCTGCCCCTCCCCGCGCCCTGTCCGCGACCGCCCCCTCCGACAGCTGACAGCCTCACTCCGACCTGTCCCCCACTCGCCGACACCCGCTTCCCATTCGCCGATGCGCCCCCGCTCCGCCAACCGACACTGCGCCACGGAGTCACGGCGGACAAAAATTCATAAAATTCATCACGGACTCCGATTTTATGAGAGAAATCTCTACCTTTGTAGTGATAACCTATATTCATTCCACTTTAAAATCATTCCACAATGAAAAAAATCTGTTTTATACTCCTCTCGCTGCTTGTCGGTGTGATGTTCTCATCGTGCCAGGAAGACAAGGGTTGGAGCGTTGTCGATGGTGTAATCGTATTCGACACCCCGGCACGCGAAACCGGCCAACAGTCGGTTTTGGGATTGCGAGTAGCCCCCATTGATAATGTAAGAGTCGGTTTCATCGGTTTGGGTATGCGCGGTCCGAGTGCCGTTCACCGCTTCACCTACCTCGACAATGTAGAAATCAAGGCACTCTGCGACCTGCTGCCCGAGAATGTCGAGAAGTCACAGCAGATTCTCAAAAACCGCTCGCTCCCCACAGCATCGGGTTACAGCGGCGAGGAGGGCTGGAAGGAGCTTTGCCAGCGCGATGACATCGATTTGGTCTACATCTGCACCCCCTGGCAGAATCATGTCGAGATGGCGGTCTTCGCCATGGAGCATGGCAAGCACGTGGCTGTGGAGGTTCCCGCTGCCACCTCGCTGGACGAGTGCTGGGCGCTGGTCAATACCGCAGAGAAGACCCAGCGACACTGCATGATGCTCGAAAACTGCGTCTATGACTTCTTCGAGCTGACCACCCTCAACATGGCAAAGCACGGTCTGTTTGGCGAGCTGCTCCATGCCGAAGGTGCCTATATCCACAACCTCGACCCCTTCTGGGAGGCTTATCAGGGCAACTGGCGACTCAAATTCAATCAGGCACACCGCGGTGATGTTTACGCCACCCACGGACTCGGCCCCGTCTGCCAGCTGTTCGACATCCACCGTGGCGACAAGATGAACTACCTCGTGTCGATGGACACCAAGTCGGTCAACGGTCTGAAGACCGCCAAGCGCGTGATGAACGCCGAGACCTTCGCCAACGGTGACCACACCCACACCCTCATCAAGACCGAGCAGGGTCGCACCATCGAGTTGCAGCACAATGTCTATACTCCCCGCCCCTACAACCGTCTTTATCAGGTGACCGGTACCGAGGGCTTCGCCAACAAGTACCCCGTCGAGGGTTTCGCCTTCGAGCCGAAGACACTCGCCGCATCGGGCGTTGCCAACCATGAGGATTTGTCGGCACACGGCTTCGTTCCCGAGGTGACCCGTATGCAGCTCATGGAGCAGTACAAGCACCCCATCGTCCTCGAAATCGAGGAGAAAGCCAAGGAAGTAGGCGGTCACGGCGGTATGGACTTCATCATGGACTACCGTCTGATTTACTGTCTGCACCACGGTCTGCCCCTCGACCAGGACGTCTATGACGCTGCCGAGTGGTCGTGCATCGGTGCTTTGAGTGCCATGTCGCTGGAGCACAACAGTGCCCCCGTAGCCTTCCCCGACTTCACCCGCGGTGACTGGAACAAGGTCGATGGCTACCACCACGCCATGCTCGCGCACTAATCGCAGGGCCATATCCACAACAAAGGCGGTGTTACCGAATGGGTAACACCGCCTTTTTATCGTTTATGGTTCTGCCGAAAGGTCGCTTACTTCACGAAGTCCGACAGCGAGAGGGTCTCCGTCTTGGGGAAGGCCTTGGGGAAGACCGCCGCAACACGTCCCTTGAGGATAATCGCCTCCTCGGCCGTGAGGCAGTTGCCCACCGTCACGCGGAAGTAGGGATTTTCGTAGGCCATGTAGACCTCCACATCGGGGAAATTCTCCTCGAAGAGTTCCTTGGCAGCCACCGCTTCGCCACGCGCCTGCGCACCGTTATC
This sequence comes from Alistipes sp., assembly GCA_020026335.1. GTDB lineage: Bacteria > Bacteroidota > Bacteroidia > Bacteroidales > Rikenellaceae > Alistipes. The sequence goes on along the minus strand of JAHHQO010000001.1, from coordinate 282,146 downwards.
GACAAAGATGCAGACACGATAGCCCTTATAAGCCGGCTGCACCGACTGGCGCGCCGCCTTGGTCACCGCCGTTGCCGCCGTACCGTACTCGGTGACCGTCACCTTGGCCATGCGGGCACTCGATGATGAAGTGACGGGTTGAGCCAGATGGCTCTTGAATGTCTCGATGGACTGTGCTTCCACCTCCACGGCACACAACACTCCCACCAGAAGTGTCAGACCTTTTAACAATCTATTTTTCACTTATTCCAAATATTTCTTCAAATCTTCGGTATCAACTCCAAAGGTATTCAAAAATTCCGAGAATGTCACCCCGCGGGCCGATATATTTGCATGAATCCAGCCACAACGCCCCTTCACACGGTAATTGACCCGTATTTGGGAGGTCTCCGAGCGTAGGATTTTCTGTTTCAGCGAGTAGAGTCTCATGCGGTCGGGGAAGCGGAACTTCCACCGCGAGGAGACCACCCCGTCGGAGTGACGCTCGACAAAGACCGCTTCGTGGAGGAGGATTTGTCCCACGTGACGCTCCCCGAAGAAGATGTCCAGCTCCGCCTCCTTGATTTTCAGACGGCGCGAGGTGCGGTTCTCCACCCTCAAATGGAGGTCGGCACCCACCGTGCCGTGCTCCACCACCTGCTCCACGCCCTCAACGCGTACACCTTCGCGCAGCTCGTCGGCAATATGGCCGCACGATGAGAACATCACCGCACAGAGCAGCACAAAGGTCTTCAACGCTTTCATCGCTCGCCGACATAGATTTGTGCAATGCCGAAGGTCTGGCTTCGCGCCTTGCAGTTCTTGAATCCTGCCTGCTCCATGCGCTCGATGAACTTCTCGGGCGCGGGGAACTCGGCCACCGACTCGGGGAGGTAGGTGTAGGCGCGTTTGTCGTGCGACACGGCAGCACCCACTCCGGGGAGGATGTGACGGCTGTAAAAACCGTACAGCGAACCGAAAATACGGTTCTTGGGGGTCGAGAACTCCAATATAACGACCTTGCCCCCCGGTTTTATTGTGCGAGCCAGCTCACCGAGGCCGGCATCGAGGTCCTGGAAGTTGCGCACACCGAAAGCCACGGTCGCCACATCGACCACTCCCGTGCCCACGCTCAGATGCTCGGCATCACCCTGCTCCAGCACCACACGACCGTCCAAACCCTTGGCCTCGACCTTGCGGCGTGCCACGTTGAGCATCTCTTGCGAGAGGTCTACGCCCAGCACCTGGGTGTTGCGCATACGGCGTGCCATCTCGATGGCCAAATCACCCGTACCGGTAGCCACATCGAGGATGTGGGTGGGGTGACAGCGGCGCACGATGCGCACCACGCGTTTACGCCACAGGCGGTCGATACTGAACGACAGGGTGTGGTTCAAAAAATCGTATTTGGGGGCGATGTTGTCGAACATATCGCGCACCTCTTCTTTTTTTTCTTTCTCTGTGTTATAAGGCTTTACCATCATTCATAACGTATTGTCTCGTCGGGTTTCACCGTCGAGATGATATATGTGGGAATTGTCAGCAACAAAATTATCGTCAGCAGCACACCGACATTGAGTGCCACGAGCACCGGAATGTCCAGCTCCACGGGCACCACCGAGAGGAGGTAGCCCTCCGAGTCGAGATGCACCCAGCCCGTCCAATCCTGCAAAAGGCACAGCGCCACACCCACACCGTTACCCCACGCCATACCTTTGAGGGCGATAAACGAGGCGCGGTAGAGGAAGATATGGCGGATGTCGGCATTGGGCATTCCGAGACTCTTCAGCAGGCCAATCATGCGTGTGCGCTCCAGCACCAGAATGAGCAGTGCGGTGGTGATGTTGAAGAACGCCACCACCAGCATGATGACGATGATGACCGCCGCATTGACATCGTGCGCCTTGAGCCAGTCGAAGATGTTGGGGTACTGCTCCATGACGCTCGTTGCCACGTAGTTTGTGGTCTCGAAGCTGTCATCGTGCAGCAGGGCGGTGTTCAGTGCATCGGCAAATGCCGCGGCCTGCGCCAAATCGTGGGTGTAAATCTCGCAGCCCGACACCTCCTCGCGTGACCAGCCTGAAAGGCGTTGCACGTTGCGGATGTCGGTGAGTATCATCGCCCTGTCCATCTCGTCCATGCCCGAAGCATAGATGCCCGAAATCTTGAATCGGTCGCGGTGGGGCGAGGCATCGCGCTCCACGAAGAGCATCTCCACCTTGTCGCCCACATTGAGCATCAGACGGTCAGCCAGCGTGCGCGAGAGGAGAATATCCTTCGTGCGCACCGAGTCGCCCACCCTCGGCAGGTGACCCTCGACCAGCCATTTCGAGAACTCGCCCTCGTCATACGAGGCGTCCACGCCCTTGAGCATCACCCCCTCCACCGCTTCGCGCGTGCGGACGATGCCGCCCTTCAGGGCAAAGGGAGTCATGCGCACAAACCCCTCGGTGGAGCGAATCAGCGAATCGAGATGGCGACCCAGCGTCACAGGCTCGCTGTCGAGGGCATGGATACTCCTCACATCGGTGAGGGTGACGTGCGATGCCATGACCGACATATTGTGCGCCACATCGCGCTTGAATCCCAAGATGACCGCCAGTGCCAATATCATCACCGTCAGACTCAAAGCCACCGACAGGACGGCTATACGCTCCATCACCCCGGGTTTGTCACCCGAGTCGCGTTGCACCATTCGGCGGGCTATGAAAAACGAGAGATTCACGCGGTTGTGCTTTTTAAGTAAAATTTATGCAAAGTAACACAAAAATTCGTATTTTTGCCCAAAACAACGCCATAAATATATAAAGTAGCCGTTTATTCGATAAACGCTCCGGCGTTGGTTATACCTAAAAACAAACGACAAAATGATGACATTTCCACTTTTCGCCCTGCTCCAGGCAGGATATTACCAACAACCCGGCGGTATGAGCATGTCCGCCGCTTCGATGGGTATGTATCTGCTGATTATCATCATCGGTATTCTGGGATATGTGGTGCAGGCGCGTCTGCAATCCGTCTTCCGCAAATACTCCGAGGTGCAGTTCCCCGGTGCCATGACCGGTGCCGAAGTGGCAGAGAAGATGCTCCGCGACAACAATATCCACAACGTGAAGGTCACCCACGTGTCGGGTGAACTGACCGACCACTTCAACCCCCAGACCATGACCGTGAACCTCAGCGACTCGGTCTACTCGTCGACCAGTGTGGCTGCCGCCGCCGTTGCCGCCCACGAGTGCGGTCACGCCGTGCAACACGCACAGGGCTACGCTCCGCTGGTGATGCGTTCGCAGCTGGTGCCCGTGGTGCAGTTCGCCTCCACCGCCTCGACATGGGTCATCATCCTCGGACTCATCATCCTCGCCACCACACGCAACGAGATGCTCTGCTGGATTGGCGTGGGTATGATTGCCATGTCGGCCATCTTCTCGCTGGTAACCCTCCCCGTGGAGTACAACGCTTCGGCACGCGCTTTGGAGTGGCTGAAGTCGAGCCGCACGATGCAGGGTGCAGAGCTGGTACAGGCTCGCGAGGCTCTCTCGTGGGCAGCACGCACCTACTTGGTGGCAGCACTCAGTGCAGTGGCTTCGGTACTCTACTATGTCTTCTTAATCCTCGGCAGACGAGACGATTAAATGAAACAACGAAATTCTGACAACGTCATACATCGGGGCTGGTTGGGCGTCCTGCTGCTCATCGCCATTTTGGTGGGTGTGAGCTTCATACCGCCGCAAACCCTCTGCGGCGTGACCCTCCGACGCGCCAACATTCTCTCCGACATCATCACTTTCGACACCCCCTCCGATTCGAAATCGGACGGTGCCACATCGTTCCCCGCCGAGGAGGAGAACATCGACCAGGAGGTCTATGCCATCGACATCGAGGAGGTGTCCGAACAGGTCGAAGCGGTGGTCAGCCACTCCCGGCACCCTCTCCAACACACCTACTCGTGGGACATCGTCCCCGACACTCTCACACGCGGTCGTCAATTGCCGCGCGAGGAGTCGTATTGCGAGGAGCTGACCCCCATCGAGGAGTTCGACTCACTGGGCGTGCACTCGCTGCGCACCTTCTGCGACACCCTGCTCACGGCACGCCGTGCGGTGAGAGTTGCCGTCTTGGGAGACTCGTTCATCGAGGGTGACATCCTCACCGCCGACCTGCGCGAGATGTTGCAGGACACCTACGGAGGTGGTGGCGCAGGCTTCGCCCCCACGGCCTCGCCCCTCACCGCCTACCGCCGCACCATCAAGACCCAGTCGAAGGGCTGGTCGACCTACAACATCATGCGTTACAAGACCACTCCCGAACCCCTGAAGAGCAACTACTTCGTATCGGGTTGGGTGTGCAAGCCGGCGCAGGGAGCTTCGACTCGCTGGGAGGCCACCTCTTACCGCCGTCACCTCGACAACGCCACGACCGCCCGTCTGTACTTCACCGCCACGGAAGATTGCGAAGTGAAGGTAACCCTCAACGACACCCTTTCTCATGTATTCGCCGTGGCGAAGGACGCTTCGGTGCGCCAAATCAAGGTCTGCGCCCCGAAGATTCACTCCCTCGAGATGCGTCTTCAGTCGGGTGAGAGCGGTTTCACGGGCTACGGTGCGCAGTTCGAGAATTGCGGTGTGACGGTCGATAACTACTCGGTACGTAGCAACAACGGACACGCCATGTTCCGCACCAACCCCTCGGTGAATGCGCAAATCGGACAGATGAACGACTACGATTTGGTCATTCTCCAATACGGACTCAACATTATGCAGTCGGGAGTGATGGTCTACAACAACTACTCGTTGCAGGTCGAGAAGATGATTTCCTTTGTGAGAGAGTGCTTCCCCTCGGCAGCCGTGCTGGTGATGGGAGTGAGCGACCGCTCGGTGAAGACCGACAAGGGTTTCGAACCCATGGACGCCATACCTGCCATGCTGAAATACCAGCGTCGTGCGGCTCGCAACACGGGAGCGGCCTTCTGGCCCACTGCCGAAGCCATGCAGCGTGAGGGCGGAATGGCGGAGTTCGTCAAGAACGGCTGGGCGGCCAAGGACTACACCCACATCAACTACAACGGCGGTCAGCGCATCGCCCGGGCACTGTTCGATGCCGTGAACCACATCGCCCGCGAGCGTCACCTCCGAATAGTGGCCGAGGAGCTGAAAGCCAAGCGTCAGCAGATGGTGCTCGACTCCATCCGTCGTTCGAAAATCGACCGACAGATACTCCACACCACACATCCGACAACCGACAAATACACCTTTCTATGATTTTCGGAATGTCGACAGAGGATATCGCTAACAAGATAGTGGCATTGTTGCAATACGATGCCACCTCTCCCCTCATATTCAGCAGCGGACTCTTCCTGTTCCTCTTTGCGGGGTTCCTGCTCCTCTACACAGCACTGCGCCGCACCACCACACTGCGTATTCTCTATGTCATACTCTTCTCGCTCTACTTCTACTACAAGTCGAGCGGAGTATATTTCCTGCTGCTGGTCTTCGCCGCGGCGAGTGACTACATCATCGCCCGACACATCTACTCGACCCCCGACCGCCGCAAGAAAAAATGGCTCGTGGCCCTGAGCGTTGCCGTCAATCTCGGTATGCTGGGCTACTTCAAGTACACCAACTTCCTCATCGACATCTCCCACACTCTGTTCGGCGAGGGATTTCTTCAGTTTCAGAACATCTTTCTGCCCGTCGGCATCTCGTTCTTCGTCTTCCAGTCGATGAGCTACACCATCGACATCTACCGCGGAGAGCTTCGCCCCCTGGACCACTGGCACGACTATCTGTTCTACCTCTCGTTCTTTCCCCAGCTGGTGGCAGGACCTATTGTCCGCGCCCGTGACTTTATCCCCCAAATCCGTCAGAACCCCGTGGTGGTGACACGCGGTATGTTCGGCATGGGTGTCTATCTCATACTCACGGGTCTTTTCAAGAAGGCCATCATCTCGGACTACATCTCGCTCAACTTCGTTGACCGCATCTTCGACGAGCCCCTCCTCTACACGGGTTTCGAATGTCTGGCAGGCATCTACGGCTACGCCCTGCAAATCTATTGCGACTTCTCGGGCTACTCCGACATGGCGATAGGTATCGCCCTCCTGTTGGGCTTCCGCTTCCCCATCAACTTCGACTCGCCCTATCAGTCGGCGACCATCACCGAATTTTGGCACCGCTGGCACATCTCCCTCTCCACCTGGCTGCGCGACTACCTCTACATACCCCTGGGTGGTAACCGCAAGGGGCGTCTGCGCGCCTACGCCAATCTGATGATTACCATGTTGCTGGGCGGTCTGTGGCACGGCGCGGCAGTGCGTTTCATTCTGTGGGGTGCGCTCCACGGTGTCGCCCTCGCCCTCCACAAATTGTGGATGAGCATCGTTCCCGGTGCCAAGCGCGAGGGTCGCGACATGACTCCCATAATGCGTATTCTGGGCATCGTGGTGACCTTCCACATCGTCTGTCTGGGCTGGCTGATGTTCCGTGCCGAGTCGATGCAGACCGTATCGCTCATGCTCCACCAGATTTTCGAACACTTCAACGCACCGATGATACCCCAGATGATTAACGGCTATGCCGTGGTCTTCTCGCTTATCGCCGTGGGTTACCTGCTCCACTTCCTGCCCCACTCGGCGGAGGTGTGGGCACAGAAACGCGTCATCGGCTCGTCGCTGGTGGTGCAGGTCGTGCTCATGGCGGTGATGATATGGTGTGTGATGCAGACCAAATCGAGCGACATTCAACCTTTTATATACTTCCAATTCTAACGCGCAATGTACGATTTCGACCACAATCTTTTCCTCGCCCTCAACTTCGATGGCGGCGAGGTGACCGACAAAATCATGTTGGCCATATCGGGAACCACCCTGTGGCTGCCCCTCTATGCTCTGATTATCTATCTGATATGGAGAAAATACGGCATCACCAGCACCCTGGCCTTCATCATTCTCATGGTGGGAGCCATCGCCCTCTCGGACATGGTGGCCGGCATCTTCAAGCACAACGGACTTCTCGGCTCGCTGCTGCCCGACTTCACACCGCGTGCCCGTCCGATGTTCACCGCCTCGCTGGAGGGGCTGGACATTCCGCTCGACTCGTTGCGCACACTGCGCCGCGGTGACCTGCTCTCGAACCCCATCGTCCACGTTCCCGTGGAGGCGGTGAGTGGCAAGTACGGCACCGTATCGGCTCATGCGGCGACCATCGTGACCCTCGCCCTGCTCTCGGCAAAGGCCATACGCCGCTGCTGGTTCAACCTTGTGGTCATCGCCGCAACCCTCATCATCTGCTACTCGCGCATCTACCTCGGCAAGCACTTCCCGATGGATTTGGTGTGGGGCACACTGGTAGGTCTGCTGTTGGGTTACGCCGCCTACTACCTGTTCCGCGAATTTGACAACCGCTGGGGCGCAGCAAGAAAGTAACGATATTCACGCCCTACATAAAATGTCCTCGCACACAAACACGAGGACATTTTTTATATTCTACCTTCACGGAGATAATTTGATTTCGACAAAGAAATAATTAACTTTGCATCAACATTAAACATAATATATGTGTAAAGCAAAACCTTTCATCAAGTGGGTGGGCGGCAAAACGCAACTCATAGAACAACTCGAAGCACTGCTTCCAGCTGACTTTGATAAAAGGCAGGATGTAACCTATATAGAACCTTTTGTAGGAGGTGGAGCCATGTTATTTTACATGCTCCAAAAGTACAGTAACATCAAACGAGCCGTAATCAACGACATCAATTCGGATTTGATCACTTGTTACAATGTGGTCAGAGACTTTCCCCATCAACTTATAGACTCATTATCCGAGATTCAGACTCAATATTACGCTCTCAAAGATGAAGCAGAACGCAAAGAATTCTACTTGGCTTGCAGAGACAGATTTAATTCTAAAAATCTTGATAAGATAGAGAATAGCACGTTATTCTTTTTCTTGAATCGCACCTGCTTTAATGGACTCTACCGAGTGAATAAGTCGGGCAAATTTAATGTCCCGTTCGGGAAGTATTCCGCACCTACCATTTGCGATGCAGACACCATAATGGCAGATAGTCGGATACTTCAAAATGTTGAAATATTGGTTGGAGATTTTGCAGAGACCTACAATAAGATAGAGGGAGAAACCTTTTTCTATTTTGACCCTCCTTATCGTCCATTAAGCAATACTTCCAGCTTCAAGAGCTACTCAAAAGAGGATTTTAACGATGAGGCTCAAATCAGGTTAAAACAATTTTGCGATAAGATACATCATAAAGGGGCCCAATTTCTACTCAGCAACTCCGATGGTATGAATGCCCCGACAGAAGACCATTTCTTTGACACTCTGTTTGCAGATTACACCATCAACAGGGTATGGGCATCGCGAAATGTCAATGCCAATGCTTCTCGGAGAGGGAAATTAACAGAAATTGTAGTTGATAATTTCTCCAACTTATAGGACCTAAAAACACCGACCTATGCCAGTACACAATAGTACATCGTTTGAGACCTTTTTAAGCCAACTTCAACAGACCAATCAGACTTTGGATTTCTTCTGCGACTTCGAAAAAATCGGGCAGAACGTAGACAACATTAAATTAAGTCTTAACATGCTCAATAGTCTGATAGGGGCACAGGACCTCAGGACAGCTGTTGAAACCTTGTGGGCAAGAGACCGAGAGGCTTTTTCGGTAATGGGTATATTAATTGCCGTTCGTGACTCAAAAAAAGTATTAACTCCACAAGGAGAGTGTGTCAAATTAGATACTATGTTCGAGAGTGTAGACCGGGTCATGGAGTTCTTGAATCATACAGGGTTAGCCGACATATTCATTAATCGAAAAGTGCAGAATCTCGTAGATTATGTATTTGGAATAGAAACGGGTCTGGATAGTAATGCTCGTAAGAATAGAAGCGGCCACATCATGGAGGATAAGATAGCTGAGATATTCACCCTCAACAATATCACTTTCCGCAAAGAGGTATACTCTAAAGAGTGGCCCGAAATTGCGAAAGTTTTAGGAAAAGACAACAAACGATTTGACTTTGTTATTGAGACTTCCTCCAAAAAATATCTAATAGAGGTCAACTTCTATAGCGACGGAGGTAGTAAATTGAATGAAGTGGCACGCTCATATTCAGATATCGGGCCTAAGATTAATTCTGTAGAAGGATTTGAATTTGTATGGATTACAGATGGTCGCGGATGGAATTCTGCAAAAACCAAGTTGCAAGAAGCCTATAACATTATCCCAAGCATCTACAATCTGACGACGATTACCAATTTTATAACTTCAATCCAGCAATAATCAGGGCTTGTTATAAGGATCATTCCGCAATTCAACAGATTATGGCACAATTACCATTCGCTCAAGATGGTATCGGAAGGCATAAATGCGCTGCTTGTGCTTATGAAAAAGGTTATCAGGACGGATTAGAGCGCAAAGAACAAATCGACTTTTGCAAAATACTAAATAGCTTGGAAGAGAGTCAGGCGCAAAATCAAAGACACAAAAGCCCTCACGCAGCATACGCCAAAGGGTATCTCGATGGAGTAATCGACAGCTATAAATGATACACCCATTCTACAAATCAGAGGATCGCAATTTTACACTACTGAAAGGAGATTGTACCCAATTGCTTCCTCAATTTGAGTTTAAATTCGACATGATATTTGCCGATCCGCCTTATCATTTGTCGAATAATGGGATTAGTGTGCAAAGCGGGAAAATTGTCTCCGTAAACAAAGGGATATGGGATAAATCAAAAGGTTTTGAAGAAGACTATCTCTTTGACAAGGAATGGCTCACCCTATGTCGGGAAAAATTGAAAGAAAACGGAACAATATGGATAAGTGGCACTTATCATAATATATTCTCCATCGCCCGTTGCCTGAGCGAATTAAATTTCAAGATTCTGAATTGCATAACATGGGTAAAGACCAATCCTCCTCCCAATATTTCGTGTCGATATTTCACGCATTCAGCCGAATACATTCTATGGGCAAGAAAGAATGAAAAATGCCCCCATTATTTCAACTATGAACTGATGAAAGAAATAAACGGAGGCACACAGATGAAAGATGTTTGGATGTTACCAGCAATCGCCAAATGGGAAAAATCATGTGGGAAACATCCGACACAAAAGCCTCTCAGTGTATTGTCGAGAATTATCCAGGCATCAACACAACCCGGAAGTTGGATTTTAGATCCATTTGCAGGAAGTAGCACCACAGGTATTGCTGCTAATTTACTGGGAAGACGTTATCTCGGGATAGAACTCTCAGAAGAATATTTACATCTGAGTATAAATAGGAAACAAGAAATAAACTTCCCCGAGACAAAAAAACTATACCTCAACAAGATACTTGGAGGGCACAATCTTCTTACGGATGCTACCTCACAAATTTTAACTGATGTAGTTTCCGATTATAGTTATGACCTTCCCTTCTAAAGTAAGGAATTTCCCGATGGCTCAGAAGAGGAGAACAATAAGCAAGTCTTCACCCCTTCAGTTGCGGTAAGGGGTTGATATAAAACGAATAAAGAGGAAAATATTTTCCTCTTTATTTTTTTATACAGTCGGGATTTTGTATATTTGATATAGTTTTTCCTAAAACATATTAGAAAAAGACGTGTTATGCTTATATTGTACTTGAAAACGTAGGGAATTGTCAATCTGAATACAAAGGATAGCATAGTGGTTCTCACGCTATTGCGTGGGCTACTATTACTATATCCGACATAAAAGATAGTCCTTCTGTTTTCACAAAGATTTGGTATGCAAAACCACGCATCGTGACTTAAATATTACAATATCATGCTATTTACATGGCTAAAAAAAATATTTGGCTTATCTGTTAATAATTCATCATCTAATGCTAAAAATGATGGATTCGACCAACGAAGTATAAATTCTTCCATTAATAAATTGGAAGAAAAAATGAAGATTGCCCAAAAAGAAAAAGAAAACATTAAGCAATCGGATTATTCTTGGTTTTCTTTAATTATACCCCCAAAGAACAAAAAATCGGAAAGAACTCAAGTTTTCACACCACGTATCCTAGCGAAAATACCCACCTTAAGGTTTTTAAAGAGCCAAAGACTACAAGCAGAAGCCGATGAACAGAAAAGGCTTGAAAATAACGTTAATACACTATTAGACAATCTTAATATATATCTTTCTCAAAAAAAAGAAATCAATGCCAAACAAACAATTGAGGAACTATCGAATAAGATTGTGCGGGTTAAAGACCTTTCTATAAAAGAAAGGTACAACTCCCTGCAAAGGATATATTTAAAATTACAGGATGATTTAGAAAGAGAGAAACTTACTAAATTAGTAGAAGAGAGAAAGCGCATTGAAGAAGAGGAGAGAAAGAGAAGGGAAAGGATAAAACTTGAAAGGATTGAACTTAAAAACCAAATCGATACAGAATTAAGACGACGACAGCAGGAAGCAAATAGACTTGCTGAAGAAGCCTGGAAAAAAGAGCAAGCCGAATTAAAAGAAAAGAAACGATTAGAGGCAATATCTAATAATCTAAAAGATAATTGGACTGATTTCAAGCAAGTATTAGACAATAATGATATACAATACCTCTACCATTTTACTGATAAACGAAACATTCCATCCATTAAGTCGCATGGAGGTCTATTCTCGTGGTATTATTGCAAAAAAAACAATATAACTATTCCTTATCAGGGCGGAGATGATTATTCTCAAGAATTAGATAAAAGATATGGTCTAGAAGATTATGTTCGTTTGAGCTTTTGTAATGACCATCCTATGATTTACCGTCTACAACAATCTGGTAGAGATATAGTATATCTAAAAATTAAGACAGATGTAGTTTTACTAGAAACTACATTATTTTCAAATATAAATGCTGCCGACAAATTGCATATCCACGGTGGACAATTAGAAGACTTAAAAAGAATTAATTTCAATGCAACTAAAAGGAAATTTGTCCCCAAAGATGATATAGATTTCAAACCCCATCAAGCCGAAGTCTTGGTAAAAACTTTTATTCCAAAGAAATATATTGTAAATCTTGATAATATTGAACTATGATTTATATTGAAAATAAGAGACGAAAACTTGAAAAAATTAAAGAAGAATACCCCAATGCAGTAATATTGGATATAACGTCTAATTCTGCAACACGGTATGCTAAAATTCTAAGTCCGTTTTATCCTCATAAAAATATACCTATTCCTTTTACAGATGGCTTAAAAGCTACCTGTGTTGAAGCTGTTTGGCAGGGATTAAAGGTTTTTGAACAAGCCGATGTGGATTTTACGACTTTTAAAAATGACTCTATGCGTGATTTAAAAAGGACTGTAAGAAAATATGGCATTCCCAAAGGGCATAGGAAAGGAGCTTTTGGCAAAGAACTTCTTGGATATTTTGATGCCAGAATGCTCATTTATCTGCCTACGTATAAATGGGTTTTAGATAATATACCTGAGGTACATCATGTCATAGAAAGGATTAAAGAACAAAACAAAAAACAAGATATAGTCTTATTAGACTACAATACAAACACAGATTTTAGAGATATTACTAGACCTCTTTCTCATGCGGGGTTAGTTAAATTGTATATCGAGGGTAATTATCCGACTAACGATTTGGGCAGGTACAAGCCAATGAGCCAAGAGGAACTAGAACAAAAAAAATTAGATATAAAAAAACAAAAACAAGAAATCAAAAAAAGAGCTAAAATGCAACAACAAGGACAAGTTGCGGATCTTTTTATAACGACAAAGAGTAATTAACATGGAAAATATAGGTCTTTATATTGCGATTTATGTAGTAATACTGGTCGTTGTTTTACAGTTTATTTCTTTCTATAAAACTAAGCAAGCAATAGCCGAACTTAAAAGTTTATTTGATAATGTTGATAGCTTATTTTTGAAAAAAACATCTATCAATTCACAAGTACTACAAACAAAATATTCTTTGAGAAAATTTTTATTGAATATTCCAGAGCGACATTCTAGATCAGAAGAAGATGATAATGATAAAGATTATACCGACTTATCATTACTAGCTATTCTTGATAATAAACCAATAAATAAACGTTTCGCAATTATTATTAATAGATCAAATGAATACCTGTGTAAAAATACAGGAACAAGTGCTGATTTAAGCATACTTGAAGACATTTGTGATAATCAAAAGGATGCTCTTGAAAATGAAATTCATAATAGTTTAAATGTACCTTTATACCTTGGATTAGCAGGAACATTCATTGGTATCATCACTGGTGTAAGTGGTATAGACTTTGAACAGATTTTTGGTAATTCTAGTGACTTTACAGGATTACAACACCTTCTTTATGGAGTAAGCTTTGCAATGCTCGCAAGCTTTTTAGGCTTATTATTGTCTATTTGGAATAGTGCTATTTCATATAAAACCGCTGTCTCAAAATCAAATGACGGGAAAGATGAATATATAGATTTTCTACGTCGCGAACTAATGCCATTACTATCAAATAGTATGGCTTCAAGTTTAAATTCATTAAAAGGAGTTTTGGGACATTTTGTTGATAAATTCGGAAAAAATTTGGACGCCTATGCTGATTCAGCTGCGCTTCTAAATGACAATTTGGAAAAACAGCATTTGGTTTTAACGGAAATTAATAAACTCAGTCTAACACGAACAGCTAACAAAATTGCAGAGACATTCATGCAATTGAAAGAATCAGCAGATTCCTTAAATACATTTCATACCTATCAAGAACAACTCAATTCAACCATTTCCAACGCTTCGGGGATTATCAATCAGATGCAGATTATAATGGATAATTTTAAAGAGTTTTCTGTTGGTTTATCCATCGTCATTAGTAATCAAAATAAGACCACGGAATTGCAACATAAATTCCAAGAAGCTATTGCGACACATTTTCCAACAGGTTCTGAAGCCCGAGATATTTGGAGAAAAGAATTTGATTTACTTCAATCTGAAGGTAAACAAATCTCGGAAAAACTATCTGATCAACTTACAGCCTCAACTGAGTACATACAGAACTTTGTTACAAACAACAAAGAATTTTTTGAGAGTTCTGACAAGTTAAAAGAGGTCCTTCATACTATGATTCAATATACACAAGTTCAAGCAGAATGCTATAAGGATTTGAAAGGAGAAATATTGAATTTGAGGAAAGATTATAAAACAGCACAAATTGAAAATATTGATTTAAATAAATCTATCCTCAAAGCCATTAATACAATGACACAATCTAATATAGATATTAAGAGAGAGCGTAACTATGGCAAAAAACAGGAGTAATACTTTTTGGTTGAGTTATTCTGACCTTATGACAAGTTTATTCTTTATTATGCTTGTTTTGTTTATCGTGTGTGTTGTAAAAATGAAAGGTATAAACACACAATTAGACAATGAGGTTAATGCTAAAGAAGAACAATTAAGAAAGATAGAGGAATTAAACAACTCCATTAAAGAAATAGATAATAACTACTTCAAATATGATGAGAGTTTTAAAAGACATACATTAAAGAATATCGATGTATCATTCAACACTTACAGCTCTAATATTCAAGATATTAACAAATCACAACTTGATAAATTACTAAAAGCAGGAGAAGCCATTGTCTCGTTCATGAAGGACGCAAAACAAAAGATTCCGGAAGCACAGTATCTTCTAATCATAGAAGGACAATCTTCAAGGGATTTTTACCAACAGAACTATGAGTTAAGCTACAAAAGAGCCTTAGCTTTGATTAAGTTTTGGTCACAGAATGGTATTGAATTTGATTCTTTGGGAAATTGTGAAGTTTTGATTTCGGGAAGTGGTCAATCAAGTAAATTTAGACTGCAGCCAGATATCAAAGGGAATAAAGGAAATCAAAGATTTGTCATCCACATAATTCCCAAACCTGGAATTATAGAATAAAATCATAAAGCAATCTCGAGTAGAAATCAATTTTACTTTTTATGTCATGATAAATCTCGCTGGCTGTCGTTCAACAAAGAAGGGACGACTAAATATAGTAGCTGAAAGAGATTTAAAGGAATGGATGAAAAATTCCTAGACACGAAAAAAGGGTGTAAATCAGCAACTACTGATTTACACCCTTTTCTTTTGCGGAGAGAAGGGGATTCGAACCCCTGAAACCCTTTAGGGGTTTACTCGCTTTCCAGGCGGGCCAGTTCAACCACTCCTGCACCTCTCCTCAATTCGGACTCCAAAAGTAGAGAGTTTTTCTCAATTCTCCAAATCGAAGCCCCTATTTTATGGCCGCAGCCCTCTTTTTTGTCATTCTCACAGCTCTACGATACCGTTGCGTATGGCGTAGACCACCAGACTCGCCGTATTCTTACAGCCCGTCTTTTCGAGGATGTTGGCGCGGTGTTTATCCACCGTGCGTTTCGAGATGAACAGCTCGTCGGCAATCTCCTGATTTGACAAGCCGCGGCACACAGCCACCAATATCTCGCGTTCACGCTCCGAGAGCTGGTCGTCGGAGATGTCCTCTCTCGAGCGGATACTCCCCGACAGCGACTCCAAAAGCTGGGGGCTGAAGTAACTGCCGCCGTCCATCACCGTGTCGATGGCCTCCAGCAGGTCGGCGATGTCGGAATCTTTCAGCAGGAAGCCCCTCGCTCCGGCCTGCACCATGCGCGAATAGTAGCCCTCCTCGCCGAACATCGACAGGGTGACAATCTTCAAATCGGGATAGTGTTCGAGGGCTTTCTCCGTGGCTTCGGCACCGTCCATGCCGGGCATAGAGAAGTCCATGAAGACCAAATCGGCCTCCACCGCAGGCAGCATCTCGAGGAACTCCTCGCCACTGCCGGCCTCGCCCACGACCTTCAGTCCTTCGTTGCGTTCGAGCAGAATCTTCAGTCCGCCGCGAAACAGGGAGTGGTCATCGACCAAAAATATATTGCATTTTCTCATTTGTCATTGTTTTTACGATGGTGGGTCAACAGCGGTTCGCTCTTGGTATTGACCTTGATGGTGGCACGCATACCCTTGCCCTTCGCCGACACGATGTCGAACGTGCCGCCCAGAGAGTTGATGCGTGACGAGATGTTCGAGAGTCCCATACCGCAATCCATCATGGCCTGGGGGTTGAATCCGCGTCCGTTGTCGGTGTACTCCAGCACCAGATAGGAGCCACTCTGCGACAGCGAGAGGTTGATGGCCTTGCAACCCGAATGCTTCAGCGAGTTGTTAATCAGCTCGCAAATCACACGGTAGAGAATCACCTCTATGTCGGTGTCGTAACGCTCGGTCTTGAGGTTGGTCGTGAAACGTATCGTTGCCTCGTGCATACCAGCACTCTTGTTGATGAAGTGCTGCACACCGCGTGCCAGACCGAAGTCGTTGAGCACGTGGGGTGAGAGGTTGTTCGAGATTTCGCGCAGGGAGCGTATCGCCTCCTCGATGACATAGGTTGTATTGTCGATGATGGCCTTCTGTTCGGGGTTGTTCTCATCGCGCGAGAGTGCCGTGAGCGACATCTTCGCCGACGACAGCAGAGGGCCCAGACCATCGTGCAGTTCCTTCGAGAAACGCGAGCGCGCCTTCTCCTCGGTACGCAACACGGCGGTGAGGATGCGTTTGTTCATCAGCTGACGCTGGCGGGTGAGGCGGTCGATGTACTTGAAGAGCTTGTGGGCATACATCACGCCAATCGACAGGCAGATGGAGACCACGATACCCAGATAGAAGAACCACCAGCGCGGAGTCACCTCGTGACCCACGGCCATGAGCTGGAAGAAACGCTCGACCGAGAGGAGCGAGAAACCCACGATGAAGAGAATCCACACGGAGTTGTATTTGGTGGTACGCACCAGCCTCAGGGCGAAGATGGTGGCGATGGTCTGCACCAAAATGGCGATGATGAGCAGTAATTTGATAAACATGGCGTTGTGTTTTACCGAAACGGCAGACTGCTCCTCCGGCTCTCGCCCTCGGCAGTTTCCGTTCCACAAAGTAACTACAAATATAACAATTATTCACTGAACGGCAAGTACCGGGAGGACAGATGTGCGGAGAAAAAACTCGGAGGGGGCGATACAAAAAAAGGGTCGCGCACTTTCGATGCACGACCCTTTATCCATGAATGAGGTTATCTCTCTCCCCTCGCCACACTAACGGATAACGGCTTTCAGCCCCTCCATACGGGTGTAGTCGGTGGTGTCGGTATGTACGGGCACGACCGAAACATAACCGTGCGCCAGTGCCCACTCGTCGGTATCCTCCGATTCGGGCTCGTGATTGACGAACTCGCCCGTGAGCCAGAAATACTCCTTGCCGCGGGGGTCTTCACGGCGGAAGAACTCCTCGCGCCAGAAACCGCGGTTCTGACGGCACACCTTCACACCCTTAATCTCCTCGGGGCGGGCGATGGGGACATTGACATTCAGACACAGGGGCAGCGCGGGATTCGAAGCCAGCACATCGGCGATGATGCGCTTGCCGTACTCGACAGAGGCGTCGAAATCGGCATCGGCGGCGTGGTCGGTGAGCGAAAGACCCACCGAAGGACAACCGTAGAAACTGCCCTCGATGGCGGCACCCATCGTACCCGAATAGAGGACATTGACCGCGGCATTCGAACCGTGGTTGATACCCGAAATCACAAGAGAGACTTTCTCGTTCAACAGCAGGTGGTCGAAGGCCATCTTCACACAATCGACCGGAGTGCCGTTGAGTGCATAGACCACCACACCCTCCTCTTCGCGCACCTTGCGCAGGAACAGGGGTCGGTACATGGTGATGGCCTGGCTCATGCCGCTCTGCACGGTTTCGGGAGCGATGGCGACCACACGTCCGAAGTGACGTGCCACCTCGATGGCTGCCGCAAAACCCTTGGAATCATATCCGTCGTCGTTGGTCACGAAAATCAACAAATCTTTGTTCATATCTCTTCTCTAAATATTTTACTAATCCGAAAAACGGTACAAATATACGAAATCGGTGGCGCAGAGACAAAGGTAAGGAGTCGGTTTTTACAATTTTTGCGACAGAGAAAACACCGCGGAATGGCACATTTGTGAAAAATCACCCCTTCGCGGAGCAGATATTTGTGGCGGATGCTTGCTCAGAATGAATTTTATTTCTACCTTTGCCGTCCCAAAAGGGCGAGTATCAACCTCTTTCATTGGGTACCGAGGCAGTGACACCGGCTGTCGGAGGGTGTCGTCAAGGGTTTGTGACGGGTTTTGCGATATCGAGTCGCAACACCGCGAAGCGAAGTTCTTGCGGCGCGAAGCTCTCTGTCAAGCAGTGCGGGATTGCAAAACAATGACTTTTGCATGGTAGCCGGGGTGCAGCGGGAATGTTGAACACGTAAACAATCAAATTTTGTTGCAACAATGAACAAAGATGCAATCATCAAGCTCGTAAACGAGCAGACATGGGCCAAGACTGACGCTGACGTGCCTCAGTTCGGTGCAGGTGATACTATCACCGTAACTTACAAAATCGTCGAGGGTAACAAGGAGCGTTTGCAGAGCTTCCGTGGTGTAGTTATCCAGATCAAGGGTTCGGGTAAGACCAAGATGTTCACCATCCGCAAGGTTTCGAACGGCGTTGGTGTAGAGCGTATCTTCCCCCTCTACTCTCCCCACATCGACAAGATTGAGGTGAACAAGTATGGTGTTGTACGTCGCGCACGTATCTACTACTTCCGTAACCTCACCGGTAAGAAGGCTCGTATCAAGGAGAAGCGAGTTAACAAGTAATTCGCACATCTCTCGAATAAAAATATACCGTTTCACAATCGTGAGACGGTATATTTTTTTGCCCTTCGGCCACCCCCCGAAAACTCTTCCCGCCAAACGGGTTTCCGTCTCTTACAATATTGTGTATCTATTCCCCGGGGCGATGCTCCGCACCCCAAATCCCTGTTATACGCTATAACACACCGCAATACCCTGTTTTAGGTATTTTCACATCTGTATCATTTTTTTGGGAACACAATATTAAGTAACAAAAATAAATGCTTATTTTTGTAGCCCGAAACAATGAGAACCTAATAATTTCAGATACCACTTAATTTTTTAATTTTTATGCAAGAGAACAAAACCTTTATTGACGGGCTTTGGAGTAAGGAAATCAACGTAAGTGATTTCGTCAGCACAAACATCACCCCCTATACCGGCGATGCATCGTTCTTGCAGGGCCCCACCGAGCGTACCAAGCGCATCTGGGATCTCTGTCTGAAGGCCCTCGAGGAGGAGCGTCAGAACAACGGCATCCGTTCGTTGGACAATGTCACCGTTTCGACCATCACATCGCACAAGGCAGGCTACATCGACAAGGAAAACGAGTTGATCGTAGGTTTGCAGACCGATGAGCTGCTCAAGCGTGCCATCAAACCTTTTGGCGGTATCAATGTTGTTGCTAAAGCATGCCACGAGAACGGTGTAGAGGTAGACGAGAAAGTGAAGGATATCTTCACTCACTACCGCAAGACCCACAACGATGGCGTATTTGATGTATATACCAAGGAAATTCGTTCGTTCCGTTCGTTGGGCTTCCTGACAGGTCTGCCCGACAACTACGCCCGCGGTCGTGTCATCGGTGACTACCGCCGTCTGGCTCTCTACGGTATCGACCGCCTCATCGAGACCAAGTCGCAGGATTTGGACAACCTCACCGGCCCCATGACCGAGGATCGCATTCGTTTGCGCGAGGAGGTTGCCGAGCAGATCAAGGCACTCAAGGACATCAAGATTCTCGGCGAGTACTACGGTCTGGATTTGAGCCGCCCCGCAACCTCGGCACAGGAGGCTGTACAGTGGGTTTACATGGCTTACCTGGCTGCCGTGAAGGAGCAGGACGGTGCTGCCATGTCGCTGGGTAACGTATCGTCGTTCCTCGATATCTACATCGAGTACGATTTGGCCAACGGCAACATCGACGAGACCTTCGCTCAGGAGCTTATCGACCAGTTCATCATCAAGCTGCGCATGGTACGCCACCTGCGTATGCAGTCCTACAACGATATCTTTGCAGGTGACCCCACCTGGGTAACCGAGGCTATCGGCGGTCGTTTCAACGATGGTCGCACCAAGGTAACCAAGACTTCGTTCCGTTTCCTGCAGACCCTCTACAACCTCGGCCCCTCGCCCGAGCCCAACATGACGGTGCTCTGGAGCCCCGAGCTGCCCGAAGGCTTCAAGGATTTCTGCGCAAAGGTTTCTATCGACACTTCGTCGATTCAGTACGAGAACGACACCCTCATGCGTGAGGTTCGCGAGTGCGACGACTACGGTATCGCCTGCTGCGTATCTTACCAGGCTATCGGTAAGCAGATTCAGTTCTTCGGTGCAAGAGCCAACCTGGCAAAGGCACTGCTGCTGGCCATCAACGGCGGTCGTTGCGAGAACACCGGCACCGTAATGGTAAAGGGTATCCCCGCACTGAAGAACGATGTGCTGGACTTCGACGAGGTTATGCACAACTATAAGATGGTGTTGAAGGAGGTTGCACGTGTCTACAACGAGGCAATGAACATCATCCACTACATGCACGACAAGTACTACTACGAGAAGGCACAGATGGCCTTCATCGATACCAACCCCCGTATCAATCTGGCTTACGGTGTGGCAGGTCTTTCGATTGCCATCGACTCGCTGTCGGCTATCAAGTACGCGAAGGTGACCGCTCACCGCAACGAGCTGGGTCTGACCGACGATTTCAACATCGAGGGAGAATTCCCCTGCTTCGGTAACGACAACGACAAGGTAGACCACCTCGGTGTAGACCTGGTATACTACTTCAGCGAGGAGTTGAAGAAGTTGCCCGTCTACAAGAACGCACGCCCCACCCTCTCGCTGCTGACCATCACCTCGAACGTGATGTACGGTAAGAAGACCGGTGCTACCCCCGACGGTCGCGCCAAGGGTGTCGCTTTCGCTCCGGGTGCCAACCCCATGCACGGCCGCGACAAGAACGGTGCCATCGCATCGCTCAGCTCGGTAGCCAAGTTGCGCTATCGCGACTCGCAGGACGGTATCAGCAACACCTTCTCTATCGTACCCAAGTCACTGGGTCCCACCGCCGAGGCGCGTGTCGAGAACCTCGTGACCATGATGGACGGTTACTTCACCAAGGGTGCACACCACCTCAACGTGAACGTACTCAACCGTGAGATGCTGGAAGATGCCATGGAGCATCCCGAGAAGTATCCCCAGCTCACCATCCGTGTATCGGGCTACGCTGTGAACTTCGTGAAGTTGAGCCGCGAGCACCAGCTGGAGGTTATCAGCCGTTCGTTCCACGAGAGAATGTAATATGCTGAACATACACTCTTACGAAAGTATGGGAACATTCGACGGGCCGGGTCTCCGGCTCGTCGTTTTCCTTCAAGGCTGTCCCTTCCGCTGTCTCTACTGTGCCAATCCCGACACCATAGAGTTCAAGGGCGGAAAAGCCACCCCCGACGATGAAATCGTGCAGATGGCGATGAGCCAGCGCGCCTTCTTCGGCAAACGCGGCGGTGTAACCTTTTCGGGCGGCGAGCCCACGGCACAGGCCGAGGCACTCGTTCCCGTGGTCAGACGACTCAAGGAGGCCGGCATTCATGTCTGCATCGACACCAACGGCGGTGTGTGGAACTCTCATGTCGAGGAGCTGTTCTCGCTGGTGGACCTTGTTTTGCTCGACATCAAGCAAATCAATCCCCAACGCCACGAAGCCCTCACGGGTCGCTCCAATGAGCAGACCCTGCGCACGGCAGCATGGCTCGAAGCCCACCAACGCCCCTTCTGGATGCGTTATGTGCTGGTGCCGGGCATCAGCGATGCCGAGGAGGATATTCGCACGCTGGGCGAGACCTTGGGCGGATATAAGTGCATCGAGCGCGTGGAGGTACTCCCCTACCACCGTCTGGGTGTTCACAAATACGAAGCCATGGGCTGGGAGTACAAGCTCTCCGATGTGGTGGAGAACACCCCCGAACAGCTGGCACGTGCCGAGCAACTCTTCAACGAATATTTCAACACCGTGGTGGTCAATTAACGACCTGCGGCGGTACAATTAATTCTAAAAAAAGCAACTGTCCTGTTCGGGCGGTTGCTTTTTTGTTTTGGGAGGAGGGGCGAGCGGAGAGGGGCAGACGGCACACCCTCTCGCCCCTCCCCTCTTGCACCGACACAAAAAAGAAGGCGACCCTTTCGAGGGTCGCCTTCATCATTTTCAATCCTTGCGGGAGAATTACTTCTCTACGGGAATGTCCTTGTTCACGTTCTTCGAACCGATGAGCGCGTAGTAGAACAGGTAACCGAAGCATACCACAATCAGCCAGTAGCTGTTCTGGTAGCCCAGACCCTGATTGGTCCAGTCCACGATACCGTTCTGCAACAGAGGAAGAATACCACCGCCGCAAACCAGTGCCATGAAGATACCCGAAGCCTGCTCGGTGTACTTGCCCAGACCCTCGACTGCAAGGTTGAAGATACCGCCCCACATCACCGAAGTGCAGAGACCTACCAATACGAGCAACATGGCGTTAATGGGTACATTGACCATGGCGAAGCCCTCCGAACCGTTGAAGACGGGCATGACAACCATCGATGCGGGAACGATAATCGACAGCAGTGTCAATACCAGACCCACGGCAGCAGCCAGCGACAACATCTTCTTTGCCGACACCTTGCTGGCAACAATAGCACCTGCCAGACGGCCGACGAGCATCAGCAACCAATAGGTACCTGCAACGGAACTTGCAATGGCCTCGGCATTGACACCCTCGCCCAATACGTTCAAATCGGGGTTCTGCAACCACTTCTGCAATACGTTGGGAATACCCACCTCAACACCTACATAGATGAAGATAGCCACGGCACCCAGCACGAAGTGACGGAACGACATGGGACCATACTGCGACTTGGAAGCGATCTTCACCTCAGTCTCCTCACGCTTGTTCTCGGGGATATTGGTAAAGAGAATCACCACGAAAGCAAAAGCAAAGATAGCCAGAGCGGCATACATCAGGGGGAAGACGTTGCTAATCTGCGCGTTCTTGATACCCTCGGGAATCAGCAGGCCGGTGAGGATGATGACCGAAGTACCCATCAGCGAGTTGAAGGCACCGCCGGTCTGAATGAGCTGATTACCCTTGTTACCGCCACCACCGAGTTTGTTGAGCATGGGGTTGACCACCGTGTTGAGCAGACACATCGAGAAACCTGCGATGAAAGCACCCAGCAGATAAACGCCGAAGCTCTCGACCACACCCGACAGGGTCTGGATAGCCACACCGATGAAGCCGACCGAAACGGCAATCAGAGCGGTCTTCTTGTAACCCATCTTCTGCAACATACTGCCGGCAGGGTAACCCATGATGGCATAGGCGATGAAGTTGGCGAACACACCGAGTGTACCCATCCAGTTCGGTACGTTGAACTGATACTTGAGGATGTCACCCATCGGCGATGCAAGATTGGTCACGAATGAAATCATTCCGAAGAGGAACATCATCACGATGATAGGCAACAAATAGTTTTTCTTTTGTTCCATTGGAAATAATAATATTTTAGGTTAATAATTAATTGTTCGTCAATTCATTAACGGTCTCTCTCGCCGATGAAGGCACACAGATTGACCAACGCCTGTTTGTACTCCGACGGGGGGTAGGCATCGAGCAGCGAGACCGCCTCGTCGAGGTAGTCGTGCATGATTTGTGCGGCCTTCTGCAAACCGCCCTCATTCGCCACGATGCAACGCAGGTACTCCACCGACTCGTCTTCGGTGGCACATTTTTCGAGACGCTCCACCAACTCGCGGCGGCGTTTCTCATCGACACGCTCCAGCACGCAGAGCAGCGGCAGGGTGATTTTACCCTCTCTCAAATCGTTGTTGCGGGGTTTTCCGGTCTTGACCGACGAGTAATCGAGAATGTCGTCCTGAATCTGGAAAGCCATACCCACCGCTTCGCCGAAACGGTGCATGCGCTCCACGGCATCGCTCGCGGCATTCACCGCCAGCGCACCTGCCGACACACTCACACTGATGAGCGATGCGGTCTTGCGGCGGATGATATCGAAATAGTCCTTGCGCGTCATGGTGTGCTTGGCGGCGCACTCGTCCTGCAACACCTCGCCCTCACACAGGGCAGCCATGGCACCGCAGATGTGGGTCACCAAATCGAACTGACCGCTCTCGAGACCGATGCCCACGTTGCGCGCCAGGATATAGTCGCCCAGCAGCACCGCCTTGTGCGACTGCCAGATGGCATTCACCGAGGGGGCACCGCGGCGTGTGTCGGCTTCGTCAATCACATCGTCATGGATGAGCGATGCCACGTGAATCATCTCCACGAGCATGGCCGCCAGATTGACTCTCGGGGAGTCGGCACCTGCCTCATTGCGGGCATTGAGTGACGCAGAAAGGATAACCAGCAGCGGACGAATGCCCTTGCCACGCGAAGAGAGCGCGTATCGGAGCATGCTGTCCATCAGTTTGCCATCGGCACAGAACCGACTATCGACAAAGCGGTCGAAGGCTTCGATGCGTCCCGTTACCGGTTTTCGAATATCATCGAGTGTAATCATACTTCTAAAAAATATACACGGAACAAGAGCACACGGAATTTTTCGTCCCGCGAGCCATTGTCCTCATCGTAAAAATTTGCCTGACCGTCGATATTTTTCTTCAGTTTCTCGCATCGGTTTTTCACCCCGTGCGCGAGCTGAAATGCCCTCCGAAGCGGTTAAAATTCGGATTATCACTTCTTAGCCGTCGCCCAGTCAGGTTAAGTTAGTGCAAATATAGTGAATTTTCACAATTCCTCCTCTGTAAGTAACTATTTTTTCGTACCTTTGGCCTTTGTTAATCCTCCGAAAAATGAAAATTTCAAAAGATATTATCCGTAAGGCGTTGGCCTCGCTCTTTGCCCTCGCCGTATTTCTTTTCATCAGCATTGTCTATTTCGCACCCCAGTTCGGAGGCGATGTGTTGCCCCAGCACGATGTGATGCAGTTCGACGGTATGTCGAAGGACATCGTGGACATGAACCGCTCGACGGGCGAAGACCCCCAGTGGACGGGCAATATGTTTTCGGGTATGCCGGCCTACCTCATCTACATGAAATACCCCGGTCAGCTGGTCAAGCACACCATCGGCGCGGTGGCCAAGGTGATGGATTTGCCGGCAGGATTCATGGTGCTGGCCATGCTCTCGTTCTGGCTCATGTTGCTGATGATGAAGTGCGACCGCTGGACGGCCATCGTTCCGGCCATCGCCTACGGACTCTCGACCTACTTCCTGCTCATCATCGATGCAGGACACATCACCAAGATGTGGGCATTGGTCTACGCCCCGCTGATGATGGGCGGTGTGTGGCTCACCCTTCGGGGGAATATGTGGTACGGAGGTGTCATCACCGCGGTGGCGACCTCGCTTGAAATCGGTGCCAACCACCCCCAAATCACCTACTATTTCCTCATGGCGACGGGCTTCATGTGGCTCGCGGAGGGCATCAACGCCCGGAGAGAGAAAGCCGTGAAGTCCTTCTCGAAGCGCACCGCCGTCCTCCTTGTGGCAGGCATTCTGGCGGTGATGTCCAACTTCTCGTCACTGTGGTACACCGCCCAGCACACCAAGGACACCATACGTGGCGGTTCGGAGCTGGCCGAGCAGCGCACCAACGACCATGAGGGACTCGATTTGGACTACGCCACGGCATGGAGCTACGGCATTGACGAGAGCCTCACGCTCCTCGTCCCCGACTTCATGGGACGCCGTTCGGGTGAGGCGTTCTCGCCCAACGGAAAGGTCGCCGAAGCCCTGCGCGAAATCGGTATGCGCGGCGGTGCGGAGCAGCTCCCCGCCTATTGGGGTACGCAGCCCTATTCGGGTGGCCCGACCTACCTGGGTGCTGCCGCCATCTTCCTCGCCGTCATGGGTGTGATGCTCTCGCGCAAACGCAACATCTGGTGGATATTGGCCATCTCGGCACTGATGCTCTTCCTCTCGTGGGGACGCAACATGATGTGGTTCACCGAGCTGGCATTCAAGATATTACCCGGTTATGACAAGTTCCGCACCGTGTCGATGACGCTGGTCATCGTCCAGTGGGCGGTGCCCCTGTTGGGCGGTCTTGCGCTGATGCGTCTCGCGGACGAGAAGACCGACCGCACACAGATGAAAAAGGCATGGCTCTATGCCCTCTCCATCACGGGCGGTGTGTGTCTGCTGCTCGCCGTGGCAGGCTCCGCGCTCTTTGACTTCGGACAGGCGGACAGCACCGACATGATGACCCGTCAGTTCCACCATATGCTCCAGTCGAACAACATGCAGCAATACATCGACCGCGGCATGGACATCGAGTGGGGCGAGCTGGTCGGCAGTGCCATGGCTGCCGAGCGTGCCGACATGATGCAGGCCGATGCCCTGCGCTCGCTGCTGATGGTGCTCCTCGCGGCAGGCTGTGTCGCCCTCTACTACTTCCGCAAGGTGGGCAAGCGCGTGTTGCTGGTGCTCATGGGCGGTGTGATGCTCCTCGACCTCATGCCCGTGGATATGCGTTTCCTCTCGCACGACAACTTCGTATCGCCCCGTCACAACAAAATCCTCCCGACAGAGGCCGACAAGGAGATACTCCGCGACAAGGAGTTGGGCTTCCGCGTGATGAACTACACGGTCAGCCCCTTCCAGGACGCCACCACCTCCTACTTCCACCGTTCGGTGGGCGGTTACCACGGCGCGAAGCTGGCGCGTTATCAGGATTTGATTGACAACTATTTGAGCGACATCGACCGCAGCGGCGAAATCCTCGACATGCTCAACACCAAATATTTCATCGTTCCCGACCAGCAGGGTCGTCCGCAGGCCATCAAGTCGGAGACCGCCAACGGTGCGGCGTGGTTCGTGCAGAACATCATTCACGCCTCAACGCCCCGCGAGGAGATAGACACGCTGGGCGACATCGACACCTCGACCACCGCCGTGGTGGGCGAAGAGGTCGATACCAAGAGTTTCGGTGACGGTGAAATCACACTCACGGAGTATCGTCCCAACTACCTCAAATACACCTGCTCGTCGGCAGAGGGGGGTACGGTCGTCTTCTCCGAGATTTACTACGACAAGGGCTGGAAGGCCTACATTGACGGTCACGAAGCCCCCTACTTCAGAGCCGACTACGTGTTGCGCGGCATGGAGTTGCCCGCAGGCGAGCACATCGTGGAGTGGAAATTCCGCGCTCCGGGCTGGGCTTGGGTCGATGGGGTGACGATGGCCGCCTCAATACTCATACTGCTGGGCGCAGTGTGGGCACTCATCAACTGCACAATAAAGAAAAAAATAATATGAAGGACGACAAAAGACTGAAACGCAAGGTACGCAACTCGTACATCGTTTCGACAGTGAGCATTGCACTGGTACTCTTTCTCTTGGGTTCGGTGGGTTATCTCATGACGGCTGCCATGGCGGTGGCCGACACCCTGCAATCGAACATCCAGCTCTCCGTGGAGTTGAAGAACGGAATCTCGGAGAGTCAGCGCGCCCACATCGAGAAGCGTCTCTCGGACGACGATTTGGTCAGCCGCATCGTCTTCTCGTCGAAGGACGAAAAGGCTTCCGACGAGGAGTTCCGCAAGATGTTCGAGAGCGAATATGAGGAGATTTTGGGTGAGAACCCTCTGCTCGATTCCTTCGAGGTGACCCTCACCTCGCAATCCGAGGAGCAGGAACTCATCGATGCCTTCATTCGCGGCATCTCCGGCATCGAGGGTGTCGAACACGTGGGCTACCCTGCGGTGATGGCCGAGAAGGTGCACTCGACAGTGAACAAAATCCGTCTGGTGCTGTTGCTCTTTGGCGGTTCGCTGTTGCTCATCTCGCTCATTCTGCTCAACAACACCATTCGACTCGCCATCTTCTCGAAGCGTTACATCATCAACACCATGAAGCTGGTCGGTGCCACCAAGTGGTTCATCATGAAGCCCTTCCTGCGCAGCAGTCTTTCGCAGGGCATCGTCTCGGGTCTCATCGCCGCCGTGCTCTTTCTGGTGACGGTCTACGGCCTCAACGAGTCCATTCCCGAAATCATGAGCATAGCCGATTGGGAGAAGGTAGGCATCATCGTGGCAACCATGCTGGTGGGCGGCGTCCTCATCTCGGGACTCTTCACCATTCTCTCGCTCAACAAATTCATCAACATGCAGTCTAACAAGATTTATCTTTATTAATATATGGCAACATCCGAAAACATGAAAGAGACTCCCGAAAATCAGGAGAACAACTCGAATATGCCCCTCACCCGCCGCAACTACCAGCTTCTGGCCATAGGTTTTGCCATCGTGGTGCTGGGCTTTGTGCTGATGATGGGCGGCGGCAGCGACTCCCCCGAGGAATTTAACCCCGAGATGTTCTCGTTCCGCAGAATCACCCTCGCACCCCTGTTGGTGGTGGGCGGCTTCGCCTTCGAAATCTACGCTATTCTCAAACGATTCAAATAACAGACAATGGATACCATTCAGGCTATATTACTCGGTATCGTACAAGGTATCACCGAGTTTCTCCCCGTCTCGAGCAGCGGACACCTCCAAATCGCCAAGGAGTTTATGGATGTACCCAAGGATTTGACCTTCGACATCGTGGTGCACGCCGCCACGGTGCTCAGTACCATCGTGGTGCTGTGGAGCGAAATCTGGAAGATTCTCAAGGGTCTCTTCTCCACGAAATTCACCCCCGAACAGGCCTACGTGCTGAAAATCGTCGTGTCGATGATTCCCGTGGGCTTCGTGGGTCTGCTGTTCAAGGACCACATCGAAGCGATGTTGCAGGGTCAGTACATCATGGCCGTGGTGGGTGCAATGTTGTTGCTCACCGCCCTTTTGCTCGCCTTCGCCTACTACGCCAAGCCGCGCATCAAGGAGGACATCTCCTACCGCGATGCCTTCATCATCGGTCTGGCACAGGCTGTGGCTGTCATGCCCGGTCTCTCGCGTTCGGGTTCGACCATCGGTACGGGTCTGCTGCTGGGCAACAAGAAGAGTGCCGTGGCGCAGTTCTCGTTCCTGATGGTGCTCGCCCCCATTTTGGGTGAAACACTCCTCGATGTGGTGGGTGGCGAGGCGGTCTCCGACATCGGTGCCATGCCCCTCATCGCCGGCTTCCTCTCGGCCTTCGTGACCGGATGTCTGGCCTGCAAGTTCATGATTGAGATTGTCAAGCGCGGCAAACTCATCTGGTTCGCCCTCTACTGTCTGGTGGCAGGTGCGGGTGCTATAATCTACACTATACTCCAATAATCAATGACAGTACACGAAGACTTAAAAGGTATCAATTTCGAAGAGGGCTACATCGCCGTGTTGGACAAGCCGCTGGAGTGGACTTCGGCGGACGTGGTACGCAAAGTGAAATTTGCCCTCCGCAAGGCAGGATATAAGAAGATAAAGGTGGGACACGCCGGCACTCTCGACCCGCTCGCCACCGGAATACTCATCGTCTGCATCGGCCGCGCCACCAAGATGGCCGACCAGTTGCAGGCCGAAGAGAAGGAGTATGTCACCGACGTGATGTTGGGTGCCACCACTCCCAGCTTCGATTTGGAGCACCCCGTAGATCAGACCTACCCCTATGAGCACATCACGCGCGAGGCGGTGGAGGAGGCTCTGCAAGCCCTCACCGGCGAGCGTCTCCAGACCCCTCCCCTCTTCTCGGCCAAGAAGGTCGAGGGTGTGAGAGCCTACGAGCTGGCACGCGCCGGCGAGGAGGTGGAGTTGCGTCAGGCACTCATCAACATCTACGAGATGGAACTTCTGGAGTATGACCTTCCGCGTATAAAAATCAGAGTACGTTGCAGCAAGGGTACCTACATTCGTTCGCTGGCACGCGAAATCGGCGAACAACTCCACAGCGGCGCACATCTTACGTCGCTGCGACGCACAAGAAGCGGCGGTTTCACCACTTCACAGGCATGGAATTTGGATGAATTCCTCGAAAAGTTGAAGGAAATTGAAACAAAATAGCCTTTTTTGCGTATTAGATTTAATTTGTATGACTTTTTCCCAACGTAAAAAAGTATTCTGAAAAATGAAATTATCACAATACGGATACGAGTTCTCGACAGACATGCTGGCGAAATACCCGGCAGAGAACCGCGACGAATCACGTCTGATGGTCATCGACCGTGCAACAGGAAAAATTACCCACCGAATTTTCAAGGACATACTCGACTATTTCGATGAGAAAGACCTCTTTGTGTTCAACAATACAAAGGTATTCCCCGCACGCCTCTACGGTAACAAGGAGAAGACCGGTGCCGAAATCGAAATCTTCCTCCTGCGTGAACTCAACCGCGAACTCCGCCTGTGGGACGTGCTGGTAGACCCTGCCCGCAAAATCCGTATCGGTAACAAACTCTACTTCGGCGACGACGACCTGTTGGTGGCCGAGGTCATTGACAACACCACATCGCGCGGCCGTACCCTGCGCTTCCTCTTCGACGGTTCGTACGAGGAGTTCAAGGCCGCTCTCTTTGCCCTCGGCGAGACTCCCCTCCCGAAGTGGGTCAGAGAGAAGGTGGAACCCGAAGACGCAGAGCGTTATCAGACCATCTTCGCAGAGAAGGAGGGCGCAGTGGCTGCCCCCACGGCAGGTATGCATTTCTCGAAGCATCTGATGAAGAGAATGGAAATCAAGGGCGTGGATCGCGCGTTCATCACCCTTCACGTGGGTCTGGGCAACTTCCGCACCGTCGATGTGGAGGACCTCTCGAAGCACAAGATGGACTCCGAGCAATACTTTGTCGAGGAGGAGGCTGCCGCAGCCGTCAATCGTGCCAAGCAGGAGGGTCATAAGGTGGTTTCGATAGGTACCACCGTGATGCGTACCCTCGAAACCGTGGTCTCGACCAACGGCATGATCAAGCCCATGGAGGGCTGGACCAACAAATTTATCTTCGCGCCCTACGACTTCACCGTGGCCGATGCCATGGTGACCAACTTCCACCTGCCCTACTCCACCCAGCTGATGATGGTGACGGCATTTGGCGGTCACAACACCATCATGAACGCCTACAAGGTGGCACGCGAAGAGGGCTATCGCTTCGGCACATACGGCGACGCGATGCTCATTCTTTAATTATTTTTCGTATCTTTGCATTAAAAGAACCCCAAACTCCGACAAAGGTCGCCCCGCCAAAAACGCCCGACATCACCTCGGACCGTGGCCGGACAAGCCCCCGCATCGGACACTAAATAAAAAAACAAAAGACCCATGGCAAGTAAGATTCTGTACCTATACCAGCAGATTACTCCATATCTTCCGGATACGGAAATCTCGACCCTCTGCCGCTCCCTCACCCAAACGATGCAGGAGCGTGGCAACGAGATACGCACATTTATGCCCAAATACGGCTGCATCAACGAACGCCGTCACCAACTCCATGAGGTTATCCGCCTGTCGGGTATGAACCTCATCATCGACGACAACGACCACCAGCTGATTATCAAGGTAGCATCGATTCCTGCTGCTCGCGTACAGATTTACTTCATCGACAACGACGACTACTTCGCACGCAAGGCCGTGTTGCAGGACGCCGATGGCAACGACTTCGAGGACAACGACGAGAGAGCCATCTTCTTCGCACGCGGTGTGTTGGAGACCGTCAAGAAACTGCGCTGGTCGCCCTCGGTGGTACACTGCCACGGCTGGTTCTCCAGCATCGCTCCCATCTACCTGAAGAAGATGTTTGCCGATGACCCCATTTTCCGCGATTCGAAGGTCGTACTCTCGATTTATGACGATGCCTTCACCGGCCAGCTCAGCTCCGATATCAAGGACGAAATATCGGGCGAAGGCCTGGAGGACGAAAATCTGTCGATTCTCGACCAGCCCTCATACCAAAACCTCTATCGTTACGTTATGCAGTATGCCGACGGATTTATCATCGGCTCGCCCAACGTCGACCCCCAGGTGTTGGAGATGGTACGCCAGAGCGGCAAACCCCTCCTCGAATACCAGTCGCCCGAGGAACAGGACTTTTTCGATAATTATAACCGATTCTATGACCAATTCAAATAGATTGCGACAGCGCGTGCTTGCCCTGACACTGTCGATTCTTGTCGCCTTCACGGCGCTCACTGCCTGCACAAAAGTCGATGACTCTCTGGGTCAGAACATCGTGCCGGACAACCAGCACATGCATGCCGGATATTTCACCCTGCCCCGTTACAACAAGGACACGGGTTACGACATCAAGAAATTTGTCGAGACCCGTCTGTTCCGTACCGACTCGGTCAAGGCTTCGAATATCACCTACGGTTATATGGGCTCGCAGCTCAACGACACGGTCGGCCTGCGCACCGCCGGCTTCATGACCCAGGTGTTGAGCGCCTACAAGGTCGAAAAGGGCTTCTTCGGTCACAAACCCATCTTCGACTCGGCGATGCTCCGCTTCTCGTTCGACATCTACGACAGAGATACCCTCACCCCCCAGAAGTACAACGTCTATGAGGTGGTGAGCAACAAATACATCACCGAAAAGAAAGAGAAGGACACCACCTTCTACCTCGACGGCAAGTTTGACCCCCGCAAGGACGGCACCGTGGCGGCAGAGCCTCTCTTCACCTTCACCTTCCCCGATGGCGAGACCACAGGTCCCTCGACCAAGAATGTGACGCTGAAGACCACTCCCGCAGGTCGCGACTACATCAGTCGTCTGATGTTGCAGTCGGGCAAATACAAGGACGACTACTCCATCTACCAGCCCGACAGTCTCAAACAGTGGGTCGAGGAGTTCAAGGGTCTCTACATCTGCCCCGCCGAGGAGCAGACCCAGACGGGCAAAGGCTCCATCTTCGGTACGAAGCTCGAAAATTCGAGTCTGTGGATTTACGGCCGTAACCGCCGCACGGACGACGAATCGCTCATCAAGGATACCATCGGTGTGGCACTCTCGTTCTACGACATCTACACCAAGGACTACGGCAACGTGTCGGTCAATACCGTCTTCCGCGACTACTCGAAATCGTCGATGATTGACGAGGCGACCATCGGTGAGAACGTCAAAGACCGTCCCACCTCGCCGCGTATCATCGTTGAAGGCTTGGGCGGTGTGGTTTCGGAGCTGAGTTTCACACAGGAGTTCTTCTCGGAAATCGAAAAGGAAATCGAGGCCAACAACCACGAGTTGAACACCTCGTTCACCACCATGTCGTTCAGCCAGTGCCGCATGCTGATTTACTTCACCAGCAGCGACTACTCGTGGGAGAACATCAACCCCGGCACATCGGTCAATCTCATCAAGGAGATGAACGGAGCCCTGAGCCGACTGGGTATGTACACCGACTACGGCAAGATGCAGTCCATCTCCGACTATGAGTATCAGTACGAACAGCAATACAACACCGAGCTGGCTTACGATGGTCACATCAACCGCAGCCACGGTTGCTATGTGATGAACATCACCGAGCACGTGCAGCAGCTCTGGAACGAATATCTCAAGGAAAAGAAGGCCGCCGCAGAGGAAAACCGCGCCGTTGACCTCTCGAAGGTCAAGAGCCGGGTCGTATATCTGGGTCCCGAAGCCTACAACTTCTACACGGGAGGCTTCAGTGTGACACAGGGCATGGCCACCGATGCGGGTGACGCCCTGCAAAACAATGCCCCCATACGATTCGAATTCGCCTACAACCTAATCAAGTAGTACTGCCCACAAAGCGTGACCTAAGTTCGATATGTGCTTAGGTTTTCGCATTTTTGTGATAACTATAAAACCTATGCAGAAAAATCTGGTAATCGTGGAGTCCCCGGCCAAGGCCAAGACCATCGAAAAGTTCCTGGGTGGGGATTACATCGTAAAATCGAGTTTCGGTCATATCCGCGACCTTTCGAAAAAAGACCTCGGCATCAACATCGCCGAGGACTTCAATCCCATATACGAAGTTCCGAGCGACAAGAAAAAAGTCGTCGAGGAGCTCACCAAACTGTCCAAAGACAAGACAGTGTGGTTGGCATCCGATGAAGACCGCGAAGGAGAAGCCATCGCATGGCACCTCACAGAAGTGTTGGGGCTCCCGGTCGACAATACCAAGCGCATTGTGTTCCATGAAATCACCAAACGCGCCATTCTCGAGGCTATCGAGCATCCGCGCACGGTGAACATGAATCTGGTGAACGCCCAGCAGGCACGCCGTATCCTCGACCGTCTGGTCGGCTTCGAGCTGTCACCCGTGCTGTGGAAGAAGGTGCGTCCCCAGCTCTCGGCAGGCCGTGTTCAGTCGGTGGCCGTGCGTCTGATTGTGGAGCGCGAGCGCGAAATCATCGCCTTCTCGACATCGCCCTACTACCGCGTTGTGGCAGAGTTCTACACCGCAGGCGACAAGGAGAAGACCCTCTTCAAGGCGGAGCTGTCGTCACGCTTCGAGAGCAAGGAGCAGGCACTCGACTTCCTCAACAAAGCCAAGGAGGCTGCCTACACGGTGGCCAAGTGTGAGGAGA
Organism: Alistipes sp.; assembly: GCA_020026335.1. Lineage (GTDB taxonomy): Bacteria > Bacteroidota > Bacteroidia > Bacteroidales > Rikenellaceae > Alistipes. The sequence continues at coordinate 247,743 of JAHHQO010000001.1, read as the reverse complement.
AGCCCGCACAGCGTCACCCCTCGGCACCTTTCACCACTTCGACCCTCCAGCAGGAGGCAGGCCGCAAGTTGGGTATGTCGGTGTCGCAAATCATGTCGGTGGCACAGAAGCTCTACGAGCAGGGTTTGATTACCTACATGCGTACCGACTCGGTGAACCTCTCCGTACAGGCACTGGCACAGTGTAAGGAGGAGGTCATCAACCTCTTCGGCGAGAAATACTCGCACCCGATGAACTACAAGACCAAGACCAAGGGCGCACAGGAGGCGCACGAGGCCATTCGTCCTTCGTACATCGATCGCCGCGCCATTGAGGGTACGGCTGCCGAGAAGAAACTCTACGACCTGATATGGAAGCGCACCGTGGCTTCGCAGATGGTACCTGCGGAGATTGACCGCACCTCCATCACCATCAATATCTCGAACTCCGACCTGCAATTCATTGCCACGGGCGAGGTGGTTCGTTTCGACGGCTTCCTGCGTCTCTATTCCGAGGCGGTGGACGAGGACCAGGCACAGGAGAGCGGCGAGGGTCTGTTGCCCAAGATGGCGGCAGGCGATGCGCTGGAGATGCAGAAGATGACCGCCACCGAGCGTTTCACACAGGCTCCGGCACGCTACAACGAGGCTTCGCTGGTCAAGCGTCTCGAGGAGCTGGGCATCGGTCGTCCTTCGACCTACGCCCCCACCATCACCACCATCATCAACCGTGGTTATGTGGTCAAGCAGAACCGTGACGGTCAGAAGCGCGACTACACGCAGCTGACCCTCTCGTCGGGCAAAATCAGCGAGAAGACCTCGTCGGAGACCTTCGGCAAGGAGAAGAACCGTCTCTCGCCCACCGACATCGGTATGGTGGTCAATGACTACCTCGAGGCACAGTTCGCCCCCATCATCGACTACAACTTCACCGCCAACGTGGAGAAGGAATTCGACCACATTGCCGATGGTGACATCACCTGGCACGTGATGATTCAGAACTTCTACGGCCCCTTCCACAAGATGGTCGATACGGCCATCGGCGCACAGAACGACCACAACGGTCATGTGAGAATTTTGGGCAACGACCCCGAAACGGGTCATGTGGTGAAGGCACGTATCGGTCGCTACGGCCCCATGGTCGAAATCGAGGGCAACGAGGGTGAGAAGAGCCGCTTCGCTTCGCTCAAGAGAGGTCAGCTCATCGAGTCCATCACCCTGGAGGAGGCGCTCGAACTCTTCGCCCTGCCCCGTCTGTTGGGCAAGCTGGACGGTGAGGATTTGTGTGTCGGCATCGGCAAATATGGTGCATATATCCGTTACGGCAAGTCGTTCGCCTCGCTGGGCAAGACCGACGACCCCTACACGGTGACCTACGAGCGTGCCCTGCAAATCATCGAGGAGCACAAGGCCGCCCTGGCAGCCGCCAACACCCCTCTGAAGACCTTTGAGGAGGACAAGGATATGATTATCAAGAACGGCCGCTATGGTGCCTACATCGCCTACAAGGGCAAAAATTACCGCATCCCGAGAGGTTCGAAACCCGAGGACATGACCTTCGAGATGTGCCAAAAGATTGTAACCACATCTAAAAAGTAAAATAACTCAATGATTATGAAGAACTTATTACTTCTATCCCTGGCGGTGTTGTTGTCGTTGTCGGCAGCAGCCAAGACGCCCAAGACCGAGAAGAAAGCCGAAGGCTACATCTTCACCGACGAGAAAGTCGTTGACATCACTCCCGTAAAGGACCAGAGCCGCAGCGGTACCTGCTGGTGCTTCTCCACCTTGTCGTTCCTTGAGAGCGAGATTATGCGTGCCGGTGGCCAGCCCATCCATCTCTCGGAGATGTGGGTGACCCGTCACACCATGATGGAGAAAGCCGAGAAATATATACGTATGCACGGCACCATCAACTTCGCAGAGGGTGGCGCGGCACACGATGTTACCGAAATGATTAAGAAGCACGGTATCGTGCCTTTCGAGGTCTATAAGGGTCTCAACTACGGTACCGAGAAGCCCGACTTCCACGAGTTGTCGGAGGTGTTGAAGAACTTCCTCGACACCATTCTCAAGGCCAACGAGAAGACCAACATGCCTCTCTCGACCGCTTGGAAGCGTGCTTTCAACGCTATCCTCGACGAGTATTTCGGTGAGATGCCCGAGAAGTTCACCTATGAGGGTAAGGAGTACACTCCCGCTTCGTTCCGCGATGCACTGCCCATCAAGATGGATGACTACCACGATATGACTTCGTTCACTCATCACCCCTTCTACACCGACTTCGTTATCGAGATTCCCGACAACTGGATGTGGGGTAAGGTCTACAACCTGCCCATGGAGGACATGATGCGTGTTATCGACAGCGCCATCGACAACGGTTACACCGTAGCATGGGGTACCGACGTGAGCGAGAAGGGCTTCAGCCGCACCAAGTGCATCGGTATCGTTCCCGAGGCTGACCTCGAGAGCATGAGCGGCACCGAGGCCGAGAAGTGGGGCAAGCTGACCGACCGCGAGAAGCAGGAGGCACTCTACAAGTTCGACAAGCCCGGCAAGGAGCGCACCATCACACAGGAGATGCGTCAGGAGGCATTCGACAACTTCGAGACTACCGATGACCACGGTATGGTTATCATCGGCAAGGCACACGACCAGGCCGGCAACCAGTACTACAAGGTGCTGAACTCGTGGAACAAGGTAGGTCCTTACGAGGGTCACTGGTACTTCTCACGTGCATTTGTGATGTACAAGACCACTTCGTTCATGGTCAACAAGAACGCTCTTCCCGAGGACATCCGCGAGAAGTTAGGTTTCTAATCCGCGAAGGCAAATACACATTATCCATAACGACATCCGATGTGGGGTGTCGTTCCCGACAGGGGGACCCGAAAAGGTCTCCCTGTTTTTTTGTGCCGTGGGGAGAGGGCGCACTCCCCCACCACCGAGAAACAATTGTGGATTTTCAGGGGGTTGCGCGGGCGTAAAATGCACAAATTGTCAATAGAAATGAACATTATCAACAGTTTTTAACACACTGATATTCTGCAAAGTACGATATAGCAAGGTCGATTTTTGCACAGTTATTGACATAGTAAGTTTTCTTAATAAAAAATGTTAATAAACTAACACCCTCCGAAGATACGCTCCCACACCCCTGTTTTGCCCTCGAAAAGTTTGATTTTCAACGGGGTATCGGTAGGGGCGAACGGCTCTCGCGCGACCGATTTCAGAGCGGAGGAGGAGGTCAATTGCGAGGAGCGCAGTTAAGAAAGAAATGCCCGGGAACATCTTTGGGGGTGGAACGAAAAACGGACGGCGGTGGCGGCGGCTTGGCATCAAGGGGAAAAAGAGAGTGGCGGCGATTTGCCATGGGTGGTAAGGTAGCGAGAAAGGGCAGTGACTTTGGCATGGAGTGGAGGAAAAAGGAGGACGGTGGCAGGTGTGCGAACTTCGGTGGAGAGGAGTAAAAGATAGACGACCTCAGGCGGTGCGTCTTGGGCTGGAGCAATCATCGAGAAAGAGAACGGAGCGCATTCAATTTTTGGGAGGGGCAGGCTGTTTTCTATTGGGAGGGGTATAGAAAACAGACGGGCAAAAGGAAGACCGCCCCCACCCCCTCCGCGCAAAAAAAGACCGAACCCCCAAAAGAGATTCGGTCTCCGTCGATGGCAGACGGTCATTCCACGCTGCCCGCTCAAAACAGCGTTTTTACCGCCTTTATTGGTCAATCTCCACACGGGTGACACGTTCCAACTTGAAACGGCTCCGAATGGGGTGAAATGGCTTGTAATCGCTATTCTCGCGAATGATATTGCGGCGGAAGATGAGTCCGTCCACCGATTTGGCATAGAGTATCGGGGCATCGAAGGTCTCAAACTCGTTGTCCTCGATGAGTATCGCCCCCTCGCTACCGCCATGGAAGTAGAGTCGCTGCTCCTCCAGATTCGGAATTTCGGGATAAATCGAAATCACGGCATTGGTGAACTGGAACAGACAGGTGAGGGCATTGACAAAGCGGTTGTGACGAATCACCACCTCACGGCACGCACCCGTCTCGAACCAGCCGTTGCAGTCGCCACACAGCAAAATCGCCGTGCCCGAAGTGTGGTCGAAGAGGTTGTGCTCCACCACGGTTCGGCACGGTGTCGAGAAGAGCGAGCCGCGCGCACGGTTGTTGCGAATGGTGTTGTGGGCGAAATAGACTTCGGGTGTCCATGTGAGGTTCTCGATGCCGCAGGTCTTCAGCTCCGAAATTTCGGGGTCGAGCTCTCGCTCGAAGGTGATGACAAATTCGCGTGCGCCCTCGCAAATCTCGGTGTCGTAGGGACGAATATCGGCGATGCGGTTCTTCTCGCCCATCAGCTCCATGGTGTTCGAGCGGACGAACTGCACGCTGTCGCCCGTTCTGCCCCACTCGAAGCCCCACGACTGGTCGTGCATATAGCGACCCACCAGCGTGCGCTCGTCGAGACGCTTCACCACCTTGAGATAGGTGCCGTGGACATTGATGGCATCGTCCATCATGCCCTCATAGAGTCCGTTGGTGGAGATGATTTTACCCTTACAGCTCGAAAAATGGGTGGCATCGGCCTGTGTGGTGAAGTAACGGGGGTCGTCAATGTCACGCAGGCAGACTCCGAATTTATCGAGTGTAATGTTCTCGCAGAGCTGTGCCAGCAGTCCCATACCCTCGGCATAGTGGACTCTGACGCCCGAAATGGAGGTATTGAGGTTGTGCGACAGGAAGATACCCGGTGCAGGACGCTCCCACTCGCGCAGGGCAATCACCGTGCCGGGCTTCATGCGTTCGTCCCGCCACTCGGGGGCATGGAGACGGCGCGGTGCCACCTCCTCGACCTTGCGTGTGGCGCAGTAGACGTCACTCGAATTGTAGACCAGGTGGCGGCTCTCCCTCTCGAAGGCAATGCCCCACTCGGGGTGGAGCGTCCAGCCCTCGCCATAAGATTCGAAACGGCCGTCCTCCAGAATGCGGTAATTCACCCACGGAGCAGGCTCGAAGGTAATGCCCCGTTGGGGGTCGTTCTCCACCACGGTCACCTGCGTGATGTGGGGCACGGCGAAATCCACGCTGAAGTTCTTGAGTGTGCAATTCTCGGCGTGGGTCACCGCCACGGGGAGCATACGACCGTGGAAGATGAAGTCGGCACCTCCACCGTCGAGGGTGAAGTTATCGAGGTGGGAGAGGTCGAGCCCCACCTTCTTGGGGTTCACCTGATCGTGGTTGGAGATGTAGTAGATTCTTTCGGCTGCGCCCTTCTCGTGGAAGTCATAGCGACCGTTTTCGAAGCGCAGCACCACCTCCTCGCCTTCGCGACATTCGCGGCGGATTCTCTCCAGCAGGCGGTTCACCGCCGAGGAGACATTGCGTCCCGTGTTGGGGCGTATGCCGTATTTCGAGGTCTCATAGACACGCTGTGCCGACGCTCCCGTCACCGCAAAGAGCAGCACGAGACACGCAGCCAGTAGTTTTTGGAATTTCATAGTATCTGTTTTTGTTATTTGTTTTCGGGAGTTGCGACCCACTCCTGCCACTCGGGGTGACGCTCCACCCATCGGGCGGTGAAACTGCATTGGGGGTCGATGTGATGGCCGTGGGCGGTGATTTCACGGAGGACAGCCTCCGTCAGACGGCCGGCAATGCCCTGTCCGGCGTGGCTTTCGGGCACAAAGGTGCGCAGAATGGTGAGGGTGTTGCCCTCGGTGTGATATTCGATGTACGCCACTGCGTCACCCAAATTCCACTCATAGCGGCCGATGTCGGCACGGTGGATAATCGTAGGGGTTTGTTCCATGGTTGAAAAGGATGTTAGTTGATAAATCGGTACAAAAATCCTTTTCAAAGATAAGCATAAAAAACAAAAAAACCGACTCAGATATTCACTAAGTCGGTTTTTGGTGCCCAGGACAAGACTCGAACTTGCACAGCCGTGAAGCCACTACCACCTCAAAGTAGCGTGTATACCAATTTCACCACCTGGGCATTCAGAAATCATCTATCGGATTTCGTGTTGCAAATATAAGGGCTTTTTTCTTTTCCACCAAATCTTTCGGCAAAATATTTAATATTTTTTGTCATTTTTTTAGTTTCACTCCCTCCACACTTATATTAAAAGCAAAAAGCCGACCGACAAGCTCTCGCCCATCGGTCGGCAAATCACTATTCGGTGACGCAACGATTAGTGCAGCGTCATCTCATCGAGCAGATAACCCGCCTTTCCGACCTTCTCGATGACCATCAACACATAGCGGATATCCACCGAGATGTTGCGGCAAATCGAGGGGTCGAACGCAATGTCGCTCATCGTGGAGAGCCATGTGCGGTCGAAGTTGATACCCACCAACTCGCCGTCGCCGTTGATAATCGGCGAGCCGGAATTACCGCCCGTGGTCTGGTTGGTCGCCAGGAAGCAGACAGGCACGGTGTAGTGACCGTTGATTTCGGCACCCCAACGTCCGTAGTCCTTCGTGCGGTAGATTTCGCGCAGCGACTCGGGAATGTCGTAGTCGTAGATTTCGGGATTGTCCTTGGCGATGATACCGTCGAGGGTGGTCAGCGGCTTGTGGTACTCGCCGTCGGCATACTCGTAGCCCATAATCGAACCGTAAGCCACACGCAGGGTGAGGTTGGCATCGGGGAAGAAGGCACGCTCTGTGTCCCACTCTCTCAGACCGCGGATATAAACGGTATAAAGTTCATTCATGCGCTTGCTCGACATATTGCGCAGGTTCTTGGTCTCCAGACGGTCCTGAATATATTTCTGCATACGCACGATGCTCTCCTTGAGGGTGTGGTACTCCTCGAGACCCTCACCCGGCTCGCCCTTCCACACGGCGGCGAACATCGCCTTGGCGTAGGCCTCCACCGAACCGTAGGTCTTCACGCCCTCGACCAACTCCGAGACCTTGAACGACTCGGGGCAACGCTTGTCGTATTCGTTGAACAGATAGACAAAGAGTGCCTCCTCGGTAGCCTGACGCTTGGCGAAAACCTCCTCCTCGCGCTCCTCGGCGGTGTAGTTCTTGGGCAGCGAGTAGAGGGTTTCGAACATCATCTCGCGGGCGAGATAGGGTTCTTTGACCTGCTCGTACTCCTCGTGCAGCTCGCGCAGAACGGTGTTGTATTCGGGACGCGTCTCCGCCCACTGCTGGAAATCGGCCTCATAGCGGCGTTTCTTATCGACAATGTGGTTGCGCTTCAAGCCCAGCACCTCGCCCTGCCACTTCTTCCACGCATTGGCGATACCGGCATGCTTGGCGGCGTAGTGGATACGCAGGGCGGCATCCGATGCCTGACCCTTGGCGATGATGTCCAAACGACCCGTACGAATGTCAATCTTCTGGGGGTCGGAGATATTGACGATGTACTCCACCACATCGGAGGTGATGTACTCCTGTGTGTTGCCGGGGAAGCCGTAAATCATCGTGAAGTCGCCCTCCTTCACGCCCTTGGTCGAGATGGCGAAGTGACGCTTCGGACGGTAAGGCACATTGTCCTTGGAGTAGGCTGCCGGACGGTTGTTCTTGTCGGCATAGATGCGGAAGACCGAGAAATCGCCCGTGTGGCGCGGCCAAATCCAGTTGTCGGTGTCGCCACCGAACTTACCGATGGACGAGGGGGGAGCAGCCACCAGACGCACGTCGTCGAACTGCTCGTAGATGAACAGGAAGAGCTGATTGCCGTAGTACATCTGTTCGATGCACGCCTTGTAGTTCACACCCTCCTTTTCGGCCTTCTCGATGATGGCCTCACGGGTTTCACCGCCTGCAACACGGTCGGTGACCTCCTCCATGCGGACGAGGAACTTCACATCGAGACCCTTGTTGGGCAGCTCCTCGGCACGCGAACGCGCCCAGAAACCGTGGGTCAGATAGTCGTGCGCCACGGTCGAGTGCGACTGTATGGCATCATAACCGCAGTGGTGGTTGGTGAGCAACAGACCCTCCGACGACACCAGCTCGGCAGTGCAGCCGTTGTCGAACAGCACCACGGCATTCTTCATCGAAGCATCGTTGTTGATGGAGTAGATGTCCTCGGCCGTGAGTCGGAAACCCTTGGCCCTCATGTCGCCGATACGACCCGAAATCAGACTCGGCAACCACATACCCTCGTCAGCCAGCGCAGGCAGGGCGAGGAGCACAAAAAGCAGTGTCAACAGTTTGTTTTTCATACTTTTGAACGATTATAATGACAAAAATTTATCCAGTTCGGTGTAGAGTTTCTGAATCGGGAGACCCATCACATTGTAGAACGAGCCGCTGATGCCCTCGATGGCCACATAGCCAATCCACTCCTGTATGCCGTAGGAGCCGGCCTTGTCGAAGGGGCGGTAGTGGTCGATGTAGTAGTCGATTTCCTCATCGGTGAGGGTGCGAAAGACCACCTCCGAGGAGCAGGAAAAGGTCACCGTGTGGGAGCGGCTGCGCAGGGTGATGCCCGACACCACGGTGTGGGTGGCTCCCGACAGAAGGCGGAGCATGGCGTGCGCCTCGTCCCTATCGTGGGGCTTGCCCAGCACACGGTCTGCCGCCACGACCACCGTGTCGGCGGTCAGCAGAATATCCTTATCCTCAAGGGGGAAGGGGTAGCTGCGACTCTTGAGCTGCGAGAGGTAGGCGGGCACCTCCTCGGCAGGGAGCGTCGGGGGATAGACCTCCTCGCACTCGTAGCGGGCGGCCAATTCAAATTCGATACCTGCCCCTGCGAGCAACTCGCGACGACGGGGCGACTGCGAAGCCAGTATGAGATGGCGTGTAGAGAGTTTTTCGTGGAGAAGCATGGCCTATCGAATGTCAAAATTCAACAACTCCTCGCCAAAGAGCGACACGCGAATGTTGTCGCCCTCTCTGACGGGGCGGACGTCACAGGGGACACCCATGTAAATCAAATCGCCAATCTTGAGGGTCATCATGCGCGACAGCTCGGCGATGATGCTGTCCACGGAGAAGCGCATGAGGGAATAATCGCCGCAGAAATGTTCGTCACCGAGTTGCATCTCCACCTTCGCGTCACCGATTTTGCGGTCGAGTGCCGCGAGCGACAGAAACTTCAGACTCACCGCCGACGAGTGGTCGAAAGCGGAGTGCATCTCCCAGGGAAGTCCCTCACCCACAGCCTCTTTACGGGCGTTGCGCGGAGTGAAATTGACCCCCACGCCCACCTCGTCGTAGTAGCGCGGAGCGAACTTCTCCGAGACGGATTTTCCCACCTTGTTGATTTTCACCACCAACTGAAATTCGGGGACAAATTCCCCGTCAAACGAGGGGATATAGAAGGGGTCGTTGTTTCTCAGGAGTGCTGTATCGGGTTTGGTGTACCACACGGGGCTTTCGTGCTCCGCGATGGCAGAAGACTCAGCAGTGTGAGCCGCAAAGTTATGTGCTATGCAGATAATCTTCATCGTTTGTCATTTTTCAACAGTTCGACCATACGGGCGGCAAAGCGGTCACTCGCGCCCTTATCGCCGATGATGGCTCTCAACTCGGCAAAGTCGGCGAGCATCTTCTCGCGCTTCTCTCCACCGGGGAGAATGGCACGCAGCTCCTTCTCGGCGCGTGTGATGTCCAAATCGGACTGTATGATTTCCGCCACGGCTTCACGGCGCAGGTTCAGATTGACCAGCGACACCCAATCGACACTCAACACATAGGGTTGCAACAGGACCTGGAACCACAGTGTGCGATAGACCACCACTTCGGGAATGCCCATGAGGGCGGTTTCGAGGGTGGCAGTACCCGAAGTCACCACGGCAGCTTCCGCCACCGAGAGGGTTTCGTAGGTCTCGTCCGCCACGTAGCGGATGTCACTGTCGGCCATATAGGTTTCGTAGAGGCTGCGGTCGAGCCACTTGACGCCGGCCACCACAAACTGATGCGAGGGAAACTCCTTCGAGAGGAGTGCCATGAGGGGCAGGTTGTCCTGAATCTCCCCCTTGCGGCTGCCTGCCAGCAGGGCGATAATCGGACGCTCGTCGAGACCGTGACGACGGCGGAACTCCTCGCCCGAGGGCATCTCGGGCAGGCGTTTGTCGAGGGCATCGACCAGAGGATTACCGCAGAAAATGGGGCGCAGACCCTTCTGGGAGAAGTACTCCTTCTCGAAGGGAAAGATGATGAACAGCTCGTCCACATACTTGCGAATGGATTTCACTCGCCACTCGCGCCATGCCCACACCTTGGGGGCGATGTAGTAGAACGTGCGCACGCCGTGCTCCTTTGCCCAGCGCGCCATCTTCATGTTGAAGCCCGGATAGTCGATAAGTATCAGCACATCGGGGGCATAACGCTCCACATCGGCCTGACACTCCTTCATCTGACGGCGAATCGTGCCGAGGTTCTTCAACACCTGCACGATGCCGAAAAACGAGGTCTCGCGGTAGTGCTTCGCCAGATTTTGCTCCCCACCGACCTGCGCCATCTGGTCACCGCCCCAGAAGCGGAACTGCGCCTCGGGGTCGGCCTTCAGAAGGCTGCGCATAAGGTTCGAACCGTGGAGGTCGCCCGACGGTTCACCGGCTATGAGGTAATATTTCATCGTCCGAAACGAGTTTTAGTCCTTCAACAAATCGGGGCGCAGACGCCTGGTGCGCTCCCATGCCTGGTCGTCCTGCCACTTCTCTATCTCGGCAAAGTTGCCCGACAGCAACACATCGGGTACTTTCCAACCGCGGAACTCCGCCGGACGGGTATAGACGGGAGGTGCCAGCAGATTGTCCTGGAACGAGTCGGAGAGGGCGGAAGCCTCGTCACCGATGGCTCCGGGAATGATTCTCACCACCGAGTCGGCAATGATGCAGGCCGCCAGCTCGCCACCCGTCAGCACGTAGTCGCCGATGGAAATCTCGCGCGTGATGAGGTGCTCGCGGATACGGTGGTCGATGCCCTTGTAGTGGCCGCAGAGGATGATGATGTTCTCCAGTGTCGAGAGACGGTTGGCCTCGTGCTGGTTGTACTGTATGCCGTCGGGCGTGGTGTAGATGATTTCATCGTAGTGACGCTCGGCCTGCAACTTCTCGATGAGTTCGAACACCGGTTCGCACTTCATCACCATGCCTGCCTCACCGCCGAAGGGATAATCGTCGGTGGTCTTGCGTTTGTCGTGAGCGTAGTCGTGGAGGTTGTGAATCACAATCTCGACCAGTCCCTTCTCCTGCGCACGGCGCAAAATCGACTCGTTGAGCGGCGACTGCAACAGTTCGGGAACCGAGGTTATAATGTCAATTCGCATATCTGAAAATTATATCTTTTTTGTCTTCCGATGTCAAAGGCAGCTCCTCGCCTTTGTAGAGGGTGTAACCCCGATACCCCATGCGGGTGAAGAGGTCGATAATCTGACGGCGGTTGTCGCCCCCCGTCTCGATGAGCACCACGGGGTGGTGGCGGTCGATGACGGGCTGCATCTCGCGCATGACATTGAGCTCGTAGCCCTCGATGTCGCACTTCACGAAGTTCAGACGGCGCAACGAGCCGAACAGTTCGCTGCCGCGGCGCATCTCCGCCTCAAACTCCACATCGCCGTGCTCGCCCGTCTCATTGACGAAGTTCTGTCCCGTACCGAGGTAACCGTCCGTGCGTGCCGAATCGTTGGCCATGGCTATCTTTTGGTCGGCACAGCCCAGCGCGTAGGGCAAAATCTCCACATTCTCACAGTGGCGCACATTGTGGCGCAGCACCTCCAGCACGGGAGGCATCGGCTCCACGGCATAGACCTTGCCGCTCTGCCCCACCAGACGCGAAAGCGTGCGGGTGTAGTACCCCAGATTGGCACCGATGTCGATGACCGTGTCGTTCTTGCGGACGAGTTTTTCGAGGTGGTAGACATACTCCGTGGCGGCAGCATGACGACCCAGTCCCAGCCGTTGCCACACGAAAAACATACGGCTGACCACCCTCAGGTAGTTGTGCAGCGAGAGGGTGCGGTACAACAGTTGATGAATGAGTTTGAACATCTTACTCTGCGTCTTTATAATTGACCTGCTCGTTGAGCACCTCCACCACAAAGGGGTTGTACATCGACTCGTGGCCGATGGTGGTCTCGGGTCCGTGGCCGGGGTACACCTTCACCTCGTCGCCCAGCGGAATGAGCTCGCGAAGAATGGAAGTCATAATCCACGAATAGTCGCCGCCCGGAAGGTCGGTGCGGCCGATGCTCTCGCGGAAAAGGGTGTCGCCCGTGAAGACCACGCCGTCCTCTGCGCTGAAGAAAGCCACATGACCGGGCGTGTGACCCGGCGTGCGGAGGATTTTGAGGGTCGATTCGCCGAACTTCACCTCATCGAGCGAGTCGAGGTCGATGTCGATTTGGGGCATACGGCCTATCTTCACACCGAAGACCGAACCGCTCGTCTGGGCATTGTCCAGCAGGAACTGGTCCTTGCGCGAGAGGGCAAACGGAATGTTGTAACGCTCCTTGACGTACTCGACACCCAGCGTGTGGTCGAAATGGCCGTGGGTGTTAATCGCCATGACGGGGCGGAGCGAATGGAGGGCAATCAACTCGTCGAGCGCGCGGTTTTCGCGGTCGTTGGAGTTGCCTGCGTCGATGATGACACATTCGCCGGTGGAGTCCCACACCACATAGGTCTGCTCGCCTATGGGGTTGAAGGTATGACTTGCTATCTTCATAAATGCTTCTTTTTTACTATCTGTATTAGCGCAAAGATAATGCTTTTTACGGGATTTTGCCTATCTTTCGCACACAAACCAACCTTTTCAACACACAAAGGTGCGGTGACAGATTTATTGATATGAGATTTAACCGATATTTTCTATTTCGTCTGACAGTGGCGGTGGCTGCTGTCACTCTTTTGAGTTCCTGCTCGCTGCTCAAGGTGGCAGTATCGACGGGTGACCCGCTGAGCAAACAGGACTCCGAAACCCGTCTGATGACCCGCGGTTTCTACCACGACATGACCGCCGAAATCGCACAGGCGGCCGACTCCATCACCAACACCTCGACCGACCTCGACACGCGTGTGGCTGCCATACGCTGGAAGATGCGTTCGTCACGCGCCGCCGTCACGGCCGCCATGCAGAGCATACCCGAGGTATCGCTCGCCGACACGTGGATTCTCTGCCGGCGCATGAACACCGCGATGCAAACCACGCCCGACTCCCTGCTCTTCGGCCCTTACAGCCACATCGCACGCGCCACGACAGCGCGTCTCGAACGCCGCGCCCACAAGCTCGTGCGTCAGGCACTCTCGCCCGAACGCTACACCCTCATGGAGCACTTCGTCGATAAAATCATCGAGGAGAACCCCTCCGACCGTGGCGAGGAGGCTGCCAACACCACGCTGGCATGGATAGAGTTCCTCAAGGCCAACGGCGTGGAGGTCTCCTACGCGGCAGGCTCCATCTCGGAGGTCATCTCCGACGTGAACGACCGTCTGACGGGACAGACCCAGCAGATTGCCAACACGGTGGGCTGGTCGAAAGACATCTTCCAGTTGCAGTTGCAGCAGGACAGCACACGCTCGGCACTCGGAGCGCGCATCGACACCCTCGAACAGCACTTCTCGCGCATAGTCACCGTCACGGAGCATCTGCCCGAAATCTCGGACAAGGCACTGGCGGAGTTTGACAAGCAGGTACACGACATTCTCGATGCCATGCAGATGGCCATCGACACCTCGTTTGCCGACATGAGCCACCAGCGCATGGAGCTGCAACACTACATCACCAACGAGCGACAGGCCATCATCGGCCAGCTCAACGACTCCGCCCAATCACTGGTCACCACCACCCTCGATGCCATTCCCTCGCTGGTGGGCAAAGCCCTGTTGTTCATCGTCACGGGTATCCTCATTCTGTTGGGTGTGCCCTTCGCCCTGGGCTTCTGGTTGGGTGGCGTGAGACAGCGTGCGCGCGACAAGAAAAACGCCTCCAAGTCAGAAGCATAAGAAAAAAGTAGTATCTTTGCACCCCCAAACACACAACAATGGCACGAAAGAAGAAAAACAACCACCCTCTCATCGAGGGTCTTGAGATAACGACACTGGCAGCCGAAGGCAAGGCCATGGGTCGCTGGAACGAACAGGTGGTCTTTGTACCGATGACCGTTCCGGGTGATGTGGTCGATGTGCAGATTCGTCTGAAACGCCGCCGCTTCATGGAGGGTTATGTGGTCAACTATGTGAAGAAGTCGCCCCTGCGCTCCGAGCCGTTCTGCGAGCATTTCGGCATCTGCGGCGGTTGCAAGTGGCAGAATCTTCCCTACGAGGAGCAGCTCAACTTCAAACGCGAGCAGGTGCGCGACCAGCTCACCCGCATCGGCAAGGTGGAGTTGCCCGAAATCGCGCCCTGTCTGGGTTCGAAGGAGACCCAATTCTACCGCAACAAGCTCGAATTCACCTTCGCCGACCGCCGCTGGCTCACCAACGAGGAGATTGCCCAGAACGAGGACATCGTGGCAACCCCCGCTTTGGGATTCCACATCCCCGGTATGTTCGACAAGGTGCTCGACATTCACAAGTGCTGGTTGCAGCCCGAACCCTCGAATGCCATCCGCACCGAGGTCAAGCGTTTCGCTCTGGAGCAGGGCTACACCTTCCACAACGCCCACACCCACGAGGGTTTCCTGCGCAACATGATTATCCGCACCGCTTCGACCGGTGAGGTGATGGTCATCGTGGTCTTCGGCGAGGAGAACACCCCCGAAATCAAGCGTCTGCTCGACCATCTCACCGAGCAGTTCCCCCAAATCACCTCTCTGTTCTACGTGGTGAACACCAAGCTCAACGACTCGGTGGGCGACCTCGAGGCGGTATGCTATCGCGGCAAGGACCACATCGTGGAGGAGATGGAGGGACTCAAATTCAAGGTAGGCCCCAAGTCGTTCTACCAGACCAACTCGAAGCAGGCCTACGAGCTGTACAAGGTCACCCGCGAGTTCGCCGGACTGCAACCCGACGAGACCCTCTACGACCTCTATACGGGTACGGGTACCATCGCCAACTTCTGCGCCGCACGTTGCAAGAATGTGGTGGGTATCGAGTACGTTCCCGAAGCCATCGAGGACGCCAAGGTCAATTCGGACATCAACGGCATCACCAACACGAAGTTCTATGCCGGCGACATGAAGGCCGTCCTCGACGACAAGTTCGTGGAGCGAAACGGTCGTCCCGATGTCATCATTCTCGACCCGCCCCGTGCAGGTGTCGATGAGCCGGTCATCGAGGTCATCAAGCGCGCGGCACCCCACCGCATTGTCTATGTGAGCTGCAATCCTGCCACTCAGGCACGCGATTTGGCACTCTTCGACGACGATTACAAGGTCATCGCCGTGCAGCCTGTCGATATGTTCCCCCACACCCATCATGTGGAGAATGTCGTCAAACTCGAAAGACGATAAACCCCAAGACATACACTTTGGAACAAGGGACGGAATGAATTTCCGTCCTTTTTTTATACCAAAGTGGGGCGTTTTTGCGTTATATTTGCAGAAGATGTGTTTCACACAAAAAAAATTTGAAGTTATGAAACGATTGCTTTTATTGTTCGCCATTGTGGCAATGGCGATGCCCGCAATGGCACAGGAGAGAGATGAAATTCCCCAGATACAGGTCATGGGACGCGCCGAGAGAGAGGTGATGCCCGATGAGTTCTACCTCTCGATTATCATCAACGAAAAGGATTCGAAAGGCAAAATCTCGGTCGAGAAGCAGCAGAATGATATGATTGACGCCCTCAAGCGACTCAACATCGACACCGAAAAGCAGCTCAAGCTGTCGAATCTGGCGAGCGAGTTCTTCAAGAAGAAGAATTCGATTGCCGTGGCGAAGTATCAGCTGAAGCTGACCTCCACCCAGCAGCTCACCGCCGTACAGCAGGCTTTGGACAAGTTGGGCATCTCCAACGTGTCGATTCAGAAGGTGTCGGTATCGAACATCAAGGCCCTCACCGACGAGTTGCGTTGTGAGGCGATGAAGAACGCCAAGCAGACCGCCACGGAGCTGGCGGAAGCCATCGGCCAGCAGGTGGGTCCCTGCTTCTACATCTGGGATTCGAACAACGACCTCCGACCCCGACTCTATAACAATGCCGCTTTCTCGCGCAGCAATTTCATGGCCAAAGGTATGGTTTACGAATCGGAGGACGCAGCCGTTGTCGAGGAGCAGGAGGTGGTCGAATTCAAGTCCATCAAGCTCGAATATACGGTGCAGGCAAAGTTCGTTTTGAAGTAAATTTTGCCTCAAAATCAGAAATCGCCGACCGCCTGCCAAAGTGGCAGACAAACGACTGATATTCAAAGGACTATACGTTTATAAAGATTATTAAAAAAGAAGCACTCTTTCGGGTGCTTCTTTTTTTTGTGCCGCCACGACAAGAAATATCCGTCGCATTTTGCTAATCTCGTTATTTTCGCGTAACTTTGTTTTCCTTTACTAATTAGAGGAGCTATGAAACAGCAGGTTAATTTGAATTATGAGCATTACGAAGAGCTGGATGCCATGCCCGAAGCAGATAAGAAGCTGATTATCGAGGCACAAAACGCGACCCGAAAAGCTCATGCCCCCTACTCCCATTTCCATGTGGGTGCGGCGGCACGTCTGCGCAGCGGCTTGATTCTCCACGGCAGCAACTTCGAGAGCGAAGTCTATCCCGCGGGTCTGTGTGCCGAGCGCACACTGCTCTTCTACGCCGAAGCCAATTATGCCGACGACCCCATCGAGGCGATGGCCATCGCCTCGGTTCCTTCCGACAGAGAGGTCTATCCCTGTGGTCAGTGCCGTCAGGTGCTGGTCGATGTGGAGCGCCGCCAAGGCTCGCCCATACGTGTGATTATGAGCGGCAACGGCACCTCATCGGTGGTCAGCACGGCTGCCGACCTTCTCCCCTTCACCTTCAAACTCTAAATCAGAGATATGTTCAGCGAGAAAGATATCCTCTATGAGGACAACCACCTGTTGGTGGTCAACAAACACTGCGGCGATTTGGTGCAGCCCGACCCCTCGGGCGAGAGCGCACTCGAAGACCAGATAAAGGCCTTCATCAAATGCCGCGACCAGAAACCCGGCGATGTATTCCTGGGTGTGGTTCACCGCATCGACCGCCCCGTGAGCGGCGTGGTGTTGTTTGCCAAGACCTCCAAGGCACTGGCACGTCTCAACGAGATGATTCGTGAGGGCAGGATTCACAAAATCTACTGGGCACTCACCGAGGCGACTCCCTCGCCCGAGAGCGGAGAGTTGAAGCACTACATCGTGCGCGACACGCGACTCAACAAGTCGAAGGCCTACGACACCCCCAAGAGCGAGGGCAAGGAGGCACGCCTGCGCTACCGTGTGGCAGGTGTGGGTACGCGCTACACGCTGGTGGAGGTGGAGCTGCTCACCGGCCGTCACCACCAAATCAGAGCCCAGCTCTCGAAAATCGGATGTCCGATTCGCGGCGACCTCAAATACGGAGCGAAGCGTTCGCTGCCCGACGGAGGTATCTCGCTGCACTCGCGCCGTGTGGAGTTTATCCACCCCGTGAGAAAAGAGCCTGTGACGGTGACCGCACCTGTACCCGAGGGCGACAACCTGTGGCAGTTTTTCAAGGACTTGTAAACCCGGAACGGATAAGCTATGCGACTTCTTATACAACGAGTGAAAGAGGCATCGGTGACCATCGACGGCGAGCTGCATTCCCAAATCGGACAGGGACTTCTGGTCTTTGTGGGTGTGGGCATGGACGACGGCGAGGAGGACATCGAATATCTGGCCGGCAAGCTCTCGCGACTGCGCATCTTCGATGACGAGGAAGGGGTGATGAACCTCGATGTGCGTCAGATTGACGGGCAGGTGCTGGTGGTGAGTCAGTTCACCCTGCAAGCCGCCACCCGCAAGGGCAACCGCCCCTCCTACATCAAGGCAGCCCCCGAAGCCATCTCGAAACCCCTCTACGAGCGGTTTACCCGCCGTGTCAGCGAGCTGCTCGGCAAGGAGGTACCCACGGGAGTGTTCGGTGCCGACATGAAGGTGACACTCGTCAATGACGGTCCCGTGACCATCTGGATGGACTCCAAGAACAAGGAGTAAAATTTCCCCCCGCATCGGGGACTCTGCACAAGACAAAAGTAACAATATTATAGAATGACAATGAAGAAATTTTTCATGTGGGGACTCATGGCACTGGCCATGGTCTTCGTATCGTGCGATGAAGACGATTTCAAGTATGACGGTGACTGGTTCGGCACTCCCGAAATCAGCAATGTAACCGCCAATACACTGAAAATCAAATGCACCACCTCCATCAACGAGTCGGTGCTCAACGGCAATCAGGCCGGTTTCAAATATGTGGCCATCGAAGGCGACCAGCAGGGTGTATTCCACTTTGCCAAGGGTGAAGTGAGCGAGGGTGTGATGTCGGCCGACATCAAGGGACTCACCTCGCAGACCCGCTATGCCCTCTACCCCATCATCAACTTCGGCACCAAGGTAGCCGAGGGACAGAAAGTGATGGCGACCACACTCGAAGGCAGTGACCCCACACCTTCGCCCGACCCCGACCCCACGCCCACTCCCGAGGAGAAGCCCACCATTGCCACTCCCACCGCTCCCGATGCCGAAATCACCGAGACATCGGCTACCCTCTACTGTGAGGTCAGCTATGCCGGCACCGAGACCCTCTCTTACACCTTCCTCTACCGCAAGGTCGGCGAACAGACCTTCAAGGAGGCAAAGGCTTCCGAGGCCAAGTCTTTCTCGCTCAGTGCCGAGGTATTGGCAGCAGGCAGTGTGAAGGTGAAGGCCACCATCACCGGTCTGACTGATGACACCCAGTATGAGTACAAGTTGCAGGTGAAGGCCGGCGACAAGACCTTCGAGAGCGCACTGGTGAAGTTCTCGACCAAGAAGAGCCAGGGCGGCGGCGAGGTAACCCCCACCCCCGACCCCAACATGAAATACACCGGTTGGGCAGAGCTTCCTTCCGAGGATTTGAGCAAGAAGAACAGCGAGTACTTCTACGCCTACCACCTCTGCCCCGACTTCAAAAACGGCAGCCAGAAGATGCGTAACTTCACCGCCTGCTACTCGAAGTCGAAGATTTGCCCCGTATGGGTGGCTGCACCCCTCCACATGTGCTATGCAGGTTCGGGACGTCACGACAAATACCGCGAAGACCCCCTCATCAAATGCCATCAGAACGGCAGGTGGGACGGTTACACCCGTGGTCACATGCTGGGCTCTGCCGAGCGTAACAAATACATTGAGACCAACCACGATGTGTTCTACTACTCGAACATCGGTCCCCAGCTGGGTTCTAACGGTTACTTCAACTGCGGTGGCGGTCAGTGGAACACCGCCGAGGACTGGGTGGACAAGCAGTGGAGAAACTCATCGGATACCTGCTATCAGATTGTAGGTTGCTACTGGGACCCCAGCATCAAGAAAAACTATGTCAAAGGCACGGAGATTCCCACCCACTACTACACCGTACTGCTCAAGGCAAAGCGCGGCGTGAAGAAATGGGTCGGCAACTGCTCGGCCAACGAATTGCAGGCCATTGTCATCTGGGTACGCCACAAGCACTACTCGAAGGGTGAGGTGGTGAAGCCCGAGGGTTTCGAATCGCACAAGATGTTCAAGACCGTAGCCGAAGTGGAGCGACTCACCGGCCACAAGTTCTTCCCCAACGTGCCCAACGCACCCAAGGACAGCTACAACACTCATGACTGGAACTGGTAAACAAGGAAAACAGATATAACCCTATATCCGAGAAGTGAAGAGGAAGAGTTCGAGAGCCCTTTTAATCGCCTGTCTGGTACTCCTGCTGTCGACGTGCAGCTTCGAAAAGGATTACCGTTATCTTGCAGAGAAAAAGAGCCATTCGGGCTCTTCCTCTGTTTTTGACAGTCGTCACCACAGCGAAGAGTCAGACTCTCGCAAGGGACAACAAAACAACAGCGGACATAAGTCCGACAAGGTACAACCCCCTGCCAAGGCAAAGCCCTTCCCACAGGGACAGCCCGCCGAAAAGGGGCACTCAGCCCCCGAAAAGGCACAACCGCAGACCCCCTCGCGCCACGAGCGTGACGGTGCCTTGCAGGGCTACACGGGCTGGTTGGAGCTGCCCTTCGACCAGAAGCGCGCGGGCGACTATCTCTACATCACCCACCTCTGCCCCGATTTGAAGGCCGGAGGTCACGCGGCACGCAACTACACGGTATGTTACAGCGTGAAGGCAGGCTGTGCCATTTGGGTGGCAGCGCCCATGCACCGCTGCTATGTGGAGAAGCGTGTCGAGCGCACCAACGACTGGCAGTTCGACCCCAAGGTGTCGCTCCGTCAGCAACCCGACCTGCGCAGTGCCTACCGCAAGAAGTATTCGCGCGGTCACATGGTGGCATCGGGCGACCGCATCTCGACCGCAGGGTCGAATGCCCAAACCTTCTTCTTCACCAACATGACCCCGCAAATCCAAAACGGATTCAATGCCGGTATGTGGTCGTACTTCGAGCGCAAGGTGCAGGAGCTGGCGATGAAGACCCCCGACACGCTCTATGTGGTGACGGGAGCCCACTTTGCCGACTACCGCACCTCGACCACCGACCGGGGAGGTCGTTATGTGGCGGTGCCCACCCACTTCTACAAGGTGCTGATTCGTTCGAAGAGCGGTCGCACGGGGCGTTCCCTGCGCGACCTGCGACCCGAGGAGATGGAGTGCGCCGCGTGGTTGCTGGAGCACCGCCCCTACAAGGGCGAAAAGAATCTGCGCAAGTATATTATGAGCGTGGAGCAGTTGGAGCGAATTACCGGTCAGGAATTCTTCACCCACCTGCCCAATGCGCCCAAGCAACGATTAGACGTATCATTTTGGAAATTCTGACCTGAAGAGAGATGTATTACTGGGGAGACGACAGACGATTTAATTCCTACGCGGCGTACTTCAAACGCCTTTTTGGCGGCCGTGTGCAGAAGGTGGCGGTCAATGCAGGCTTCACCTGTCCCAACCGTGACGGACGCATCTCGACAGGCGGTTGCACATTCTGCAACAACGAGGCCTTCACCCCCTCGTACTGCCGACCCGACAAGAGCATCACCCGTCAGATTGACGAGGGAATAGAGTTCCACCGCCGCCGCTACCGCAACGCCTCGCAGTTTCTGGTCTACTTCCAATCCTACACCAACACCTACGCACCGCTCGACGACTTGCGCCGCTGCTATGACGAGGCCCTCGCGCACGAGGGGGTCATCGGCATCGTGGTCGGCACACGCCCCGACTGTGTGAACGAGGAGCTGTTGGACTACTTTGCGTCGGTGGCACGCGACCACTATGTGACCATCGAATACGGCATAGAATCGACCTTCGACGAGACGTTGAAGGCCATCAACCGCGGTCACGACTTCGCCTGCGCACAGCGTGCCGTGGAGATGACCGCCGAGCGCGGTCTGCACGTGGGGGCGCACTTCATTCTCGGTCTGCCGGGCGAGAGCGATGAGATGCTCATCGCCCAGACGGAGAAAATCAACGCCCTGCCCCTTACGACCGTGAAGTTCCACCAGCTGCAAATTTTCCGTGGCACGACCATGGCTCGCGAGTATGACCTCCACCCCGAACGCTTCCGTTTTTGGACGCTGGACGAGTACATCGCCCTCTTCACCCAAATCCTCCGCCGACTGCGTCCCGACCTTGTGGTCGAACGCTTCGCATCGGAAGCTCCGCCCCGTTATCACTACGGTCCGAATTGGGGTTTGATACGAAATGACCAATTATTATCGCTTCTCGAGAAAAGTTTGGCGCATTCGGATGCATATCAAGGCGATTTTTTTCTATCTTTGTAGGTACAAACTAAAAATATCTTCACCGCTATGAAACACCTGACTATGGCTTCGGTATTAAAAGTCCTGAAGGAATACTCGATTATGGCATTCGGTATGTTCCTTTACGCATTTGGTTGGATCGGTTGCGTAAAACCGGCAGACGGTACGGGCGGTGGAGCCGGTGGTTTGGGTTACGTACTCAGCGAGGGTGTCAATGCCATCGGTGTGTCGATGGGCTATGACTGGGGTATCAAGATGGGTACCATGGTGTTGCTCATCAATGCCATACTTATCCTTATCGGCGGTCTGATTGTGGGCTGGAACTTCGGTATCAAGACCATCTTCAGTATCATCATGATTTCGGTGAGCATGAACTTCTGGCAGTGGTTCATCGAGGAGTCGGGCTATGCCTCCTCGATTTTCCCCATCTTCGAACCCACAGAACATCTCCTGCCCATGATTTTGGGCGGTATCTTCGCAGGTATAGGTATCGCGCTCTGCTTCTCGCAGGGCGGTACTACGGGTGGTACGGATATCGTGGCACTCATCATTCAGAAATACCACAACGTCAACTACGGTAAGATTCTCATCTACACCGATGCCGTCATCATCGGTTCGGCACTCTTCGTGGGCAAGGGTCTGGCTACGCTCATCTACGGTTATGTGATGACCGTGGTGGTGGCCTACACTGTCGATATGCTCATGTCGGGTAACAACCAGTCGCATCAGGTCTTCATCATCACCAAGGACTACAACAAGATGGCCGAGGCCGTGTCGAGCAACATGCACCGCGGTGTCACCCTCATCGACTCGCAGGGCTGGTACTCCAAGGAGCCTTCGAAGATTGTGATGGTGGTCTGCCGCAAACGTGAAACTCCCATGTTGTTGAAATTCGTCAGAGGAGTCGATGCCACGGCGTTCATCTCGGTAGGCTCCGTGATGGGTGTCTATGGCGAGGGCTTCCAGCCGCTCACCAAACTCTAATGCCGCTCTATGCCGACATAGTTCTCCCGCTCGCACAACCCGAATACACCTTCGCCATACCCGAAGGCATGACGGTTGAAAAGGGGTGTGCCGTGGCGGTACAATTCGGCGCAAAGAAAATCTACACGGGCATCGTATGGCGCATACACGACCGCCGTCCCAATGTCAAAACCGTAAAACCCATACAGGCTCGTCTCTATGACGAGCCGTTGCTTTCCGATGCCCAGATGCAACTCTGGGAGTGGATGGCCGATTACTATATGTCATCGCTGGGCGAGGTGATGCGTGTGGCTCTGCCCTCGCTGATGAAACCCTCCGCCACCACACAGAGCCGCTTCGAGGAGGAGCTGTTCCGTCCGCGCAAGGAGTTGTATTTTCTGCTCTCGCCGGCATTCAGGGAGCGCACACATCTCGATGAGGTGCTCGACCAACTCGAACGCCGCGCCCGCCGACAGTACGATGCGCTGTTGGAAATCATCACCACAGTTCAGCCCGATGCGCTGAAGACCGACACCCTCTCCCCCGAAGTTTTCGAAACCGAAGTGCCTCGCCGTCTGCTCGACAGCGAGCTGTCGGTACTGCGCGCCCTCGAAAAGAAGGAGTACATTCTGCCCGTGGAGCACGAACCCTCCACCGAGCAGGGCAAGGTGCGTTTCCGCCTGCCGGAGCTGACTCCGCATCAACAGGAGGCTTACACCCTCATCAAGGAACAATTCGCGAACGGCAAGTCCGCCGTGCTGTTGCAGGGCATCACCTCATCGGGCAAAACCGAAGTCTATATCCACCTCATTGCCGAGGTGCTGTCACAGGGTGGCGATGTGTTGTTGCTGGTTCCCGAAATCGCCCTCACCGCCCAGCTCATCGAGCGTATGGAGCGCATCTTCGGCAGCCGTGTAACCCCCTACCATTCGAAGCTCACCGATGTGAAGCGTTCGGAGACCTACCTGCGTCTCAACCGATCGCAGGGCGGTAGCTTTGTGGTGGGTGTGCGTTCGTCGATATTCCTCCCCCTGAAGCATCTGCAACTCATCATCGTGGACGAGGAGCACGATGCCAGCTACAAGCAGGCCGACCCCACACCGCGCTATCAGGCGCGCGACTGTGCGGTGATGGCCGCACGCATCTTCTCCTCGAAGACCCTTCTGGGCAGTGCCACCCCCTCGCTCGAAACATGGCTCAACGCCACGAGCGGCAAGTACGGATACGCCCGACTCACAGAGCGTTACGGCGAGGGTCGTCTGCCCGAAATCCTCATCTCCGACACCCTGCGTGCGGCACGCCGCGGCGAGCGTCACTCCCACTTCAACCAGCTGTTGTTGGACAAAATCGAGGACACCCTCTCGCGGGGCGAACAGGTGATGCTCTTTCAGAACCGCAGGGGCTTCTCGCCCTATGTGGAGTGCACCGAGTGTGGCTGGACGGCACGCTGCAAGGACTGCAACGTGTCGCTGACCTACCACAAGGCTTCGGGACGGTTGGTCTGCCACTACTGCGGCCACTCGGAGCCCATGCCCAAGAAGTGCCCCTCGTGCAAGGTCACCGACCTTGTGCCGATGGGCTTCGGCACGGAGAAAATCGAGGAGGAGATTCTCAAATTCTTCCCCAAGGCACGTGTGGCGCGTCTCGACCGCGATGCCGTGACCTCGGAGCGGGCATTCAACGCCATCATCAACGACTTCGCGGAGCACCGCACCGACATATTGGTCGGCACGCAGATGATTACCAAGGGATTCGATTTCGACGGAGTGTCGTTGGTGGGCATTCTCAATGCCGACAATCTGTTGGCGAACCCCGATTTCAGAGCCTCGGAACGCGCCTTCCAGCTGATGATACAGGTGGCAGGACGCGCCGGCCGACGAGCTTCGGGCGGCGAGGTGGTGATACAGACCTCCGACCCGCGTAACCCCGTCCTGCGACAGGTTGTCGAAGGCGACTACGAGGGCATGGCGCTCACCCAGCTGCGCGAACGCGAGGAGTTCTTCTATCCGCCCTACTCGCGCATCATCTCCTTCACCCTGCGTCACCGCGACATTCAGCTGTTGCGGCGTGCGGCCGTGGAGCTGTCTGCCGCGCTGCGCAAGATATTCGGACGCCGACTCATGGGTCCCATGTCGCCCCCCGTCGACCGCATACGCGGCGAGTATCTGATTTCGATGTTGCTGAAAATCGAGAGCGGAGCTTCGGCACGCCGTGCCCGCGAAATCATACGCCGCGAAATGGAGCGTTTCCACGCCCAAAGCGATTTCAAGTACATAGAAATTCTCATCAATGTCGACCCTCAGTAACCTCCTCCGCGAGGCGTGGGACGACATACTCTCCCTGCTCGCGCCGATGCACTGTCCCGTGTGCGGTGCGAAAATCGAGGAGGGCGAATATGTCATCTGCACCCTCTGTCGTGCCACCGCTCCGCTGACGGACTTCTGTCGCGAGGCGGACAACCCCGTGGTGCGCAAATTCTGGGGCATCGTCCCCGTGGAGCGTGCCTCGTGCTTTCTGTTCTACATTCACGGCAGCGGCTGGCGACAGATGATTCACAACTTCAAATACAGGGGCTTTTGGCGTCCCGCCTATGTCATGGGGCAATGGTACGGCGAGGAGTTGCGCTCTTCGGGGCTCTATGACGATATAGATGTCATCGTACCCCTGCCGCTCCACCCCTTCAAACAGATGAAACGCGGCTACAACCAATCGGATTTTCTGGCCGAAGGCATCGCCCACAGCATGGGCATACGCATGGACCGCCACTCGGTGCGCCGCTCGCGCAACACCCGCTCACAAGCCCACCGACAACGCCACGAACGCGAAAAGAATGTCGCCAATGCCTTTCGTGTCGCCCGTCCCGAACGGTTGGAGGGGCTTCACATTCTTCTGGTAGACGATGTCCTCACCACGGGCAGCACCCTCTCCTCCTGCGCCACCGCCATTCTCGCAGCCGTGCCCTCGTGCCGTATCAGCATCGCCGCCCTCGCCGCTCCGCGCCACGAGCTGGGACTCAAGGAGTAGGAGTCTGTTCGGGGCATCGGAAAAGGGAATTTCGCAAGTGGTTTCGGCAGGCGGGTTCGGCAAGTGGGTTCGGTAAACGGTTTTGGCAGACGGTTTTTGTAGGCGGTATCATCAGCTGTTCGCTCTCTTTTCGTCAGTGGTCGTCTCCCTGTTTATTCGCAAAGACACACCATTTTCCCCACGGATTTTTCCCCGCAGAAACGCACTACTTTGTTCGCGAAGCCACCCTATTCTGCTCCCGGAAACGCACCCTTTTTCCGTCCCCGATTTCGCCCCTCTCACCCCTCCGTGGAGACGCTCCAGCACCCTTTCAAAATGTTACTTCTTTGTAACAGCTGTCCTCAAAAGGACAGGAAAAGCACAAAAATTCGGAAATTTCATACCTCTTTTCAAGGAGTCGGCTAACACTCCAACTCCTCCTTCCTGCCAAGAGTATCAAAGTGTAAGGCAAAACCGGTTCGTCCCCTCTTTCGGTCTCTCCCCCCCCGCACCCTTCAACCCGCAGGAAATGAGCCGCAAAATCCGCGAACCGCTCCCTCAACGAGAATGGCAGTGTAAAGTTATGATGGGGTTATGCACAGAATTATCATCAGAATGTCAATAACTACACCTCACGCACCCCTTTGCAGCGTGCCTGCGCCCCACTTTTGCGATAGTGAGCCACTTAAACCCCGTTAATAACAGAGTTATCGACAGTTATCCGCAAGGCGTGTTTTGAAAAGTCGCCACAAAATGTTATTTTTGAAGTTTGAAAGAATTTGAACACTAATGGCTAAAGAATTTAAACCGTCACAACGTAATGCCGAGGCTTTTGCGGCACTCACCGACAATGCAGGCAGCATACCTCCCCAGGCGGTGGAGTTGGAAGAAGCAGTGCTCGGTGCGCTGATGCTCGAAAAGGACAGCATCGTCACCGTGCAGGAGTACGTCACCCCCGATGTCTTCTACAACGAGGCACACCGACTCATCTACAAGGCTATCCTCGAGCTCTCCACAGAGCTTAAACCCGTTGACCTCTACACCGTCACCGAACGACTGAAGGTCAAGAAGGAGTTGAGCAAGGTGGGCGGCGTGAGCTACCTCGCCCAGCTGACCCAGAAGGTCGGCTCGGCAGCCAATGTGGAGTTCCACGCCAAAATCATAGCCCAGAAATATGTCCAGCGCGAACTCATCCGCTCGGCCACCGAGATTCAGAAACGCTCCTATGACGAGTCGGTCGATGTCACCGAACTCATCGGCTATGCCGAGAGCGAGATTTTCAAGGTCTCGGAAGGCCACGTGAAGCGTTCGGTGCAAAACTCGCGCGACATTCTGAAAGCCGCCCTCTCCCAGATTGAGGAGGCTTCGAAGAACACCAGCCGTTTCAGCGGCGTACCCTCGGGATTCACCGCCATCGACAATGTCACCCTCGGCTGGCAACCCTCCGATTTGATTATCATCGCGGCACGACCCTCAATGGGTAAGACCGCCTTCGTGTTGTCGATGGCGCGCAACATGGCCGTCGAGCAGGACAGCGGTGTGGCGTTCTTCTCACTGGAGATGTCCGCCGTGCAGCTGATGATGCGTCTGATTATCGCAGAGACAGGCCTGCCCGGCAACGATGTCAAGTCGGGAAAGCTCACACCCGAGCAGTGGCGTCACCTCGAGTCCGCCACCAAGCCCCTGGGTGCCGCTCCCCTCTACATCGACGACACACCGGCGCTCTCGGTCTTCGAGTTCCGCTCGAAGGCTCGCCGACTGAAGATTCACAACGAGATAAAGGTCATCATCATCGACTACCTCCAGCTGATGACCGCCAATCAGGATTCGAAGGGCAACCGTGAGCAGGAGGTGTCGTTCATCTCGCGAACGCTGAAAGCCATCGCCAAGGAGTTGAACGTGCCCATCATCGCCCTCTCGCAGTTGAGCCGTGCCACCGAGACCCGTGGCGGTTCGCGCCGTCCCCAGCTCTCCGACCTTCGTGAGTCGGGTGCCATCGAGCAGGACGCCGACATCGTGGCATTTATCCACCGTCCCGAATACTACGGCATCACGCAGGACGAGAACGGCATATCCACGGCCGGAATGGCGGAAATCATCATCGCCAAGCACCGTAACGGTGAGGTGAAGGACGTGCCGATGCGCTTCCTCAAGGAGCAGGCACGCTTTGCCGATGTGGACGATGTGGTACTCTCGCCCGATGTGGCAGAGGGTCAGCAGGCCTACGACGACTACGCCAGCGGTGCCAACAACTACTCGGCTCCCGTATCGGGCGGTCTGGGCAGCATGACGGGACCCAACGAATTTGACATATCGGCACCCTCGCTCAACGAGGAGGTGCCCTTCTAATCACCCCTAAAAACCGAGACAGAGATGTTTGTGCGCACGTTCACTGCCACGATTGTTGGTATCGATGCCCTGCCGGTGGCCGTGGAGGTCAATATCGCCGGCGGAGGGTTGGGCATGTTCCTTGTGGGTCTGCCCGACAATGCGGTCAAGGAGAGCGAACAACGCATCAGAGCCGCCTTTGAGAACTCCGGCGAGAGAATGTCGGGCAAGAAGGTGGTCGTCAACCTCGCCCCTGCCGACCTGCGCAAGGAGGGTTCGGGTTTCGACCTGCCGATAGCCGTGGGCATACTCGCCGCCATGCAGCGCATCGCCGCCGAGGAAATCGAGGGTTCGCTCTTTGCCGGCGAGTTGTCGTTGGACGGCACGGTACGCCCCGTGAAGGGAATCCTTCCCATGGCGATTGCCGCCCGCGAGAAGGGCATTGCACGACTGATTGTCGCCTCGGAGAATGCCCGTGAGGCTGCCGTGGTGGAGGGAATAGAGGTCATCGGCGTGGAGAGTCTGCGCCAGACCATCGCCTACCTCAACCACGAGGAGGAAATCCTCCCCTCGCAAGCCCCACAAATGGAGAGTGCCGACCCCACGAGAGAACTCTACAACGAGGATTTTGCCGATGTCAAGGGACAGCTTCATGTCAAGCGCGCCCTCGAAATCGCCGCGGCAGGAGGTCACAACGTGCTGATGATAGGCTCGCCCGGTTCGGGCAAGACGATGCTCGCACGCCGTCTGCCCTCGATACTGCCGCCCCTGACTCCCGAGGAGTCGCTGGAGACCACAAAAATCCACTCCGTGGCGGGTCTTTCCGACATCTCGGGGCTGATGCGTCAGCGTCCGTTCCGCGCACCCCACCACACCATCTCGCCCGTGGCACTCATTGGCGGAGGTCAGTTTCCACAGCCCGGTGAGGTGTCTCTGGCACACAACGGTGTTCTCTTCCTCGACGAGTTGCCCGAATTCGGACGCAGCGTGTTGGAGGTCATGCGACAGCCCTTGGAGGAGAAGCGCATCACGGTGTCGAGAGTGAAATACAGGGTGCAATATCCTGCCAACTTCACCCTCATCGCCGCCATGAATCCCTGTCCGTGCGGTTACTACAACCACCCCACGCGCGAATGTACCTGCTCGCAGAACATGGTGCATCGCTACATGGGTCGCATATCGGGCCCGCTGATGGACCGTATCGATATGCACATAGAGGTGACACCCGTACCGCCCGAGGAGCTGAGCCATGCTCCAGAGGGTGAAAAGAGTGCCGTGATACGCGAACGTGTCTGTCGCGCCCGCGAGATTCAGCGTCTGCGCTTTGCCGACACGCCCGGAGTACACACCAACGCCATGATGAACAGCGCGATGTTGCGCCGTTACTGCGCTCTGGACGAGGCCTCGTCACGACTTTTGGAGCAGGCCATGCACCGACTCTCGCTCTCGGCACGAGCCTACGACCGCATCTTGAAGGTGGCACGCACCATCGCCGACCTGGCGGGTCGTCCCCACATCGAAGCTGCGGATTTGGCCGAGGCCATCAACTACCGTTCCCTCGACCGCGGCACCTGGGGCCGATAGCGAGGGGGGGGACAAGCACCGAGGGGCAGAAGACAGAACCAAGGAGACAAGGAGGCACCGAGGGGCAGGAGAGCACCGAGGGGGCAGGAGGCTCCGAAGGCAAAAAAAACAAATTAGAAAAAAACATTCTCCGCCCATGACCCTTTCGGGGGTGAGGACGGAACAGTATAGGACGAAAAACTGAATAAGTTATGTCAAAGAAGATTATTCTTTCGGGTGGCGGTACGGGTGGCCACATCTACCCTGCCGTGGCTGTTGCCGAAGCCCTGAAACGCCGCCTGGGCGACGACGTGGAGTTGTTGTTTGTGGGTGCCGAGGGCAAGATGGAGATGGAGAAAGTGCCGGCACTGGGCTACCGTATCGTGGGTCTGCCGGTGGTGGGTCTGCAACGTCAGCTCACATGGCACAACCTGCGCAACAACATCGCTATCCCGGTAAAGATATTCCGCTCGCTGAGCAAGGCCCGCAAGACCATTCGCGAGTTTGGTGCCGATGCCGTGGTGGGCTTCGGCGGTTACGCCAGTGCCCCCGTACTGTGGTCGGCACAGCGTATGGGTATCCCCACCCTCATACAGGAGCAGAACTCCTATGCAGGACTCACCAACAAGATTTTGGGTCGTCACGCACGCCGCATCTGCACCGCCTATGACGGCATGGAGCGTTTCTTCCCTGCCGCCAACATCGTCAAGACGGGTAACCCCCTGCGCGGTCGCTTCTCGAAGGACAGCTGTCCCCGTGAGGAGGCTCTCCGCCACTTCGGTTTCGATGCAGAGAAGCCCGTGATTCCGGTGGTGGGCGGCTCGCTGGGCACACGCGCCCTCAACGAGATGATGAAGGCATGGATTTCTTCACTCCAAGGCGAAGCCCCCGTGCAGGTAATTTGGCAGACGGGAAAATATTACGAGCGCGAGATGCGTTCGTTCCTCGAGGCACACCCCACAAAAGGCATCTGGCAGGGTGCATTCATCGACCGTATGGACTATGCCTATGCGGCTGCCGATGTGGTCATCTCACGCAGTGGTGCCGGCACGGTGTCGGAGTTGTGTCTGGTGGCCAAGCCCGTGATTTTTGTCCCCTCGCCCAATGTGGCAGAGGACCATCAGACCAAGAACGCGCGAGCGTTGGAGGAGAAGGGTGCCGCCCTGCTGGTACGCGATGCGGAGTGCAGGGAGAAGGCCATGCCTGCGGCACTGGAACTGCTCGCCGACCCGCAGCGTCTGGAGCAGATGAGCCGCAACATCGAGGCGTTGGCGCGTCCCCGTGCGGCAGAAGACATTGTTGATGAAATATTAAAACTGATAGAATAATGCAATTCGATAACGTATATTTCTTGGGCATCGGTGGCATCGGCATGAGTGCCATTGCCCGCTACTTCCTCCACGAGGGCAAGCGCGTGGCAGGCTACGACCGCACCAAGACCCGACTCACCGAGCGTCTGGAGCAGGAGGGTGCCGACATCCACTACGATGACGACCTCTCGCTCATTCCACAGCCCTTCCTCGACAAGGAACACACGCTCGTTATCTTCACCCCCGCCATTCCCGTGGAGCACAGCGAGTTCTGCTACTTCCGCGAGCAGGGATTCACCATCGAGAAGCGTTCGCAGATACTGGGTCACCTCACCGCCGGAAAGTATGTCATGGCAGTGGCAGGTACTCACGGCAAGACCACCACATCGACCCTCATCGCGTGGATGAACCACGTCATCACGGGGGGCGGTTCTGCATTTTTGGGCGGTATCTCCAAGAACTTCGACGGCAACCTCGTTCTCGGTGAGGGCGAGCGTATGGCGGTCGAGGCCGACGAATTCGACCGTTCGTTCCTGCGACTCAACCCCCACACGGCCGTGGTGACCTCCGTAGACCCCGACCATCTGGACATCTACGGCACCTACGAAGCGGTGAAGGAGGCCTTCTCGCAGTTCGTGCGTCAGATTCACAAGGGTGGCAACCTCATCATCAAGGAGGGGGTGGACATCGTGTTGGACAACCCCGACATCGCGGTGTGGCGTTACTCCTACGACCGCGTATGTGACTTCTACGCCCGCAATGTGAGATTGCAGGAGGGCGGACACTACCTCTACGACATCGTTACCCCCGACGGCGTCATCGAGGATTGCTTCCTGGGCATTCCCGGCTGGGTGAACATCGAGAACTCGGTGGCTGCCACCGCAGCACTGTGGTGTGCCGCACGCCACGAGGGCAGGGAACTGAACCACGATGCCGTGAGAAAGGCACTGCGCAGTTTCGAGGGTGTGAAACGCCGTTTCGAATTCTATGTCAATACCCCCCGTCAGGTCTACATGGACGACTATGCCCACCACCCCAACGAGCTGGCTGCCACCATCACCTCGGTGAAGAAGATGTTCCCCGGCCGTCGGGTAACGGCTATCTTCCAGCCCCACCTCTACACCCGCACCCGCGACTTCTACCGCGAGTTTGCCGAGGCTCTGTCGCACGCCGACGAGGTGGTGCTTATCCCCATCTATCCGGCACGCGAGGAGCCTATCGAGGGCATTCGTTCGGAGATTATCGCCGAGCGTGTCACCGTACCCTGCCGTATCGTAGACAGAGAGCATCTGGCCGCCGAGCTGGAGGGCATGTACACCGATGTGGTCATCAGCTTCGGCGCAGGCAACATCGATGCCTGCTGTGAAGCGGTGGCAGAGGTATTGCGCAAGAAAAGCTAAATCATAGAGAGTCGGCGTATGAACCCCTATCTGAAAAAATCCTTCTTCCTGATTATGTGGACGGGCGTGGCGGTCTATATCCTGTGGGCCGCGCTCTCGTCACGCACACAGCGTCATGCAAGAGTGGTTCGCAACATCGAGATAGAGGTCTCCGACAGTTCGTCACGCGGTCATCTGGTCAGCTCGCAGAAGGTGAACCGATGGCTCAAGCGCAGCGGCATACCCACCGTTGGTATGCCTTTTGAACAGGTCGATTTGCAGGGCATAGAGCACCTGGTGGAGAAGAACGGATTTGCCGACCGTGTGATGGCCTACATCAGCCACTACGGCACGCTCCACATCGAAATCCGCCAGCACCACCCCCTCCTGCGCCTGCTCACCGACGGGGTGAACAGCTATGTCACCGAAGAGGGTTATGTCTTCCAGACACCCTCCTCCTCGTCACTCTATGTGCCGGTCATCACGGGCAGCTATCGCCCGCCCTTCCCGGCATCGTATCACGGCAGTGTGCGCCACTATGTGGAGAGCGAGGTCGAGAAAATCAGCCGTCAGATTTCGGACCTCGACACGCTGAAGTATCCCTACTACCGCCGCGCACGCCGCAATAACAAGAAGCTCAAAGAGATACGACAGATGAGCATACCCCTTCTCAACCGTCTCTTCACCGGTGGGGAACGCAAGGACCAACTCTATGCCGAACTGCGCAAAAAAAAGCAGGCCCTGCGCAAGGCCTGTCGCTACGAAGCACGGCTCATCAACGAGGGACTCGAAGCCGTGGAGAAGCGTCAGAATGCCTGCCGTGAGCGACAAAAAAAGTTGGTGAAAAGTTACGAAGATTTCTCGAAACTTCTTAACTTTGTGGGAAAAGTCGAAAATGATGACTTCTGGCGGTCGGAATTGGTGCAAATCGTTGTGCACACAGCACATAGCGGTTCGCCCGAATTGGAATTGGTACCGCGCAGCGGACAGCACATCATTTTGTTCGGAAGGCTTGAGAACATCGACCGTAAACTCGATAAGTTGCTGTGCTTCTATCGCAAGGGTCTCTCAAGAACAGGGTGGGACAGATATCGTTACATCGATGTCAGATACCACAATCAGGTTGTATGCAGGAAATAAACGTGTGAAATAGTGGAAAGAAGAAATTATACAGTTGCCATCGACTTGGGTTCGTCAACTGTAGTCATCGCCGTGGGCGAAAAAACCGAGGAAGGCGAAATTGAGGTGTTAGGTGTGGTTTCCAAACCCGTCGAAGGTGTCGTCGCCGGTCAAATCGACAACATCGAACAGGTCAGCTCCGCCATTCGCGAAGCCGTGACGGAAATCGAGGAACAGCTCGGCATCCGCATCACGGAGGCCTATGCCGGTATTTCGGGTAACTTCGTCAGATGCGCCCGTCACACCGATCATGTGTTCGTGGCCGAGCCCCACAACAGCATCACCCATGCTGATGTGGAAGCCCTCTATGCCCGTATGTGTAACGTGCAGGCACCCGACAACGAGATGATTATGGAGCGTATTCCCCAGAACTACATGATTGACAACCAACGCGAGGTGTGCAGCCCCGTGGGTTCGTTCGGTCGTCGTCTGGCTTCGACCTACAACTTCATCCTCTGCAACAAAACCCCCATACAGCGTCTCGACATGGCGCTCAAACGTGTGGGCATCAAACTCATCGGCGTGTTCCCCAACGTCATCGCCTCGCCCGAGGCCGTGCTCCAGTCCTACGACAAGGAGGACGGTGTGGCTGTGGTGGACATGGGTGGCGGCGTCACCGATGTGGCAGTCTACTACAACAACGCACTCAGATATGTGGCCTCCATTCCCATGGGTGGTTCGGCCATCAACCGCGATATCTACTCGATGGGCATCTTCAAGAAGCGCATCGAACGACTCAAACGCGAGTACGGTTCGGCAGTTGCCGACCGCGCTCCGGCAGACCGTATCCTCAGAGTGAGCGGCCGCACCCCTCGCGAGTCGAAGGACATCATACTGCGCAATCTGGCCACCGTCATCGAGGCACGCGCCTCGGACATCGTGGAGTTTGCGATGCTCGAAATCAAGGATTCGGGCTTCCTCAACAAGCTGGCGAGCGGTATCGTCCTCACGGGCGGTTCGGCACAGCTGAAGGACATCGACGAGCTGTTCAAGCGTTTCTCGAACATGAACGTGAGAGTGGCTCTCCCCGACACGGGCATCACCGAAGCATCGTTCGACAAGGTGAACGATGCGGCATACAGCACCATTGTGGGACTTTTGATTAAGGGCGCGGAGAAGGGCCCGTGTGCGGTCATCGAGCGCGAGAAGCCCGCAGCAGCACCCCAGCCCGAACCCGAGCAGCACCACGAGGCAGCACGCCCCGTGCAGACGCCGCAGCCCCAGCAACCCCACACCGGTTTCACCCCCTCACACGGAGGTTACCAGCCGCAGCAGCCTGCCCAGCCCCAACAGCCACAGCAGCCGCGTCCCGGCTTCACCCCCACTCACTCAGGGTTCCAGCCCCAGGCTCAACAACCCGTGCAACCCCAGCCCCACCAGCCCTATTCGGGCGGTCAGCCCCGACAGGAGGCAGCGCAGCCCGCGCATCAGCCGCAGGCACACACTTTTGTACCTCCCGTACAGCAGCCTGCGCGTCCCGTTGCACCCGCACCCCAGCCCCAACCCGCACCCGTCACCGCGGAGCAGGAGATGCCCCGTCAGACCGCAGAGGAGCCGACACACGTTGCACCCCAGCAACCCGTACAACCCCAACAGCCCGTACAGCCCGTACAGCCCCGCCACATCGAGGAGGACGAGTCGGGCAATGAGGGTAATGAAGCCAACCCCAAGAAGCGCAAGCGCGACTGGATGGGTATCTTCAGCAACGCACTGAAGGATTTGGACAAGAAATTCTCATCGGTGGACGACGAAGAAATTTAGCACACCGCCGGGGGGAGAGAGAGAACAGAGAACAGAGGACAGGAACAGAGAGAGAAGAAGAGAAAGAGAAGAAGAAAAAGAAAAAAATCATCTTCTCCCGGCAATTTAAAACATTGACAATAAAAAGATAAAAAATATATGGCCGACGAACTTTTATCGGAGATTACCACACCGCGTCAGTCAACGGGCAGTTCTTACATCGCAGTTGTCGGTGTGGGTGGTGCCGGCGGTAATGCCGTCAACCACATGCACGAATTGGGAATCAAGGACGTCACCTTCCTGATTTGCAATACCGACCAGCAGGCGCTGGACAACAGCCCCGTGGAGGTGAAAATCTGCCTCGGCGAAGGTCGTGGTGCCGGCAACGTGCCCGAAGTGGGACGCGAAGCCGCCGTCAACTCCTTAGCCGCCATCCGTCAGAAATTCGAGGAGATAGGCGCACGAATGATATTCATCACCGCCGGAATGGGTGGCGGTACAGGTACGGGTGCTTCGCCCGTGATTGCCAAGCTGGCACGCGAGATGGGTATTCTCACGGTGGCGGTGGTCACCTCGCCCCTGCGTCTGGAGGGTAACCTCCGCCGCGAGCAGGCTCTCAAAGGAATCGAGGAGCTGCGCCGATGTGTCGATTCTCTGCTGATTATCGACAACGAAAACATATTGAAAATCTACGGCCGTCTGTCGCTGAAGCAGGCCTTCGGCAAGGCCGATGACATATTGGCTTCCGCCACAAAGGGTATCGCCGAGATTATCACCGTGAAGAGCGACCTTGTGAATGTCGACTTCGCCGATGTGTCGAACGTCATGCGTGACAGCGGTCGCGCCCACATGGCGGTGGCTACGGCTCGTGGCGAGGACCGTGCGGAGCGTGCCGCCGAGGCTTCGTTGCTCTCGCCCCTTTTGGACGACAACCTCATCTCGGGTGCGAAGAACATCTTGATTAACATCTCGGTATCCGACCCCGAAAGTCTGATGCTCGACGAGGTACACGGCATTTTGGACTACATTCAGAGCCACGCCAGCATCCGCGACAAGTTCGGCAACATACAGGACGCCAACATCATCTGGGGTACGAGTGTCAAACCGCAGCTGGACGATGCCATCGAGTTGGTGGTGGTGGCCACAGGCTTCGAGAACAGCAATCTCGACGACATAGCGGCACACCCCCTGAGCGACGAGATGCCCGAACAGCAGACCATCGGTTCATCGGACGACAACAACTCCGACCTTGAGCCGGTGAAACCGCAACGCCGCATCACGGGCAAGATGAACAATGCCGATTTGGTGCTCCACTGCGACAAATCGACCCGTTACAAGGACATCGACAAATTGCTCGCCAAGCCCGCATATCAGACCCGCAACATGAAATTTACATCTCCGAATCAGCTGAAGCACAATGTTTTCGGCGAGGAGGAGAAAAAAGACGAGGAGTAGGACGCCGTCTCACACCTCAAACGTATCACTAATTCACCCGTAATTTGGACAGTTGGCTAACTTTACAGCAATTCACGACAGGTAGCGCCATTCTCATGGTGGTTACCCTCGCATTATTATGTGTATCGGCAATGGTGTCGGGCGCGGAGACCTCGTTCTTCTCGCTCTCGCATGCCGATGTGCAGGAACTCAAACAAAGAACCGCATCATCATCGGCACAGGCCATCATCCGCCTGCTGGGCGATGTTGACCTGCTGTTGGCGACCATTCTGGTCATCAACAATCTGGTCAATATCTGCATCGTCATTCTCTCGTCAAACATCATGGACTCGCTGGTGGTCTTCAACAACGCCAATGTGGAGTTCGCCGTAAAGACCGTGCTGGTGACCTTCCTGCTGTTGCTCTTCGGCGAGATTATGCCCAAGGTCTTCGCACAGACCGTCCCCATGAAGTTCGCTTCGATGGTGGCACGCCCCCTTTTGGTGTTGAGATGGGTCTTCTATCCCCTCTCCTACCTGTTGGTACGCACCAGCGCACACATCAGCGAAAAGGCGGTGCACAAGAGCGAAATATCGCTCGACGAGCTGGCAGATGCCGTCGATATGACACAGACCGCCAATCCCGAGGAGCACGTCATGCTGTCGGGTATTGTCAATTTTGTGAACACCGAGGTGCAGGAAATCATGAAGCCGCGTGTGGATATCACCGCGCTGGACATCACCGAGGACTACGACACGGTGAAGAAGACCATCATCGAGTCGGGTTTCTCGCGTATTCCCGTCTATGAGGAGGATGCCGACAACATCCGCGGTACGCTCTATGTCAAGGATTTGCTGCCCTACATCAACAACGCCAACGACTTCGCCTGGCAGAAACTCATTCGCAAGCCCTACTTCGTCCCCGAGCATAAGAAAATCAACGACCTGTTGGAGGATTTCCAGTCGAACAAGGTGCATATGGCCATTGTGGTCGATGAGTATGGTTCGACCCTCGGTCTGGTGTCGCTGGAGGACATCATCGAGGAGATTGTGGGCGAGATTTCCGATGAGAGCGATGTGGACAAGTGTTTCTACCAGCGCCTCAACCCCAAGACCTACATCTTCGAGGGCAAGACCCACATCGGCGATTTGGAGCGTATTCTGGAGCTGGACGAGGACACCTTCTCCGATGTGAGGGGCAAGGCCGAGACCATCGCCGGCATGATGCTCGAAATCAAACGCGACTTCCCCGTCAAGGGCGACACCATGACCACCCACGACATCACCTTCACGGTATTGGAGACCGTGGCACACCGCATCGACAAGGTGCGTGTGGAACTCAAGTAGCCTCCAAGATGAAAGCACTGCACATCACGCGGCTGCTCACCGAGGAGGAGGCGCAAGACAAGGTCACCCCGGAGGAGTGGGCGACCGCCCAAAAGATGGGTCTGCCGCGCCGTCGTCGGGAGTGGCTCACGTGGAGGGCTGTTGTCCGCGAGCAGTTGGGACGCGAGGTGGAGATTTCCTACGATTCGCTCGGTGCGCCGAGAGTCGCTCTTCCTCATGTATATATATCGGTATCCCACTGCAAGGAGGGTGTGGCGGTTGGTTTTTCGGAGCACCGCTGTGCGGTAGACATCGAGTCGCGCACGCGCAACTTCGAGCGTGTCGCACCGCGTTACCTCACCGCCGCGGAAGCTCACCTTTCGCAAGAGGAGGTGTGGCCTGCCCTTGTGTGGTCAGCCAAGGAGACCCTCTACAAATACGCCGCCCGCGAAGGGCTGGATTTCGTGGACGACCTCTCCGTTGTGGCGGTCAGCCCCACACGCCAACGCCTTTCGGGACGCATTACGACCCCCACCCACACCGAGGAGGTGGAGATGGCCTACATCGTCTTCCGCGATTCGGTGGTGGTCTATACGATTTAAAGCAACTTATTACAGATACAAAAAAAGGATGAAACCCTCCTGTGGGGATTTCATCCTTTTTTATTGTATCGCACCGCGCTATTCAATCACGGGATTCGCAGGATTGGGGTTGTGGGAGTAGCGCATCACACGCTCGCGCACATAGGCGGCCAGCTCCACAGCCCGCTCACGCGAGATGGGGTGGTGACGGCTCATCAGCACCAGTGGGTGAGGGGCGAGCGGCGTGCCGTACGAAGGGTGGATATAGTGATAGTCGTTGGTCACGAAACCCAGACGCTCGTAGAAGCCCCTGCGGCGGCAGGTCAGCTCATCGACGGGCGGCTCGATTTCGAAAATCAAATCCCCCTGCTCGCGGAACCACTCCATGATACGCTGGCCGATGTGTTGGCCGCGCAGTTCGGGACGCACGGCGAGAAATTCGCCATAGGTGAGGTTCTCGTTCTGCCAGTAGAACAGCAGAGCTACAAACTCGCCCTCCTGCCACACCGAATAAGCATGAAATTCGGGGTCGGAGAGCGCACGCACGGTGTCCTCCTCCGAGCGGCGTTCTTTGGCCGGGAAAGCCGATTCGTAGAGTGTCATTGTCTCGCGCCACCCCTCATCGGTGGGGGAGGTAAATCGTCGAAAGATGAGTTGTGGTGTCATCATCAATGGTTGTTTATAGGGTTTCACTTGTATTTCGATTGCAAGATACTACATTTTTTTCACATCTCCATCATCTCACCGCGGGCTTCTCTTGCGCCAAAGCGGAGAATATTGACAAAAAAATTGTACTTTTGTTCATCAATACACAACTAATCCCATACAACACATGAACATCAAACATCTGCTTCTCGCGGCTGTGGCACTCCTGACACTCAGTGCCTGTGACCACCGCCCCGCAGTAACCGAATTTACTGTTGCTTCGTACAACCTCCGCTATGCCAATGCCGGAGACTCGTTGCGCGGTGACGGCTGGGGACAGCGTTGTCCCGTCATCACAAAACTCATCGAGTACCACGATTTCGATATTTTCGGCACACAGGAGTGTCTGAGCATACAGCTCGACGACCTGCAAAAAGCTCTCCCCCGCTACGCCTACATCGGCGTGGGTCGTGACGACGGCAAGTCGGCAGGCGAGCACTCCGCCATCTTCTACCGCACCGACCTCTTCGAGGTGGTCGAGAGCGGCGATTTCTGGCTCTCAGAGACCCCCGAGAAGCCCAGCATCGGTTGGGACGCCTGTCTGCCGCGCATCTGCACATGGGGACATTTCCGCTACCGCCCCACGGGCTTCGAGTTCCTGTTCTTCAACCTCCACATGGACCACATCGGCAAGCAGGCGCGTGTCGAGAGTGCGCGTCTGGTGAAGGCCAAGATGGAGGAGCTGGGACACTCACTGCCCGCCATTCTCACGGGTGATTTCAATGTAGACCAGCGTCACGACTCCTACCGCGAGCTGACCGGGGACGGCATACTGAACGATGCCTATGAGCACTGCCTGCTGCGCTACGCTCCCAACGGCACCTTCAACGCCTTCAACCCCAACGGATTTACCACCAGCCGCATCGACCACATCTTCGTGTCGCCCGCCTTCGAGGTGAAGAGCTATGGCGTTCTGACCGACACCTACCGCACCACCGACGACGAGGCGCTGATGAACGATGTGAGAGACTGCCCCACCGAAATCATCATCAAGGATTACCGTGCGCGCACCCCGTCCGACCACTTCCCCGTGAAGGTGGAATTGCGCATCGGCAAGTAGTGCCCCATCATTCGCAAACATGAAACAAAACAAAGACATATTCACCTTCCGCGATGCCGAGAAGCAGGCCGGCCCCGTGGCATTCACCACGATGTTGAAGCCTGCCGGCTCGACCTGCAACCTCGACTGCCACTACTGCTACTACCTCGACAAGGCCATTCAGTACGGCGGTCGTCAGGCGATGATGAGCGATGAGCTGCTCGAGACCTACATCCGTCAATACATCGAGGCCAACGATGTCGATGAGGTGTCGTTCTGCTGGCACGGTGGCGAGCCGCTCCTTTTGGGTGTGGACTTCTACCGCAAGGCCATGGCGCTGGAGCGCAAGTACGCCAACGGCAAACGCATGATTAACACCTTGCAGACCAACGGCACACTGGTCAATGAGGAGTGGTGCGAGCTGTTCCACGACAACAACTTCCTCGTGGGTCTGTCGCTGGACGGTCCCGAGGACATTCACGATGCCTTTCGTCTGACGAAGGGCGGACGCCCCACCTTCGCACGCGTGATGCAGACCGTGGAGATGTTCCGCCGCACGGGTGTCGAGTACAACACGCTCAGCGTGGTCAATCACCTCTCCGAGGGACGCGGTGGCGAGGTCTACGACTTCTTCCGCAACACGGTGGGCAGCCGCTATATGCAGTTTCTGCCTGCCGTCGAGCACGTCATCGACAAGGAGGGCATGCACCGTCCGCTGATTGTGTCGCCCGAACACGAGGGAGCGCGTCTCGCCGAGTGGTCGGTTTCCGCCAAGGGCTATGGCGACTTCCTGTGCGACATCTTCGACCGCTGGGTCATCAACGATGTGGGACAAATCTATGTGGTGACCTTCGATGCCACCCTCGCGCAGTGGTGTGGCGTGCAGCCGGGCATCTGCGCCATGGGCGAAACGTGCGGTGACGCGCTGGTGGTCGAGCACAACGGCGATGTCTATTCGTGCGACCACTTCGTCTATCCCGAATACAAGTTGGGCAACATCACCCAAACCCATCTGCGCGACATCTACAAATCGCGCAAGCGCATAGAGTTCGGACTCGCCAAGCGCAACTCCCTGCCCAAGGAGTGCCTGCGTTGCAAGTACTACTTCGCCTGCCGTGGCGAGTGCCCCAAGCACCGTTTCGAGGTGGGCAGTGACGGTTACCGCAAGAACAACCTCTGCGAGGGTCTGAAGCACTTCTTCGCCCACACCGAGCCGTATATGATATATATGCGCAACCTGCTCCAGCACCAACAGGCACCGGCATGGGTCATACCCTACGCCCGTCAGCGTATGGGACTGATGTAAACCCCACCCCGACAACAAAAAACCACGGACAAGCTGATGTCCGTGGTTTTTTTATGCTTTGTTGTAATCTTCTATCGGCGATTGACCTCGCGGCGTGCCACACGAATCACCTCCGCGGCAGAGCGTTCCACGAGGGTGGTCTCATCGAATGCCGAGAGCACCTTCTCCAAGCGTTTCAACGCCGATTTGTTGCCCTTGCGCGTGTACTCCTCGCGCAGGATACGCACCTTCTCCCACGCCTGCGCGCCCTCCATCAGACGCTCGAAGCGCACCGAGGTGCGACCACCGGGATAGATAAGGTAGGTGTCGCCTGCCGCCCACGTGTGGAAACGGCTGTCGAGGAGGGGTTCCAGCACCCAGCTGTTCAACGCCCACCGCAGGTAGCCGTCCAGCCGTTCGCGCGCGGCGTACCACCCCATCCACTCGCACTCGGCAGGGGGACAGAAGGTGAAGGTGTTGGGGCGCGGTTCGGTACAGCTGGTGTAAAAGGTGGTCACACGACCCTCGGCACGGCGTTTTTCAATCTCCTCCTTCTTGAATTTCATGTTCAGCGACACGCAATAGTCGTCCAGCTCGTCCGCCAGCGACTCGTGGAGGACACCCGCCAGCGAGATTTTAAATCCCGGGTCGGCCTTGCGGATAATGTGGAGGGTGCGCTGCATCACCTCCTCGGGGCGTTCGTCCATCGAGATAAGGGTCTTCTCAAACCAGCCTTTCTGCTTGAGGTGCTCGGCAAACGAGGTCAGCATCTCGCCCCACACCTTGTCGTACAGCTCCTCACCGGGGGCGGAGGAGAAGTCGCGCATGGAGTTGGTTGCCTGGTCGAAATAGCGGTAGGTGAGCTTCCACGGCACCATCGAGTAGCAGTTAATCTGCTTGTCGATGCCCAGCGAGAACATCATTTCCACCCACTTGTCGAAGATGGCGTAGTCGAAATACCAAGTGCCGTCCACGCGCTTCACCCATGTCACCATGCTCTCGAAATAGTCGTGCGTCTGTCCGTTCCACGGCTTGTGCATGATGGAGGCGGTCACCGACTTGCCACCGGCATCGCGGTAGAGTTCCATGTAGGGGCGCAGGGCTGCGATATGCTCCTCGCTCCACGGCTCGACCCG
Source organism: Alistipes sp. (assembly GCA_020026335.1). GTDB lineage: Bacteria > Bacteroidota > Bacteroidia > Bacteroidales > Rikenellaceae > Alistipes. The sequence goes on along the minus strand of JAHHQO010000001.1, from coordinate 205,025 downwards.
GTGGTAGCGCGCCACGGCGTAGGGATTCTGCCACAAGTCGAGGTGGAATTTCCAGTCGCGCGGTTGGGGCAACTCTCTATCCAGCACCTCCACCGCGAGGGGCAGTTCACCCAGAAGTCCGTCGGCGTCCTCCACACGCACCGTACCCGTGTAGCGGCCTGCCGCCATCCCGGAGGGAACCCACACCCTTATCCAGCACGCCTGCGAGGTCTGTGCGTCCATCGCCAGCGAGAGGGTGAGGTGGTCGATGGGGTCAGCCACCAGCGTGGAGTCGAACAGCGAGTTGTCGGGACGGTAGCCACAACCGCCGCGTCCGTCCTTGTTGAGTTCATCGGTCATCACATAGCGGACAAAGCCCGTGAAGATATGGTCGGCGGTGATGCGTCCGCCCTTGGGCGAGGTCAGCTCACCGACACGGAAGCGCACGCCCCTCAAATCACGGGGTGTGGAGACAACCGCCTGTGCCGAGACCCGCTCGCCCCGCCATGCCGTGAGGGTGAGTGTTTTCTGTGAGAGCCCCTCGGCAGGACGTTCCTTGGCGTAACGCACATCGGTAGAACCCCAGCCGACTCTCACGCCTCCGACCTCATGCCACAGTGCCGGGTCGGGCGTCACGGGATTCGGCAGTTCGCGGTAGTCGGTAAGCGGATAGGGTGGCTGACCCGTGGGGCGTCCCGAATGGGTGACCCCCTCCTGCGCCACGGCGGAGAGGTGGAATGTTGACAACAGCACGGCAAGGGCTGTACAAAGTCGGAAAAGGGGCTTCATGGTATTGTGATTTTCGAAAGTTACAGACAACAGAAATGGCGACCGACAGAATTATGCCCGGCACAACCTCATCGCATCGCCATTGTAAGTATAAAATGGTTCGGGAGGACTAACCGAGTCCGCCCTCCTCCTTGAATTCGTGTACCGAACGGATGTAGTGATCGATGGTCTCGCGCATCGACACAAACGACTTACCGCCGGCGGCATTCTTGTGACCGCCACCGTTGAAGTATTTGCGGGCGAAGACATTGACATCGACATCGCCGCGCGAACGCAACGACACACGTATGAACTTGCGCTGGGCAACGAACATCGCCGACATCTTCATCTCCTTGATGGTGAGTGCATAGTTTACGAAACCCTCGCTGTCGCCCTGCTGGAAGCCGAAGCGGCGCATCTCGTTCTCCATGAGCGACATATATGCCACCGTGCCGTCCTCGATGAGTTGCATCTTGCGGTTGATGGCGTAGCCGAACAGACGGGCGCGCCCCTCGGTGTAGGCGTTGTAGACATTGTTGTGGATTTCCGCCACCGAAATACCGCGCTCGATGAGCACCGCCACGGCACGGAACAGCTCGGGGGTGAGGAACGAGAAGGCGAAGTTGCCCGTGTCGGTCATCATACCCACATAGAGCGACTCGGCCATGCGTTTGGAGATGGTCTCCGCACCGAACATACGCTCGATGAGCGAATAGACCAGAAAACAGGTACTCGACGAAGTGGGATAGGAGAACATCAAATCGAAATCCTCGTCGGGCGATAGGTGGTGGTCGATGAGCACACGCTTGGCGGAGGTGTTACCGATGATGAGGTCGCTGAGGTTCTCGAGTCTCGATATGCTGTTGAAGTCGAGACAAAAGATGATATCCGCCTCACGGACAGCCTTTTCGGCCTTGCCCTCCTGATCGGTCTTGAAGATAACCATCTCCTCCAATCCGCTCATCCAGTCGAGGAAGTAGGGATATTTGTTAGGCACTACGCAGGTGACGTGATGTCCCTGTGCGCGAAGAGCCTCAGCCCATGCCAACGACGAGCCGACGGCATCACCGTCGGGATTGGTGTGTGCGACTATAACTATCTGTTGGTGAGGTTGGTGAAGCAGTTCAACCAACGCGCTGATTTTATCTTCTGAAAGAGTCATCGGAGATTACATTTTTGCAAATATACGAAAAATTCGAGCGATAGATACCGCGCGGGGGTGAAACTGTGACAAAAAAAATGCGATTTTCGGGACATTCTGTCGGGCATTCCGTATCACAATGCCTGCGAGGAGGGGGTGAGAAAGGGTAACGAAAAAGGGGGAGGGAGTGCCAAAACGACTCCCCCACCCCCGATATTTTACTTTTCTGAAGTCTCGGCCGCCTGACGGCGCGCCTCGCGACGGCGGTCGGCAGCGTATTTTCTACACCACTCGCTGATGCCGCACTCCGCACATTTGGGCTTGCGTGCCATGCAGACATAGCGACCGTGGAGAATGAGCCAGTGGTGCGCCACGGGCAGCAGGTGCGAGGGGATATTCTTTTCCAGCACGGTCTCGGTCTGGAGAGGGGTCTTCGAACGGGTGGTGAGTCCGATACGCTCCGACACGCGGAAGACGTGGGTATCGACCGGCATCACCTCGCGCTGCCACAGCACCGCCCCCATCACATTGGCGGTCTTGCGTCCCACACCGGGCAGGCGTTGCATCTCCTTCAAATCCTCGGGTATCACACCGCCGTACTCCTCGCACAGCATCTTGGCCATGCCCGACAGGTTCTTGGCCTTGTTGTTGGGATAGGAGATACTGCGAATCAGCGAGTAAATCTCCTCGACAGAGCCTTCGGCAAGTGCCTGGGGCGTGGGGAAGCGGCGAAAGAGTGCCGGCGTGGTGAGATTGACACGTTTGTCGGTGCACTGCGCCGAGAGAATGACAGCCACGAGCAGCTGGTAGGGATTTTCGAAATTCAGCTCGCTCTCGGCCGACGGCATATTCTTCTGGAAGTAGGCAATGATGCCTTCGTAGCGTTGTTTCAGGGTCATGGCTGACAGGGTTTAAATCGGGTTATCAGAGGCGCAGTCCCGTGCGGAAGAGGATTTTCTTCGCCAGCAGTCCGTAACCTTCGGGGCAGAGTGCCAGTCGGGGCGTATTGCGCATATCGAGCGTCCAGCGTTCGATGTACTCCTTCAGACCACCGTTGAACGACAGCACCCACAGTGCCACCGAGGAGCGTTTGCGGCGAATACGGAAGCAGTTGCAACCCTCGCCGTAGTGGGAGTCCATCCACTCGCTGATGTCCATCAGCGAATCGCAGAACGCCATGCGGTGGCGATAGTCCGTGCTGTGCGACACGCTGTCGGACAAACGGCGGTGCACCGCCATATCATCGGGCAGGGCGCACAGGCGACTCTTGGCGGCAAACCACAACCACATGGGAGCATCGTCGGTGAGCCACTCGGGGTGGTTTTGGGGTTGCACCTCGTTGTAATAGACCTCCACCAAGTCGCGGCGTGCCACGGCAGTGCAGTTGCAGACCGACATCCGCAGGAGCAGGCGGTCGAAATCGAGGTACTGCTCGCCCGTGTCGGGCACCGTGCGACCGTCCTTCTCGTAGTAGTTGGAGAAGCCCGTGTAGCACATTCCCGCCTTGGGGTGGGACTCTAACAAATCGACCTGACGCTGGAGCTTGTCGGTGCGGCTCCACCAGTCGTCACCGTCGCAGAACGCCACATACTTGCCTCGGCAGGCATCGAACGTGCGGCGGTAGTTGGCCCTCCAGCCCACATTCTCGGGGCCGGTCACCACCCTCACCCGCTGGGGGTAGAGGGCTTCGTACTCGTGGCAGATGCCCGGCGTGGAGTCCGTACTGCAATCCTCACCCAGCACCAGCTCGTAATCGAAATCGGTCTGTTGCGCCAGCACGCTGTCTACCGCACGGCGCAGGTATTTCTCATGGTTGTAGGTGGTCATCAGCACCGAAACCAGGGGTTTGTTCATCGCTCTAAAGTTTAGTCAGTTTAGCAAATCGTGCCAGCAGGAGTTTCTCGCCCACCGAGTCGAACGCCACCACTAATTTGTGGTCGGTACCTCCGTCCTCGATGTTGCGAATGATGCCTGCACCGAATTTGGGGTGCGACACGCGGTCACCCACCGAGAAACCGCCCACCGATGTGGTGGCGGAGGGTGCAGCCGAAGCGGTGGCAGGACGCGACACGGGGATGCGTGTAAGTCCTGCGGTGGAGACGCGCGGCGAGGGTTCTGATGCGGGAGCGGCAGGTCGGCGAGAGTAGGTCTGATGCTTCATTCTGTCCTCCTGCGAGGTGCGGTAGAAGTGTGCCTTGCCCGACTCGCCGTCACGCGGTGAGGCGCCCGAGATTTTCTCCTGCAGGCGGTAATCGTAGCGGCGGCGCAGGCGGTCCACCGCCGAGAGGTTCTCCTCGTCGGCATCGCGTGACGAGTCGTGACCGCCCTCGTCCTCGCGGTCGAGGTAACGGGGGTCAATCTCATCGAGGAAGCGGCTGGGGTGGGAGAACTCCATGTTGCCCCACTTGTAGCGCATCTCGGCATAGGAGAGGGTCGCCGACACCTTGGCACGTGTGAGTGCCACGTAGAACAGACGGCGCTCCTCCTCAAGTCCCTCGGCACTCTCCATCGCCATCTGCGAGGGGAAGAGTTTGTCCTCCATGCCCACGATATATACGTATTTGAATTCCAGACCCTTGGCGGCGTGCACGGTCATCAGTGTGACCTTGTTCTGCTCGTCGGGGTCTTCGTTGTCCATGTCGGTGAGCAACATCACATTCTGCAACCACTCCTCGATGGTCGCCTCGTTGCCCTCCTCACGCTCGCCGTTGCGGATTTCGGCATCGCAACGCTCCTTGAAATCCTGCATGGTGTTGAGCAACTCCTCGATGTTATCCACGGCCGTCTTCGCCTCAACCGCCCTGTCCTGACGATAGAGTGCCAGGATACCCGAACGGTTGGCAATGTCGAGACCGAACTCGTAGAGTCCCTTGTCGGTGCGCGAGAGCGAGAGCTCGCGAATGAGCTTCACGAAGTCCGCAACCTTGCGCGCAATGGCTTTCTGCACGGTGTCGGTGACGGGTTCGGAGACCAGCGTATCGACCGCTTCCCACATCGACACCCCCTTCGCGTGGGCAATGGCGGCGATACGCTCCACGGTGGTGGCACCGATTCCGCGGGTGGGATAGTTGATGATGCGGGTGAAGGCCTCATCGTCACGCGGATTGATGACCAGACGGATGTAGGCCATCAAATCCTTCACCTCCTTGTGGTCGTAGAACGACTGACCGCGGTAGATGCGGTAGGGAATGCCGCGACGGCGGAGGTTGTCCTCGATGGCCTTCGACTGGTTGTTGGTGCGGTAGAGCACCACGGCGTCCGCCCATGTGTTGTTGCTGTCGGAGCGTATCTTGTCGCGCAGTGCCGACACCACAAGGTCGGCCTCCTCGCGGTCGGTGTACGACTTGAGCACCTTGATTTTATCGCCCACTTCGCCCTCCGAGAAGCAGGTCTTGTCCATACGGTGTTCGTTCTTGACAATCACCGAGTTGGCGGCATCGACAATGGTGCGGGTCGAGCGGTAGTTCTGCTCCAGCTTGAAGACCTTTGCCGTGGGATAATCCTTCTTGAAGGAGAGGATATTCTCAATCTTGGCACCGCGGAACGAATAAATCGACTGCGCATCGTCACCCACCACACACACCTTGGAGTGGTGTTGCGAAAGGCGGCGGATGATGATATACTGCGCGTAGTTGGTGTCCTGATACTCATCAACCAGAACGTATTGGAACAACTCCTGATAACGAGCCAGCACCTCGGGGCAGTCGCGCAGGAGGATGTTGGTTTGCAGGAGCAGGTCATCGAAATCCATCGCACCGTTGCGCTTGCAACGCATACAGTAGGTGTTGTAGATGTTGCCGAATTCGGGAATCTGCGAATGGCGGTCCTCGGTGGCATAGACCGTATTGGCGAGGTAGGCACCGGGGGTGACCAGACAGTTCTTGGCGTAGGAGATACGCGAAGCCAGACGGTTGGGTTTGTACTTGTCGGGGTCGAGGTGCATCTCCGCCACAATCTCCTTCAACAGATGCTTCACATCGGAAGGCTCATAGATGGTGAAGGCCTCGGGGAAGCCTATCAGCTCGGCATTCTCGCGCAGTATACGCGCAAAGACCGAGTGGAAGGTACCCATACGGATATAACGCGAACTGCCGTCGGGCATCATCTGTGCGATACGCTCGCGCATCTGCTCGGCGGCTTTATTGGTGAAGGTCAGTGCCAGAATGTTGTAGGGTTTGACACCCTGTTCAATCATGTAGGCGATACGCGATGTCAGCACGCGGGTCTTGCCCGAACCGGCACCGGCAATAATCAGCGAGGGGGAATCGTAATTGACGACAGCGTCTCGCTGTGCGGGGTTGAGTCCCGCCAAAATCTGTGAAGCTCTGGTTTCCATGAGGGCAAAGTTACGAAGAATAAAGTTAGTTTTTTCCCAAAAAAAATAATAACTTTGTATGATTTACGTTAATTCCTACGGACAATAATAAAAAACGAAATACAAAATTACAATGAGTGACGTCATTAACATCAAAGAACTCAACGAGCGCATCAACAACGAATCGATTTTCGTCGATACCCTGCGCCGCGAAATGGGTAAAGTCATCATCGGTCAGAGCCATCTGGTCGATACCCTCCTTATAGGTCTGCTCTCCAACGGCCACATCCTCCTCGAGGGTGTTCCCGGTCTGGCAAAGACCCTGGCCATCACCACACTGGCCAAAGCCGTGGATGCCGATTTTTCGCGTATTCAGTTCACCCCCGACCTGTTGCCTGCCGACCTGCTCGGTACACTCATCTACTCGCAGAAGAGCGAGGATTTCGTGGTGAAAAAGGGTCCCATCTTCGCCAACTTCGTGCTGGCCGATGAGATCAACCGTTCGCCTGCCAAGGTGCAGTCGGCACTGCTCGAGGCCATGCAGGAGCGTCAGGTCACCATCGGCGACAAGACCTATCCCCTGCCCCAGCCCTTCCTGGTGCTCGCCACACAGAACCCCCTCGAACAGGAGGGTACCTACCCCCTGCCCGAAGCACAGGTCGACCGTTTCATGCTGAAGGCCAAAATCTCCTACCCCAAAAAGCAGGAGGAGCGCGACATCGTGAGAATGAACCTTTCGGGTCAGGGCATGCCCCAGGTCAATAAGGTCATCACCCCCGACGACATCGTCAAGGCACGTAAGGTCGTGGAGGACGTCTACATGGACGAGAAAATCGAGAAATACATCGTCGATATCATCTTCGCCACCCGCGAACCCAAGGAGTACAACCTCGACAAGTTGCAGAATCTGATTGCCTACGGCGGTTCGCCCCGTGCGTCGATTTCGCTGGCAAAGGCCGCTCGCGCCTACGCTTTCATCAGCCGCCGCGGATATGTCATTCCCGAGGACGTGAGAGCCGTGTGTCACGACGTACTGCGCCACCGTATCGGACTCACCTATGAGGCCGAGGCGGAGAACATCTCCACCGAAGAGATTATCACCGACATTTTGAACAACGTAATCGTACCCTAACGATGCAGGAAACTGAGAACGATATTCTGAAACGTGTCCGAAAGATAGAAATCAAGACCCGCGGTCTTTCGACCGAAATCTTCGCCGGAAAGTACCATACGGCTTTCCGCGGCAGGGGTATGTCGTTTTCGGAGGTGAGGGAGTATCGTGCAGGCGACGACATCCGCGACATCGACTGGAATGTGACGGCACGTTCGCGCAAACCCCACATCAAGGTCTATGAGGAGGAGCGCGAGCTGACGATGATGCTCCTGGTCGATGTCTCCGCGTCACGCACCTTCGGTTCCACGGAACGCTCCAAGAAGAACATCATCACCGAAATCGCCGCCGTGCTGGCCTTCTCCGCCGCACAGAACAACGATAAGGTGGGTTGCATCTTCTTCTCCGACAAAATCGAGAAGTTTATCCCCCCGAAGAAGGGCAAGAGCCACATTCTGATGATTATCCGTCAGCTCATCGGCTTCGTCCCCTCGTCGAAGGCCACGCGTCTGTCGGAACCCATACGTTTCCTCACCAACGTGAACAAGAAGCACTGCACCACCTTCATTCTCTCCGACTTCCTCAATCCGGCATCCGACCGCGAGGAGCTGGAGAGTGCCCTGAAGATTGCAGGCAGCAAGCACGACCTGGTGGGAATACGTGTCTACGACCCCCGCGAGGCAGAGCTGCCCGATGTGGGTATCGTGGAGTTGCAGGACGCCGAGTCGGGACGCAAGGTGTGGGTCGATACCTCCTCCTCGAAAGTGAGGGCGCACTACGCCCAACGCTGGCAGGAGCGCAGCGAGCGAATACTCAACGCCCTGCGTCACTACCGCATCGACACCGCCGAGATAGCCACCGACGAAGATTATGTTAAAGAACTGATAAAATTATTCAAACAGCGATGAAACGACTCATTGCAACACTCCTTGTGGCACTCGTTGCCGTAACACTTCCCTGCGCGGCCAACGAACCGCCACGTGTGACGGCGCGTGTGGAACCCGACAGTGTGTTTATCGGCGACCAGTTCGATTTGATTATCGAGGTCGAGAAAGACATCATGCAGGAGGTCGCCTTCCCGGCATTCGTCAAACCCGAAGGAAACGATGCCATGGAGCTGGTGGGCGAGTCGCCCGTGGATACGCTCCTCAAGGACGGTCGCCGCATACAGCTGCGCAAGAAGTTCCGTCTGGCGGCCTTCGAGGAGGGCATCTGCAACCTCGGACTTCCGCAGGTGCTCTACGCCGACAAGAACATCATCGACACCCTCTCGGCCGCCGACTCCCTGCTGTTGAAGGTGGCGACCTTCCAAATCGACTCCATCTCGCAGTCCATCAACGACCTCAAGGCACAGCGCAACCTGCCCTTCCGTTTCGAGGAGATCAGCTCCTATGTCAAGTGGGGACTTTTGGCGGCAGTGCTCATCGCCGCAGCCGTCTACTTCCTCCTGCGCTACCTCGCGCGTCACGGCAAGGCACTGGGCGACATCTTCAAGCCCGCACCGCCCCAGCCGCCCCATGTGGTGGCCATCAAGGCACTTGAGGAGTTGCACAACCAGAAACTCTGGCAGAACAACCGCCACAAGCAATACTATTCGGCACTGAGCGACATTCTGCGCACCTACATCGCCGCACGCTGGCAGGTGGGTGCCATGGAGATGACCTCCGATGAGATTATCTCCTCACTGCGTGGCGAGGAGATGCCCGACAAGGCACGCATGGACCTCACCGCCATACTCCGCGATGCCGATTTGGTGAAGTTCGCCAAGGCTACCCCCGAGAGCGAACAAAACGAAGCCGACTACCTCAAATGCTTCTACTTTGTGGAGGAGACCAAGATAGTCGATGAAAACGAGTTGGGCGAACCCGACGCTATGGACATAAATACGACAAAATGAGACACAAGCTCATCTATCTGATATTTGCCCTCATGGCTTACACGGGTGCCGTGGCACAACACCTGCCCGAACGAGGGTTGGTGAGAAAGGGCAACAAGCTCTTCAACAAGGGCGAGTACGCCGAAAGCGTGACCCGTTATGACGAGGCGTTGCGTCATGCCCCCACCTCTTTCGAGGCGGGCTACAACCTCTCCAATGCCCTCTACAAGGGCGAGAAGTATGAGGAGGCCGAGAAGCGCATGACACAGGTTTTGGCAGACACCCTGCTTTCGGACGCCGACCGTGCCGAAGCCTTCTACAATCTGGGCAACAGTCAGTTCCAACAGAAGAAGTACAAGGAAGCTCTGCAAAGCTACCGCCAATCGTTGTTGTGCAACCCCTCCGACCAGGAGGCCAAGTACAACTACGCCTACACCAAACGCCTGCTCGACGACCAGCAGCAGAACGGCGGTGGAGGTAACAACGACCAGCAGCAACAGGACAAAGACCAGCAAAATCAAAACGGTCAGGACCAGCAGAAAGAGGGTCAGAACAAAGACAAGGAGCAACAGCAGGGCGACAAGGACCAACAGCAACAGAAGGGAGACCAGCAGCCCCAGAAGCAAAACCCCGATGAGGGCAACCAGCCCCCCAAGGAGGAGCAACAGGGTGAGGGTCAGCCTGCCGAAGCGGGAATTTCGCCCCAGGAGCAACAACAGATGCTCGATGCCATACAGGCACAGGAGGACAAGACCCAGGACAAGCTGAAGGAGAAGAGAAAGGGAATCCTCATTCCCAGTAAAAAGAATTGGTAAAATATTGAATATATGCATTTTGCATCACCCTATTGGTTAGGATTGCTGCTACTGCTCATTCCCATGACTGCCTACTACATCTGGCAGGTGATGAAGGGCGGGGCGGCTATCCGTATTTCATCGGTCGATGGTGTGGTCTCGGCACCCAAGAGTGTGAGATACTACCTGCGCCACCTGCCCTTCGTGTGTCGGGCGGCAGCCTTCGCCCTTCTGGTGGTGGCACTCGCCCGTCCGCAGGACGAGGAGGAGCTGTCGCACACCTCCACCGAGGGTATCGACATCATGATGGCCATCGACGTGTCGGGTTCGATGCTCGCGCGCGACTTCACCCCCGACCGCATCACGGCTGCCAGGGAGGTGGCCGGTTCGTTCATTGCCGACCGCTACGGTGACCGCATCGGTATCGTGGCATTCGCCGGCGAGGCGTTCACCCAAAGTCCGCTGACCACCGACCAAAGCACCCTCCAGACCCTGCTCTCACGCATACGCAGCGGTCTGATTGAGGACGGCACCGCCATCGGCAACGGTCTTGCCACAGCCATCAACCGCCTGCGAGAGAGCGAGGCCAAATCGAAGGTCATCATTCTCCTGACCGACGGTGTGAACAACCGCGGCGAGATAGCCCCCCTCACGGCGGCGGAAATCGCCAAGGCACAGGGAATAAAGGTCTACACCATCGGTGTGGGTACCATCGGCATGGCACCCTACCCTGCCGTGGACATCTACGGCAACCCCACGGGCGAGACCATCATGGCCAAGGTCGAGATTGACGAGAAAACCCTCTCACAGATTGCCGAGAAGACCGGCGGAGAGTATTTCCGCGCCACCGACAAGACCAAACTCAAAGCCATCTACGACAAAATCAATCAGATGGAAAAGAGCAAGGTGGAGGTGACCCAACGTATGATTTATCACGAGAGATTTTTGGAGTGGCTGCTTGCAGGTCTGGCACTCCTCGTTGTGGAATACCTGCTTTCGACACTGGTGTTGAAGCGTATTCCCTAAATTAGTCTGCTATGTTCCGATTTGCTAATCCACAATTGTTATGGCTGTTGTGTGCCCTGCCGGTACTCATCGGCCTCTATATCTACGCGGTGCACCACCGCCGAAAACAACTCGCCCGCTTCGGCCTGCCCGAGACCCTCTCGCCACTGATGCCCGAGGTGTCGCGCGGACGCCGTGTGCTCAAACACCTGTTGTTCTTCACGGCAGTGGTTTTCCTCATTCTGGCGGCCGCACGCCCGCAATTCGGCTCGAAGCTCCGCGAGGAGAAGTCGCAGGGTGTGGAGATGATGCTTCTGGTCGATGTGTCGAACTCGATGCTCGCCGAGGACTTCGAACCCAACCGTCTGGAGCGCACCAAGTACGCCATCAACCGCCTCTTCGAGGGGCTGAAACAGGACCGTGTGGGTCTGGTCATCTTCGCCGGCGAGCCCAAGGTGCAGTTGCCCATCACCTCCGACTACCGCATGGCCAAAGCCTTTGCCAAGAAGATGTCGCCCTCGCAAATAGAGTTGCAGGGTACGGCAGTGGGCAAGGCGCTCGAACAGGGTCTGCTGTCGTTCTCCAGCGAGACGGAGGGCAGTCACAGCCGTGTGATGATACTCATCACCGACGGTGAGAACCACGAGGACGATGCCATAGCCGTGGCACGCCGTGCCGCCGAGATGGGCATACGCATCTTCACCATCGGTATCGGTACTCCGGAGGGTGCTCCCATAGAGATTGACAGCGAATTCATCAAGGACGAGAAGGGCGACATGGTCGTCTCGAAGCTCAACGAGGAGATGTTGCAACAGATTGCCGACATCACGGGCGGTGTCTATGTCCGCTCGACAAAGCAGTCCATCGGACTGGAGGAGGTGGTCAAGAGCATCAACGACATGGAGCAGACCGAGATGTCGATGCTGCGTTTCGAGGAGTTCAACGAGCAGTATCAGTATCTGTTGGGCATTGCTCTCATGTTGTTCTTCCTCGAATTTGCGTTGCTGGACCGCCGCAATCCGCTGTTGGCGCACCTCAACATCTTCAGAGAGGAGCGTCACATCGAGTAAAAAACGGGTGAAGGAAGCCCCGAAAGACAAAAAAACGCTGTCACAGAATGTGTGATAGCGTTTTTTTTGTACCTTTGCGGTGCAGTTCCGCCTTGTCGCTGCCGACTTCGGTCGGGAGAGGAAAGTCCGGGCAACGCAGAGCACCACGCAAGCTAACGACTTGATATTCGTGAGGGTATGGTAGCGTAACAGAGAATGACCGCTTTCTAAAACCTCGTTTTCGGAGTCTTCGGACTTTTGACGGGGAGTGAGGGAAGTAAGGGTGAAAAGGCGGGGTAAGAGCCCACCGCGAGGGCAGCAATGTCACTCGGCAGTACGTCCCGTGGGTTGCAAGACCGTGTATACCGACAATTAAGGGTTGCTCGCCCAATGTCGGGGGGTAGGTTGCTAGAGATGTCGGGTGACCGGCATAGTAGATAAATGACAGGGACTCGGGAGCAATTCCGATGACAGAACCCGGCTTACAGGGACTGCACGTATGAGAGATTATCCGCTTTCAGGTGGATAATCTCCCTTTTTTTTGCTCATAATCGACTCTGACGGTAACGGCGGTACAACCACCCCACCACGACCACAAACGCCAACAGCGACCACAAAAAGAGGGTCGGCGACCTGCGCCGCAGGAAGTGGGAGTCCTTGTCATCTGACATCTGAAGCAGGGAGTCGCTATGCGCGGAGAGTCGTGCCACCTGTTCGGAGTGTCGGTGCAGGGAGTCGCTCACCACATCGGCACGCTCCTCCACGCGGTGGTGCTCCACCACCTCACGGGACAGGCTGTCCACCGTGGCCGTGAGCAGGAGGTTGTCGCCCTCACGGCGCGCCTCGATACGGGTGCGCCCCTCGCCAGCCACATAGGCAGCCCCCACGGGCAAAGCATCGAATTGCGCAACGGGGACGCGCAGGGTGACCCTCTCGGCGGGGAGGGCGGCATAGGTGAGGGTGTGGCTCTCGGTGAGGGTGGCGTGGCGGCGTGCATCATGACGCAGGGCGAGGGTGTCGGAAGTCTGCCGCACAAGGGTGTCGCTCACTGCCACAGCGCGGTGCTCCGCCCTTCGCTCCGAGGAGGTTTCCCGACGCACGGCACACGAAGAGAGCAACCCCACCACCAGCACGATACATAAGGTTCTCATCGTCTTCGGGGTTTGAAGTTACGGCGCAGCTCCTCCACCTCGCGCGTCAGTCGGTCCACCTTGGTGAGCAGCTCGCGCTGGAGCACCTGCCAATCGACCTTCTCCTTGCGCAGGGTCATGTTCTCCTGCAACACGGCATTATACTTCTCGCTGAGGAGGTCTATCGAGCGTTGCATCTCGCTCAAGAAATCGTTATTACGGCGTTTGCGACCCACTGCCCACGACACCACAGCACCCAGAAAGCCACTCGGCAGGGCAAAGGTCACCATATCGCTAAGCCATGAAAGTTCCATAGTCATCAGTTTTTAGGGTGAAACACGATAGAGGGTCATCGACTCCAGTCGAAGCCCGGATAGAGTTTGCGCAACTCGCGGCGCGTGGTACGGCAGGCGATGAGTTGCGAGAGGTAGTCGTTCTGTTCGAGCAGGGCGTTGGCGATGGTGCGCTCCTCGACAAAAAATTCGTTGTCGCAGAGGATACGCCTCACATCGTCCTCTCGACGACGGCATATTTCCGTCCAGTAGTAATAGCGGGCAGCCAGCACACGGTTGCGCACCTTCACCCTTTCGCGCCGGGGCGAGAGGGGAATGTTCTTGTCGTGGGAGACAATCTTCATGACGGGGGCGGGGGTGCCCTCAACCGAGATGGGGGTTTCAGCAGACATAACAGTGGGATTTTTAAGGTGTGATGCGAAGTCCCGAAAAAGAGAGGAAAGGGCGATATTCGGGGAACGGAGAGTTCAATCGCCGAAGCGAGACTTCAAGAATTGAATTTCACTGCAAATATATACTCAAAAACCGCGTTTGTCAAGTATTTCAATCTAAATTTTGAATATTTTTATTCAACTATTGAATTTTCAATCCTTTCCCGAAGTACAATTTTAACCATCCGATGTACAATTTCGGAGGCAAAAAACAAGGGGAGCGCACGGCCTTCGTACGCTCCCCGAGGAGGTAGTTCAAATCTAAAAAATCGGCGTTTCGCAGGGCGGAAATATCCCTTGCGAAAAGGGGGTCGTTGCAGGGGTCACAAGGTGGTGGGCAAGGGTTCACCACATCATCACGCAGTCTGCCCCACGCATCACACAAGGGGCGCAACCTCCCACACGGGGGACGGCTCGCCGCACCCCTCGCCTGCCCCACACTTCCCTTAGTAGAGGAAGAAGACGATGCCTGCGAAGTGGCAGACGACCGCCAGATTGATGAGCAGATGCCACACCATGTGATGGTAGCGGAATCCCTTGCGGGCATAGAACCACGCACCGAGGGTGTAGAACACACCGCCGGCAGCGATGAGCCACAGCAATTCACGCGAGGCGTTGCTCACAAAGAGGGGCATGAAGAAAACGATGGTCCAGCCCATGACCAGATAAATCGTCAGGCTGACCGCCGGAATCGAACGGCGCGACAACGACTTGTAGAAGATGCCGAAGACCACCATCACCCACTGCAAGAGGGTAATCAGCACACCCTGCCAGCCACCGATGACCGTAAGTGCAACGGGGGTGTAGCTTCCGGCGATGGCCACATAGATGAAGATGTGGTCGAGGATGTGGAAGACCTCCTTGTGGCGCGAATCGGGCGACATGGAGTGGTAGAGGGTCGAGGCCATGAACATCATGAAGATGGAGATGACAAACACACTCACCGACACCGAGGTCAGCACAGGTTGCGGTGCGTGGACATAGGACCACACCGCCGCAAACGGCAGTGCCAAAAGCGTGAGCAGCGACATTACACCGTGGGTGATGGCATTGGCCACCTCTTCACCCAGGGTAAACTTATAAATCTTCTTCATAGTTTTTACAAATTTTAAACATCGGGTCTGCAACTGCAAATTTATGATTTTTTTTCATATCTTTGTATATTGAAGGGCTATACTACGAACTCCTTTTCTGCGTTCATAAAGGGGTGACGATGAACGGACGAGGGACTCAACCCCTCCCCCCCCCACACACTCCCGGCCCCGCGACCAACCCGATTGTTTCACACCTAAAAAACGTGACAAATGGACACAAAGAGATACGACATCTTCCGAAACTATATCGCCTCGTCCTACTCCGCAAAGACGCAGGAGATGGTGGACCAGGCTCTGGATTACGCCGCCCGACACCTCGAAGGACACCTCCGCTATGACGGAGCACCCCTGCTCGACCACGGTGTGGCGGTGGCTCAAATCGTGACGCGCGAGATTGGCCTGGGTCGCAACTCGGCAACGGCCGCCATACTCCACGATGTGGTGAGAATCGGCCACAAGCGTCTGGGCGAGGAGGAGTTCGTGGCCCTGATGAAGGAAATCAGAACCCGGTTCGGCGAGGAGGTCGAGGGTATCACCATGGGATTGGCGAACATCTCGAGTCTGCGTCTGAAGGTCGCCAAAGACCAGGCGGACAACTTCCGCGACCTCATCGTGAGCTACTCCGACGACCCGCGTGTCATACTCATCAAGCTGGCTGACCGTCTGGAAGTGATGCGCTCACTGGACATCTTCCCCAAGGAGAAGTGGGAGAAAAAGAGTTGGGAGTCCATCAACCTCTACGCACAGATTGCCCACAAGCTGGGTCTCTACAATCTGAAAAGCGAGCTGGAGGACATCGCCCTCAAATACCTCGAACCCGAGGCCTACTACCACATTGTCAATAAGTTGAAGGAGAGCGAGGAGGAGCGCAAGGCCTTCATTCAGAAGTTCCTCATACCCATCGAGGAGCGTTTGAAGAAGACCGGTATCAAATACCACATCAAGAGCCGCACCAAGTCCATCTTCTCCATACGCACCAAGATGCGCAAACAGAACGTGCCGTTCGAGGGTGTCTACGACATCTTCGCCCTGCGTATCATCATCGACTGCCCTCTGGAGGAGGAGAAGCGCGACTGCTGGACGACCTACTCCATCGTCACCGACTTCTACACCCCCAACCCCAAGCGAATGAGGGACTGGATATCGATTCCCAAATCCAACGGCTACGAGTCGCTGCACACCACCGTGTCGGCGGAGGGTCGCTGGGTGGAGGTGCAAATCCGCACCGAGCGTATGGACGCCGTGGCAGAGCGCGGTATCGCCGCCCACTGGCGTTACAAGGGGGTGAACCAAAGCTCCAACGGCAGCGAGTCGTGGCTCAGCCGCATCCGCGAACTGATGGAGGACACCACCGAGTCGCTCGCCAACAGAATGGACACCGCCCCCTCGTCGGGTGAGATTTTCGTCTTCACCCCCAACGGCGACCTGCGCAAGCTGCCCGAGGGTGCCACGCTGCTCGACTTCGCCTTCGACATTCACACCAATCTGGGTTCCACGTGTGCCGGCGGTAAGGTGAACAACCGCGCCGTGTCGATACGCGAGGTGTTGCACAACGGCGACATCGTGGAAATCATGACCCAGAAGAACCAGACGCCCAAGGCCGACTGGCTCAACTTCGCCGTGACGTCCAAGGCACGCAACAAAATCAAATCCTTCCTGCGCGAGGAGCAGGCCAAGCACGCACGCATGGGTCGCGAGGAGCTGGAGCGCAAGCTGAAGAACTGGAAGCTGCCCATCACCATCGATGAGGCGGTGGCCTACATCGTCAAGTACTACAAACTGCGTCTGGGTACGGAGGTCTACAACCTCATCTCGACCGAGAAACTCGACTTTGCCACCATCAAGGAGCTGCTCTCACGCCACCTGTCGGGTGAGGAGAACGAGGCACGCCGCGCCGCACAGGCGGAGCTGGAGCGTCAGAAAGCCGCCCAAATCAACGATGTGAGCAAGGTGGGCACCTCGCAGGACGCACTGATTATCGACGACGACATCTCGAAAATCAAGTACAAACTCGCCAAGTGTTGCAACCCCATAAAGGGTGACGAGGTCTTCGGCTTCATCACCATCAATTCGGGCATCACCATTCACCGCTGCGACTGCCCCAACGCCAAGCGAATGAGGGAGAACTACCCCTACCGCGTCATCGATGCCCGCTGGAGAAGCTCCGCCGAGGGTGCTTTCCGTGTGTCGATACGCATCGTGGCGGCCGACACCACCGGCATGGCCAACCACATCACCGAGCTGATTTCCCGCGAGATGAAGCTCAACATCCGCTCCATCAACTTCGAGAGCAAGACCAACGGCTGCATCTCGGGACTCATCGCCGTGGAGGTGCCGGGTGCTGCCGTGGCGGAGACCCTCATCCACATGATTCAGCGCATAAAGGGCGTACAAAAGGCTTACAGAGTGAATTAACAAGAACAAGATATGGATACAGCGTATTTGGATAAATTCGAACTCAAATTGGAGGAGGAGCTGCTCCGCCTCTGCACCGAGACCAAGATGCTCGACGGCATATTGCTCTCGACCGACGACATCGACAACCACTGGAAGCAGACCCTCGCTCCCGAATATGTGGCAGATGCCATTCGTGAGGTAGCCAACTACCCCGTGGTGTCGGTGGCATGGGCAGCCTATCTGGGTATGGCGGTGGCCAAAGGCTGGGAGACCGGCTGGAGCGAGTGCCTCGCACGCCCCTACACCTCCTACTACGGTGCTCACCGCTTCGATGACATGGACGAGCACATCGTGCAGGAGATTTTGGGTCTGGAGTTGGAGAGTGAGGAAGCCCACAGCATCGAGGAGATGTTGCGCACCTGCGGCGAGAAGACCGTGGGACTCATTCGCTACGAGCACATCGAGCCGCAGAGCGTGATGGCCTTTCACATCTTCGCGCGTGCCGTGAAGGCGATGTTCAAAATCGGCGCCGCCCTCCAGCTCTACCGCATGGGCTACAAGTTCGAAAAGGTAAAACTCTCCGACCTCACCGGCAGCAAAGTGTCGTAAACATCGGAGCGCAAGAAAAACAGGTAAGGAGAGACCGCGAGGGTCTCTCCTTTTTTTGTGTATATTCCTCACCGTGCGATGATTTCACCCCGTGACAAAAGACAAAAAACCCTCGCCGCAGAGTTTTCCGCAGCGAGGGTTTTTAGGTTTCTATTTCAAATGGAAGTCGAAAGCCCGACTTGTCGCCCCGATGAAGGGGTGAACGGGGCAATCTGCTACCAGAATTTGTTGGCCGAAGCATTGTATTCGAAACCTGCGGCAGCAAGTTTCTCGGTCAGCATCTGCTTGTCTACGTCCATATCTTCGCAGAGCTCATCGAGCGAAGCATAATCGTCACGCAGCTTCATGTTCACAAAACTGAACAACATCATAGGGTCATTGGGAAGCGACATTTCTTCAATAATTTTAAAATTTCCGCCGCAAAGATAACCATTTTCCGCCGATTGTGCACCCACGGAGGGGAGAAATGAGGGGGGAAACAACCATCTAAGCCCCTCCACAACACCTTTCCACCGTCACAGCAATTAGGAATACGGTATCTGCAACAAGGAATTGCCCAACCTGTTTCTCGACATGGAGCTGAAAAACGAGCTCAATAAAAATGGCATCGGAGGATAGGGCATTACATATTAAATCCTTATATTTGTTAACAACAATATCGAACAAGAAACGAAGAACTCATATCTATGATTCATGCATATAGTAAATTTGTCAAGAAGTCCAATGGGGATTTCAATGAGGATTTCAAAACTTATGCGACAATAGGACAGTTGCGCTACCTGCCGACCGATTTGTTCTGGCACTTACTCCGAGCCTCAAGCGTCTCACCGGAGCTGTTGCCTGCGACCGCCGGGAAATTGGAAGCCTTCGAGATGTGGCCGAGTTGGAATCCGACAGCCACAAGCAATACAACGCGCGTGGAACCCGATGTTCTCATCAGATTCTCTGATTTCGATTTGATTATAGAGGTCAAAAAAACGGATTCCAAAGGACAGACCCGCCAACAATGGGAAAATGAAATTACCGCTTATCATAATACCTACGGGTTCGACAAGAAAATCATGTTGCTTGCGCTCGGCGGCAACAGCAATTTGGACAGCAATACAGGCGAAGACGGGCAGATACACAAGGCGACATGGATGAAGCTGCTTCAGGCCGTTCACGACTGTTGCGAGCAGCGAGCGTATCTTTCCCACAAATCGGAATGCACCGAACAGGAAATCAGAATCTTAGAAGCGGTCGAAGAGGCTTTTGCCCAATACAACGAGTATGTCGTAGATTTGTTGGAAACGATGCCGAAAGATGATGTGAATATCGAAACCCCTTTTAATATCAATGAAATATGGAAAATAAGATAAATAATGTTGACAAGTTGTTCCTGAATGTCAGAAAATCCATCCGATTGTTGTATGACTATCAACATCGGGTACAGGGTACGATGTTCTATATCAAATCGCTGCTCAACCTGAGTACAGTCGATAACAGAATCGAAATCAACAAACTTTTCTCGGACCCTATCCACGGAAGCAACAATTATGGTCAGTTCCGATTGCACTCCGGCAATTGGGCATGGGATTTTCTGTTTCCAATGGCCATGGAGTATCATCTCGGAAGGAGGGATATCAAGGAGGATAACCATCAATTCAAACTTTCGGTTATCGTAGTGACAGACGACGGATTCTTCAAAGCCATAAAACAAGGCTCCAATGCAAAGAAGGAGAAAACAGAAACATTTGCAGCTGTCGATGCTTCCGACACGATGGTTCTATTTGTCATAGAAATAAAACAGGCAGGAGAATGGGCAAAACGATGGAGTCGCGACAGCATGGAATCATCGCTGGGAAAGTGGCTCAATGACGATGAAAATACGATTTCGGACAAGACAAAGGCCGGCAATGATTTTATCGTCATGAAATTCAAGTTGTCAGAACTTGTAACCAAAGACAATATCAACATTGTCCTGAACAAGATGAGTAATAAAATCAAGGACATTACGGGATGTACCGTCTATTGATATGATTGACCTGCTTCTTCGCCGTTATTTGTGGCTCATTGAGACCCTGCGCACCGCTCGGGAGATGTCATACGAAGACATTGCCTTACGTTGGGAGCGGTCGGTATTGAACGACGACCGCTCCGTGTTGTCGTTGCGCACGTTCCACAATCACCGCAATGCCATCGAAAAACATTTCGGAATCGAAATAGCCTGCCATCGCGGCCGAGGACGGAATACATACTACATCTCCAATCGGGAGACTATCGAAAAAGACACTCTTAACCGCTGGATGCTGGATTCGTTCGCAACGGGTAACATGCTTGCCCAATACCGTGACATGGCCGACAGGATTCTGCTCGAAGATATTCCCGGCGGCACGGAATTTCTGCCTCTCGTTTTGAAAGGATTGCGCGAAAACACACGGCTGCGGTTGAGCTATCGCAGTTTTCGAAGTACAGCCGACACGGAGACAGTCATCGAACCGTTGTGTGTCAAGATGTTCAAACGCCGCTGGTATCTGCTCGCCCGCAAGGCCGGGGCAAAAGAGCTGCGCATCTATGCACTGGACCGTATCCGAGAGATGGAGTGTTGCGACGAAACATTCGTTTATCCTGATAAGTTTCGTGCGGCCGACTATTTCGCCTACTATTATGGCATTGCCACCGATGGCTATTCGCGACCTGTGACCATTCGTCTGAAAGCCTTTGCCGAACTGCCACATTACCTGCGGTCGCTGCCGCTCCATGCCTCGCAACAGGAGGTGGAACAGTTGCCCGACTATTCAATTTTCGAATACTATCTTTCGCCCACATTCGACTTTATACAGGAGTTGTTGTTGCATGGCGACCAGATAGAGGTGCTTGCACCTGCGGATTTGCAGGTACACATTGCGGAAATCATTCGGGCAATGCACCTCCGATATGAAAATTCCATTGATATGAAATAGTGTTTCATATCTTCGGTTTTACTTTGCCGAAAAAAGCAAGACCATGGAAGAAAACGAAAAATCAATCATCAAACAGGAGGAGGAACAGTCCTCCTATCAGGACGAAGCATCCGGCGAAACCACCTACGACATCTATTTAATCACCATCGGCAGGAGGTTTGCACCTGAAACGACCAACCTCGTTTTAAAGGACGGTGAAAAATTCACTATTCCGCCAACTTATCGTCTCGGACAGGGAAGGATATTCAGCGACCAGCAATATCTGTTCTACCCGGGAAAAACGTATGCCATCAACGAGGGGCGAGTTTACGAATATTCGGACCAAAGTGTCAAAATTTATGATTTTCAAGACAATCCTCGCTGGACAGACCGTGATAACAACCCGTTTCAAAATCCCAGCCTCACAGCTTTCTCCGTTCAGACATGGAATCCCCAACTCACGGTGCTCCACTCCGAATCGTGGGGGTATGCCGATGCATACGGACGCACTGTCATTCCGCCCCTCTATGATGATGCCACCAATCCGAGTTGCTCGAATATCGGAGCCGTGAAACAACACGACAAGTGGCACTTCATCTATGTGCTTACCGGTGAACGAATCGATAATCGGGAATACGATGATGTGGCATTATGTTCAGAGAACGGTTATTTCAGTTATTCGGCAAAAGAGTTAGGCGAAGGTCGTGGTCTGATTGATCCGCTCGGCCACATTGCAACCCCACCGATTTACGGGACCATGCCGCAACCGCTCCACGACGGAACATTTTCAACATTCATGCCTTCGAACCCGGAAGAAGTTTTGCGAATCGACCGACACGGAAATGTGCTGTCCCATTGCGAAGACACACCCACAGACACACCCATCGAAGCATCCGAAGCGGCGACCCTCCAATACATCGACGACACACCCAATTTATATGAGAGTGAGACCCCCTGCATCATCGTTAACAACGAGGAGGGGAAATATGGTCTTGTAGCCTATTCCGGACGAAAAATCACCGACCTCGAGTACGACTACATCGACTATTACAAAAGTTCATCGGAGGGAAAACCGAGCAGTTTTTTCATCATGAGACGAGGAGACAAATGGGGCGGCATCGACCTTTCCGGCAAAGAAATCCTCCCTCCTATATATGACAGTTTCCTGTATGGCGATTCGAATTACATCCGAATAGAAAAAGACAAAAAATTCGGCTATGCCGATATACGGGGTACGATTACGGTACCACCCGTCTATGAGCGACTCGTCAATGGAGAAGTCGGTGTCGCGGCAGGATTGACGGGAGGAAAATGGCAAATCATCGGCACCGATGGAAGAACGATTACACCGCCCAATTACGATACCTGCACCTGCCTGGGCAACGGGTTCTTCCTCGTAACAATTGAAGGTGAACACTTTACGCTCGACCGAAACGGTAGGCGATTACCTTTCGTCATCGATTGTCTGAAAGAAGAAACGTTTGCCGACAGCGAATATATGCTCTGGGGGAAAGCGTTCCAACGTGATTTTATTCCGGCGTACCGACTCGGCCACAAAGGCATTATCCGTCGTGACGGTACTTTGGTTATACCCTGCATTTACGATGATTTACGACCTCTTTGCCCGGGCTGCGGCGACCGTATTATCGCCACACGGAACGGCTTGAGCGGAGTCATCGGTCTTTCCAGAGCGGTCATCATACCCTTCGAATACGACCGTATCGCGCAGATGCCGCCCCATACGGAAACAATCGTGGTCTGCAAGGCGGGTAAATGGGGCGAACTGCACCCCGATGGCAACATTGCCTTTCCGATGGAATATGCCGGAAGCAGAGATATTTTATCGACCCTGCCGTATTATCTGACCCCATTTAAGATATGAATCGTCTGCACGACCGTATTTACGGCATTCTCTTCGGACAGGCCGTTGGAGATGCGCTGGGTTTGGCCGCCGAAGGAATGTCCCGCAATCGGACAGCCTCCACTTACCCGAACGGTGTAAACAGCTATGCGGACATCCTTCAGGACGACTTCCGCAAACGCTGGGCACCCGGGGAGTGGACGGACGACACGAATCAGATGCTCTGCATTCTCGACAGCCTGCTCGAACACCGAACGGTGGAGCCGAACGATATTGCCGGTCGTTTCGTCAATTGGTTACGATATGACGGCCGTGGTATCGGCAGACACACCTATAACATTCTGCGTATGCCGCAATATGCGCAATTTCCGTATAAAGTTTCGGAGTTTATTTGGAAATTCAGTCGGTGCAACAGTGCCCCGAACGGAGCTTTGATGCGCACCTGTATCACCGGCATCTGGAATTATCGGGACGCAACAGCCGTATATGAAAACACGGAAAACATCTGTCGGCTGACCCATTTCGATTCGCGTTGTGTCGGTTCGTGTGTTATGGTCGCCCACATCATTCGCAGCGAGTTACTCGGGCAAACGGTTACCGAATCAGACCTTCTCACTCTCGGAGAGCGATATGCTCCCGAAATCGGGGAGTTCGTCCGGCTGGGTTGTCAACCCCAAATCGGGGAACTTCGTCTGGACGACCCCGATACGCAAGGCTACACCCTGCGCACGCTCGCCGCCGGATTATGGGCTTACAATTTCGGAATGGATTTTCGGTCTGCGATACAGACCCTTATTGCTGCCGGAGGGGATACGGACACGAATTGTGCCGTGGCGGGAGCATTGCTCGGCTCACGTCTGGGTTACGCCTCGTTGCCCAAAGATTGGGTGTCGGGACTGTTGCGACACAATGAACTCGCAGAAAAAGCACGACAATTAACAGAAATACTTGCTCTACCGAGATGATATTTGCCGCACAAATCTCGCAGAAAATCAAAAACCGCGTCAGGAAAATTCTCGACGCGGTTTTTTGTGACATATACAAAAAAAGAGGAACGAAAAAATCGTTCCTCGGAAGAGGTCTGAAGCGGATTCGAACCGCTGTACAAGGTTTTGCAGACCTTTGCCTAGCCACTCGGCCATCAGACCATTTTATTCAAACAGTGTACTACGGTACGCTATTCGTGGTGCAAATATAGAAACTTTTTCCTTACCTGCAAAATTATTATCCAAAGATTTGTAAAATAATCGCTTTTTTGTGCGTTGCATCGCTAAATTTACTACCTTTACTCTCAATATGAATCCCTAATCGACGGCCAACCATGACTCTTGAGGATATAGCGTTGCAAATGACTCCCGGAATAGGTATCAAGGGTGCCATTCACCTGTTGGAGACCTTCGGAAGTGCCGAAGCGGTCTTCTCCGCCTCCGATGAGGAGTTAAGGCTCGATGCCCGTCTGCGCGACGACCTCATTCGTCAGATTCGCAACCGAAAGGGATTCGCCCCCGCCGAAAAGGAAATCCGCCACTGTCAGCGTCACAACATCAAAGCCATCGCTTCGACCGATGAGGATTATCCCCGATTGTTGCGCGAAATTCCGGATTATCCTCATGTAATATATGTACAGGGTAATGTAGATGCCCTCCACCGGCGCACGCTGTCGATGGTCGGCACACGCGAAGCCAGCCCCTATGGGCAAATCATGTGCAACCGTATCGTGGAGCAACTCTCCGAGCGGATGTCGGACCTCTGCATCGTCAGCGGTCTGGCTTTCGGCATCGACATCGCCTCACACCGTGCCGCCCTCGCCGCAGGAGTCACCACCGTGGCGGTGCTCCCCTGCCCCCTGCCCGACATTCTCCCGGCACAGCATTCGGCCGTGGCACGCGACATTCTCGAATCGGGAGGTGCGCTCCTTACCGAAATCCATTCGCAGAGCCGTCTGAACGGCACCGCCTACACCGCACGCAACCGCATCATCGCCGCCTTGAGCGCGGGTTGTCTGGTGGTGGAGTCCGGAGCTTCGGGCGGTTCGCTCATCACCGCCAACTTCGCCAACGATTATTTCCGCACGGTGATGGCACTGCCCGGCAGAGCCACCGACAAGAATTCCGCAGGCACCAATCATCTGATACGCAACAACAAAGCCACGCTGGTGACCTCCGCCGACGAGATTATGGAGGAGCTGGGCTGGTACTGCAACACCGAGATGAGCCGTCCCGAACGCCACAAAGTCGAGGAATCGCTGACCACCGAAGAGCGCAAAATATTATCTTTGTTCCACGGTTCCGACCCCCTGTCGGTCGAGAACCTGCTCGCCGAAAGCGGTTGTGATGCCGGAGAACTGGCCACGCTGCTGCTCGGAATGGAACTTTCGGGAGCTGTCAAACAGCTTCCGGGCAACCGTTACATCAAGACACTATGACACTCATTGATACCCACTCCCACCTCTACTGCGAGGAGTTCGACTCGGACCGCGAGGAGGCGGTGAGCCGTGCCCGCGAGGCCGGCATCTCACGCCTGCTTCTGCCCGCCATCGACTCCCTGACGCACGAACGCCTGTTCGATATGTGTCGCCGGAACCGCGACCTCTGCCTGCCGATGATGGGACTCCACCCCACCTCGGTGAACGACCTGCCCGACTGGCGCGGCGAGCTGGACACCGTGGAACGCTATTTGGAGACCCCTCCCGACGGCATCGACCGCTTCTGCGCCATCGGCGAAATAGGACTCGACTTCTACTGGAGTCAGGAGTTCAAGCAGGAGCAGATGGAGGCCTTCCGCCGACAGATAGAGCTGTCGTTGCGCTACGGTCTGCCCATCGCCGTGCATACGCGCGAGGCGTGGAACACCACCGCGGAGATTGTCCGTCAATACCGCGGTCGGGGACTGAAGGGCGTCTTCCACGCCTTCTCCGACTCGGTGGAGCGTTACCGCGAGCTGAAGGAGTCGGGCGATTTCGTCTTCGGCATCGGCGGCGTGGTGACCTTCAAGAAGAGCAATGTGGCGGAGGTCGTCCGCGAGATGTCACTCGACGACATCGTGCTGGAGACCGACTGCCCCTACCTCACCCCCGCGCCCTTCCGCGGTCGCCGCAACGAGTCCGCGTATGTGGTCTATGTCTGCCGCAAGATTGCCGAGCTGAAAGGCGTTGATGAGGCGGAGGTGGCACGCCGCACCACGATGAATGCCGAGCGTATGTTCGAATTGTAAGACAACAAAAAAAACTGTCCGTTAAAAATATGAACCCAACCAAATCCTCGATTCTAATCATCTACACCGGAGGTACCATCGGCATGAAGAATGACGAGCACACCGGTGCGCTGATTCCGTTCGATTTCAGCGGAATCTACGAAGAGTTCCCCTCGCTCAAACGACTCAATGTCGATATCGAGGTCATCACCCTCTCGCCCATCATCGACTCCTCGAATGTCGCCCCCGAAAACTGGGTGCGTCTGGCAGAGATTATCCGCGACAACTACGCCTCGTACGATGGTTTTGTGGTGCTCCACGGCACCGACACCATGTCGTACACCGCCTCGGCACTGAGCTTCATGCTCGAGGACCTCACCAAACCCGTGGTCTTCACCGGCAGCCAGATTCCCATCGGCGTGTTGCGCACCGACGGACGCGAGAACCTCATCACCTCCATCGAGATTGCCGGAGCGCGTTCGGACGACCACCCCACCGTTCCCGAGGTGTCGCTCTACTTCCAGAACCGTCTGTTCCGTGCCAACCGCACCACCAAACGCAGTGCCGAGGCACTCAACGCCTTCGTGTCGGACAACTATCCGCCGCTGGCCAACGTGGGTGTGAACATCGCCTACCACAAGAGCATCATCAACTACCCCGCCACTTACAGCAACGAGCTGCACATCGCCACCCATCTGGCCGAGGGTGTGGAGATTATCAAAATCTTCCCCGGCATGAGCCGTCAGATTCTGGAGGCCGTCTTCTCGATTCCCCACCTCAAGGCCGTGGTGCTGGAGACCTTCGGCGCGGGCAACGCCCCCACCTGCGAGTGGTTCATACGCATCATCACCGATGCCATCTCGCGCGGTGTCATCGTGCTCAACATCACCCAGTGCGGCGGTGGCGCGGTGGAGATGGACCTCTACGATACGGGACTGAGACTCAAACAGGCAGGCGTGGTCTGCGGCTACGACATGACCACCGAAGCCGCAGTGGCAAAACTCATGTATGTGCTGGGTCTCAATCGCTCCAAAGAGGAGACACTCAGCCTGCTCCGCGAACCCCTGCGAGGTGAATTTACTGTCTAAGTCGTTGCAAGAACCAATTTTTTTTTCTATATTTCGCACTGCAAAGCTACATGTCGGGCAGCAGGGAAAGCGTCCAGACGTAAGGCTTGAATAAATTAACAGGTTGTCTTTCAACAAGTTACACGTACTATCGGTGAAATATCCGTGACATCGCGCCGTTGTGGGACAGTCTGACATGAGAAACAGGAAAGGGAGAAAAGAGCGAAAAATTAAGACTTTCGGTGCCACGGCGGCAAAAACTTTAAAAAAATTTATCACCTTCGGCTCACCGAAAAACGACAGAGAAGAAACCAAAAAATGTAATATAAAAATTCAACTAATCAAAATTTAATTTATCTATCACAACTATGAAAAAAAGTTTTATGATTCTGTCGGTTGCCCTCATGGGTACCGCTAGTGCGTTCGCGCAGGAGGCTGCTGCAACAGCAGAGACCGCTCTCGCCGGCGATAGCTTGCACCACGTATTGATGCAGAAGTTCCTCGAGGGAGGTTGGGGATGGATGCTTCCCGTGCTCCTTTGCTTGGTACTCGGTTTGGCAGTAGCAGTAGAGCGTATCCTTTTCCTGTCGCTCTCGACCATCAACGCCAAGAAGTTGGAGAAGGCTGTTGAAGAGGCATTGCAGAACGGCGGTATCGAGGCTGCCAAGGAGGTTTGCCGCAACACTCGCGGTCCTATCGCTTCGATCTACTACCAGGGTCTCGACCGTTACAACCAGGGTCTCGACGCAGTTGAGAAGGCAGTTGTATCTTACGGTTCGGTTCAGACCGGTCAGATGGAGTCGGGTCTTTCCTGGATTGGTTTGTTCATCGCATTGAGTCCTATGTTGGGATTCATGGGTACCGTTGTTGGTATGATCGGTGCATTCGACTCTATCCAGGCTGCCGGTGATATCAGCCCCACATTGGTTGCAGGTGGTATCAAGGTCGCTCTGTTGACTACTCTTATGGGTCTTATCGCTGCGGTTATTCTTCAGTTGTTCTACAACTATATTGTTTCGAAGATTGACTCTTTGGTAAACAATATGGAGGATTCGTCTATCACTCTGATGGATATCCTGACAGCTTACAACAAGAAATAATCCAACACTTTAAGAATCTTAAGCAATCATGAAAAAAATATTAAATGTATTGCTGGGTCTTCTGATGGCGGTAACCGTAGTCCTTCTGGTCTACGCTATTGCTACCGGCGGCTCGGAGACTGCAATCAGCTTGAACCTCATATGGGGCTATGTCCTCTTTGTGCTCGGTATCGCTGCTGCAATCTTCTGTGCTGTGTTCGGAATGGTTAAGAACCCGGCAGGTATCAAGGGAACCCTCATGTCACTGGTACTGGTACTCGTTATCATCGGTGCATCGTACTTCATCTCTGCAGGTCACGATGTACAGATTGTGGACCTCCAGAACAACGGTTTCTTTGGTCACAGCGAAACTGTTATTACTGAGACCAGCATCCTCGTAACTTACGTGGCTTTCGCAGCTGCATTTGTTGTAGCCATCGCTACCGAGATGTGGGGCATGTTTAAAAACTTGAGCAAGTAAAACAATGTCAACAGATAAAAGAAAAGTACAGGAAATCAATGCCGGCTCTATGGCCGATATCGCTTTCTTGCTGCTGATTTTCTTCCTTGTGGCAACTACCATGAACACCGACACGGGTCTTATGCGTATGCTTCCCCCCATGCCTCCCGAGAATCAGAATCAGGAGGAGATCAAGGTGAAGGAGCGTAACCTGTTCCTCGTGCTCATCAGTGGTAGTGGTCAGATCATGGCAGGTCAGCCCGGCAAGCAGGAGATTATCGACTTGTCGCAGCTGAAGGACCGAGCAAAAGATTTCATTCTCAACCCCATGGACGACCCCGAGTTGCCCGAGAAGGAGGAGAAGGAAATTGAGCTCCCCGACGGTGGCAAGTGGGTTTATCCCGTCAGTGCAGGCGTTATCTCGTTGCAGACCACACGTGACACCGGCTATCAGTCTTACATCAAAGTACAGAATGAGCTGGCTCGTGCCTTCAACGAGGTTCGTGAGGCTGTTGCACAGCAGAAGTTCGGCGTACCTTTTGCCGACTTGACCAAAGAGCAAAACGATGCAGTAACCAAGGCAGTACCTTTGAAGATTTCGGAGGCAGAGCCTAAAAACATTAAGAAGTAAGATATGGCAGTAATGAAAAAGAAGGGCGGCAAAGGACTGCCCCCCATTTCGACAGCATCACTTCCTGACGTAATCTTCATGATTCTCTTCTTCTTCATGGTGTCTACCACCATGCGTGATCAGGAGTTGCTGGTTCGATACAGACTTCCTCAGGCAACCGAGGTACAGAAGCTGGAGAAGAAATCTTTGGTCAGCTACATTCACATCGGTGAGCCTTCGCTGAACATGCAGGCAAAGTTTGGTACGGCTCCCCGTATCCAGCTCAACGACTCATACAAGACCACCAAGGACATCGGTGATTTCTGCGCCGCAGAGCGTGATAAGCTCTCTGAGGCCGATCGTGCCCAGATGACAGTATGTCTGAAGGCCGACGAGGAGACCAAGATGGGTGTGGTAACCGACGTAAAGCAGGAGCTTCGTCGTGCAAATGCACTGAAGTTCTCTTACGCAGCGTCGAAGTCGCTGGGATACTAATCCTGCGTCAGATATTTATAGAAAAGAGCGGACTCGTAAAGAGTCCGCTCTTTTTGTGTTTGGGGGTGTAGGAAACAGGCGCACCGGGGTGTAGAAAACACGCGAGAGAGGCGGGCAGGAGTGTTGTGAGGTGGCTAAGGTAAGGGGAGCATGGTCGGAGGAAGTGGAAAACAGGAGCGAGATAATACAGAACGTAAGTAAAACTGAACGGAAGTAAAGCAGGCGGACGCACAAAGGAAAATAGAAGCAGACAGCACAAGGGTAAAACAAAAAGCGGACGGCATAATGGCATAAACTAAAGGCGGGCGGTGCTGAGGAAATCAGGTGCAAAAATCAGCGCAGGCACGAAGAAGATGCCCCCGACAGGGCGGGCGCAGAAATAAAATCACGGAAATGGCGAACAGTGACCGTGGAGGTCGGAACGACAGCCTAATTCCCGATTTTGAGGGAAATTCGCGCGCAAAACCCCACAATCGGGGTGTCATGAGGGTGAATATAGGTATTTTAACTTATTGACTACTATCGCTTAAATGACGAATTTTGCAGACGAATTAAAAAACTATCATCACTTACTTCTATGAAAAAGTTTATTTTACCTCTCTTGATGCTTTTCTCGACGAGTGTTTTTGCACAGTCCGCAGAGCAAGAGCCGCAGAACTCGTCGGCACAGCTCGAAGCACGCATTGCAAACCTTGAAAAGAAATCCACCACCTGGGATAAGATAGCAGCCCACCTCCCCTCGATTTCGGGTTACATACAGACCGGCTACAAGTGGTCGGAATTTGGAGGCTCGTCATTCGAGGTCAAGCGTGCGCGTCTGAATTTGAAGGGCAACATCGTCCCAAAATTCTCCTACCGCATTCAGTTGGAGTTGACATCGCCCAAGATTGTCGACACCTATCTGCAATATTCACCCTGGACACAGCTCAATTTCAAACTCGGTATGTTCAAGATTCCCTTCTCTATCGAGAGTACAGGCTCCGTGCCCCTCGATTTGGAGGTCATCGACTACGCCATGCCCCTCAGCCGACTCATGGGTTACAACGATGTGTCGGGTCTGAAGGCCGCAGGTCGTGATACGGGTCTCAACCTCTTTGGCGGTTTCCTCAAAAGAGACGGTTACTCGATTATCAACTACGACTTCGCCGTGCTGAACGGTCAGGGTATCAATGTCAAGGACAAGAACGACTCCAAGGATTTCGTCACCCGTCTGCGCATCACCCCGTTCAAGGGTTTCACCGTGTCGGGTTCTTACTATTGGGGTGAGTACGGCGAGCAGTACGAGAAGCGCGAGCGTTACACCGCAGGTGCAGCCTTCGACCGCGGTCATCTGGTGCTGCGCGGCGAGTGGTTCGGCGGTACGACCGGCGTGCCCGACTCGCAGGCCGAGTTCGACAGCGACGGTTGGTATATGCTGGCCGGCTGGCGCATTGGCGACAAATTCATGCCTGCCCTCCGCTACGAGACCTTCACGGCCAACACCACTGTGGGTTCGGCTACCCGTCAGAGCAACATCATCGCCGGCATGACCTGGCAGCCCATCAAACACTTCCGCTTCCAGCTCAACTACTCTTATGAGGATTGTGGCTCGCAGAGCGGCAAACGCTCGGGCAACACCGTTTACGTCATGTGCTCGGCATCATTCTAACCCAACCTGCAAAACAAACCCCTCTCAATTATGAAAAATTTTATCGAAAAACTCCGTGTCGAGGACTGGGTGGCAGTCTGGATGTCCATTCCTCTCCTTCTGATGGCACTCTTTGTTCCCAAGAATATGCCCGTAGTCCCCAGCACGCTGGTGGGCGAGGTGGCGTGGTATAACATCATGTTGCTCTTCGGCATCGTTCTGCTGGTTATCTACATCGGTTCGTTGCTGCTCCACCGCCCCGTGAAGGGTCTGTTTCCCTCGCTGGTGGTCATCTTCCTGCTGTCGTTGCTGGCGCAGGTGGTCGAGAAAATCGGCATCGTCAAGGAGTTCGGCTTCGAGTCGGTCTTCTTCTCGGTCATCTTCGGTCTTCTGATTCGCAACCTGTGGCACGTGCCCGACTGGATGAAGCCCGCCATTCAGGGTGAGTTCTTCATCAAAATCGGTGTCGTGTGTCTGGGTGCCACCATTCTGTTCGAGGACGTAATGAAATCGGGTGTTCTGGGTCTGGTACAGGCTATTCTGGTGGTGACCATCGTGTGGTTCTCCGCCTACTTCATCGCCCGCAAGATGAAGGTCGACCAGCACACTGCCATGACCATGTCGAGTGGTCTGACCATCTGCGGTGTGTCGGCAGCTATCACCGCGGCACGTGTAGCCAAGTGCGAGGAGAACAAACTCTCGTACATCGTCTCGCTGATTCTCATCATCGTAGTTCCGATGATTTACCTCATGCCGTGGTTGACCAATATGATTCTGCCCCTGATTTTCGATGACCCCGAGACCATTCAGACCGTAGCCGGTGCATGGATTGGCGGTACGGTGGACACCACTTCGGGTGTGGCAGCATCGAGCTCCATCATCGGTGACGTAGCCAACGGTCACGCCATGATTATCAAGGCGGCACAGAACGTGATGATTGGTTTTGTGGCATTCTTCATCGCCCTCTACCTCTCGACCCGCAAGGAGCAGCGTCAGAGCGACGACAACCGTCCTTCGCTGGCCATCGTGTGGGACAAGTTCCCCAAGTTCATCATCGGTTTCGTGGTAGCTTCGCTGGTGTTCAGCATCTTCCAGTCGGGTGACTTGATGACCCTCAATGAGAAGGGCAAGCTCGCCGAGCCTGCTGTTGCCAAGATGTTCTCGAAGCTCTTCTTCTCGCTGGCGTTCGTCTGCATCGGTCTCGATACCCGTCTGAAGGACATCATCTCGAAGGAGAACCGCAATGTGATGAAGGCCTTCCTGCTGGCGCAGGGCTGGAATATCATCGTGACATTCATTGTGGCTGTGGTTATCTTCGGCTTCCTGAAGCCCCTGCTCTAATCCATAGCACGCAACCCCATACAGAAAAAGGAGTTGTTCCTCACGGAACAGCTCCTTTTCTTTGTTTTCGGGGACGATTTACCACAGGAGGGATAACTACTCTCCACGGGATATATCTTCGATATTTGAGCCTCTTTCGGGGCTTTTCTTTTACTCTTGTCGGTATGGGAAGATTTCTACCGCGACACGGGACAATTCCGACATCGCCACAGGGTAACGCTGACCGCCACACGGGGTGACCCTCTCCCCCACTTTTGCACCAACGACCGACTCAGGTACGCACCCGCATTTGCTCTCGACAGTCCACGCGTTCTTCCTCTCTCGCGCCCTTGTTGCCCCTCGTTGCCCCTCGTTTGCTTCCTCGCTACATCAGCGGCGAGAAGATACGCAGGAACGACTCGGCAATACGCTGTCCCTTGGGTCGTGCGAACCACTCGGAGGGGGTCAGCAGGTGACAGTTGTTCATGTCGTGGAGGAAAATATCGCTCATGCGCCGGTTGAATGCGCCATCATAGACGAAGCCGTTGATTTCGAAATTGTGCTCGAAGCTGCGGAAATCCATGTTTGCAGAGCCTATCATCGTGAGTTCGTCATCGATGAGCAGGAGCTTCGAGTGGAGAAATCCCGGCTCGTAGAGGGCGATTTTCACACCTGCCTTCAGCATATCATCGAGGAACGAATGGCTTGCGAGGTCGATGAAGCGCGAATCGGAACGGCACGGCAGCATGAAGACCACATCGACACCGGCCAGAGCCGCCTCCTGAAAGGCGTTGTTGAGCAAATCGGAGGGCATATAATAAGGGGTCTGCACCCACACGCGTTTCTCGGCACGCATGACGGCGTAGCTCACCGCCTGCAACAGCGACCTCCACTTGCCGAAGGGGCCACTTGCCACCAGCTGGAGGATAGAGGTGTTGAATTCGGGTTGGGCAGGGAAATATTCGTCTCCCGTGACGACCATCTTTGTGGTCGCCGACCAGTCGCTGAGGAACGAGGCCTGCAAGCCCAACGCACCGTTGCCCTCGATTTTGAAGTGGGTGTCGCGCCATGTACCCCAATCCGTACCCTTGACATAGCGGTCGGCGATGTTCATGCCCCCGACAAAGCCCACACGGCCGTCGATGACCACAATTTTGCGGTGGTTGCGGTAATTGACCTTGGAGGTAAACAAGGGGAACGCCACGCGCAGGAACGAGTAGACCTCGATGCCCTGACGGCGCAACGACTCGAAGAAGCTGTTTTTCACACCGGCACACCCCACATCGTCATAGAGGATTCTCACCTTCACCCCCTCGCGCACCTTGGCACAGAGGGCATCGCACAAGACACGTGTGGTCTCGTCCTCGGCGAGGATGTAGTATTGGATATGGATGTGGTGACGCGCACGCGCAACCTCCCCGAGCAACGCTTCCATCTTCGACTGACCGTCGGTGTAGGGGGTGATGCGACTGCCATAGAGAGGGGTCGCCATCGCTGTGGTCGAGAGCATACGCGCCAGCGGCAGGTAGCGGTCGGGAATGTGACTTTCACCCGTGTGACGTTCCTTCAGCTCGGTGGTGATACGCTTGCGTGTGCGGCGCGAGATGATGTGCTGTTTGGAGAGGTTCTGCCCGAAAAAGAAGTAGAACACCAGTCCCACCACAGGAGCCAGCGTCAGCAGGATAATCCACGGCAGGGTCTTGAGCGGATTGCGGTTTTCGGTAATCACCACCAGCAGAATACCGATGATGGTCACCGTGTAGATGGCAAGAAAGATATATGTAAAAATCTGTCCCACAGACTTTTATTTTTTATCCTCTCATTGCTTCAAGGACTTTTCTTCTGATGATTTTTCGGGGAATGAGATGCTGTATACGATGTGCTCCAGACCACGCACATAGTTGCGCTTGTGGAACTTGGGCGAATAGACGTAAGCATCGAAGGTGAAGACACGGCCGCTGCGCTTATCGACAGTGGTGTAGCTGACAAACGGGCCACCCATGTAGTCGCCCTCCACGTCCCAGAAGCCGCGCAGCTCGCACCAGCGGCGACCGTTGATGGTCATCATTCTCACACCCGGCTCAAAGGCATCGGAGGTGGTCATATACGAACCGTCGACCGGTCCGGGGATATTCATCGCGAACTTGTTGCGGGCGGCAACGAGGGACTCCAGCGTCAGATTCTGCGAACCCTTGTAGGGATAGGAGTAGACCATGAAGCCCTGGCTGGCCTTGGGGTATTCGTTTCGCGCCCAGAGGAAATCCTCCTTCTCCTGAGCCAGAATGTAGCTCTTCGGCACGCAGATATCGACATCGAAGGTCTTTTTCACGGCACGCTCCACGGCAGGACAGCCGTAGTTTTTGGCAAAATCGAGGGCACGCTCACGCTCGGCATCCTCGAAGACCGCCATGAGCTTGTCGCCGTGCTCCGAGATGTAGGCGAGCATCGCCTCCTCGCTGGGAGCTTGCAGGGTGACCATCGCCTGCGGAGCAGCCGTCACATCGTACTGCACGCCGGCCTTGGCGATGTTCAGGGTGGTATCCACCAAAATATTGAGGATATTGCGGTGGGCAGCCAACATACCCTTGAAGTCGTTGGCACGCACTCTCAATACATCGAAATGAGGCTCTTTCTGATTGAGATAGGGCACGGGTGCGGTGAAGACCGCACGCAACGAGTCACCAATCTGACCCATCCACTCGCGCTGTTCGCACACGGTCAGCAATTCGTAGGGCGCACCCTGCGAGGTCTTGCCCTCGGCAGTGTGAAGAGCCTTGAACAGGTCACAGGCTGTGAAAAGAAATGCAATGGATACCAACAGGGGGAAAAGGAAAATTCGTCTCATAGTGATGTCATTTAGAGATTTTACAATGCTCATCTCTCCTAAAAGGAGAGATTGTTATGGACAAAGTTAATGTTTTTTTTCATATTTGCCGTCAAAATCATTACATTTGTCGTCGCTATGCGTTTGAAACCACCCAAAATAATCCGACGTCTGATGCCCGACCTGATTTGGGAAATCGACGACCCCGAAGGTATCTTTCTGACCTTCGACGACGGTCCCACCCCCGGCATCACGGAGTGGATACTCTCCACGCTCGACAAGTACGATGCCAAGGCCACGTTCTTCGTGCTGG
The DNA here is from genome assembly GCA_020026335.1 of Alistipes sp. Lineage (GTDB taxonomy): Bacteria > Bacteroidota > Bacteroidia > Bacteroidales > Rikenellaceae > Alistipes. The sequence continues at coordinate 169,264 of JAHHQO010000001.1, read as the reverse complement.
GCAAGAATGTCGAGATGTATCCCGACCTCTACCAACGCATCATCGACGCGGGTCACCGGGTGGGCAACCACACCTACTCCCACCAGAGGGGCTGGGGCATGAGTCTGGAACGCTACACCGAGGATGTGGATTTCGCCAACGACCTCATTCATTCCGACCTCTTCCGCCCGCCCTACGCACAGATTACCCCCGCGCAGTCGAAACTGCTGGGACAACGCTACAAGCTGGTGATGTGGGACATCGTTTCACGCGACTACAACCGCAATCTCTCGCCCCGCACCTGTCTGAAAAATGTGACCAAATACATCGCTCCGGGTGCCATCGTGGTGTTCCACGACAGCGAGAAAGCCTTCCGCAACATGAGGTACGCCCTGCCGCGCACACTTGAGAAAATCAAGGAGGCAGGTCTGAAATGCAAGGCGATAGAGTTGTAAAAAAGAGCACTTGCGGCGCCTCAATCTCCCCTCGAAAAAAAGGATAATCGATTGTATCTGCGCGGTATATATAGGATATGACGCAAATTTTTCATATCTTTGCGCCCACGGAAAAATCAACTAAAAAAATTCAAATACTATGGCAACAACAGCTGATATCAAAATCGGTATGTGCATCGAGATGGATAACAAGACCTACCAGATCGTGGATTTCCAGCACGTAAAGCCCGGTAAGGGTCCCGCTTTCGTTCGTACCAAACTGAAGAACTTGGAGAACGGTCGTATTCTCGATAACACCTTCTCGGCAGGTGTGAAAATCGAGCCCGTACGTGTAGAGCGTCGTCCCTACCAGTTCACCTACGAGGACGATCTGGGTATGCACTTCATGCACACCGAGACCTTCGAGGAGATTAACATCGACAAGAACCTCATCAACAACTACGACCTGATGACCGACGGTCAGATTGTAGAGGTGATGTTCCACACCGAGAAAGAGACCGTTCTTTCGGCAGAGCTTCCTCCCATCGTAGATATGGAGGTGACCTACACCGAGCCCGGTATCAAGGGTGATACCGCTTCGACCAACTCGTTGAAGCCCGCTACCGTAAACACAGGTGCTACCGTTCGTGTACCCTTGTTCATCAACACCGGTGACAAGATTCGCGTCGATACCCGTACCCGTGAGTACTACGAGCGTATCAAGTAATTGACACAATTACTTCCCATTATAGAAGGCTGTCCCTTGCGGACGGCCTTTTTTTTTGTGGGGTGCGGCGAGGGCGGAGCGGGCGAGCGGGCGCGATGAGAGGTGCGGCGTGCGCGGTGATAGAAGTGCGGTGCTCGGTGAAAAGTACAGCGTGCGCGCCGAAAGAATCTGAGGAAACATGATTTTGCCGAGGTGCATCGCAAAATGGAAGAGAACTGTTTACTGCAAAGTATGACACAGTAGTTACAAATCCTTCCTTTGGAAGTTCTCCCGAAATGAAGTTTGGCGAGTATCCCATCAAGGGACTGGAGAAGCAGATAACATTAAATGCACTGAACTGCATGAATGATAATGGCTGAACTGCAATTATTATCGGTGGAAACACTGAATACAATGAAAATGGCTCGATAAAAGGTGCAGATAAAGCATTTTTAACTATCTTTACAACAACTACAATGTAACAGATGTCATCAACATAGGAGGTGACCTCTACGCAAAGCAGGGTACCCGATTCCCCGTCCGCCTCATTTTGATTAATGGATGCAAAATGAGAGGAGATGTCGTATATGCTCCGGTAAAGAGCAAGGCGAGAGCAGAGCAAGTAACAAATTATGAAGACTTATTTAACAGAGTAAACAATGAACAAGTATTACCAGTACAAGGAAGCTCCGTTTCTGACACTGACAACGGAAAGAAAGAGTCCGTATCAAGTAGTATCGGAAAACGTGAAGAGAGCAATTCAGACCTCGGTGGAGTGCGGAGAAAATCCAACATATCAAGCGAGGGACATTCTGCCGATGGACATGTTCAAGATAGTAAGGACATCACCGATGCCTCTGTCAGAGATGGAAAAGGAAGCACTTCGAGAAGAAGTGATGGAGTCAGATTGGATAGAGACTCTTCTCGGTCGACTGGAGAACAACACATCGAATCAGATGATAGAGGTGCCGGAAGAAGAAGCGACAGAGGTGTTGGAGAACGAAGAGATAACACTGGGAGTGTATCTAACGAATCTGGAAGGCTGGATAGAGAACCTGTAAAGGTAAACATTCAGCAGGAAAAGACTCAATATCCTGCAAGAAGTAAATCCACACAGATTGGTTCGGTTATTCTCAGCAATACTGTAAATCCCATGCACGGAAATGGGCAAAAAAAGCCGTCTACGGTTGATGCAGACGGCTTTTTTATTATCTGTAAGCTAACGGGCGACAGACGGGGTAATCTTGCGCCCCGGCTCGCGGTTCTCGGCACTCTCGCACCCTCACTGCCCCACTACCCTGTTATTCGTGCAGGTCGGTGCAGTGCTCCTCCGCGGTTTCGAATTCGAGGGTCACGTGACCGATGTTGTGGTCCTTGAGCACCTCCTTGAGGGCGTGCTTCACCTCCGACATCTCCTCGACACAGCGCAGGATAACATGGGCGGTCAGTGCGTTCTCGGTGGTGGACATCGCCCACACATGCACATGGTGCACCTCCATGACACCATCGACCGTGGACATGAGTCCCGTCACCTCGTCGAGATTGACACCCTGGGGTACGCCGTCCAGCGACATACGCAGGCTGTCACGCGTGAGTGACCATACCGACAGAATGATGATGAACGCCAGCAACAGTCCCATGATGGGGTCCACGAGCGTCCAGCCCGTGAAGTAAATGATGATACCCGACACCACGACACCCACCGACACCAGAGCATCGACAGCCATGTGGAGATAGGTACCCTTCACATTCATATCCTTGTCCTTATCCTTGACAAAGAGCCATGCGGTGAAACCGTTGACCAGCACACCGGCACCGGCCGTCCAGGCGATGGCACCGCCCTCGATGACCTCGGGGTGGAGCATACGCGAGACACTCTCGGCGATGATGATGCCCACGGCCACCAGCAGGAAGACCGAATTGAGCAGAGAAATCAGCACGGTGCTCTTCTTGTAGCCGTAGGTGAAACGCGAAGTGGCGTGTACCTGCGACAGACGGAACGCCAGCATGGCCAGCAGAAGGCTCGCCACATCGGAGAGGTTGTGTCCGGCATCGGACAACAGACCCATCGAACCATAAAACGCACCCACGGCAAACTCGATGACAACGAAAAGCGAGTTGAGTACGATACCGATGATGAAGGCACGATTGAGTGAAGTGATACGGTGCTCATGGTGGTGATGAAAACCATGATGCTCGTGATGGTCGTGGTCGTGAGAATCGTGTTCGTGGTGGTGATGGATGTCCATGGCAATAGGGGGATTTTAGGGGGTTATTCTTTTATGGTATCCTTGATTTCGGAGAGTTCCACAAGTTTGTTCACGATGGCATAAATCGTGAGACCTGCGGCAGAGTGAATCTGCAACTTCTGGGCGATGTTGCGACGGTGGGTGATGACCGTGTGGGGCGAGATGTAGAGTTCCTCGGCAATCTCCTTGTTGGTCATGCCCTTCACCACGCAGACGATAATCTCCTTCTCGCGCGAGCTCAGCTCCTCCTGCTTCTCCACCTTGATGGAGTCATCGTTGGCGAGCTGCTCCACGGCAGGCACGAAGATGATGTCCTCGACGGCATTGTGCGATGCCAGCTCCTCCTCGCAGGAGAAGATGTCGAACAGCACGCCGTTCAGCTCATTGGTTCCACCCGAAGGATAGTACTTGATGATGATGTTCTTCAACTCGCGCAGACGCGACTCTATCTGGTCGTGGTGGCGGCGGAAAATATCCATCGAATAGTTGGCGGGACGCTTGCCCTCCAGCAGCGAATTGACATAGGGGAATACGGTGGTCTCCTCGTAGTTCATGTGGCGGGTGACCTCCGCCACATACTCGTCGAAGAAACGCATGATGGCAAACGACACGTCATTGACGGCGCAATCGACCGCCTCGATGAGCTTGCGGCGGATGGCCGGCAGTCGGAAATTGAGGAAATAGCCGTGGGAGTTGTGAAGATAATCGGTGAGGGAACGTACGGAAATCTCCTTGGAGAGTTCTCCCGTGTTATTGTTGAGCAACAAATTGACCACGGCCAAAAAGGTTTTGGTATCGACTTTACTCTCCGCGCAAACCTCTGCAATGGTCTTGTCTCCGAAGCCCAGTGAGATGCCGAAACGGCTCATGACCTGCAACACGGCATAACGGTCACACACCAAGTCACACATCTTACCCTCAGGAGTATATAGACCTGTTTTATACATAAAAAATCAATTTTTTACTGAATGGCAAATATAACAAAGCCACTCGACACATACAATACCTAAACAATATTATTCACACTGTCAGCGACGTGCAATGTCGCTGTAAGTGGTCTGCAACATCGTGCGCCCCACCTCCTCCAGTCGGGGTGCATCGCTGTCGGCCGTCACACCCGTTGTGGCGTCCCAAATGACATGACCCGTGGAATCGACCACACCGAAACCGTCGTTGAAGGCGTAGTAGCCGAATTTTGCAGTCGAGGGCGAGAAGATGTCCTTGCTGTACTCGAAATCGTCGTGCGGCAACCCCATCTGCGAGAGGAGCGTTGCGGCGATGTCGATTTGCGAGGCGTAGGTCTCCACCACACGCGGTTCACGCACCGCACCGCCCGTCCAAATCATCGGGATACGGTGGCGCAACGGCACATTATACGCCAGCGTCTTGGGATAGGGGAAACCGTGGTCGGCAACCAGCACCACCAGGAGGTTCTTCCATGCCTCGGTCTGTTTCAAACGGTCGAGCATCTCGCCCACGCACTCGTCAGAGAAGGCAAAGGCGTTCAGCTCCTTATCCGCAAATTTGGAGTACGGCACATCGAAAGGCACGTGGCTCGACAGGGTGAGAAATCCGGTCAGGAAGGGGCGACCCTCGCGGTCGAGCTCCACAATCTTATCCCCGAAGTATTGGCACATCACGCGGTCGTCATAGCCCCAATCGGCTGCCGGGGTGTCGAACGAGAGGTTCTTCTGCCAGAAAAGCTCCTGCCAGCCCGTGGAGTACATATAGGCGGACTGATTGGTGAAGTTCAAGTCACCGCCATAGGTGAACGAGGTGCGGTAGCCGGCCTTGGCGAGCGAACGTGCCACGGAGGGCAGCGAGCTGCACTTGGTCGCCATCTTCATAATCGAGTGGCGGGTCTGTGCCGGGAAACCGCTCAATACCGCCACCTCACCGCGGTCGGTGCGGAACGAGTTGGCGAACATATTTTCGAACCACACGCCCTCGCCCTTCAGACGCTGCATATGGGGCATCACGGCCTTCCCCTCCGAGGTTTCGTCCATCACCGTGCGGGCGAAGCTCTCCAGAATGATGAAGACCACATTGGGACGCGAGGTGGTGAGCAGCTGCTCGGCAGGAGCTGCCGCATCGGCACGGTTGCCGCGAATCTTGTCGAAGCGTGCGCGGCACTCCTCCTCCTCGTAGAAGCGGTACATCGAGCCGTAGTCCTCGCTCTTGCCCAGACTCGAGAGGAACGAGAAGACGGGATTTATCGCCGCATGATTGAGAAAGAGGTTCGAGCTGAAGCACACCTTCGAGACATTGGCGGTCGAGGCACCCACGCCACCGCGAATGGACAGGAAGTCAAATCCGCCCAACAGCAACACCACGACACTCCACGGCAGAGCCTTGCGCCACGGGTAGCTCTCGCCCGTGAAAAAGCGCAGCAGGCGGTAGTAGCCGTAGCACATGATGACGGCATAGGCGGCGAAGAAGAGGAACTGACGGATGCCCAGTCCCCAATCGACACTGGCCAGGGCGTCCTTGGGGTCGGAGAGGTAAATCAGTATGGTGGAGTCGATTCTGAAGCCCCAGTGTTCGTAGAGGGCTATATCGACAGCGAAGATGAGCGATGAGAATATCGACACCAGACTGAAGTAGGTCATGAAGAAGCGACGCATGAAGATGTTGGACAGGGTGACCCACAGCGACAACAGCACCACCAGCACGGGCAGTGCCGTGACATAGCCGGCCACCGTCATGTCGAGCGACAGACCGTGCCAAACCACCTCCAGCAACTCCTGCCACGAGCATGCCGACGACAAATCGACATAGTAGAGCAGGAAGATGGGTTTCTGCACCGCCATCAGCACGGTGGTGAGCAGAAACGTAGAGAACAGAAAAGCCAATTTCTTTTTCATATCACATTCTCAAATATTAGATACGCAAAGGTGCGAATTTATCCCCAATAACGGGCGGCAATGCCCGAAATAAGTCCACAAAAAGCAAGGGAGTGACCGAAAACCTCAATTTTCATCACTCCCTCTTGGTATGTCGTCCCCCGAAAGAGGGAGTCGTTGTCATCAGATTTTCTCGCCGTAGGCCAAATCACCGGCATCGCCGATGCCCGGCACGATGTAGGAACGCGATGTGAGCTCCTCATCGACAGCCGCCACCCACACGGTGGTCGTATCGCGCGGCATGTTCTTCTGCACGTAGTCCACGCCCTGCTCGCTGGCAATCACCGCAGCCACATGAGTGTGGGCAGGCATACCGCCCCTCTCGCACAGTGCCTCGTAGGCCAACACCAGTGACGAACCTGTCGCCAGCATGGGGTCCACCAGCAAGAGGGTCTTGCCCTCCAAATCGCCACACGAGATATACTCGACCTTGACCTTGAATTTGCCGTCCTTGGTGCTCTTGCGGTACGCCGACACAAAGGCATTCTGTGCATCGTCGAAGTAATTGAGGAAGCCCTGATGGAAGGGAAGGCCGGCACGCAGAATCGTGGCCACCACCACCGTGTCGCTGATACTCTCCACAACGGCTTCACCCAGAGGGGTCTCCACCATTTTGGGCGCATAGTTCAGAGTCTTCGAAATCTCGTAGGACATCACCTCGCCGATACGCTCCAGATTGCGGCGGAAACGCATGGAATCTTTCTGAATCTGCTTGTCGCGGATTTGGGCGATGAACTTATTGAGGACGGTTTTTTCGCGGTTCAAAATATTGACTGTCATGTTCGATGGGTATATAGTGGAACTTTTGTTTGCTAATAGAGGAAGTTGTTGAACGGGTAGCGACCGGCGTGAATCTCACGCACCATGCCGTACAGGTCGGAACGGAACTTCTCGATATTGGTCTTCTCGCGTGCCGAGAGGAAGATGCAGGGGGTATCGCCCTTGGCCATCCAGCTGTTCTTCAGGTCGTCGAGCGAGAGGTTCTCGCGCGTGGCGGGGGTAAGGTCGTCCTCCTCTTTCTTAATATAGGTGTAGGCATCGATCTTGTTGAACACCAGATAGACGGGTTTGTCACCCGCACCGATGTCCTGCAAAATCTGCTTCACCACCGCAATCTGGTCCTCAAACTGGGGGTGGGAGATGTCCACCACGTGAATAAGCAGGTCGGCCTCGCGCACCTCATCGAGGGTCGATTTGAACGACTCAATCAGCTCGGTGGGCAACTTGCGGATGAAACCTACGGTGTCGGTCAGCAGGAAGGGCAGGTTGTCGAAGACCACCTTGCGCACCGTGGTATCGAGGGTGGCGAAAAGCTTGTTCTCGGCGAAGACCTCACTCTTGGAGATGAGATTCATCAGCGTCGATTTGCCCACATTGGTGTAGCCCACCAATGCCACCGACACCATCGAGCTGCGGTTGGAACGCTGCACCGACATCTGGCGGTCGATTTTCTTCAAATCCTCCTTGAGTTTCGAGATGCGGTTGCGAATGATACGGCGGTCGGTCTCAATCTCGCGCTCACCGGCACCGCCACGTGTACCCGTACCTCCTCGCTGACGCTCGAGGTGGGTCCACAGACCTGCCAGTCGCGGCAACATATACTCGTAGTTGGCCAGCTGCACCTGCGTCTTGGCGTAGGCGGTCTGTGCTCGCGACATGAAGATGTCGAGAATCAGACGCGTACGGTCGAGGATACGGCACGGCATGGCGTTCTCGATGTTGCGGGTCTGTGCCGGCGACAGCTCGTCGTCGAAAATCGCCACATCAATCTCGTTCTCCTTGCAATAGACCGATATCTCCTCCAGCTTGCCGGGACCCACATAGATTTTCGATGAGGGTTGGGGCAGACGCTGTGTGAAACGGGCCTCGGTGTCGATGTCGAGGGTCTCGGCGAGGAATTCCAACTCGTCGAGGTACTCCGTTGCCTGACGGGGGTCCTGATTGTCGCGCACGACAGCCACCAGCACGGCACGCTCGCGCTCTACGTGTGCGACCTCTATGGGTTCGCTATTTGATTTCGTCTTTTTCAAATATCTGTTGATTTATACAGGTTTCATTTCCTGCGTCACACTTCCCCCTCGCGAAAAGGGCGGAGCGGACGACATATCAATAATGAGGGTATCTGCCCGAAAGCAAGATACCCTCATATCATCATCGATGGCTGACCCACACTGCTGTGCGGCTCCATCTGTAAATTTCTTTATCCGAAATAAAGAACACCTTTCAAGTGAAGGATTAGTTCTGCACACGGAAGTCAACGGGCAGGGTGTACTTCACACGTACCACCTGGTTACGCTGCTTACCGGGAGCCCACTTGGGAGACTTCTGCAGTACGCGGATAGCCTCGTCGGAGAGCGAGCGGTCGGGAGTCTTCAGCACCTGGATGTTGGTCAGACGACCGTCCTTCTCGATGACGAACGACAGAACCACACGACCCTGGATACCGTTCTCCAATGCAATCTGAGGGAACTTGACGTTGCTCTGAACCCAGTTACGGAAAGTATTGAGGTCACCACCCTGGAACGAAGGCATGGTCTCGGCAATCAAGAAAGGCTGGTCGTCCTCGACAACCTCCTCCTCGACCTCCACCTGCTGGATAATCTCGGTATCCTCGTCGAACTCGGCGAAGTCAACCTCGGTGGTAATCTTGGTCTCGTTGGTTACGGCGGTAAGGATATCGGCGATTACCTTCACCTCGACCTTCTTGGGAGCCTCGGGAGGCTTCTGGTCCTGACGGGTAATCTCGGTGATTTCCTCTTCGACTACAACTACTTGGTCCACCATCTTCTCGATACGGTGCTCCTTGGGGGTATAGGCAAATGCGCCAATCACACAAAGCAACGAAAAGATCAAGCCAATCTCAAGCAGGAGGCCTCTCTTATTCTGGAGGTCTGCTTTAGGGGATTTTTTAATTTCCATCTATTCTAATTTTTTAATTGTTCAGGTCAGCAGCATTGCCATGACGGGGTAACCTCCGTGCATAAGAATGCTCGTAAGCACCACAAATATAGAGATAAAAATTCAAAAAAGCACCCGTAAAGGGAAAAATATTTATTTTTTCCCTACTTTTGTAGTCGAAAAATTGTTTCAACACACAAAATAATGGTTTCCGAAGAGTTCTTATACGGCAAAACACCCGACGAATTGGCCCTCGTCTGTGAGGAGATGTCACTTCCGCGCTTCGCCGCCAAGCAGTTGGCGCGATGGCTCTATGTACGTCATACCGAAGACCCTATGGCCATGAGTGACCTCTCGCAGAAAAACCGCGAAAGGCTGGCCGGGCGATTTGGTCGTGCCCTCTCCGCGCCCGTGAAGGAGTGGGAGTCGAAGGACGGCACCAAAAAGTATCTGTTCCGCACCCACAAGGGACAGTACATCGAGTCGGCCTACATTCCCGACGGGGAGCGTGCCACCCTGTGTGTGTCGTCACAGGCGGGTTGCCGCATGGGCTGCAAGTTCTGCGCCACGGGACGACAGGGTCTGCAACACTCGCTCTCGGCGGCCGAGATTCTCAATCAGATTGTCTCGCTGCCCGAACGCGACAAGCTCACCAACATCGTCTTCATGGGTATGGGCGAGCCGCTCGACAACTTCGACAACGTGAAACGCGCCATCGACATCCTCACCTCGGAGTGGGGTTTCGGCTGGTCACCCACGCGCATCACCGTCTCGACGGCAGGTGTGGCTTCGCAGTTGCGCAACTTCCTGGACACCACATCGGTACACCTGGCAGTGAGTCTCCACAACCCCTTCCACGAGGAGCGCATGGAGGTGATGCCCATCGAGAAGGCGTGGTCCATCGCCGAGGTGGCAGACATTCTGCGCGAGTACGATTTCACGCACCAGCGCCGCGTGTCGTTCGAGTACATCGTCATGAGCGGCATGAACGACTCGCCGCGCCATGTCAAGGAGCTGTTGCGTCTGCTCAACGGCATCAAGTGCCGCATCAACCTCATCCGTTTCCACAAGATTCCGGGGTCGCCCTACTTCTCGCCCGACGACCACGCGATGATTCGTTTCCGCGACTCGCTCACCGCAAAGGGCATACAGACCACCATTCGAGCCTCGCGCGGCGAGGACATACAGGCGGCCTGCGGACTGCTCAGTACGCAGGAGGAGAACCGCAAGGCGGAGGAGTAAGCCCCTCCCCGACAGGAACGAAAAGCGGGTGCAAGCCTTTGATATTACGGAGGAAACACGCATCGTCATCGAAGGCGGGCAGTCGATTGCCGACCCTTATATATATAAAGCGTCACCCCGACAAGAGGTGACGCTTTTTTCGCTCTCCCCCACTTCTCGGTGAGGGTTTTTTTTTATATTCTGCAAAGGGTTCTGCCACCGTCTGTCCCGCGGGCATTGTCGGTCACGGGCAGGCGCATCGCCTTAGTTCTTGGGAGTGTAGACCACCTTTTTGGTCTCGAAGAACTCCTCCTCGAAGAAGCGGGGAATGTCGTAGAGATACCAGCGTTTGCCGGTCTCGCCCAGCTCCTCCGCCAAATCTCCACCCTTGAGGTAGAGAATGCCGTTGGGCAGCGTGCCGTGCTGTCCCTTCTCGATTTTGTTCCACACCCACGGCAGGAACTGCGGCATCGCCGTGACGGCACGCGACACCACATAGTCGAACCGCTCCTTCAGCGACTCGGCACGACCGCACACGGGGGTGAGGTTCTCGATGCCCAAAGCCTCGACAACACCCTCCACCACGGTGATTTTCTTGCGAATGGAGTCTATCGAGGTGAACTGCACCTCGGGAAAGAGAATCGCGAGGGGCACGGAGGGAAATCCGCCACCGCAACCCACGTCCAGCACCCTTGCTCCGGCATCGAACGTGCAGACCTTGGCGATGGCCAACGAGTGCAACACGTGACGCAGGTAGAGCTGGTCGAAGTCCTTGCGCGAGACGACATTAATCTTCGAATTCCAATCTTCGTAAACGGAGTAGAGCATCTCGAAACGGTGTCGCTGCTCGGCCGTAAGGTCGGGGAAATATTTGAGTATGAGTTCCATATCTTGTTAGTTGAGCAACGGCTCGCCGCTGCTGATTAATTGGCACATCTGTTCGCGTGCGCGGTGAATCTGGGTCTTGACCGTGCCCATCGGCAGGTGGAGTTTCTCGGCAATCTCATCGTAGGAGTATTCGTCGAAGAATCGCATACGTATGAGCTGGCGGTAACGCGGCGACAGGCGGTTGAGATAGCTCTCTATCTGCTTGCGCTGCTGGAGGCTGATGACGCTCTCCTCCGGAGTGGGTGACGAAGACACGGGCGCGGTGAAACGCTCGTCGATGGAGATGTCGTCCTGACGGCGGCGCACATAGTCCACAAAGGTGTTGCGGGCAATGGTGTAGACCCACTGTCCGAAGGTGTAGAGCGCGTTGTAGCGGTGGAGGTTGATGTAGACCTTGATGAAGGTCTCCTGCAAGAGGTCATCGGCATCGTTCGCACCGCCCATCTTCTGCACGAAAAGGCAGTGAATGGCATCGCGATAGCGGTTGAAGAGGTACTCGAAGGCGATGTCGTCACCCTTGAGTGCCAGTTGCACCAGCACGCGGTCCTCCGCCACGATATAGTCTTCTACCTCCATACACGTTCGTCTTTACGCATGAGTATCACCCCCACCCACAAGCTCCACAGGGGGCTGAGCAGGTCGTAAATCACATAGCGCGAAGTCATCTTCTCCTCACCCAGACGGCGGGAGATTTTCTTCACTTTGAGCAGTACGAATACCAAACGCACGATACCCAACAGCAGGGCAAAGAGTTTGATTTCGAGGGGCATGACCACCAACGCACAGAGCAGCGAAAGGAAGAACAGCACACGGGTGGAAAGTTCCCAGATGATGTAGTTTTTCACCGCCATGGGGAAGAACTTGAACGACGAACCGAAGTAGCGCACCCTGTCCATCCACCACTTCATGCCGCCCCAGCGTTTCTCGCGCAGTGCGGCACGTGGCGAGAGCACCACGCTCACATTGTCGCGCGTCATAATCTGTTGCAGGAAGAGGTCGTCCTCGCCGATGTTCATGTTCAGGTGTCCGAATCCGTTGACCCCGAAATAGAGGGTCTTCGTGAAGCCGAAGTTGTGGAGGATACCGCGGTAGGGACGGCGGCGCACGGCACGGGCAATCCAATCGACGGAGTGCATCATGCGCCATGCACGCATCATGTAGTTGGTCAATCCCTTGTCCGACTCCAGACCGCAGTAGCCGATGACGATGTCACCGCGCATGAAGCCCTTGGCCATGAGCGACAACCAGCTGTCGGACTGGGGGTAGGCATCGGTCGAGGTGAAGAGCAGGTGCTCGTAGTGCGCCGACTTGATACCCACGTTGAGCGCCATTTTACGCGAAATGGGGAAACGCGGATTGAGGTGAATCTTCGTGACGAAGATATTGGGGAAGCTCTGCTTGATGGTCGAGACGTCCTCATAGAAGTCGTTGTCCTGACCCACGTAGACCACAATAATCTCGAACGAGGAGTAGTTCTGTGCCAGAATGAGCGGCAGGCGTTCCTCGACAAAGGTGTAGTCCTCGGAAAAGAGCGGCACGATGATGGAAACGGGGGGCTCCTTCTCCAACAGGGGCGGACGTTTGCTGTTTTTATAGTCGGGAACTGCTCCGTAGACGAAGATATAGTAATAGAGCTGGATGGCCAACAGCACCAGCAGAATCGCGGTGAGCGCCACACCTTCCCGGCCATAAGCCTCTAAAAACAAATCAAAATAGTGCATAATTTCGAAATATGTGCAAAGGTACAAACAATTAGGAAATCAAAATTCAGTTTTCAGAATTATTTTGACTATTTTTGCCAAATATATATGAGTATGAAATTTACATTGCAACATAAGGACTCCTCGTCGAAGGCACGCGCCGGCGAGTTGCAGACCGACCACGGCGTCATTCGCACGCCGATATTCATGCCTGTCGGAACGGCAGCCACCGTGAAAGGTATCTTTCACCGCGACGTGAAAAACGAAGCCCGCGCCCAGATTATCCTCGCCAACACCTACCATCTCTATATGCGTCCCGGCATGGAGATTATCGAGAAGGCAGGCGGTGTGCACCGTTTCTCGACATGGGAGGGTCCCATGCTCACCGACAGCGGTGGTTTTCAGGTCTTCTCGCTCGCCGACTGTCGCAAGCTCACCGAAGAGGGTTGCCACTTCCGCTCGCACATCGACGGCTCGAAGCACCTCTTCACCCCCGAAAGCGTGATGGATACCGAGCGCACCATCGGTGCCGACATCATGATGGCATTCGACGAGTGCCCTCCCGGCGATGCACCGCGCGACTACGCCGCCAAATCGCTCGACCTCACCGAACGCTGGCTCGAACGCTGCTTCAACCGCTACCACCAGACCCAGCCCAAGTATGGTCACTATCAGGCACTCTTCCCCATCGTGCAGGGTTGCACCTACCCCGACCTGAGAGCGCGTGCGGCGGAGAATGTGCAGAAATACGATGCCGACGGTTACGCCATCGGCGGACTGGCGGTGGGTGAACCCACGCCCGTGATGTACGAAATGATTGAGGTGGTCAATGCCATACTGCCCGAGGACCGTCCCCGTTATCTGATGGGTGTCGGTACGCCGGTCAATATTCTGGAGGCCATCGAACGCGGTGTCGATATGTTCGACTGTGTGATGCCCACGCGCAACGGCCGCAACGGCATGCTCTTCACCGCCGAGGGTCGCATCAACATCCGCAACAAGAAATGGGAGGACGATTTCTCGCCCATCGACCCCGAGGGTACCGCCTTTGTGGACACCCTCTACTCGAAGGCCTATCTCCACCACCTGGCGGTGTGTGGCGAGATGCTGGCGGCTCAAATCGCCTCGCTCCACAACATAGCTTTCTACCTCCGACTGGTCACCGCCGCCCGCGAACACATCATCGCCGGCGACTTCAAACAGTGGAAGGACGAAATGGTAATCAAGCTCGAACGCAGATTGTAAAATCACTATGAAGATACAGTTTCCGGGATTTAAAATCCTCGACAGGTACATTCTGAAGAAGTTTCTATCGACCTACTTTTTCGCCATCGCGATGATTATCGTCATCGTGGTGTTGTTCGACTATGTCGAAAAGATTGACGACTTCACGGAGCTTCACGCCCCCTTCTCGAAGGTCATCTTCGACTACTACTTCAATTTTGTACCCTTCTTCATCAACCAGTTCAGCGGTCTGTTCACCTTCATCGCGTGTATCTTCTTCACCTCGAAGATGGCCTACCAGACCGAGATTGTGGCGATGTTGTCGGGCGGTATGTCGTTCAGACGACTCATGTGGCCCTACTTCCTCGGCGCGCTCATCATCGGCAGTCTGTCGCTGACGCTCAACCTGTGGCTCATACCCATCTCGCAGAAGAAGATTGTCACCTTTGAGTCGAAGTACATCAAACGCCGCCACAACACCCAGTTCGACCGTCACATCTACCGACAAATCGAACCCGGCACGTTTGCCTACATCCGCGGCTATCAGGAGGTCGAGCACCGCGCCTCGTTCTTCGCGCTGGAGCACTACGAGGGGGGCGAAATCACCTGCTCGCTGGAGGCTGCCGATGCTTCGTTTGCCCCCGACACCAAACGCTGGACGGCTTCGCGCTACACGCGCCGCTCGTTCGATGCCAAGGGCAACGAGACCTTCTCGCAGCACCGCAACCTCGACACGCTCATCAATCTCGAAGTCACGGAGCTGGGTCGCGTCAATGAGTTGATTCAGACCATGAACATCTCCGAGCTGAACGACTTTATCGACCAGCAGCGCGCCAAGGGTTCCGACTCGATTAACATCATCGAGGTGGAGCGTCAGGCACGATATGCCTACCCGCTCTCGACCTTCATTCTCACCCTCATCGGTGTCTCGCTCTCGTCACGCAAGGTGCGCGGCGGAACGGGTCTTCACATCGGTATCGGCACGGGATTGTGCTTCTCCTACATTCTCTTCAACCGTTTCTTCGAGGAGTTTGCCAAGAGCGGCACCATGCCTCCGCAGATTGCCGTATGGCTCCCGAACATCATCTACCTCGGTATAGCGATTTACCTCTATCAGAAGGCTCCCAAATAATCTCACGATGGACAAAAACACACTCATTCAGTTCAAGGAACAGCACCGTCTGGTCTACAATCTTTTGCTGATGGCCCTCATCATTCTGGCGATGGCCATTCTGGCACATCTGGCCATGCAAATCGGCACACGCCACGGCTCGCGCAGCACCGTGCCCGACTTCTCGGGCATGCCCTACGACCAGGCCATGCGCATGGCTCGCAAGCACGACCTCAAACTCCACATCAACGACTCGCTGTTTGTGGCCGCCTACGAGGGCGGTATCATTCTCGACCAGCTGCCGCAGGGCGGCGTGGAGGTCAAACCCGGACGCACGATTTATGTCACCATCAACTCCTTCCGTCAGAAGATGGTGCCCGTACCCTATGTGGCATCGCGCTCACTGCGCCAGGCCAAGAACATGCTCGAGATTGCAGGTCTCGAAATCAAGGAGCTGGTCTACCAGAACGACATGGCAACCAACTACGTCCTCGGCGAGCAGTACGAGGGTAAAGAAATCGTCCCCGGCAGCAAGATTGAAGCCGAAATCGGTTCGGGCGTGGTCCTCACCGTGGGTGTCGAGGCAGGCTCGGAGCTGACCGTTGTGCCGCAGGTCGTGGGCTTCGAATTGCGCGAGGCCAAGAGCCGCATCTGGGAGTTGGGTCTCAATGTGGGCAAGGTGGAGTATGACGGCGACATCAACCTCCTCGACAAGAAGGACGCGCGCGTCTTCATTCAGTCGCCCTCGGCAGAGCGTCACGCACAGCTGGGCTCGCGTGTGGATTTGCGCCTTTCGCTCGATGACAAGCTGGTAGACCGCCACTTCAAGGAGGCGGAGAAGCAGGCTCGCGAGCAGGCCGAACTGCGCATCAAGGAGGAGGAGATGAAGGCCGACTCGCTGGAGAAAGCCCGCATGGAGGGTTTGCTCAACCCCTCGGCAGAAGCTCCTGCCACCGTGCCCGATGACGATGAGGGTATGTTCGACTAATCGACAGCCCCGAAAATCAGGAAAATTTCAACTACACAACGACAAGCAACTATCATATTATAAGGTGAGAGAACAAATGACAGCAGATTACAAAGACGAGATAATCCCCCAAAACGAAACATTCGTAGACCAAGACTGCGACGATATTGACGAAGTGGCCGAAGACGAAGAGGATGGTCTCTATGAGCATTTTGCGGTGACGGTCGACAAGGGTCAGGCACTCCTCCGACTGGACAAGTACCTCACCATACGCATGGAGCACTGCTCGCGCAACCGCATACAGGTGGCTGCCGACAACGGCAACGTGCTGGTCAATGGCAAGCCCACCAAATCGAGCTACAAGGTCAAGCCCTTCGACCGTATCCAGCTGGTGATGCCCTATCCGCGCCGTGACAACGAGGTCATCGCCGAGGACATTCCGCTGGAGATTCCCTACGAGGACGACGACCTGCTCATCGTCAACAAGCCTGCCGGTCTGGTCGTCCACCCCGGTGTGGGCAACCACAGCGGTACGCTGGTCAATGCACTGATGTATCACCTCAAGGACGATGAGACGGCGCAGTATGACAATATGCGTGCCGGTCTGGTGCACCGTATCGACAAGAACACCTCGGGTCTTTTGGTCGTGGCAAAGAACGAGGAGGCACACGCACGTCTGGCCAAGCAGTTCTTCGACCACTCCATTCAGCGCCGCTATGTGGCTCTGGTGTGGGGCAACTTCGAGGAGGACGAGGGCACCATCACGGGCAACATCGGCCGCTCGCCCAAGGAGCGTCAGAATATGTATGTCTTCGAGGACGGCTCGCAGGGCAAGCACGCCGTGACCCACTACAAGGTGCTGAAGCGTTACGGCTATGTGACCCTCGTGGAGTGTCGTCTGGAGACGGGACGCACCCACCAGATTCGTGTTCACATGGCGTGGAAGGGGCATCCGCTCTTCAATGACGAACGCTACGGCGGCGACCGCATACTCAAGGGTACGACCTTCGCCAAGTACCGCCAGTTTGTGGAGAACTGCTTCGAGGTGTGTCCCCGACAGGCACTCCACGCCCGACTGCTGGGCTTCGTACATCCGCGCACCGGCAAGGAGGTGCTCTTCGACAGCGAGCTGCCCGACGACTTCAAGGCACTGCTCGCCAAGTGGGACGGCTATCTGGCCGCACGCGGAGAACTCAACGAATAAGAATACACGAAAAGCCCTCCACGGGGCTTTTTTCGAACGGTCACCCCGGTGTGGCCATATCATATAATGTCATGTTTTTACCTACCACAATAAAAGAGGTACGCGAACGAGGCTGGGACCAGCTCGATGTGATCCTCTTCACGGGTGACGCCTACATCGACCACCCGGCATTCGGTACTGCCGTACTGGGTCGCCTGCTCGAAAAAGAGGGGTACAAGGTGGCCATCGTGCCCCAGCCCAACTGGAGAGACGACCTGCGAGATTTCAAGAAACTCGGCACTCCGCGTCTGTTCTTCGGTGTGTCGGCAGGTGCCATGGACTCCATGGTCAATCACTACACCGCCAACCTCCGCCTGCGTCACGACGACGCCTACACCCCCGGCGGAAAGGCAGGATTCCGTCCCGACCACGCCGTGACGGTCTACACCCGTATCCTCAAGGAACTTTTCCCCCACGTGCCCGTGGTGGTGGGCGGCATCGAGGCTTCACTCCGCCGTCTGACCCACTACGACTACTGGAGCGACTCGCTCATGCCCTCCGTGCTGTTGGATTCGGGGGCTGACCTCCTGATTTACGGCATGGGTGAGGGTGTCATTCAGCAAATCGCCAAGGCACTGCGCAACGGCTTCAACGCCAAGCTCCTGCGCAAGATTCCGCAGGTGTCGTTCCTCGCCGACAAAGCCTATGTCGAGCGTCTCGACCCCGAAAAGACCATCATGCTCTCGTCCTTCGAGGAGTGTCAGCGCGATATGCGGGCCTTCGAGAAGAACTTCACCATCATAGAGACCCAGAGCAACCTCAAAGAGCAGGTGGCCACCCTCGTGGAGCCCACCCGCGACACCTACGTGGTGGTCAATCCGCCCTACAACGGACTCACCACCGAGGAGCTCGACCAGTCGTTTGACCTCCCCTACGAGCGTGCGCCCCACCCCCGTTACAACGGCAAGGGCGACATTCCCGCCTGGGAGATGATTAAGTTCTCGGTGAACATCCACCGCGGCTGCTTCGGCGGTTGCGCCTTCTGCACCATCTCCGCACATCAGGGCAAATTCATTCACTCGCGCAGCGAGAAGTCGATTCTCGCCGAAGTGGAGAAGGTGACCCGTATGCCCGGATTCAAGGGCTATCTCTCGGACGTGGGCGCTCCCTCCGCCAATATGTACCGCATGGGCGGCAAGAACACCGAGCTGTGCAAGAAGTGTCGTCGTCCGTCGTGTCTCCATCCGCGCCCGTGTCCCAATCTGAACAACGACCACCGTCCGCTGTTGGCACTCTACGAGAAGATTCGCGCCATAAAGGGCATCAAGAAGGCATTTATCGGCAGCGGTATCCGCTACGACCTTTTCGATGACACGCCCTATCTCGAAACCGTGTTGAAGTACCACACCTCGGGTCGTCTGAAGGTCGCTCCCGAACACACCGAAGACAATGTGCTGATGCTCATGCGCAAGCCACCTTTCGCCCTGTTCGAGAAGCTGAACCGCGATTTCCACACCATCTGTGACCGCGAAGGACTGCCCTACCAGCTGATTCCCTACTTCATCTCCTCGCACCCCGGCTGCCACGAGAGCGATATGCAGCACCTCTCGGAGAAGGTGTTGGGCAAGTTGCATTTCAATCTGGAGCAGGTGCAGGATTTGACCCCCACGCCCATGACCCTCTCCTCGGTGATGTTCTACACGGGACACAACCCCTACACGGGTGAGGAGGTCTATGTGGCCAAGACGCAGGAGGAGAAACGCCGTCAGAAGAGTTACTTCTTCGACGAGCAACCCCGACAGCACACCCCCACATCGGGCAAGGGCAACTTCCGCGAGCACCGCAAGGGTGATGCCTACGCCAAATCTGCCGAGCGAGACGGAGGAGGTCGCGCGGAGGGTCGTTCGAACGGCAGTCGTTTCGAGGGCAATCATGCGAGCGGTTCGCGCAACGAGCGTCACGAGAGCCGTCCCTTTGCCGAGCGCAGGGACGAGGGTCGCTTCACCCCCACCCGTTCGTCACGTGGCGGACGCCCGGGCAGAGATTTCCTTCGCGAAGAGTTCCGTGGCGGAGAGCAGCGTGGCGGACGCACCGCACAGCGCAACGACTCCGCACGCAACGACTCCTTCCGCAAGGGGTCGCCATCGCGCAACGTCAAGAAATACAGATAGATTATCGGGGCGAAGACTCCCCACAGGAGGATAGAAGAAAAGCCTGCGACAATCTCTTGTCGCAGGCTTTTTTATTGTTGGCGGTGATCCTTTGGGGCGTCACCTCATTAGAGCCACTTTTTATACTTGAAGAACCAGATGGTCATTGCCGAGCAGAACAGCATCATGAAGATGGCGAACAGATAGCCCAGCGGTATAATCGTGCCACTCGAGAGTTCGAGTGTCCAGTTGAGTTCGGGGATATTGAAGTTCATGCCGTAAATCGAGGCGATGAGTGTCGCGGGCATGAAAATCACGGCTGCCACCGAGAAAATCTTGACGATTTCGTTCTGCTCGATGTTAATCAGACCCAACGCCGCGTCCTGGATATAGTCCAAACGCTGGAAGCTGAAATCGGCGTGGTTAATCAGTGAGTTCACGTCCTTAATCATCAGCTGCAAACGGGGGTAGATATCGTTGGGGAAACGCTCCGAACGCAAGATGCCCGACAGCACGCGCTGACGGTCAAAGATGTTCTCTCGCAGCAACATGGTGCTCTCCTGCAAGGCACTGATGCGGTGCAGTACCTCCTTGTCGATGGCGTCTTCCGAAGTCACGGCTCGTGACAGCGAAGCGACCTGCTTGGCAATCAGCTCCACCATGTCGGCATCGTAGTCGATGCGCACCTCCAACAGCGTGATGAAGAGGTGGTAGCCCGTCGAGTAGCTGCGGTAGTTCATCTGCAGACGCTTCTCCGTCTCGCGGAACGTCCGTGACTCGGCACTGCGCACCGACACCAGCACACCCTCCGACGAGATGATGAACGACACCGGCTCGACGATGAACGAATCGCCCGTCGGCACAAAGAAGTTGGAGTTGGAGATGATGGCGTTCTCGTTCTCGGAATACTTGGAGGTGGACTCAATCTCCTCGACCTGCTGACGGGTCTGGAGACTCACTTCGATGAAATTCTCAACCGCCTTCTGCTCCTTGATGGTGGGCAGAAGCATGTCAATCCACAATATGTCGTCGTAACCAAGTTCATCGAAGAGCTTGGGGTCGGCGTTGCGAATGATTTTATTGTACTGTTTGAGATAAATTGTAATCATGAAATCACGCTCTAAAAGTTTTTAATCCGTTCACAAAAGGAGTCGTCCGATGAGTATCGGATTATTCTCTTCAGCCGGGATTGGCGTGGGGCGATACTTTGAGTCCCGCGTCCCAAAACTTTTGGAGTGCCTGTGTTTTCTGGGTGTCGTAGATGTAGTCGAACGCCAGAAATTCGGAGTATGCCGCTACGGCATCCTCAAACATGCCCGATTCGACAAGGGCTTCGTAGGAGTGTTCCAGTCCGTCGGTGAGGGCATACTCGAAGTCCTCGATGAAATCGACATCGACTTCGGGGTGCGCCACCCACACCGCAAAGGGGAAAGGAAGCTCGCACCACTCTTTCCACATCTCCACATAGGGGTCGTCGGAAGCCATCAGTTGCTTCTTATACTCCTCCAAACCGCCCAGACAGTAGCCCGTCACCACCTTACACGCAGGCAGCATGGGTACGGCCGACGACGGCACAAGTGCCATGTCGACTTCGCGGTCGTAGAAACGGCGTATGGTTTCGGTGGGATCGGACAACAGCAGTTCTGCATGCAGCTTAGCGGAGTGCTGCACGCCATAGATAAACGGTATCGTGCCAAGACACGACACAACAGCTATGCGCGGAACCATGACCATCGTCCATAAAGAGTGATTGATTGTTTGTTTTGTTAACAACGCAAAGTTAAGCAAAATTATGCAGTTTATTACACACGGGAGCAAAAAAGTGTGTTAAAAACTTGACAAAGGCCTTCGCCGGGTGATATATTTGCCGTGGAAATCAACCTGTAAACATCCGTCGGGAGTAAGTTTTCAACATCTGCAATCTCCCTATTTTACAATCTATTACGGATATTTTCCACAGCTTATAAACCGTTTATCAACACGTTATTCACTCCTTATCAACAGGCGTGCGCGCTTTTCTCCCTCCATTCCAAAAAACAACGGTTTTTCCACTTTTCACCGCTCTTCAATTCCCATCTTCCATTATGCTCTCTTTCACCACCTCCCCCCGTCAGACAACCACTTCGGGAAAGGACGCCACATTTGTCGTCCACAGCACCCAAAACGCCACGCTGCTCTCCCGCATCACCGACACCTCAACGCAGCAACCCCTCATCACCAAATGCTTCATGTCGGTGACCGACTGCCGCTTCGACATCGGCTATGCCGTGAACCGCGCCGTGGTCTTCCGACCCTCCACCAAGTTCACGGGATTCATAGATGCCCGCGAGCGTTCGCTCCCCCTCCGCGCCGAGTGTTACGATGTCGCCCACCCCGAGGAAATCGTCCGGTCGTCACCGTTCAGAATGTACTCCTCGGACATCACGCTCCCCTCCGCGCCCCAAATCTTCACCATGCTGCCCCGCGAGCGTATCCTCCGTCAGGACGAATGCGAGGAGATACTTCTGGCAGGAGGAAGCCCCATCACCGTGGAGCTGGGCATCAAAACCCGACAGGAGACCGCCGAGCAGAAGTTCTCGACCAAGGGTGACGGTGTGGCACTCTTCTTCCTCAACGCCGCGGAGTATCGCAATGTCGAGCAACTCACCCTCACGGTGAACGGCTCGCGCATCGTCTACACACTCGCACCACCCCTTCCGGAGGGTCGCAGAATGGCGTGGCGCAGTCACACGGGCGTGGTCGAGCACTACACCTTCCCCATCGTCCACTCCTCCACACGCATGACCGACAAGGAGTGGCCCCGTCACTCCGACGACGGCACGCGCCCGACCTGCCACCTCACGCGTCTGGTCTCCGCCTACGAGAGTCGTCCCATGCTGGAGGCGTTGAGCGAAATCATCGCCGCACCGCAGGTGTGGACCGTCATCGACAAGCAATACATACCCGTGAAGGTCATCACCGACCACACCCTCACCCACCGTTACGGGGTGTTGAGCCACCTCGAAATCGAAATCATCGAACCCGACAGTCTACCCACATTATGAAAATCCTCATCGACGGGCAGACGTGCGACCGTTTCCACCGCCGTCTCTCCATTCCCTGTTTCGATGCACGGCGTCTGGCCGACACCGATGCCCTGCGCGAGGGGCGCAACATGACCCTCAAGTTGCCACGCACACCGCGCAACGACCGTCTCCTGCTCGATGCCCGCGACCTCCACACGGGCACCAAATTCAACGCCGCGCCCCACACCGCACAAATCGTCCACCACGGCGTTGTCCTCATCGGGGGCAGTGTAAGGCTTCTGGAGACCACCGACCGACACTACCGCATCGAAATCCGCACGGGCGACAGCAACTGGGCGAATGATGCCGCGCTGAAGATGCTGGGCGACACCACCCTCGACTTCCGCATGGAGCTGACCCCCTTCGACATCGAGCGGGGGTGGACGACGGAATCGCCCGTGAAGTTCTTTCCCGTGGCACGCGACCGCTACCCCGATGCCAACAATCCTCACGACATGAAGTCCATTCTGCGGATTTACAGCATCAACGACTACCACCCCTTCATCGCCGTAGAACCGCTCCTGCGCCGCTGCATAGAGGATTCGGGCTACAAACTGCAAAGCGACTTCTTCTCCTCGTCCTTCTTCCGCTCGCTCTTCATCAGCGGGGCGTACCGTCAGCGCGACACCTCGGCACTGGTGAACCGCATGGGATTCAAGGCCTCGCGCACCAACGACATCACCGCCCGCGCCACCTATGCCGGCATGGTCTATGCCGACCCCCAGCGCAACGGCAACACCTTGGGCAACCTCATGCAGACCGCTTCGCCCTACGACCGCGACAACACGGGTCACTCGCTCTCCGACCTCTACAATCATGGCGGTTGTCTCTCGGTGGAGTATGGCGACATGACCTACACGCCCCCCACGGAGGTGACCGTGGCCTTCGAGTACCATCTGAAGTACACCACCGACCACCGCATTCTCTCGCGCACCCGACTGCGCGGCTTCGATTCGGTCTATCTCGGTCCGGGGTCGCAACTGCGATTCACCATTCCCAACCGCTATGAGGACCGCCGCGGGGAGTTGCGCACATCGTATCAGTACCGCGTCATCGTCTTCGACCACAAGGCGGGCGACACCTACCAACTGACACTGAGGGACAAGAGCGGACACGAGCGTTCGTGGTTTGGCTTCTCGAGCCGTTCGGCACAGCTGCAAAGCCCTCCCCAACTCGCCCCGGGTGAAGAACCCCGACTGTGGCTCACCACCAACGGAGGACGCCAACCCTACACCGGGGATTGGGCACTCTATGACGGTTTCATCGGCGAGACAGGCTCCACGACCCTCGAGTTGAAGGTGGTCTCCGCTCCCGAAACCATTTCGCCTGCCGCGCCCAAAAACTTCTTCGACATCCATTTCTTCGGTGCGGAGCAGGATATGCAACTGACCCTCCACCGTCAGAGCACCGTGAAGACCATCTTCAATCCCGGTCCGGGCTATGGTGCGCACCTCACGATGAAGGACATCACCCACCACCCCGTCCGCCACCTCGAGCTGCTGGACGCCGTGCGACAGATGTTCAACCTCCGCATCTTCACCAACCCCTCCACCCGCACCGTCATCATCGAGCCCGACCCGGAATTCTATCGCGACAACCACATCATCGACTGGAGCGAGAAGACCCTCACCGACCGCCCCATAAAAATCGAGGACATGGCTCTCGATGCCCACCACTACACCGAGTTGTCGTACCTTGACCCCCAAGGTCGTGTACCTGCCGAGCTGCGCCCCACGTGGGGACACTGGCGCGCACAGACGGGCAACTACTCCTCGAAGATGGGTACTCTCCACCTCCGCAATCCGCTCTTTCACTCCTCGGTGAACATCGACCACCAAATCACCACCGCCCCCTCCGCCCTCCTCCTCTCGGTGGGCGACCGTGACGAAGCCACCGACACGGAGCTCAACTTCCCGATGCTGGTGGTGCTGTACAGGGGTATGCGCTCCCTGCCCGAGGGCGAGATGTGGAGAGAGGGTGCCTCCTCCTATCCCTTGGTGGCCTTCCACACCGCGAACGAAGCCACAACCCTCTGTTTCGAGGACAGAGACCGCGCACGCGGACTCCACACCTTCTACGACCGCGAATGGAAGGAGCGACAGCTCAGGGAGCGCATCACGCTGAGTCTGAGGCTCTCCGCCGATGAGATTTCGACCCTTCTCCTGCCCGACATCGCCCCCGTGAGCATACGTTCGCTCTTTCGCATCAACACGGGGCGCGAGACCCTGCTGGCACGCATCGACACCATCACGGACTACGACCCCGACGACGGGGTGGCCACCTGCACCTTCCACCGCGTGCTCAAAGACTAATCCCCCCAAAACCTATGTTTCACCCTTTCACCCCCATTTTTTCATGAAATCACAAATCCGCATTTCGAATCATGCCGACTGCTGTCAGATTGACATCGAGGGCGTCATCGGCGTGCCCGAGGAGTGGCAGTTCGACACCCCCGACCAGAGGGTGGCCACCTACGAGAAGTTCCGCTCGCTGTTGGGGCGCATCTCACAAATCGACACCCCCGAAGTGGTGGTCAATATCCGCTCGACGGGCGGCGATGTGGGCGATGCCCTGCTCATCTACGATGCCCTGCGCGGTCTTCAGTCGCGCATCACCACCCGTTGCTACGGCTACACGGCATCGGCTGCCACCATCATCGCACAGGCCGCCTCGGAGGGGTTGCGACAGCTCTCGCCCAACTCGCTCTATCTGATTCACAACTCCACCTGCTCGACCGAGGGCAATGCCGGCGAGCTGACCGAAAAGGCGGAGCTGCTCCGTCAGACCGATGCACGCATCGCCGACATCTACGCCCGCAGGTCGGGCGGTGACCTTGCGCGTTTCACCGCCCTGATGGACGAGAACCACGGCAACGGACGCTGGCTCTCGCCACAGGAGGCCATCGACTACGGTCTGGCAGATGCTCTCCTGCCACCCTCGACCCACGAGGGCGTGACCCACAATCTGGTGCGCGGCTGGGAGAAGCTCCTCACGCGACTGGGCTTGCGTGACGATGCCCTGCCCCTCGACCGCAACACCCTCAAGGCCGAGGAGAATCGCCCCACACCTCCCCCTCCCAAGGACGACACCCTCCGTGCCACCATAGCCCCCACCACCGTTCTCCCTGCCGAGGACCCCTCCGTGAGCGAGGTGGCGCAGTCGTCCAACGACAAGGCCTATGCCGAAGACGCGCGTATGTTCCGCCGTCAGTAATCCCCACGAAAACCATTCAACCCATTATTCACCCACAAAAAACATTTCAATTATGAGCTTCATCGAAAATTCAAAGCAGTATTCGGGTTCCGAACTCGACAACACCTTCTTCCGCCCCATGCTTACCGGTCAGTCCGCCGAGGAGTTGGGCATCAGAGTCCTCTACAACCAGCCCGTGCCCACCTCCGTGCAGCTGGTGGGCGAGAACCGCAACATTCTCCAGAAATTCACGCAGGCGGGCTGGAACGGCAGCAAGGCCGCCGAGAAACTCATCAAGACCATCGACCTGAAGCGTGTGAAGGCCGAGGTGGGCTACTCGGCAGCCGACTACTTCTCGACCGTCTTCGAGAAGATTACCGCCAGCTCTTCGGTCAATATGGACGACCTCACGGGCACCGACCTCGAAAAGGCCGAGACCGAGATTTTCCGCCGCACGGTGGCGGAGAACATCCGCGCCACGATGTGGATAGGCGACAACGCCAAGGGCGACACCTACAACGCCTTCACGGGTTTCCTGCCCATCATCGAGCAGCAGTCCGCGGCATCGGCACCCGGCATGTATGTCAAGAAGCTCACTGCTCCCGACATCGCCTCGCCCGACAAGACCGTAGACCTCTTCGACGACCTGTGGCAGCACGCCAACCCCCAGTTGCAGGACATGAAGGGGGACGGTCAGCTGGCCTACTTCGTCTCGTCGGACATCTACTACCTCTACGAGAAGTATCTCGACCAGAAGGGCGCCGATGCCGCCTATGTCGATGCCGTGAGCGGACGCCGACAGCTCATGTATCACGGTATTCCCGTCATCGACATCCGTGTGGGCAAGTACATCTCCGCCTCCTCGACCCTGCCCCAGACCTTCTGTGTGCTGACCGACCGCCGCAATCTGGTGTTGGCGGTCAACACCTCGGACTTCCCCGGCACGGAGGTGCGTATGTGGTACAACCCCGACATGATGGAGAACCGCCAGAGAGCCGTCTTCATGGCTGGCTGTGATGTGCTGGACAATCACATCGTCGCCTACGCCTGTCTGAAGAAGTAGTCCGCCGACCACCGCTCCGCAGGGGAAAGACTCCTGCGGAGTTTTTTGTACATCACACCTACTCGAAAATCATCTATCCATGAATTCCAAACACAAAATCACACGCGCCGTCACGGTGAGCGACCGCGTAGATCCGTTTCTCACCATCGGCACTCCCCAGTCGGGCAACGCCAAGTTCTGGCGTTGGGGCGATGACAACCTCTTCCCCTACGCCCTGGCCCTCATGTCGCGCCGCTCGACCACCCACCGCCGCATCATCAACGACAAGGCCGACTACATCTCGGGCAAGGGGTGCGTCTGCGATGAGGCCGCCCAGCCCCGTCTGCGTGCCTTCATCGACAATGTAGACGGTCACGGGCAGAGCCTGCGCGAGCTGCTCCACCGTCTCGCCCTCGACAAATCGCTCTTCGGCAACGCCTTTTTGGAGGTGGTCACCGACCCCTCACACTCCTTTCTCTCGCTCTTTCATCAGGACGCCGCACGCTGTCGTGTGGCACGTGACTCGCAACACATCCTCCTCCACCACGACTGGAGCCGCTTCCGCGCCGAGGAGATGAAGTCGCTGCCCCTCTACCCCACATTCGAGGAGCAGGGCGACGGCACACTGCGCTCCGTCATTCACTACAAGGACTACGAACCCATGTTCACCCACTACGGCGTGCCGCCCTACATCGCGGGATTCAACGTCTCCGCCATCGCCTACAAAACCGACCGCTGGAACATCTCGCGTCTCGACAACTCGTTCCAGCTGTCGGGTGTCATGCTTCTCGACTCGACGGTGGACAACGATGGCGAGGCGGAGCGTCTCGTGAAGCTCGCCGAGCAGAAGTTTGCCGGCCGTCCCGGTCAGGTGATGTTCGTCATACGTGACGGTGCGGAGGAGGGCGACAACTCGCGCTTTATCCCCATCTCGTCACAGAACGAGGGCGACTGGCAGGCACTCCACGAGCAGGCCGTGGGCGACATCGTGGTGGCACACTCGTGGTTCCGCACCCTCAGCGGTCTGGACTACACGGGCGGATTCAGTGCCGAGCGTATCCTCCACGAATATGAGGTCGCCCTCAACACCGTCATTCTCTCCGAGCAGGCACAGCTCAAAGAGCCCATCTGTCGGGTCATCACCGCCGTTCTGGGCATCGACTCCTCGTCGCTGGAGATTGTCAACCGTCCGCCCACACGCTCCAAGCCCGTGTACATGAGGGTCTGGGAGGCACGCAAGGCCGATGGTCTGGACTACGACCCCGAAGACGAGGGACAGCAGATGTTCCTCTCACAAATCGTCAAACACAACCTCAAAGAAATCGGATAATGCGCACCCTCATCTCCCCCCAGAAAGTTTTCGAGCAGGCCTTCACCAACAACGAATGCCTGCCCCAGAGTGCCGTCACCCCGGCCGACATCGCCGCCGCGGAACAGCGGTGGATACGCCCCGCACTGGGCAAGGCACTCTATGAGCGACTGCTCACCACGCTCTATAACACCCCTCTCGATGCGCCCCTCGTGGCAGCCTCCGCCCTCTTTACGCGCGCCCTCCTCCAGCCGCGGTTGGATATTCACACCGACCAGATGGGCACCACCTCGCCCGGCTCCCTCCACATTCGTCATGCCGACGAACGCGCCCGTCTGCGTGTGCGCCGCGAGCTGATTCGTCAGGCACAGCTCCACCTGCGCTCGGCCATCGAAATCATCGAATCGCAACCCGACACCTACCCCGACTACCGTCCCGAGACGACCATTCGCCGTGTGGGTGGCATCATCTTCCGATAGCCGTGGCACGAGGCATCGACAACTGCAATCCGGGCAACATCCGCCACTCGGCGGAGCGTTTTCGCGGCGAGGTGCGCCCCTCGCGCGACAGGCACTTCAAGCAGTTCCGCGCCATGAAGTGGGGCTACCGCGCCATGTTTGTCATTCTGAACACCTACCGCACGCGCTACGGCCTGCGCACCCTCTCGGAGCTCATCGGCCGTTGGGCACCCCCTGCGGAGAACGACACCAAGGCCTACATCTCGGCGGTGGAGCGAGAGACGGGCATCGCCGCACATCTCGACCTCGACCCCCGCCATCCGCGCATCACCGATGTGGTGGCGGCCATGTCGCTGGTGGAGAACGGTGTGAGGGCCGACATGAGGGCGGTGGAGGAGGGGTGGCGACTCTTTCTTGCCGACGAGCGCACATGAGGGACTTCCGTTCCCGATATTTCAAGCAAAAAGGAGCTGGGTTTTCAGCTCCTTTTTCTTATTTTTGTAGGGCATGAAAGCCCCCAAGATTGAAGAACGCATCGCACGGATGCCGATGCTCAAGATACTGATACCCTTTATCCTCGGTATCCTCGTGGCACAGCACGTCACCCTCCCCCTCCTGTTTCTTGTGGGGGTCTTCGCGCTGTGTACGGTGGCGGCGTTGCTCCTCTCGTCGGGCGGTTATCTCTTTGTCGCCCTCCTGAGTTGCGGTATGTCGCTCGCGGAGTTCCACTGGCAGAGGGTCAGCCCCTGCTCCCTCAACAAGGGCATCTGCGAAATAAAAATCGAGAGCTCGACACCCCGATACCGCACCGCCACGGGCATCGTCACGGCACTATACGACGACTCGCTCCAGAGGTGGGAGGAGATGCACCGCCCCGTGCTCATTCGCACGGACTCTCTTTTGGAGCTTCACCCCGGGGAGCGCATCGTAGCCCTCACCTCGCTCACACCCCTCAACGCCGGGAAATCGGACTTCCTCGCCCACCTCTACCGTGCGGGCTACCGCACCTGTGTCTCACTCTCCGACAGCGACCTCCTCCACCGCCGTGCGGCTTCGCCCCATGCCCTGCGCACCACCGCTCTCCGCCACTTCCAGCACCTCGGCATCGAGGGGTGGGCAGGCAGTGTGAGCAAGGCCCTTGCCGTGGCTGACCGTGTGTCGCTGCCGCCCCACATTCTCCACTCCTATTCTTACAGCGGTATGTCGCACCTGCTCGCCCTATCGGGACTTCACATCGCCATACTCTTCATTATCCTCAACGTGGTGACGCGCTGGCTCTCGCTCTTTCTGCACGGACATCTTCTGCGCAGCGCGATACTCGTGGCGATATTGTGGCTCTATGTTCTGGCGGCAGGTGCTCCGCCCAGTGCCGTGCGTGCCGCCGTGATGTGCTCCTTTCTGCAATTCACCCTCCACCACGCCTCCTCCTATGACGGGGTGAACACCCTCGCGGCCGCCGCCCTCGTGTTGCTCACATGGAATCCGCTGTTGCTCAACGACATCGGTTTTCAGCTGTCGTTCACCGCCGTGGCAGGCATCATCATCCGTCACGGCGACCTGCGCCCGCGTCCCCGTCAGCGGTTCGCCCTGCTCCGCATCGTGGGCGACATGCTCTCGGTGGGATTCACCGCCACCATTGTCACTGCGCCCTTGGTGTCGCACATCTTCGGCTATATCCCCCTGTGGGGCGTGCTTCTCAACCCCATAGTCATACCTCTCACTGCCGTTATCCTCCTTGTCGCGAGTCTGTGGTATCTCCTGCCCATACCCCTCATCGCGCCCCTCCTGCAAGGCATCGCCGAGGGTGCCGCCCACCTCCTCAACGGATTGGCAGACCTTACGCACCGTCTGCCCCTCTCGACCCTCGAGCTGAGGCTGTCGGGTGCGGAAGTGGCGGGCATCTACTCATTTTTCGTCCTTATCGCCCTCTGCAAATGGTACTTTGATGGGAAAAAAGAGTTACCTTTGTCGCTGTGATAACTCCCGAAGAATACCAACAGTTGCTCTGCGCCGATGTGCAGCAGGCCATACGCGACAACCGCCACCGCGACCCTGCGGAGGTGGCACTCGACCGCCATATCCCCCACCCCCGACTCGTTGCCACACAGGTGAAGTACCTCCGCCGTGCGGAGAGCAAACTCCCCACCTATGCCGCGGCACAATGTATCCTCCCCTCGCTGGCTTTCGAACAGTCGTCGAGCGAGGAGTGCGCCGCCCACAAGACCATATCGGGGGGTCGTGTCCTCGACCTCACCTGCGGTCTGGGTGTCGATTCCCTGTTTTTGAGCCGCCGCTTCGAAAGGGTCGTCAGTCTGGAGCGCAACCCCATGTTGGCGGAAATCACACGCGAGAACTTCCGACGCATGGGTGCCGACAACATAGAGGTCATCAACACCTCGGCAGAGGAGTATCTCTCCACCACGGAGGAGCATTTCGACTGGATATATGCCGACCCCGACCGCCGCTCGGCAGAGGGGCGCAAGCTGGTCAGACTGGTGGACTGCTCCCCCTCGATACCCGAACTCCTGCCCCTTATCCGTAAGGCAGGCGAGCGTCTGTGTGTGAAGAACTCGCCACTGTTCGATGTCGATGAGGCGTTTCGTCTCTTTCCCCAAAGTCAGGTGGAGGTCATCTCCTTAGGTGGCGAATGCAAGGAGGTGGTCATCTATGACGACCACCGCACCCAACCCCTTCTGACCGCCACGGCACTGGGCAAAGGGTCGTTCTCCCACTCGCCCCTCACGCGCGAGCTATGCTCGCAGGCGGAGTTCTCACCCGACGATTACCGCTGGCTCGTCATTCCCGATGTGGCGTTGCAGAAGGCGCGTCTTGCCTTCACCTACTTCGCCGACAAGGCGGAGATGTGGAGCGAGAACGGATTTGCCTTTGCCCGCCAAAAGCCCGATGCCGCAATGGGACGCGTCCTCGAAATCGAGCGCATCGAACCCTACGACCCCAAGCAGCTCAAACGACAGCTCAAGGGGCGGAAGGGCGAAATCCTCAAACGCGACTTTCCGTTTGCGGCGGAAGAAATCGCCAAACGCACGGGACTGCGCCCGGGCAACGATTTGAGGTTGGCATTCACCAAAACCGATAACCGCCTTTGGACGATACATCTGAAATAGTTATCTTTGTGGAATTACCTCCCGAACCCTAACAACAAACTCACTATGGTAGAAGAGCTGACCGCCCTGTTATTCAAGAAAAACATCAACGAGTGGCACAATCCGCTGATGCGCTGGGGTGTGAAACAGTGCAAACTGATACTCTACACGGTCATCTGTCTCATCAAGCACGGCACCATCGCACGCTCCGCCGCGCTGACTTTCTATACCCTCATGTCGCTGGTGCCCATTCTGGCGGTGGTCTTTGCCGTGGTCAAGGGCTTCGGTCTCACCGACCGACTGATGGACAACCTCTACGGACTCTTTCCGCAGAATGCCGATGTGGTGGACTATCTGGTGCAGTTTGTCGATAAGGCACTCGCCCGCACGCAGGGCGGTGTGATGGCTTCGGTCGCCCTCATCATGCTGTTTTGGGCGGTCATCAAGGTCTTCGGCTCGATAGAGAGTGCCTTCAACCACATCTGGGAGGTGAAAATCGAGCGCAGCATCACCCGTCAGTGGTCGGACTACATCGCGCTGATTATGATTGTGCCCATTCTGTGGATAGCCACCAGCGCAACGGGCAGCTACGCCCAGCAGCTCATCGGCTTCACCGACAACTGGTTCTACTCCACGATTTCGCATCTGATTTCGATGCTCGTCATCTGGACGATGTTCACTCTGCTCTACATCATCATTCCCAACACCAAGGTGCGTTTTTCGAGTGCCTTCATGGCGGGTATCGTGGCAGGAACCGCCTTTCTGCTCTTTCAGTGGGGCTACCTCTACCTCCAAAAGTGGATGACCTCCTACAACGCCATCTACGGTAGTTTCGCCGCCCTGCCCCTCTTCCTCATCTGGATGCAGACCTCGTGGCAGATACTTCTTTTCGGTGGCGAGTTGTCGTTCGCCTATCAGAACATCTCGCGCTTTGACGAGGAGCGCGAATCGCTGCTCATCAGTTACGACCAGCGCCGCAAGGTGATACTCGCCATCATGCTCACCGTGGTGGAGAACTTCCGCACCAAGGGCGGCACCACCTCCGGCGAATATATCCGCCAACAGCTCGACCTGCCCACACGTATTGTCAACGATGTGTTGTTCCAGCTCGTGCAGGCGGGACAGCTCATCGCCGTGGACGACAACCACAAGGAGAAAGCCACCTCCTACACCCCGGCCTACGCCATCTCGTCGATGTCGATTTACGGCATCATCACCGCCGTGGAGCGTATGGGTGCGCGTCAGTTCACCATGGCACAGATACCCGGACTCATGGACCTCGAAGGACGACTCGAACACCTCAAACAAAGGGTGCGCGACTGCGATGACAACGCCCTTCTGGTGGATATTCTCGATGAGTACAACGCCCCCGAGGAG
This sequence comes from Alistipes sp., assembly GCA_020026335.1. Taxonomy (GTDB): domain Bacteria; phylum Bacteroidota; class Bacteroidia; order Bacteroidales; family Rikenellaceae; genus Alistipes. The sequence goes on along the minus strand of JAHHQO010000001.1, from coordinate 136,104 downwards.
GACGTTCACCACCCCAAAACCCTCAACATAGAATGACACGTACAGTAATCATAGGAAGCGGTAATCTAGCAGAAGCTCTGGCACAGGGTATAGACTGCAGTCCGCTCTCTTTAGTTCAGATATTCTCGCGCAATGCGGCACGCGCCGAGGAGGTCGCCCGTCTGGCGCACACCTCGTGGACGACCTCACCCGATGAGTTGGCCGATGCCGACATCTACATCATCGCGGTGAGCGACCGCGCCATCACGGAAGTGGCAGAGAAATTGCCCATACCCCCGACAGCCATTGTGGCACACACCTCGGGCAGCTCGCCCATCACCTCCCTGCCCTCGCGCTACACCCGTCGTGCGGTCTTCTACCCTTTGCAGACCTACACCAAGGGACGCAAGGTGGATTTCTCGAAAATCCCCATCTTCATCGAGGCCGAGAGCGAGGAGGTGCGCACCACCCTGCGCGACTACGCCCGGCAGCTCTCCGAGCAGGTGATTTTTGCAGACTCGGCAGCACGCGGCGAGTTGCATCTGGCAGCCGTGATGGTGTGCAACTTCACCAATCAGATGTACACCCTCGGCGAGGAGATAGCCCGCCGTTCGGGACTGGGTTTCGAGGTGCTGAAGCCCCTCATCGAGGAGACCACCGCAAAGGCTCTGGCCGCCGCCTCGCCCCGTGACGTGCAGACAGGACCAGCCGTGAGGGGTGACCTTACGACACAGGAGCGACACTGCAAATTATTGGAAAACGAACCTTTAACACAAAATATTTACAAACTAATCAGTCAAAGTATATGGGAAACTTCAAAGAAGATATAGCACTCACAGAAGCCTTTTTCTTCGATGTCGATGGTGTGATGACCGACGGCAGCATCTCGCCCACACTCGATGGCGACTTCATACGATTCTACAACGCCAAGGACGGCTACGCGCTCGCCTATGCCGTGAAGCACGGCTACACGGTGTGCATCATCACGGGCGGCCGCGGCAAGATTCTGGAGCACCGTCTCAAGATGCTGGGCATCAAGGACGAGGAGATTATCGCCGACTGCATGGACAAGCTCACAGCCATGAGAGAGTATATGTCGCGCCACAACATCAACCCCCGACACGCCATCTACATGGGTGACGACATTCCCGATTTGGAGTGTATGAAGGAGGTGGGCATACCCGTATGTCCTGCCGATGCAGCCCCCGAAATCCTCGAGGTGTCGCGCTATGTGTCGCAGTTCAACGGCGGACGCGGTGCCGTGCGCGACATCGTGGAGCAGGTGTTGAGAGCCAAAGGCGACTGGGCGAAAAGTTCGGAGGGCGTAACACCCTCATCGTTAGTGGCTTCGCGATAGACTCGCTACCCCACATGAAAAGGCACGCCCCGCAGGGTGTGCCTTTTCATTTTGCCGTACGCTCTACCCATTTTGGGGGATTTTTTGTCGGGGACTGAAAATTGGAGGGCTAAAATTCTCTTTTTGCCGAAATAATTGCGTATCTTTGAATGAGTAACGATGTGTCGGCGTCTCATCTTCCGAGATGAGCCCCTCGCAGCTCCGCGCTACCCCGTCCATAATCACCCCACGACCTCTCGGAGCAGGGCCGACTAAAAATTAACGCATTATGACATTTCAACAAGCTGTAACAACTGTACTCAAGGAGAAGTATGCCGATTTCAACGGCCGTGCAACACGTTCGGAGTTCTGGTGGTATTGCCTCTTCACTTTCCTGGTAGGTGTCGTTCTCGGTATTCTGGGCATCACCATTCTGACCACCATTGTAGGTTTGGCACTTCTGGTTCCCAACATCGCCGTGAGTGTACGCCGTCTCCACGACACCGGTCGTTCGGGCTGGTGGATGTTTCTGTACATCCTGCCTCTGATTGGTGCCATCGCACTCCTCATTTTCTTCATTCTCGACAGCACAGAGGACAACGAGTACGGTCCGCGTCAGTAATCGTCATTCGCAGAATAAAAAACAGCTGCACGCCCCGAGGGGTATGCAGCTGTTTTTTGTTGTCTGTTCTTTACTTATCTCTTGGGCGACATCTCGCCGCGCAGATGCATCGTGCGTTGCGAGGGGGCAGGTTCGCGTCCCGTGCCACCGATGAAAATCTCGTAGTCGAAGGTCGAGGGGATATTGTCCATCATCTGCCCGTCGATGACAAAGACCATGTCGGCGGTCGTGTCGGGCGGTATCACCTCCGGCTCGGTGCGGAAGCTCACACACGAAGGCAGTCCCAGCACCCGAAGACGCAGGGGGCGGTCACTTGCGTTGGCGACCTCCACACGCCGCTCCGTCTTGAAACGGCGGTCCACACGGCGGAAGTTCACCTCGCGGCTCTTCAGACGCAGGTCACCGATACGCTCGGTGAAGTAGAAGAAGCGGTCGCGCGTGGGCGTCACCTCGCCCGTGAGGGTCAGTTGCACGGGTGAAGAAGATGCCGAGGTGTAGACATAGAGCGATTTGTTCACCACGCCGGCGTGTCCGCGCGGATGGAACATCACACTCACCTCGCCATCCGCACCCGGCACAACGGGTTCGCGCGAAAAGGCAGGTTGTGCGCAGCCGCAGGTGGTCACCACACGCAGTATCACCACCGCACGCTCCGATTTGTTGGCGTAGCGGAAGGTATATTTTCGGGGGGCATCGTCCTCCGAGAGCGCACCCACGGGGCAGGTGGTCGCCGGGAAGGAGAGCTGTTGTGCCTGTGTCGCAAGGCTCGCGAAGAGCAGCACCAGAGAGAGAAGTATCGTTTTCATGGCCACAAAATTAGCAAAAAGTTGGCCACCGACCAATTCATCGCCCCGCCCACGGTATCGCGCCCGACCCCGAAAGACGCCCCACGGGGTTTTTCTTCGCCGAAAAAGGGACTCAGAAGGCGGAATATTGCACAAAAAAACGTACCTTTGACTGATTGTTAAAATGTTGAAAAGTCATGGAGTATCGTTTCACCATCGCCCTCATCTACGATTTTGACGGCACACTCTCGCCCGGCAATATGCAGGAGTATGATTTCATTCCTGCCGTGGGCAAGAGCAACAAGGAGTTTTGGAGCGAGTCGAACACCCTGGCACAGGAGCAGGATGCCGACGGAGTGCTCACCTACATGGCGCGTATGATTCAGGAAGCCAAGTCCAAGGGGCTGTCGCTGCGCCGCGAGGCGTTCCGCGAGTCGGGACGCAATGTCACCTTCTTCAAGGGGGTGAAGGAGTGGTTCGCCCGTATCAATGCCTACGGCGAGGCACGCGGCATACGCATCTTCCACTACATCAATTCATCGGGTCTGAAGGAGATTATCGAAGGCACGGACATCGCCCGCGAGTTTCGCCGCATCTACGCCTGCTCGTTCCTCTACGATGTGGACGGCATCGCCTACTGGCCTGCCGTGGCGGTGAACTACACCAACAAGACGCAGTTCATCTTCAAAATCAACAAAGGCATCGAGACCGTCTATGACAGCCGCGAGGTGAACCGCTACGTCCCCGAAAACGAACGCCCCGTGCCGTTCTGCCACATGATTTATGTGGGTGACGGTACGACCGACATTCCCTGCATGAGACTGGTGAAGAGTGCCGGCGGCCACTCCATAGCGGTGTATAACCCCTCGCAAAAGGGAGCGCACAAGGAGATGGCGGAGCTGATTCGAGACCAGCGAGTCAATCATGTCTGCGCGGCGGACTACTCCGAAGGCTCGGACATCGACATCGTGGTGAAGACCATCATCGACAAAATAGATTTGGACGACCGTCTCAAGAAACTTGAGGTGGTGAAATAAAACCGACAAAATAAAAAAGGGTCGCAAATTGCGACCCTTTTTTATCTCAATTCTTCTATATCATTCATTAATCGTATTATTGACCGTCCTATCGCATACGCCAAATTAACAGGCACAGCATTGCCAATCTGTTTATACTGCTCACTCATACTTCCTTTAAATACCCAATCATCAGGAAATGTTTGAATTCTAGCATACTCTCTTACCGTCAAAGGTCTACTCTCCAAAGGATGGCATCGTTCTGTTTGCTTCATGGCAGGAGCACAAGTTAATGTGAGAGACGGTTCGTCCAAATGCAATCTTCTTGCTATACCAGTCTTACCTCCACCCATTCCATAACTATTTTTCATGTACTCTTTCTGTACATCTTCGGGCAAATCTTTCCAAAATCCCCCCATCGGCACCATATCCATTATCTCTTTCTTGCGTTTTGGATATTTCTGGCCTTCGGATTCCGGCACATCTGTATCATACAAAATACCCTTATATAAAGCGTCTCTCACAGTACAAACACGCTCATAAGGATCTGGCCATTTAAATTTTACTTTATCTGCAATATCATTACGAACTGCAATAAGTATTAAACGCTCTCGCTTTTGGGGTACTTTATACATTATTGCCTTCAAGACATGAGGTTCGATTAATGTATAACCCAATTCAGCAATTGTATTTTTGATGACAGCTAATGTTCTACCCTCGTCATGCGTAAACAAGCCCCTAACATTTTCACCCATAAATACTTTAGGTTTTGTTTCTTTTATGGCTCTTGCCATTTCAAAGAACAAAGTACCGCGAGCATCTTCAAAACCGCCCTTATTTCCTGCATACGAAAATGCCTGGCAAGGGAAACCTCCTGACAGGAAATCAATTTTCCCCTCATATTCCTTAAAGGATATATCGTGAACATCTCCTTCTACAACATTCCAATCGGGTCTATTGGCTCTCAATGTTTCGCAAGCATCGTGATTAAACTCATTTAAAAGGATATGATGGAATCCTGCCTTGGCCATTCCCAAAGCCAAACCACCAGCACCGGCGAACAATTCTATTGATGTAAAAGAACGTTTAGGTTTTATATTTAACTCATTATCCCAATTGGTGTTCATCATAGCATCTATGGGTTCAATACCTTTTAGGTCTGTTGGGTTAAACCCGACTTGACCTTTACTGTTTTTACAGGACGGATATTTTCCATTTTTAATCCATCTTTCAACAGTCGTATGTGAGACACCTAATAGATCTGCTAAATTATTAGCTGTTATAAATTCTGTCATATTTAGAAATTGGAAAAACCTTCATACGTATTAAATGCAAGCAGATACAAACTTTTTAAAGAATCTGTAGATATTTCCTTCAACTCTTCTTTTACCGTATTCTCGATTACATCTGTACCACATTCGGCAAGGACATCATCTAAAATAATTGGTAATTTCTTACAAAGTTTCATAAATGCTTCCGAATCATCGAAAACCAAATTGTAAAACTGGTCTATGGAAACTCTTTTAATGTTTTCATTATTATACTCCACACCATTAAGAGTTGCCTTCCAAGTTATATATTGAGATTGTTTTGCAATTACTTCAACAAGCAAGCATTTTGCTTGCTTGTCATCCAACAGCTTTTGCTGCATCTTCATATATGTCGCTTGCGCTGATGATGAATTCATAGTGTTGTGCTTATTCTTCATTTCGACATATATGTGAAGGTTTTCATTCACTACATCAAAACCCTTTTCAGGCACTTTCCAACCATTACCGACATATTTAAATAAATTTTGATGGAAAAATCCTATATGGTTTGTATTAGCCTTGTCGATTTGACGGAGACATTCTGATTCGATTATTTCATCAAAAGACATTCCATAAACTTTTGCATCAAAAGTTAACTTAATAGGGTCTATAATATTATTATTGAACTTATCAAGATTTATTAATGTCTTATATTGTTCAACCGTTGTTTTTACATGGGTAAATATATCTTCATTAGATATAAAACCTAAATTATAATCATTCATATTATGAGTTTATTTCTTAGTGCAAAGATAATTAATTCTATTTTCATCGGATAAAAATGCCATATTTAAGTTGTATTATAAACTTTTAACATTTTCTTACTTCAGAATTTCATATCTTTGTTCAAGACAAATAAAAAAACACCAAGATAATGGAGATTATATTCGCAACCAACAACGCCCACAAACTCTCGGAGGTGAACGCCATTTTGGGCGACGGCTACATCCTCCGCACCCCCCGCGATTTCGGCATCACGGAGGATATTCCCGAAACACAGGACACCCTCGAGGGCAATGCCCGACAGAAGGCCCGCTATCTCTACGACCGCACCGGACGCGACTGCTTCGCCGATGACACGGGTCTGGAGGTCGAGGCGTTGGACGGAGCACCCGGTGTGCGCTCGGCACGCTATGCCGGCGACCAGCACGATTTCGATGCCAACAACGTCCTGCTGATGAAGAACATGGAGGGCAAGGAGAACCGCCGCGCACGCTTCCGCACGGTCATCTGTCTGATTATGGGCGGCGAGGAGCATTTGTTCGAAGGCATTGTCGAGGGCGAGATTATCTCCCAGATGCGCGGCACGGAGGGCTTCGGCTACGACCCCCTCTTTATCCCCGAAAATACGGGTCGCACCTTCGCGGAGATGAGTGCCGAGGAGAAGAACCACATCTCGCACCGCGGTCGTGCCGTGGAGAAACTCTGCGCTTATTTGCACAGTATCAATAAATAAGGTATCTTTGCAGCCCTATGGAAGAATTCAACTACAAAAAAATAGAGGAGTACAACCCCGAAACCATTGAGGCACTGAAGTATCACTACAAGGAGATACTCCGACTCCTGGGCGAAGACCCCGAACGCGAAGGACTGGTCAAGACCCCCGAACGTGTGGCAAAAGCCATGTCGTTCCTCACCAAAGGCTATGAGGAAAATCCGCTGGAGATTATCCGCTCGGCGATGTTCAGGGAGGAGTACAAACAGATGGTGCTGGTCAAGGACATCGAGCTTTACTCGATGTGCGAGCACCACATGATACCCTTCTACGGCAAGGCGCACGTGGCATATATCCCCAACGGACGTATCACGGGACTCTCGAAAATCGCCCGTGTGGTGGAGTCGTTTGCCCGCCGTTTGCAGGTGCAGGAGCGTCTGACGGTGCAGATTCGCGACTGCATACAGGAGGCTTTGGACCCCATGGGTGTGGCCGTGGTCATCGAGGCGAGCCATATGTGTATGCAGATGCGCGGTATCGAGAAACAGCAGTCCGCCACCACCACATCGGCTTTCACGGGTATCTTCCTCTCCGACCATCGCACACGCGAGGAGTTCATGAACCTCATCTCGCACAAGTACAGATAGTGAGCGCGCGCACGGCGCAACACCATAACAAAAAGACGTACCTCATCATCGGGGTACGTCTTTTTTTGTCTTGGGTCGGGAGGGGCTGTCGGAGAGGAACAGCCCTCTGCGGCTAATGGTAGGTCAGCGTCTGGTAGAGTTCCACGCGCTCGCCGTCGGTCATCTGCTCGGCACGTGTCCAGTTGCCCTGCGTATCGAAATCGAGGTAGCGTGTTTCCATCAGCGGCTCGGCAAGGAGCGACTCGCCCGTGAGGTATCTCACCGCCAAAGGCAGGCGCGTGGGCGTGTATTCCATCACCAGATGCGACTCCGCGACATCGCTGCCCGACTGAAAACGCTTCCGCTCCACGGGCAACACACCGCACCCCTTCATATAGGCAGTCTCCACACGGAACGATGCGCCCGACTCCGTAAAGACCGCCTCCTCGCGCGACAACTCCCCGTCATCGGCATAGGTGAAGAAGCGGTGCACCGAGCTGAGGAGTTGCTCCTCACCGCCCACCGTGCCGAGAACGCGGCTCTCCGCTTCGCGGGTGTGTCCGTGCCCAAGGAAAAGGGTCGTCACCTCGCGCGAGCGTCCCCAATCCTCACGGCCGAGGTCGGCTTCCGCCTTTGCCACGCGACCGTCACAGGTGAGGGTGTACCCCTCTGCCACAATGCGTGTCACGCCCTGCAACATATAGTTCTCCAGACGCGCTACGGGGAGGGGCGAGGGCAGTGCGCCCGTGTGCGCCCCGTAAGAGATTTCATAGCGCACGGCATCACCGCCGAGGGGGTGTTTCACCACCGCCGAAAGGCGTGACGAGCCGTCATATTCGTATTCGTACCACGCCGACTCGACGGCAAATCCGCGGGTGGAGGGGGCGGAGGTCATTTGAGGAGCAGAGGTCGCAGGGGTTGCGGTAGTTGCAAGGGTTGCGGTGCGCTCCACGCCCGTTTCGTTCCAGTAGCTGCAACGGCCGTCGGGCAGGAAGCCGGCTTCGAGCCACACGCCGCCCTCGCGGTCGCTCACCCTCACCGTCTTCACCCCCTCGTGGAAGCCCAACAGGGAGAGGTGGCTCTCCTTATCGATATGGGGCGGTTTTACGCCCTCATCGTTCTCGGAACAGCCAACGACAGCAAGAAGGCTCGCCGTGGCAAAAAAAGCGGTCAAAATTCGCTTTACGCGGTATTTGTCGAATACAGTCATCATTATCACATTTTAGAGGGGCAAAATTAGGCATTTGTCCCCAATCCGCAAAAAAAGGCAGCGATGCTCACACATCGCTGCCCTTATTCGTTTTCCGAAAAAGTCTATTTGCCGTAGACCACCTTGGGTGAACCGCTCTTGAGCACACCCACGCAACCGAACTTGGCGGTAACGTCCACCTCCACATCGGGGAGGTGGTCGGGGTTCATCAAATCCTCGATGTCATCGGCGGTCTTGCCCTCGAAGTCGTAGCACTTCCACTCGGCGGGCATCGTCCAGCTCAGATTGGGGCAGTTCTCCACCTCGACAATCTTCAGTCCCTCCTTCTTGTCGGAAATCTTCGACTTCAGACCCGTATTTCGGGGCATGGAGGTGAGCTGGTCGGAACCCGACAGGCTCAACACACGCATCTCGGTGTTGTGGGCGAAGCACTCCTCGGGGAGGGTCGCAAAGCGGTTACCGCCCAGACGAGCCACACGCAGGTGGGCGTAGGACGAGAAGTCGGGCACACGCTCCAGCGAGCAATTGGCCACCGACAGCCACTGCAAGTTCGCATTCTTCAGCACGGGGAGCGAACCGATGGCGTTGCCGTCCAGCGACAGCTGGCGGAGGTCCTTCAGCCCCTCGAAGTCGGCTGCCGACACCGCGGTCATCTTGTTCTCGTCCAACCACAGGGTGCGCAGCTGTGCCAGCGACTTGATGACGTCGGGCACGGCAGTGAACTGCGATTTCGAGAGGTCGATGGTGCGCAACGATGCCTGACGCGCGATGCTTTGGGGCAGGGTCGAAAGACGGGTCTCCGACAGGCGCAACTCGTTGAGACGGTTCTTCTCGCAGAAGACCTCCTCGCCCAGCGAGGTGAGGGGGTTGCGGCTCAGGGTCAGCGACTCGAAGTCGGGCATCGAAGCCAGCGAGGGCGAAAAGCTCTCCAGCTGGTTGCCGGCCAGATTCATATAGCGCAACTTGTGTGCCGACGAGATGTCGGAAGGGAAGGTCTTGAGCTGACCATCGATGATGAAGACACCGGTCAGTTCGGGGCAACGCCACAGCGAGGTGGGCAGCTCCTCGATACCCGTATTCACACAGGTGACATTGATGAGCGAGTTGATGCGGTGGATATCCTCGGGCAGCTGCTTGAAGCCGGGGATGTCGGTCACGGTAATCGACATCAGCGTGGCGATGTTGGACACCGTACCCTCGGGAATGGCGGTCATCTTCACCCAGGGGGTCTCCTTGCCGTCCTTGATACCGTGGAAGAAGAGTGACGAGAGGAAGATGGGCTGACCGTAGTCGTCGGTCTCGAACTCCAGACCCTCCCAATCGGGATAGGGGTACTTCTTGGGGTCCCACGGCCAAAGCGACTCGTCATCGCCGAAGACCTCGCGGCAGAGACCCAGCAGGGAGTTGCGCAGGAAGTCCATCGACATGGTCTCGCGGGTCTTGATGGGTACCACGAACTCTGTCACGGTGTTCTCCTCCACCGTGAATCGGTTTTTGGGGCGCGAGGGGTCCACCTCGTCGGCATCGTCGAACTCCGCATCGAAGAGGTACTCGTGACGGGGAGTGTAGGCGGTGTAGCCCTTGATTTTGTAGGTGCCGGCAGGCAGCGAGTAGCCCTTGCTCTTCACCGACTCGGCATCGCCCGTGAGCAGAAGGCTCGGCAGCTGGATATCCTTCTCGCCATCGGAGAGCAGAATCTTCACCGAACCGATTTCATTGACACCCGATGCCGTGTAGACCATCTTGCGCTTAAAATTGAACACCACACCCTCGGTGACGGCATGACCGTCCCAACCGGGAACGGCACCCTCGGGGAGTACCGCGTCATCGTCACTGCTACACGAGGCGGGGAGCAATGCCACCACCGCCATGACGAGTGCCACGGCCCAATATTTCATTGATTTGAGATTTTTCATTTTCGACATTTGCATTTTCGACATTCAACTTACTGGAGGCTCTGCGGCTCGTTGGTGAAGCCTGCCAATCGTCCCTGGTGGTCCTTACCCTCCTGCGGGAAGACCAGAATGTAGGGGTCCCACTCCTTGAGGTTGGGGTGCTTCAACAGCCACTCGGGCAGCTCACCCGACAGACGGTTGAGATTCAGACGGAAGGTCTTGAGGTTGGGCAGTACCTGCGGAACGCCGTCCTTCTCGTTGTAGCCCTTCATGTCGGGAATGGAACCCTCGAAGTAGTTGAGCGACAACTCCAGACCCTCGAGTTTGTCCCAGCGGAAGAGCATCTCGGGCAGCTCGCCGCCCATACCCTCCTTGCCGCCGTAGATGCTGTTGCTCAGGTCGTGAACATCGTAACGGCGGTTACCTGTCATGTTCAGATGCTTGAGCTTGGGGAAATTGGTGGGGTTGATAATCTCCGAGGGAAAGCGCAACAGGTTGTTGTTGCTCAGACTCAGATACTCCAGACTGCTGCCCAACTTGGCGAAGCTGCGCGGCAGATCGACCAGACCGAAGGCGAAAATCTCCAGCTCGGTGAGGTTGCCGTACTTGCCCAACTCGGGGAGCGACTCGCCGAGGTGCAGCTCGCGCAACTGGTTGTTCACATTGGAGAAGATGCTGATACCCTTGGTGTGGGTGAGGTAGCGGAACTCGTAGGGCAACTCCTGTGTGGTGTCGAACATATAGAAACGCACGTACTTCACACGACCCTCGAATTCGGGCTTGCCCATGGTCATGGCGTCGGCCTTGGAGTACAACTCGATGTCGCTACCCCACTCCTCCATGCTCTTCGTCTCGTCGAAGGGCGAGCCGTAGACATTGAGCTGACGGGCAATCGACAACACGGCAATCGAGTCGCCGGCACGGGTGTCGGTAATCTCGGGAGCGGCCTTCTGGCTCACCTCCACACTCTCGGCGCGTGCCAGCTCCTCGCCGCTCTTGGGGCGGAAGCTGATGACGGCATTCTGCATCCAGGGCTTGGTGTTGAACGACCACTTGAAACGCAGGGTCACGGTGCGGGGCTTCGACTCCACGAGGGGCAGCTCATAGGGCTGACACTGCACCCACTTGGCCTCGGTGCCGGGGGCGATGTCGTGGTCGGGAGTGGTCTCCTCGATGCGGACATCGAAATCGACATTGGTGGTCACCGTCACATCGAAGTAGTTCTTGCCCTGACCGATGTAGTCGGGAATGGAGATGGTGCGCACACCCTCCTCGGCCTGCTCGACCAGAATCTGCTTCTCGAAGCCCATCTGCTTCACCGACAGACGATACGACTCGCCATCGGCGTTGAAATTGACCACACCCTCGCGCAGGGTGCTGTGGAAGGTGGAATCCACCGCTATGTGACAGCGGGTCGAAGCATCGCCGCTGGCAGGGGTAATCAGAATCCACGGCTCCTCGGTCGATGCCGTCCACGATGTGGTGGCAGAGACCTTCACCTTCTCGACACCGCCTTCGGGTCCCATGGTGATGACCTCCTTGTCAAGACCGAAATTCTCGACAGGCGAGCTCTTCTCATCGCTGCACGATGCCAGCGAGAGCGCGGCAGCCGCGAGGAGGACACCTGCATATTTGATATATTTCATAAACCTCATTGTTTTATTCGATAAACTTAATGTTGGATACCGAGCTGGGGGCAACCTGTGATACCGCTCTGCTCGACATCGAAGCCCAGCTGGAAGGTACCGCCCACAATCTTGGCGCAAATCTCATCGGGAATGACCACCGAGATGTTGGGGTTGTCGCTGATGCTCAACTTGGTCACCATGGTGGGGAACTCCTTGATGAAACGGATGTCGTTGCCGTCGAAACGCAGGTCGCGCAACGACTTGAGCTTCTCGATACCGTCGGGCCATACCTTGAACGAGCGGTACGACACGCCGTTCTGCACGGCAAACTGCGATGTGAAGTAGAACTTCGACAGACCCTGGGGGGTGAACAGCGACTTGGGGAAGTCGGTGAAGTGGTTGGCACCCAAATCGATTCCCTCGAGGTAGGGCATCGACACGCCCAAATCGAAGTCGGGAGAGCTGGGCGGCACCTCGCTAATCTCGTTGCTGCCCAGTGCCAGCGACACGGTGTACTTCATCGAGGGGGCGGTGAGTCCCTTGCGGCCCAGACTGTCGAGCAGGTTGTGCGTGAAGTCGTAGTTGGTCACCTCGGAGTTCGACAGACCGAACGCCGCGGGGAACGCACCGCGCAGCTTGTTGCCCTCGACCTTGAGGGTGGTCGCCTTGATACCCTGGAACACCTTGCCGCGTTTGTCGGGTACCAGCTCCATGGTGCGGATGTCGTAGCCCTCAATCGACTCAATCTCGTTGTCGGTGAAGTCCACCAGACCAATGAAGTATTTGGTATCGGTGGTGAAGATGTTGGGCAGCGCCTTCAGACGGTTGCCCGTGACGGAGAAGGTCTCACAGTCGTCCATCTTGAAGAACTTTTCCTCCGAAGAGGGCAGCTCTTCGAGACGGTTGTTGTCCAAATAGAACTGCACGAGTGCCACATCGGGCATATGGTAAATCTTCTGCAACTTGTTGTTCGCCAAATCCAGCAGACCGAGCATCTTGAGGTTGTTGGCATTTTGGGGCAGCTCCACGATATTGTTATCGGTGAGGTAGAGAATCTGCAACTTCTCGCTGGCGGCACCGTCGAACAACGCCTTCAGACCGCGAGTCATCTCGTCGGCAGGGATTTTCGAGTTGCCCGAGAAGTTGAACAGCGTGAGCTGGGGGCACTGACCCACGGCATCGGGGAATTTCTCCATCGCCGTGCAGTTGTAAATCTCGAGGTCGGTGAGCGACTCGCAGAAACGAATCATGTCGGGAATCTCGCGCACCAGACCGTTGGCCACGTAGAGTGCCTCGAGTTTCTTCAGACGGTAAATCGAATTGGGCAGCGAGGTGACATGGTTGGCAATCTTGCCCAACTCCATCATGTCGTAGGTGGCGATGTTGTTGTCGCGCTGAATGCGGTAACCTGCCTTGTGGTGCGAAGCCACGAGAGCCTCGGCAGCGGGTGACATATCGAGCGACACCTCTGCCAGAGCCACGGCGTGACGCGCACGCAGCTCCTCATCGGCCAACTCATAGCGGTAGTCCGACACCTTCTCGCCACGCAGGGCACGCGCCCATGTGCTGAAGCGGTTGCCCGCAGCGGCACGCTCCGAGACGATGCTGGCCTCCTCACGGGGGACATCGGAGTGGTGGCCAATCCAGAGCTGGGTCAGCTCCGTGAGGTCACCCAGACACTCGGGAACATCACCCTTGGGGTCGAAACCGCCGATGTTGAGTGCCGCCACACGTCCGTTGGGGTGGAGCAACACGCCGGGCTGGTCGCCCCACAAATCCACATCCTTGTCGAAGTTCCAGTTGGCACCACGGGGCATACCGTCACCAATCCAGTACCAGTTGGGACCGTCGAGCGCCTCCCAAATCTTCTTCAGCGCAACGTAGTCCTTGATATACTCGGCCGAAGCCTTGATTGTCACCTTCAAATCCACATCGGTGATGCCGTTGTCCTCCACGGTGAAAATCTGCTCACGGGCACTGGTCTGCTCCATGGCGAGCACCTGACGCGACTCGTCGTAGAGGGTGTAGCTGTCCAGACGGTAGTCGCCTGCGCCGGCCTCGATGAGGGTGTCGCACTCGATTCTCGAACTGCCATGGTCATCGAGAATGAACTTGCAGGGCAACTCGCGGGGAGCAATCTGCTCACCCGAACGGGTGTCGGTCAGGTCCATGTCCACATACTTGATTTCATCGAAGGTGTAGGTCTTGTCGGCACGGGTGATGCCCTCCAGCTCCGAAAGGTCCTTCGAAAGGCTGAATCGCATCTTTCCGCGCGGCTTCACGCTGAGGAAAATCTCGTGGAGGGTCAGCTCCGAGTCGTTGATACGCAGCGAGGTCTTCTCCTCGGGAGTACCCGACAGGATACGCTCCTCGGTGGCATTGTAGACCGAGTAACCAATCAGTTCGTAGTCGCCGGCCTGCATCTTCACCGCCGCGGTGTTGAGTCCGAATTCCGACTCCTCGTGGCCGCGCTCCTCGACGGGGAGCATCTGGTTGAACGACTCCATGTTGTGACGCAGGGTCACGGTAATCTTCTTGGCATCGCTCAAATACTCCAACTCCTGAAGCTCCGAACGCGTACCCTTCTTTAAGAGCTTGAACTGCACATAGCCGTAGCCCTGCTCACGGGAGTCGATGCCGTGGTCGTCACTACAACCCACCGCCAGCCACAGTGCCAGCAGAGAGAAGCCCAATTTAAAGACGATGTTATTGAATTTCATAATTTTTATCTCTATCTCGTTTTAACGGAGTTATATTTTTTCGGTCGGAGGGTCAGCCCCGCCACCTGAGGACGGGGTCTTCCGACCGCAGAACTGTTAGAGGTCCTCGTAATCGGCACGCTGTACCACGCGGATGGCTGCCACCATCTTGCCCGTGTCGCTGTTGGTCATGATTACGGTCGCCTCACGCATACCCTGCGCCGCATCGAATGCCACGTGGGAGTTGGTGAAGGCGAAGCGGAAACCGCTGAAGCCCATATCGGCATTGAAAATCAACCAGCCCTGCTGCTTGGTGTAGAGTGCCTCGGCAGGCGATGTGTAAGCAATGCCACAAGTGCCCTCCTCACCTTCTATCTTGAGAATGGCCATCGACATCGAACCGAAGTCGGTGTAGGTAACAACATAGCCCTGCTCGACCTCGAAGTCGGCCTTCCACTGTGCCAGCTCCTCCTCGCCCATAGGCTCGATGCTCACACCCTCGACGCTCTCCGTCCATGCGAACTTCAGACCGCCGCCGGCAGCACCCTGCTCCACATGAGCGGCGATGTACTGCTTGTACTCCTCTTTCATATCCTTCGAGAAGGGGGTACTCACCAGCAAATCCTCCGCTGTCTCGATACCGTTCTGCTCTGCCACGCCTGCGGGAATCGCCACAAAGACGGCGTGGTGTGCCTCACCCTCATCGTTGGGCGAGGCGGTCATGCGGTGGTGCAACACCTTGACGTTGGGATAGACGGCTGACGCCTTGTCGGTGTTCTCCTCAATCGAGAACCAATACAAATCGTCCTGTGCATCGAAGACCTCGACCTCCTCCTCGACCATCTCGCCCGTCTCGGGGTTCATGGTGAATTTGGTCGTCCATGCTCCGTAGCGCAGACCGCCCGTCATCGGGTCGTCGGACTGTGCCATGAGGAAGAAACGGTAGCCCTTGGGGTCGGTGAGGGTCGAGAACTCGAAACCGACGGTCTCCTGACCCATACCGCCACCGCTATACATACCGTTGGGGGTGAAGAGCAGGGGCTCGTTTTCGGGAATGACGGTCATGATGCGGGTCCAGCGCGATGTACCCTCACACTGCAAGCCGAACGATGCCACCGGCTCGCCCCCGGTCACGTAGTAGTCCGAGAAGCTGATGTTGCCGCTCATGTCCTCCAACGATGCCTTTGCGTAATTTACATTGATGTAGAAGAGCTTCAACTCCTCGGGATTCTCCACCTCCGCGTTGGGCTCGCCATGCTGGAATGCGGGCTGAATCTTCACCCACTGGGGAACGGATGCCACCCACTTGAAGTTGCTGCGCACGGCGTAGCGCACCTGATAGTCCTGCATGAAGTCGCTGTAAGTGAAGGTGAGCTGCTCGCCCTCACCCACTGCGGTGAACTTATCGACGGGGAAACCCTCGGCGTCCAACTCCTCGGTGACCTTGTAGAGGGTAAACTCGCGCGCGGCGGCCACACGGCACACCTCGAACGAGAGACTCTTCGATGCGGTGTAGAGGGTTACGGTGGCGGTCTCGTTGTCGAAATCCGCGCCCTCGTCACCGACAAACAGCGTCACCTGCTGCTCGCCCTTGCGACCCACGATGGAGACACGGGGCGACTCCTCGCTACCCGTGAAGGCGAAACGCACCCAGTTGCGGTCGGCAGAAATTGTCCAATTCTCGTATGCCGTGAACGCAATGGCGGCCTGCTCGCCCTGACGCACCTCGAGGGGGCTTTGGGGCTGTGAGGGAAACTCGACACCGGGAGTAGGCTCTCCGCCCTTCGTCTCGTCATCGGAACACGAAGCGGCGAAAAGAAGACCCGACAGTGTCAGCAGCGTGAAAAATTTATAGAATATCCTGTTCATTCTCTTTGTCGTTTATATGATTCGTAATGAAGGATTACATACCCTGATTGCGCAACTCCTGTGCCTTGCGCTCCGAAATCCACTCCAGCATATAGGGGTAGGTGCCCAGCGAGCCGACCTGATCGACATAGCAGTTGAGCGTGATGAAGATAAATCGCTCGCAGGAGTTGTAGAAGTTCTCCTTGCCGGTCGAAGCGATGTTAATCCAACCCATGTTGGAGGTGAAGAATCCCTCCTGTGCAGGAACAGTGACGAAGTTCTCGCCCGCACCACCGGGGTGGAGGTCCACCTTCATGTTGCGTCCTGTGGCGAAGGGGTCGATGACAATCAGTCGGTCGGGACGCGAAGCATCGCGCTTGACCTTCACCAGGAACTTGTCGAACTGCATACCGTCCTGATGATAGGGGAACGATGCATAGAAAATATAGTTGGCGTAGTCGTACTTCTCGGGGTCGGACTCGCGCATCTCGTTGGCCAGCCACTCCTCACCGATGTAGGGACAGAACTTGAAGAAGCTCACCGTGGTCTCCAGATTATCGGGATAGAGTTCCCACTGCTGGGACTCGGGAATCACCAGACGAAGGCGTGTGCCGAGGCTGTCCGAAGGCTGGAAAGCATCGTAGTGACCCACGATTTCGACACGTGTGGTGCGCTCGCCGGCCTTGATGACTACGTTGCGCTCCTTGAGGTCGAAGTGGCGACCCTCGATGGCAGACGAACCTGCGCCCACCACCTCGACAGCCACCGTGCGGTCGTAGTCACACGCCACGGTAGAAGCCACATCGACAAAGAATGTACCCTCCTGCTCGACAGGATACTGGTGTGCCGTCTCGGCAAACATGATGTACTCCTTGCCGGAGTAGTAGGTGTAGCCCGAGTGCTTGTCGCAAGCTGCGAAACCACCGCACAGGCACACCATCGACACCAATGACAATATCTTTTTCATGTTATTCATAATTCTCGTTAGTCGTTACTTTCGTTAGGCTCTACCTCCGAACCCGTGGCATCGAGCTCGTGCTTGGGAATGGGCCAGGTGAAGAGAGGTGCCGAAGCCGCCACCTTGAGGGTGTTTGCGCCCTCGACGGTCGACTCCTGAGCCTTGCGGCTGAAGCCCAGACCCCAACGCTTGAGGTCGGAAAGGCGGAAGCCCTCCATGAACAACTCCCTCACTCGCTCGTTGCGAATCTCCTCGAAGAGCTGCTCGCCGCTTGCCGAGCTCATACCGTAGCCCATGATACGCTTGCGGCGCAGGGCGGTGATGTCGTCGTTGGCGGCACGTTCGTTGTCCAGACGGTAGTTCGCCTCGGCACGGATAAGATAAATCTCCGACAGACGGAAAATCTTGGGCTCGTTGGTGAGCATGAGCTGCTGTGCCTCGCTGTCGATGTTCACATTGCCGGGGAACTTGAAGACCAGAGGCCAGGTCAGACCGTGGTAGTAGGCCGTGCGCTGCATCTGGAAGAAGACCGCCTTACGCACGTCCTGTGCCGAGTAGAGGTTCAACACCCACTCCGCAGGCACGTAGTCGGGCACAAACTGCTTGTAATTGACCTGTGCGCCGAGGAAGGGAAGACCCAGTGCGCCGCCACGGTCGGTGTACGACATCGCCACCTTGAAAATCACCTCGCGGCCGTCATCGGTGCTCCACATCTGTGCGTAGTCCGAAGTACGGGGGTCGCGACCGTTGGTGGCGTCGGCCAGCTCGTAGTTGGGGTTGTCGATGACCTTGGTCGCCGCCTCGACAGCCGACTCCCACTCGTTCATATAGAGGTACACACGCGCGTAGAGCGACTGAATGGCACCCACGGTCACGTAGGGCGAACCGAAGCCGTCACGCTTGACGAGCGACTCCGCCATGCGAAGGTCGGAGAGCACCTGCTCGTAGGAGACCTTCAACGAAGAACGGTGGGGTTTGGGAATATTCTTGTAGGTGGTGACAATCGACACACCCAGCTCCGACTCTGCCGTTGCGGGGTCGTAAGCCTTACAGTAGAGGCGAATCAGCTCCGAGTAGCAGAGCGCACGGATAAAGTAGACATCACCCTGACACTTGTGGAACACCTCCACCACATCGGGCAACACACCCGAGAAATCGAGTGCCGCGCTCTTCTCGAGGAAGAAGTTACAACGCGCAATCATCGCGTAGAGATTGCCGTAGACAGCCTCCACCTCCGAGTTGGTCGATTTGGCCGTCCAACGGTACAACTCGCCGTAGTTGTTCGAGAAACCGATGACCGCCTGCACCAAATCCGACTGGATGTCGGGACCCAGGGTCATGACACCCGAATAGAGACCCGCCGATTTCAGACCACTGTATATACCGAAGATAATCTGCTGCGCCTCCTGAGCATCGGGCTTTGTGAGAATCTCTCCCTCCGGAATACCGTTATCGGGATAACGGTCGAGGTCGCAGGCCGTGAAACCCGCCGACACGAGGAGGGACATTGCTATAATCAATATTTTTTTCATAATGCTGTCGTCTGATTTAGAAGGTGATTTCTACACCGAATGTGAACTGACGCGACATGGGATACTGCGCCTTGTAGATGTTGCCCGTACCCTCGGGGTCCATGCCCGAGAACTTGGTCCATGTACAGAGGTTCTGACCCTGGAAGTAGATGCGTGCCGCCTCGAAGAAACGGGTCTTGCGCAACAGTGCCTCGGGTAGCGAGTAGCTGATGGTCAGGTTCTTGAATCGCAGGAACGAAGCGTCCTCCAACATACGCGAGTCCATGTAGATGGGTTCGCCGTGCTTGGGGATGTCGGTCACGTCGCCGGGCTTCTTCCAGCGGTCATACAACAGACGCTTCGACTGGTTGTAGGACTGGAACGTACCGTTCGACTCGTCGAACCAACGGTCGTTGTTGAGCATCCAGCGGTCAGCCACCCAGCTAAAGAGCGCGCTCACCGAAATACCCTTCCACGAGAACGATGTACCGAAACCGCCCTGCCAGGGTGCCGACCAGCTCTTGCCAATCATCACCTTGTCCGAGTCGTTGATTTCGTTGGTCAGCTCGCCCTCCTTGGTGTACCACAGCGACTCACCGTTGGCGGGATTGACACCTGCATAACGGTTGATGTAGAACTCGCCGAACTCGTGGCCGACCTCCAGCATGATACCCGTACCCGAAATCTCGAATCGGTCGTTGCCGTTGAACAGCTCCTCGATGCGGTTGTGGTTGTACGAAGCGTTGGCAAACAGGTTCCACGTGAAGTCCTTGGTGCGGATAACATCACCCGAAAGGCTCAACTCCACACCGCGGTTCAACATCGTACCCACGTTCTCCCACTTCGAACCGAAACCGGTGGTGAACGAGGTGGGAACGGCCATCAGCATATCGGTGGTCTTCTTGTTGTAGAACTCGATGCCCAAATCCACGCGGTTCCAGAAACCGAGCTTCAGGGCTACGTTGGTGGCCCAAGTCTCCTCCCAGGTGAGGTTCTCGTTACCGCGCGAGGTGATGACGATACCGCCCATGTGGTTGTAGATGGGACCGCCATTTACCAGCGCGAGGTGCTCGTAGTCGGGAATCGACGAGTTACCCGTTGTACCCGTCGAGGCCGAGAGCTGTGCGTTGGTGAGCCACTCTGCGGCATTCTGCATGAACTTCTCGTTGCGGATGTTCCACATACCGCCCACCGACCAGAAGTTACCCCAACGGCTGTCGCGGCCGAAACGCGAGGAGGCCTCACGGCGTGCCGAGAACTCGAGGAAGTAGCGGTGGAGGTAGTTGTACTCGCCGCGCACGAAGAACGACAGGTCGGCACTTGCCGTGGTCATGTCGCTCCAGCCCGAAGCGGTAGTACCTGTCGAGAGGGTCTGGAGTTTGTCGTTGCTCTGACCGATGGTGGTCACGCTGAAGCCCATTGCCTCGTTATTGACAAACTCGTGTCCCAGAAGGAAGTTGAACGAATGTTCGCCATTGATGTCGAACATATAGTTGATGGTGTTGGTGCTCGTGTAGTTGAAAGCGTGCGAAGCACCGCGACCCACCGTACCGCTGCCGTTGTTGGGCAGGTAGCTGGGGGTCGAACGGGTGAAGCTGGGCTTGTACTCGAAATTGACACCGAAGGTCGAACGCAGGGTCAGACCCTCCACGGGCTTGATTTCGGCGAAGGTCGACGAGATGACCTTGAAACGCTCGCGGGTGAGGGGGTTGTTCAACGCCCACTCCACGGGGTTCTCGCCGGGAGCCAGCCACGAACCGTCATTGACCGAAGCCAGCGAGCCGTCGGGCTTGTAGGGGCTGACGTAGGGCAACATGAAACGCGATGCGGAGATGGGAGTGACGGTGGTGTAGGAACCCTCGTCTGCCTCGGCAATCTCCTCGTAGGACAACATGGTGTTCGTTCCAATCTTGAGCCACGAATTGGCCTTGGCCTCAAGGTTGGCACGCAGGTTGTAGCGTTCGAAATCCGACGAGATGGCGATACCCTTCTGACGGAAGTAGCCACCCGACACATAGTAATTGACAACAGGCGAAGCACCGCTCACCGACACCTCGTAGTTACGCAAGGGGGCATTGTCGGTGAAGACCACATCACGCCAGTCGATATTGATTTTGGCCAGCTCCTCGTAGTTCTTGCCGGCATCGAGACCTACCTCCTTCTCGTAAGCGATACGTTCGGGGGTATTCATGATGTCCCAGCTGCCATAGGCCAGTTTCGAGAAACCGAGCTGCATACGATAAGTCACTTTTGCACGGGTGTCGACCTGACCGCGTTTGGAGGTCACCACCACCACGCCGTTGGCGGCGCGCGCACCGTAAATAGAGGTTGACGATGCATCTTTGAGCAACGAGATGTTCTCGATGTCGGAAGGATTGATGGCCGAGAAGTCACTGCTCGAGATGGGCACACCGTCGAGGATAAACAGAGGTTCGGTACCCGAATTGATAGAGTTGATACCTCGCACCTGGAACTGGGCGGGCGCACTCGGCTCACCCGAATTCGACATGACACTCATACCGGGAGTACGACCCTGGAGCGCCTGGTCGAAACTTGCGGCAGGCACCGCGTTAATCTCTTTGGCTTTGACCTGCGAGACCGAACCGGTCACCGTGCCCTTCTTGCGGACACCATAGGCCACAACCACAACTTCGTCAAGCGATTGCGATTCACTCTCCAACGTCACGTCGTGGTGAACCTGCGCCTCACCGTGAGGCGCGACAAACTCCACCTTCTTGTAGCCCACATACTGATAAGTCAGAGTGGTTCCGGGTGTCACGGTGATGGTGTAATTGCCATCGATGTCCGAAGAGACACCCTCATTGGCCGCAGTGATGATATTTACGCCGATGAGCTCTTCGCCCGTGTCGCCGGCTACAATCTTACCACTTACGGTTACTCGATCTGCTCCGTTCTGCGCGAAGAGCGAAAACGGAAGAAATGTAAGCAAGAGAATAAGAGTGCGGAGTGAAAAGTTTAAATTTTTCATATACATTTACCTTATCTTATCATCGCAAAGGTCGGACTTTTCTATCTAAAAACCAAAATACACCTATTATATAGCGCATCGTGCGACTCTGACAGATTGCAATCCGAAGCGAAAAATCGGGGCGATTTTAGAGAGGTAATACATTGTTTTACAGCATATTAAATTATTATAAAATCATAAAACGGGCGGTTTTTCTGATGGCGGGAGACATTTTTAAATAACGGGTATCAATTTGCATACATAAAATAGAAATTAATTTTTAAAGATTTTTAGCATCGCAGATTTATTATTTCGGGGAAAATAATTTAGTAAAATAATTAAATAATGAAATCGTTTCAAAACTTCACAAATGAAAGCAGAAGCAATATAAAAATTTTAAATAAATAAATTTTTTTTATTTTTTTCTCATTTTTCTCCTCGCGGATAACGATTTTTAAGTGTTGATTTTTCGGAAGTTTTCTGTTTGGTACGGAATGTTAGACACAGAAACGATTGTTTTTCAATGCATTATGTTTTCAAATTCGCGAGATTTTCGAGATTTATTACAATCTGTTAGTTATTAAGCACAAATAGGTTATAAATTATAAGTTGGCATTCTCTTATAGCTTAATAGTCCAACAGCGTATTTTATCGAAAAATAAGAGGTTACAAAGCCCAAAACCTTGAGAAAAATCATTATTTTTGCATTATACAGACCTAAAAACAGCTCAAAATATGGAATTTCAACACGTTATAGATTCGCGCCGCAGTGTGCGCAAATTCGCCCCCCGACCCGTACCGCAGGAGGTCATCGACCGTCTGATACGCAACACTCTGACAGCCCCCTCGTCACGCAATTGCCGTTCGACACGTCTGCTCGTCATCAAGGACGAGGAGCAGGTGCACCGCCTGGCGGAGATGCGCGACTACGGCTCCGGCTTCCTGAAGGGTGCACCCCTCGCGATCATCGTCATGGGCGACACCTCGAAGAGCGACATGTGGAGTGTGAATGCCGCCATCTCGGCGACCCTGCTTCAGCTCTCGTGCATCGATGCCGGTCTGCAATCGTGCTGGGTGCAGATTGACGGCCGTCCGCGTCTGAAGAGCGCGCCCGAGGGTGAGCAGGCGACCGACTTCCTGCGCACCTTCCTGCCCATACCCGACACCTGTCAGCCCCTCTGCGCCATCGCCATCGGCTACTCCGACTTCCACCCCGCCGCCCTGCCACCCCTCGACCCCAACGAGGTAGTGACCATCGTCGAACCCACTCAAGGAGCATAAGGGGGGGGACACAGTCCCTCTTATGACCGCGAGGTTGTGCACCGAGGAACGCAACACGGTAATTCATCGCCAACGCGTATCAGTAGCCCGACTGCTAATCGCGGTCGTGCGGGATAGGGATATAAGCTCTGCCCCACCGCAAGGTGATTGCACGCTGGGGCACAGCCCCCCTTATGACCGCAAGGCTGTACACCGAGGAGGGCAACACGGTAATTCATCGCCAGTATGTGATGGTTGCGCAACTGCTAATCGCGGTCGTGCGGGATAGGGATATAAGCTCTGCCCCACCGCGAGGCACAGCCTCTCTTATGACCGCAAGGCTGTACTCCGAGGAGGAACAACACGGTAGTTTATCGCCTACACGCGATGATAGCCCGACTGC
This sequence comes from Alistipes sp., assembly GCA_020026335.1. Classification (GTDB taxonomy): domain Bacteria; phylum Bacteroidota; class Bacteroidia; order Bacteroidales; family Rikenellaceae; genus Alistipes. The sequence continues at coordinate 112,615 of JAHHQO010000001.1, read as the reverse complement.
TAATCGCTGTCGCACGGGATAGGGATATATACTCCTGCCCCACTGCGAGAAGACCACTGCGCCCTCGTACCCAACCATAAAAAGAAACACCGTCCGATTTGGACGGTGTTTCTTTATACCCCACGGAAGTCTGCGCCATATTTTTTGGGGGGGGGAGGGCATTCTATTGACTATCGCCCGATTCGACCAGCGCGCCAGACCCCTTTCCGCAACGCGCACCCATTTTTCCTACCGCCCGCCCCAATTTTCCGCTTTGGAAAGGGAAATGGCGACTTCCCCATTCGGATTTCGCTATATTAAAATAGGTATAATATCGTTCCTGCCGATTTACGGACATCAAAAGGCGCGCGCCACCCCCGATTTCACGTCGCCAAAGTCGCGTCACCTCACAACTACTCCGCACGTGTCTTCTTCCCCCGCGCGAGGGACACCGCACCGCCCTCCTTTTTCACCTCCGAGGGCGCACCGCCAACCCCTCCAGCGCGCCGTACACAACCGCCACTCGTGACCGCCGAAATTCCGCATCAACTCACCCCGCGTCACCAAATACCACACGCCACTACTCTACTCGCGGCTGTCCGAAATACTGCGACACAGACTACTCCCCACGTGTCTCCTTTCCCGTGCGAGGGGGACACCGCACCTTCCTCTTTTCCCCTCCTCGCGCACGCGTCCCACTTTTTTTCACCAACCGCACCCTCTCTCACGCCCCACGCAGCACCGCGCCCCAACCTCTCTCCCCCTCTCCCTCTCTCCCTCTCTCCCTCTCTCCCCCGCGCACAAAAAAAAACGGGAGCATTCCAAAAGGAATACTCCCGTTTAGTGTGTAGGAAGGGGATTATCGACCCGTGACAGGCTTGATATCCTTGATACGCAACTGTGTCGAAACCATACCGCGGTAGTGGTTCTCCACAATCTGATAGCACACATCGATAGGTCGTCCCGAACGTACCCACTCATAGTGGGTGGGCTGCTGGAACGCGATGGCCTGAATCTTGGTGTTGGGCTTCTGTCGCTGAAAGAGATTCATACGCAGATGCTCCAGCTCCATACCCACCAGCTTCGCATCACCGTGGTTGCTCACACCGCGTGTCATAAACACCGGTGCCGTATTTCCGGGGCCGAAAGGCTGGAAACGGTTGAGATGCTCGCGGAAACGCGGTGTCACATCGGAGAACAACAACTCGCTGTCGATTTCCACCTCGGGCACCAGCATCTGGGGGTCGATATGCTCCTCGACAAAGTCGTTGAAGCGTCGTGTGAACTCCACCACATTCTCGGGTCGCATGGTCAGACCCGCGGCGTACATGTGACCGCCGAAGTTCTCCAGCAGGTCGGAGCACGACTCCACAGCCTGATAGAGGTCGAAGCCCGGCACCGAACGCGCCGAACCGGTCACAAAACCGTTGCTCATGGTCAGCACCACCGTGGGACGGTAGTAGGTCTCGATGAGTCGTGATGCCACGATACCCACGATACCCTTCATCCACTTGGGGTTATAGACCACGGTGCTCTTGTGCGCCTTGAGTTCGGGATTGCTCTCGATGTAATCGTGCGCCTCCTGCGTCACCGTGCGGTCTATCGACTTGCGGTCCTGGTTGTAGGCGTCAATCACATTGCCGAACTCGGCGGCCTGCTGTTTGTTACCCTCGATGAGCAACTCCACGGCGGCATGACCGCCCGACGGCGAGGCGTTCTCGTCGTTCTCGTCCATACGCATACGGCCGGCGGCATTGATGCGCGGGCCAATCTTGAAGACGATGTCGTCGATGGTGATGTTGTGCTTGTCCAGACCACAAATCTTGATGATGGACAGCAGTCCGTTGCAGGGTCTGCTGTTCAAAATCTTGAGTCCGTAGTAGGCCAGCACGCGGTTTTCACCCACCAGCGGCACAATGTCCGAAGCGATGCTCACGACCAAAAGGTCGAGCAAATCGAGGACAGGCTCCTGGGGTATGCCGTGCGTCATGGCATAGGCCTGCACCAGTTTGAAACCCACACCACAGCCCGACAATTCGTCGAACGGGTAAGAACAATCGACTCTCTTGGGGTCGAGGACAGCTACTGCCTGCGGAATGACATCCGCCGGCAGATGGTGGTCGCAGATTATAAAATCCACTCCTTTACTCTTTGCATAGGCTACCTTCTCCATTGCCTTGATACCACAATCCAAAGCAATAATCAATCCGACCCCCTTGTGGGCGGCCAAATCGATACCTTTCACCGATATGCCATAACCTTCGGTATATCGGTCGGGGATGTAGAACATCAGGTTTTTATGCCCGATGAGCCTCAGGAACTTATACACCAAAGCCACGGCCGTACAGCCGTCGACATCGTAGTCGCCATAAACCATGATTTTCTCATTGTTTTTGACGGCCTTCTCGACACGTGCCACCGCGATGTCCATATCCTTCATCAGGAACGGGTCATGCAGGTCGGCAAGGCTCGGATTAAAAAACCTGTTGCTCTTTTCTACGGTATCTATGCCTCTTTGAACCAGTAGGTTAGCCAGGACTGAAGGAATCTTCAATTCGGTAGCGAGGTGTGCCACCGTTTGGGGATCTCCCTGCGGCTTGACTACCCATCGTTTTTCTATGGGCATAAGATTTACTATTTATATATTTTAACATTTAATTCTTCACTTAAATAATTCATTACCAATTCTTTCACCTCTTCCATATCTGTCTGTCGGCCGGTTTCCTGTTCGATGGAGGTGACCCCGCGGTCGGTAAATCCGCAAGGATTGATGTTGTGAAACCAGCTCAGGTCGGTCGACACATTGAGTGCAAAACCGTGCATGGTAATATAACGTGACGAGCGCACTCCTATTGCGCAAATCTTACGCGGAGTTTCGCCCTCGGAACATATCCACACGCCCGAAGCTCCCTCGATGCGGGTGCCTTCGATGCCATAGCTGGCGATGGTGCGGATGACCGCCTCTTCGAGTTTGTTGATGTAGGATTTGAGTCCGATGCCCAGTTTTTCGAGGTCGAGAATGGGATAACCCACCAGTTGCCCCCACCCGTGGAAGGTGATGTCTCCTCCACGGTCGATGTGATAGAACGCAGCGCCCAGACCTTTGAGTCGCTCTTCCGAGACGAGCATATTGGTCATCTTGCCGCTTTTGCCCAGCGTGTAGACCGGCGGATGTTCCACCAAAAGGAACGTACCGGCACACTGCGACTGTGCTTCGGTTTCGGGAATATGATGCTGCTTTCTGTCGACCATCTCATCGAAGAGCGACTGTTGGAGTTGCCAACATTCCTTGTAATCCATTTTACCGAGATTGCGACAGAGAGCTTTCATGGCTACATGTTTTTCATCTTTTCGAGGGCCTCCTCGGCACGGTATGACGAACGCACCATGGGTGCGCTGGCGCAATAGCCGAAGCCCATCTCCAAACTCTTTTCACGGTACCGGTCGAACTTCTCGGGGGTGACATACTCCGCCACGGGGTAGTGCTCCAGAGTGGGACGCAGGTACTGACCGATGGTGACGATGCCCACGCCGACCTCACGCAGGTCGTGGAGCGTGGCCAACACCTCGTCGTCGCTCTCCCCCAGACCGACCATGATACCGCTCTTGGTGGTGGCACCGCGGCTGTGGAGGTACTCCAGCGTGGCAAGACTTGTACGATACTTGGCGCGCGACCTCACTTGGGGGGTGAGTCTTTCGACAGTTTCGATGTTGTGACCTATCACATCGGGTTTCGATGCCAACACGATGTCCAGCAAATCGGGACGGGCATCCATATCGGGAATGAGCAGCTCGATGACCACACCGGGACACTGCTCGCGGATAGCCTCCACGGTACGCGCCCAGTGGTGGGCACCGCCGTCGGGGAGGTCGTCGCGGGTGACGGAGGTCACCACTACATATTTCAGATGCATGAGCGCAATACTCTCTGCCACCCTGCGCGGTTCATCGTCATCGGGGGGCAGGGGTTTACCCGTCTGTGTGGCGCAGAAGCGGCAACAGCGGGTACAGATGTCGCCCAAAATCATGAATGTCGCCGTGCGTTTGCTCCAGCACTCCGCCTGATTGGGGCAGTGGCCGCTGCTGCAAATGGTGTGCAGACCGTGACGCTCGACGATGTGTCGCACCTCGGCATACTCCTCGGTGCGATGCAATCTGATTTTCAGCCAACTTGGTTTTTTGGGCATCTCTGCCCTATCGTTAAACTTTGGCATCCGGTTTTAGTTTTCCCAATTACTGCAAAAATAGGAAAAAATATTGACATATACTCATTTCCACAGGATTAATATCACAACAAAATGACATTTTGCGACAGTTTTTTTCTTACAATTTTTCATCGCCGCAGCCTTTTTTCGCCCGGTTTGGTACTTATGAACGCTCGGAGCGAAATATCGGGCAACAACCGAAGGAACAGAGAAAGTCCGCTCCCCTCCGCTCACTCCTTCACCCTCATTTCCATCACTTTTGCCCGAGAAACGCCCGTCCAAGCCCCCTTACGCCATTGTCCGAAAACTCCGCCACGGGGTTTCGAAAGCCAAAGAGAGAGAGAGAGAGAGAGATTTCATTGCGACACGACAGGACCCCGCCGGGGAAGGAATAGGACAAGAAGCACAATATTCAACCTTTCGGAGCAGCGAGCAAAGAGTTTATCCCTATTTTTATAAAAAATAGGGATAATTTTTCCGACCATCGAAAAAAAACGCCCTCGTGCGTGAGTTGTTAATATTGTGAAAACATCGGGGCGAGATAACTATTTTTTGAAAAAGAAGGGTTTTGACCCCCACGGAGTCAAAACCCTTCCTGCTTGTCGAAAAAGGATATTTTATAAAAAATTAAAGGGCTGAGTTTTCACAAAGTCAGCCCTTTGGTTAGGTTAGTTAGGTTAATGAGAGTGGGTTTTCACCCACGATTTATAATACAAAGGTAAATTTTTATTTAGAATAATCAAATATATTTTGATTTTTTTATCAAAATCTCCCTCCGCAATTTTTCAATTATTAAGTTATTTTCAAAACTACATATTTTTTATCCTCACGTTTTCTAAACAACAATATTAATTTGCAGATTGCGTACCTCATTTTTCACATTCTCCGACTTCAAATGCCTACTCCGATAGGTGGCAGGGGTCATGCCATATATATTTTTAAACAATTTTATAAAGTGGGAGGTATTCGGGAACGAGCACTCGTTGCCAATCTCGGAAATGGATTTCGATGTGGAAATCAACAGCAGCCGCAAGTGCATCAGGCACTGGCGGATAAACCACTTGTGGGGCGGAAGTTCGAAATGGCGGCGAAACTCCTTTTTGAAGGAGGTGAGCGAACGATTGGTCAGTCGCGAGAGCTCCTCAATGGAGATGTCGCGGAAGATATGTTCGTAGATGACCTGCTCGAAGAGCTTTTTATCGGTATCGACATTACCCAAACACCCCCTTGAGTGCAGGGTTCTCCTGTGTGAGGAGAAGGTAAATCAGCTCGAAGGATTGTCCGTTTTCGGGGATATTCTCCACATGATGGTAGCCCAGCCCGAAATAGAATACTTCGCCTTTACGAATGGTCTGACACTTGTCACCGTTGTAGACCTGTTTGGTGCCGCGCACCAGATAACCAATGGCATACCGCGACAGAAGCTGGGAATGGATACCCGTGACGGTCTCCAGATACCTGTTGATAACGGGTTGCTGTGTTGAAGTTTGTTCGGCGTGTTTCATATCATTGTAATTTGTAGTGTATATCATTCCAAGCCATGGAATAAGACTATACAAATACACAATAATATATTTTACATTAGATTGACAAAAAGTGTACAAACTGGTTTTGACACACAATTAAGCCCGTTTCACATCCAATGCAGGCTGGTAATGACATTCCGACAAGATTACAACAATATATTTATAACAGATAATACCACCAGCACCACGTAAAGCACCACGGCGAAGAAGTAGCGCACGCGCACGAACAGCACGGGCAGCAGCACGGCGGAGGTGACCGCCAGCAGTACGACCTGCGCGTCCGATGCAGCAGGCAACAGAAGACCCGCCACCACGACAATCGATGCGATGATATGGTAGATGAGGATATAACGCGAGCGCGTGCTCATCGAGAAGAAGCCGGAAATGAAGATACCCGAAGCCACGATGCTCAACAGCAGCACGAAGCCCAGCAGCACCCAACGCTGAACGGGCATCGCCAGCACCACATCGAAGAATCCGTCTCCGGAGAAGGCGCGGAGAATGTAGTACATCGGGGCGCGGAAGTCGCCGTCCATCGCCCAGTTGAGATAGGAGAAGACCATGAGGGGCAGGAGAACGCCGACCAGAGCCACCACCGCCTCGCGGCTGGTTCTGCGGAAGAGGAGGAGGGCGACGGGCACCATGGGCAGGAGAATGGCACAGCCCGAATCAATCAGCGGCATGATGCCGAGGTAGAACGCACCGCAGAAGATGGCATCGAATCCGTAGCCGTTGACAATCGAGCCGGAGAAGTTCTTGCACGAGAAGGCGAACAGGGCGGCGAGCACCAGATTGGAGAGCAAATCCTCGCCACCCGACAGTCCGCAGGCGACCATCGCAAAGAGCGACATGGCCATGAATGTGGGCGAGGAGTAGATGTTGTAGCGCACGGTGAGTCGTCCCGTAGCCAGACCTGCGGCAGCGAAGAGCACCAGTGCCACGATGCTGCTCACCACGGGGTAGAGCCCCTCCACGTGTTGCAACATCTCACCGGGCAGTGAGAGAGCCATACCGCGCGGAAGTTGTTCGGGGACAAGGGTTGTACCCGTCACGCCTGCCACGGCAGTGATGACGGCGAAAACCAACAGCATAATCAATGCCTGTCCGAGAGTCTGTCTTACGATACTGAAATTCATGCTTTTTCTCCGATAGATTAAGTTACAAAATTACGGAAAATCTCTGGAATATCTGCCAATTTACACCAGATTAACGCAACCCGGATTTGATATTTAGAGAGTTTAGAGGAAATCTCATCGTTGGCTCTTAAAAAAAAGAGCCAACGATGAGTGGAACTATACTAAGCGGATACAAGAAATAAAAAACACATATAAGCGCCAGAATATAAACTGTATTTTTGGCATTCCGTAAAGTTTCACCACAACTTCAAGAAGAACGGTGCGATTTAATCTCAAAACAGGACACAGAGGGAAAGTTTAACCTCAAAATAGACGACTTTTCACACGTAAGCGGGTTTTGATACAAAAGAGATATAAAGTTCTAATTCAAAATAAAGAGCGCAATATTAATATGTTGTATCACAGTTTTTTGTATTTTTACATATAAACTAAGTATTATGGTCTTTTGGAAGCTTTTTAATTATACTAAGCTTTTGCTTACATCAAATTACCTTATACAATATTTTCACGTTCCCATTGTGGCGAATATATAATATACCGAATGCTAAGATTGAGAGATATTTAACAAAAGTGGTATAGCAACACATCTCTTTAGAGTAAGAGTTAATAATTATAAAAATATGATTGATTTTGACAAAGTAAAATTGGAAATTCAAAAACGTATTGAAGATATTTCAGTTATTCTTATGCATCACGAGAAAAAGGATTTTTGTCTTGCAAAAGTTTCTCTTAACAGTTGGAGGCGCTTGTCCGATACTAGTAATTGTAATGGATATAGATTTATTATTGTGCCGAGTCCTGCATTTGAGCGTTTTATTTTACATCGTGAATATATTAATGTAATTGATCGTTTCCCTGAATATTTTGGAACAGGAAATGATTGGGATGTTATTCGTGCTATAAAGGAGTATGATAAACATCTATTATTAAGAGAATATTCAGATAGTGAATTCCTTGATTATATTCGTGGAGAAACAATGGCTTATGTTTTCAAAATTGAAGAAGATGGAACTATATCAGACCGAATTTTACGATTAGACCTTTGTCGTAATATAAATTCAGACAATATTTTTCAAGGAGGTATTTTTCATGTATTTAAACACTTTACTCTAGAAGGCTATAATACTATTTCAAGTCATCACAAAGAGTTCGAAGTTGAATCGTTTCCTTCAATATATCATAATATTATCTTAAATTTCTTTTCTGATGATTTCAAGCAAGAAAAAGAAAATTGCTATGAAGCAAAATCAATACTAAAAGATGGACACACTCTAAGAGGAGTCTATTATAAAGAGAAAGATATTCCGGTTTCATTTATTAACTCAATGAGAATAGACTAATAAGAGCAAATAGTAAACATACATTTTCTTGTGGGGTTACAGATTAAACAATTGTATTACTTTTGTACCATAACGAGTTATTTGGACGCAATTTATAACTAAACGCTACGAATGGGTTCAGTTTCCATACACCCCCTAAAAATCAGATAATTCTTTCAAACTACCTATTGAAAGGTATTCTATATTTACGGAAATTTTGCGGTAATCTCGCCATTTTATTTCTAATTTTGCCGTATGCTTACTCTTCAATATCAATACGACCTCACAGAGGCAGGATGTGACGAGGCAGGACGCGGATGCCTGGCAGGAGCGGTTTTTGCCGCGGCGGTCATTCTTCCGCCCGACTTCCACGACCCGCTGCTCAACGACTCGAAGCAGATGACCGAGCGCAACCGCAACAAGCTGCGCGCCATCATCGAACGCGAAGCCGTGGCTTGGGCGGTGGAGGCGGTGTCGCCCTCGCGCATCGACGAAATCAACATTCTCAACGCCTCCTTCGAGGGAATGTCGCTGGCGGTGGCGCGTCTGGAACCGCGTCCCCAATTTCTGGCCATCGACGGCAACCGTTTCCGCACGACCCTCGATATTCCCTACCACTGTTGCATCAAGGGCGATGCCACCTACGCCGACATTGCCGCCGCCTCGGTGCTGGCGAAGACCCACCGTGACGAATACATGCTCCGTCTGGCGGAGGAGTACCCCCAATACGGCTGGCAGAAAAATAAGGGCTACCCCACGCGCGAACACCGTCTGGCCATTCGCGAGTACGGACTTTCGCCCTATCACCGTGTGACTTTCAACCACGAAATCGACCAATTGGAGTTGGCTTTTTAGGTCATCGCCCCTCCTCGCGGTAGGTCAGCACACCGCCCGAATTGGTGGCGTAGCTGTAATATAGTGCCAGATGCACCCCCAGATGCAGTTCTTCGGAGGGGAATATCGTACAGCCCACCTCGGGAGAGAGGAAGGAGCACCACGTGCTGTCACTCTCCTCCAAGAGGTAGTGATAGGTGGAAAGACGGGCATACTCGCCGCCCAACTTCATCGCCACATAGGGCGGAACATCTTGTTCCTGCAACAGACCGTCCTGCCACACCGAAGGGCAGTTGGAAAAGGCTGTGGTACTGTACCGTGGTGAGCGCACCGCCATCGGGGAAGTGGTCGGCCACGCGTGTCACCACCCCACAAAGACATCACACCGTCCCCCCCCGTCACGACACAAGGGCATCACACCGCACCACCACCGAATAAACGCGCCACACCGCCCCGTCACCCCACAAAAAAAGGGCATCTCCACTTTGGAGATACCCTTTCTCTTTCCCTTACCGCACCGTGGCGGGGAGGACTAAAAATCGTCCTCGTCGTCGTAATAGATGTTGTCCATCAGCGAGTCGAGGTCGCGGCGTTCCTTCTTGGTGGGACGTCCCGTGCCACGGTCGCGCATCACGAATATCGTCTCGCGCGGTACGTTCAGCTTGTCCAACTCCTCCTGCGGCGTGATGTTCAGGCAGAATTGGGGGACGTTCTTCGCCGGCTGGCGACTCGACACCAAATCCAACACCTTGTAGGAGTAGACCACCTGCATCTTGCGCACCGAGATGCGGTCACCGATTTTCACCTCGCGCGAGGGCTTGGCATAGGCATCATTGACCGTCACCTTGTTGTTGCGTATGGCATCGGCGGCATCGCTGCGCGTCTTGAAGATGCGCACCGCCCACAGATATTTGTCCAATCGAATGTCTTCCATGTGTAAAAAATGTTTTTCGTGTAAATCAAGCGTTCCCTACCCCATCATCGTCCGTAGATGCTCTCGCCCTTGGGTTTGTCGTGCGAGCCCTCGGAGTTCTGACGGCTCACGCTGAGTATCATGCCCAGAGCCATGGCGGTGAATATCATCGACGAGCCGCCTCGCGAGATGATGGGCAGCGTCTGTCCCGTCTCGGGCGAGAGGTTCACCGTCACCATGATGTGCAACATGGCCTGTATGGTAATCATCACCGCCAATCCCAGCACCAGAAGTCCCGGAAAGGCGGTTCCGCACTCCTCGAAAATCTCCCTCGCGCGGAAGAATATCCACAGGTACAAGACCATGAGCACCGTGGCGAAGACCAGTCCGTACTCCTCGACAAAGAAGGCAAAGGCGTAGTCGCTCTCGGGGTGGGTCATCTCGGCACGTATGGTGCTCTGACCCGCACCCTCGCCCAGAATACCGCCGTTGTGAATGGCAATCATCGAGCGTTCGGTGTCGGAGAGGTGCTGTATGGGTTTCTCGACCTGCGAGGTCGTCCAGAGGTTAATCCATGTGGCAACACGACCCTCGGCGGTCTCGCTTCGACCCAGATTGAGGGTGTAAATCATCAGCGCGCCGATGACGGCCAGTCCCACCAGCTTGAGCAGTTCGCCCAGCTTCACACGCGCGATGAGCATCATCACCCATGCCACCATCAGCACCAGCAGTGCCGACGAGGTGTGCGCCGGGAAGATGACCGTCGCCGCCAGCACCACGGGCATGAGAATGGGTTTGGTACCCTCCTCCCATATCTTGAGGTTGCGCGGTTCCGACCATCTCCAGATTTTGAGGGTGGGGATAATCTTTATCTTGTTCATCTTCGACTGTCGGCACGAGAGCTGACGCGCGAGGAAGATGACCGTTGCCACCTTGAGCATCTCCGAGGGCTGGAACTGAAATCCGAGTATCGAAATCCAGCGCGCGGCGCTGTTGGTCGATACACCCATGAAGTAGGTCGCCAGCGTGAGCAACATCGACATGACGTAGAACGCCTTGGCATAGCGGTTGTAGATGCGGCTGTCGATATTGAGCGCGAGGAGCAGCACGCCGAAGCTCATCGCCAGCAGGAAAATCTGCTGACGGAGGAACTCTGCCGTGGTGCGCACATTGGAGCCGTAGGCCATCTTCGCGGTCGAGGAATAGACCACCAGCACGGAGATGATGGCCAGTGTGGCGATGATAATCCACAGCACACGGTCTCCGGCGAAGAATTTGCGCCGCGGACGCTCCTCCTCGTCCCCCGCGGGAGGGCAGGCAGTCGCACCCGATGCCGCACCCTTTGTCGAGGGTTGGTCATCGAGAGGGGACACGGGGTCGTCAAAAGGCTGTTCCGCGCCGGCGGACGGCTCCGCCGACGAGCGTTCGGCGGCAGACTCCGCCCTGCGTTTCTCGAAATCGGGGGTATAATCGTTCTCCTCCCACGCCTCCATAGGCAAAGCAATTTTATTAAGGTTTGATATTCTCTACTCAGGCATTCTCCTTCACCCACTCCTTGAATCGTTCGCCACGGTTCTCATAGCAGGTGAACAAATCGAAGCTGGCGCACGCCGGTGAGAGCAGCACCACATCGCCCTTGCAAGCCGATGCCTTGGCGGCACGCATCGCCTCCTCGAAGTTGTCGAAGGGCAACACCTCGGGAACGATGCCCGTGAAATCGCGAATGAGTTTGTCGTTGTCGAGACCCATGCAGATGAGGGTATGCACCTTCTCGCGGGCGAACTCCTTGAGGGGGGTGTAGTCGTTACCCTTGTCCGTACCTCCGGCAATCCACACCAAAGGACGCTTCATGCTCTCCAGCGCGTACCACACCGAGTCCACGTTGGTGGCCTTCGAGTCGTTAATCCACAGCACGCCGTCACGCTCCACAACGGGTTCGAGGCGGTGCTCCACGGGAGCAAAGGCATAGAGCGACTGCTCCACCACTTTGGGCTCTACGCCTGCCGAAAGGGTCGCCAGCGCCGCCGCCATGGCGTTGTAGGCGTTGTGAAGGCCCTGAATCTGCATCTTCGACATATCAATGGTGACCGACTTGTCGCCTGCCGTGGCGGTAAATTCGCCGTCACAGAGGAAGGCATCGCCTGCCGCGCTGGCAATGGCAGCCTTGGCGGCAAAGGGCAGCTGACGCGAACGCAAGTCGTAGCGCGGAATCTCGCGGGCGATGACCTCATCGTCACCCGAATAGATGAACGTATCGTTGGATTTCTGATTCTGCGTGATACGCATCTTCGAATCAACGTAGTTTTGGAAACAGTAGTCGTAGCGGTCGAGGTGGTCGGGGGTGATGTTCATCAGCACACCGATGTTGGCGCGGAACTTATACATGCCGTCCAGCTGGAAGGAGCTCAACTCCAACACATACCAGTCATACTCGCCCGTGGCGACCGAGTAGGCGAAGCTCTCGCCGATGTTGCCGCCCAAAGCCACATTCATGCCTGCATCCTTCATGATTTGGTAGATGATGGAGGTGGTTGTGGTCTTGCCGTTCGAGCCGGTGATGCAGATGGTCTTGGCCTTGCCCAGATAGCGGTAGGCCAGTTCCATCTCGGAGATGACGGGAATACCCTTCTCTCTGATTTTCTTCACGATAGGTGCCTTTTCGGGAATGCCGGGCGACTTGACAACCTCGTCGGCCGCCAAGATACGCTCCTCGGTGTGGTGACCCTCCTCGTAGGGAACTTCCCACTCCTCGAGACGCGACTTGTAACGGTCGGCAATCTTACCCATGTCGGACAGAAAGACATCGAAACCCTTTTTCTTGGCGAGTATCGCCGAGCCGTAGCCGCTGATACCGCCACCCAGAACAACGATTTTTTTCATTTTGTTTATCGAATTTTGAGCGTTACCATCGTCATCGCTGCCAGCAGCAGCGAGATAATCCAGAAGCGGAGGACGATTTTCGTCTCGAAGAGTCCCTTCTTCTGGTAGTGGTGGTGAATGGGCGACATGAGGAAGATGCGTCGTCCCTCACCATATTTGCGTTTGGTGTACTTGAAGTACGCCACCTGAATCATCACCGAGCCACTCTCGACAAGGAAGATACCGCACAGCAGGGGCAACAGCAGCTCCTTGCGGATACAGAGGGCGAAGACGGCGATGATGCCTCCGATGGAGAGCGAGCCGGTATCACCCATGAAAATCTGCGCCGGGAAGGAGTTGTACCACAGGAAGCCCACCAGCGCACCGACCATCGCGGCGGCAAAGACCACCAGCTCACCGCTCGATGGGATATACATGATATTGAGATAGTCGGCATAGATGATGTGACCCGAAAGGTAGGCCAGCACACCCAGCACGATGATGATGGGCACCGAAACACCCGTCACCAGACCGTCCAGACCATCGGTGAGGTTCGCTCCGTTCGACACTGCCGTGACCACGAAAATCGCCACCAGCACATACAACAGCCATGTGAGGGTTTCGTGACCGCCCGTCATCCAGCCGTAGTCGAACTCGTTGTCCTTGATGAAGGGAATGGTGGTTTTGGTGGTCTTCACCTCCTCGGAGTCGAGCACCACCTCCTGCTGCACGTTGTAGACCTGTGTGCCGTCCTCGAGTGTGGTCACCGTGGTGATGGGCTGTGTGCTCTTCTCGCGAATGGTGATGTCGGGCGAGAGCCACATGGTCGTACCCACGATGATACCCAGTCCCACCTGACCCACAATCTTGAAGCGTCCCTTCAGACCCTCCTTGTTGTGGCGGAAAACCTTGATGTAGTCGTCCAGACCGCCGATGAAGCCCAACCACACGGTCGAGATAACCATCAGCCAGGTGTACACATTGTCGAGCGGTGCGAACAGGAGGGTCGGCACCAGAATGGCGATGAGGATAATCAGACCGCCCATGGTGGGGGTACCCTTCTTTTCGAGCTGACCCTGCAGGCCGAGGTTGCGAATGTCCTCGCCAATCTGACGACTGCGCAGGAAGTCGATGATACGTCGTCCGATGACGATGGCAATCAACAGCGAGAGGATGATGGCCATGGCGGCACGGAACGAAATGTACTGGAACATACCCGAACCGGGGAGGTTGTAGGCTTCGTCCAGATACTTGAATAAGTGATAAAACATCTCTTGTGAAGTTATAAATTTTTTAGTTTCTCATTTTGGCAAACACCTCGGCGACCTTTTCGCGGTCATCGAAATGGATTTTCTCGTCACCGATAATCTGATAATCCTCGTGACCCTTGCCGGCGATGAGGATAATGTCGCCCGGCTTGGCGAGCATATTGGCGGTGCGAATTGCCTCCTCGCGGTCGGTGATGCGCAGGTAGCGCGCACCGGCATCGAGACCCGCCGTCATGTCGTCGAGAATGGCCTCGGGCGACTCGTGGCGCGGATTGTCGGAGGTGAAGATGGCCGTAGAACCATATTTCACGGCGATTTGTGCCATCTCGGGACGCTTGGTCTTGTCGCGGTCACCGCCACAGCCGCACACCACGATGAGTTGCTGGCTCTCCTTGCGGAACTCGCCGATGCTTTGCAGGATTTTCTCCAGCGCATCGGGGGTGTGGGCGTAGTCCACCACCGCCACCGTACCGTCGGTGGCACGTATCAGCTCGAAACGGCCGCTCACGGGTTCCAGCACGCTGAGGGCGGTCATCACCTCGGTGCGCTCGAAGCCCAACAGCAGGGCGGCAGCTCCCACAGCCAAGAGGTTGTAGGCATTGAATCGACCCAGCAGGTGCACCCACACCTCGTCACTGCCCATACGCAGCAACATACCGTCGGGGTGCTGTTCGATGATTTTGCATCGGAAGTCCGCCATCGAACGCAGCGAGTAGGTGTAGGTCTTGGCGCGGCAGTTCTGCACCATCACCTCGCCGTTGCGGTCATCGACATTGGTCAGCGCCCACGCCTCGCGCGGCAGGGCATCGAAGAACATCTTTTTGGCACGGATATAGTTGGCGAAGGTCTTGTGGTAGTCGAGGTGGTCGTGGGTGATGTTGGAGAAGATACCGCCGGCGAAATGGAGGCCTGCGGTGCGCTCCTGCACGATGGCGTGGGACGAGCACTCCATGAAACAATACTCACAACCGCAATCGACCATCTCGCGCATCATGGCGTTGAGACGTATGACATCGGGGGTGGTGTGGGTCGAGGGCAGGGTGCGGTCGTCGATTTTGTAGACCACCGTGGAGATGAGTCCTGCCTTGTGTCCCAGACGGCGCACGAGGTTGTAGAGCAGGGTCACGGTGGTGGTCTTGCCGTTGGTGCCGGTGATGCCCACCAGCTTCAATTCGCGACTCGGGTCGCCGTAGAAGGCCGACGCAAACTGCGCCATGCATCTCGACGAGTCGTCCACTACCACGAAAGTGACCCCTTCGTGCCGTATGTCGTCGGGCAGATATTCGCAAACCACGGCTGCGGCACCCTTCTCGATAGCCGAAGCTATGAAACGGTGTCCGTCGCATTGAGTACCCTTCACGGCAAAGAAACACGAGCCCTTGCCCACGGTACGGGAGTCGTAGGTGAGATTCTCAATCTCCACATCCGCAGCTCCGATTACTGATTTTACTCCGCTTTGTTCAAGGAGTAATGCGAGTTTTTTCATCTTATCTAAGTGTTATCTCTATCACCGTACCCGTCTTGGCGACGGTGCCGGCCTTAATATTCTGTCTGTAAACGGTACCCCGTCCCGAGAAACGCACCCTCAGACCGCGACTCTCCAACAGGAAGAGGGCGTCCTTGAGTCCCATGCCTATGACGTTGGGAACCGTCTTGTTATTGTCCAAACTTTTGATTTTCACCCTTGAGAGGGTATCCACCGTCACACGACCCCAGCCCTTGCGCTCGTCGTAATCGACATCGGGCGAAAAGGCATCAGCCACCTCGCGCACCTGAGCGATGTCACCGCCCTTGATGTGGGTGGGGAAGTACTCCATATCGCGGTCGAGGGTCTCCGTGGAGTCGTAACTGCGGTTGTAGATGTAATCGACCATGCGCTTGACCACCGGACCTGCAAGTCCCGTACCGTAGTACGCCTTGCCGGGCTGGAACTTGGTCTCTATGCTGGTGAGCACCGTGTAGCGCGGATTCTCCGCCGGGAAGAAGGCCACCATCGAACCCAGATAGTGGCGGTCGCCCTGTGCGTAGCTGGTCACCTGTGCCGTACCGGTCTTGGCGGCCACCTTCACACGGGTGGTGTCGCCGAAGAACTGGCGTGCCGTACCCTCGGTGCAGACCTTCTCCAGCGCGTGGCGCACCTCGCGCAGGGTACTGCGCGAACAGATGGAGCCACGCAAAACCTTGCTCTCGAACTCCTCGACCACACGCCCCTCGTGGCGGTACTCCTTGATGAGGATGGGCGAAATCATGCGTCCGTCATTGGCGATGGCGTTGTAGAAGGTGAGTATCTGTATGGGTGCGAGCTTCACGCGGTAGCCGTAGGACATCTTCACCAGCATGACACCCGGGTCGGGGACCTTCCAATCCTCGGTGATGTAGGGCTTGCGCTCGCCGAGGTACTCCAGACCCACCGTCTCGCCCAGACGCAGGTTGTCGCGCAGGAAGTTGCTGTAATCGAACTTCTTGCCAGTGATACCGTAGCGGTCCCACACCGCACGCGCGAAGTAGACGTTCGAAGAGGCAGCCACGGCACGCTCGAAGGAGATGACCTTGTCACCGCGGTGGGAGTCTCTCACGCCGCGCACGGGACCCACCTTCACGGGGTCGCCGTTGCCCGTGTCGTACTCCGTGTCGGGCGACATATCGGCATCGTCGAGCAGGAGAAGCATCGATGCCAGTTTGAAGGTCGAGCCCGGCTCCATACTGCGACCCAGGGCGTAGTTCTCCGTCTCGGCAATCGAGCCGTCGGCATTGCGGCCGAGGTTCGCCATCGCCAAAATCTCACCCGTGCGGGTGTCCATGACGATGGTGGTGCCCCACTTGGCATTGTGGCGTTCGATTTGTCGGCGCAGTGCCTTGTCCGCCACGTCCTGCAACTCGACATCTATGGTGGTGACGATATCGTAACCGTTCTTTGCTTCAACATTGTGTCCGCCCGGCAGTCGCACCGACGAGCCGCGGGCGATGCGCTGACGGATGATTTTACCGTCACGGCCTGCCAGCTCGCGGCGGTGGCTCTCCTCGATTCCGTGACCGCGCTTGTCGCGCACCGTGTCCGCCATGTCACCGATGACACGGCGTGCCAGACCGCCCTGCGGATAGATGCGTTTGTCGCTCTGACGCAGGTTATAGACCATACCCATGTTCCAGTTCAGCAGGGGATAGCGGCGCAGAATGTCCCACTCGGCAAAATCCACCTCGCGCGGAAATATCGGCACGGGGGTGTGGTCTCGCAGGGTGTCGTAGATGCGTTTGCGAACGAACTCCTCGCCACGGATTCTGTCCAACCAGCGCGAGAACCACCCCTCGCTGCGCAACATCACCGTGTCACGCGGACGCACCAGCCGATAGCGGCGGCTGTGCTCACGGCGGAAGAAACGGCGGTATTCGGCGGCACTCTTGTCCTTGAAGAATGCCGAGAGGAGTTGGGCCAGCGAGTCGCTCTGCTCGTGAAAGCGGTTCAGCGAGTCGAGACCCTCGGCGGCAAAGTCGAAGTAGGCCTGATGGCGGAAGATGGAGATGGCCAGCGGTTCGTCATCGCGCGAGAGGATAGAGCCGCGCTGTGCCGGCACACGCACCTCGGTGAAGATACGGGTCGCCAGACGGCGGGCATTGTAATCCACCTCGTGGCTGATGAACTGAATCCAGATGAGTCGCAACAGAATCACCACCGCCAGTACCATGAACAGGAAGTAGATGAATCTCACCCTCAGAAGGATGCTGCTTTTGATTTTCGAACGTCCCTTTTTCATCGCACTAATCTTCGATTGTCTCGCTCGGTGCGAGGGGTTCACAGAGTTCTATCCCCCGCTCCTTGAGGCGCGAGAGAATGGCGGAATGGGTCGTGCGGCGGAAACGCAGCTCCTCCAATCTGATGGAGCGTTCTCTGAGACGCTTCGCCTCGCTCTCCACCCTCGAGTAACGGATGTCGAGGTGCAGTGACCAGAAGATGACGATGATACTGAGGAAGAACATCGCCGCAATGGAGAGCATATAGGGGTAATACTTCGAGACGTCTTTTCTCACCAGAATCGTACCCGAAAGGAACTGTCGCAGGGTGCTGGCACGACGGCGAAGGCGGCGGCGTTCCTCCGACTCCTCCTCCGACTCCTCGCTCTGACGCTCCAGCTCCTCGGCTTCGCGGTCGAGGTCCTCGTAACTGCGGTCGTGGAGGGCGGCGGTCTCCATCTCCTCCTCCGAGGGCGTGTGGAGCGGGGTGACCTCCTCCTCGCCGAAGGGCATATCGGCATAGGTCCTCTCCGAGGGGGTCTCCACATTCACGTGGCGCACCTCCTCTCTGACGCGGCGGTCATACTCCTCCTGCGTCATCGGTCTCTCCTCGTCGTTGTACATCGGCTTTTTCGGATTTGGTGATTCTACGTTTTCGCTATCTCGTCTCGTTCGCCCCTCCTCCCGCGGGTGGCGCACCCTCACTCACCGTTTGTGACGGTGTCGGGAGATGCAGTCATACGGGGAGGGATTGGGGGTATTGAGCCTTTGTCAAAAAAAAATTTGCTCCGTTTAGAGTTTCTCGGCAGCACGCAACTTCGCCGAGCGCGAACGCGGATTGCGCTCCAGCTCCTCGGCAGAGGGGGTCACCGCCTTGCGGGTGATGATTTTGAAGGGGGCAAGGGCACGGCCGTAGAAGTCTTTCTCGACCTCGCCGCGGAAGTTGCCGCTCTTCATGAAGTTCTTGACCAGACGGTCCTCCAGCGAATGGTAGGAGATGACCACCAGTCGGCCGCCCGGCTTGAGCACCTTGAGACTCTGCTCAAGGGCCATCTTCAGGGCTTCCATCTCGCCGTTCACCTCGATGCGCAGTGCCTGAAACAGCTTGGTGAGGAACTTCGACTCGTCCTTCTTCGGCGTGGCGGGCTTCACCGCCTCGACCAGCTGTGCGGTGGTCTCGATGGGTGACACCTCACGGGCGCGAACGATGCAGTTCGCCACCTTCCACGGGGTGTCGATTTCGCCCCAGTCGCCCAAAATACGGGTCAGCTCCTCGGCAGTGTAGTTATTGACCACCTCTCTGGCAGAGAGTCGTCCGCGCTGATTCATACGCATATCCAGAGGTGCTTCGCCGCGGAACGAGAAACCGCGCTCCGTGGCATCGAAGTGGTGGGACGACACGCCCAAATCGGCGAGAATGCCGTCCACGGCCTTCACACCGCGGTAACGCAACGCCCCCCTCAGGAAACGAAAATTGCTCTCCACGAAGTGGAAATGCTTATCGTCGGGAATATTGGCACGGGTATCCTTGTCCTGGTCGAAGGAGTAGAGACGCCCCCCGTCGCCCAGCTTCGAGAGGATGTAGCGGCTGTGGCCGCCACCTCCGAAAGTGAGGTCGGCGTAGGTGCCTTCGGGGTTGATTTCCAGCAGTGAAACCGACTCCTCAAGGAGTACGGGTGTATGGTATTGTGACATAATATTGCGTACAAAAGTCTATTTGGGTGTAAAGTTAGCGAAATTCAAAAAATAAACCTTATATTTGTGGATATAATTTTGATTAAAAGCGTATGCCTCAAATAAATCTCGAAGCCGTCCTGAAATCCAAGGCTCCGAAATTGTCGCGCTGGGTACCTCGTTTTGCCATCAACTGGCTGCGAAGGACCGTCCACGAAGACGTTATCAACCACATTCTCGATAATTACAGCTCCCTGCCACCGCAGGAGTTCATTCGCGCCTGCTTCAAGGAGTGGGGCGTGAGCTACTCGATTCACGGCATCGAAAAACTGCCCCGTGACGGCCGCTATCTCTTTGTGGCCAACCACCCCTTCGGGGGCATGGACGGCATGATGCTCGCCGACAAACTCATGGAGTACTACGGCGATGTGAGGGTGGTGGTCAATGACCTGTTGATGAACATCGCCCCCCTGCGTCCGCTGTGGATTCCCGTCAACAAACACGGCTCTCAGACCACGGGCTATGTTCAGAAATTCGACGAGGAGTTCTACGGCGACCGACCCATACTCACCTTCCCGGCAGGTCTCTGCTCGCGCAAGATTGACGGCCGTGTGCAGGACACCGAGTGGAAGACCAGTTTCCTGAAAAAAGCATACGCCACACAGCGAGTCATCGTCCCCGTATTCGTGGAGGGGCGGCTGTCGGAATTCTTCTACCGCGTATCGCGTCTGCGCAAGTGGGTGGGCATGAAATTCAACATCGAGATGGTGTGGCTGCCCGATGAGATGCTCCGTCAGAAGGGGCGTCATTTCCGCATGATTGTCGGCGACCCCATACCCGTGGCCGACCTCCAGCACTTCCACTCGCTGCGCGAACAGGTCGAGGAGGTGAGACGCCGAACATACGAATTGGGAAAAAATCTCGTTTAACAGTTCGAAAATCGGCTAATTTTGGTATTTTTGCAACCATGCAACAAGAAATGAAACCTATAATCCCTGCCGTGGAGCGCGCCCTCCTGCTCAAGGAACTCACCCCCGAACGCAAGGTGCGCGACACCAACAAGGCAGGCAACGAGATTTATATCTTCTCGGCACAGGAGTGCCCCCATCTGATGCGCGAAATCGGCCGTCTGAGAGAGGAGGCTTTCCGCGGTGCGGGTGGCGGCACGGGTCTGGAACTCGACATCGACGAGGAGGACCTCGCCGGTGACGGCTACTACCAGCTCATCGTGTGGGACCCCGATGCCCTCGAAATCATCGGCGGCTACCGCTTCATCATCTGCACCACGGAGCATCCGCGTCACCTCTCCACCGAGCACTACTTCCGCTTCAGCGACAAATTCCGTAAGAAATATCTGCCCCACACCATCGAGTTGGGACGTTCGTTCGTGCAGGCCTCCTATCAGGCGCGCGGCAACAGCAAGAGCATCTACGCCCTCGACAACCTCTGGGACGGTCTGGGTGCGCTCATCGTGCTCAATCCCTCGGTGAAGTACCTCTTCGGTAAGGTGACGATGTACACCTCCTACAAGGCGGTGGCGCGCAATGCCCTCATCTGGTTCCTGCGCCGCTACTTCCCCGACCACGAGGGTCTGGTGGAGGGTATCCACCCCCTGCAACTCGACCTCGACGACCCCTACTACGAGCAGCTGTTCACGGGCGACAACTACAAGGAGAACTACCGCATTCTGATACAGAAAATCCGCGAGTTCAACGAGAATATCCCTCCGCTGATTAACGCCTACATGAATCTCTCGCCCACGATGAAGGTGTTCGACACGGTGTCGAATCCCGATTTCGGCGATGTGGAGGAGACGGGTATTCTGCTCACCATCACGGACATCTACCCCGAAAAGCGCGAGCGTTACACGCGCTGGGAGGGCTGGAAGCTCAACCTCAAGGCACGCCGCGAGGCCTTCCGTCTGATGCTCATCGACCACATCGAGCGTTACAAGCGTCACCGCAAGGAAGCACTCAAGAACGAATAACGAGCGAGCGAGGGGCAACACCCGAATTACTGAAAATCCAGAAAGTATAAATTTTGATTGAAAAAGAATAGGCAGACCGATGGGTCTGCCTATTCTTTTTTTGTGGTTGCGGAGGAGGGAGGCTGAAATTTAACAATAACTATATTATTAAGGGAAAAGCCATATCCAATTACCCCACGAGCACCAAAAAATCGCGCGCTCACTTATTCACTCATCACAACAATTTAACAATAAGTAAGTTAGAAGGTTATAAACACTGCAAAAATTGAGTTATCAACAGCCCTTGGAGAGCCCGTATTTTGAAAATATTTTTTGGAACACTTCTGATTGCGCATCGGAGGGGGAATCCCCACACTCTCCCGAAAATTTTCGCTCCGTTTATTTCCCCGTCTTCACCGTTTTTTCAATCGCTCACCAGCACATTGCAGGCATAATCGGAAAAATGGACGCACTTTTCACCCATTATTTTGCACCAACTTTAGCCCACTTTCTACACACAACTTCCTCGCACCCCCTCACGCCACAATTTTTTTTCGACCTTCTCCCAAGAAGCCCGCGCCTCCCGCGCCGATTACCCCCTCGCCAAACACATATTTTCGCCACTACCAAAATTCACCGACACGTTCCACACTCACTCTCTTCTTTATTTCATCAATTCTCAACTTTTCTTTCGCTACTTTCCACACTCCTGCACTATCGCTTCGAGTTTTTATGCCCCCAACAATACCCGACCAGCTCATTTTCTCAAGCACTCACGCTCGCGCGCCTGCCCCTCCTCCCCCTGCGCCCCATTTTTACAACTTCACCGGCCCCCAAATGCTGTTTTCCAACACAGAATTTAACAATAACTATATTGTACCCCAAGAGAGCCAACTCCAAATATTCCACAAGCCCGAAAAATTGCCGTCACAATTATCCACACACCACAACAATTTAACAATAAGTAAGTTATAAGGTTATAAACATTGCAAAAAAGAGTTTTCAACAGCCTGCGGAAAGCCCATTTTTTGCAAATATTTTCTGGGGAATACTTCTGATTCGAATCGGAGGGAGGAAATTTTTGGGAATTTGGGGAATTGTGATCGAGGGTCGGCGGATTTTGGCGGAGCGGAGCGGTGGTTCGGGAATTTTAGGGCGGAATTCTACGGGAGGATAAGAGTGGAATTTTTTGGGGAAGGGGCAAAATTCGGGGAAAATGAGGTGATTTTTTGAGAGGGAACGGATTTTTTACGGATTAGGGTGTGGCTTCGGGTCTTGAGGCATGGGGCTTCGGGCTTATGTTTCGAGGTTTCGAGAGGTGGATTTTGGGATAAAATCTCGATGTTGGGAGGAAAATTTTGTGGAATTTAGGCTGGGGTACATGATTTTTTTTCGGGACAGAACAGGGAGGACAGAGGGAAAAATCAAAAGGTCTGCACGGTTAAAAAATCTAATAGTCGCGACAGCTGAAATTTCAAAAAGTCGGCACGACTGAAAAATCGAGAGATTGACTCCCCTATCTCGGACGAAAATTTCCCTTCATGAACGGGAAATTATCCCCGTCTAATAGTATTAGAAATTTATACTTACACGGCAGGAGAGAAATAACATAACGGAAAACCGTGATAAAAGAAATCGCAAGAAATGGTACGGGAGAAACCAAACGCGGTATGGGGAGGACAGGGCAATCGGGATATTTAATAATGGTGCGAAAACAGGTGTTACGAGTAGCAGGTAATCGGTATTAATAGCTGGTTTTTAAGGTGTTGTAAATATCTGCGCGCGGAAATATAAAGTGCAACGGGGCGGTAATTGGGGGCGCGGAACGAGTCGGGAAAGCGATGTTCGGTCACCAAGTTAGTGACTTGGGGTGTGAATTATCGAAAAAATCCGTGTGCAGGGGGTCAAAACTAATAGTATTAGAGGGCATAAATGACAAACACAGGTATACAGACGCTGTAAAGAGGGTTTTTTATCCCCAAAAATACCGATATTAAATTGCGTAAAAAGTGAAAATTCACCCCGAAAATCGGGAAAAAGTCGGAGATTTTGCCCAAAATGGCGAAGGACGGGGGAGTCCATCGGGGGAAAAGCAGGGCAATGCAGAGAGGAAAAACGGAAAGGCGCGAAGGGCGAAATGGAGGAGGGAGGGGCGACACGTGGGTGTGAAAATAGGTGGCGCGGTGGGTGTTTCAGTCGGTGGTGCGGGTGTAAACAGATGGTTGCGGAAAGTGTGGAACAGCGGGCGGAGCAGGAGGTAATACAGAGGTCGCGCGACAGGTGGTGCGGTCGGGGGCAGAGTGGCGGAGAGAGTCGAAACAAGGGAGGTGCGAGGGCGACGCGATGATGGCGCGGGCGGTGGTGCGGATGCGCGCAAAGGGCAGTACAGTAATGGCACAGAAGATGGCGCAGGGCGTAATACGGCAGGCGGTGCAGGGTGTAGTACAGATTATGTGCTATCGGGAATAGGAGTCGAAGAGAGCCGAAGTCAATCCGGAGCAGAACAACCAACCAAAGCCGAACAACCAACCAAAGCCGAACAACCAACCGAAGCCGAGGTCAATCCTAAATCCGGTCACCCCGAAAGCCCCGCAAAAGCCTTGGGAAAGTCCTACAAGAGCCTTGAAAAAAGTCCCGCAAAAGTCACCCCGAAAGCCTTGAAAAAGCCTTGGAAAGCACCATACCCTCCCCCTCGGAAAATCCTTCCAACCGTCTAAAAACCAGCGACCAGAAGCCAACTCCGCCGTTCTACAACGGCAGGTGTTTCTCGATGGTTTCGCGCAGGTGTTCGCGATCGAGGTGGGTGTAGATTTCGGTGGTGATGATGCTCTCGTGACCGAGCATCTCCTGCACCTGACGGATGCTCGCCCCTCCGTTGAGCAGGTGGGTGGCAAACGAATGGCGGAAGGTGTGGGGGCTGATACTCTTATTGATGCCGGCGCGGGCTGCGGCCTGTCGAATGATGGTGAAGACCATCACGCGGGTGAGCGGTTTGCCACGGTTGTTGAGAAAGAGGCACTCCTCGTTGATGTTGGCCTTGAGCATCGTCTTGCGCACGTCCAGCCAGCGGTAAATCTTCTCGCGTGCCACCGCGCTGACAGGCACGATACGCTGTTTGTCGCCCTTGCCGATGACACGGATATACCCCTCACCGAAAAAGAGGTCGGACATTCTCAGCGACAGCAACTCCGACACACGCACGCCACACGAATACAACACCTCGAGCATGGCACTGTCGCGCAGTCCCTTGGGGGTCGAGCAGTCGATGGTCGCCATGATGCGGTCGATCTCATCGACGGTCAGCACGTCGGGCAGCTGGCGTCCCGCCTTGGGTGTGGGGACAAATTCGGCAGGCGACTCCTCCATCTGACTCTCCAGCACCATGTAGTTGAAGAACGAACGAACGCCGCTCAACGAGCGTGCCTGCGAGGTCTTCTCCGCACCGCTTTCATAGAGATGACTCATGTACTCCTCAATCATCTCGCGCGTCACCTCGGTAGGCGGACAATCGACCCGCCGCAGTATGAATATGGCAAACTGGCGGATGTCGCGCATATAGGAAATGACGGTGTTCTCCGAAAGGCGTTTTTCGAGTTTGAGGTAGGTGCGATATTTGTCGCCCATCTCCTTCCACAGACGGATACTTTCGGGGGATGCTGGCTCTTTTTTCATCAATAATGGTTAACTTTGTCCACGAAGATAAGAAAAATTTGCCAAACATGAATTATATCGAGCTGACCATACCCACTGCCGACGAGACGATGCAGGAGATTCTCACCGCCGAGCTGTCGGATTTTCCGTTCGAGAGTTTCGATAACGGAGAGTTGGGACTCAAAGCCTACATTCCGGAAGATGCCCTGCCCCCCTGTCGTGAGGAGGTGGACCACCTGCTGCGCGGTTACGGATTCGAGGGCAGCTACCTCAAAATCGAGGAGCGCAACTGGAACGAGGAGTGGGAGAAGGATTTTCCGATGACCGACATCGAGGGGCGTCTCATCATTCGCGCGCCCTTCCACGAGGCGGCACCCGAGGGTGTGACGGAGGTCATCGTGCGTCCGCGTCAGGCCTTCGGTTCGGGACAGCACGCCACCACATGGATGATGTCGCGCGAGTTGTTGGACATGGCGTTGGACGGCAAATCGGGTCTCGACATGGGCAGCGGCACGGGTGTGCTGTCGCTCGTGGCGGTGAAGTGCGGCGCGCGCCACATGGACGCCGTGGACATCGACCCGTGGTCGGACGACAATTGCAGGGAGAACATCGCCACCAACCATATGGAGGGGCGCATCACCCCCCTGTTGGGCAGTACGGAGCGCATCGCCGACCGTCACTACGACTTTGTGGTGGCGAACATCCACCGCAACATTCATCTCGCGGCGATGGAGGTCTACGCCCGTGTGTTGAACCCCGGCGGTGATTTGCTGTTGAGCGGATTCTTCGAGGAGGACATCGCTCCGCTGGAGGAGTCGGCTGCACGCTACGGACTTCGCACACAGAGCGTCCGCAGTCGTGACGAATGGCGTTTGTTACACTTGGTGAAAAATGGCACTGAAGAGTTATAAGGGGCGCGGTATCGTCCTCCACACCCTCAAATACGGCGACTCGTCGATGGTGGTCTATCTGCTCACCGATGTGGGCGGACGCCGCAGCTACATGGTGCAGGGCGTGCGCAGCCGTTCGGGTCGCGGTTCGAAGCTGGCACTTTTCCAGCCGATGTTTCCCGTGGAGTTCGAGGGGCTGGAGTCATCGAAACAGCAGATGCACCGCTTCAAGGAAATCAAGTCGGGATTCACGCTCCAGCATCTGCCCTTCGATGTGCGCAAATCGACCATGGCACTCTTCATGGCGGAGGTGCTCTACCGTCTGGTGAGGGAGAGCGACCCCAACGAAGACCTCTTCGAATTTGTGTGGCACTCGGTCGAGGCACTCGATGCCATGGAGGAGGGCGTGGCGAATTTCCACCTCTGGTTCCTCGCCAATCTGAGCCGTCTGTTGGGCTTCTGCCCCGGCAACGAATACTCCGCCGGTGCGTGGTTCGACATCCGCGAGGGTCTCTACACTCCCACACGCCCCACGCACAACAGCTACATGAATCAGGAGTGCACCATGATTTTGCGCGACATGATGCAGTGCGATGTGCGCTACCTTGCGGAAATCGGATTGAACCGCACGCAGCGAGTCGATTTTCTCAACGCGATGCTCATCTACTTCGGCTACCACCTCGATGCCATCAGTGCCGTGCAGTCGGTGCGTATTCTGCAAGAGGTGTTCTGACTCTGACGGCGCGCGGTTCTCGCTCACGGAAAGTTTCAACCCCATAATCCTCGCTCGGCGAGGATTTTTTTTCGTTTTTTACGGCACGGGGTACGGAGTTGTAAACAGAGTGCAAACAACTGGTTACAAACCCTTTGAAAAGTTATAAACAACCTCTTTTAGAAGTTATCAACAGCCAGAAATCCCCTTTATTTTCGCCCACCGACACAACAACACCGCGACCGTGTACCCCGAAAAGGGACATCGGTCGCGGTGTCGGTATCGTAGGAATCGGTCGCCCCGTGGGACGGCCGCCCGTTGTCGGATGTGTTTGCGGGGCGGTCTCCCTCCCCCGCTGTTAGTGGGCTTCGAGCCAGTTGTTGCCGATGCCGTAATCGACCACCAGACGCACCTTGAGGTCGGCGGCATGCTCCATGGCATCGGTGACAATCGCCACCACGCGCTCCTGCTCCTCGCGCAACATATCGATGATGATTTCGTCATGCACCTGCAAGATGACCTTCGAGCGGATATGCTCCGCCTTGAAGCGGCGATGGACCTCTATCATGGCAATCTTCATCACATCGGCAGCCGAGCCCTGAATGGGGGCATTCACGGCATTGCGCTCCGCCAGACCGCGAGCCACGGCATTGCGCGAGAGGATGTCGTTGAGATAGCGGCGGCGGCCGAAGATGGTCTCCACATAGCCGTTGGTGCGCGCCTCATCGACCACACGTTCCATATACTCCTTCACTCCGGGATACGAGGCGAAATAGCCGTCAATAATCTCCTTGGCCTCCTTGCGCGGTATCTCCAGTCGCTGGCTCAGTCCGAACGCCGAAATGCCGTAGATAATGCCGAAATTGGCGGTCTTGGCCTTGCGTCGCTCGTCGGAGGTCACCTCATCGAGAGGTTTGTCGAACAGGCGTGCCGCCGTGGCAGCGTGGATATCCTCACCGTGGGCAAAGGCGGCGATGAGTGCCTCGTCACCCGACAGATGCGCCATGAGTCGCAACTCCACCTGACTGTAATCCGCCGAGAGAAGAAGGTGGTCGTCATCGGAGGGGATAAATGCCGCACGTATGGGCTTGCCCATCTCGTCACGCACGGGGATATTCTGCAGGTTGGGATTCGTCGATGAGAGTCGTCCCGTGGCAGTGACCGCCTGATTGAACGAGGTATGTATGCGTCCCGTGGTGCGGTTCACCAGCTGGGGCAGGGCATCGACATAGGTTGAGAGGAGTTTCTTCACACCGCGGTACTCCAAAATGAGGTCGATGATGCGGTGCTTGTGGGCGAAGCTCTGCAAATACTCCTCATCGGTGCAGAACTGCTTGGTGCGCGTCATCTTGGGCTTGTCGGCAATCTTCATCTTGCCGAAGAGCACCTCACCCAGCTGGCGCGGCGAATTGACATTGAGCGAAGGCTCGTCCGCCTCGGTGCGAATCTCCGCCATGAGTGTGTCGAGACGCTGTTCGAGGGTGACGCTGTAACGCGCCAGAGCATCGGTGTCGAGCTTCACGCCCGCCATCTCGATGTCCGCCAGCACGTCAATCATCGGCTCCTCAATCTCGAAATAGAGGTTGTGGAGTCCGCGCTCCTCAATCATCGGGTAGAGGACGTGCTTGAGCTGGAGGGTGATGTCGGCATCCTCGGCGGCGTACTCCGTCACGCGCTCCACGCTCACCAAATCCATGGTCAGCTGACGGGCTCCCTTGCCGATGAGCGACTCAATCTCTATGGGTTGGTAGTTGAGATAGCGCAGGGCGAGGGCATTCATATTGTGGCGCGACTCGGGGTCGAGCAGGTAGTGGAGAATCATCGTGTCGAGCTTGCGGCCGCGAATGGCGATGCCCAAATGGCTCAACACCATGAGGTCGAACTTCACATTCTGACCCACCTTGGCGATATTTTCGTTCTCGAACAGCGGACGCAACACCTCGGCAAAGGCGGCGGTGTGCTCCTCGGTGAAGCTGACATACCACGCCTCGTGGGGTTTCACCGCTAACGAAAGACCCACGATGCGGTCGTTGAAGATGTCAAATCCCGTGGTCTCGGTGTCGAAGCAGAACTCCTCGCACTGCATCAGCTCCGCCACCACCTCACGCAGGGCATCGACATTGTCGATGAGGGTGTAGGTATGGGGCGTGTCGGCTGCCGTGCGGATAACCATCTCCTCCGCGGGGGTCTCCTCCGTGGGGTTTTCCGCCGAAGCGGTCACGGGTGTGGCAGGCGCAGAAGGAGTTGCAGGGACTAAAGGGGCTGACATAGTGGCGAACAAATCGCCCTGCATGGGTTGTGGCTGCTCCACGGTGGGGGCAACGGTTTCGGTGGCACTCTCCGCAGGAGTTTCGGCAGGGGCAAAGAGGTCGCCCTGACCTGCCAAAGCCGCCTTCTTGGCGGCCGCCGACTTGGCGCGTGCCATCTCCGCGAGCTGGCGTTGCGGCTCCTGATGGGGCGCATCGCTGACGGGGGCGGCAGGTGCCATATTCTGAAGGTCGGCAATGAAATACTTGAAATCCAGCTCGGCATAGAGAGCCTTCAGCTGGTCGAGGTGCGGCTCGCAGATGCTCAGCGCCTGAGGGTCGAACTCCACGGGCACGTCCAGACTGATGGTGGTCAGCGTCTTCGCTAGACGCAGTTTGTCGCCCCACTCCTCGATGTTGCGACCCTGCTTGCCCTTGATTTGCGAGGCGTTGGCAAGGATATTCTCCACCGTACCCCACTCTCTGACCAACTTGCAGGCACCCTTCTCACCGATGCCCGGCACACCCGGAATGTTATCCGCCGTATCGCCCCACAGTGCCAGAATGTCGCGCACCAGTTCGGGGTTGTCGATACCGTACTTGGCATTGATGGCCGCGGTGTCGAGAATCTCGATACCGTCGTTGGCGGTCTGCTTGTAAATCTTGCAATTCTCCCTCACCAGCTGTCCGTAGTCCTTGTCGGGGGTGACCATGAAGACCTCGTAACCGGCATCGGCTCCCTTGTGCGAGAGCGTGCCGATGACATCGTCCGCCTCATAGCCGGGGATTTCCAACACGGGGATACACATCGCCTCGAGGAACCGCTTGATGTAGGGCACCGAGAGGATAATATCCTCGGGGGTGGCAGGTCGGTTGGCCTTGTATTCGGGGAAAATCTCCTTGCGGAAACAGCCGCCCTTGGGGTCGAAAGCCACACCCAGCAGGTCGGGGTGCTCGCGCTTGAGAATGTCGCGAATGAACTTCACGAAGCCGAAGACCACCGAGGTGTTCAGCCCCTCGCGATTGCGCATCGGGTGACGGAAAAAAGCGTAGTAGTATTTGAAAATCAATGCATAGGCATCGACCAGAAACATTTTTTTCATCGCTGTGGCTTGTTTTATTGGCAGTTGTCCTCGGCGTACCACTCGGCAAACGAGGTGGCTGTCTCGTGGAGTTTGAGCGAATGGAGCTTCACGCCCTCGGGCAGTCGGCGTCCGATGCGGTGGGCGAAGTCGGCGAGCATATTCTCGCACGTGGGCTGGTAATCGACAAAATGGATGTTGGAGAATCGCTTCGTGAGCACCTCACGCAGGGGGGCATTCAGCTCCGAATCGCGGAGGACCAACGAGTGGTCGAGACGCGAGACGACCTCCTCATTGACGATGCGCTTCAGCACACCGAAATCCATGACCATACCGTATTTGGGACTTGAGGCGTCCTCGAGAGGTACCCCCTTCACCGTGACAAAAAGACGGTAGGAGTGACCGTGAATCTCACGACACGCTCCGTCATATCCGTCGAGAGAGTGTGCCGCCTCAAAAGAGAACTCTTTAGTTAATCGAATCGTTGTTTTCATGGTGCAAAGATATGAAATTATTTCATATCTTTTTGCTGTGGGGGCGGTTAGAGTTGCAGTGAGGGCGGTTCGAAGGCGGTTTGTGAGGGTTTGTGGACGGGCAGAGGGGGTTGTGGCGAAGGTATCGGGCGGTTTGCGGGGGATTGGCAGGGCAGTTGTGGGCGGAGGGCGGTTATCGGGCGGGGCAAGCAGGGACGTAGACGGCGGGCGGCGGTGATGACGGGCGGCGGGCGAGCGGTTGTTGAACAGTCGGGGAAAGGCAGATGGGACGGAATATAGAATGGCAGCGGGAGCGTTGCATGGGGTGACATGGGGTTGCACGAGGTTGCCAGCCGCACCCCCTCTGGCAGTTTTTCCGTTTTCCTCCGCAGATTATTTTCCGCCCTAACCCCTGCCCCGCACATACTTCACTTCTGCCCGAAAAAAATATTTTCCCCGCCCGCAGATTACCCTCTTTTCCTTTCCACCCCACCCGTTTTGAAGGAAGGGCGCGGTTTTCTTTTGGATACGCCCCCTCTCCTCGGCACCACCCCACCGTCACATTCCCCACCTCCGCAAAAATATTCACCCACGACTACGGACTCCCCCTTCCTCCCCTACTCCCATTTTTTGATGTATCTCCAAGCAACGCGGGTGCTTTTTTGGGGTCGGGCGACTTGCTACGAGAGGGTTAAAAATACCCCTTAAAGGGGCGAAAAAAATTTGAAAATCAGCCCTCAAAAATTGGGCTTTTCGGGGCAAAATTCGGGATAATTGCCAACTAAAAAATCGACCCCTAAAATTTACTCGAAACGCCCCTCTCTCCAATGTCGGAATTTAACAATAACTATATTGTACTATAACACTCCTCTCCCCCACCATTCTCAATTACTCAAATTTACTTTTCGAAAGGCAGGCAGAAGTTTGTTAACAAATGTTAATAACTTAATTTTCAATTATTTGTATAGTTATAAACAATGGCTGTCAAAAGTTATTAACAGCCACTTTTTCAACCATTTTTTACAATTCGTTGGTAGAGAATTACCCCAATTTTGGACGATTACTCCCCACACCGTTGCCCCCTCGATGCAGGGTATTTTTCTGCCCTTTTCGAGCGGTCAAAAATCCCCAATTTTTTTAAATACATTTTCCATTTTTTTTGGGGGATAAATATAAAATTTTCGCGCGCAGATAGGGGGGGCGCGTATGCGGAAAAGTGGGCGGAGAAACATTTTTTGGAGAGGGAAAAGGAGACCACGGGCAGGGAAACCACGGAGCAGAGAGACAAGGATAGAAAATATGGAGCGGTGAAAAATGGGCAGACGCCCCCATAGGACAGGGGCAGAAAACAATGGTTCATAAGAATATGGGCAAGCGCAGGAAAATATAAGGCAGGTGAGACATAGGAATGTGGGTGAAAAAGGGACAGTTGGGACAGGGGAAAATAGGTGTAGGTGGAATATAACGAAAGCCACGCGCAAAAAAAACGGGCAATCCCGAACGGCGCGATACCCCAACCGCTCAATACTCGGAGGAGGAGATTTCCGCAGGAAACAAAATAGGGGTGACGCCCCCTCATTCATGCCGGCATGAATGAGGGGGCGTCATTCCTATTTTGGGTGCTTTTTTGCAAAAAAAAGTCTCCTTCTCCGCATCATACGATAAATCCGGGAACGCCACCCGGCAAGGGGGTGGATTTGTCACCCCCGACGAGGGAACAACCTCCGCTTCCAAGACCATGCAAAGCCCCAACCAAGCCCTCGAAAACCACCGCAAAACCGCCCCAGCCCGTATCAAAAAGACAACCCCCACCGCGCACAAAAAAAATCCCACAGACCGAAGTCTGTGGGACACGCAGAGGTCGGCTGCATCCAACCCTGCTACGAACATAATCAAATCTATTCGATATCTATCTTGTAGGGACAATACATCATCACGCCCGAACGACCGAGGAAGTCGCGCACATCGTCAATCTCACGGGTGAGGGTCTGCACCGCATCGGGCAGTGCCGCACCCTTCACTTCGGCACGCACCGCCGAGTTGAAGGCCAGCAAAAGTGCTGCCAGACCTGTGGGCTGCTCGACCATCTCCACCACGCGGAAGTCATTCTGAAGGTCGGCCTTCTCGACCGCCATGCCGATGGCCTCCATCATACCGCCATTGCCGTCTGCCAGACCGATGGAGAGGGCATCGGCTCCCGTCCATACGCGTCCGCCGGCGATGTCCAACACCTTCTCGATGGGGAGGTTACGGCCGTCGGCCACCTTACCCGTGAAGGTGGCGTAGACCTTATCCACACCGCGCATGATGCTCTTGCGCTGTGCCTCGGAGATGGGGGTGAGGATATTCACGCCGTCCGCCTCGCTGTTGGTCTTCACACCGTCGAGGGTCACACCCAGCTTGTTGTTGAGTGCCTTGCCCACGTTGGGAATCATGCCGAACACACCGATGGAACCCGTCAGTGTCGTGCGATTGGCCAGAATGAGGTCAGAGGGTGCGGAGATGTAGTAACCGCCACTGGCTGCATAGGAACCCATCGACACGATGACAGGCTTCACGGCCTTGAGCAACTCCACCTCGCGCCAGATGATGTCGGCTGCCAATGCGCTACCGCCGGGGGAATTGACACGCAAAACCACCGATTTGATATTCTCGTCGAGGCGTACCTTGCGCAGGGTCTTTGCCAGGGTGTTGCCGTAAATCTTCTGGTCGTTGCCCTCGCCATCGACAATCTCGCCGTCGGCATAGACAATCGCCACCTGAGGAGAGGAGAAGCTACCCGAGGGTACCAGCTGCGAGGCATACTCGCCCAGCGACACGAAGTGATGCTTGCCGCGGCTGTCGGCCTCGGCACCCAGCTTCGTGAAGATGTCGTCCATCTCGTCCTCGTAAATCAGACCGTCGACCAGCTGCTCACGCAGGGCATCTTCGGGCAGTGCCACCGTCAGACGGTCTGCCATCTCGTTGAGACGCTCCACGCTGATGCCACGCGATGAAGACACGGCTTCGGAGATGGTCTTCCACGAAGAATCGACCACCGCCTGCATCTGACGGCGGTTCTCGTCGGACATCTGTTTGAGGAAGTAAGGCTCCACGGCACTCTTGTACTTGCAGACCGTGGGGCGGAAAATCTCGACATTGAGGTCGAGTTTGTCAATCAGACCCTTGTAGAACATGAGGTTGGCCGCCAGACCGCGCCACTCGAAGATACCTTCGGGCTGGAGGTAGATTTTGTCCGCCACCGATGCCAGATAGTAGGTACCCTGGAAGTAGTATTCGTTGTAGGCCACCACAAATTTACCGCTCTTCTTGAACTCCTCGAGAGCCGAGCGCAGCTCCTCGAGTACGGCTGTGCCATCGACACCGCCCGCACCGTTCAGACGCAGGTAGATACCCTTGATGCGGTCATCGTTTGCCGCCACGGTGATGGCCTGCAAAGCCTTGTAGAGCGACACCTCGGGGCGGGGCTGGAGGGTGTTCATGTCAATGTTGGCCAGAGGATTGGCCGAGGGGGCATCGACGATGGTCTCCGAGAGGTCGATGCGCAAGATGGAGTTGTCGTCAACGGTCACCGTCTTGCTGAACGATGCCATTGCACCGGCCACTACCGACATCCAAATCACGAATACCAATGCCATGCTCACGAGTACACCCACAATCACGGCTAATGTAGTTTTGAGAAAATGCATAGGAATCTATTTTTTATTATTGTTATTATTCACGCTTCGGGCTTTCGACAGGGGGTGTTCACATCACCAACAACTGATTTTCAGCACGTTGCGAAGTTATCAACGGGGGCGTGCAAAAGTTATCAACAGCCGTTTGAGGAGTTTTGACCTGCGTTTTTCCGCCGGTCGCGATGCCCCCTCCTCAGGCAAGGAGGAACTCTCCCTGCCCCACTTTTTCGGGGCGCACACCGCCCTTTCACGGGAACGCGTGCCACCCTTTCGGGGGAGTGCATTCTGCCCTTTCGGGGAAGCCCCCGCCCCTCGATATTGCGAGCGGCAGTACCCGTCGGGAGAAAGTGTCCTGCCCCACTGCACAGACTCCTCTGTCACAGTTTCTTCGACACCTTTGTCGCTGTCCGCCGTCCCCTGTCGGCCGTCACGAAGTCGTCACGGAGGGGATTTCGGACAAAAAACACACCCTGTCTTTTGCAAATATAATTATATTTTACGACAAACAAATAAAATTTATCGTTTTTCGATAAAAAAACATACACGCCTATATTTAATGTCTAAAAATTACGTTATATTTGTCATTGAATATAAATTTCGGGTATACCGTGTCAGAGAAAAGGGGTTTGCCCTCCGCTTGCGGAGGTGTAACCGCCCCAAGGACAGGGGGGGGCAACGCACCACCACGCCACCACCCGAAACCGCCAAAAGCGAACAAACAATTTAACAAACATTAAGATACATGGAAGAAGAACAGGTAAAACGTCTGCTGCAAGGCGTTGTGCACCCCGAAACCGGACAGGACATTGTCACCAGCGGTTTCATCGAGCACATCGCCGTGGCGGCAGGTAAAATAACAGTCGTTCTGCGTTTCGCCAAGACGCACGACCCCTTTGCCATCAAAATCAAGAACACTGCCGAGCAGCTGCTCAAGAGCCACAACCCCGAGGCAGAGGTACTCGTGGTGGTGAAGGAGGGCGGCCAGCCCAAGCGTCCCGAACCCAAGCTCAACACCACAACGGGCGGTATTGCCAAAATCATCGCCGTGGCTTCGGGCAAGGGTGGTGTGGGCAAATCGACCGTCACCGCCAATATGGCCGTCACCCTGCGCAACATGGGTTACAGAGTGGGTATTCTCGATGCCGACATCTACGGTCCTTCGCAGCCCAAGATGTTCGGTTGTGAGGGCTATATGCCCGATGCCGTCGAAGAGGAGGGTCAGGAGCGTATCGTTCCCGCCACCGCACAGGACATCAAAATCATGTCCATCGGTTTCTTCATCAAACCCACCGATGCACTGTTGTGGCGCGGTGCCATGGCCACCAGCGCCCTCAAGCAGATGATTCACCAGACCCAGTGGGGAGCTTTGGACTTCCTGCTCATCGACCTGCCTCCCGGCACTGGTGACGTTCACCTGTCGATTATCGGCGAATTGAAGGTCGATGCCGCCGTCATCGTCTCGACTCCCCAGCAGGTGGCCGTGGCCGATGTATTGCGCGGTGTGGAGATGTTCCGCAACTCGAA
This sequence comes from Alistipes sp., assembly GCA_020026335.1. Classification (GTDB taxonomy): domain Bacteria; phylum Bacteroidota; class Bacteroidia; order Bacteroidales; family Rikenellaceae; genus Alistipes. The sequence continues at coordinate 76,952 of JAHHQO010000001.1, read as the reverse complement.
TGTGAACATTCCCGTGGCAGGTATCATCGAGAATATGGCGTGGTTCACCCCCGAGGAGCTGCCCCAGAACCGTTACTACATCTTCGGTAAGGGCGGGGCGAAGCATCTGGCCGAGGAGTGCGGTGTGGATTTCCTGGGCGAAATTCCCATCGTGCAGTCCATCATGGAGGGCGGTGACGAGGGTCACCCCGCCGCAGGCATCGATTCGCGTGTGGAGGAGTGGCACAGAGCCATCACCGAAAAGGTGGTTGAAAAGGTGATGAAAGGCTGATGATAACCTGTCGGAAAACCTGTTGATAACACACCAACAAATATTGATAAGAAAAAACAAAATACTCTTGCTTTTGAAGAATCAGTCGGGCTTATACAAGAAATCGCGGAAAGCAAATAAAGTTGCTGAAATTCGATGAACCGCCCCACGAGATGAAATCATAACAAGATGTTGAGAATTTTGTGGTGTTGAAATATTGATAAAGTTATGGACATTTGTTAATTTCGTAGCCGAATCAACGACCGACGCCCCGTGTGTCGGGATTTTAATCAACAGCTCAAAGACCCAAAAGTCAATAACCCGCAATCCGCTCAGCTTATCAACATTATCAACAGCTATTATTACTATTATTATTCTTTATTATTAAATAAAAAGGAATAAAAATAAAAAAATGAAAGTTCATAACTCAGACCAGCTCATCGAGCGCATCAACCGCCTCAAGCAGCAAAAACGTGCCGTCATCCTGGCACACTACTACACCCGACCCGAAGTGCAGCAGGTAGCCGACTTCCTCGGTGATTCGCTCGCCCTGTCGGTCAAGGCGCAGAACATCGACGCCGACGTGATTCTCTTCGCCGGCGTGCACTTCATGGCCGAAACCGCCAAGGTGCTCTGTCCCCAAAAGAAGGTGTTGATTCCCTGCCCCGAGGCAGGCTGTTCGCTGGCCGACTCGTGCCAGGCCGACGAGTTTGATAAATTCATCGCCGAGCATCCGGGTCACACCGTGGTTTCGTATGTCAATACCACGGTCGAGGTCAAGGCGCTCACCGATGTGTGCTGCACCTCGTCCAACGCACTGAAGGTCATTCAGTCGATTCCCGCCGACCGCCCCATCATCTTCGGTCCCGACCAGCATCTGGGCAGCTACATCAAACGCCTCACCGGTCGCGACAATATGTTGTTGTGGCACGGCTGCTGCCACGTCCACGACAAATTTGCCGTCGAGCGTCTGCGCGAAGCCAAGGTCAAGTACCCCGAAGCCAAAGTGGTCGTCCACCCCGAATGTCGCGAAGTGGTCGTAGCCGAAGCCGACTATGTGGGTTCGACAGCGGGCATTCTGGAGTACTGTCGCAAGAGCGATTCCCGCCAGTTCATCGTCATGACCGAGTCGGGTATCATCACCGAGATGGAGCGTCTGATGCCCGACAAGGAGTTTATCCCCGGCCCGGCAAACGCCCTCTGTGACGGTGCGTGCAACACGTGCGAATATATGAAGATGGTCAATCTGGAGAACATCGCCGAGTGTCTCGAGAACGAGTCTCCCGAAATCCACCTCGACGAGGAAATCCGCCGCAAGGCCGAACGCTCGATATTAAACATGATCAGCATTAAATAAAAACTGTATGAAAAAACTCTTTTTATTCGTTGCGGCGCTCTGTGCATCGTTCACAGCTGCTGCCGACGAGGGTATGTGGTTGCTGCCCTATCTCCAGAAGATGAACATCGCAACCATGCAACAGCGCGGTTGTAAACTCTCCGCCGAGGAGATTTACAGTGCCGACAAATCCTCGCTCAAGGACGCCATCGTCATCTTCGGTGGCGGCTGTACCGGCGAAATCGTCTCGCACGACGGTCTGCTGTTCACCAACCACCACTGTGGTTTCGATGCTATCCAGAGCCTCTCGGCTGTGGAGCACGACTATCTGAAAAACGGTTTCTGGGCCATGAACAACGAGCAGGAACTGCCCGCTCCCGGTCTGGAGGTACGCTTCATCCGTCAGATTATCGACGTTACTCCCCAAATCGTGGGCAACATCCCCTCGACCGCTGCACAGCAGGAGTTCAAAAAGATAAGCGGTGAGAACCTGAAGGCCACCATCAAGGAGCTGGAGAAGAAGAACCCCGGCATGGAGGTCATCATTCCCTCGTTCTTCGAGGACAACCAGTACTTCGCTTTCGTGATGGAGGTCTACACCGACATCCGTCTGGTGGGTACTCCTCCCTCTTCGATTGGTAAGTTCGGCGGCGACACCGACAACTGGATGTGGCCCCGTCACACGGGTGACTTCTCCATCTTCCGTGTCTATGCCGGCAAGGACAACCGCCCCGCGGCTTACTCGCCCGAGAACCGCCCCTACAACGCCGAGAAGTTCCTCAAGGTGTCGCTGAAGGGCATCGAGGAGAACGACTTCGCCATGATTATGGGCTTCCCCGGCTCGACCGAGCGTTTCGCCACCTCTTATGAGTTGAACTACATGCTCGACGTGGATAACCCCCAGCGTATCTTCATCCGTGGTGAGAAGCAGAAAATCTGGTGGGAGGACATGATGGCATCGGACAAGGTACGTATCCAGTACGCTTCGAAGTATGCCCGTTCGTCGAACTACTGGAAGAACTCCATCGGTATGTCGAAGGGCATCCGCGACCTGAAGGTTGTAGAGCGCAAGCAGGCACAGGAGGCTTCGTTCCAGAAGTGGGCCGACGAGAACACCATGCCTCAGGAGGGCTATCAGGACGCACTGAAGAAGATTGCCGCCGCACAGGAGCAGATGGCCAAGGCAGGTGCTGCCGTGCAGTATCTCCGCGAGGCGTTTTACAGTGCCGTGGAGCTGATTACTCCCGCTTCGATTGTATTGAAGGACGGCGAGTTGCGCGACAAGAAGTTTGAGAAGGTAGACGAGGACATCAAGGCCATGACCGAGTGGTTCAAGGACTACAACGTGGCTACCGACCGCAAGGTGGCAAAGCGTATGCTCACCATCGCACGCGAGAATATGGCTCCCGAGTACCTGCCTTCGTTCTACACCGAGATTGTGGACAAGGAGTTCGGCGGTGACATCGACAAGTATGTCGATTACCTCTACGATAACACCCAGTTCACTTCGGAGGAGAAGGTTGCGGGCATCATCCGCAAGTACAACAAGAAGAAGGTGGCTGCCGACCCCGCACTTCCCTTTGTGAAGTCGGTACGCGAGATGTACAAGAAGGCATCGGAGGAGAAGAGCAAGTATGTGGAGAGCTTCGCCGAGGGTCGCCGCAAGTATGTGGCAGGTCTGATGTTGCAGCACCCCGACAAGGCGTGGGCTTCGGATGCCAACTTCACCATCCGTCTGACCTACGGTCGAGTACTTCCCTACGAGCCCAAGGACGGTGTGCTTTACCGCCACTACACCACCCTCAAGGGGGTGATGCAGAAGGAGGACAAGAACAACCCCGCCGAGTTCTTCGTACCCGAGAAGCTGAAGGAGCTTTACGCTGCTCAGGACTACGGTCAGTACGCCAACTCGAAGGGTGAGCTTCCCGTGGCATTCCTCGCCGACTGTGATATCACGGGCGGTAACTCGGGTTCGCCGATGATGAACGCCAACGGTGAGCTGATTGGTCTGGCATTCGACGGTAACTGGGAGGCCATGTCGGGTGACGTAGCCTTCGAGCCCGAATTGCAGCGCACCATCGGTGTGGACGTTCGTTACGTGCTCTTCATCATCGACAAGTTCGCCGGTGCAGGCTGGTTGCTCGATGAGATGGAGATTGTCAAGTAATTCCCCTTTTCGAAGGATATATGGCAGCTGCCGCCCCTTTCGGGTGGCAGCTTTTTTTGTTTGGAGGGAGGCGTGGGAAGGGGTGCGGAAAGGGTGTGCGGGCGGTTTTGCGGGCGGTGGGGACGGCATGGCGCGTCGGGGTGTTGCGCGGAAGGGGGGGGGCGTGATGATTTTTTGAGATGATTTCTTAAGGTGTTTTTTGTGTGGCGACCGATGTTGGGCAGATTTTGATGTCGGAGGGCACAGGCAGTGAGGGGGCGGAGGGCGTCACGGCGCGCGGGAAACGGAGAAGGGTATTAGCTATTTTGGGATTGGAAAATACATCTTTTTTTTGTGGTGCGGGTGTGTATGGCATATTTACAAGATGAGAATACCCCGCAATACCCCACTTTTGCCCCTTTCAAAATAGAAATTTAACATAATGTAAGGGCTGTAATTGGGAGGGGGGAACAATAGAGGAAAACTTCTCCCCTTCTTGATTTTCCCCGTTGTTCCTCTCCTACCTACCCCACCTCACCCCCTCATTAGTAAATTTAACATAATGTAAAGGGTGAGGTGAAATTAATGTGAAGAAAAGATTTTCTCGCGTTTTTAGACGTGAAATATTCCCCGTGATGCGATGTTTCCTGTCTGCGGAGAAAGTCGCTGAAATCGCCCGAAATGTGCCACGGTGATGATGCCGTGCCTACCCTTCTATCCGCCATGTGCACCCCACCCCGATGTTGCGCTTTGTCGTTGTCCTGTTTTGTGGTCGTGTCGTGCAGAGTCCTTTTTTGCGTCCCCTCCCAAATGTTCGGGGAGCGGCTCGCGCCAAGGGACGCGACCACCCGTCCCGCCGAGCGAATATCGTCCTTTCCTGCGTCTCGTTGAAAAAGCCGAGCGAATACCTTTCCCTCCTGCGTCCGTAGGAAATTCCGTCTACCCCCTCCTCGTGTGTATGGCGTCCCCTCCTCGCGTGCGCCGTCCTCCTCCTCACGCGCGCCGTCCGTCCGCGGTCACTGCCCACACACCGCACTTCGCGCCCGCCCTCCCCCACCGCACAAAAAAAATCCCGGAAACCTTAGATTTCCGGGATTTTTGACTGTGTAAAAGCGGGGTTACTTGCGCTCCTGCTTTTCGATAAACTCAATGTCCAAAGGTCGCTGGAAACTCTCCTGAAGCGTGATGGTCGTTTCGGTGGTGGAGATACCCTTGATTTGAAGTATTCGGTCGAAAATCGTGCGCATGAGGTGTTCGTTGTCGATGCAGTAGAGTTTCACCAGGATATTGCCGTCACCGGTGATGAAGTGGCACTCCACAATCTCGGGTATGGCCTTCAGCTGCTCCATGGTCTGGTGCAGTAACTGGGGGTCGCTCACCGATATGCGGATGTGGGCACATACATCGAAACCCAGGGTCTTGGGATCGACAATCAGGCTGCTGCCCAATATCACTCCCGACTCTTCGAGTTTGTGGATACGTTGGTGAATTGCTGCACCGGAGATGCCGCACTCGCGGGCAATCTCCAAAAACGGCATGCGGGCGTTCTTAACTAAGAATTTCAGAATCTTGTGGTCTATTGCATCCAGGTTGATTTTAGCCATTGGTACTTTTTATTTTAATACGTTGAGCTCTTTGCCGATTTTGACGAATGCCTCCACACAACGGTCGAGCTGTTCGATGGTGTGGCCTGCCGATACCTGCACACGGATACGGGCCTGACCCTTCGGAACGACGGGATAGTAGAAGCCGGTGACGAAGATACCCTCATCCTGCAACTTCGCGGCGAAGACCTGCGAAAGTTTGGCATCGTAGAGCATCACGGCGCAGATAGCCGACTGTGTGGGTTTGATGTCGAAGCCTGCTGCCACCATCTTGGTGCGGAAGTGCTCGACATTCTTGACCAGACGGTCGTGAATCTCGTGGCTCTCGGTCAGCATACGGAAGGTCTCGATGCCGGCACCCACGATTGCGGGGGGCAGCGAGTTGGAGAACAGGTAGGGACGCGAACGCTGGCGCAGCATGTCGATAATCTCCTTGCGACCGGTGGTGTAGCCGCCCACGGCACCGCCGAAGGCCTTACCCAGTGTACCGGTGAGGATATCGACCTGACCGCGCAGGTTGTAGAGTTCGGTGATACCGCCGCCGGTAGCACCCAGCACACCTGCCGAGTGGCACTCATCGACCATGACCAGAGCATCGTACTTCTCGGCCAGGGCGCAAATCTTGTCGAGGGGAGCGGCATTACCGTCCATCGAGAAGACGCCATCGGTGCAGATGATACGGAAACGCTGTGCCTGAGCCTCCTTGAGTTTCTCCTCGAGGTCGGCCATGTCGGCATTGGCGTAGCGGTAGCGCACGGCCTTGCAGAGGCGCACGCCGTCGATGATTGAGGCGTGGTTCAGCGAGTCGGAGATGATGGCGTCCTGATCGGTGAACAGGGGTTCGAAGACACCGCCGTTGGCATCGAAGCACGCGGCGTAGAGAATGGTATCCTCGGTGCCGAAGTAGTCGGAGATGGCTTTTTCGAGTTGCTTGTGCAAGTCCTGGCATCCGCAGATGAATCTTACGGACGACATACCGTAGCCGCGAGCATCCATAGCCTTCTTGGCAGCCTCCACCAGGCGGGGGTTGTCGGACAGACCAAGGTAGTTATTGGCACAGAAATTCAATACAGGTTTTCCTGCAACGGTGATTTCGGCTCTCTGAGGAGACTCGATGACTCTCTCTGTCTTGTAGAGTCCTGCGGCCTTGATGTCAGCCAGCTCCTGCTGGAGATGCTCTTTCATTTTTCCGTACATAGTTGTTATTTTTAGATTAAGTTTTTGTGTTTTAATCCCATAAGTGGTGACGCCTTTTCAACGCCACATCATTAGCAAAGATAAGATTTTTTTTCGGAATAATTACAGATTGTAACTTCTTTTTTTTCGCCACGTACTTTCCTAAACCTCTGTCGGTGGAGGGTGGAAAGTGCTGACTGTGACTCTGATTGGCGTGGCGAGAAGGGGTGTCTGTCGGTATGTCTGTCGGTTTTGTCGTTGGGGGTGTGGAATTTGTCGGCTTAAAATCGGAGGTTTCGTTTTAAATTCGTACCTTTGTATGTTGCTTTGCAACGAAGTGAATTTTACAGACTAAAAACTTTAGAGAATGAAAAAACAGTGTGTTTTGGTTAGCGGCGGTGCCGGTTACATCGGCTCGCACACCACCGTGGAACTCATCGAGGCGGGCTACGATGTGGTTATTGTCGATAACCTGTCGAACAGCGAGTACAGTGCTGTGGAGAGCGTACGCCGCATCACGGGTGTGGATATCCCCTTCGAGCAGGTCGATTGTTGCGACAGAGCGGCTTTCCGCAAGGTGTTTGAAAAGTATGAGTTTGACTCGGTGATTCACTTCGCTGCTTCGAAGGCGGTGGGCGAATCGTTGCAGAAACCGCTCCTCTACTACGGCAACAACCTCACCTCGTTCATGAATGTGATTGGACTCATGCACGAGTTCGGCCGCAGCAATGTGGTTTTCTCGTCGTCGTGCACCGTTTACGGCGAGCCGGACAAGCAGCCCGTGACCGAGCAGACGCCCCGCAAGCCGGCGACCTCGCCCTACGGCAACACCAAGCAGATGTGTGAGGATATTCTCCGCGACACGCTGAAGGCCTATCCTGAGATGAAGGGTATTGCCCTGCGTTACTTCAACCCCATTGGTGCTCACCCCTCGGCACAGATTGGCGAGCTGCCCCGCGGTGTGCCCCAGAACCTCGTGCCCTACGTGACACAGACCGCCGCAGGTCTTCGCGAGTGTCTCTCCATCTTCGGTGACGACTACCCCACACCCGACGGTTCGTGTATCCGCGACTACATCGATGTGACCGACTTGGCAAAGGCTCACGTGGTAGCCATCGGTCGTATGGTCGAGAACAAGAACAAGGAGAACTACGAGATTTTCAACATCGGTACAGGCCGTGGTGTCTCGGTGCTCGAGTTGGTGAACAAGTTCGAGGAGGTGAACGGAGTGAAGGTCAATCACAAGATTGCACCCCGTCGTGATGGTGACATCATCGCCATCTGGGCAGATCCCACCCTCGCCAACAACGAGCTGGGCTGGAAGGCTGTTCGCACCCTCGATGAGACGTTGAAGTCGGCTTGGGAGTGGGAGAAGCACCTTAGAGGTATTAAGTAAGTCAATTATTTCCTTTTTTATACTGCACCCGTCACATTCCATGTGGCGGGTACTTTTTTCCTCTTTCGGGACGGGAAAAATAACCCCCGCGGGGTGGAAATTATTGACCGTGAGCGGATTTTATGCCGAAATTTTCGGGCGGAAAAGGCTCAAGGTATTTGATTTACAGAAATTTTGTGTATCTTTGCCACTCGAATTCAGGCGGAATTGGGGTACGTCACTTTAGATGTCGCACTGAGAACCGCCGCAGGTTACACTATTTAAATTATTTTTACTCAATGAAAACTATTGTAGTTAAGGCTATTGAGCGCGCCGATTTCGGTAAGAAGGCAGCCAAGGCTATCCGTCGCGAGGGTTTGACCCCCTGCGTTTTGTGCGGTAACGGCGAGACCGTTAACTTCACTATCGATCCCCGTGAGGTAAAGGCCCTCATCTACACTCCCAACTCGTACATCGTGGAGTTCGACTTCAACGGTAAGAAGGAGTTGGCTGTTATGCGTGAGGTGCAGTTCCACCCCATCCGCGAGGAGATTCTCCACATGGAGTTCTTCCGTATCGCAGCCGGTAAGCCCGTATCGATTGCCATTCCCGTACGTCTGTCGGGTAACGCCGAGGGTGTGAAGGTCGGTGGTAAGCTCGTTCTGTCGGCTCGTAAGCTCATCGTGAGCGCGCTGTCGGAGAACCTCCCCGATGAGATTGTTGTTGACGTTACTCCCCTGGGTGTTGGTAAGACCATCTTCGTTGGTGACCTCCAGATTGAGAACGTTAAGTTCATCACTCCCGCAACTACCGCAGTTTGCGCCGTTCGCGTAACTCGTGCTTCGCGTGGTGCCGAGAAGGCTTAATGCGCTTAATGCATGAAATACCTGATTGTTGGATTGGGTAACATCGGTGCGGAATACGCCGAGACCCGTCACAACATCGGATTTAAAGTGTTGGATGCCTTAGCCGAGGCATCCAACGCTGTTTTTACGACACAGCGTTATGGTGATGTGGCCGAGATGAGATTCAAGGGCCGCACCCTCATTCTCCTCAAGCCGTCGACCTACATGAATCTGTCGGGCAAGGCGGTGCGCTACTGGCTCGATCAGGAGAAGATACCTGTGGAGAACCTGCTGGTCGTATCCGATGATATAGCGTTGCCGCTCGGCACGCTGCGTATGCGTCCCAAGGGCAGTGCCGGAGGTCACAACGGACTGAAGAACATTGCCGAACTGATTGGTACAGAGGAGTATGCGCGTATGCGTTTTGGTGTGGGCGGCGACTTCCCCAAGGGACACCAGGTAGACTGGGTGCTGGGGGAATGGAGCACCGACGACAAGAAAGTCATCGAGGAGCGTCTGCCGATGTTCTGCGATGCCATCAAGTCGTTTGCCGCTGTGGGTGTTTCGATGACGATGAACACCTACAACAAGAAGTAGCACTGACGAGAATATATTCACATGGTGATATAATTTTTCGGACGGTAGACCAAAGGGTCTACCGTTTTTTTTTTTTTTTTTTTTTTTTTTTTTGGGCGGTGCGGTCGGTTGTGGTCGGTTGTTTCGGCGCGGTTGGGGGCTGTCGCTTGCAGTCGGCGCGGTTGGTTGGTAGTTGTGGCGCGGTGTGCTCCCTTCTTCGTTTGTGTGCACCTCCTCCCTCTGTTGCGTCCTCCTTCCCTTTGTTGCGCACCATTCGCTGGGGGAATATCTCCGTTTTGCCCGCTTTTGTTGTGCCCTCTCCTCTTGTACTGCCATTGTTGAAAATCCGCCCTTTTTAGCGAGGTTGTTTATTGTTTTGATAACTTATGTGTGCAGATGAAATGAGTGGTTAAAATCGCGGATTTTACGCTCAATTTCCCAACCTGCCCCTTCCGTCACCCCCCCCCCAAAAAAAATAACCCTCTCTCCTCTCTCCTCTCTCATATTTTTACCCTTAATTTTCTTGTTGGGGTCGTCGATTGCCCCCTCCGAATTTTTTATCCCCAAATATTTTGCGCGGTCGGGCTTGGGTCGTCCTTGGGTCTTTCGAGTCGGCCGGTTGTTGCTCTCTCGATTTCGGAGTCGCTCTCCGCCCTCCTTGTCTGTAAAATTTTTTACGAACGTCCCTACTATCTCTCGGCTTCCTCTGTTCGTCAAAATCTTTAAAAATTCACGGAAAGACAAAATTTTGAAAAATGGTGAAACTTGCTCACCCTCTCCTTTGGTGAAATTTTTTCGGGCGGAGGATTTTTTTTGCGAGAGGATAAATTTTTCAAAAGGAGGTGAATTTTCCGTGAAGTGGAGAATTTTGCTTCGGGGAGGAGATTTTTTCTCTCATGAGGTCGATTTTGGGCTGTGAACGCGAAAAATGAGGATTTTTCCTCTACTTGCCACTTTTCGGTGAATAGTGGATATATGCTGTAAAGTATTGAAATAGAAATTAATATGTGATTTTCAAACGCTGTGAGAATCGCGTATTTACAACCGTTTCGAGAATATATACGGATTATCTCCTAAAATCGCCGTTAAAATTGCGCTTTTTTTACGCGCTTTCGGAATTTTCTTCGGCGCGACACATTTTGCCCCTCCGAAATTTTCTGCCTTCTCTCATTTCAAAATTTTGTCCTTCGCAAAAAAATCCTCTCCTCTCTCCGAAGTTTTGTCTTTCCCGCGCCCGACTTTTTCCGTTGCTCCCCTACATAAATTTTTTTTGCGGAGGGGGAAGTGCTGACTTTTGCCCTCGGATTTTTTTTGCTCGCCTATCCTTGTTTTTTGGGGTTGGTGGGTCTGGGTGTCTTTCCGAGTTTATTGGGATTTTTCTTCTCCGCGACTTCTGTTTTTTTCTCCTTCAATATTTCCCAATCTTGAATTTGTCATGTTTCCCCCAATGTTCCCCGTGGAACATTTCGTCCCCTCCCCCACTCTCGATGCTCCGTCTTCCCGAATTGTTCCACGTGGAACAACCCGACTTCTTCCGTCTCGCAGTTGGGGCACGGTCGGGAGGTAGTGGGTATAGAAGTTGCGTTACTTTGTTGGCAGGTGGCGGGAGGGCACGTTACTTTGTCGGAGGTGGGCGGTCGGCGGTGGCGAAGTCGCGTTACTTTTTGGGGGCGTTTGTGGGTAGCTTGTATTGGCCGGGAAGTGTCGGTGGGTGTGAGTCTGTTTTTTTGTCTGTAATGATTTTTTGCGTTCTCTCCCGATTGTTCAGAGAGCGGCTCGCGCCAAGGGACGGGACCACCCGTCCCGCCGAGCGAATATCGCCCCGTCCCTGCGCACCCAATCGAACAAGCCGGGCGAATCCCGTCATCGAATAAATCCCTCGACCATCGCCCCGTCTCATTTCGGGCAGGCGACCACCGCCCCGTTCTTGTGTCTGCCCGTCGCGCACCTTCCCACATCGCCCCCTCCCGAAAAACGAAATGAGATTATCCGCTGATTTCTTCGATGTTATCCGATTTTTTCGTACTTTTGAACCAATTTAGAAATACTTTATTTTTATGGCAAAAGAGTTCAAACGTTATCTCGTAACATCGGCACTCCCCTATGCTAACGGTCCCGTGCATATCGGTCACCTTGCGGGAGTTTACATACCCTCGGATATCTACACGCGCTACCTGCGTCTGAAGGGTTGTGACGTCATCTCGGTTTGCGGTTCCGATGAGCACGGTGTGCCCATCACCATCAAGGCCCGCAAGGAGGGCGTCACTCCTCAGGAGATTGTAGATCGCTACCACGCTATCATCAAGCGTTCGTTCGAAGGTCTCGGCATCAACTTCGATATCTATTCGCGTACCTCGTCACCCACCCACGCCAAGAATGCGTCGGCCTTCTTCAAGAAGCTCTATGACGAGGGCAAGTTCATCGAGAAGACCTCGGAGCAGTACTACGACGAGGAGGCACAGACCTTCCTCGCCGACCGCTACATCACCGGTACCTGCCCCAAGTGCGGCAACGAAAAGGCCTACGGCGACCAGTGCGAGGCGTGCGGTTCGACCCTCTCGCCCGATGAGTTGATCAACCCCAAGTCGGCGGTGTCGGGTTCTGTACCCGTCAAGAAATCAACCACCCACTGGTACCTGCCCCTCGACCAGTACGAATCTTTCCTGCGCGAGTGGATTTTGGACGGCCACAAGGAGTGGAAGTCGAATGTCTATGGTCAGTGCAAGAGCTGGCTCGATGGCGGTCTCCAGCCCCGTGCCGTGAGCCGTGACCTCGATTGGGGTATCCCCGTACCCGTGGAGGGTGCCGAGGGTAAGGTTCTCTACGTGTGGTTCGATGCGCCCATCGGCTACATTTCGGCGACACAGGATTTGACTCCCGACTGGGAGAAGTATTGGAAATCGGAGGACACCAAGATGGTTCACTTCATCGGTAAGGACAACATCGTCTTCCACTGCATCGTCTTCCCTGCCATGCTGAAGGCACACGGCGGTTATATCCTCCCCGAGAATGTACCTGCCAACGAGTTCCTCAATCTGGAGGGTGACAAGATTTCGACCTCGCGCAACTGGGCAGTGTGGGCACACGAGTATCTGGAGGACTTCCCCGGCAAGGAGGACGTTCTGCGTTATGTACTTTGCGCCAACGCTCCCGAGACCAAGGACAACGATTTCACATGGAAAGATTTTCAGGCACGCAACAACAACGAGCTGGTGGCCGTGCTGGGTAACTTCGTGAACCGTGCCCTCGTGCTGACTCAGAAATACTACGGCGGTGAGGTTCCCGCCCTCGGCGAGCTGAACGACTACGACCGTCAGACCCTTGAGGAGATGGGTGCCATCAAGTCGCAGCTGGAGTCGAATATCGAGAACTACCACTTCCGCGAGGCATTGAAGGACGCCATGAATTTCGCGCGTATCGGTAACAAATATCTGGCGGACACCGAGCCTTGGAAGGTCATCAAGACCGACCCCGAGCGTGTGAAGACCATCTTGAACATCGCGCTTCAGATTACCGCCAACACGGCTATCGCCATCGAGCCTTTCATGCCCTTCTCGGCAGATAAGATTATCGCGATGCTGGCTGTGGGTAAGTTCGGCTGGGAACAGTTGGGTCAGATGGGTCTCGTGGAGGCCGGCCACAAGATTGGCACTCCCACCCTCCTCTTCGAGAAGATTGAGGACGAGACTATCCAGAAGCAGCTCGACAAGCTGGCAGCCACCAAGGCCGCCAATGCGGCAGCCGAAGCGGCACAGAACATCACTCCCCAGAAGGAGGAGTGCTCGTTCGACGACTTCCAGAAGATGGATATCCGTGTATCGACCATTTTGGAGGCGGAGAAGGTCGCCAAGACCAAGAAACTGCTGAAGCTGACCATCGACACCGGTATCGACAAGCGTACCATCGTGTCGGGTATCGCCGAGTATTACACCCCCGAGCAGCTGGTCGGCAAGCAGGTGTTGGTACTTGTGAACCTCAAGCCCCGACCCCTGAAGGGTATCGAGTCGCGCGGTATGATTCTCATGGCGGAGGACGCCTGCGGTAAGCTGCGCCTTCTGTCGCCCGATGAGAAGACCATGAGCGGTGCTATTGTAGGCTAACCCCGAAAGGTTAGTTTATCTATAACCTCAAAAAACTAAAACTATGGAAAACATTGATTGGAGTTCACTGGGATTCAATTACCACAAGACCAATGTCAATGCCCGCTTTACCTACACCGACGGTAAGTGGAGCGACATGGAGCTGACCGATGATGAGTACATCAAGATGCATATGTCGGCATCGTGTCTGCATTATGGTATCGAGCTGTTTGAGGGTCTGAAGGCCTTTCGCGGTGTTGATGGCAAGGTGCGTCTGTTCCGTGTGGAGGAGAACGCCAAGCGTTTGCAGTCGTCTGCCGCACGTCTGTGTCTGCCTGTTCCCACGGTGGAGATGGTCGTGAATGCCTGTGTCGAGGTGGTGAAGCGCAACCTCGATTTCGTGCCGCCCTACGGCACGGGAGCATCGTTGTACCTGCGTCCCGTGATGTTCGGTACTACGGCCGGACTGGGTGTGAAGCCTGCAAAAGATGCGTTGCTGATTGTCTACTGCTCGCCCGTGGGTGCCTACTTCAAGGAGGGCATCAAGCCCATTTTGGTGGCTATCGACCGTGAGCAGGACCGTGCGGCACCGCGTGGTACGGGCGATGTGAAGGTGGGCGGTAACTACGCTGCCAGCCTCATGTCGGGTGAGAAGGGTCACCGTCTGGGTTACTCCAACATCATGTACCTCGATGCTGCCGAGCATAAATATATCGAGGAGTGCGGCGCAGCCAACTTCTTCGGCATCAAGGACGGCAAATATATCACCCCCAAGTCACCTTCGGTGCTGCCCTCCATCACCAACAAGAGCCTGCGTCAGCTGGCCGCCGACATGGGTCTGGAGGTCGAGGAGCGTCATATTCCCGTCGAGGAGCTGTCATCGTTCACCGAGTGCGGTGCGTGCGGTACGGCTGCCGTCATCTCGCCCATCGCCAAGATTTTCGATATGGATACCAACGCCACTTACGACTATGGCAATAAGGTCGGCGAATATTCGATGAAGCTCTACAATGCTTTGCAGGATATTCAGTACGGCCGCGCCGAGGATAAATACGGCTGGTGCACCATCGTGGCAGAGTAATCTGCGCGAGAAGCATATATTTGAGAAGACCACCCCGAAAAGGGTGGCCTTCTTTTTTTTGCCTTTCTCTTGCGGACACGGAGTGACTCTGCAAGGTACTTCCCTATCCCGAAAATCATGGCTTTTCGGCCGTTTCTGCGGTGTGTTCGGATTAGGCGGATAGATTGTTTGGCGGGCGGAATAAAGCGGTAAAAAGCCTTGAAATCGACCCCGTTCCACGTGGAACAAGATGTGTGCTCCCGTGACGGGACGGAGCGGGTGGTAATGGTGAGTGATGGGCGGCGACGGGGAGCGAATAAGGCTTTTCGGAGTCGCCCCTCCCCTACCCCACCGCCCACGATGCACAAAAAAAGACCTGCCCACGGCGGACAGGTCTTTGGAAAATGATAAAATAGTTGCGTTGCTTGTCAAATGATGTGGGGCAAATCTTGTGCCACTCCTATCTGCCGAACTTCACCAGCAGGACATTCACATCGGCAGGCGAGACACCCGGAATGCGCGACGCCTGACCGATGGTCGAGGGACGGATGCGCGAGAGCTTCTGTCGTGCCTCGATGGTCAGCGACTGCATGGTGAAGAAATCGAAGCCCTCGGGAATCTTCACCTCCTCCAGACGGTGGAGCTTCGAAGCGATAAATCGCTCGCGCTCGATGTAACCGCGGTACTTGATTTGAATCTCCGCCTCCTCGATGACCTCCTCCGAGAGTTCGTTCTTGGCGATGAATTTTTTCAGTCGTGGCAGAGCTTCGGCGATGGAGAGTATCGTCACATTGTTGCGCGTGAGGATGTCGTAGAGCTTGCGACCCTGCGAAAGCGGCTCGTTACCCACCGATTTCAGATAGTCGTTAATTTCCGTTATTTTGACACTGTATCCCTTGGTAAAGGAAACAAGCGATTCTACGAGCGTATTTTTTTTGTCGAATTCCTCCCAGCGTTCTTCCGAAATCAGACCGATTTGGTGACCGATGGGCGTGAGTCGCAGGTCGGCATTGTCCTGTCGGAGAAGAATGCGGTACTCGGCTCGCGAGGTGAACATACGGTATGGCTCATCGACACCCTTGGTCACGAGGTCGTCAATCAGCACACCGATGTAGGCCTCGTCACGACCCAACACCACGGGCGACTTGCCGACGAGCTTCTGATGGGCGTTGATACCTGCCATCAGACCCTGGGCGTCCGCCTCCTCATATCCGGTCGTGCCGTTCACCTGACCGGCGAAGTAAAGCCCCTCGACCAACTTGGTCTCCAGAGTGTGGTGGAGCTGTGTGGGCGGGAAATAGTCATACTCGATGGCGTAGCCCGGACGGTAGATATGCACGTCCTCCAATCCGCTAATCTGGTGCAATGCCTTCCACTGCACGTCCCACGGCAGGGACGAGGAGAAGCCGTTGAGATAGTATTCGTTGTTGTTGCGACCCTCGGGTTCGAGGAAGAGCTGGTGTTGCTCCTTGTCGGCAAAGGTGCGCAACTTGTCCTCGATGCTGGGACAGTAACGCGGGCCGATACCCTTTATCGTGCCGTTGAAGAGGGGCGACTGCTCAAATCCCGACTTGAGGGTGGCGTGCACCTCAGGCGTGGTGTAGACCAAGAAACAGGGTAACTGGTCTTTAACTGGCTGAATGTCAGAGCGGAACGAAAATTTACAGGGGTTCTCGTCACCGTATTGCGGGTCGAGGGCATCGAAGTTGATGGTGCGCGCGTCCAATCGTGAGGGCGTGCCCGTCTTCATGCGTCCCTGCTCAAATCCCATCTTCACCAGCGAGGCGGTGACACCGTGTGAGGCGGCATCTCCGGCTCTACCACCCTCGGCATGAGCGGCACCGCAGTGCATCATACCCTCGAGGAAAGTGCCGGCAGTGAGGATAACGGCCTTGCAGCCGAACTCCACACCCATGCGGGTTTTCACACCTCTGATGTGACAGCGGTAGCCCTTGGCGGCCGCCTCCGACGAGGCATCGTAATCTTCATCGTAGAGCAGTTCCACGGCGGCGTCCTGCCAGATATAGAGGTCGTCGGTGTTCTCCAGAGTGTGCAGCCATTCCTCCGAGAAACGCGCCTTGTCGCACTGCGCACGCGGACTCCACATGGCGGGTCCTTTCGAACGGTTGAGCATACGGAACTGGATGGTCGTGAGGTCG
The DNA here is from genome assembly GCA_020026335.1 of Alistipes sp. Lineage (GTDB taxonomy): Bacteria > Bacteroidota > Bacteroidia > Bacteroidales > Rikenellaceae > Alistipes. The sequence goes on along the minus strand of JAHHQO010000001.1, from coordinate 60,346 downwards.
GTGATGCGTCCCATTTCGCCACCCAGAGCATCTATCTCTCTGACTATCTGACCTTTGGCAACACCACCCACGGCAGGGTTGCACGACATGTTGCCCATCTTGGTCATGTCCATGGTCAGCAGCAGGGTCTTCGAGCCGAGCTTGGCGGCGGTGGCGGCAGCCTCACATCCGGCGTGTCCTCCTCCGATGACGATGATGTCGTAGTCGAGTCTCATCGCTGTTCCTCCCAGAATTTGAGATATTTGTCCTCTTTGGCGTGCATCTCCTTGTTGGTTTCGGGGGTCTTGTCGCCCTGACCGCAGAGGTGCAGCACACCGTGAACCACCACACGGCGCATCTCCTGAAGATAGGTCGCGCCATACTGACGGGCGTTGTCCTTGACGGTCTCCACATCGATGAAGATGTCGCCCGACACATATTTCTCGTCCTTCAAATCGCTGTAATCGAAGGTGATGACATCGGTATAGTAGTCGTGACCGAGGTACTGGCGGTTCATCTCCAGCAGTCGTTCTGCCGAGCAGAAGATATAGTTCACGTCGCCCAACGCGTAGCCCTCGCTGCGGGAAACCTGTTCGAGCCACTGTGCGGTGAGTCGTTTTTGGGGCAACACATAGTGACAAGAGTCTGTGTAGTAGTGTACTGCCATAGTTTTTATCTGTATAAAAATTTATTTTCTAAAGCATTGTGCCGCCGACATCTGCTGGCGCGGATTGGGCGGATAGATACCGAAGATAATGCGGTATTCGGTCTTCATGGTGGCGAAGTCCACGGCGGCACCCACGGTGCCGATTTGCTGGTTGCGGCTCACCTTCTGACCCTTGGTGACGCTCACCGAACCGAGGTTGGCGTAGGAGGTGATATACTCGCCGTGCGCCACAAAGACATCGTATTTCTCGGTGATGCGGTTCTTCTTGATTTCCACAATCTTACCCTCGTAGATGGAGATGACCGCCGCACCGCGATGACCCACCACTTCGGCCATGTTGCCCTTGTAGCGTTTCACGCTGCCGCCTGCCACGGGCAGATGCAGACCCGAGGTCTTGTAGGAGAACGAAGCACCCTCCTTGTTGCCCTTGGTGAGCTTGCGCAGTTCGGAGATGGCCACGCTGAGCTGCTGCTCCTGTGCCATCTTGCGGCGCAGGGCGGAACGCTCCTTTTCCGAGAGACGCTGCATATCGCGGCGTGCCGATGAGGCATCGCGCTCCAACTTCAGCTTCTGGTCGGCGAGCTGTCGGCTGACCGAATCGAGCGACAACTTGCGGCGGTCGAGCTGTTCGCGCTCGGTCTTCACCTGTGTGGTCAGCTCCTCGATTTCGGCGAGCTTGTTGCGGCGCATGGCTGCCACTTCGCGCATGGCGGTGATTTTGCGCGCCATGTCGTTGAAATCCTTCGAGGAGAAGATGTAGGAGATATAATTCTGCTGGCGGTAGTTGCGATACGCTTCGCGCACCATCGCCGCATATTGATTCTTGCTCGTGTCGAGACGCGCCCCCAAATCGTTCGCCAACACATCTTTACGCTTGATTTCCTCCTTCAGCAGGTCGGCCTCCTTTTCGGTCTCGTCCATCAGACGGCTGCGCGAGGAGATCTGACGCACAAGGCGTCGGGTCAGCTCCTGCGAGGCGGCCTTTCCGCGTTTGATTTTGGCGATTTCGCGCTCCTCCTTGGCGATTTTTTGCTCCAGCGAGGCGATGACGCGCTTCTGCGCCGCAATCTTGTCACTCTGTGCCGAGACTGTGGTTGCGCCCATGAGCAGGACGAGCAGCAATACGATGTGGTAGAGCTTCATGGTCTGATAGTTGTGTGGGGGTTATTGTTTGTCGTCAGCCGGCGGAAAACGGTCGGCTATCGATTGGGCATCGTAGCCCGCTTCGAGTGCCTTGCGCCAATAGGTCTCGGCGATGAAACGGTCGCCCAGGGCATTGGTGATGTCACCCAGATGTACCAGCAGCGAGGGGCTGTTGTCCTTGTCGAGAACGATGGCCTGACGCATGATTTTGCGCGCCTCGTCCAAACGACCCTGACGGTACAACACCCACGCGTAGGTGTCGAGATAGGTGGCATTGCTGCGTCCCGTGGCTTCGATGACCCGTTGTGCCAGCTCCTCGGCATAGGGAAGACGGATGCCCTCCACCGCCATGAAATAGGCGTAATTGTTCATCAGTAACACATTGTCGGGCTGGTATTTCAGTGCCTTGCCATAGGCTTTGTCGGCCTGTGCCACAGCCTTGCGGTGACGGGAAACCCGGGGACGGATGTTCTTCATCACGCGCAACCCCTCGTCGGGCAGACCCTTGCACGAAATCTGAAACCACGAGTCGGCAATCATGCCCCACAACTGCGATTTCAGCGTGTCGGTCTGTGCATGGGAGAGTGCCTCGGTGTAGACCGCTATGGCCTTGTCGTGCTGTTGCTCGCGGTCGTAGAGATTGCCTTTCAGCATACGCAGAGGTATGCTGGAGGGGTGACGGCGGAGCGACTCGTGGACATAGTGGCGCACGGAGTCGGTGTGACGGAGGTAGTTCTCCATGTTGATGACGGAGATGTAGTACTCCTCGGGGGCGTTCTCGTCGGCGAGATGCACCTTGTAGAGTTCGAGGGCGTGTTCCAGCTCACCCGACAAGATGAGGTGGTTGGCGTAGAGATTCACCACCTCCACCTCCTTGGGATACTTCAGCGCGAGGGTACGTGCCAGCCCGTCGAGCTGGAAGTAGTATTCGCGGTAGAAGTTGCGGTCGTCGGTGTAGAGCTTGAAACGCTCGATTTTGTTGTCGAGGGTCTCCTCGTCGGACTCGAAGATGGCCTGCGTCATCTGCAACATACGGCGGAAATCGCGGCGCACGGCGTAGTGGTCGGCCAGCGCGTAGAGGGTCTTCAGCGAGCGCACCGATGTGGAGTCGGCTTCGTAGGCCAGCTTGAAATGCACGGCAGCCAGCGAATCCTGATGGGTCATGTCGTAGAGACCTGCCAAAATCAGCTGGTTTTCGGCATTGTAGGGGGCTTCTTCGACAATGGCGCGTGCATCTTCTATCGCCTTGTCAGTCTGATGGGTCGAGAGCAGAAGCTGACGTTTCATCTGACTCAACAGGGGAATGCGTCCGAAGCGCACCTCCGCCGAATCGAGGGTCGAGAGAGCGGCGTAGGGCTGCTTTCTGAGTTCGTAGAGGGCAGCCAGAATGCGGTAGTTGTCGGGGTTCTTGGCGTCGGCATTCTTCAACTTGACGAAGATGTCGAGTGCTTCGCGATAGTCGCCCGAAACCAAAAGACTCTGGGCATAGAGACGATGATACCACAGATTGGTGCTGTCACACTCGTAGGCGCGGCGTGCATGGTCGCGTGCCTCCGCGGGGCGTGACGACAGCACCGCCATGCTCAGCGCGTGGTGCGCCGGAGCATAGTCGGGGTCGGTGGTCAGTGCCTCGTTGAACAGCCCCACGGCACGCGAGGTGTCGCGGTGGATGTGCAGGGCCTTCACTCCCTCGGTGTAGAGGTAAAGACTCTTCAGCGAATCGGCCCACTGGGGTACTTGTCGGGGTGCCCTCGGTTTGTTGCCGCCCGTGGCGGGGAGGGCAACCAAAGAGATGAAGAGTGCCAGTATCGCTGTCAGAAGTCTCATGTGTTATCGGTTTTTAGTGATTCCGAACCTTCGGGATTAGAGTGCCTTGTTGAACTGCTCGAGGAAACGAACATCGTTCTCGAAGTAGAGACGCAGGTCCTTCACGCCGTACTTGAGCATGGCGATACGCTCGATACCCATACCGAAAGCGAAGCCCGAATACTTCTTCGAGTCGATGCCGTTGGATTCGAGAACGTTGGGGTCTACCATACCGCAGCCCATGATTTCGAGCCAGCCTGTACCCTTACATACGGGGCAACCCTTGCCGCCACAGAGGTTACACGACACATCGACCTCGGCCGAAGGCTCGGTGAAGGGGAAGTACGAGGGACGCATACGGATGGCGGTGTTCTCGCCGAAAATCTCCTTGGCGAAGTACTGCAACGACTGCTTCATGTCGGCAAACGACACACCCTCGTCGATGTAGAGACCCTCCAGCTGGTGGAAGATGCAGTGCGCGCGGTAGGAGATGGCCTCGTTGCGGAATACGCGACCCGGGCAGATGACTCTGATGGGCGGCTTCTGACGCTCCATGGTGCGCACCTGAATCGACGAAGTGTGGGTACGCAGCAGGATGTCGGGGTTCTTCTCCACGAAGAAGGTGTCCTGCATATCGCGTGCCGGGTGCTCGGGCGGGAAGTTGAGTGCCGAGAAGACGTGCCAGTCGTCCTCGATTTCGGGACCCTCGGCCACGGTGTAGCCCAGACGCGAGAAAACCTCCACAATCTCGTTCTTGACCAGCGAAATGGGGTGGCGCGAGCCGATGTGCTCCGATGAGCCGGGGCGGGTCATGTCGCCGATTTCCGATGCAGAGTCGTCGGCAGCATTCTGCAACTCCTCTCTGAGGGAGTTGATGCGCTCGGTGGCGGCGGTTTTCAGACGGTTGATGAGCTGTCCCAATTCGCGCTTCTGCTCGGCGGGTACGGTCTTGAATTCGGCCATCAGGGCATTGAGTTCGCCCTTCTTGCCCAAAATCTTAATGCGGAAGTCCTCTAATTCGGCCGCTGACTGTGGTGTGAACGCTTCAACTTGTTGAAGAAGTTTCTCGATTTTCTCTATCATATTTTGAATGTTTATTCTTTTTTTTCTCTAATTTTGGGGATGAAGTTTATATCATGCAAAGTTACAAAAAATTAAGATATGTTGATTAAAACTCTCTCATTAATATTGGTATTGATGTTTTCGATGGCGACTGCCACGGCCGGGAATGCCCCGGCGAAGGAGTCGCGCCGGGGAGTGGGCGTGGTGATGAGCGGTGGCGGTGCCAAGGGGCTCTATCATGTCGGAGTGCTCGAAGCGTTGGAGCAGTTCGGCGTGCCGATTGACTATGTGGCAGGCACATCGATGGGTTCCATCGTGGCGGCGATGTATGCCGCAGGCTTCTCGCCGCAGGATATGCGCGAGATTGTCTACTCGGGAGAAATCAAGGAGTGGGTGTCGGGCAAAATCGACCCCAACCGCTATATGTCCTACTACCGCCAGCTGGGACACAGCCCCTCGGTGGTGAGCTTCCGTTTCGACCTCAAGAACCGCAAGAGCAAGTTCATGATACCCACCAACCTGCTCTCCTCCACACAGATAGACCTCGCCCTCATGGGACTCTTCACCCCGGCGAACGAGGCCTCGGACGGCGATTTCGACCGTCTGATGGTGCCTTTCCTCTGCGTGGCGAGCGACATGGCGAGCCGCCGTCCCGTGGTCTTCCGCAAGGGCAACCTCAGCGAAGCGGTGCGTGCCTCGATGTCGATTCCCGTGGTCTTCAAACCCGTGAAGAAGGACGATATGCTGCTCTACGACGGCGGTATCTTCGACAACTACCCGTGGAAGGAGATGGACAAGGAGTTCCGTCCCGACCTCATCATCGGCTCGATTTGCACCGACGGCAACAATCCCCCCGATGAGGAGACCAACATCATGGATCAGGTCTTCATGCTGGTGATGCAGAACACCGACTACAATATGCCCGAGGACAGGGGCGTGACCATACGCCGCGGCGTGGCAGCCGGAATGTTGGATTTCGATGCCGCCGAGGAGATTATGAACAAGGGCTACGAGGACGCCGTGAAGCAGATGCCCGAAATCCTCAAACGTGTGCACAAACGCTACAAGGCGGAGGACTATGCCGCCCGCCGCGAGGCGTTCCGCAAGCGTTGTCCGCGACTCACGTTCTCCGATTACAAACTCGAAGGGCTGACCCCTGCACAGCGTTCCTACCTGCGTAATTTCATCAATGTGGACCGTCATTCGGTCGATCGTCAGCGATATATGTCGTTCGACAAACTGCGCAACAACCTCTACGGTGTGCTGGCGGACGGCGACTTCACGATGGACTTCCCCACGGCGGTCTATGACGAGGAGTCGAAGACCTACTCCTTCGCCGCGCGATTCAAGACCAAGCCCAATTTCAAGATTGAGGTTGGCGGCAATGTCTCCTCCACCGCCTTCAACCAAGCCTACATCGGTGCGCACTACCAGCGCATCGGACGTGTGGCGCACGAGGTGGGAGCGGACATCTACATCGGCCCGATTTACAACTGGGGCGAGGTGGGCGGCCGTCTGGATTTCTATATGTGGAAACCCCTCTTCTTCGACTATTCGTTCAACTTCGCGGTGCGCAACTACCGCCACGGAGCTTTCGGTCGCGTGACGAAAATCGACAACATCGAGGAGGTGAAAAACAGCGAGGTCTATATGTCCTACGGTCTGGGCGTCCCCTTCCTGCGCCGCAGTGTCTTCACCCTCAAGAGCAACATCGGTCAGGTGAACTACCACTATGACAGCACCCTGCCCGAAGCTACCGATACCGACCACTCGCGCTTCACGTTCGTGGGCTTCAAGGCGGAAATCGCGCGCAATACCCTCGACAAGTTCCTCTATCCGAGGAGAGGTTCCGACCTGCGCCTGTCGGCCATCTACATCTCGGGTCACGACAAATTCAAACCCGGAGACCAAAACCATTTCATCGCCAAGAACTACCGCGGTTGGTTCGGCGGCCGCTTCTCGTGGGACAAATACTTCGATATGCCGGGCTGCAAGTGGTTCTCGCTGGGTCTGAATTTCGATGCGCTGGTGACCAACAAACCGCGCTTCATGACGGCCGATGCCTCCGCCATGTCGATGCCCGCCTACTCCCCCACCCCGCACACCCATATGCTCTATATGCCCGACTTCCGCTCCAACCGCTTCGTGGCAGGCGGTATCATGCCGACCCTCGACTTCAGCGAGAACTTCTTCCTGCGTCTGGGCTTCTTCGCCATGCACCGCGAACGCCGTGACGACTGGAGTCTTCACAAGTTCGGCACACGCGATGAGCGTTGGCACTACATCTCCGAGGCTTCGCTGGTCTATCACACGCCCTTCGGCCCCGTGAGTCTTACGTTGAGCAAGTATGACCTCTCATCGTGGAAGAATATGTATCTGACCTTCAATTTCGGTTACCCGATTTTCGCCCCCAAGGCGACCTTCTATTAATGAGTCCCAAATCTGTGGTGGTCGTAAATTTATAAATTTGCGACACGGAATTATAAAATTGTGCAAAATAGCCCCTGACGCCGGTCAGGGGCTATTTTATTGGATTGTGTGGGTGTTGTTAAAGATTTTTTATATATAGGTCTGTCGGACGAAAAATGAAAGAAAATCGCACATTTCACGATTTTATAAATTTTATGAGTTTTTTTATAACTTCTCTCTCCTCCTTTTGCTCTACTTTTGCACTGTCAGATGAAAACAATGACAAACACGAATATTAACAATTATAATTTATTTTCTGATTATGGCAAAGTTATATGGTTCTGGTGCATTGTACCACGGTAACGGTTCCTTGGAGGAGCTGAAGAACATCGAGGGTAAGAAGGCGGTCATCGTAACCGGTAAGGGTTCGACCACTCGCAACGGCAGCTTGCAGCGTGCCGAGGCTATCCTCGCCGAGATGGGTATCGAGTATGGCGTATTCGACGGCGTAGAGGCTGACCCCTCGATTGAGACCGTTCGTAAGGGTGCTGCCTTCATGGCAGAGTTCCAGCCCGATTGGATTATCGGTTTGGGCGGTACTTCGTCCATCGATGCTGCCAAGGCAATGTGGGTGATTTACGAGCACCCCGACATCACTTTCGAGCAGATGATTACCCCCTTTGGTATCCCCACTCTGAGAAACAAGGCTCGTTTCGTGGCTATCCCCTCGACCAGCGGTACCGGTACCGAGACCACTTCGCTGGCGGTGATTACCGACCGTGTGAAGGGTGTGAAGTATCCTCTGGCATCTCACGAGTTGCAGCCCGATTTGGCAATTGTCGATGGTGACCTCTGCAAGTCGATGCCCGCCGACATCACCGCCAACACCGGCATGGACGCACTGACCCACTCTATCGAGGCTTACACCTCGAACGTAGACGACAACTACGCCGATGCCTTCGCAAAGGGCAGCATCGAGCTGATTTTCGCTAACCTGAAGAAGGCGTGCGAGGAGCCCGAGAACGGTGAGGTTCGTCAGAATATGCACGATGCTTCGGCTTTGGCAGGCTATGCCTTCACCAACGCTTGGTTGGGTATCGTTCACTCGATGGCTCACCAGATGGGTGGTGTATTCGGTATCCCCCACGGTCGTGCCAACGCGCTGGCTCTGCCCAACGTGATGCGTTACAACTCGAAGGTGACTTCGCGTTTCGAGGACCTGGCTCGTCTGGTCGGCAAGACCACTGCCAATGAGTTCATCGAGGCGGTAGAGAACCTCAAGAAGGAGATTAATGTCCCCGCTTCGATTCGCGAGTACGGTATCGGGAAGGAGACTTGGATGAAGGAGGTACACCGCATGGCGGAGAACGCTTATGCCGACATCTGCACCTCGTTCAACCCCCGCGAGACCTCGGTAGAAGACTTGGAGAAGCTCTACATTGCGCTTTACGAGGGTGAGAAGATTGACTTCTAATCTTGGTATGATTGAATGATTATAGTGTGAGCGGAGGGAGAGGATTGTGAAATCTTCTCCCTTTGCAATTATTATGGAGGGCTGTCCTGTCGGGACGGAATTTCCGACCTCGGCGCGCGAGTTGTTGTTTTGGGTGTTCTGCCTTTTTGGGTTTTCGGGGCAGGCGTCTTGTGGTTTTTGTGCGATTGCCCGTTACCGTTTCGGTGGTCGGCGCGGAAGATGTGTCGCAGGGAGTGGCACGCTGTCGCAGGGAGATGTCTGCTTGTGCGACAGTCGGTCAGGCTCGCAAGAGCGGCGAGATGGTGGACGAAAAGTTCCGTCCGCAGGCGAAGTCCCCCCCCTTTTCGCGGGGCGGTATTTCCCCGAAAGGGGCTTCGTCCTCCTCCATTTTTTCCCACCTTTCGGTGGCGGTGACACGCTGTCTGTCCTACACCGCCGAAAGGGATAAATATCTCTGTTTTCCGTGGGGATAAGTCCTGTGGTGGGGACTTACCCCTGTGTGGGGACAGAGGGGCTCTTTGGGGCTGTTTTGCCCTGTGGGGGAGTTGTGGATTTCCTCCCTCGAAAATTCCCCTTTGTCTCCACACAAAAAAAATAGCGGTTGTCCCGTCGGGGCAACCGCTATAATTATTTGGAGGTGGGAGTGATTACCAAATCACCACGCGCTCCTCCTCGGGCATGAACATCTCGCCGTCCTTGATGTCGAATGCCTTGTAGAAGTTATCGATGTTCTTCAGAGTGGCGTTTACTCTCCACTTGCCCAGCGAGTGAACGTCCATCTTGGTCAGACGTGCCATCTCTGCCTCACGGATGTTCTGTCCCCAGAGGGTAGCGTAAGCCAGATAGAAACGCTGGTCGGCGGTGAAGCCGTCGATGGGAGCGGGAGTCTTGCCGTTCAACGAGTTCTGCAATGCGGTGTACGATACACGCAGACCACCCTGGTCGGCGATGTTCTCACCCAGGCAGAGTGCACCGTTGGCCATGAGGGCGGGCTGACCGTCCTTGGCGGGCAGTACCTCGATGGCGTTGAACTGATTAACCAATACCTCGGTCTTCTTCTTGAAGGCCTCGGCATCCTCCTCTGTCCACCAGTTGTTCATGTTACCGTCCTTGTCGAAGTTGCGACCCTGGTCGTCGAATCCGTGGGTCATCTCGTGGCCGATAACCACACCGATGGCACCGTAATTGACTGCATCGTCAGCCTCGGGGTTGTAGAAGGGAGGCTGGAGAATCGATGCGGGGAAGCAAATCTCGTTGGTCACGGGGCTGTAGTAAGCGTTGATGGTCTGAGGCGACATACCCCACTCTGCGCGGTCTACGGGCTTGCCCAGCTTCGAGAGGTTGTCCTTCACATACCACTTTGATGCTGCGGTGATGTTCTCGAAATAGCTCTTTGCGGGGTCGATTTCGAGGGTCGAGTAATCCTTCCACTTGTCGGGATAACCAATCTTCACGGTGAAGGCAGCCAGTTTCTCCTGTGCCTTGGCCTTGGTGGCGTCAGACATCCAGTCGAGGTTGGCGATGTGCTGCGAGAGTGCCTCCTGGAGGTTCTTGACCATGACGGTCATGCGCTCCTTGTCCTTCTCGGGGAAGTACTTCTCCACATACATCTTACCTACGGCCTCCGACAAAATGGAGTTGGGCACCGACATGGCTCTCTTCCAACGGGGCTTCTGCTCCTGCTTGCCCGACATAATCTTGCCGAAGAAATCAAACGAGGTGTTGTAGAAGTCGTCGCTCAGGTAAGAGGTGGCCGAGCTGAGGAAATGAGCTGCCAGATAGTAGCGCAAATCGTCAATCGACGCGGTCTTGATGAGCTTGTTGGCGTTCTCAATCGACGAGGGAGTGGTGACGATAATCTTGTCGTAGTCGCCCACGCCCAGAATCTGATAGAACAAATCCCAGTCGATGGCGTCATACTTCTTCTCGAACTCCTTCTTGGTCATGGGGTTGTAGAGGGCAAACATATTGCGGAGCTCCACGTTGGTCCACATCTTCTCTGCAAGACGGGTCTCCAGCGATACGACCTTTTCGGTGGCAGTCTCGGCCTCCTTCTCCTCAAGACCCGCGAGGGTGAAGAGCTTCTGGAGGAATACCTTGTAGCCGGCCAGAATCTCGGCGTTGGCCTTGTCGAGGTAGTAGTCGCGGTCGCCCATAATCAGACCGCTCTGCGATGCGTAGAAAGCATTGACGTTGCTGTCCTTGAGGTCGGCCTGCACACCCACCGAGAAGAAGGGCGATGCGTAACCGTTCTGCACTTCGCTGAACAGACGGGTGAACTCCTTGCGGTCCTTCATGGCGAGAATCTCGTCGAGCATGGCCTTCACGGGAGCTGCGCCCTCGTTGTTCAAACGTACGGAGTCGAGACCCATATTGTAGAGGTCGGCAATCTTCTGCTCCACACTACCCTTCTCGGTCTCCATCTTGGTCATGGCGGTGAACAGCTCGTTGATACGCTTCTCGTTGTTCTCGTGGAGCATATCGAAGCAGCCGTAGCGCGAGTATTCGGGTTTGAGAGGGTGTGCCTTCTGCCAGCCGCCGGTGGCGTACTCGTAGAAGTCGGCATTGGGGGCTACCTCGGTGTTGAAATTCTTGAGGTCGATGCCCGTGGTCTTTGCGCCGTCCGAATTGCAGGCGGTCAGACAACCCATTGTTGCCAAAATCAAAAGCATTTTTTTCATAGGTTCAGATATTAGGGTTTAAAAAAACCGTCGGGGCGAGCCGACGGTTTGAGTTGATTCTCGCGTGGGATTAGTCGCGGATGGCAGCCACACCGGGCAGGTCGCCGAACTCGATGTACTCGAGCAGGGCACCACCACCTGTTGAGATGTAGGATACCTGGTCAGCCAGACCGAACTTGTTGACACAAGCTACCGAGTCACCACCACCGATGAGCGAGTAAGCGCCGTTCTTGGTAGCCTCGGCGATAGCCAGAGCTACCTCCTTCGAACCGGTTGCGAACTTGTCGATTTCGAATACGCCCACAGGACCGTTCCAGAGAATGGTCTTGCACTCGAGTATGTGGTCGCGGAAACGCTTCTTGCCCTCTTCTGCGATGTCGACACCTTCCCAACCCTCGGGAATGTTGTTGGCGGGAGCGGTGTTGGTGTTAGCCGAAGCCGAGAAGTCGTCGGCGATGAGAGCATCGGGCGACATTACGAGCTTCACGCCCTTCTTCTTGGCCAGCTCCAGAATCTCCAGAGCCACGGGGAACATCTCGGGCTCGCAGATCGAGTTACCTACCTTACCGCCCTGTGCAGCAGCGAAGGTGTAGGTCATACCGCCACCGATGATGATTGAATCTACCTTCTCGATGAGGGCCTTGATGACACCAATCTTCGAAGAAACCTTCGAACCGCCGATGATGGCGCAGAAGGGGTGCTGGGGGTTCTCCATTACCGAAGCAATGGCCTTCACCTCACGAGCCAGCAGGTAGCCGAACATCTTGTCGTTGGGGAAGTTCTTTGCGATGAGATATGTCGAAGCGTGCTTGCGGTGAGCAGTACCGAATGCGTCGTTGATGTAGCAGTCGCCCATGGCAGCGAGTTTGGCAACAAACTCCTTCTGGGGACCCTCCTTCAATGCCTTCTTGGCAGCATCCTTCTCCTCCTTGGTGGCATCGGCAGCCAGACCGCGGGGCTTACCCTCCTCCTCAGCGTAGAAACGGAGGTTCTCGAGCAACATCACCTCACCGGGCTTCAGGTTCTTTGCCATTTCGGCAGCCTTCTCGCCGATGCAGTCACCTGCGAACATTACGCTGGTGCCGAGGTTCTTCTCGATGGTCGATACAATCTGCTCCAGAGAGTACTTTGCATCGGGGTTCTTCTTGGGGCGACCCATGTGTGACATGAGGATGGCCGAACCGCCTTCTGCGAGTACCTTCTTGATGGTGGGGATAGCCGCACGGATACGGGTATCGTCGGTTACCTCGCCGTTCTCATTGAGGGGCACATTGAAATCCACGCGGATAAGCGCGCGCTTGCCTTTGAAATCGTAATTGTCAATCGAAATCATAATAGTTTGATTTTTAAATATATCTGTAAGAATATTTCACACTGTCATAATCGTGCCAAAGTTACAAATTTTTTTCTATATGTGAGAGTCTGTCCGCAGTTTTTCTTGGGCTACTCCCCCACTTGGGGCAAAGAAAAGCCCTCCGACGGCCTTTCCCCCACCCGATGAGGGGGAGAAAGGGTCGGAGGGCAGAGTGTTGTCAGCGTGGCGTTTACGCCTCTTTTATCCACGAGAGCAGCTCCTTCAAAGAGGGCTTCTTGCCGTGCATGAGGATACCTACGCGGTAGATTTTTGCCGAGAGCCACACCATGACGGTGAAAGTGCCGTAGAGCACCGCCAGCGAGAGGATAATCTCCCAGGTGGGAATCTCGTAGGGGATACGTGCCAGCATCACCACGGGTGAGGTGAACGGAATGATGGAGAACCAGAACGAGAGTGACGAGTTGGGGTCCTTCATCACCACGAAGAGCACCATAATCGAGAGAATGATGGGCAGGGTGATGGGGGTTTGCAGCTGTGCGGCGTCCTGCACGTTATCCACAGCCGAACCCACGGCGGCGAACATTGCCGAGTAGAGGAGGTAGCCGCCGATGAAGAAGAGCAGGGTGTAGAAAATCAGCATGACGATGTACTGCCAGTTGGAGACCACGGCCACCGCCTGAAGCATGTCGGGGTCGAGACCGCTCATCTCGGCGGCAGGCATACCGCCCTGCTGAATGGCCTGTGCGCCTGCCATGACATCGGGGGGCAGAATCGAGGGCATGACAAATGCCGAGATGCCGACAAGGAGAAGACCCCAGAGGAGTACCTGCACCACAGCCACCGAAGCGATACCCAAAATCTTACCCATCATCAAGTCGAAGGGTTTGACGGTGGTGGCCAGTACGTCCAGCACGCGCGAGTTCTTCTCCTCGATGACCGCCTGCATGACCATCGAACCGTAGATGATGAGGAACATATAGAGCATGAAGCCCAGAATGTAGCCGGCTGCCGAAGCGGCGGCCGACGAGAACGACTCCTCGCCCTCCTCCTCGCTCTTGTCGTTGCGAATGACCTTCATCGGAACGGAGGTCTTCACCTCCTGAAGAATGGTGTCTAACGACTCGATGTTGTAGCTCTTGAGCTTCTCGGTCTCGATGAGCTTGGCTATCTGACCGCGTATGGCCTCCTCAAGGGGCATCGAGGTGGGGCCGTTGGCGTAGAGGGTCACCTTCTGGGGCTGGGCAATCACATCTTCGGGAATGTAGAGCACACCGAACGATTCGGTGCGTGTGCGTGCCTCGTCCAGCGAGTCGGTGACGGTCACGAATGCCACATTCTCGGCATTGGTGAGGTGGCCTGCCACCAGTCCGCTGCGGTCGATGACATCGATGTGTTTCTCGTCGCCCTCGGCAAAGAGCATGATGAGGGCGGGTGCCACCATCAGCGCCACCATCAGCAGAGGCATCAGCAGCGTGGAGATGATGAACGACTTTTTGCGTACACGTTCGTTGAATTCGCGTTGTATGATAATCGGAATATTACTCATATCTTCTGTTTTTTGAGGTTCGACATGGGGTTAGAGCGTACCATTGACGGCACGGATGAAAATCTCGTTCATCGAGGGGATATGCTCGTTCACACCGCGCAGCATGACGGCATCGTTGGCTGCCGCGATGATGTCGCGCAGCTCCTCCTCCTTTTGGATTTGCAGGGTGAGGGTCTTCATTCCGCTGTCCGACTCCTCGTTGGCGAGAATGCGGCAACGTAAATCGAGTGTCGCGCGCAGACGCTCCTCCTCGCCGCGGTAGTTGAGTGTGAAGATATTTTGACCGTGCTGACGGCGAATCTCCGCCACATTGCCCGACAGCACGTTCTTCGAGCTGTTGATGAGGGTGATGTGGTCACAGATTTCCTCCACCGATGCCATGTTGTGGGTCGAGAATATCACCGTGGCACCGTTGTCGCGCAGACGGAGAATCTCCTCCTTGAGCAGATTGGCGTTGATGGGGTCGAAGCCCGAAAAAGGCTCGTCGAAAATCAGGAGCTTGGGCTCGTGGAGCACCGTGGTGATGAACTGCACCTTCTGTGCCATACCTTTCGAGAGGTCTTCGACCTTCTTGTTCCACCACTCCTCGATATGGAAGCGGACGAACCACTCCTTGAGTCGGCGGGTGGCCTCCTGCTTCGAGAGACCGCGCAGACGCGCGAAGAAGATGGCCTGCTCGCCCACCTTCATCTTTTTGTAGAGACCTCTCTCCTCGGGCAGGTAGCCCATGTGATAGACGTCATCTTGGGTGACGGGGTGTCCGTTGAACAATACACGACCCTCGTCGGGCATGGTGATGCGGTTGATGATACGTATGAGTGTCGATTTACCGGCTCCGTTGGGACCCAGCAGTCCGTAGATGGCACCCTGAGGTATCGACAATGACACATCATCGAGAGCGGTATGACCCGTGAATCGTTTGGTGATGTGCTCGACAGTGAGTAAATCCATAGTTTAGAATTGGGGTTTTAAGTTCACAATGTTCCCCGAAAAATGTTGTAAGGGTTGATTTACAGAGGGTTGCTACCCCCCCCCATCTGACGGGAATATATCTCTACAAACATACGAAATATATTTTAATGATGCAACACAGACCCTCGGTTATGGCGCTGTGGCTGTGCGTGGGGGGCGGGGTGCGTGCGCCTTCCGCCACCCCCTCTGCCCTGTCGCCCGTGCCCCGCTACCCTGCTCTCCGCCCCCATCAACAAGAAAGGCGCACGAATCACTTCGTGCGCCTTTCCCTTTACGGCTACGCCATAAATATTTAATGCTATGAATTTTCTAACGCTGGAAAATCGTGTCGGTCTCCGGAACGAGTTTGCCCATCGACCATACGGCTCTGATTTTCAGCTCGTCGTCCATGACAATCATGTCGGCGTCCTTGCCCTTCTCCAACGAACCCTTGCGGTCGTAGATGTGCATGAGCTTGGCGGGGGTCTCCGAAGCCATTCTCACGGCATCGCGCAACGGAATGTCGGCCTTCTGTACCATGGTGCGAATGAGTCGGTCCATGGTGGCGATACTTCCTGCCAAAGCCGAGTGGTCGGCCAACTTGCAGACACCGTCTTCGATGATGACACGGGGGTCGAAAGCCTCCTGACTCTCGCTGGCGGCGCACGCCAGCGCATCGGTAATCAGACAGGTGCGCTCCACGCCCTTGAGCTTGTAGACCAGTCGCAGAATGGTCGAGGGCACGTGGATACCGTCGGCGATGACCTCGCAGGTCATGTCGTCGAGCAGGTAGACGCTCTCGACCGTACCTTCGTACTTGTACTCGTGGCGTTTGTGGAAACCTGCCATGGCGTTGTAGAAATGGGTTACGTGGTTGTAACCTGCATCAAAGGCAGCACGCATATCCTCAAACTCGGCCTGGGTGTGAGCCACCGAAGCCATGATTCCCTTTTCGGTGATGTACTTACCGAACTGAATGGCACCCGGCATCTCGGGAGCTGCGTCCCAGCGGCGAATGGCGGGGCAGCTTTCGATGATGGGAATGTACTCGTTGGGGTCGGGATTCTTGATGTTCTCGGGCATCTGTCCGCCTGCCATTTTGGGGTTGAGATAGTGTCCTTCGAGATGGAGACCCATAATGGTGGAGTCGGGCTCCTTCATCAGTTTGTCGCAAGTGTCGGCAGCCTGCATAATCATGGGTACGGTCGATGACGACAGGGTGGGGAAGATAGACGTTGTACCGTGGAGCAGGTGGGCTTTGGCCGCTGCGCGGAAGGCATCTTCGGTGCACTCCATGAAATCTCGTCCGCCACCTCCATGAACGTGGATGTCCACACCTCCGGGAATGACATACATACCTTTAATGTCAATCAACTTCGCCCCGATGATGGGTAAATCACAATTGGTTACTTCTAAAATCTTGTCGTCCTTGATGAGGAGAGAACCGTTGTTGAGCCAGCCTTGTGGAGTGAGGATTCTGGCATTGATAAGTTGAGTTAACATAGGTATATTTTGATTTTTTTAGGTTGCGGTGGTTGGCCACCCCGAGCAGAACCCGGAGCTCACAAAAATAAGTAAAATTCTTTTTAATTGTTCAATTTTATCCCATTTTATTGTGAATAACCACATTCGGCAGTCCAAAAAGTCTTTTCCCGAAGGGGGCGTTTCCGCCCCTTTTGTCAGAAGACATCTATCTCCGCAATGCTGACTCTTTTCGAGGCGGCGGCGGTCTCCACAGCCGAGATTCTCATGTAGCGCGCCTTGACCGGCTGACGCAGATGGTGGTAGCGGGTGGTGGGGTCGTTGATGAGGTTGCCGAACTCGAAAATCTCCGCCTGTGTCCACTTCTCGCCGTTGCTGCTCCACTCGATGACGCCCTTCTGAAGCATGCCCTCGTGGTCGCGGGTCTGGGGTGTGTAGGCGATGCCGTGAATGTGGGCGGAGTAGCCCAAATCTATGGTCAGCGTATGGAGATGTGTGTCGTCACAGTCGGCTGTCGTCCAGTCGGTCGAGGGGTCGCCGTCAATGGCATGGGCGGCCGACGAACCCTCGGCTGTGGAGCTGGCTGCCGCCACCTGCCAGTCGCTCTTGATGTAGGACATACGGCGCACACACTCGGCTCCCTTTTCGTTGTTGAGCACCGCCACGGCGCGTACCATGCCGCCGTCACAGAGGAAAGGCTCGGTGTAGAGGGGCGATTCTGCCGAGGGGGCAGTGCCGTCGGTGGTGTAGTGAATGGTGAATCCCGTGTTGAGATTCAGCGTGGCGTTGTCCTTGCCGGGCTTCCACGAGAAGTTGTCCTTCTTGGGCGAGAGGGTCACATAACCCTCGACATTCTGCGTGGCATCGAGACGGGGGGCGTGGGGCTTGTAGTAGTGCGCCTTGAAGGTAGAGAGTGCCACGGTGTCGGCGCGTGCCTCCAGAAGTCGGAAACGCAGACCCGACACCACCACCTCGGGGGTGCGGACGATGCGTTTGTAACCGATGTTGGTCGAGGTGGCCAGCTCCTGCCACTCGCCGTTGATGAGGGCGTCCACGGCGAAACGCTCCACGCGCTCGGAGTGGGTGGTGACGGATTCCTGCAACTGTATGCGGTTGATTTTCACGAGGGTGTCGAGTTTTACCTCCACGCTCTTTTTCGCGGGGGTGAGCAAAATATAAGTGTCGTCACACGAATCCTTCAACTGGGCAGGGTAGTCCGCTCCGGCGAGCAGATTGGTGTGATAGGTGGCGCGGATACGGCGTCCCACCTCGCGCAGGGTCTCCACATCGCGCGCCGAGAAACGGCCGTCACGGTTGGGCGGTATGTTGAGCAGGAAGGTGGAGTTGCCGCCCACCGAACGCTCGTAGATGTCGAACACATCATCGGCACTTCTGACCTGTTGCAACTCGTCATCGCGGTAGAACCACCCCTCACGAATGGAGGTGTTGGTCTCGGTCTGCTGGTAGTGGAGGAAGTTGCCCTCGGCGAGCTTGGCGCGGCTGCCGATGTCCTGTGCGGTGATGTCGTGGAAGTCGTTCATCTGTCGGGGGTCGGCCTGATAGGGGACGATGTTCCACTCCGAGGGGCGTGTGCTGCCCGACTCGTTGCCGCACCAGCGAATGTCCTCACGACCGAAGATGACGGCACGGGGTGTCAGACGGTGAATAAGGGTGCGCCATGCCAGATAGTTGTACTGCTGGTTGCCCTTGCGCTTGGGGTGGGCGCCGTCGAACCACACCTCGTGGATTTCGCCGTACTCGGTGAGCAACTCGTAGAGCTGGTTCATGAAATACTCGTTGTAGTCGTCGAGCACGAACTCCATCTTCTCGTGGGGGGCGAAGGGACGACCCTCGACCTCGCGCGGAATGGTGCGCAGACGCTGCTCGCTGCCGTTGCCGTAGAGTCCGTCGGGACGCTCGATGTGGTAGAGGTCGGCGGGCGAGAGGTAGATGCCCAATTTGAGACCGTACTTGCGACACGAAGCCGAGAGGTCTCGGAGAATGTCGCCGTGACCGTCACGGAAGTCGGTGGACATGATGCCGTGGCGGGTGTAGCGGCTCTGCCAGAGCACAAATCCCTCGTGGTGCTTGACGGTGAGAATCACCATCTTGATTTCGGCGGCCTTCATCTCGCTGCACCACTGGTCGGTGTTGAGCGTCTTGAGGTCGAAGATTTTGGGGTCTTCCATGCCGTTGCCCCACTCCTTGCGGGTGAAGGTGTTGGGACCGAGGTGAATGAAGGCGATGAATTCGTTGCGCAGGGCTTCGGCCTGTGCGGCGGTGGGCACAACGTGTACCGCCTTGCGGAGAATCGTCTCCGGGGAGTCGCCCTCCTCGATGGCGATGGTGTTGGCAGGGGTGATTTCCTGGGCACGCGAAGGAGTACCACACAGCACGAGGGCGAGTGTGGCAAACATCAGAACAATTTTTGTCTTTGTCATGGGTGTAATTTGGGTTATGGTGGTGTCGCTGAACGCAGGAACGGGGGTGTGTCGCCCCGTGGGGCGGCGGTGGTGTTGCAAACCCGTTACGCACAACTATCCGTGGCGCAAAAGTACACGAATTTTGTCAATATCTCTCCTCGTTATTAATTATTTTTATCGGGGTGCAGGTATTTTCCGAGTGGGGGTCTCCGCGAGTCGGAACCCTGGATTTTGAGGGAGAAAGCAAATCCGGGGGAGCGGGTTTATGACGGTGATTTTTTTTTGAGGTTTCGGAATGAAAACGCAGCGAAAAAGAAGCGAAAGAGAGAAGAGGCGAAGCGGGTGGAAAATTGTGCCGCGAACAGGGTAGTGGGGCGCGCGGACACGGAGGGGCAAAGAGTGCAGAATTTGGCGATTTGTCGGGTGGAGAGCTGGGGAGTGGGGCGCAGATTTCTCCCGGAAAACAGAGTGCTGCGGAACAGGAAAATCGGGGGCGCGACGAGGGGTTGGAATCGGGGTTGCGGTTTTCTCGTTCTTCTTTCTAAAGAAAGAAGGTGCAAAATTCGGCTTTCCCGACAAATTTATGTATCTTTGCAAGCTACAACCCCACATCTATGCTGGAAAAACTCGCAAAACAAACCGCTATATACGGCATCAGCACCATCGTGGTGCGATTTCTGAGCTACCTGCTCACCCCCTACTACACCCGTATCTTCGGACTCGAGGAGTACGGTGTGGTGACCGATATCTATGCACTCATTCCGCTCGCCCTCACCCTCCTGACGATGGGTATGGAGTCGAGCTACTTCCGCTTTTCGGCAAAGGCCGACGAGCAGGGCGGTGACGTGAAGGCCGCCAAACGCCGTCTGTTTGCCACCACATGGGGCATCACCTCGCTGGCTGCCGCCATCTTCTTTGTGGTGATGGCCTTCTTTCGCGAGGAGGTCGCCGCCGTGATGGGCGAGGCGTATGTCGCCCACCCCGAATATGTGGTTTGTGTTGCCCTCATCATTCTGTTCGATGTGTGGGGCTGTATCCCCTTCTCGCGACTGAGGGAGCAGGGGCGCGCGATGACCTTCGTGGGTATCAAGGCGCTCAACGTGGTGATGAATGTGGCACTGGCGTTTATCTTCGGTGCCGTGGGGCTCTACTCCTCGGACTTCGGTGTGGGCTGGGTCTTTGTCGCCAACCTCATTGCCAGCGTGGTGACATGGCTCGTGATACTGACCACCGTTGATCGCACCGTGCCCAAAATCAACTGGGGACTCCTCATGGCGGTCTTCGCCTACTCCATGCCGCTGCTCATCGGCGGTCTGACGGGTACGGCTAACGAGTTTATCGACCGTCAGATGATTAAATACCTCATTCCCGACGGGGCAATGGCACAGCTGGGTATCTACGGCGCCATCACCAAGATTGCCGTGGTGATGATGCTCTTCTACCAGATGTACCGTCTGGCGGCAGAGCCTTTCTTCCTGTCGAACTTCAAGAAGGAGGACTTCGTGGCGATGAATGCCGCCGCACTGAAATACTACGTCATGGCATCGATGGTCATCTTCCTCGGCATCGCCCTCTTCCGCGACTTCTTTGCGCTGATTGTGGGTGGCGACTTCCGAGAGGGTATCTTCATTCTGCCCGTGATTTTGGGTGCGAATATCCTTGCCGGCGTGTGGCTCAACCTCTCGTTCTGGTACAAGAGAGAGGAAAAAACCTTCTTCGCGGTGGTGGTCACGAGTGCCGGTCTGGTGGCGATGTTGCTCTTCGGCCTGTGGCTCATTCCTTTGTTGGGATACTACGGAGCGGCATGGACACGTTTGGCCAGTGAGTCCACGATGGTGGCGGTGAGCTGGTGGCTCAACCGCCGTTACTTCCCCACGCCCTACAACTGGGCACGCATGGGCGAGTTTGTGGCGGTTGCGCTGGCGATGTTCTTCGTGGCGGAGGGCTTCAACACGGTGGTGGATTGCGCCGTGGCGGATTACGCCTTTGCGGTGGTGGTCTTCGGCCTCTATCTGGTCTACCTCGTGCGCCGCGAGAAAATCGACATCGTGGCCCTGTGTCGCTCGGCACTGCGCCGCCGATAGGGTGACTGTCAAGAGATGAACCTAACCTGAAAAATACAACGACCTATGAAACTGACGAATTTGTTACTCCCCCTCCTCGCCGCTCTTTTGATGGGCGGTTGCGGACATTGCGATAAGAAGGCTTGCGAACAGCCCTACAAGGCTGGTCACGTGGTGATGATCGGACTCGACGGCTGGGGTGCATACAGTGTCGAAAAGGCAGAGATGCCCGTTGTGAAGCAGATGATGAAGGAGGGTGCTTTCACCCTCAAGAAGCGTTCGGTGCTGCCCTCGTCGAGTGCCGCCAACTGGGCGTCGATGTATATGGGTGCCGGCCCCGAACTCCACGGATATACCGACTGGGGCTCGCAGACCCCCGACCTGCCCTCGCGCGTCTATGGTGATACGGGTATGTTCCCCAATCTCTTTGCCCTTCTGCGCAAGGCGGCTCCCGAGGCCGACATGGCGTGCTTCTACGAGTGGGGCGGTATGCGTTATGTCATCGACACCACCGCCTTCACAACCTTTGCCCAGACCATTCCCGAAGCCGTGGAGGGCGACCCCCGTCCCGTGACCACCGATGTGGCGGTGAAGTACATCACCGAGCACAAGCCCCTGCTCATCAATGTGGTCTATGACCAGCCCGATGGCGTGGGTCACCGCATCGGCCACGACACCCCCGAATACTACGCCCAACTCAAGGTGATGGATGCCGAAATCGGCCGTCTCATTGCGGCAGTGAAGGAGGCAGGCATCTACGACGATACGATTTTTGTACTCACCTCCGACCATGGCGGCATCAATCGCGGTCACGGCGGCAAGACCATGCTTGAGATGGAGACCCCGTTCATCATCTTCGGCAAGGGTGTGAAAAAGGGACTGGAGTTCACCGAGAGCATGATGCAGTTCGACTGCGCACCCACGGTGGCCGAAATCTTCGGTCTCGAACTGCCGCAGGTGTGGATTGGCCGTTCGATGTCGCAGGTCTACGAATAACATCTCCCCAAAAGAAAACGAGTCATGCAGTTTAAGGATATTACAGGACAGGAAGATTTGAAACGCCACCTCGCAAGAAGTGTCGATAACGGACGTGTGAGCCATGCCCAGCTTTTCACGGGTATGGCCGGTGCCGGTGCGCTGGCACTGGCGGTGGCGTATGTCCAGTATCTGTTCTGTGAGCACCGGCATGACGGTGATTCGTGTGGTGAGTGCCCCTCGTGCCGTCAGATTGAGAAGCTGGCGCACCCCGACCTCCACTGGGTCTTCCCCGTCAACAAGCAGGGCAAGAAGTCGGGCGAGGTCATCACCTGTGACGAGTTTCTGCCCCTCTTTCGCGAGAGCTTCCTCCGCCGTGGGGGCTACCTCACCCCGCAGGAGTGGTACGAGCGTCTGGATTTGGGCAAGACCCTCAAGGGCATCATCACCGCACGCGAGGCCGACCAAATCATCCGCAAACTCTCGTTCAAGAGCTACGAATCGGACTACAAGGCGATGATTGTGTGGCTGCCCGAGACGATGAACGAGGAGGCGGCCAACAAAATCCTCAAAATCCTCGAGGAGCCGTGGAACAAGACCCTCTTTCTGCTGGTGGCCGAGCAACCCGACTTGCTGCTGAAGACCATCATCTCACGCACGCAGGAGGTCACCGTGCCGCGCATCGCACCCGAATGTCTGGAGGCGGCTGCCGTGGCAGGAGGAGTCACCAACCCCGAGGAGGCGCGTCAGATGGCACGCTTCGCCGGAGGAAGTCTCATCGAACTGCAACACCTCATCTCGGGGGAGAACGATGCCCAGCGCAGTGAGAATTTCGACCTTTTCTGCTCGCTCATGCGCCTGAGCTACAACGACAAGCACCTCGAACTCATCGGCTGGGCGGAAGATGCCGCACAGCTGTCGAGAGAGCAGCAGCGCGGTTTTCTGCGCGATGCCGCCCGACTTTTGAGGGAGAGCTTCGTGCTCCACGCCCGCATACCGCAAATCAGCTACCTGTGGGGCGAGGAGTTGCGTTTCTGCAAGAACTTTGCACCGTTTGTGGGGAGTCGCAACATCGAACCCCTCCTCTCGCAAATCGAGAGCGCGGGCGAGCAAATCGCACAAAACGGTAATCCGACAATAGTATTCACCCATTTTGCACTCGCCGTGAGCAAAATGATTAAACATCTTTAGTTATGGCACGAGTTACACTTTTGGCAGGAGGCAACGTCGGCGACGTGAAGCAGACTTTGCAGGCAGCTCAACAGCTCATCAACCGTAAAATCGGAGCGGTGATGCGCTGTTCCCACCGCTATCAGAGCCGGGCATGGGGTTTTGACTCCGATGAGACATTCTCGAATCAGGCACTGGAGGTCGATACCGACCTCACCCCCCACGAGGTGCTCGATGTCCTGCACGAGATAGAGAACGAACTGGGACGCGACCGCCGTGCCGAAGCCCTCGAAAAGGAGCAGTCGGGACAGCGTTACGCCTCGCGTGTCATCGATGTGGACATCATCTTCTACGACGATGTGGTGTGCCACGACGAGCAACTCACCCTGCCCCATCCGCTCATGGCCGAGCGCGGCTTCGTGTTGCAACCCCTCGCCGAAATCATGAGCGCGAAGCGTCACCCCGTGAGTGGCAAAACCGTGGGCGAGATGTTCGCGGAGTGGAAAGCCAAGGAAAATCAAATGTAAAGAACGATAAATGTCAAGAACGCTTAAATTGTTATTCTTCGCAACGGCTGTGTTGCTGTCGGCGTGCTCCAAGGATGTGACTCTGGAGACGCGCTACGTCATCAGACCTCTGTTGCAGACCAGTGCCGACGACCGTCAGCCGAAGGTAGTGGAGGGGGCTACGGCCTTTGCCTACTATGTCGATACCACGATGTGGAAGGTGGCCTCCTACGATGACGCCGTGGCAGGTGTCATCACCCACAAGGAGACGGGCGAGCAGCGTAACGAACCCGCGGCGGTGTCGGAACCCTACACGGGTAACGAAGTTCCGAAGCCTGCCCCCGAACAGCGGGCGGCCACCGATGCCGAAACGGAGGTTTCGACCGAGGGGTGGTTGCAGCTCCACATCTCCTCGCCCCTGCAAATGGTGGTGGTGGTCGATCCCATGAACAAGATATACGCCTACACCAATCAGAAGCTGGTGGAGAACCTCCACACGCTCTACTCCACGGTGGTCTTTCAGGCGTGGAAGGAGACAACCTCCTATCAGAGCAACGGCTGGAGCTTCTATCGTGACGGCTTCGTGCCCCACGACAAGATACAGTGTGTGGTGCGCCCGAAGGCTCAGCTCGAGCAGGGTGGCGAAGAGTCGCCCCTCGACAACATGAGAATCTACGCCTACGCGGTGGATACCGTGGAGTGGAGTGTGCCCACCTACGAGGATGCCGCCAACGGTGTCATCGTCCGCAAGAAGAGTGGCGAGAAGCGTACCAACCCCGAATTCAACGCCTACCCACAGGGCGAGAGCGGCGACTACACCATGGAGGTGAACCGTCCGCTGGTGATGGTGGTGGCGGTCGATCGCACCCACCGCATCTATGCCTACACCCGTCGGGAAATCAACTTCGAGGGCGAAGCTCCCGTCCTGACACCCCTCTTCCCCGTGTGGCGACAGAAGGGTCGTTACGCCGAGGGCGGCTGGAGCTTCACGAACGATAAATATTTGCAGGAGAAGAACCCTGCCCCCAAAACCCATAGAGAGTAATGACCGTATCGAAAAGATGTATCGTAAATGTGCTTCGCGCAGGCGTGGCAATGTTCTTTGTGCCGGTGCTCCTGAGCCGTTGTGCCAGCATGATGACCCCGACAGGTGGTCCGCGTGACACCCTGCCCCCGGTGATTGTCAAAATGACGCCCGACAATATGTCCACCAACCGTCCGCTCACCAAGCACCAGCCCATCTATATCGAATTCAACGAATTTGTGCAGATAAAGGACCAGCAGAAGGAGTTTTTCGTCTCGCCGGCGACCAAGAAAAAACCGCTGGTGTCGTTGCGCGGTCGCGGTATTGTCGTGCAGCTGCGCGACACGCTGGAGCCCAACACCACCTACTCGCTCAACTTCGGCAGCTCGATTCGCGACAACAACGAGAACAACCCGCTCAACTCCATGCGCTATGTCTTCTCGACGGGTGACGCTGTCGATTCGATGATGATGACCGGCTACACCGCCGATGCCTACAAGGCCGACTCCATGTCGAAGACCTTCATCTGGTTCTTCCCCGCGGATTCGGTGGAGCAGGTGGCCGAGTACGACTCGACCATCTTCAAGTACAAGCCGCGCGTCATTGCCCGTGCCGAGAACAACGGTATCTTCATCGCGCAGAACCTCAAACCTATCGACTACAAGGTCTATGGCGTCACGGATGCCAACGACAATCAGATGTATGAGGCAGGTGTGGACAAGGTGGGATTTGTCGAGGGAGTCTACAACCCCTCGAAGATGCCCGACTTTGCCATCTGGTTCGACTCCGTCAGACAGTATGTCACCGCCGAGCCGCAGCTCTATATGCGTATGTTCACCGACAAGGCCTTCCGCCGTCAGAACCTCTCGGAGACCGACCGTCCGTCACAGCACCGTGCCAACCTCTACTTCGCGGCGGCATATCCGCGTATCGTGAAGATTCACTTCGACAGCCTGCCCGACGAGAGCATCATTCTCGAACCCATGACCAAGGGGCGCGATACGGTGGCGGTGTGGATTAACCACCCCTCGGAGCTGATTCCCGATTCGCTGCGTGGCGAAATCACCTACTTCAAGCACGACACGCTCAATGTCTTGCAGGAGGTGACCGAGCCGCTGAAACTCAACTGGCGATATATCGAGAGCAAGGAGGAGAAGCGCGAAAGAGAGAAAGAGGAGAAGGAGCGCAAGCGTGCCGAGGAGGCCGGCGAGGAGTACAAAGCCCCGAAGCGTCCCAGCAAGTTTGTGCATAAGATACCCACCTCGGCGGAGGTGAACCCCGAACGCAATCTCGAAGTGTCGTTCGATTATCCACTGGCGGAGATTGACTCGGCGCGTCTGCTGATGACCTTCACCGACGAGAAAGAGAATGTCGAGGATTTGCCCGTCCACTTCGTGCGCGACACGGGTGACCTGCGCAAATGGCACATCATCTCCGACTGGAGCCGTCAGGGCAAGTACACCCTCACCATTCCCGAGGGTGCGATTACCGACATCGCGGGACTGAAGAACGACTCGCTGACCTGCAACTACACGGCACTCGACCCCGACAAATGTGCCGTGGTGAAGGTACACATCTCCGCCCCCGAGGACGGACGATATATCCTCCAGCTGCTCGACGGCAACAACGCCCTCAAGGAGGAGAAGCGCGATGTGCGTGCCGGTGATGTGCAGTTCAACTATGTGCCGGCAGGTGACATCAAGTTCCGCATCATCGAAGACAAGAACGGCAACGGCGAGTGGGATTCGGGCGATGTGGTGAAGCGTCTGCAACCCGAACGTGCGGAGTTTTACGCCAACAAGGAGGGGGACGAGGTCTTCGTCTCGAAAGCCAACTGGGAGATGGAGCTGGAGATGAACATGCGACAAATCTTTGCCCCCGTGACCATGAAGTCGCTCTCACGTATGCTCGACGAGCGCGAGATGCAGCGTCTGAGAAAGGAGGCGGAGCGCAGAGCCAAGGAGCGTCCCTCGAAGAAGAACCGCAACAACGAGGACGAGATGAACCGCATCAACAACAGCATGAACTCCACGGGAAATATGTTCAACAAATTCAGATAACGAATGAAGAAAAGACTCGAAATAAAGATTTTGGCATTGCTGCTGGTGGCTCTCTTCGCTGCCGGAGCGGTGCGTGCGCAACATACGCTGGGCTTCACCGTGGGTTACGGCATGTCCAATGCCCGTTTCGAACCCAAGTTGGAGACCAAAGCCCTGTGGGGGTCGTACAACGCCGGCATCACGTGGCGTTACTACGGCAAGCAGCGTTTTGTGGGCGGCTTCGGTATCGACCTCGAATTTCTCCAGCAGGGTTTCTCCTACCCGGTGAACCACTGGGTCGAGGACGAGAAGGACTACCGCTACTACACGCGTCATGTCAATACCCTCATGCTGCCCATCGTGTGGCAGCCCCACTTCTACCTCTTCAACCACCATCTGAGGGTCTATCTCGAGGCGGCGGCCACCTTCTCCTACTCCCTCTCCTCGACCTTCGAGAACGAGTATGCCCGTGACAAGGGCGAGGCGGGCTGGAAGGGCGACTACCCCTACAAACTCACACGCGACAACCGCTGGGGCTATGGTCTGGCAGGCGGCGCGGGTCTTTCGTTCCTCGTCAAGCGATTCGAAATCAACGTGCGTGCGCGTTACTACTTCGGATTGGGCGATGTGGTGCGCAACCGCAACAAGTACGCCGACAACCACACCGACGGACCCGAAAACCCCTTCGCGCAGACCCCCACACGTTCGCCCCTCGACAATCTCTCCATCAGTGTGGGATTGAGCTACCGCTTCAACAAGGAGGGCTTCGATGTGTGGAAGAAGCGCGGCCCGAAGAACAAAATCAACAAGGATTTTAATTACAACAAAAAATAAAGACTATGGAAAATACACGTCAGCAGAAAATTGCAAAGCAGATACAGAAGGACATCGCCGACATCTTCCAGAAGGAGGCTGCGGCTACCGTCAAGGGTTCGTTGGTGACCGTCACCGAGGTGAGAGTGTCGCCCGACTTCAACTACGCGAAGGTCTATGTCAGCATCTTCCCCTTCGACCACAGCGAGCAGGTGATGAAGTCCATCGAGAAGGACAACTGGCTCATTCGCAAGGCACTGGGCTCGAAGGTGCGTTTCCAGCTGAAGAACGTCCCCGAATTGCAGTTCTTCCTCGACGACTCGCTGGAGTACATCGAGCATATCGACGAAGCACTCAAGCGATAGATAATATCGGTGGCGCAAGGTGCGCCCGCTCTTTTTCTCCGATGACGAGTCGGGCGGAGAGTCCCTCTGATGGGGAACAACGCCCGATGAATTCCTCCGCGGCGGAACTCCTCCGCCGGGGGGACACGGCTTTCGAAAAGGGTGGGGCAAAGTTCCCTGCGCCGGACAGACAACCCCCGACAACGATATGCTGCATCACTTCTTTGCCCGTCGCTACCTCTTCTCGCCCAAATCACGGTCGGTCATCAACCTCATTTCGGGGTTGAGTGTCGTGGCTGTGGCGATGCCCGTGGCTGCCATGATTATCCTTCTGGCGGTCTTCAACGGCTTCGAGTCGCTGGTGAGCGAGAACTTCTCGACCTTCGATGCCGACCTCACGGTGTCGCCACGCAAGGGTCAGACCTTCCGCTGCGAGGAGGCCGACACCGCCGCCCTGCGCCGTGTGGAGGGGGTCGGAGCGATGAGTTTCATCTTGGAGCAGAGCGCACTCCTGGAGTGCAACTCCCGACAGGCGACCGCTCTGGTGAGGGGTGGTGATGCACACTACGGCGAGGTCTTCGACTGGGAGGAGACGGTGGCTGTGGGCTACCCCGATTTGCGGGTGGGTGACCTCCACCGTCTGGTCATCGGGCAGGCGATGAGCTATATGTTGGGCATCAGAGCGTTGAACGACAGCCGCGTGAGGTTGTACTCCGTAAGGCGCACGCCCTTCTCCTCGCTGCTGCCGATGGAGAACTTCTCGCGCCGCGAGTTGCCCGTGGGCGGTATCTTCACCGTGGATTTGGACAGCGAGCGACAGTATGTCCTCACCTCGCTGGAGTTTGCACAGGAGCTGTTCTCCCACCCCGACCGCGCCTCGTCGCTGGTCATTCGCACCACCCGCGCTCCCCAAGAGGTGCAGCGCGAGGTGCAGCGTGCGCTGGGTGACGAGTTCCGCGTGCTCACGCGCGAGGAGCTGAGGGCTTCGACCTACCGCATCATGCGCTACGAGAAGTGGGGCATCTTCTTCATCACGCTGCTGGTGCTGGTGGTGGCTTCGTTCTCGGTGGTGGGGGCGTTGGCGATGCTCATCGTCGAGAAGAAAGACGATGTGGCGACCCTGCGTGCCCTGGGTGCCGACCGCGGTTTCGTGTGTGCGGTGTTCCGCAGCGAGGGGTGGCTCATCTGTGCCTGTGGCGGTGCGCTGGGGCTGGTGCTGGGCATTGCGCTGACCCTCGTGCAACAGCACTTCGGCATCATAGAGATTCCTGCCGACACCTTCCTTACGAAGAGCTATCCCGTGAAACTCATGTGGGGCGACATCGCGGTGGTGGTGGCGGCCTTTGCGGCGGTGGCTGCCGTGCTCTCGCACCTCACCGTGCGCAGTATGATTAAAAAGAATATCTGAGACTATGAAACGTATATTTTTGGCGGTGTTTTCCGCCCTTGTAACCCTCTTCTCGGTGGGCTGTTCCCACAACAACATCATTCCCGACAGCGTGCTGGCGCAAATCTTCCACGATGCCTTCCTCACGAATGCCTACCTCGACGAGCACCGCTACATCAGGGTCGATTCGTTGAGAATCTATGAGCCGGTCTTCGAGAAGTACGGCTACACGACCGAGGACGTCATCTCCACCATCGGTAACTTCTCACGCAGAAAGAGTGCGCGTCTGGGCGATGTGGTGGAGCTGGCCATCGATATGCTCGAAAAGGAGGGCGCGGTCTATAACCGCGAGGTGGCGGTGTTGGACACCATCGACAATGTGGCACGCCGCACCTTCACCCACACCATTCTGCGCGACACGCTCATTCGTTTCGAGAGCTGGAAGGACACCGCAAAGGTGAGTTTCACCCTGCCCGTGAGTCCGGGACGCTATGTGGTGACCTACGATTACAAGGTGGGCGACAAGGACGAGAACGAGTACCGCCTGCGCTACGAGATGTGGCTGGAGCGCGGTAAATCGACCTACAAATCCAATCAGGTGTATAACACGCTCAACCGCTATTCGGAGTCGGGTGTGAAGCGCGAATTCAAGGTGGACAGCACCTTCAGCCGTCTGCAATTGCGACTGGTCACCTGCAATGGCAAGCGTAAGCGTCCCTCGGTGAAGATTCGCAACTTCCATGTGAAGTATGTCCCCGAACCCGAGGCGGCGGTGGATAGTCTCTATCAGCGTCAGCTCGACATCCGCATCTTCTCCGACAGTTTCATCTCCATGGCACGCAAGGATGCCGCAGAAACCAAGGAGTAGTGGCCGTAAGACAGATAGCCTCCAACTACATTTGGAGCCGCGAGAGGGGCTTTGAAGCCCACCCCGTTGCCACGGTCGATGCCACGGGACGCATCACCGCCTGTCGGCTCGTTGCCGACCCCGACCGCGAACCCTTCACCGAGTTCTTTTCGGGGGTGCTGGTCGGCGGTTTTCCTGTGGCGTACCGCGAGGTCTTCCGTGAGATGATGACATCGCAAGAGAAGGGACTGGACGCCCTCCTGCGCGAAAACATCACCGGAGAAGGGTGTGTGGTGGTCATCTCGGGCTTGGACTACGGGACGATGAGCCTTACGCCGCGTTCCGAGATTATGAGGATTGTGTAGCCCTTTTGTAAGATACAGATATAAAACAACCGTTCACCTTTTGGGGTGAACGGTTGTTTTTTGCAGATAGGTGTCCGATTTTCGGGTCGGCATCACGTTATTTCTTCTCTTCGGGGTAGAATCTTACCGCCATGTCGTCAAAAGCGAAGTAGGCGGGAACAGACATACCGTATTCGTTGCCGATGGTCGATGTCATGTCGAACTCGATGGCCATCACCTCGCCCAGTTTCGAGAGGTCCCACATCTTCCAGCCCTCGATAATCTTGCCGTCCTTCATCAGATAGAAATCCTGTGTTCCGCAGGCTGCGGCATTGGCATCGAAACCTTTGACGGTGATGATGACGTTGTCCTTTTCGTTGGCAGGGCGTGAAAAGGCGTTGCCATTGAGGGCTACGTTGATGAAGTTGGTGGTGGCTGCGATATACACATGATCGATGATGCGAGCCTTGCCGTCCGAGAATACCATCTGGGGCAGCTCCTGCTCGGGCATTGAGCGGTAGCCGAAGTGTACGGCAAAGTTCTTCGAGTTGTTGTGACCGCTCTTCAGGGGAATAGCGAGCTGGGTGTCGTTGTTACCCTTGGCGATGTCCTGCTCGATGTAGTTGGAAATCGCCCAACCGCCGTTGAAGTATTTTGTACCCCACGCAGCGGCAGGGAAACCGCCAAAGAGCAGTTCGGTGTTGCCCTCGTCATACCACGAGTACATATCCGAAGACTCACCATAGAGCAGGGGGCCGTTGTTCTGGGGACTGTCGATGAGTGACGACCAGTCGGACTTGCCGAGGAAGTTGCCCGCACCCTTGTAATCCTTGTCCTCAAAGGTGAGTACACGCAATTGATAGGGGGCTACATTGTCATCGTTGTCGCACGATGTCATCACACCACATGAGAGTGCCGCAAAGGCAAGCAAAGTCAAAAGTTTTTTCATATCTGTTGTATTTAAGGTTGTTTTTTTTTGATGTCCGTGCAAAAAAAAATCCGCATCTCTTACGGGACGCGGAGCAACAAAATTCTCATTCTTCCCTCCTCGGACGGGGTGTCTTACTTCTCGCCGAA
This sequence comes from Alistipes sp., assembly GCA_020026335.1. Classification (GTDB taxonomy): domain Bacteria; phylum Bacteroidota; class Bacteroidia; order Bacteroidales; family Rikenellaceae; genus Alistipes. The sequence continues at coordinate 28,819 of JAHHQO010000001.1, read as the reverse complement.
AAGGAAATCATCTGCCTACGCTCCTGTGTTCCCGCAGGGTAACAGTATGTCGTATAAGGCCGGTCTCTGACTTTTCCGCCCTTGGGGTCGGGGCATCACGGAATTTACAGTAACGGGTATTGTTGCAGAATTGCACTGCATTCCCGGTTCATCGCTCAACCTCCTCATGCTCTGCACACTCGGGCAGGGACGGAGGGGCATTTGCGAAAACCTTATACCTAACAAAGATAAGTAAAATATCGTTTTGACGGACGGCGTGGGGCGTTTTTTTCGGCGGAAACAGAGCTTGGAGCAAAAAAAAAGAGCCGAAGCTCTCTTTTTAGTGTTTGTACACCATATATATATGGTCGGGGGGCAGGGCATAACGCACCTGCTCCTCCTCGGTGAGGGTACTGCGGTAGTCGATGTCGCGGGCATCGAAGCCGGCCTCGCGCAGACGCTCCACATAGTCGTTGCCGTAGATGCGGCGGTGGTCATACTGACCGAAGATACGCGTGCGCTCCTCTGGGTCGGTAATCGAGTCGTCCTCGTAGGTGGTGGCGCGGTCAAGCTCCACGGGTGAGAGCAGTATGCCGCAACCGCCCGGTCGGAGGATACGGTACAACTCGCGCATCGCCCGACGGTCGTCGGCAACGTGTTCGAGCAGGTGGTTGCAGAGAATCATGTCGAAGGAGTTGTCCTCCAGCGGGATTTGCTGCACATCTAAATGCAGGTCGGCAAGGGGACTCTCCAAATCGGCGGTCACATAACGCTCCCTGCACGCCGCGAAGTGGGGCTTGAGGTGGCGCATGATGCACACCTCGGGGGCAATGTGGAGGGTGCGCGGATGGTGTTCCAGCACCGTGGTCTCCCGCTCGAGGTAGAGCCACAGCAGGCGGTGACGCTCCAGCGACAGACAGTGGGGGCAGAGGGCATTCTCGCGCGAGGTGACATAGCCGTAGGGCAGGAACTTGCGGTACTCCCTGCCACAGAGCGGACACTTCACCTCGTGACCCCGATAGAAAAGCCCCGTGAGGGGGACGGTCCATTCCGCCATGCGTTGCAGAACGGGACGCGGCAGGTGGTTCAGCGACCAGCGTATGAGACCCTTTATCATTCGGCGGTGATTTTTGCGACCTCCTCCTCGGTTTTCAGCAGTCGCTGTTTGCATTGGGCAATCAGTTCGGTGGCGCGCTTCACCTCCTTGGCCAGCTCCTCCACCGAGATTTCTTCTCTCTGTATGCGGCCGAGAATCGACTCGACCTCGGTCATAGCTTCTTCGTAGCTCAACTCTTTTTTTGCCATATCTTTGTTGTGTTTACCGTTGCTGTAATCTCTCCGTCGGAGAGGGTGATGGTGAGGATGTCGCCGGATGTGACTTCATCGGCATGGGTTATCGCCTGCTCGCGGGCGTGCAGAAGGGCAAATCCCAACTTCAGCACCCTTTCGGGCGAGTGGGCTTCGACCACCTCCCCGTAGCGGTCGAGTTGTTGGTGACGGCGGCGGAGGAACTCCGTAATGCGCTCTGCGAGGGTGGGGCGGAGCTGCTCGATGCGGAGCTTCTCGCGCGAGAGGAGCGACTCTGTCAGACGCCGGCAGTCGCCACTCATGCGCTCCAGACGCAGCGCCTCGGCATGAGTGCGCTCACGGGTGGCATTTTCCAAAGTCACCGCCAAAAGGTTCATCTTGCTCTCCAACTGCGCCGCCAGCTCCACTAACCAGCCTGCCACCGCCGTGGGGGTCTTGAGCATCTGATAGGCGACCATGTCGGCAACGCTGATGTCCTTGTCGTGACCGATACCCGTGGCGACGGGCAGGGGAAATTGTGCCACGTAGCTGCACAGGCGGTAGGCATTGAAGCAGTTCAGGTCGCTGACCGAACCTCCGCCTCGTATGATGACCACCACATCGAACTCCTCCTGACGGTCGGCGATGCGACACAATGCCTCGATGATGGAGTCCTCGGCAGCCCCTCCCTGCATGAAGGCATCGAAAAGGGTGGTCGTGATGCGGTAGGGGCTTTTGTTCAGCTCCTTCATGAAGTCGCGGTAACCTGCCGCATTGGCACTCGACACCACCGCCACGCGCTGGGCGCAGGGGGGCAGATATTGTTCGCGGTTCATGTCCCAAACCCCGTCCTTGCGCAGCTGGAGAATGGTCTCCTGACGCTGGCGTTCCATGTCACCGAGGGTGTAGGAGGGGTCGATGTCGATAATCTGAAGGGCGAAGCCGTAGATTTCGTGATAGGTGACCATCACACGCGCCAGAATCTGAAGCCCGGCGGCGAGATGCTGTCCCGTCTCGGCTTCGAAGTTGGTGGCGATGCGCGGCAGGTTGCTGCACCATATCATGGCGCGTGCCTGTGCCGTGGGGACGCCGTTGCGGCCGCCCTTCTCCACCAGTTCGAGGTAGCAGTGCCCCGAATAATTGACCTTGAGTTCCGAAATCTCGGCACTCACCCACAAGGGTTGGGCAAAGCGTTCCTCCAACTCGTTCTTGACACGGCGTTGGAGTTCGCGCAGGGTGATATGGGGTTGTTCGGCCATCTTACATCAATATTCCAAGGGTGAGCAATAATCCGAAAAGGGTGATGTTGCGTCCCGTGAGACTTAGACAGGCGTTGAGTTCGCGTCCGTGGTCGATGCGCACCATCTTCCTCCACGTGGTGTAGTGGAACGGTAGGTAGACGATGACGACCGCCAGCGTGGGGTGTCCCTCCGCCATGAGCGGCACACAGCTCGCCACCGCCAGAAATCCGAGGGCGAGGTAGGCATATTTGCCGAACCGCTCGCCGAAGATGACCACCACGGTGCGTTTGTTCGCCTTGCGGTCGCCCTCGCGGTCGCGGAAGTTATTGACCATGAGCATGGTATCTATCGAGAGTCCGCACGCCAGTGCCACCAGCAGCACATCGGCATTCCATACCTCTGTTTGCAGGTAGTAGGTGAAGCCCACGGGGACAAGTCCGAAGAAGAGAATGACAGCCACATCGCCCCAGCCGTGGTAGGCCAGCGGATAGGGTCCTGCCGTGTAGAGGCAGGCGAAGATGACGCACGCCAGCCCCACGAAGATAAGCTCCCACGAGCCGAACCACAGCAGACCGCAGCCCACCGCGCAACCGCCCACCGCCGTGAGGAGTATGCCCCACCGCATGGCGCGTTCGGTGATGAAGCCCTGCGCCATGGCTCTGGGAGGGCCCAATCGCTCATCGTTGTCGGTGCCTTTCTTGAAGTCGCAGTAGTCATTGACCAGATTGGCGAGGGTCTGCATCAGCATGGCAAAGCCCAGACAGAGCAGTGCCACCACGGGGCGGAAACCGCCGTCATGCCACGCCAGCGATGAGGCTACCACGATGAGGATTACCGAATTGACCAGACTGTAAGGTCGTGCGGCGGTAATCCATGCCTTGAGGGAGTTGGTCTTTATCATTTTAGTATCGCATTACGAGTTCCGGCCGTCGGGGCATGGGTTTGCCCTCGGGCAGTTGGATATGCAGCACGCCGAAGCTCTCGGCAGGCCGTCCGTTCTTGGTGGCGGGCGTCCACAGGGGAGCCTCCTCCACGGCTTTCAGCACGCGGCGTTTGAGTCGCTTGTCGGTGGCCTCCAGCTCCTCGGTGACCTCCGCACGCCCCTCCGGGGTGACGCGGTAGCGCAGGACGATGCGTGCCGCAGGGTCGTTCTGCTCCCACTTCACATGACGCGCAATGTAGGCGGCAAAGGTGGTGTCGGCCGTGAAACGCGCCTTCTCATCGAGCTTCAGGTTCACCAGCAGCACGCCGTTGGCGGCACGCTCGCCATAGCGGGCGATGGTCTGCTCGTCGGCAGGGAGTCGCTCGACGGAGAGTATCTCATCGGGCGGAATATTCGAGATGTCGTCCCGGACCTCTCCATTGACGATGTAGAGGGGTTGCTGGGGCGTGGCCGCCACCGTGACGGAGGCGGTCAGCAACATAATTATAAAGGGTATGAGTCTTTGCAACATGATGATGGTATAACGTACACAAAGAGCGGGTTATTGCATCGCCCCGAAATGGGAAAATGCACACCCGCTCTTGCCAATATGTGATGCAGTACGCCCTGCGTGGGACGACTACAATTCGCTCTCCTTCAGTCGCTCGGCATTCTCGGCAACAATCAGGTGGTCGATGCAGTCCTGAATATCGCCGTCCATGAAGGCCGACAGGTTGTAGATGGTGTAGTTGATACGGTGGTCGGTGATACGTCCCTGGGGATAGTTGTAGGTACGAATCTTTGCCGAACGGTCACCGGTCGACACCATGGTCTTACGCTTCGAGGCGATTTCGTCGAGGTACTTCGAGTACTCGAGGTTGAAGACACGCGTACGCAACTCCTCGAATGCCTTGTCGAAGTTCTTGAGCTGCGACTTCTGGTCCTGACACTGCACGACAATACCTGTGGGAATGTGGGTGAGTCGAATGGCCGAGTAGGTGGTGTTCACCGACTGACCGCCCGGGCCGCTGGCGCAGAAAATATCCTTGCGGATATCGTTCATCGAAATCTCGACATCGAACTCCTCGGCTTCGGGCAACACTGCCACCGAAGCTGCCGAGGTGTGTACACGACCCTGGGTCTCGGTCTGGGGCACGCGCTGCACGCGGTGCACGCCCGACTCGTACTTCAGTGTACCGTAGACATTCTGTCCGGTCACCTTCATCACCACCTCCTTGTAGCCGCCGGCAGTACCTTCCGACGATGAGGTGATTTCGTATTTCCAGCCCTTCGACTCGATATATTTGGTGTACATACGCAACAGGTCACCCGCAAAGATGGCAGCCTCGTCGCCACCCGTACCGCCACGAATCTCCATGATGGCGTTCTTCGAGTCCTGAGGGTCTTTGGGAATCAACAGCAACTTGATATCCTCCTCCATCTTCACGATGGAAGGCTCCAGCGTTGCAATCTCCTCACGGGCCATCTCGCGCATCTCCTCGTCCTTGTCGTTGGCCAATATGTCTTTGGCCTCGGCGAGGTTGGCCAGTGCCGTGCGGTATCTTTCCGATGTCTCGATGATGGGCTCCAACTCCTTGTACTCCTTGGTCAGCTCGACATACTGCTTGACGTCGGAGATGACTTCGGGGTCGGTGAGTTTCTGTCCCGTCTCCTCGTACTTGAGTTTCAAGCCGTCGAGACGTGTTAAAATGCTGTTATCTGCCATGGATTTTCTCTAATTTTTTGCAAATATACAACATTAAAATGACATGACACGCAATTTCAACTCCGTGGAGGGCAGTTTTTTGGCAAAATAACACCCTCCTCCGCCACTCATCGCAAAAAAAACGGCAGCACCACGATTGGATGCTGCCGTTGGTGACGCTTGCGCGCCGTGGCTTATCAGATAACGATGTTGATAATCTTCTTCGGTACGACAATGACCTTCTTGGGGGTCTTGCCCTCAATCCACTTCTGCGCCTCGGGCAGGGTAACCACGTCCTGCTGAATCTCCTGAGGAGTGGCAGTGGTGGAGTACTGCTTCTTGAAACGCATCTTGCCGTTAATCGAAACGGGGTATTCGAAGCTGCTGAGGGTGAGGTACTTCTCCTCGAAGCGGGGGTAGCGGGCATCGCACACCGAATCCTCGTGACCCATCAGCGACCACAGCTCCTCGCAGATGTGGGGTGCGAAGGGGGTGAGCAGCACGGTGAGGGGCTCCAGCACCTCGCGCTTCGAGCAATCCTTCAACTCGTTGATACAAATCATGAACGCCGAAATCGAGGTGTTGAACGAGAAGTTCTCGATGTCCTCGGTGACCTTCTTGATGGTCTTGTGGAGGGTACGCATCTCCTCCTCGGTGGCCTTCTCGTCGGAGAGGGCGAAGTTGCCGTCCTTGTCGAAGAAGAGTCGCCAGAACTTCTTGAGGAACTTGTGTACACCGTCGATACCGTTGGTATCCCAGGGCTTCGACTGCTCCAGAGGTCCGAGGAACATCTCGTACATACGCAGGGTGTCGGCACCGTAGTTATCCACGATGTAGTCGGGGTTCACCACGTTGTACATCGACTTCGACATCTTCTCGATTGCCCAGCCGCAGACATACTTGCCGTCCTCGAGAATGAACTCCGCATCGTGGAAGTCGGGCATCCAGCGTTTGAAGGCCTCGGTGTCGAGGATGTCGTTCTTGACGATGTTCACATCGACATGAATCTCCTGTGTCTCGTACTGGTCCTTGAGACCCAGCGACACGAACTTGTTGGTGCCCACCACGCGATAGACGAAGTTCGAGCGACCCTGAATCATACCCTGGTTCACCAGCTTGCGGAAAGGCTCCTGCTCGACCACGTAACCCAGGTCGTAGAGGAACATATTCCAGAAACGCGAGTACATGAGGTGACCCGTGGCGTGCTCGATACCACCCACGTAGAGGTCCACCGAACGCCAGTAGGCGTTGGCCTCCTTACCCACGAGGGCGTTGCCGTTGTGGGGGTCCATATAGCGGAGGTAGTAGGCCGACGAACCTGCAAAACCGGGCATGGTCGACAGCTCGAAGGGATAACCCTCCTTCGTGGCCCAGCCCTCGACTCTTGCCAGAGGGGGTTCACCCTGCTCCGTGGGGCCGAAGTTCTCGATGGGGGGCAGCTCCAAAGGCAGCTCCTCCTCCGAGAGGGGATATGCCGTGTCGCCCTTGTAATATACGGGGAAAGGCTCGCCCCAGTAACGCTGACGCGAGAAGATGGCATCGCGCAGACGATAGTTCACCAGCTTCTTGCCCAGACCGCGTTTCTCCACCTCCTTGAACATCACCTGAATGGCCTCCTTCACGTCCATGCCGTTGATGAAGTCCGAATTGATGAGCTTGCCCTCCTTGGCATCGTAAGACTCCTTCTCGAGGTCACCGCCCTCTACGACGGGGATAATCTCCAAACCGAAGTGGCGCGCAAAGGCGTAGTCACGCGAGTCGTGCGCCGGAACTGCCATGATGGCACCCGTGCCGTAGCCTGCCAGCACATAGTCCGAAATGTAGATGGGGATTTCGCGTCCCGAGAAGGGGTTGATGGCGTAAGCACCCGTAGCCACACCGCTCACACGGCGCGTCTCGGCGATACGCTCGCGCTCCGAACGCTTCTTGGCCTGCGAGATGTACTCCTCGACCTGTGCCTTCTGTTCGGGGGTGGTGAGGTAATCGACCCACTCGTGCTCGGGGGCGATGACCATGAATGTCACACCGTAGATGGTGTCGGGACGGGTGGTGAAGATTTCCAGCTTGCGGTCGGAACCCTTGATGTCGAAGAAGACCTGTGCGCCCTCCGAGCGACCAATCCAGTTGCGCTGAATCTCCTTCAGCGAATCACTCCACTCCAACTTGTCCAGGCCGTCGAGCATACGCTGTGCGTAGGCGGTCACACGCAGCGACCACTGCTTCATGCGCTTCTGCTCCACGGGGAAGCCGCCGCGCACCGACAGACCGTCTCTCACCTCATCGTTGGCCAGCACGGTGCCCAGCTTGGGACACCAGTTCACCATCGTGTCGGCACGGTAGGCCAGACGATAGTTCTGCAAGACCTGCTCCTGACGGGGCTCGTCCCATGAGTTCCACTCCTCGGCGGTGAAGTGCAACTCCTGTGTGCAGGCGGCATTGACTGCCGAGCTGCCCTCCGCGGCGAAACGCTGCTTCAGCTCCTCGATGGGGAGAGCCTTCTGTGCGGTCTTGTCATAGTAGTATTTGAACATCTGGACGAAAGCCCACTGTGTCCATTTGTAGTATTCGGGGTCGCAGGTTCTCACCTCGCGGTCCCAGTCGAATGAAAATCCGATTTTGTCGAGCTGCTCGCGGTAGCGTGCCACATTCTTCTCGGTGGTCACCGCGGGGTGCTGTCCCGTCTGAATGGCGTACTGCTCGGCGGGAAGACCGAAGGCATCGTAACCCATGGGGTGAAGCACGTTGAAACCGTTGAGTCGCTTGTAGCGCGAATAGATGTCCGACGCAATGTAGCCCAGCGGGTGACCGACATGAAGACCCGCACCCGAGGGGTAGGGGAACATGTCGAGAACGTAGTACTTGGGTCGTGTGGCATCTACCTCCACATGATAGGTGCCGCGCTCTTTCCAGCGTTGCTGCCACTTGGATTCGAGCTCTTTGAAATTGTATTCCATATTGTTTTTGCGAATTTTGTTTTCAATCCCAGTGTTGGAGTAGTGTGCAAAGATACAAACAATTCCGGTGGTTGCACCAACCCGGAGGGGGATATTTGTCCCTTATATATACAAATATAGGTCACTTGAGGGGCGATGAGTGGGGTTTTCTGTCAAAAAAGTGGAAAAGAGGGGCGGATTTAGGGACAAAAAATGAGCGGATGTGTTTAATTTTTTATAACTTTGTATGATTCCGTAGGTGTACGGATACGGGAAACTTCGCTCACGGGGCGGAGGTCGTGGCGGGCAGTCGATGCCTGTCCGCGAAGGCGCGGTGTGCGCCACGGCTGACCCAAGGGTCGGTCGTGTAACTCTCCCGTAACGAGTGGACTCCGCCAAACAGGTGGGGGACAGTTGCCGTTGTCGGCGGTGGGGCGATTGCCGCTCCGATGCCGACTCTCGTGGCGTGGCTGTGGGGTGCGAAACTCCGCGGCAGAACCGTTGTGCAGTGCCGAATGAGAGGAGGAAATCCTCCGTGGTCGGCCGTGTGAATGCTGGCGGGCTGTCGGGGGTGTGCGATACCCTCTGTCAGGTGCGCAGGGCAACAAAGGGCTGTAAGCCGGGGGCTTGCAGTCGGCTCGGCTACCGTTGTGGCCGAAGGTGCGAAATGCGCTTCGGTGGTTCGGTGGTCGCTGTCTCTCCCCGTCCGAAAAGTGGAATTTACGCGTGCCGGGGAAATTTGTGCCTGTCGCATCCGAAAGGGGCGAAAACAGGCGGACAAAGGTCGGACAAAGGGCGAAAAAATGTAGAAAAAAATATTTTTTACCCCCGATTTTCCCGATTTCCGAACAGGGAGCGAAAACTTCGCTTCCGACCATGGAATTTTGGGGCACGGCGGCGCGGACGAAAAGAACATCCGCCGTCCCATGACATTGAACCACTGGCAGTAGTGGCATTGGTCATCGACTGTCGGTTATGGGGATATGTGCGTTTCGCAGGACTGCAAATAGGGGAAAAACGAGCAAAACGGCACGACGAGAGCCAAACATTGCAAAAGGTTGTAATTTAGCGGGTTTTTGATTTGTGTATAAATGAAACCTTATAGTTTCGGAAAAAGTATCAGAGAAAAGTATCGCTAAAGTGCTAAATCTCTGAAAAAATGTGAAAAAAGATGCTATTTTATAGCGAGAATAAAAAAAAATGCGTACCTTTGCAGTCCATTTTGGACAATGGAGATAGAATAATTTAACAAATTAAAAGGACAGTTAAAGAAAATGCCAACTATTCAACAGTTAGTAAGAAACGGTCGCGTGTCTATCGAGTACGGCTCGAAGTCACCCGCTCTCGCAGCGTGTCCTCAGCGCCGTGGCGTATGTACCCGTGTGTACACTACGACACCTAAGAAGCCTAACTCGGCTATGCGTAAGGTTGCACGTGTAAGATTGACCAATGGCAAGGAGGTCAACGCCTATATCCCCGGAGAAGGCCACAACTTGCAGGAGCACTCTATCGTGCTGGTTCGCGGTGGTCGTGTGAAGGACCTCCCCGGTGTACGTTACCACCTCGTTCGTGGTGCTCTCGACTCAGCAGGTGTTGACGGTCGTCGTCAGCGTCGCTCGAAGTACGGTGCCAAGCGCCCCAAGGCAGGTAAATAATTGAAACAACAAATTTTTAGCAGAATAAACAACAATGAGAAAAGCTAAGCCAAGAAAGCGAATTCTACTTCCGGATCCGAAGTTCAATGACGTTGCTGTAACTCGCTTCGTTAACAACCTCATGCTGGATGGTAAGAAGAGTATTGCCTACACAATTTTCTACGATTCGTTGGAGATTGTAGGTAAGAAGATGAAGGATGCTGATAAATCTCCTCTTGAAATCTGGAAACAGGCTCTCGAGAACATCACACCCCAAGTCGAAGTGAAGTCAAAGCGTATCGGTGGTGCGACATTCCAGGTTCCTATGGAGGTTCGTCCGGAGCGCAAGATTTCTATTTCCATGAAGAACCTTGTCCTCTTTTCGCGTAAGCGCGCCGGCAAGACCATGGCAGATAAGCTCTCAGCAGAGATAATGGACGCCTACAACCAGCAGGGTGGTGCCTTCAAACGTAAGGAGGAAATGCACCGCATGGCTGAGGCTAACAAGGCATTCGCACACTTTAGATTCTAATAAGGAGACTCGAGATGGCACACAGAGATTTAAAATATACTCGTAACATCGGTATCATGGCCCACATCGATGCCGGTAAGACTACTACATCGGAGCGTATCCTTTTCTACACCGGTAAGACTCACAAGATTGGTGAGACTCACGAGGGTGCAGCAACCATGGACTGGATGGCTCAGGAGCAGGAGCGTGGTATCACCATCACCTCGGCTGCAACTACTGCCTTCTGGCACTACAAAGATCACCAGTATCAGATCAACCTGATCGATACCCCGGGTCACGTGGACTTCACCGTAGAGGTTGAGCGTTCACTGCGTGTACTCGACGGTGCTATCGCTACATTCTGTGCAGTGGGTGGCGTTGAGCCTCAGTCGGAGACCGTATGGCGTCAGGCTGACAAGTACAACGTTCCCCGTATCGGTTATGTGAACAAGATGGACCGTACAGGTGCCGATTTCTATGCCGTTTGCGCACAGATCAAGAAGCACTTCGGTACTACTGCTCTCCCCGTGGTTTTGCCTATCGGTGCAGAGGACAAGTTCGAGGGTTTGGTAGACCTTATTTATAATAACGCTATCTACTACAACAACGACAAGACCACTCGTGACAACTTCGAGTTGCGCGAGATTCCCGAGTCGATGAAGGCTGAGGCTGCCGAGTGGCGCGCCAAGCTCATCGAGGAGGTTGCCGCTACCGATGATGCCCTGATGGAGAAATTCTTTGAGGATCCCGATTCTATCACAGCTGACGAGTTGATCGAGGCTATCCGTAAGGCTACTATCTCGATGCAGCTTGTTCCCATGCTCTGTGGTTCTTCGTTCCACAACCAGGGTGTTCAGAAGTTGCTGGACTACGTGATGGCATTCCTGCCCTCGCCTCTGGATGTTCCCGCTGTCGAGGGTATCAACCCCAAGACTGACGAGAAGGAGGTTCGCCACGCAACTGATGACGATCCTTTCTGCGGTCTGGCATTTAAGATTGCTACCGACCCCTTCGTAGGTCGTTTGGCATTCGTTCGTGTTTACTCCGGCCGTCTCGATGCAGGTTCTTACGTTCTGAACGCACGTAGCGGTAAGAGAGAGCGTATCAGCCGTATCTATCAGATGCACTCCAACAAGCAGAACCCCCTCGAGACCGTAGGTGCAGGTGATATCTGCGCTGCCGTAGGTTTCAAGGAGATTCGTACCGGTGATACCCTTTGCGCCGAGAACGCACCTATCGTTCTCGAGCAGATGACCTTCCCCGAGCCCGTTATCGGTCTGGCTGTTGAGCCCAAGACCCAGAAGGATCTCGACAAGCTGGGCATCGCGCTGGGTAAGTTGGCTGAGGAGGACCCCACCTTCACCGTTCATACCGATGAGGATTCGGGTCAGACCGTCATCAGCGGTATGGGTGAGCTTCACCTCGACATCATCGTTGACCGTCTGCGTCGTGAGTTCGGTGTAGAGATCAACCAGGGTGCTCCCCAGGTGAACTACAAGGAGGCTCTCACCAAGACCGTTCAGCACCGTGAGGTATTCAAGAAGCAGACCGGTGGTCGTGGTAAGTTCGCGGATATCATCTTCGAGATTGGTCCCGCAGACGACGACAAGATGGGTCTTACCTTCGTCGATGAGGTGAAGGGTGGTAACATTCCCAAGGAGTTCATTCCTTCGGTACAGAAGGGCTTCGAGGCTGCTATGGCCAATGGTGCACTGGCAGGCTACCGTATGGACTCGATGAAGGTTACCCTGAAGGACGGTTCGTTCCACCCCGTCGATTCAGACCAGTTGTCATTCGAAATCGCCGCTCGCAACGGTTACCGTGCAGCCGCTCCCAAGGCAGGTTCTGTGATCATGGAGCCTATCATGTCGGTAGAGGTTGTTACTCCCGAGGAGAGCATGGGTGATATCATCGGTGACTTGAACAAGCGTCGCGGTCAGATTACCGGTATGGAGTCTAAGGGTACCGCTCGTGTGGTTAAGGCTAAGGTTCCCCTCTCGGAGATGTTCGGCTATGTAACCGTACTGCGTACCATTTCGTCGGGTCGCGCAACTTCGTCGATGGAGTTCTCCAACTACGAGGAGGTTCCCGCTAACCTGGCTAAGGAAATCATCGAGAACGCAAGTGGCAAACGTAAGGATATAGAATAAGAAAATATATGAACCAGAAGATTAGAATCAAGTTAAAGTCATTCGATCACAATCTCGTTGACAAGTCGGCAGAGAAGATCGTAAAGACAGTGAAGAGCACCGGTGCTGTTGTCAGCGGTCCGGTACCCCTCCCCACTCACAAGCAGATTTTCACTGTGAACCGTTCTACTTTCGTTAACAAGAAAGCACGTGAGCAGTTCCAGCTCTGCACCTTCAAGAGAATTCTGGACATCTATTCGTCGACTCCCAAGACTATCGACGCATTGATGAAGCTGGAACTCCCCTCAGGTGTTGAAGTAGAGATCAAGGTGTGATAAAAAGGGCTGAGGAAGCTATTTTTTGAACAACATTCACTTTATTATAACAAACAATACGACAACAAATGTCAGGACTTATTGGAAAGAAAATCGGAATGACTTCCGTTTACAGTGCCGAGGGAAAGAATATTCCATGCACTGTCATTGAGGCTGGTCCGTGCGTTGTTACGCAAATCAAAACCGTTGAGAAGGACTCTTACGAGGCGGTTCAGATTGCCTATGACGAGACAAGTGAAAAGCACGCTACCAGCAGTTTGTTAGGTCACTTCAAGAAAGCCGGCACAACTCCCAAGCGCAAGCTCGTAGAGTTGAAGGATATGCCTGAGGTTAATCTTGGTGATACACTTACCGTTGACCTCTTCGAAGAAATGGACTGGGTTGATGTAACCGGGATTTCGAAAGGTAAGGGCTATCAGGGCGTTGTAAAGCGTCACGGTTTTGCCGGTGTGGGTGGTCAGACTCACGGTCAGCACAACCGTCAGCGTAAACCCGGTTCACTGGGTGCATCGTCTTACCCCTCTCGCGTATTCAAGGGCAAGCGTCTCCCCGGCCAGATGGGCGGTGACCAGGTTAAGGTTTTGAACCTTAGAGTATTGAAAGTAATTCCCGAAAGCAACCTCCTTCTGGTTAAGGGTTCGATTCCGGGAGCAAAAGGTGCTTATTTAATTATTGAGAAGTAGTATGGAATTAGCTGTTTTAAACACACAAGGTAACGAGACAGGTCGTAAGGTTGTCCTTTCAGACGCAGTTTTCGGCGTGGAGGCTAATGACCACGCTATCTACCTCGACGTGAAGCAGTATTTGGCTGACCAGCGTCAGGGTACTCACAAGGCTAAGCAGCGTAACGAGGTTGCAGGTTCGACCCGCAAGCTCAAGCGTCAGAAGGGTACCGGTGGTGCTCGTTGCGGTAGCATCAAGTCACCCCTCTTCCCCGGTGGCGGTCGTGTATTCGGTCCCGTTCCCCGCGACTACAGCTTCAAGTTGAACAAGAAGCTCAAGCAGTTGGCTCGTCGTAGCGCTTTGACCTACAAGGCACAGGGCGGTCAGATCTGCGTAGTAGAGGCTATCGAGATGGCAGCTCCCAAGACCAAGTCGGTGCTCGCTATCGCTGAGGCACTCAAGGTAGCTGACAAGAAGGTCCTCCTGGTTCTCCCCGAGGGTAACGCCAACTTGCAGCTCTCATGCCGCAACATCCCCAACATTCAGCCCGTTTTGGCTCAGAACGTCAATACTTACGACGTGATGAACGCTTCGGCCGTTGTAATGGTAGAGGGTGCTGAGAACGTATTGAACACCATGTTAGCTTAAAAACGCACTAAACAATGGAGATTATTATTAAGCCGGTTTTGACCGAGAAAATGACGATTCAGGGCGAAAAGTTGAATCGCTACGGTTTTATCGTTGACGTACGAGCTAACAAGCTGCAGATTCGCAATGCCGTAGAGCAGATGTACAACGTCGTCGTGACTGATGTTAACACCGTAAACTACATGGGTAAGCAGAAGAGCCGCTTCACCAAGGCCGGTCTTCTCGAAGGTCGTGCAAACAACTTCAAGAAGGCTATCGTTACCCTGAAGGACGGAGATAAGATAGATTTTTACAGTAATATCTAAGGAAGATGGCAGTAAGAAAATTTAAGCCTGTTACCGCAGGTACGAGACATAAAATTATCGGTACGTTCGGTGAGATTACCAAGTCGACACCCGAGAAGTCACTCCTGAGCCCCAAAAAGAGCACAGGTGGTCGTAACAATACAGGTAAGATGACTGTTCGCTACATTGGTGGCGGTCACAAGCAGATGTATCGTAACGTAGACTTCAAGCGTGCGAAGGACGGTATCGCTGCAACTGTAAAATCTATCGAGTACGATCCCAATCGTACTGCACGTATTGCACTTTTGGTTTACGCTGACGGTGAGAAGAGCTACATCATCGCACCCAGCGGACTCCAGGTGGGCCAGACTGTAATGAGCGGCGCAGGCGTTGCTCCTGAGGTAGGTAACACTCTTTTCCTGAGTGAGATTCCCCTCGGTACAGTAGTCCACAATATTGAACTCTACCCGGGCCAGGGTGCCGCTATGGCACGTTCGGCTGGCTCGTATGCTCAGCTGTTGGCTCGTGAGGGCAAGTTTGCCATCATCAAGTTGCCTTCAGGTGAGACTCGTATGGTACTCGTAACTTGCCGTGCAACTGTCGGCGTTGTGTCGAACATCGACCACAGCCTCGAGAGCTCCGGTAAGGCAGGTCGTGAGCGTTGGCTCGGCCGTCGTCCCCGCAACCGTGGTGTGACCATGAACCCTGTTGATCACCCGATGGGTGGTGGTGAAGGTCGCGCATCTGGTGGACACCCCCGTTCACGTAAGGGTCTGTTGGCTAAGGGTTACAAGACTCGTAATCCTAAGAAGACGACCTCGAAGTTTATTATTTCCAAGAAGAAAAAATAATTAAATAAGAGTACATAATGAGCCGTTCATTAAAAAAAGGACCGTTTATTGACCCCAAGCTCGAGTCGAAGGTTATCGCTCAGGCAGAAAGCAATAAGAAGTCGGTCATCAAAACATGGTCGCGCGCAAGCATGATCTCTCCTGATTTCGTCGGTCAGACTGTAGCCGTTCACAACGGTAACAAGTTCATTCCGGTGTATGTAACAGAGAATATGGTAGGACACAAACTCGGTGAGTTCGCTCCCACTCGTAACTTCCGCGGTCACTCAGGTAACAAGAAAAAGTAGTAGAAAATGGGTGCAAGAAGAAAACATATTAAAGCCGTTCAGATGAAGGCTGAGAAGAAGCAGAAGGCTATCGCCGTTCTGCGTGATTGCCCGACCTCACCCCGCAAGATGCGCCTCGTAGCAGACATCATCCGCGGTGTGGAGATTAACAAGGCATTGGGCATCCTTCATTTCTCGAAGAAGGAAGCGTCGATTCGTATGGAGAAACTCCTCAAGTCGGCTATTGCCAACTGGGAGGCAAAGAACGAGGGCGAGCGTCTTGAGGATGCACAGCTTTGCGTTAAAGAGGTGTTCGTTGACTGTGGTCGTATCCTGAAGCGTATTCAGCCTGCTCCCCAGGGTCGCGCTCACCGCATTCGTAAGCGTTCAAACCACGTTACGATTGTAGTTGATAAAATGGTAACCGTAGAAAATAAGTAACAAGATGGGACAGAAAGTAAATCCGATAGCAAATCGTCTTGGTATCATCCGTGGTTGGGATTCCAACTGGTTCGGTGGTAAGGACTTCTCTGACAAGCTCGTCGAGGACGCGAAGATCCGCAAGTACCTGAATGTCCGTCTGGCTAAGGCAAGCATCTCGAAGATCATCATCGAGCGTACCCTGAAGCTGGTTACCGTAACCATCTCGACAGCTCGTCCCGGTATCATTATCGGTAAGGGCGGTCAGGAAGTAGACAAATTGAAGGAGGAGCTGAAGAAGCTCACCGGCAAGGAAATCCAGATCAATATCTTCGAGGTAAAGCGTCCCGAGGTTGACGCCGTAATCGTAGGTCAGAACATCGCTCGCCAGTTGGAGGGCCGTGTATCTTTCCGTCGCGCAGTGAAGATGGCCGTAGCATCGACCATGAGAATGGGCGCCGAGGGTATCAAGATCCAGGTTTCGGGTCGTGTAGGCGGTGCCGAGATGGCACGCAGCGAGACTGTTAAAGAGGGACGTATTCCTTTGCACACATTCCGTGCAGACGTTGACTACTGCCTCACTGAGGCACTCACCAAGGTGGGTATCCTCGGTGTAAAGGTTTGGATTTGCCAGGGTACTGTATATGGCAAGCGTGACCTTTTCGAGATTGCAGGTGCTTCGGCACACAATGCATCGGGCGCAGAGCACAACGAGCGCGGTGGTCGCAACAACCGTGGCGAGCGTCGCGGTGGTCGCAACAGAGGCGGTCGCAGAGGTGAGCGTCGTAACAACAATCAGTAGTAAGTAGGACCTTTTTAAAGCAAAACAAACATGTTACAGCCGAAAAAGACCAAATTTAGAAGAATGCAGAAAGGCCGTATGAAGGGTTTGGCTCAGAGAGGAAACGAGCTTGCATACGGATCGTTCGCAATTAAGGCACTTGAATCGACTTGGATCACAGGTCGTCAGATAGAGGCAGCACGTCAGGCGATTACTCGTTACATGAAGCGTGAGGGTCAGCTTTGGATTCGCATCTTCCCTGACAAACCCATCACTAAGAAGCCCGCTGAGGTACGTATGGGTAAAGGTAAAGGTAATCCCGAAGGTTTCGTAGCTCCTGTTACCCCCGGCCGTATTCTTTTCGAGGCAGAGGGTGTGCCCTTGGCAGTTGCACAGGAGGCTCTGCGTCTGGGTGCCCAGAAGTTGCCTATCACCACTAAGTTTATCGTAAGACGTGACTACGTCGAAACCACAATTTAAGGAAATTCAAGATGAAAAGTGCAGAAATTAAAGATCTTTCGATCAAGGACCTCGAGGAGCGCATCGAGGCTGAGAAGGCTCAGCTCTCGAAGCTGAAGGTTCAGCATGCGGTATCTTCCATCGAGAATACGTCCATCCTTAAGAAAAATCGCAGAGATATAGCTCGAATGCTGACAATTCTGCGTCAAAAAAACGCTAATAAGTAGTAAGAATTATGGAAAGAAATCTTAGAAAAGAGCGTATCGGAATGGTTGTCAGCAACAAGATGGAGAAGACCATTGTGGTTGCAGTAGCACGTAAGGTGAAGCACCCCATTTACGGTAAGTTCGTCAACAAGACAACCAAGTTTGTAGCCGAGGCCACCGAGGAGTGCCACGAGGGCGACACCGTTCGCATCATGGAGACTCGTCCCTTGAGCAAGACCAAGCGTTGGAGATTAGTACAAATCATTGAAAGAGCTAAGTAGTTATGATACAACAGGAAAGTAGACTCGTAGTAGCTGACAACAGCGGTGCAAAGGAAGTACTTTGCATCCGCGTGCTCGGCGGCACGAAGCGTCGTTACGCATCGATTGGCGACAAGATCGTCGTTTCGGTGAAGAGCGCATCTCCGTCGGGTGATGTGAAGAAGGGCTCGGTATCGAAGGCTGTCGTTGTTCGCACGACAAAGGAAATCAGACGCGCCAACGGTTCGTACATTCGTTTCGACGACAACGCCGTGGTGCTCCTTAACAACCAGGGTGAAATGCGCGGTACTCGTATCTTCGGTCCCGTAGCTCGTGAGCTGCGTGACAAGTATATGAAGATCATCTCCCTCGCACCCGAAGTATTGTAATCATAAATAACATTTCGGATATGTCAGTTAAATTACATATTAAGAAAGGGGATATGGTTCGCGTCATCGCCGGCGATAGCAAGAATAAGGAGGGTAAGGTTCTTTCGGTAGACGTTGAGAAGCAGCGTGCTATCGTAGAGGGTCTCAACCTCTGCAAGAAGGCTACCAAGCCCAGCGCACAGCATCCCCAGGGCGGAATCGTAGAGATTGAGGCTCCGATTCACGTCTCAAACCTTCAGGTCATTGACCCCGCTAGCGGCAAACCTACCAAGATTGGTCGCAAGCTCAATGAGAATGGTAAATTAGTTCGTTACGCTAAAAAGTCAGGGGAGGAGATTAAATAATGGCATACGTACCTACACTCAAGACACAGTATAAGGAGCAGATTATCGCTGCCCTTATGAAGGAGTTCGGTTACTCAAGCATCATGCAGTGCCCGAAGCTCACCAAAATCGTTATCAACCAGGGAATGGGCCAGGCTGTTGCCGACAAGAAGCTCATCGACGTGGCACAGGAGGAGCTCTCGCAGATTGCAGGTCAGAAAGCCGTTCAGACTCGTTCTCGCAAGGATATCTCTAACTTCAAGCTGCGTAAGGGTATGCCCATCGGTGTACGTGTAACCTTGCGCGACAACAAGATGTATGAGTTCCTCGAGCGTTTGATCGCAGTTGCTCTCCCCCGTATCCGTGACTTCAAGGGTATCAACGAGAAGTTCGACGGCCAGGGTAATTACACTCTCGGTATCTCGGAGCAGATTATCTTCCCCGAAATCGATATCGACAAGATTACCAAGATTTTCGGTATGGAGATTACCTTCGTAACCACCGCCAAGACTGACGAGGAGGCTTATGCTCTTCTCCGCGAGTTCGGTCTTCCTTTCAAGAACGCTAAAAAGAACAACTAAGCTATGGCAAAAGAATCAATGAAGGCACGCGAGGTAAAGCGTGTAAAGCTTGCCAACCGTTACGCTCACAAGCGTGAGGAGATTGCAGCAAAGTTGAAGAGTGGTGAGATTGACCACGAGGAGGCATGGGTGGCATTGTCTAAGTTGCCCCGCAACTCCAATCCCATCCGTCAGCACAACCGTTGCAAGCTCACCGGTCGTCCCAAGGGATATATGCGTCAGTTCGGTATTAGCCGTATCCAGTTCCGTGAGATGGCTTCTAACGGTCTGATTCCCGGTGTTACCAAGGCCAGCTGGTAGTAGATGTATGCGGCAAGGAAACCCCTTCAAAAAGGGTATCCTTGACCGTTACCTTTCAAAAAAGTCTTCATTCTCTGAGGGTGATTCGTTGCCCACGGAGCGAATGTGAGGGTTACACTATATATATAGGTGCCCCGAACGTCTCTCGCAGGAGATAAGGCTGATACGGGTGTTTGACCCGGTAGATATGTCACAATGTCGGGGAAAGTGCCGCCACAAGCGGTAACTTCCCGGCTGCGAGACATTATCGAAAAGTCGGACATTTGGTTACAAAATTCCATCACACAACAGACGCCTGTCTGCGGGTGAGTGGCATTGAAACAGATTGTACGAAAAAGTTGCTTCGCCAATGAAGCGATGCTTTTTCGTGTAATTTGTTCTCAAAAACCCCTTCCCCCACGACTCGCCGACGATTGCTTGTCATGGATTTTTGTGCAGACAGATGTTAGCTTCTTGAGGGTCGCTAACATTTGTGCGTAAGCAGTTGAGTGTTAAATTAATGCTAAATTGCTACAAATTAGGCCGATAAATTGGCAGATTGTGAAAAAATCGCTATATTTGCGCGCTTTAAAACCCGTGCGCACGTGAATGTGCGTGTATGAGACCGGGTGCGGCGAGGGTCGCAGAAGGAAGTCGGGGGCTGGAAAATGAGCTTGCGAGGAACTTCGGGCAGGAAGCCGAAACAAAGGTTGATGACGCGGACACAACGGCGTAAGGTTTTGAAAATAAATCCTTTAACTAATTATTAATTTTAACTTCTTTTTCGTTATGACTGATCCCATTTCGGACTTTCTGACCAGAATTAGAAATGCAGTGAAAGCCAACCACAAGGTGGTTGAAGCTCCTGGTTCAAAAATTAAGCAGGAAATCACTAAGATTCTCTTCGAGCAGGGTTACATCCTCGCTTACAAATTCGACACTGACGAGAAGGGTCACCCCACCATCAAAATCGCTTTGAAGTGGGACGCTGCCACCAAGTCGAACGCCATCAAGGACCTCAAGCGTGTAAGCCGTCCCGGTTTGCGTCGTTACGCTTCGGTTGCCGAGATGCCCCGCGTGATGAACGGTCTGGGTATCGCTATCCTCTCGACTTCGAAGGGTGTGATGACCGACGCCAAGGCTCGCAAGGAGAACGTAGGTGGTGAGATTCTCTGCAACATTTACTAGTAGAAATTTTTTAAACAAGAACACACAATGTCAAGAATTGGTAAATTACCTGTAAACTTGCCCGCCGGTGTAACGGTTACCGTATCACCCGCCAACGTGGTAAGCGTGAAAGGGCCTCTTGGAGAGTTGAGCCAGAAGGTTGACTCTGACATCAAAGTCGAGGTCGGTACTCACAAGGACACTCACACCGGTGAGGAGATTCCCGCAGTATTGGTATCGCGCCCCACAAATCAGCCTCGTCACCGCTCACTCCACGGTTTGTACCGTGCGTTGATCAACAACATGGTTATCGGTGTTTCGAAGGGTTATGAAATCAAGCAGGAGCTCGTAGGTGTAGGTTTCAAGGCCGAAGTGAAGGGTCAGGTTCTCGAGATGAACCTCGGTTACTCTCACGATACCCACTTCCTGTTGCCCGCAGAGGTTACCGCTACCGCAGTAACCGAGAAGAAGGGTTACCCCATCGTAACATTCAAGTCAATTGACAAGCAGCTCATTGGTCAGGTCGCAGCTAAGATGCGTACTCTGCGTAAGCCTGAGCCTTACAAGGGTAAGGGTATCAAGTTTGTCGGCGAGCAGATTCGTCGCAAGGCTGGTAAGTCTGCTGGTGCCAAATAGTATTAAACCACTGAAGATATGTCACTGAACAAGATAGAAAGAAGAGAGAGGATTAAGATGCGTATCCGCAAGATCGTCAGCGGTACCGCAGCACAGCCTCGAATGACTGTATTCCGTAGCAACAAGCAGATCTACGTACAGTTTATTGATGACCTTGCAGGTGTTACTCTCGCTACCGCTTCGTCGATGGACAAGGAGGTTGCAGAAGCAGCTGCCGGCAAGAACAAGTCGGATATCGCTGCCCTGGTAGGTAAGCTGGCTGCCGAGCGCGCCGCTGCTAAGGGCATCACCACCGTAGCTTTCGATCGTAACGGCTACCTGTATCACGGAAGAGTAAAACAGCTGGCCGAAGCAGCACGCGAAGGCGGACTTAAATTCTAATCATTATGTCAAATAACAACATAAAGAAAGTACGCACAAGCGACCTCGAGCTCAAAGACAGACTCGTAAGCATCAATCGTGTTACCAAAGTAACCAAGGGAGGTCGTACATTTACCTTTGCCGCTATTGTCGTTGTAGGTAACGAGAACGGTGTCGTAGGTTATGGCCTGGGTAAGGCTTCTGAGGTTCAGGCAGCCATCGCCAAGGGCGTGGAGGATGCAAAGAAGAACCTCGTTAAGATTCCCGTTATCAACGGTACTATCCCTCACAAGCAGATTTTCCGTTACAGCGGTTCTGAGGTGATGATTCGCCCCGCAGCTCCCGGTACCGGTGTTATCGCCGGTGGTGCAATGCGTGCCGTAATGGAGACTCTGGGTGTGAAGAACGTGTTGGCAAAGAGCCACGGTTCGTCGAACCCCCACAACTTGGTTAAGGCTACTATCGGTGCACTCTGCGAGTTGCGTGACGCTTACAGCGTAGCAAAGGTAAGAGGTATCTCGATGGATCAGGTGTTTAACGGTTAATCATAAATTATCCCAAGAACAATGGCAAGATTGAAAATTACACAGATTAAGAGCCGTATCGGTGCCGACAAGCGTCAGTGCGCCAACCTCGATGCTCTTGGTTTGAAGAAAATCAATGCGAGCGTAGAGCATGACGACTCGGTAATCATCAAAGGTATGATTGCGCGCGTAAAGCACCTCGTTAAAGTAGAGGAGGTAGCTGCCGAGTAAGGTGGCTCGCAGAATAAGTTTAACTGCAAATTGTAGATTTCTAAACAATGGAACTCAATAATTTGAAACCCGCTAAGGGTTCTACTCACCACGACAAGCGTATCGCACGTGGTGCAGGTTCGGGTTACGGTGGCACCGCTACCCGTGGTCACAAGGGTGCTCAGTCGCGCTCAGGTTACTCTCGCAAGTTGGGCTTCGAAGGTGGTCAGATGCCTTTGCAGCGCCGTCTTCCCAAGTTCGGTTTCACCAACCTGAAGAGAGTCGAATTCAAGGCAATCAACCTCTCGACCCTCGAGGAGCTGGCTGCTAAGAAGTCACTTACAGAGATTTCGGCCGAGACTCTCGTTGCTGCCGGTTTCATCTCGTCGAAGGACAAGGTGAAGGTGCTGGGCAATGGTGAGCTCACTCGCGCATTGACTGTCAAGGCTCACGCTTTCTCGAAGAAGGCAGAGGAGGCTATCGTGGCAGCCGGTGGTAGTGTCGAAAAACTGTAGGAACCTTAGATATTCAAAAATATGAATCAGTATTTAGTTGTTGGTATCGTCTTTTTGGTGGTAATCGCTCTTTTGGCGACCAACAAGAAAATTGTTGAAACACTCAAGAATATCTATAAGATTGAAGAGCTCAGAAAGCGTGTACTTTACACGCTGGGCCTTCTCTTGATTTATCGCTTGGGTAGTTTCGTGGTAATTCCGGGTATCAACCCCAACCTGTTGGGTGAAGGCTCGCAGTATGCCAACCAGTTGGCGGGAAACGGACTCTTGGGTCTGTTGAACACCTTCTCAGGTGGTGCATTTGGTAATGCTGCGATTTTTGCACTCGGAGTTATGCCGTACATCACCGCTTCGATCATCATTCAGCTCATGGGTATGATGGTACCCTATTTCCAGAAGATGCAGAAGGAGGGTGAGAGCGGCCGCCGCAAGATGAATCAGTGGACACGCTTCCTCACAATCGGCGTGCTCATGTTGCAGGGTCCCGCGTTCATCGCAAACCTCTACCACATGGTTCCCCAGGCATTCGTCTACGGCAATTCTTTCGGCTTCGTTGCTTATGCGACAACGATCCTCATCGCCGGTACCATGTTCATCATGTGGCTCGGTGAGAAGATCACCGACAAAGGCATCGGAAACGGTATTTCTTTGATCATCATGATTGGTATCGTCGCACGTCTGCCCCACGCGTTGTTGGCTGAGGTCAACGCACGTTTCCAGACCTCGACCGGTAGCTTCATCATGCTGATTCTGGAGCTGGTTCTTTTGTTCTTCGTCTTCTTGGCAACAATTGCCTTGGTACAGGCAGTCCGCAAGGTGCCCGTACAGTATGCCAAGCGTATCATCGGTAATAAGCAGTACGGTGGTGTACGCCAGTACATCCCCCTGAAGATGAATGCTGCGAACGTGATGCCTATCATCTTCGCGCAGGCTCTGATGTTTATTCCCGCTCTGTTCACCGGAACAGCCTTCGCAGCTGCTTTCAGCTCGATGACCGGTTTCTGGTACAACTTCACGCTGGCAGTGTTGGTAATCGCTTTCACCTACTTCTACACAGCGATTATCATCAACCCTCAAATGATGGGCGATGAAATGAAGCGCAACGGCGGCTTTATTCCGGGAGTGAAACCGGGTAAGGACACCGTGAACTACATCGATACCATCATGACCCGTATCACTCTGCCCGGTTCATTCTTCCTGGCTCTCGTGGCAATCATGCCCGCGTTGGCCATCAGATTCCTGGGTATCGACCAGTCGTTTGCCCACTTCTACGGTGGTACATCACTGCTGATTATGGTCGGTGTGGTACTCGATACTCTGAAGCAGATAGAGAGCTACCTGTTGATGCGCCACTATGACGGTTTCATGAAAACCGGACGTATCCAAGGTCGTCATTAGGAAGTTTCCGATTAGAGATTCTTAGCACAAAAAAAATGATTTACATTAAGACAGACGAGGAGATTGAGTTGCTCCGCGAAAACAATTTACTGGTGTCGAAGACACTGGCCGAAGTGGGTCGCCACATCGCGCCCGGAGTATCGACCCTTGAGTTGGATCGTATTGGAGAGGAGTTTATCCGTTCACACGGAGCTGTTCCCGCTTTCCTCGGATTCGAGGGCTACCCCGCATCGTTGTGTATTTCGGTCAACGATAAGGTGGTTCACGGTATCCCATCATCGAAAGAAATCCTCAAGGAGGGTGATATCGTTTCGGTAGATTGCGGTACGTTTATGAAGGGTTTTGTTGGTGATTCGGCATATACATTTGCCGTAGGTGAGGTCAGCGAGGAAGTACGCCGACTCATGGATGCGACCAAAGAAAGTCTTTATAAAGGTACAGCCCAGGCAAAAGCCGGCAACCGTGTAGGCGACGTGTCGGCAGCAGTACAGGAGTACGCCGAGAGCTTTGGCTACGGCGTGGTGCGCGAATTGGAGGGACACGGTTTGGGTCGTAAAATGCACGAGGACCCCGGAGTTCCCAATTACGGTGCACGTGGCAGAGGCCCGCTCCTGAAGGAGGGCATGGTGATCTGCATCGAGCCCATGATTACCATGGGTAACAAATCGATAATTTTCGAGCGTGATGGCTGGACTGTCCGCACGCGCGACCGTAAGCCTGCTGCTCATTATGAGTTCGCAGTTGCGATTAGAAAAGATGGTCCCGATGTGCTGACGGACTATAGTATCATTGAAAATGCTATAAACAACTAAGACTCTATGGCAAAACAAGCTGCTATTGAAAGGGACGGAACGATTATTGAAGCATTGTCCAACGCCATGTTCCGCGTGGAGCTGGATAATGGTCATGTTCTGACCGCCCATATTTCCGGAAAGATGCGTATGCACTACATCAAGATTCTTCCCGGAGATAAAGTAAAAGTTGAGATGACCCCCTATGATTTGACCAAGGGGCGTATATCTTTCAGGTACAAATAATTATTGCTTGAAAATCATGAAGGTAAAAACATCCATCAAAAAGCGTAGTGAGGATTGCAAGATTGTGAAGCGTAAGGGTAAGCTCTACGTAATTTGCAAGAAAAATCCCAAGTTCAAAATGCGCCAAGGGTAATGTTTCAACGATTAATTAAAGAAAAAAAGAATTTATGGCACGTATAGTCGGTGTAGATTTACCAAAAAACAAACGAGGTGAGATCGGCTTGACCTATATCTACGGTATCGGTCGTTCGACAGCTCGCAAGATTCTTGACGGCGCAGGTATTGCTTACGACGTCAAGGTACAGGATTGGACAGATGACCAGGTTGGTGCAATCCGTTCGTTGATTGCAGAAATGGGCATCAAGGTCGAGGGCGAGTGCCGCTCGATTATCCAGCTTAACATTAAGCGTCTGATGGATATCGGTTGCTACCGTGGTATCCGTCACCGTCTCGGTCTTCCCGTTCGTGGTCAGTCGACCAAGAACAACGCACGTACTCGCAAGGGTCGCAAGAAGACTGTAGCTAACAAGAAAAAGGCAACAAAGTAATCTTTAGAGAATTATGGCAAAGAAAACTGGAACAGTTAAGAAGAAGGTTGTTAAGGTTGGTGCCATGGGTAACGCCTATGTTCACTCGACTTTCAACAACGTGATTATCACCATCACCAACGAGGTGGGTGACGTTATCAGCTGGTCGTCGGCCGGTAAGATGGGTTTCCGTGGTTCGAAGAAGAATACTCCCTACGCAGCACAGACCGCATCTGCAGACTGCGCAAAGGTAGCCTACGACATGGGTCTCCGCAAGGTTAAAGTTTATGTTAAGGGTCCGGGCGCAGGTCGTGAGTCTGCTGTCCGCACAATCCACGGTGCCGGTATCGAGGTTACTGAGATTATCGACGTAACTCCCATGCCCCACAATGGTTGCCGTGCTCCTAACCGTCGTCGCGTATAATTTCACGATTTACTCAACAGGCGTTTTAGGAATTATATAAATTTTAATAAGTATAAAACAATGGCAAAATACATAGGACCAAAATCGAAAATCGCCAGAAGATTTGGCGAAGCTATTTATGGTGCGGATAATGTGCTCGAGAAGCGTAATTATCCTCCCGGACAGCACGGTCTCGCTCGCAAGCGTAAAAAGATCTCTGAGTATTGCACTCAGCTCAACGAGAAGCAGAAGGCAAAGTACACCTACGGTCTGCTTGAGAAGCAGTTTGCTCGCACTTATGAGCAGGCTGAGCGTATGGGCGGTATCACCGGTGAGCACCTTTTGAAGTTGCTGGAGTGCCGTCTCGATAACGTAGTTTATCGTTTGGGTATTGCTCCCACCCGTGCAGCTGCACGTCAGCTCGTTTCTCACCGTCACATTTGCGTAAACGGTAACGTTGTAAACATTCCTTCTTACTCGTTGCGCGCAGGTGATGTTGTTTCTGTTCGCGAGAAGTCGAAGAGCTTGGAGGTTATCACCGAGTCTTTGGCAGGTGCTAACAAGAGCCGTTACTCTTGGTTGGAGTGGGACAACGCTACTATGAGCGGTAAGTTCCTCCAGAAGCCCGAGCGCGAGGAGATTCCTGAGAACATTAAGGAGCAGCTCATCGTCGAGTTGTACTCGAAGTAATAATTTTTCAAATTCAATATTATGGCAATATTAGCATTCCAGAAACCTGAAAAGGTTATCATGCTTGAATCCACTTCATCGTTCGGAAAGTTTGAGTTCCGTCCGTTGGAGCCCGGATTTGCCTTGACAGTGGGTAATGCTTTGCGTCGTATTCTTCTCTCATCGTTGGAGGGTTACGCCATTACCACAGTTAAGGTGGCCGGTATCGACCACGAGTTTGCCGCTATCCCCGGAGTGATTGAGGACATGTTGCACATCATCCTCAATCTGAAGCAGGTTCGTTTTATTCGCACAGTCGATAATCAGGATTCCGAAAAGGTCTCCATTAACGTTGCGGGTGTTACGGAGCTGACTGCCGGTTATATCTCGAATTATCTGTCGTTCTTCAAGGTTCTGAATCCCGATCTGGTGATTTGCCACCTGGCTCCCGGAACCAAGATGCAGATGACACTGACGATCAACAAGGGTCGTGGTTATGTTCCCGCCGAGGAGAATATGCCTGCCGACGCTGAGTTTGGTACGTTGCCCATCGACTCCATCTTCACACCTATCAAGAATGTGAAGTACTGGCAGGAGAACTATCGTGTCGAGCAGAAGACCGACTACGAGAAATTGAATTTGGAAATCACCACCGACGGTTCAATTCATCCCAAAGAGGCGCTTAAGGAAGCAGCTAAGATTCTGATTCAGCACTTCATGCTCTTCTCTGACGAGAAGATTACAGTCAACATGGAGGACAACAACGGTGCCGAGGAGTTTGACGAGGATGTACTCCACATGCGTCAGCTCTTGAAGACCAAACTTTCAGACCAGGATTTGAGTGTTCGTGCTCTGAACTGTCTGAAGGCTGCCGATGTTGATACTGTGGGAGATCTTGTCAAACTCAACCGCAACGACCTCTTGAAGTTCCGTAACTTCGGTAAGAAGTCGCTCACCGAGTTGGACGAGTTGCTTGCTTCTTTGAACTTGAAGTTCGGTATGGACGTATCTATCTACAAACTTGACAAAGATTAATTATGAGACACAATAAGAATTTCAACCACCTCGGTCGTCAGGCAGGTCACCGCAAGGCTATGCTTTCGAACATGGCAGCTTCGCTCATTCTGCACAAGCGCATCGAGACAACCCTTGCTAAGGCAAAGGCTGTGCGTCAGTTCATCGAGCCTTTGGTAACCAAGTCGAAGGAGGATACTACGCACTCACGTCGTGTAGTTTTCTCGTACCTCAAGCAGAAGGAGGCCGTTACGGAGTTGTTCCGTACCATCGCTCCCAAGATTGCTGAGCGTCCCGGAGGTTACACTCGTATCTTGAAGACCGGTTTCCGTCTGGGTGATGCTGCCGAGATGTGCATCATCGAGTTCGTTGACTTCAACGAGGCTTACACCAACGGTGTTATGCCCGCTGCTGCAACTGCAGAGGCTAAGCCCAAGACTCGCCGTTCACGCAAGAAGTCTGAGACTTCGGAGGAGGGTGCAGCCGTAAAGACTGCGAAGCCCGTAGCACAGAAGGCAACTAAGGCCGCTGCTGCTCCCCAGGTTAAGAAGACCAACGTAGGCAAGAAGATGTAATTCAACATTTCTTGATAACGTCTCCCCGAACAGGTAACTGTTCGGGGATTTTTTTGTTTATGCCCGTCCGTGCGGCGCTATTTTCCCTCTGCCCGTTTTCACAACCCGTCCTTCCCGGCTGCTCTGCCCCTCCCTCTCCCTTCCCTTTTGACGCTCCCGTCCGTCTTCGCCCCCTTTCCCGTCGTTGCGTTCTGCTCCGCCCCGTATCCCCGTTTTCTCCTCCTATTATATATTATATAAGGTTATTGCACCTGCGAGTTTTTACAGGAGGAGATTGTATCCCTATATAGAATAAGCGTGCGCACGCGGTGTCCCCGCCGCGACAAATCGAACATCATTTCTTTTGCGCGAGGAGAGTGGCTTGCTGGAGGACATGGCACCGTACTTTCTGCCCTTTGAGGTAAAATCCGACAACCGCATCTTTGCCGATTGCTTCCCTCAAACCCTACATTTCCTTCCGTCCGCCATTTTTTACTGTTTTACGGCAGTGGGGGAGTGTGAATTTTTTTCAAACCCCTGCAAAATCCTCTCCGAGGGGCTTTTCGGAGCAGCTTTGTAAAGGTTCTGAAAAATCTTTAAAAATATTTTCCGCTGCAATTGACTGTATTATAATGTAATATGAATTTTTGTTGAAAATCGTTATAAAATAGTTGCTAAATAATTTTGCTAAATGGAAATAAAAGTATTATCTTTGCAAC